>NZ_JBFTID010000003.1:0-476156 GCF_056394605.1 Rhizobium sp. 10N427 | reverse complement strand
CCGAAAGCCTGGGAACAAATCAGCCTCAAAGGCCAACCTTCAAGAAATCCTAGAGCGAAAGACTTCGTCGCCTGCAGCGCCGCCGCCCTCGTTCAGTGACGCGGCTTATACGGCTATCACCCGATAACAGTCAACAGCACCCAACAAAGAATTCCAATGTTTCTCGTAAATAATTGTAATTGAAAGAGAATTCGAAATGGATGGCGCGGAGCACGATGATGGACGTGCTGAAAGCAGGCAGAGCGCCCGGTTTGCCCGCTTACCCCTTCAAAATTGTGGGGCGCCATCATTCCGCCGTGACAGGAGCACAATCGATACGGATAAGGACGCAGCATTCGAGCCAGTTTCAGGTCTTACAGTCATAAGGCACCTGATTTGACTCGCGTGCGCAAAATATGCACATCTTCAGGCCCAGCCAGTACGGCCCCGAAGAAGCCCATGAAAGGACGCGGACGCAGCTGCCATGATGACGGAGAAGATGATGATCCGCTCGTTGGGCAACGAGCCGCCGCTTCTCGCCGATGGCAGGCGTGCGCCCGACAAGCGCGAGGTTTCGCTCCGCTGGCTTTCCGGCACCTTTCTGACGGGTATCACCTCGAGCATCCTGATGGGAGTCGCCCTGTTCGCCGCCCTTGACGGCCGCCAGCAGCTGGCGATCCCGGCGGAAGCCTATGCCAACGTCAATGCAGACAGCCACGAGGATGCCGCGGTAACCCGTGGCGGAAGGCTGATCGCGCCGGCAATTGCCGCCAAGCCTTCCGACAAGGCGATCATGGAGGTCTCGACAGTCGTTCATGATGGCGACAAGGAAGTGGTGCGCCGCCAACCCTTTTCGCATGTGAAGATGCGCCTTGCCGCAAACCATGTCGCGACTGAGGATTATCCGGATTTCGACGCGCTCTCGATTTTTTCCGCCGACGAGCCGCTACCGGCACCAGCACAACGCACCGGCGCCATCTACGGCTCCGATGTCGAATCCGAAGTCGCCCTTAAGTCCGTGCCCTTCCCGACCGGCAAGAGCGACCTCAAGGTTGCCGCCGGCATGTCTTTGGAAGAAGTCGAAGAAAATGTCCGTTCCAACGGTTCCGTTCTAACGGACGGCTCATCGCAGGTGGCTGCGCTCTACTACGTCGATCCGCAGCGCTTCTCCAACGAAGACAACGATGTAGATCTGACCGCCGGTCTTTCCGCCCGCGTGCTCGAGCAGAACATGACCGTCTCAGCGCCTGAAACGATTACCCCGCAAACCGAAGAATTTGCCGACGATATCATCCCGGCGCGCCAGGATGTTCCGATCGCCAAGGCGCTGATCGATGCCGGCTACCCCGAGCCGCAGGCCACAATGCTGTCGGGCTACCTCTCTCAGCCGCTCGGCAGCGAAGAGCTCTCGAAAGGCGACGTGCTGCGCATCGGCATCATCCAGAAGGGCGAACAGGCAAGGCTGATCCGCGCCAGCGTCTATCGTGGCGCAAGGCATCTGGTCACCATCGCGCTCGATGACAAGGGCCGTTTCGTCGTCGCCAGCGAACCGCCGCATCTCGACGCTGTGGCGACCGCCTTCAGCGACGACACGCTGTCGGTTCCATCGGGCCAGAATCTGCCGCGTGTCTATGACGGTATCTATCGGGCCGCTCTGTCCTACGGCATGACCAAGGACATGACGGCGCTGATCATCAAGCTTCTGGCCGCCAATGTCGATTTCCAGGCACAGCTGAAATCGAGCGATTTCCTCGAAGCGTTCTTCTCGGTCGCCGACTCGACAGGCAAGGCCACGGACGATTCCGAACTGCTCTATGTCAACGCCCGCTTCGGCGACACGGCGATCCGCTTCTACCGTTTCCAGGCCGATGATGGCAGCGTCGATTATTTCGACGAGGACGGCAAGAGCATCCGCCAGTTCCTGCTGCGCAATCCGGTTCCGAACGGCATCTTCAAATCCGGCTTCGGCATGCGCCGTCACCCGATCCTGGGCTTTGCCCGCATGCATACCGGCGTCGATTGGGCCGCGCCCCGCGGCACGCCGATCATCGCAACGGGCAATGGCGTCGTCGAGAAGGCCGGCTGGGACTCCGGTGGCTACGGCAACCAGACGATCGTCCGTCACGCCAACGGCTATGAATCCTCGTATAACCACCAGAGCGCCATCGCCAAGGGCGTGGTCCCCGGTGCCAAGGTCCGTCAGGGTCAGGTGATCGGCTGGGTCGGCACGACAGGTGAATCGACCGGCCCGCATCTTCACTACGAGATGATCGTCAACGGCACCAAGGTCGATCCGCTACGCATCCGTCTGCCCGGCGGAAAATCGCTGGATGGCGACGCGCTGGCGAAATTCCAGGACGAGCGCAAGCGTATCGATACGTTGCTGAACAACCAGCCCGTCGATCAGGTTGCCAGCAAGTAATCTCGCCTCTGCCATGCAACGGCGATGCTCCGCCCAGCGAGTAGAAACCACCCCAAAAAATTTCGATTCAAGTAGAATTCATTTGAAGTAGACTATTCGAAAGTGATTCGGCATCGGTTTAGCTAAATGATTTGGCGGGCGACATGGAATCGAGCGATGCATTCGAAACGTGGGCTTTGTGCAAGGCACATGAGATCCTTTCGAAAGAAGGATTTCTTCTCATGGATGCCGCCCAGGCTCTGGACAAGAAACGAACAAAATCCAACGCCTTTCTCCTGCGCAACGCCATTGCCCGCTCCCTGATGGAAGCGGCGAGCCTGCGCAGCGTTCAGGCGGCAGGCGAAACCGCCTGATATGTCTCCACACCAGAACATGACCGCTCGGCGCACATGAAAATGCCGCCCCGGATCTCTCGCGGGACGGCACGTCATCTCATCGTCGGGCGCGCGCGGTTTATGCCGCTTCGCTGACTGTCTGCTTGGTGCGGAACAGCAGCCGGTCGGTGCCGTTCGTCACCTTGACCATCGAACCGTCAGGCACCTCGCCCGACAGGATCTGTTCAGCCAGCGGATCCTGAACATATTTCTGGATCACCCGCTTCAGCGGACGAGCGCCATAAACAGGATCGTAGCCCTTGTTGGCCAGCCAGTTGCGCGCATCCTCGTCAAGATCGATGATGATCTTGCGCTCGGAGAGCAAAGCCACCAGCCGCTTCAGCTGGATATCGACGATTGCGCCCATTTCCTCGCGCTTCAGGCGATGGAAAAGGATGATCTCGTCGATACGGTTCAGGAACTCCGGACGGAAATGCGCCTTGACGACGTCCATCACCTGTTCGCGAACGCTTTCGCTGTCGTCGCCCTCTGAAAGCTGGGTCAGGTAGTCGGCGCCCAGGTTGGAGGTCATGATGATCATCGTGTTGCGGAAATCGACGGTGCGGCCCTGACCATCGGTCAGGCGGCCATCATCGAGAACCTGTAGCAGGATGTTGAAGACATCGGGATGCGCCTTCTCGATCTCGTCGAACAGCACGACCTGATAGGGCCGGCGGCGGACGGCTTCCGTCAGCGCACCACCTTCATCATAGCCGACATAGCCGGGAGGGGCACCGATCAGCCGGGCCACGGAGTGCTTCTCCATGTATTCAGACATATCCATGCGCACCATCGCCGTCTCGTCGTCGAACAGGAAGCGGGCGAGTGCCTTTGTCAGTTCGGTCTTGCCGACGCCGGTCGGGCCGAGGAAGATGAACGAGCCGATCGGCCGGTTCGGATCCTGAAGACCGGCGCGCGCACGGCGGACGGCACGCGACACGGCCTGCACCGCATCACCCTGGCCGATCACCGATTTCGCCAGCTCGTCTTCCATTCTCAGCAGCTTGTCGCGTTCGCCTTCCAGCATCTTGTCGACAGGGATACCGGTCCAGCGGGAAACGATATGGGCGATATTGTCGGGGGTCACGACCTCCTGCACCATCGCGCCGCGATCGCCATCCTGCTTTTCGGCATCGGTAAGCTGCTTTTCAAGCTCCGGGATCACCCCGTAGGTCAATTCGCCGGCGCGCTGGAATTCACCCTTGCGCTGGGCGATCGCCAGTTCGTTCCGAGCCTCATCGAGCTGCTTCTTGATATCCGCGGCAAGGCCGAGCTTCTGCTTTTCCGACTGCCAGCGGGCGGTCAGGGCATCGGCCTCTTCTTCGAGATCGGTAAGTTCGGTCTCCAACCGCTTCAGGCGGTCGGCCGAAGCAACGTCGGTTTCCTTCTTCAGCGCTTCGCGCTCGATCTTCAGCTGCATGATGCGGCGATCGAGTTCGTCGAGCTCTTCCGGCTTGGAATCGACCTGCATGCGCAGGCGGGCAGCAGCCTCGTCCATGAGGTCGATCGCCTTATCCGGCAGGAAGCGGTCGGTGATGTAGCGGTTCGACAGAGTCGCGGCCGCGACTAGGGACGAATCCGAGATACGAACTTTGTGATGCTGCTCGTACTTTTCCTTCAGGCCCCGCAGGATCGAGATCGTGTCTTCGACCGTCGGCTCATCGACGACGACGGGCTGGAAGCGGCGGGCAAGAGCCGGATCCTTCTCGACATGCTTGCGGTATTCGTCGAGCGTGGTCGCGCCGACGCAATGCAGCTCGCCGCGGGCAAGCGCTGGCTTCAGCAGATTGGACGCATCCATCGCCCCATCGGCCTTGCCGGCACCGACAAGCGTGTGCATTTCGTCGATGAACAGGATGATCTCGCCGTTTTCGGACTGAACTTCGTTCAGCACCGCCTTCAGGCGTTCCTCGAACTCGCCGCGGAACTTCGCACCGGCAATCAGCGCACCCATGTCGAGCGCCATCAGCTTCTTGTCCTTGAGGCTTTCGGGCACGTCGCCATTGACGATGCGCAACGCGAGCCCCTCGACGATGGCGGTCTTGCCGACGCCGGGTTCGCCGATCAGCACCGGGTTGTTCTTGGTGCGCCGGGAGAGAACCTGGATGGTGCGGCGGATTTCGTCGTCGCGGCCGATTACAGGGTCGAGCCTGCCCTCGCGAGCCTCGGCGGTGAGGTCGCGTGCGTATTTCTTCAGGGAATCGAAGCCCTGTTCGGCATTGGAAGAGTCTGCCGTGCGGCCCTTGCGGATTTCGTTGATGACCTGGTTGAGGCTCTGCGCCGAAACGCCTGCATTCCTGAGGCTCTGCGCGGTGGAAGCAGACGACTCGATTGCCAGCGCCTGCAGCAGACGTTCGACGGTCACGAAGCTGTCGCCTGCCTTCTTCGCAGCCTCTTCGGCCGTCGAAAACACTTTCGCAAGCGGTGCCGCGAGATAGATGTTGCCGCTGCCGCCCGACACTTTGGGAAGCTTCGCAAGGGCAGCGTCGTTTGCCAGACGAGCGGCCTTGGCGTCGCCACCGGCACGCTCGATCAGCGAGGCGGCCATACCCTGGTCGTCGTCGAGCAGCACTTTGAGCACATGCTCGGGCGTGAATTGCTGGTGGCCCTGGGCCAAAGCGTAGGTCTGAGCGGACTGGACGAAGCCGCGAACGCGCTCGGAGTATTTTTCGATATTCATGCTGTACCTCCATGGATCGCCCTGCCCTGAAGAGGCACAGGCCGATGATTGAGATTGAGCTCCCTGAAAGGCAAGCCCGGCTCCACCGTTTTGGGATTTCGGCGAAGCAATCGGAGACGAATATGGTGGGATATCGCAGCAGTTTAAAGGGGGATTGCATTGAAAAGCGGCAGCGATTGCTGCCGCTCGCTCAGGATTTTTCAAGAGCCGCGAAACGCGTCGCGCAGAACGCCGAAGACCTATTGAAGCTGCGGCTTTTTAAGGAAGCTGTTGCGGTCGGCGGACTTGATGCGCAGCCAGGCTTCGCGCCCGTCGCGCAGCACGCGCATCGGGATTTCGGCACCGGCCGAACCGCTTTCCCAGACCTTGCGATAGAAATCCGCAAGTCCTTCCACCTCGCCGTCCCGGATTTCGGAGATAACGTCACCCCGCTTCAGCCCCGCCTTGGCGGCAGGACCATCCGGCGCCACGCTCATGACGATGACCTCGCCGTTGTTCTCCGCCGAAAAAGCGCCGAGCCAGGGCCGCGCAGGCTTGTTGATCTGGCCGCGATTGAGCAGGTCGTCGAGGATCGGGCGCAGAAGATCGATCGGCACCGTCATGTTGATATCCGCGACGTCACCATCCTTTGCCATCTGCAGCCGGAGCGAACCGATGCCGAGCAGCTTGCCCTCGGCATCGACAAGAGCAGCACCGCCCCAGGAGGGATGGGCGGGCGCCGTGAAAATCGCCTCGTCGAGCAGATATTCCCAGTAGCCTGCGAATTCCTGTTTGGCGACGATATTGGCCCGGACGAACTGCCCTATACCATCGGCCAGCATCACGGGATCACCGACCTTGGCATCCGAGGAATTGCCGAGCGGCAGTGCCGGGAGGTCGAGCGCACCAAGCGCCTGGATCAGACCGAAGCCGGTTTCCTGATCATAGGCAAGCGCATGCCCGGCAACGACATGACCGTCCTGACGCGTCAGCCAAACTTCCTCGGCTTCTGTGATCAGGTAGCCGATGGTCAGCACGAGGCCGTTTTCACGAATGACGACGCCGCTGCCTTCTCTGACTGTGCCGAGCGTGGCAGCGGTAAAGGCGTCCTCGGCGATGGAGGACCGAACGGCCACAATTGACCGCAAAATCTGATCTGTATTCATCTCTTTATCCTGACCGCAGATGCGCTGGCCGAAAGCGGGGCTGTCAGGACAGCGCACTGATATAAAGGTATGAACTGGGCGCCGCGAGCGCAAGCTTTGCAATCACAGATCCGTGCGGGGATGACACCCCGCCATGGCTAAGCCGGTGATTTTCCGTATCTATCAGCAGGAAATTCGGATATTCGCGATTCCGTGATCGCAATGAGGGGAAGCAGATGGAAACAAGCGACCGGGCCTCTGGCGTGCTCAAGCAGCATTTCGACCAGCATAGAACGCAGCTGAGCCGCTCGGAGCTTGCCGTTGCCGAATATCTGGTTGCGCTGCCGATCGACGTGCTGATCTTCAAGAGCGCCGAAGAGATTGCCTCCGATGCGGGCACCAGCGACGCCACCGTCATCCGCACGGCGCGCCGCCTCGGCTTCAGTGGCCTGCCGGAGCTGAAACGCGTCTGCAGCCGCACGATGGCGAAGACCATTCCGACCAGCGACCGCCTGGAACAACGCTTTCGCGGCACCGGCAGCGAACTACCGAAAGTCGCGCAACAGATGTTCGCGACAGCCCGCGAGGTTCTCACTTCGACCGAGGAGCAGTTTGATGAGCAGATGCTGTCTGCAGCCGTGTCGCTGCTGGAAGGCGCCGATACCGTCTGGTGTCTTGGAATGGGGACCGCCGAGATCGAAGCCCGCCATTGCGCCATGGCGCTCAGCCGCGCCGGGTTGAGAACAAGATGGTCCGGCGCATCGGGCTTCACGCTTGCCAACGATCTGCTCGATCTCCGTGCAAGCGATGTCGTCGTGCTTTTCAATGCGGTGCATGAAACACCCGAATTTTCGATGGTTGCCAGCCAGATGAGCGAGATCGGCTGCAAGCTCATCCTCGTCTGCGGCGTTCAGCTGCGTGCGCTTTACAAAGATAAGGTCGATGCGCTGCTGACCTGCATCGGTTCCCCGTCCAAGCTCGCAAGCTGGACCCTCGGCGCCATCGTCACCGGCGACATGCTTGCCTACGGCGTTGCCGTCAGAAATCAGTCCCGTGCGATCGAGACGAAGCGCCGGCTTGCAGGCTTGCGGGCAAAGGCAGAGCGCAGGAACTGATGCGACAACCGCGGCAAATTCGTCGGCCACCGCGGACATTCTTCCTCAATGCCTCGATCGCTTTCCAGAACGGGACGCCTCAACGAAAAAGGCCGCCCTCAAGGCGGCCTTTCTTATTCCATTAGCAGAAATGCTTATTCCGAAGCGGCGTCAGCCAGTGCGGGAGCGTCGGCTGCGGCCTCGCCTTCACCCTCACCGCTGGCGCGGCGCGGACGACGGGGGCGGCTGCCGGTGCTGCGGCGGCGCGGCTGGCGCTCGCTCGACTGGCCGCCTTCCTCTTCCATCGAAACCTCGACAGGAATGCCCTCGATCTCAGGCTGCGGACCCGTGCCGTCGATAACCTCGGCAGCGACGGCCGGAGCCGGCGCTTCGCGGCGCGGCTCACGTTCGGCGCGCGGTTCCCGGGGCTCCCGCTGCTCGCGGGGTTCACGAGGTTCGCGTTGTTCACGGGGCTCGCGCTGTTCACGCTGCTGATGCTGTTCGCGCGGCTGCTGCTGATCGCGGGGCGGCTGAACAACGACGACATCGTCGTTATCGCCATCCGAATCGTCGCCATTCTCGGCGCCGTCCTGGTATTCGCCGCGCTCGTCGCGCTGGAAGCGCTCCTGCATCTGCGCCTGAGCACTCGCGATGATGCGGTTATAATGCTCGGCATGCTGAAGATAGTTCTCGGCCATGACGCGATCGCCGGAGCTCTGGGCATCACGGGCGAGCTGAGCATATTTTTCAGCAATGTTCTGGGCGGTACCGCGAACCTTTACGTCCGGACCCGAGCTGTCGTAGGTCCGTGTCAGCGGATTGCCACCCTTGCGGTTGAAGTTGTTGTTATTGTTGCTTCCGCCGCCGCCATTGTTGTTGCTGCCACGCCCTCGACCGCGCTTGTTCTGCTGTCCTGGCCTCATCGATCGTTCACCTGAATTCTCTGTTTGTGTGGAGTTAAGGCACCGACCGCAATGCCGGAAACCGGTCAGAGCTTTCGTGCCGCAAGCATGATGCGCCTTCGCGCCGACCTGCCGCTTGTTCTCAAGTCATATTGACTGATTCACGCATTGGGTCGTGTTCAACCTTTGAAACTCTCGTTTAAAAGAGTGGACCCCCGAGGCTGACCAAGTACCGAACGAATCTTCGTTCCTTCTTGGGTGCCCAACGCGTGAGCGCAACCTATCTTGCTTCCCGGGGAAATCCAAGCCTTTTCTTCGCAATAGCAATATCGTCCTGTTTAATGCTGCAATTTGTCGCTCAGACATTGAGTGCGAACACGAGCACCCGGTCATTCTGGCCGTAATCTTTGACGGACGCGAGACGCTGGAAGCCTGCAGCTTCAAAAACCGCAGTGACGTCGTCCCGCTGATCGTATCCGATCTCCAGTCCGACGATACCGTCTGGCCGCAAGAACCTCGCTGCATCCTTGGCTATCGCTCTGTAGGCGTCAAGCCCATCCGGACCGCCATCCAAAGCGGCCGCAGGATCAAATTTCGTCACTTCGGGCGCGAGATCGTGAACGACCTTGGAAGCAATATAGGGCGGATTTGAGACGATCGCATGAAAGCGTCCTTCGACGTTCTCGAACCAGCTGGATTGCAAAGCCTCGAATCGTTCCTGAAGCCCGTTTCTTTCGGCATTGGCTTTTGCCGTTGCCAGTGCATCGGAGGAGATGTCGCTGCCAATTCCCTTGGCTTGCGGGAGTTCGCTCAAAAGCGCCAGACAGATCGCCCCCGTTCCTGTGCCTATATCAAGGATATGGAGATCCGCGCCCGAACTTGCAAGGTTTCTCAAATAGGGAAGCATCACGTCGACAAGGATTTCGGTATCCGGCCGCGGCTCCAGTGTGCCTGCCGACAGCGACAGCGGCAGGCCGTAGAATTCACGCTCGCCGAGAATACGATGAACGGGTTCGTGCTGCAGCCGCCGCTCGATGGCGGCGTCGATCGCCGCAATCCTGTCGTTCGCCGGAGCCTCGTTCGCCCGCGTCAGCATTTCCGTCGCCGAAAGGCCGAGCAATCCGGCCACGAGCAGACGGGCATCCGTTGCGGGATCGGCGATCCCGGCTTCCGTGAAGCGGCGGCGGGCTTCGGAAAGAACCGCCGAAACCGTTCGCCCGCTTGCCGTCATTGCTGTTCGCCGAGGCTGGCGAGCTGGCTTGCCTGATAGTCGGCCAGCAACGCATCGACGACTTCGTCGATCTCGCCGACCATCATCCGATCAAGCTTGTAGAGCGTCAGGTTGATGCGGTGATCGGTGATGCGGCCCTGCGGGAAATTGTAGGTTCGGATGCGTTCGGAGCGGTCGCCCGAGCCCACCTGGCTCTTCCGGTCGGCAGAACGCTCGCTGTCGGCCCTCTGCCGCTCGGCGTCGTAGAGACGCGACCGAAGTACCTGCATCGCTTTCGCCCGGTTCTGGTGCTGCGACTTCTCGGAACTGGTGACGACGATACCGGTCGGCAGGTGCGTGATGCGCACCGCAGAGTCCGTCGTGTTGACGTGCTGGCCGCCGGCACCCGACGAGCGCATCGTATCGATGCGGATATCTTCCGCCCGGATTTCGATGTCGATCTCCTCGGCCTCCGGCAGAACCGCTACTGTCGCGGCCGAGGTGTGGATACGCCCGCCTGCTTCCGTCTCCGGCACGCGCTGGACACGGTGTACGCCGGATTCGAATTTCAGCTTGGCGAACACGCCACGGCCGGTGATCGTCGCGATGATTTCCTTGAAGCCGCCAGCTTCACCCTCGCTCGACGACAGGACCTCGACCTTCCAGCCATTGGCAGCCGCAAAGCGCTCGTACATGCGGAACAGATCGCCGGCGAAAAGCGCAGCTTCGGAACCACCGGTTCCGGCACGGATTTCCAGGATGGCACTCTTCTCGTCGGCTGCGTCCTTAGGCAGCAGCAGGATCTGGATCTCCTGCTCCAGCCCCTCGATCCGCTCCTTCACATCGGGATATTCAAGCTCGGCGAGTTCGCGCATATCGCGATCGACAGACTTGTCCTCTAGCAGCACTTCCAGATCGGCAAATTCATCCACCGCCTTCTGATAGGCGCGGATCTTGCCGACCACGGGCTGCAGCTCGGAATATTCGGAGGCGAGCTTCACATAGACGTCGGCCGCAGGACCGGCGGACATGCGCGCTTCGATCTCGCCGAAGCGGCGTTCCAGCTCGCGCATCTTTTCCAGGGGAAGCTTCGCCACCCTTCACTCCAATTCTTCTTATCGTTGTCTAAAGGGGAATATTGTGGCTGCTGGCGAAACGGACAAGAATGTCGCGCACGGATTCCGTCGCATGCGTATCGTCGAGCGCCTCGTCCATCAGCTTCGAAAGCGCCGAAACGTCGAGCCCGAGCAGCATCGCCTTCACCGGCCCGATCGAGGCCGGCGACATCGAGACCGAGCGGAAACCGATCCCCAATAGCGCCATTGCCGAGATCGGCTTGCCGGCTAGCTCACCGCACAGCGTCACGGTCGTGTTGTTGCGTTCGCCGGCGCGGGTGATGTCACGCAGGATCCGCAGGAACGGACGTCCGAGCGTATCGAAACGGTCGGAAACGCGCGCATTGCCGCGGTCGACTGCCATCGAGAACTGGAACAGGTCATTGGAGCCGACAGAAACGAAATCCGCCGCTTCCATCAGCTCATCCAGCTGCCAGAGCAGCGCCGGAACCTCCAGCATCGCGCCGAACTGCAGCTTGCGCGGCAGGCCGTGGCCGAAGCGGGAAAGATGTTGCACTTCCTTCTGCAACAACTCGCGGACTGCCTTCAGCTCCGAAACCTCGGTCACCATCGGCACCATGATCTTCAGCTCGGTTCCGGCGGCTGCCTTCAGCATGGCGCGAAGCTGCGTGCGCAGCAGGCCAGGCCGATCAAGCGACAGACGGATGGCGCGCCAGCCGAGTGCCGGGTTTTCTTCCTCGTGGCCACGGAAATAGGGAACGACCTTGTCGCCGCCGATATCGAGCGTGCGGAACGTCACCGGACGCCCGGCCGCCTGCTTCAGGACATTGCGGTAAAAGGTTTCCTGCTCATCCGCCTTCGGCATCGTCGATGCGATCATGAACTGCAGCTCGGTGCGGAACAGACCGATACCCTCGGCACCGGATTCTGCCAGCTGCGGCAAATCGACCAGCAGACCGGCATTCATCTGCAGCGCAATGCGTTTGCCATCCTTGGTGACGGGTTCGACAGCTCGCAAGGCGCGGAACTGCTCCTGCTTGCGGGCGCGGAAGCGCACCTTCTCCTCATAAGAGCGCTGCAGGTCCTGCATCGGGCGCAGGTGAACATGACCTTCGTCACCATCGACGATCGCCGCGTCGCCGTTTTCAGCGAGCGCAACGACGCCCGCTGCCTGGCCGATGACAGCAATGCCCATGGCGCGTGCAACGATGACCACATGGCTCGTCACCGCGCCCTCTTCCAGCACGAGACCGCGAACGTTCGCCCGAGGATAGTCGAGTAGTTCGGCAGCCCCCATGGCGCGGGCAAAAATGATCGCATCGTTCGGGAAGCCGTCAGCGGTCGTCCGGCCGCTATAGCCGGTCAGCTGCCTGAGAAGGCGGTTGGCCAGATCCTCAAAATCATGCATCCGTTCGCGGAGGTAGGGATCGGTCAGACGCATCATCCGCGCCTTGGTATCCGATTGCACCTTCTCGACCGCCGCCTCCGCCGTCAGGCCGTTGCGGATCGCTTCTTCCAGCTTGCGCACCCAGCCCTGGTCATGCGCGAACATCCGGTAGGTTTCGAGAACCTCGCGGTGCTCGCCCTCCATGGAGACGTCACGGCGCGACAGCATATCGTCGATCGACAGCCTGAGCGAGCCCATCGACTCCGCGAGGCGACGGATTTCCTTGTCCGAATCCTCGTTCAGCAGATTGGTGACGACGATGCGCGGCTCGTGCAGCACGACGTAGCCCAGGCCGATGCCTTCATTATAGGTATCGCCGTCGATCGTCACGGCACGCGTCAGGTCGAGCTCGAGGCCGGGCTTGGTGATCTTCTTGAGTTCGCCGGTGGCGATCATCTCGGCGAGCACCATCGCCGTCGTTTCCAGCGCTTCCAGCTCTTCGTCGCGATAATTGCGGCTGGCCTTGTTCTGCACGACGAGAACGCCGAGCGAGCGCCCGGTTCTCAGGATCGGCACACCAAGGAAGGAATGATAGATCTCTTCGCCGGTTTCCGGCAGGTAGCGGAAGGCCGGGTGCGACTGCGCATCGGAAAGATTGAGCGGCTGCGCGGAAGCGGCAATCGTACCGACGAGACCCTGTCCCATCTTCAATTGCGAAAGGTGAACGGCTTCCTTGTTCAGACCTTCGGTCGCATAGAGCTCGAGCACGCCGTCGGCACGCAGCACGTAGACCGAGCAGACCTCGGCAACCATGTTGCCGGCAATCTGGCGAACGATCCGGTCGAGTCGCTCCTGCGGCTCCAGCGGTTCCGCCATCAACTCGCGCAACCGCTTGAGCAGTACGCGCGGACCACCGGACAGGTCTCTCATTGCGTCTCAAGCTCCCCGAAACAAACGCCTAATGCGGCCAGCAGAACCGGCCGCATCTCTTCATCTCGAAGGGGCGGCCCGCCCGCTGGGAATCAATTCTTATCCAGACCGTAGCAGGAATGCAAAGTTCTGACAGCGAGTTCCGCATACGGACCGTCGATCAGGATAGAAATCTTGATCTCCGACGTGGTGATCGCCTTGATGTTGATACCCTTTTCCGCGAGCGCGCGGAAGGCCGTTGCGGCAACGCCAGCGTGCGAACGCATGCCGATGCCGATGACGGATACCTTCACCAGACCGGATTCATGCTGCACGACGTCGTAGCCGATAGCCGGCTTGTTGTCCGACAGGACCTTGATCGCCTTGTCGACATCACCTGACGGAACCGTAAAGGTCATGTCAGTCTTCGAACCGTCCTCGGAAATATTCTGGACGATCATGTCGACATTGATGTGGTTCTCGGCCAGCGGTCCGAAGATCGCGGCGGAAACGCCCGGCCGGTCGGCAAGACGGCGAAGCGAGATCTGAGCTTCATCCTTGGCATAGGCGATGCCGGTGACTACTTCCTGTTCCACGATTTCATCCTCGTCACAAATCAGCGTTCCGGGCGGATTCAAGAAATCACCCATGCCCGGAGCATCGGGATCTTCGAAAGAAGAGCGCACGAAGGTACGAACCTTGTGCACCATGGCAAGCTCGACCGAGCGAACCTGCAAAACCTTGGCGCCGAGCGATGCCATTTCGAGCATTTCCTCGAAGGCGATCTTCTTCAGGCGGCGCGCCTGCGGCACTATGCGCGGATCGGTCGTGTAGACGCCATCGACGTCGGTATAAATATCGCAGCGGTCAGCCTTCAACGCCGCGGCAACGGCAACGGCAGAGGTATCAGAACCGCCGCGGCCGAGCGTTGCGATGCGATTATCGGGGCCGATACCCTGGAAGCCGGCGATGACGGCAACCTGTCCCTCGCCCATGCGCTTGACGATATCCGCACCGTCGATTTCCTGGATGCGGGCGGCGCCATGGGCATTGTCCGTGCGGATGGCGATCTGCCAGCCCTGCCAGGAGCGCGCATTGATGTCCATGGCCTGCAGCGCGATCGCCAGCAGACCGGCGGTCACCTGCTCGCCCGAAGCAACAACGGCATCATATTCGCGCGCATCGTAGAATGGCGAGTTGGCGCCGACGACTTTCGGCATGTTCTGCACCCAGCCGACCAGCTCGTTGGTCTTGCCCGACATCGCTGAAACGACGACCGCGACCTCGTGGCCCGCGTCGACTTCGCGTTTCACATGGCGGGCAACGTTCTTGATGCGGTCCAGATCGGCGACGGATGTTCCGCCGAATTTCATAACGATGCGTGCCATAAGCCTCTACCACAGCCAGCGCCTGATACCGGATCGGGATTTTCCGGAAGCTCGCGCGCCATTGACAAACCACCGGGAGAGACGATCGCCAGACCCGGCATCCAAAGCCAGTCGGACCGCAGGCCGGAGCGCTCGAATTGGGAGTTCTGGAACGCTTCTGAAGCCTTGGCGCCCAAGGGCTCAAGTTGCGGCGTCTCTTAGCGGCTTTGCAGGGGGGTGGCAAGGTCGCCTTCAGGCGATTGGCGGTACGGTGGCGCAAAGTTTTCGATCATGAGCCGGACAGGCATTTCGAAGGGCCCGCAGGCGTCTTTTACGGCCGCTCTTCATAACACCTTGGGGTTATGTTCGATCCCGCTCCGCTCGTTCATCTTTTCTTCATAAATAAAAAATGCGGGCGGTGACCTGCGCGGAACAGCTATAAGAATTGCACTGCGCAGCTCCCGGGAAGATCAATCAACAACTCTTCGCGGAGGCGGAACATGAACAACACAGTAAAACTCGACCGCGCATTGGGCCTCTGGTCCGTTGTGCTATTCGGCCTGGCCTATATGACGCCGATGATCGTCTTCGGCACCTTCGGCGCACTTGCAGCAGCAAGCCAGGGCACGACGGCGATGGCCTATCTCGTTGCCGCCGCCGCCATTCTGCTGACGGCGATCAGCTACGGCGTCATGGCCCGCGTCTATCCGGTTGCCGGCTCCGCCTACACCTATGCGCGCCGCTCGATCAGCCCCAGCATCGGCTTCCTCGTCGGCTGGGCGGTTCTGCTCGATTACTTCTTCCTGCCGATGGTCATCTGGCTGATCGGCGCCGCCTATCTGACCTCGGCATTCCCGACGATCCCGGCCTATGTCTGGATCATCGGATTCATCGTGCTGACAACGCTGGTCAATGTCGTCGGCATCGCCTTCGCAAACCGCGTCAATTTCATCCTGATGCTGGTGCAGCTCGCCGTCCTGATTGCCTTCGTGTTCCTGGCTGCCCGTTACGTCATGGCCGCCAGCGGTCCCGCAGGCCTCGTCTCGGCAACGCCGTTCTTCAAGACCGACGTGCCGTTCTCCGCATCGATCGCCGGCGCCGCGATCGCCGCCTATTCCTTCCTCGGCTTCGACGCCGTCTCGACGCTGACCGAGGAAACCAAGGATGCCAAACGCACCATGCCGCGCGCCATCCTCATCACCGCCCTTGCCGGTGGCCTCATCTTCGTCGTGGCTGCCTACATCACACAGCTTGCCCATCCCGGCATGGACTTCGTCTCGGTCGATGCCGCTGCCAGCGAAATCGCCAAGATGATCGGCGGCGACGTCTTCGTCACCATCTTCCTCGCAACGCTGGTCGTCGCCCAGTTCACTTCGGGTCTCGCCGCTCAGGCAAGTGTCGGCCGCCTGCTGTTTGCCATGGGCCGCGACAACGTGCTGCCCTCATCGATCTTTGGTAGCCTGCATCCGAAGTGGCACACGCCCATCATCAACCTGATCCTCGTCGGCATCGTCGGCCTGCTGGCGCTGACCATGGACGTCACCACCTCGACCTCCTTCATCAACTTCGGCGCCTTCCTGGCCTTCACCGCCGTCAACATCTCGGTCATCGCGCTCTACATGAAGGGTGACCAGCAGGTGAAGCCGCTCGGCGCACTTGTCGGCCTCGTCATCCCGGCTCTGGCCGCCGTCTGCGACCTGTTCCTGCTCTGGAACCTCGACGAGCATGCCAAGGTTCTCGGCCTGATCTGGCTGGTGATCGGCATCGGCTACCTCGCCTACCTGACGCGCTTCTTCCAGTCCGCGCCTCCCGAAATGGATTTTGCCGAATAACGTCCGCCAAGCGTCAGCCCGGCCGGCAACGGCCGGGCTATGCCAGAAACAGCCTGAATAGCTCGGCCTGGCTGGAAATATTGAGTTTCGAGTAGATCTGCCGGCGGTGCACCTTGACGGTATTGGGCGAAAGCTCCAGCACGGCCGCAAGCGAGAGGTTGGAATGCCCCTTGAGGATCAGCGTCACGATCTCGAGTTCACGCTTGGTCAGCAGCGGATGCTCGATCCGCGCCGCCGGAGCCGCGTTCTTGATCTCCAGCGACAGTCCCGAGACATGGAACCAATGACGGCCAGCCAAAGCGCAAACCAGCGGCGCTGCCGACCGCAACCGCTGCAAATCCTCTCCGGAAAACAATGCCGCGCTTCCGGTTCGCGACAGGGAAAGCACGGCGCTATAGCCATTCTCCAGCGTCAGGACGAAGCCGATCTCGTCGAGGATCTCGGTCGTTGCGTAGTGAATGCGGAAATACTCGGTCTGCGCAAAGTCGTCTGGCGCGATCTCGCGCATCACGATCATCCGCGCACTACTGTCGGCACGCACCGCATCGTAGAAGGGATCGAGCACGAAGGCGCCGGCCAGATATCGGTCGACGATCAGCGCCCGCTCGGCCACGATCTTCTCGTTATAGAGATCGAAGGCGTGAGCATCGGGCGAGTAGATGAAGCCATTCATCATCTGAAACGGCGAAAGCAGCCGGAGCGCCGCGGCAAGCGCATCCGGAAAGGACCGCGAACCGATGGCATTCGCTGCCTGAGCGAGAGCAGCATTCCAGACGTCGAAGGCCGGCATCTGGGCAGTTGGTCTCGAAACGGAATTCATGGATCGTCCTGGAAATCACAGGCCCGATAGGGCTTGAAACACAGCAAGCACTCTTTCAAAGCGAAATGCAATGACTCCGATGGAACATGCTCACATGACGACGAAACCGGCAGACGCCACTATTTCACACCCGCTGGATCTTCCCGCGATCCAGATTGCCCGCGGTATCCGCGAAGGGCAGTTCAGTTCCGAATCCATCGTCTCGGAATCGATCCACCGCGCCAGGCTGGTGACCGCGAGGCTGAACGCCTTCACCGTCATTCGCGAGGATCAGGCGCTGGAAGCCGCCCGCGCTGCCGACCGCGCGGTGGCGCGTGGCGAAGCCACCGGGCCGCTTCACGGCGTACCCTTCGCAGCCAAGGACCTGACACCGACCGAGGGCGATCTGACGACACTCGGCTCCTGGACGAGGGGTGATTGGGTTCCCGGCGAAACGGCACTTGTCGTCCGCCGCTTGCAGGAGGCCGGCGGTATTCTGATGGGCAAGACCGCCACCCCCGAATTTGCCTATGCAAGCTTCACCCACAGCCCGCGCTGGGGCGTGACGCACAATCCCTGGAATCCCGAGCATACGCCCGGCGGTTCGTCCGGCGGCTCGGCGGTGGCTGTCGCAACCGGCGTCGTGCCCTTCGCCGAAGGCACGGACATGGGCGGTTCGGTCAGAATTCCGGCCGCACTCAGCGGCGCCGTCGGCCTGAAGCCCAGCCTCGGCCGCATCCCGATGACCATTCTTCCCAGCGTCTTCGACAACATTTCGCATTTCGGCCCGCTGGCCCGCACCGTCTCCGACGCCGTCTCCTTCATGGAAGCTGCCTCCGGCCCAAGCGACGAAGACATCTCCTCGTTGCCCATTGGCTTCGCTCCTGATGCGGCGAGAACAGGCAGCCTCAAGGGCAAGCGCTTCGCACTCTCGATCGATCTCGGCTACTACCAGATCGAGCCCGAGGTCGAACGCCTTGTCCGCAATGCCGCTGAGGAGCTTCGCCGTGCGGGCGCCATTGTCGATGAGGTCCCGATGCAATGGACCCGCGCCGTCAACGACGAGTGGTTCGACATCTGGTGCGTCTTCATGTCGGGTTTCTTCGGCGATACGATCGAGAGCCACCGCGAAAGGATGGATCCGGCCGTCGTCTCGATGATCGAACGCGGTCTGGCGATGAACGCCACGGCCTACAAGCGCGTCGAGCTGCTGCGCACCCGCATGTGGCGGGACATGGCCGCCCTCTTCCAGACCTATGACGCGCTGCTATGCCCCACCTGCGCCGTCACCGCCCCGCTGGTCACCGAATGCGACGACGACTATGTCGCGACCGGCGCTGACGGACGCTTCATCGGTCTCGACATGACCTGTCCCTTCAACATGCTGCCGCAGCTGCCCGCCCTCTCGCTGCCTGTCGGTCTTGCCGCGAATGGCCTGCCTGTCGGCCTGCAGATTGTCGGGCGGCGCTTTGCGGATGAGAGCGTGCTTTCGATGGCGGCGGCACTCGAGGCCCGGCTAGCCGTGCCGAGACTGCCCGCCCCTTGACTTATGCTGCCGATCGTCCGACTTCACTGCTGACGAATGCAAGGAGCAGACCGATGAGCGAAGCCGCGAAGAGCACGATCGACCAGAGCGAAGTTGACCGCTTCTCTGCGATGGCGGCTGAGTGGTGGAGCCCGACCGGCAAGTTCAAGCCGCTGCACAAGTTCAATCCGGTGCGGCTGACCTATATCCGTGACAAGGCGGCGGAGAACTTCGGGCTTGATCCGAAAAACCCAAAGCCGCTTGAAGGTCTGCGCGTTCTCGATATCGGCTGCGGCGGCGGACTGCTGTCGGAGCCCGTAGCGCGGATGGGCGCCACAGTCGTCGGCGCCGACCCCTCTGAGAAGAACATCGGTATCGCCTCCACCCATGCCAAGGCATCGGGTGTTTCAGTCGACTACCGCGCTGTCACGGCCGAGCAGCTTGCGGAGGCCGGCGAGACCTTCGATATCGTCCTGAACATGGAAGTCGTCGAGCACGTTGCCGACGTCGAATTTTTCATGACGACCTGCGCCAAGATGGTCCGCCCCGGCGGGATGATGTTCGTCGCCACCATCAACAGAACAATGAAGGCCGCCGCACTGGCGATCTTTGCCGCTGAAAACATCCTGCGCTGGCTGCCGCGCGGCACACATCAATATGAGAAGCTGGTGCGTCCCGAAGAGCTGGAAAAGCCGATGACGGAAAACGGCCTCGAAATCATCGACCGCACCGGCGTGTTCTTCAATCCGCTTTCCAATCAGTGGAACCTGTCGAAGGACATGGACGTCAATTACATGCTGCTGGCGAAACGCCCGCGGTAAGAGAAACGCCTTCAGACCTTCAGCTTGCTGACCCGTTCGAGCAAATCCTGCTGGCGTTCGGCGTTACGCGCTGCAAGCTCCTTGAGCCGCTCCCGATCGATCGTCAACTCGGCACCATCAGGCCCGAAAGGCTGCTTGAACGTGAATGCGTGCGGGCTCGGCCCGTGGTCGTCGAGATGCTCGAGCCGCTGAGCACCCTCCGCCCAATCCGGCCGATGCGTTGCGGAAACCCACCAGAGCACGAGCGGCGGCCATGACGGCTTTACGTTCCAGCTTCGGGCATTCTTCAGGGCCTCGGCATGCACGCCATTGTAGCTGAACGCCATCAGCGACTCGATATCAGCCCAGAGCGAGAGCGAGGACGGCGCGGACGTGAACCCGCTACCCTCGATGTAACGCGGAAAGACTTGCGCCCCCCAGCTTCTGGTGCCGGGCACGCCAGGATAGCCCGAGCGCCCGAGGAACCCGCTGGCACGCGTCGCCGCCTCGAAATTCACCGGCTCGCGCAGGACAAAGCCACGGATGGTCTCACTTTCGGGAGGAGCGACGTGAACGCCAAAATTGTAGAAGGCCAGGCGCTCCGTCGTCATCTCAGTTCACATCATCTGGCAGAACCGGCAGCGCCGCTATCTTGATGCCTTCGTCAATCAGCTCTTGCGCCTCATGCGCGGTGGCTTGACCGATGATACCGCGAGCATCCGCCTCGCCGTAGTGGATTTTTCGCGCCTCTTCCGGAAACTTGGTACCAACGTCTTCGGAATTCGCCTTGACCTCGGCAACCGCCTGCTTGAGCTTCTGGAACGCTTCGCGGCGCATCGCATCCATGGCGACGGTCTTGATTTCGTCCTTCTTGCGCGCGGTCGAAACCGAAGGCGCCATCAGCACCTTCGAGATCGTTGCCGACTGACAGACCGGGCAGTTCAGAAAGCCGGAGGCCAGCTGACGATCGAAATCAGCACTCTCGGAGAACCAGCCTTCAAACTCGTGCGCATTCTCGCAACTGAGGGAATAGCGGATCAAGCGGCCGCGCCCCCGCTCATTGCTGCCGGTATTTTCTCAATCGAAAACTCACGGCCATTCTTCAGGTTCGGGATCTTGTCATGCGCCACCTTGACGGCGGCAGGATCGATATCGGCGACGGTGACGGCCTCGCCGGTTCCGCCTGCAGAAGCCAGCACGCGTCCCCAGGGGTCGATGATCATCGAATGCCCGAAGGTCTCGCGTCCATCCTCGTGAACGCCGGCTTGCGCCGCCGCAATGACGAAGACGCCGTTTTCGATGGCTCGCGCCCGCAGCAGGATCTCCCAATGCGCCTCACCGGTCTGCTTGGTGAATGCGGCAGGCACCGTAATGACCTCAGCACCGGCAACGGCCTGTGCCCGGAAAAGCGCGGGGAAGCGGACGTCGTAGCAGATGGTGAAGCCCATTTCGGCAAACGGCAGCGACACGACGCGCGCCTCCGAGCCTGGCCGATAGGCCGCGCTCTCGCGCCAGCTCTCGCCGTTATCGAGATCGACATCGAACATGTGGATCTTGTCGTAGCGGTTCAGCACCTTGCCATCGGGCCCGAACAGGAAACCACGATTGGCCATCTTGCCGTCGTCGAGCGCAATCGCCGTCGAGCCGACATGCAGGTAGATGCGGAGTTCGGCAGCAAGCTCCGATGCGGTATTGACGATGATATCGTCAGCCTCGCCGCGCAGAACCGCCTTGGCGGCCGCCCGGTCCCGCTGCAGCATTCCCGTCATCTCGGGTGTCTGGATATAGGTCGCGCCCTGTGCGGCGGCCTCACGAACCAGCCGCGCCATCGACACGGCGTTACGCGCCGGATCGACACCTGAACACATTTGAACGGCAGCAGCCTTGAAGACCATAGTCTCGGCTCAGGCTGCGAGCATCGGGTCGAGCTTGCCGGCCCGATCGAGTGCGAAGAGGTCGTCGCAACCGCCGACATGTTCGCTGCCGATGAAAATCTGCGGGAATGTCGACCGGCCATTCGACTTGCCGATCATCTCCTGACGGAGATCGGGAGAGAAGGTCGCGTCATGCTCGACATAATCGACACCCTTTTGTTCGAGAAGGGATTTTGCGCGTGCGCAATAGCCGCAAGCCTGCCGCGTATAGATCGTTACCAGTGTCATCTCTATCTCCAGACGAGTGCCTGTTTTCACTAGTCATATAGGTTCTGAAAGGGCCCTTGCAAAGGTCAAAACACTGATGTCGGCGGCGCCCGCCTTGCGCAACGCGCGCGTTGCCGCAGCCACTGTCGCCCCTGTCGTATAAACGTCATCGACGAGCACGACACGTTTGCCGAAGACGTCGTTTTCGTGGCCGCGCGCCAGCGCGAAGGCTCCCCGGACATTGTCCTCGCGGGCACGGGCGCCGAGACCAACCTGCTGTTCGGTCCGTTTGACGCGCAAAAGCGTTGCCGGAAGCAGCGGCTTGCCGGATAGACTGGCAATATGCCGCGCCAGCTCGGCCGCCTGATTGAACTTGCGCGACAACAGCCGCGAGCGATGCAAGGGCACGGGAATGATTACGTCGCAAATCTCGACTGTGCCGTCGGCCGCTCGCAGCATCCAGCCCGCCATCATCGGCGCCAGATCGACACGGTCGCGATATTTGAGGCCATGAACGAGATCGCGGACGGCCTCGTCATGGATGGCGGCAGAGCGCAGCCGGTCGAAGGGCGGCGGGTTTGCGATCGCTTCGGCACAGAGAATTCCGACGCCAAGATCGTGCGAGAAGGGAAGTCCGAGAACCTCGCAATAGGGCCGCTCGATGAAGCACACGCCCGTCCAGCATTTGGCACAGAGCCCTCGATGCCCCGCGGTCAGCACCCCGCAGGCCGAACAGGCAGGCGGGTAAACCAGATCCGCAAGCATGCGAAAGGGCTGGAGGACAAGCGTCCGTCCGGATTCTCTCAGCCTGCCGAAATCGATCGCCCCCATAGACGAAAGCTAGCTGGTTTTCCAGCAAAGGAAAATCCGTCTTGCCGCTTGAGAATGACGGGACTATTCACGTCGCATGGATATCATTTTCGACAGGGCGGCGATCGCCGCACACCGCCACCGCGCCTTGCAGGCAGGCGATCCGAAGGCCGCGTTCCTTCTCGATATCGCCGCCGAGGAGCTGGCCGAGAGACTGTCGGTGGTCGAGCGCACCTTCGAGCACGCCGTCGAACTGCACGGCGCGACGGGCGCGGCGGCGCGCGCCGCATTGGCAACCGGCAAGATCGGCGATCTCAGGCGCATCGAAGTGCAGGATGTTTCCGGCGCTCCCGGCGAACTTCAGGTCGCGCCGCTGGAGGACGTTCCGCTCGAACCGCAATCCGCCAATCTCGTCATCGCGCCGCTCAGCCTGCATTTGACCAACGACACCCCCGGCGTCTTCATCCAGATCAAGCGTGCACTGCGGCCTGACGGCCTGTTCCTGGCAGCCATTCCCGGCGCTGGAACGCTGCAGGAACTGCGCGACGTTCTGCTTGCGACCGAGGCCGAAATGACCGGCGGCGCGAGCCCCCGTGTCATTCCTTTTGCCGATGTGCGCGATGCCGGCGGACTATTGCAGCGCGCCGGCTTCTCGCTGCCTGTCATCGATGCCGAAACCTATACGGTGCGCTACGATTCGATCTTTCCCCTGATGAAGGATCTGCGGGCGATGGGCATGACGAATCCGCTCGCCGCGCGCAGCCGCAAGCCACTGACCCGCGCCTTCTTTCTGCGCGCAGCCGAAATCTACGCCGAGCGCTACTCCGATCCGGATGGCCGGATCCGCGCGACATTCTCGATCATCTACGTCTCGGGATGGGCTCCTCACGAGAGCCAACAGAAGCCGCTTCAGCCGGGATCGGCGAAGGCACGCCTTGCCGATGCTTTACGCGTCGAAGAGCACAAGCTAAAACAATGAAACGCTGACCTACGGGTTGTGGGCGGCGATCGTGTTGCTGACATTCGTCAGCATGGTCTGGAGATTGTTGCCGAAGGTGCCAACGCCAGCAATGATGCCGACGGAGATCAATGCCGCCAGCAAGCCATATTCGATGGCGGTGGCGCCGCGGATATCCGCGATCAAAGCCTTCAGAGAACGCATTACCCCCAACCTTTCCCGCATATGGCGGTGACCTTTTCCTCTGCGCCCCGGCAGACGGTCTTCCCTCAGCAGCCGGCGCCCGAACCGTACCCCTGGACGACGCAGACGGAGCCAGGGCTTTCCTGGAGCACGCTGCGGCGGATTGTGTAGCGCTTGCCGTTCTCGGTCTTGGGGATCGAGCCCGTTGTGATGTTGTCGAATTCCGTCGGCACGCTGGCAAACACGCTGGACTTCGATTTATCAGCGAGCATCGGCGTGAGGATCAACGTCAGGGCGACCGCGGCTGTGCCGAACAGCAAGGCAAGATTAAGCGCACCCGTCCTGCGCGAGGCATTCGAGCTCTGCTGTTTCTCTCTGACTGCTTTCCAGAAATCGTCGTCCATCCGTCAAGCCTTTACACACACACGCCGGTTGCTTGATTGAGGCCGATCTTTGGCAGAAGGTGATAAACGATCGATTAATATCCGCGGACAAAAACCATCCGTGAAAGTAAATCGTGAGAAATCTCTAAAGTAGATCCTGCAGCATCGGTATCAGCGGCTCGTCGGCCGGTGGCATCGGATAATCGCGCAATGCCATGGGCTTAACCCATTTCAGCGCTTGGCCCTCCCGGCCGTGCGGGACGCCTTCGTAGCGGCGGCACACATAAAGCGGCATCAGCAAATGAAATGTGTCATAGCTGTGGCTGGCGAAAGTCAGCGGCGCCAGGCAGGCGACCTTAGTCTTGATGCCGAGCTCTTCCTCGAGCTCGCGCACCAGCGTTTCCTCCGGCGTCTCGCCGGGCTCCAGCTTGCCGCCCGGAAATTCCCAGAGCCCTGCAAGCGATTTCCCCTCCGGCCGCTGCGCCAGAAGAATACGCCCATCGGAATCGATCAGCGCGCAGGCGACGACCAGAAGGATCTTCTTGCCGGCCTCGCTCATCCGCAGCGATCCTTGCGCCAGTAGCTGTAGCGATAGGCTTCGCAAAAGCCGATCCGCTCGTAAAGAGCGAGCGCCGGCGCGTTGTCCGCCTTTACCTGAAGCCAGGCGGAGCGCGCAGAGCGCATCCGTGCCCAGCGCAGCGCAGACGTCAGGATTTCGAGACCCAGCCCCTCGCGGCGGCGTTCCCGCGCGACCGAAAGCGACATGATACCCGCGAGATCGTTGTCCTGAACGCAGAGCACTGTCGCCAGCGGACCGGTCTCCGGATCCTCGATCATGAACAAGCCGGATGGCGGCTTGATCGCATTGATGATTTCGGCAAGCGCGGGCTTCAGTTTGGCCGACACCTGATCGGTCGCCAGATTAGCATCGACGAAGCGGCCGATGTCGTGGGTCGGGAGATGATCGAGTGTATCCGGAAGATCTGCCTGTGTCAGATCGCAGGTCATGACGATCGTCTCGTCGAAATGCGTCCAGTTTTGCGCCGCCACCAAATCCACCAGCAAGGACGAGCAGAGCGGCGTTTGCCGCAAAACCGCCGGGCGGCCATAGGCCTCGAACTTGCGGCTCGCCTTTTCCACACGGATTTCGATGTCGCGATGATCGGACGGATCGAGCGGCACGATGGAATTCAGACGGTTGGACGGATGACCGGCCGTCAAACGCACCTGCCAGCTGCCGTCATACTGCACGGACGAGGCCGGCCAGGCCCGGAAGCCTACGGCCTCGAGCCTGCGCACCAGCGGCAGATTTGCACTTTTTGAAGAAGTCTCAGTCAATGAACGATCAGCTCCGGTAGTCGCCGTTGATCGCCACATACTCCTTAGTGAGGTCGCAGGTCCAGACCGTTGCGTGACCATTCCCGAGGCCGATATCGACTTTGACAGGAATATCCTGCTCCTTCATCACATTCGAGGCCGCCTCTTCGGAGTAGCCGGGATCGCGCTCGCCGTTGACGGCAACGCGCACGTCACCGAACCAGATGGCCAGCCTGTCGCGGTCCGCCATCTCGCCGGCCTTGCCGACAGCCATGACGATACGGCCCCAATTGGCATCCTCGCCGGCAGCCGCCGTCTTCACCAGCGGTGAATTGGCGATCGAAAGCGCGATGCGCTTTGCGGCAGCATCGCTCTCGGCGCCGGTCACGGTGATCTCCAGCATCTTCGTGGCGCCTTCGCCATCGCGGCAGACCTGCAGGGCGAGATCCTTGAGCACTTCGTTGAGCGCGACGCGGAACGTCGCGAGGCGGGCATCGTCGGCGCGCTCGACGCGGGCCTGACCGTCTGCCGCAGCCGCACCCGTTGCAAACAGCATCAACGTATCAGAGGTCGACGTGTCGCTATCGACGGTCATCGAGTTGAAGGTCGGGCCAACGCCCTCGGACAGCATCGCCTGCAGGGCAGCCGGGGCAATATCGGCATCGGTCACCACAAAGGACAGCATCGTCGCCATATCGGGCGCGATCATGCCGGCGCCCTTGGCGATGCCGTTAATGGTGACGGTCACACCACCGATCTCGGCGCTGCGCGTGGCGACCTTCGGATAGGTATCGGTCGTCATGATCGCCTTGGCAGCTTCGAACCAGAAATCGCCACTCGCATCGCGATGCATGGCATCCAGAACACCAGCAAACTTTGTCGCATCCAGCGGCTCGCCGATGACACCCGTCGACGCCAGGTAGATTTCATTCCCGCCGCAGCCGACGGCGGCGGCAGCCGACTTCGCCGTCAGCTCGGTCGCCGCGCGGCCCTTGAGGCCAGTAAAGGCGTTGGCATTACCGGAATTGACGACGACGGCGCGTGCAATGCCATGCGGCAGGTTGGCGCGGCAGAAATCGACAGGCGCCGAAGGGCACTTCGAACGCGTGAAGACGCCCGCGACCGAGGCAGGCTTGTCGAAGACCATCATCAGCACGTCGGTCCGGTTCTTGTACTTGATGCCTGCGGAAGCGGTCGCCATGCGCACACCGCGTAGCGCAGGCATGGATGCGAAGGTCTTCGGGGCGAGCGGAGAAACGGAACCGGACATTGTGATGGACCTGCCTGATAGTGAAGGGCCCGGAAGAACCGGGCCCGAATAGTGATGATTACTGCTGCGGCTGAACGACAGGCTCTTGACCCGGCGCCGGCTGCTTGTTCGCATCCTCGTAACCCTTGCGCAGGGTTTCGTCCATGATGTCGACCTTGGACTTTTCCTTCGCGGAAGCGAGAAGAGCAAGATACTTGTCGCGCATGACGAGCTGACGAACCTGATCCTTGACCTGATCGAACGGCGGCGGAGGTGCGTCGCGCTTATCTTCGACCTTGATGACGTGATAGCCGAAATCGGTCTTCACAGGGGTCTTCGAGTAGGTGCCCTTGTCGAGCGCGAAGGCTGCGTCTTCGAATTCCTTGACCATGCGGCCCTTGGTGAAATAGCCGAGATCGCCGCCGTCAGCCTTGTTCGGGTCGGTGGACTTTTCCTTGGCGAGCTCTGCGAAATCCTTGCCGGCGTCGAGCTGCTTGATGACGTCCTTGGCTTCGTCTTCGGTCTTCACCAGGATGTGGCGGGCATGCACTTCTTCCTGCTTCGGAAGAGCGGCGACTTCCTTGTCGTAGCGCGCCTTCACTTCGTCGTCGGTGACGGTGTCAACGACGTGCTTCTTGAAGTAGGCGTTGTGCAGTTCGCGGTCCGTCAGATACTGAAGGCGCTTCTTGAACTCGTCGGTCTGATCGAGCTTTTCCGTGGCGGCATCGCCGGCGAGCAGCTTTACGTCGATGGCGGCGGACAGCGCTGCGACCTTCTTCTGATCGTCAGGCAGCTGGGCCAGCTGCGGATCGAGATTGGCGATCGCCAGATCCAGTTCCGACTGATGAATTTCCAGAGTGCCAACCTTGGCAATGACGGCATCCGGCTTGTCTTCAGCATAGACCGGCGCATGGAACGCAACGAAGGTCGCGACCGCCATCACGGCAAGTTTGTTGTAGCTCAACATCAAATAACCTTTCAGAGTTACACCGCCGGCTTCAGCATCATGTGTGAATCCAGCCCAAAACAGCGTTCAACACTGGAATGTGGCCTTTCTATATCAGCCAAATCCGTTGACATCATTCGACCCCCCTCTTATCTGTCACGCAACCTCGCGTCCAGAAAAGTTTCCTGGCGTTTCGAGACGCGTGCCTGATTTTCGGCTGGGCATTCGTATAAGAAAAGCTGGGGAAGAATATTGAGAAAGGACCAGTCATATGGTCAGCTTTGGCGGCCTTGCCCGCAAGATATTTGGCTCTGCCAATGACCGCCGCGTGCGGTCTTTCCAGCCGAAAGTCGCAGACATCAATGCGATTGAAGAAAAGACGCGGGCATTGAGCGACGAACAGCTCGCCGCTCAGACGGTCGAGTTCCGCAAGCTCCTCGCCGAAGGCAAGACGCTCGACGACATCCTGGTGCCCGCCTTCGCGGTCGTCCGCGAGGCCTCGCGCCGTGTACTCGGCATGCGACCTTTTGACGTACAGCTCGTCGGCGGCATGATCCTTCACTCCGGCGATATCGCAGAGATGAAGACCGGTGAAGGTAAGACACTGGTCGCAACCCTGCCGGTTTATCTGAACGCGCTTTCCGGCAAGGGCGTGCACGTCGTCACCGTCAACGACTATCTGGCGCAGCGCGACGCGGCGACCATGGGCAAGGTCTACGGCTTCCTCGGGCTGACCACGGGCGTCATCGTCCACGGCCTTTCCGACGAGGAACGCGCCGCCGCCTATGGCTGCGACATCACCTACGCGACCAACAACGAGCTCGGCTTCGATTATCTGCGCGATAACATGAAGTACGAGAAGAACCAGATGGTTCAGCGCGGCCATAACTTCGCGATCGTCGACGAAGTGGACTCGATCCTCGTCGATGAAGCGCGCACGCCGCTGATCATCTCCGGTCCGCTGGACGACCGCTCCGATCTCTACAACACGATCGATGCCTATATCCCGCTCCTCTCGGACGGCGACTATGAGATCGACGAAAAGCAGCGTTCTGCCAATTTTTCCGAAGAAGGCACCGAAAAGCTTGAGAACCTGCTGAAGCAGGCTGGCCTGCTAAAGGGCAACGCACTCTACGACATCGAAAACGTCGCGATCGTCCACCACGTCAACAACGCGCTGAAGGCCCACAAGCTGTTCCAGCGCGACAAGGACTATATCGTCCGCAACGACGAGATCGTTATCATCGACGAATTCACCGGCCGCATGATGCCGGGACGCCGTTATTCGGAAGGCCAGCACCAGGCGCTCGAAGCCAAGGAAAAGGTCAAGATCCAGCCTGAGAACCAGACACTGGCGCAGATCACGTTCCAGAATTATTTCCGCATGTACGGCAAGCTCGCCGGCATGACCGGCACGGCGCAGACGGAAGCGGAAGAATTCGGCAACATCTACGGCCTTGAAGTCGTCGAAGTACCGACCAACCTGCCGATCCAGCGTATCGACGAAGACGACGAGGTCTACCGGACCTTCGAAGAGAAGTTCAAGGCGATCATCGCCGAGATCGCCGAGGCGCAAAAGCGCAACCAGCCCGTTCTGGTCGGTACCACCTCGATCGAGAAGTCCGAACTGCTGGCCGACATGATGCGCAAGCAGGGCTTCAAGGACTTTCAGGTCCTCAACGCCCGCTATCATGAGCAGGAAGCCTATATCGTCGCACAGGCCGGTGTTCCCGGCGCCGTAACGATCGCCACCAACATGGCCGGCCGCGGTACCGACATTCAGCTCGGCGGCAATCTCGACATGCGTGTCGAGCGCGAGCTCGATGGCGTCGAGCCCGGTCCCGAATACGACGCGAAGGTCGAGGCGATCCGCGAAGAGATCAAGCAGCTCAAGGAAAAGGCGATCGCCGCCGGCGGTCTCTACGTCATCGCGACAGAGCGTCACGAAAGCCGCCGTATCGACAACCAGCTGCGTGGCCGTTCCGGCCGCCAGGGCGACCCTGGCCGTTCGAAGTTCTACCTGTCGCTTCAGGACGACCTGATGCGCATCTTCGGCTCCGACCGCATGGATTCGATGCTGACGAAGCTCGGCCTCAAGGAAGGCGAAGCGATCGTCCATCCCTGGATCAACAAGGCCCTCGAGCGCGCCCAAAAGAAGGTCGAAGCCCGCAACTTCGACATCCGCAAAAACCTGCTCAAGTATGACGACGTTCTGAACGACCAGCGCAAGGTCATTTTCGACCAGCGCCTGGAGCTGATGGAATCGGCCAATATCGCCGAGACCGTTTCGGACATGCGCCGCGAAGTCATCGAAGACCTCGTAGAAAAGCATATTCCGGAACGCGCCTATGCCGAACAGTGGGATGCTGCCGGCCTGAAGGAACAGGTCGTCAGCCTGCTGAACCTTGATCTGCCCATCGAAGACTGGGTCAAGGAAGAAGGTATCGGCGAAGACGATATCCGCGAGCGCCTGACCGAAGCCTCCAACGCCGCCTTCACGGAAAAGGCCGAACGCTTCGGTGATGACATCATGCGCTATGTCGAGCGCTCGATCGTCATGCAGACGCTCGACCATCTCTGGCGCGAACACATCGTCAATCTCGATCACCTGCGCTCGGTCATCGGCTTCCGCGGCTATGCCCAGCGCGATCCACTGCAGGAATACAAGTCGGAAGCCTTCGAGCTCTTCCAGTCGCTGCTGAACAACCTTCGCCAGGCGGTGACGGCTCAGCTGATGCGCGTCGAACTGGTCCAGCAGGCGCCTGCCGAACCGGAACTTCCGGTCATGCACGCACAGCACCTAGACCCGGCGACCGGCGAGAACGAATTTGCGACGGCTTACCAGGCCTCGGAAGTCATCGTCGCTCCCGAGAACCGCGACCCGAACGACCCCTCCACCTGGGGCAAGGTCGGCCGCAACGAAGCCTGCCCTTGCGGCTCGGGCAAGAAGTTCAAGCACTGCCACGGCGCATTTGCCGAGGCGTGAGAGCCTAGATAGACAATGAAGATGCCGCCTCCGGGCGGCATTTTCATTTGCGGCACAGACAACCGCGATATTAAGCGCCGCGGACGCGCCACAACCGTTTCTTAACCCTGATCTGGCAAGACTGACGATACGATTTGCCTGAGTTCTGGGTTGTGCGTGTTCATTATGGCAGTCATTGAGACGGCGGGAAAAATGCTGCCCGCGAGCCTGCGTCCCGCCGGCAGCCGGGTTCTGCATATGCTTGCCGCCGTGCTGACCCAGCGGGATGGCAAGGCGACCGCCCAGCGCATGGCGCTGACGGCCTTCGCAATCCGCATCCTCAGCGCCGCCCTTGCTTTCGTTTCTCAGATCATTCTTGCGCGGCTGATGGGCGAGTGGGAATACGGCATCTACGTCTTCATCTGGGTACTGATCGTTCTTTTCGGTGATCTCTCCTGCCTCGGTTTCCACACCGCGATCGTTCGCTTCCTGCCGCAATACAAGGCATCGGGCGCTTTCGAGGAAATCCGCGGTCTGACTGGCACCGCCCGCATTTTCGCAATCCTTTCCGGTTCGCTGCTGATGGTGTTTGGCATGGCAGGCCTGCATTTCTTTGGCGACAGGATTGCGACCTACTATCTGATCCCCGGCTTCCTGGGCCTTCTCGCTCTGCCGATGATCGCGCTCGGCGACGTTCTGGAGGGCACTTCGCGCGCCAATCACTGGCCGGTCATGGCTCTGAGCCCGATCTATATCATCCGGCCGGTACTGATCATCGTCTTTATGCTCATCGCGAACGCGATGGGTGCCGATCATACCGCCGTCACGGCGATGCAGGCTGCTCTCGCTGCTACCTACGTTACGGCGCTTGGCCAATATGCCGCGACGCTGCTGCGCCTGCGCCACCACTACGACACCGGAAGCCGCAAGGTTGATTTCATCGTTTGGCTGAGCGTCGCCTTCCCGATCTTTCTGATCGAGGGTGCCAGCTTCCTGCTGACCAACTCCGATGTCGTCATCGTCGGAATCTTCCTAGAGCCGCATGATGTCGCAATATACTTCGCTGCAGCCAAAACCATGGCGCTGGTGCAGTTCATCATGTTTTCTGTAAAGGCTGCCTCCGGCCCGCGTTTCTCCAACATAATCGCCGACGGCACGAGGGGCGAGCTCGCCTCTGCCGCCGCCGACGCGGCGCGATGGACCTTCTGGCCGGCACTTGGCGTCGGCCTCGCGGTCCTTGCCGCTGGTCACCTGCTTCTATCGCTGTTCGGTGGAGCCTTCACCGCCGGCTATGTGCTGATGGCGATCCTGCTTGCCGGCATTCTTGCCAAGGCGCTGGTTGGTCCGGCCGAAATGCTGCTGATGATGGCAGGCAAGCAGAACCTCTGCGCTGCCCTCTATGCCGGCGCGCTGACGGCCAATATCACGCTGAACCTGACCCTTATCCCCCACCTCGGAACCATCGGCACCGCGATCGCCACGGCATCGGCGATGGCCGTCGAGGCAACACTTCTTCATATCGCTGTGCGGCGCACGCTTGGCATCGTACTTTTTGCATTCAGCCGCCCGGCGACTGCGCAGGCAGACAGGAAGGCCCCTTGATGGTGCGCACCCCTCCGAATACCGAGTCCACCGACGCTACCACCAACCGAATGGTTCACGAGCTCGCCTCGCTGAATTTCGAGGGACCGCAGGCCGAGGCCCGCGTCGAGATCGGCCGCCCGGGTCGCGAGCTTTGCGTCTATCCCGGCAAGCTCGGCTACGAGCTGCAGGATGAACTCGACTTCCTGTCGAACCGGGCGATCGAACCGAACGTCTTCTTCACCGGCCGCTTCCTGGCGCCCGCCATGCCGCGCCTCGACGACCGGCAGGTCAGCTTCGCGCTGATGCGTGATACCGGCGGCAACCGCAGCCGTATGCGCTTCCTGATGCCGTTCTCCGTCGAGAAGCCGGGCTTTGCCGTCGGCCCATCGATCATCCGTGCGTGGTCGAACAGCTTCGCGCCACTTGGAACGCCGCTTGTCGATGCCGAGGATGCTGCCGAGACGCTCGACAATCTCTTCGAGGGCCTGACGATCCGCGATCTCAGGCTGCCCCCCATTCTGGTCCTGCCGGATCTGCGGCTGAACGGCATTTTCGCCCGGCTCGTCAAAGCCGTCGCGCTGAGCCGCAACCTGCCGATCACCATGACCAACCCCTTCGAGCGTCCGATGCTGCAGAGCGAGGAAGACGCCGCCGTCTATCTCACAAGCTCCGTATCCTCGTCGCACATGCGCGAGATGCGCCGGCAATGGCGGCTTCTCGAAGACAAGGGCACGGTGACCTACAGCGTCGCCCGCCAGCCGCGCGACGTGCATATGCGCTTCGAACAGTTTCTCGCCATGGAAGCCGGCGGATGGAAGGGCAAAAAGCGCAGCGCGCTCGCCACCGACCGCTACCACACCGCCTTCGCCCGCGAAGCCGTCTCCAATCTGGCAGCCATCGACGCGGTCCGTATTCACACCATCGACTTTAACGGCAAAGCGATTGCCGCCATCGTCGTGCTGATGATGGGTGGCGAGGCCTATACTTGGAAAACCGCCTATGACGAGGAGTTTGCCCGCTACTCGCCCGGCAAGCTGCTGATGGGCGAGTTGACAGAATGGCATCTCGACGACGCCAACATCATCAGGTCCGATTCCTGCGCCATTCCCGGCCACCCGATCATGAGCCGCTTCTGGAAGGAACGCGAGGAGATGGGAACGTTGGTCATCGGCCTGTCGCAGAACGGCGACCGGGATGTGCGCCAGGCAGCAACCCAGTTGCACATGTACAGCAACACCCGCAACATGGCGAAAATGCTGCGCGCCAAGATCATGTCGCTGGCCGGACGCGGCTAGGCGGTCTCTGCGGCGGCGCGCTCCCGCAGCGTCCGCCGGATCACCTTGCCAGTCGTCGTCAACGGCAGCGCATCGACGAATTCGACCTCACGCGGATATTCATGCATCGAGAGGCGCATCTTCACCCAGTCGCGGATTTCGGCGGCAAGTTCCGCGCTCGGCGCAAAGCCCTGTGACAGCACGACATAGGCCTTGACGATCTCGGTGCGGACCGGGTCCGGCTTGCCGACCGCCGCCGCCAGCTGCACCGCGGGGTGGCCGGACAGACAATCCTCGATCTCAGCCGGCCCGATCCGGTATCCGGATGAGGTGATGACATCGTCGTCGCGGCCCTCGAAGGCGATGAAGCCTTCTTCATCCTGATGCGCCAGATCTCCTGTCAGCAGCCAGCCGTTGGCGAACTTGCGCTCCGTCGCGTCATCATCGTTCCAGTAGCCGAGAAACATCACCGGATCCGGCGCCCTGACACCGATCTGCCCGGTCTGCCCCACCGGCAGCTCGTTGCCCTTGTCATCGACGACGGCAACACGATGCCCCGGTGCTGGCCGCCCGATCGCCCCCGCCTTCGAAACGCCGGCGGCGGCGCTCGAGGAGATGACGAAATTGCACTCAGTCTGACCGTAGAATTCGTTGACGGTCATTCCCAGCGCATCACGCACCCAGTTATAGGTCTCGCGACCGAGAGACTCGCCCGCCGAACCGATCGTCCGCAGATCAAGATGGTATTTCCGGTGCAGATCGCCGCCAGCCTTCAATAGCCTGAGCGCCGTTGGCGGAATGAAGGCGTTGCGCACATGCATCTCGGCCATGATCCGGTAGGCCATGTCCGCATCGAATTTCTGGGCTGGTGATGAAACCACGGGCACGCCGAGCAGCAGGCTTGGCAGCAGCGCATTCAGCAATCCGCCCGCCCAGGCCCAGTCGGATGGCGTCCACACCTTGTCTCCCGCCTGCGGGAACCCCTCGTGAGCAAACTGCATGCCTGGAATATGGCCCGCAAGCACGCGATGGCCATGCAAGGCGCCCTTCGGCGGGCCCGTCGTGCCCGAGGTGAAGATCATCAGCGCCGGATCGTCGGGTCCGGTCTCGGCAACCTCGAAGACAGGCGAATGCGCTGCGACCAGATCCGCGAAATGAAGCGCTTCTCCGCCGTCGATCGAAACCACCGTCTTCAGTTCGGGAAGCCGGTCGCTGATTTCCGCGATCCGCGTCATCCCGAAGGCATTGGTGATGACAGCGGATGCGCCTGCCGTCTTCAGCCGGTATTCCAGCGCCTCGACACCAAAAAGCAGCGCCAGTGGCAGCGCGATGGCGCCCATCTTGTAGATCGCGACATGCGAAATGACAGTCTCGAAGGATTGCGGCAGCAGCAATGCCACACGATCGCCGCGCCGGATACCGAGCGAAACCAGCGCGTTGGCGAGTGACGCCGACCTCTGAGAAAGCTCGCCATAGCTCATCGCTTGATGGCGGCCGTCAGGGTTGAAATGTTCGAGACAGATCCTGCCAGACTCTCTTGCAGCCCAATCGTCGCTGACCGCCCGGCCGATATTGAAATCACCTGGAATGTCCCACGCAAATTCACGGTAGAGATCGTCGTACCGATCGAAGTCGGGCAATTTCATAGGTCAGGTCCAGTCGATGCTGCACCAGCTAACACCCTGTAGCGCCGAAGCGCAAGCGGGTGGCCGAGCGCTGCAAATTTCTGCCCGCAGCCTGCTGACACTTCGCCCGTATTAGCCCTAGATTACTCGGCAGGCGGCGGCGTTTATTCAATCACGGAGTCATTTCAATGGATTATGTAAAACTCGGCAAGACTGGCCTCGAAGTGTCGAAAATCTGCCTCGGATGCATGACCTTCGGCGATCCCGGCCGCGGCAACCATGCCTGGACGCTCGGCGAAGAGGAAAGCCGCACCATCCTCAAGCAGGCGATCGATCTCGGCATCAACTTCCTCGACACCGCCAACACCTATTCCGACGGCTCATCCGAAGAAATCGTCGGCCGGGCGATCAAGAGCTTTTCCAAGCGTGAAGACATCGTGCTCGCCACAAAGGTCTTCAACCGCATGCGCCCCGGCCCGAACGGCGCCGGCCTGTCGCGCAAGGCGATCTTCGACGAGATCGACAACAGCCTGCGCCGCCTCGGCACCGATTATGTCGACCTCTACCAGATCCATCGCTTCGACTATTCGACGCCGATTGAAGAGACGCTCGAGGCACTGCATGACGTCGTCAAGGCAGGCAAGGCCCGCTATATCGGCGCCTCCTCGATGCATGCGTGGCAATTTGCCAAGATGGTCTATACCTCGCGCCTCAACGGCTGGACCGAATTCGTCAGCATGCAGGATCACGTCAATCTGCTCTACCGTGAGGAAGAGCGCGAGATGCTGCCATTCTGCCACGACCAGAAGATCGCCGTCATTCCCTGGAGCCCGCTTGCCCGCGGCCGCCTAACGCGCGATTGGGACGAGCAGACGGCCCGCACGGAAAGCGACGAATTCGGCAAGACGCTCTACCGTCAGGCCGAAGAATCCGACCGCAAGATCATCGACGCCGTCGGCCGTCTCGCAAAGGAGCATGGCGTGCCACGCGCGCAGATCGCCACGGCCTGGATCCTGCAGAAGAGCGCGATCACGGCACCGATCATCGGCGCATCGCGGCCCGGTCACCTGAGCGACGCCGTCGCCGCGTTGGCGGTCAAGCTCACGCCGGAAGAGATCGCAACGCTCGAAGAACCCTACATTCCCCACCGCGTCGAAGGCTTCAAATAAGCAAACGGCCGGCGCCGTCTCAAACCTTGAGCGGCGCCGATTTCGGCGCCAACTTTTCACGCATCGACGAGAGGAATTGCGCCGCCAGTTCGCGGCTCTGGACGGCCCGCGCCAGGCTGACCGCCCCCATCATCGACGACAGCGTGGTAAAACCATTCTTGCGCCGTTCTTCTGGCGTATCGCCGGGGACGACTTCAGCCAGGATTGCCGCAAGCTTCTCGAAGCCATCGTTGAAAATTTCGCGTACCGCGCCAGTGCTTCGCCCGACCTCGTCCATCAGCGAGACGAAGACGCAGCTGTTGCCGGGATCATCGACGGCCCGCCAGGAGACATAGTGCTCGACCAGCGCCTCCAGCGGCCGATCAGGAGACTGCGCGATCAGCTCCTTCCAGCGCACTTCAACCCGCGCCACCAGCGCGCGGCTGACCTCGATTTGCAATTCGTCCTTCGACTGAAAGTGGCCGTAGAAACCGCCATGCGTCAGCCCGCAGGCCTTCATGATGTCGGCAACACCGACGCCATCGAAGCCGTTCTCGCGAAACATCACACCCGCCGCCTGGATGATCTTCTCACGGTTTTCGGCAAATTTTTCGCGGCTGACACGCATCAAAACAATTCCTGAAATTGGTCGCTTGACAATTTATATGATGCCGATCATCAATACGCAACAAATATGATGACCATCATCTAAATCGGTGATGTATTGATCAGCCCTCTGAATGGAACACGCCCCATGGTATCCACAGCGCTAGCCTCAACCCTCGCCCGGCGAAACATTCACTATGGATGGATCATCGTCGCCGCCACCTTCTTGACCATGCTGGTGACAGCAGGCGCCATGGGCGCACCCGGCGTTCTCATCAAGCCGCTACAGGACGAATTCGGCTGGGAGACCTCGCAGATTTCCTCTGCCCTGGCGATCCGCCTTATCCTCTTCGGGCTGATGGGCCCCTTCGCCGCTGCCTTCATGAACTACTTCGGCGTCCGCAAGGTTATCGTCTTTGCCCTTGGCCTGATCGGCGCCGGTTTCATCGGCTCGCTGTTCATGACCTCGCTCTGGCAGCTGCTGGTGCTCTGGGGCATCGTCGTCGGTTTCGGCACCGGCCTCACCGCCATGGTCCTTGCCGCGACCGTCTCGGCCCGCTGGTTTACCAAGCATCGCGGCCTCGTCGTCGGCATGCTCTCGGCCAGCTCGGCCACCGGCCAGCTCGTCTTCCTGCCGCTGATGGCGGAACTCACCGAGCGCTTCGGCTGGCGCTCGACGGTTTTCTTCGTCTGCGCCATGATCATGGTCGCCGCCCTCGTCGTCCTGCTGTTCATGCGCGACCGCCCATCCGACCTGAACCTGCCGTCGGTCGGCGAGGCACACGTGACGGCGGCGCCCGCCCGCGGCACGCTGATCGACGCTCTAAAGATGCCGCTTGTCGTTCTCAAGGAGATTTCGGGAACCTCGACCTTCTGGATCCTGTTTGCCACCTTCTTCATCTGCGGCCTCAGCACCAACGGCCTGATCCAGACGCATTTCGTCACGCTCTGCGGCGATTTCGGCATCCTGCCGGTGGCAGCCGCCAGTGTTCTGGCTGTCATGGGTATCTTCGATTTCTTCGGCACGATCGGCTCCGGCTGGCTCTCCGACCGTTTCGATAATCGTTGGCTGCTGTTCTGGTATTATGGCCTGCGCGGCCTCTCGCTGCTCTTCCTGCCCTTCAGCAACTTCACCTTCTATGGCCTGTCGATCTTCGCTGTCTTCTACGGCCTCGACTGGATCGCCACCGTTCCGCCGACCGTCAAGATCGCCGCCGACCGCTTCGGCAAGGAGAAAGTCGGCTTGGTGTTCGGCTGGGTTTTCGCCGGCCACCAGCTGGGCGCGGCAACGGCGGCCTACGGCGCCGGCCTGTCCCGCACCGAGCTCCAAAGCTACCTTCCCGCCTTCTTCATCGCCGGCGCCTTCTGCCTGCTCGCCTCGATCCTGGCTATCACCCTGAAGAAGCCGGGCCTTGGCAGCGCCGGGCCGGCCGTCGCGCACTAACGAAAATGGCTTCCGGCGCATTTGCGCCGGAAGCCATATCAAATCAGCCGGATAAGCCCGCCCGCCGTCTTGCATGCGCGGGCAATCGCATGTTAGACACCCGCCCGTCGGTATCCGTTGCCCCATTGGCGGAATTGGTAGACGCGCTCGACTCAAAATCGAGTTTCGAAAGAAGTGCTGGTTCGACTCCGGCATGGGGCACCACCTCCCGGAAAAGCAGCCCTTAGAGCTGCGTCCCGTAGCGCGCCGGAAAAGCCTGCCGAACCGTCTGCGTCTACTTGTTCTTCAGCAGCCACATCTTGCCGGCCATGGTGATGCCGTAGACATCCTTGGCGGCGTCGGTGTCGAGGTTGCGGCGCTCGATGAGGCCGGATCCGCTCAGTTCTTCGATCGACTTGGGCGTCACGGACTTGATCTTCTGCGGACGCTCTTTCCACCGGTCGTTCTTTGCGTAGGTCACGGTGGCGTTCTCATGAGTCCACTTGTTCGTGGCCTGGGGATGAAGGTCGCCATCCTTGGCAAGCTTCAGCGCAGAGATGAGGGCGGGGGTAAGTTCGATCATAATTGTAAAAGGCCTGTTTTAAGTTTCTGAGGGGGCCTTAGCACATATTTGGCGAACACCCTCAAAAAAGCGGCCGGATTCGTATTTTTTGCAAAATTACGCGGCAATTCGGTTACCACCGCCTCATAACAGGCCAGCGGCAAGGACCCTGCCGAATGCCGTTCCTAGTGGATCAGCTGTATCCGTATCTCTTCCTTCGCAGCGAAGGAGCGGCATTCATCGAGATCATCGCCAACGAAGATGACGTCGCCGTCGGCGTCGAAGACGCCCCAGCAGGCCTCATCCTCGAGAAAGACCTCCCTGACATAGCCGAATTCGACAGTATCATCGCAGTAGTGGCTGGCGGCCGCCGCAACAGTTCCTAATTCTCGCATGGAATTCTCCAATGAGATGGCATCGACTGTTTTAGTGCGAGCTCATATTGAGCGCCGAAACTGGCTTCAGGCTGTTGCAACCTTGAGGGAATGCTTGCGCGAGGTCTCATTCCAGATACCGCGCAGGCACATTTCCTGCCAAAATTCCTGCGCACCGCGGCCATGCTGTCCAAATCAAGTGTTTAATTTTGCTTGCCCTTCGTTCAAAGTGGCGCCGCAACGAACGGCAAGGGGACGACGTGCATCAGGAAGCAGGCCTTATCGCAACAGTCGCCGTAAGCTTCGTCTTTGCGGCGGTGCTCGGCTACGTCGCCGACCGGTTGCGGCTGCCGCCGCTGGTCGGATATCTGATGGCCGGGATCCTGATGGGGCCGTTCACACCCGGCTTCGTCGCCGACACAGGACTGGCAAGCCAGCTTGCGGAAATGGGCGTCATCCTGCTGATGTTCGGCGTCGGCCTGCATTTTTCGGCGAGCGACCTCCTGGCCGTGCGCGGCGTGGCGGTTCCGGGCGCCATCATCCAGATCCTGCTTGCGACACTGCTTGGCGTGGCGCTCTGCTCCTATTGGGGCTGGAGCCTGGGAGCCGGGATCGTTTTCGGCCTTAGTCTCTCGGTCGCCAGTACGGTCGTGCTTCTGAAAGCCCTGGAAGAGCGAAATCTCATCAACACGGCCAGCGGCCGCGTCGCGATCGGCTGGCTGATCGTCGAGGATCTGGCGATGGTGCTGGCGCTCGTGCTGCTTCCGGCGCTCGCCGAGCTGCTGGGCGGCCACGCGAGCGATGCGGTCGCTCATGGCGCGGGTCTGCCCCTGCCGCTGACGATCGCACTGACGTTGGTGAAAGTCGCCGCCTTCGCCATCATGGCCGTCGTGCTCGGCCCCAAGGTCGTGCCCTGGCTTCTGACCCTCGTGGCCCGCACCGGCTCGCGCGAACTCTTCACCCTGACAGTTCTGGCGATCGCTCTCGGCATCGCCTTCGGCTCGGCGGCGATCTTCGGCGTTTCCTTCGCGCTCGGCGCCTTCTTCGCCGGCGTCGTCATGAGCGAGTCCAACCTCAGCCATCGCGCCGCCGCAGATTCCCTGCCACTCCAGAATGCCTTCTCGGTGCTGTTCTTCGTTTCGGTCGGCATGCTTTTCAATCCCTCGATCCTGTTGCAGGAGCCGATGGCAGTCTTCGGCGCGCTGGCGCTGATCATCATCGGCAAGGGGATCATTTCCTTCGGTATCGTCATGCTGCTGCGCTTCCCTGTCGGCATGGGCCTGACGGTGGCGGGCGGTCTGGCGCAGATCGGCGAATTCTCCTTCATTCTTGCAAGCCTCGGCGTCTCGCTCGGCCTCATGCCGAAAGAGGGACAAGATCTCATCCTCGCAGCCGCCATTCTGTCGATCACGCTCAATCCGCTGGTCTGCCTCGCAGCCGAGGTCGCGCACAAGCGCGTCCACAAGAAGTGGCCGCATCTCTACGACGGCTATGGCCGCAAGCGCCTCGACGTGCTGGGGCGCGAGCTCGAGAAGAACCGGCTGCTCGGCGAGGAACGCGAACGCGAACACCAGCTGGAAATGCAGAAGCTGGTCGAGACCTTCCCGATGTTTGCGGAGGTCGACGAGCATTCGCAGGAAGAATTGCTGCTCCTCTTCCGGCCGAAATCCGCGCTCCCCGGCGAACGCGTGGTCCGCAAGGGCGATCGCGGCGACGGCATGTACTTTATCTCTTCGGGCGCTGTCGAAGTGCGCGTCAATGGCGGGCCGGTCCGGCTCGAGCCGGGCTCGTTCTTCGGCGAGATGGCGCTGCTCTCGGGCGGGCGCCGCACGGCCGATGTCATCGCCATCGACTTCTGCCAGTTCCTGGTTCTGGAGCGCCGCGATTTCAACATGTTCACGGCACGCCACCCGGCTTTGAGGGCAGCGGTCAGCGATATGGCGCGCGAACGCACGGAAATGAACGTGATGCGCGCCAAACGCGCCGCCCATCCGGAACCGCGCGAGCCTTCGGCCGAAACTTGAACACGGTCATCTGCCGCCGGATCACGAAAAATTTCACCGCCGGCGCCACTATCATTGCCACAGTGAGCATTTACAGCGCCTGACCCGCCGCCTAATGCTCTTGCACCGCAGCACGAAAGGAATGGAATGCTCCGCAGACTTTACGACTGGACCATGTCTCTCGCCGCCCGCAAGTCGGCCGAAGTCTGGCTCGCCGTTATCGCCTTCGTCGAAAGCTCCGTCTTTCTCGTTCCGGCCGATGTCCTTTATCTTCCGATGGCGCTTGCCAAGCCGGAACGCGCCTATCGCTACGCGTTGGTGGCAACGGTCGCCTCAGTCCTCGGCGGCATCGCCGGCTGGGCGCTCGGCTATTACGCCTATGATGCGCTCGCCCGTCCCGTTCTCGAATTCTACGGCAAGCTCGAAGCCTTCGAGCAGCTCAGGGTCTATATCCATGACGAGTGGGAAATCCTGCTGCTGCTTCTGGTGACGTCGGGTCTGGCGCACCTGCCGCCGATCAAGATTGTCACCATTCTCGCCGGCGTCATCCACATGAACCTCGGCTTCTTCGTCATCTCGGCGATCGTCGCCCGCGGCTCCCGCTTCTTCTTCCTCGCCTGGCTGCTACGCCGCTACGGCGAGCCGATCCGCCATTTCATCGAGAAGCGTCTCGGCCAGATCGCCGCTATCGCGGCAGTCGTGCTGATCGCCCTCGGCGTTGCCTACAAGCTCATTGCCCACTGAAACTCCGCGGAGCCCCGCCATGACTGCCATTGCCCCATCCGTCAGCCGTCCGGTCTTCATCTATTCGCTGGTCCTCGCCGTCGCCATGGCGGTCGTGGTCGGCACTGCGCTCGGCTTCCAGTATATCGGCGGCTACATCCCCTGCGCGCTCTGCCTGATGCAGCGCCAGCCCTATTATTACGCCATTCCGATCGCGCTCCTTGGCGCGGTCGGTTCGCTCTTCGGCCTCCCGAATTGGATGTCGCGTGCGCTCCTCCTTGCAGCCGGCGCCCTGATGGTCGTCGGCGCCGGCATGGGCGTCTATCACTCGGGCGTCGAATGGCACTTCTGGGCCGGCCCCACGACCTGCTCGACGACGGCAGGCAGCATGACGCAGAATGCCGGCGATCTGCTGACTGAACTCAACACCATCAAGGGACCATCCTGCACCGACGCGGCTTTGCGCGTGCTCGGCCTGTCCTTTGCGGGCTGGAACGTGATTGCAAGCCTCGTGCTCGCGGCCTTCGCCTTTATCGGCGTCCGCAAGTCGGCCTGACAAAGGCGTTTGCCGTTACGGCTGCAGTTCGGTATCCCAGTAGAGATAATCGAGCCAGCTGTCGTGCAGATAGTTCGGCGGGAAAAGGCGGCCGTTATTGTGCAGATCCTGCACCGTCGGCTGGTACGGCTTCTGATGCGGGACCATGCCCGCCTGCTTCGGTAGCTTGCTGCCCTTCCTGAGATTGCAGGGGGAGCAGGCCGCCACGACATTCTCCCAGGTCGTCTCGCCGCCATGGGCGCGCGGGATGACATGGTCGAAGGTCAGGTCGTTGTGATCGCCGCAATACTGGCACTCGAACTTGTCCCGGAGGAACACGTTGAAGCGCGTGAAGGCGGGATTGCGCGATGGCTGAACATAGGTCTTGAGGCAAACGACGCTGGGTAGCCGCATCGAAAAGCTCGGCGAAGAAACCGAGTGTTCGTACTCTGCGATGATATTCACACGGTCAAGGAAGACCGCCTTGATCGCGTCCTGCCAGGACCAGAGCGACAAGGGATAATAACTCAAAGGCCTGTAGTCAGCGTTCAGAACGAGCGCCGGCAGGGCCTGGGGGGAGACTGCAATCGTCAAGGGACTCTCCTGATCGATTCGGCATCTGCATCCTTATATTAGGCCGGTTGTGACAGCCTTGTGAAGTCCAATAAATTCAGTCAATAACGGCAATTCGATGAGTGTTGCCGATCAAGCCATCGGCACGAGCCCGCGGCCGAGTTTCTGCGCATAATACGCCCAGAAAAGCCTTGCGGCCACGGATCTCCACGGTGCCCAGACAGACGCCATTGCCGCCAGCGCCTTGGCTTGCGGCCGTTCGGCGAGACCGAATGCCGCGGCAACGGCATTTTGCAGCGCAACGTCGCCGGATGGAAAAATATCGGCATGGCCGCAGCAGAACATCAGATAGACCTCTGCCGTCCAGGGACCGACGCCCTTCAGCGCCGTCAACGCATGCCGCGCCTCGTCTGGCGGCAGCACCGAAAGCGCGGTCAGATCCAGATGTCCGGCTGCAACCGCGGTCGCGATCCCCGACAGCGTCGAGGCCTTGGCACGGGAGAGCCCGAACTCCCGCCACGCCTCCTCATGCAGCATCACGTAGCTCTCGGCCGTCAGCTTGCCATCGGCAGGCAGCATTCGCCGCCAGATCGCTTCGGCACTTGCGCGTGAGACCATCTGCGAGACGATGATATGGGCAAGTCCGGCAAAACCCGGCTCGCGCAGCCGTAAGGGCAGCGGCCCGGCATCGGCGGCGACGGTTGAAAGACGCGGATCGAGGCGCAGCAATTCGGCCAACCCCTGCTCCACATCGCCCTCGTTTCGAATGATCTGCACGTCGCCTCGCGGTGGTTTCGAATCCGTGGCAGAAGAAAGCATGACCACGACTCAGCGTCAAAAGCCTGTCTTCCGTTTTGCCCCCAGCCCCAACGGGCCGCTGCATCTCGGCCATGCGCTGTCCGCCCTCATCAATCAGGACATGGCAGATGCCGCCAGTGGCCGGTTGCTGTTGCGCATCGAAGACATCGATCTGACCCGCTGCACACCCGATTTCGAAACCGGCATCTACCGCGACATGGAATGGCTGGGCATTTCATGGGAGAGGCCGGCGCGCCGCCAATCGGAGCATTTCGGCGAGTATCAGGCAGCGCTCCAGCAGCTGATCGGCCGCGGCCTCGTCTACCCGTCTTTCATGACCCGCGGCGAGGTAAAGACAAAAGTCGCATTCCAGGAGGCGAGAGGAGCGGCATGGCCGCGCGATCCGGACGGTTCACCGCTCTATCCCGCTGACGACCGCGAATTGAGCGCGGTAGAGCGAGCGGACAGGCTGAGCGCAGGCCTCAAGCATGCATGGCGGCTAGACATGCGCCGCGCGCTGGAGGCCGCCGGTTCAAACCTGAGCTGGACCGACACCGGAGACGGCGAACGCGGCATCGTTGAAGCCGACCCGGCCGCCTGGGGCGATGTCATCCTCTCCCGCTCCGACGCGCCATCGAGCTATCATATATCCGTCGTTCTCGACGACGCGCTCCAGGGCGTCACCCATGTTGTGCGCGGGCTCGATCTTTTCCACGCAACATCGGTTCACCGGCTGCTGCAGGTTCTGCTCGGCCTACCGGAGCCCGCCTATCATCACCACCGGCTCGTGACCGATGCATCCGGACGCAAGCTCTCGAAAAGCGAGGGCGATACCGGGATTGCCGAACTACGGGCCAAGGGTCTTTCAGCCGCCGACATCCGGCAGCTTGTCGGCCTCTGAGCGCTTGTGGCCATTGCCACTGAGAAAATTGCGCTTGAAGATCGCCCGAACCCGAAATTTCAGCAGCGCCGCGTTTAGTTCAGCGCCGATAATGAAGATCACCCCGACCATATAAAGGAAGATCAGCACCACCATCACCGAGGCGAGACCGGCATAGGTCGCGGTGTAATTGGCGAAGGTTGCCAGATAATAGGCGAAGATCAGCGCGCCCGCGAGCCAGAGGAGCAGCGTCAGCAACACGCCCGGTATGACGTCGAACACCTTGCGGCGCCCTGACGGAAGCCAGAGATGCACGACCAGCAAGCCGAGCGTCAGCATCACCAGCGTGCCGTAGATACGCCAGCTGAAGACCACCTCCAGCGTATCGACGATAAGTGGCAGCCACTGGCGAACGGTCGGCGGTATCCACTCGAAAGCATCGTTGTGGAGCAGCCATTCGCGGGCATAGTCGAGACCAACGGGAACCGCCACAAGCAGGATGCTGATGGCCGCAAAGATGATGACGGCGACGAGGACATATCCGAGACTGGCAAGGCGCGTGAAATACCACGGCCGCGTCTCCTGCACGCGATAGGCGCGGTTCAGCGAGATGCGCAGCGCCTCCACGCCATTCGAGGCGAAATAGGCGGCAGCGAGAACCGAGATGGTGAGCAGCCCGCCGCGCGGCACAGTTAGGACCTGCACAACCTGATCGGCCAGCGGCTTGGCGATCGCTTCCGGCCAGGTATCGAAGATGATGTGGATCGCCGTCATCGAAAACTGATCGGCGCCGAGGAAGTTCGCAAGCGCCGTGCCGAAGATCAGGAACGGAAAGACCGCAAGCAGGGTCGATAGCGCCACATGGCTGGCCATGGCGAAGCCGTCGTCCTCGATGAGATGGCAGATCGCGTCATAGACCACCTCATAGAGCATACGCAGTATCTTCGGCATTCCATCTCCGGCGCTGGCGATTGTAACCTCGGTGCGAATATGGGAAACGAGTCCCAGTTTGTACAGGAATCAATGAATGGCAGAGCCGCGCACCATCATCGTTACCGGATGTTCATCCGGGATCGGTGCCTATTGCGCACGCGCTCTCAAGGCTGACGGCTGGCGTGTCTTCGCCACTGTACGCAAGCAGGAAGATCTCGGATCGCTTCAGGCGGACGGCATAGAAGCCTTCCGCATGGATTATGCCCATACCGATTCCATTGCTGACTTCATGCGCGAGATCGAAGTCGTCTCCGGCGGCCGCATCGACGCTCTCTTCAACAATGGCGCTTATGGCCAGCCGGGCGCCGTCGAGGATTTGACGACGGATGTGCTGCGGGAACAGTTCGAGGCCAACTTTTTCGGCTGGCATGAACTGACGCGCCGCGTACTGCCCCTGATGCGCAAGCGAGGCAGCGGCCGCATCGTCCAGTGCTCCTCGATCCTCGGCGTCGTGCCCTACCGCTACCGCGGCGCCTACACCGCATCGAAATTCGCTCTCGAAGGCCTGAGCGTCACGCTGCGAATGGAGCTGCAAGGCAGCGGCATCCATGTCAGCCTGATCGAGCCCGGCCCTATCGCCTCGCGCTTCACGGCCAATGCGCTCTCCAAGATCAACGAGCACATCGATATCCGCGGCTCCGTGCATGCGGCAGATTATCGCCGACAGCTGGCGCGGCTTGACGGCACCGGCCCGGTCAGCCGACATAAACTTCAACCGGATGCGGTCTATGCGGTTCTAAAAGACGCATTGAACTCGAAAAATCCGAAGCCACATTATCCTGTAACGGTTCCGGCAAAGCAGGGCATGATGCTGAAGAGACTGCTGCCTGCAGATCTCTTCTATCGCCTGATGCGCTGGACCGACTGACCAAGAAAGCCGAATGCCATGTCCACGGCCACTTACATTCTCGCCATCATCGTCATGGGCCTCGTCGCGCTGGTGCTGATCCGCGGCCTCTTCAACATGATGAAGGGCGGCGATTCCAACCTGTCGAACAAGCTGATGCAGCTGCGCGTGCTGCTGCAGGCGATCGCCGTCATCCTGATCATGCTGACGCTGTGGCTGACCGGCGGCGGCCGCCCGACCTGACGCATTGAGAACTGGGGGAACGAGTGGTCAAGCTCAACAAGATCTACACCAAGACCGGCGACGACGGCACGACCGCGCTGGTCTCCGGTCCCCGGCGGCAGAAGCATGATCTGCGCATCGAAGCCTATGGCACGATCGACGAAACGAATTCGGCGATCGGCGTCGTCAGGCTCCACACCGCCGATCACCCAGAGCTCGACCGGATGCTGATGCTCATCCAGAACGACCTCTTCGATCTCGGCGCCGATCTTGCGACCCCCGATACCGGCAAGCCCCTCGACTATGAGCCACTGCGCATTGTCGCCCCTCAGGTAACCCGGCTGGAAACTGATATCGACAGGCTGAACGCCGATCTCGAACGCTTGAAATCCTTCGTGCTGCCGGCCGGCTCGCCGGCCGCTGCGCACCTGCATCTGGCCCGCACCATCTCGCGGCGCGCCGAGCGGCTGATGGTGGCGCTGTCGCGAACCGAAGGCGAGACCGTTGGCCAGGAGGCGCTGAAATACGTCAACCGCCTCTCCGATTTTCTCTTCGTTGCCGCCCGTCATGCGAATGACCAGGGCCGCGCGGATGTGCTTTGGGTTCCCGGAAAAAACAGATAGGTTCCCGGCAACGAAGATCGCCCGGGGGCAGGCTTTCATGTTCATTCCACTGCACGACGCCAATACGCTGAAACATATCAAGGTGCAGTGGGTAACGCTGGCCCTGATCGCCGCGAATGTCGCGATCTGGCTGTTCACCGGCTTTGCCGCCCCTGATATCGCGAAGGCAGCAACCGTCGGCCTCGGATATATCCCGGCCGTCGCCTTCGATCACGCCATCCTGCCGCCTGAGCTGGAACTGATCCCCGAGCCGCTGACCTATATCAGCTACGCCTTCCTCCATGGCAGCTTCTGGCATATGGCGGGAAACATGATCTTCCTCTGGGTCTTCGGCGACAATGTCGAAGATGCCATGGGGCATCTGCGCTTTCTCATCTTCTATCTGGCCTGTGCCGCATTCGGCGCGCTCTGCCACGGCCTGCTGGCGACTGAATCCCAGGCGCCGCTGATCGGTGCGTCAGGCRCCATATCGGGCATCGTGGCGGCCTATCTCGTGCTGCATCCGCGCGTCAAAGTCTGGGTGCTGGTGTTCTTCCGTGTGCCCTTGCCGCTTCCCGCTTTCATTCCTTTGCTGCTCTGGGTCGGCCAGCAGTTCTTCATGCTGGTCATCAGTACGGATAGCGACGTCTCCTGGGGCGCGCATGTCGGCGGTATCCTCGCAGGCGCCATCCTCGTCCTGCTCCTGAAGCGCCGCGATGTGCCCCTCTTCGACCGGGAGATCGTCACGCCGCGCGCGGTGCGCAGCACGCCTGCCATCCGCCGCGCCATCGCAGCCGAAGACAGTCACTCCTGACAGCGCACGCACAATATTGACGTGAACGTAAACGTAATATATTTCCGGTCTCCAATTTGTCTGTCTGCGACTGGCCAGCGTTGTATTTGGAGGAAAAACGCGTATCCATGTCGCCATTCGACAATCGGAGCAGCGCCGAAACGCGCATTTTCCTGGCGAAAGAGTTTGAAGGAAGGACCCCATGAAGATTCTCGTTCCTGTGAAGCGGGTGGTTGATTACAACGTGAAGATCCGCGTCAAGCCTGACGGCACGGGTGTTGAACTCGCCAACGTCAAGATGTCGATGAACCCGTTCGACGAGATCTCGGTGGAAGAGGCGCTGCGGCTGAAGGAAGCGGGCAAGGCCGAGGAAGTGGTCGTCGTGTCGATCGGTCCCGCCAAGGCCGAAGAGACGCTGCGCACCGCGCTCGCCATGGGTGCCGACCGCGCCATCCTCGTCGAGACCGATGATGCCGTCGAGCCGCTCACCGTCGCCAAGATCCTCAAGGGCGTCGCCGATGCCGAACAGCCGGGTCTCGTGATTGTCGGCAAGCAGGCAATCGATGACGATAGCAACCAGACCGGCCAGATGCTGGCAGCCCTGCTCGGCACGGCCCAGGCGACCTTCGCCTCGAAGATCGAGATCGGTGATGGCAAGGCGACCGTGACCCGCGAAGTCGACGGCGGCCTGCAGACGATCGACGTCAAGCTTCCGGCTGTCGTTACCACCGACCTTCGCCTCAACGAGCCGCGCTATGCGTCGCTTCCGAACATCATGAAGGCAAAGAAGAAGCCGCTCGACAAGAAGAGCCCGGCTGATTTCGGCGTCTCCACCGAGCCGCGCCTCAAGGTGCTAAAGACCGAAGAGCCCTCCGGCCGCAAGGCAGGCGTCAAGGTCAAGTCGGTCGCCGAGCTCGTCGAGAAGCTCAAGACCGAAGCCGGCGTCCTCTAAGGTTCGAGAAAGGAATATATCCATGGCCATTCTTCTTCTGGCTGACCACGACAATGCGACCCTTTCCGACCAGACCGGCAAGGCACTGACGGCCGCTTCCAAGATTGGCGGCGACGTGCATGTGCTGGTCGCCGGCAAGGGCGCCAAGGCGGCTGCCGATGCGGCTGCCAAACTGTCAGGCGTTTCCAAGGTTCTGCTCGCCGAAAGCGACGAACTCGCCCACAATCTGGCCGAGCCGCTGGCCGATCTCATCGTCTCGCTCGCAGGCAGCTACGACACGATCATCGCGGCAGCGACCTCGACCGGCAAGAACGTCCTGCCGCGCGTCGCAGCTCTGCTCGATGTCGCGCAGATTTCGGAAATCATCGAAGTCGTCTCCGCCGACACCTTCAAGCGGCCGATCTATGCCGGCAACGCCATCCAGACGGTACAGTCGACGGACGCCAAGAAGGTGATCACGGTGCGCACCGCATCCTTCGCCTCGGCCGCTGACGGCGGTTCGGCATCCGTCGAGACGGTCTCGGCAGCTTCCGGCTCCGGTCTCTCGACCTTCGTCAAGGATGCACTTTCCTCCTCCGATCGTCCGGAACTCACCTCCGCCAAGATCATCATCTCCGGCGGCCGTGCGCTTGGCTCTGCCGAGAAGTTCCAGGAAGTCATCCTGCCGGTTGCCGACAAGCTCGGTGCGGCCGTCGGCGCCTCGCGCGCTGCCGTCGATGCCGGATACGCTCCGAACGACTGGCAGGTCGGGCAGACAGGCAAGGTTGTCGCCCCGCAGCTCTACATCGCCTGCGGCATCTCCGGTGCCATCCAGCATCTGGCCGGCATGAAGGACAGCAAGGTGATCGTCGCCATCAACAAGGACGAGGAGGCGCCGATCTTCCAGGTCGCCGACTACGGCCTCGTCGCCGATCTCTTCGAAGCCCTGCCCGAATTGCAGAAAGCTCTTTGAGCGGGCACATGCCAGCTTTTCGCACTTGCGAATGACTGGAAAATTATCTCTTATGGGACTACTACTGCTGCCGGGCGATCATTTTGCCCGGCAATTTCATTAAAAAATACGGCTGCGCTCGCGGGGGCGACTGCCGCGGGGGTTTGGATATGAGCGCGTTGAAGACGATCGGTATTGTCGGTGCGGGCCAGATGGGTTGCGGCATCGCGCACGTTTCGGCCGCTGCAGGCTACAAGGTCCATATCTATGACCTGAGCCAGGACCGCATCGAGTCCGGTCTGGCAACCATCAACGGCAACCTCGCAAAGCAGGTGACCAACGGCAAGATGACCGAGGAAGAGCGCAAGACAGCCCTGTCGCTCATCACCGGCTCCGCCAATCTCAACGATCTGGCCCCATCCGATCTCGTCATCGAGGCCGCGACCGAAGAAGAAGCCGTCAAGCGCAAGATCTACGCCCAGGTCTGTCCGGTCCTGAAACCGGAAGCACTCCTGGCGACAAACACCTCATCGCTTTCCATCACCCGCCTTGCATCGGCTACCGACCGCCCCGAACATTTCATGGGCATTCACTTCATGAACCCGGTGCCGGTGATGAAGCTGGTCGAGCTGGTGCGCGGTATCGCCACCGACGAGAAGACCTTCTCGACTGCCAAGGCATTCGTTGCCTCGCTGGAAAAAACCGTCACGGTCGCCGAGGATTTCCCGGCCTTCATCGTCAACCGCATCCTGCTGCCGATGATCAACGAGGCGATCTACACGCTCTATGAAGGCGTCGGCACCGTCGATGCCATCGACACCGCCATGAAGCTCGGTGCCAACCACCCGATGGGCCCGCTGCAGCTTGCCGATTTCATCGGCCTCGACACCTGCCTGTCGATCATGCAGGTGCTGCATGACGGCCTGGCCGACTCGAAGTACCGCCCCTGCCCGCTTCTGGTGAAATATGTCGAAGCAGGCTGGCTCGGCCGCAAATCCGGCCGCGGCTTCTACGATTACCGCGGCGAAGTGCCGGTCCCGACCCGCTAAGCGGCATCAGAGGCCGATCGCACCCCTGATCAGCGCCTTGGCGTCCTCGCTGTCCCAGGCAGCCGGGCCGTTCATCGCCGAGACCAGGCATCCCTTGTCATCGAGCAGCAGCGTAACCGGCAGGCCGAAGGCAAGGCCTTCCTTTTTCAGGCTGTTGAACACGCCGATCGTATTGTCGCGGTAGAGTTTCAGGGAATCGACGCCGGTCTCGCTGAGGAAGGCCTTCGGCTTCTCGTCATCGCCGGTATCGATGTTGACGGCGACCACCTGGAACTTGTCGCTGCCCATCTCTTTCTCAAGCGCATTCAGCGCCGGCATCTCCTCGCGGCAGGGCACGCACCACGTTGCCCAAAGATTGAGAAGCACGGTCTTTCCGGCAAAATTGTCGAGCGTGACAGGCTTGTTGTCAGCATCGTTGAAGGCGACCGATGTCAGTTTGCGCGGCTCGTTGGCAGCGACCATTGCCGCAACCTGTCCCTTGGCAAGCGGCGTGATCTTCTGCGCCAGATCCTTTGCCGCGGCGCATTGGCCGGACGCCGTTTCGCCGCCGCCATTGCCAGACCCCGTCTCCTTAATGTAAACCGCTGCCGCACCGGCAATTATGCCCGCGACGGCAGCTATCGAGATCAATTTCAGGGATGGCAGCCCAAGCGGCTTTCTTGTCGTCATTTCATTCTCCAGGACATGCATCTTTCAAGGCAGGCAGCTTCGATGGCCGACGGCAACACGGACACCAAATCCTCCAACCAGATGTGGGGCGGACGCTTCGCTTCAGGCCCCGATGCGATCATGGAGGAGATAAATGCCTCGATCGGTTTCGACAAGAAGCTATTCGCTCAGGATATCCGCGGGTCGATCGCCCACGCGACGATGCTTGCCCATCAGGGCATCATATCAGCCGACGATAAGGACAAGATCGTTCACGGGCTAAACACGATCCTGTCAGAAATCGAAAGCGGCAATTTCGAATTTTCGCGGCAGCTCGAAGACATTCACATGAATGTCGAAGCCCGTCTTGCAACGCTGATCGGCCCCGCCGCCGGACGCCTGCACACTGCCCGCTCGCGCAACGACCAGGTGGCGCTCGACTTCCGCCTCTGGGTCAAGGAAGAGCTGCAGAAGACCGAGGCGATGCTGACCAGCCTGATCGCAGCCTTCCTCGACCGCGCCGAAGAGCATGCCGACAGCGTCATGCCGGGCTTTACCCATCTGCAGACAGCCCAGCCGGTCACCTTCGGTCACCACTGCATGGCCTATGTCGAAATGTTCGGCCGCGACCGCTCGCGCGTGCGCCACGCCATCGAGCATCTCGACGAGAGCCCGATCGGCGCTGCGGCACTGGCAGGCACCGGCTACCCGATCGACCGTCACATGACGGCCAAGGCGCTCGGCTTCCGTGAGCCGACCCGCAATTCGATCGACACCGTCTCCGACCGCGACTTCGCCATCGAATTCCTGTCGATCGCCGCGATCGCCGGCATGCATCTGTCACGCCTTGCAGAAGAAATCGTCATCTGGTCGACGCCGCAATTCGGCTTCGTGCGCCTCTCCGACGCCTTCTCCACCGGCTCCTCGATCATGCCGCAGAAGAAGAACCCGGATGCTGCCGAGCTGGTACGCGCCAAGACCGGCCGCATCAACGGCTCGCTGGTTGCCCTGCTGACCATCATGAAGGGCCTGCCGCTCGCTTATTCCAAGGACATGCAGGAAGACAAGGAACAGGTCTTCGACGCCGCCGAAAGCCTGGAACTGGCGATCGCCGCCATGACCGGCATGGTCCGCGACATGACCATCAACACCGTGCGCATGAAGGCGGCGGCCGGTTCCGGTTACTCGACCGCGACCGATCTAGCCGACTGGCTGGTGCGCGAAGCGGGCCTTCCTTTCCGTGATGCCCATCATGTGACCGGCCGTGCCGTGGCGCTGGCGGAAAGCAAGGGCTGCGATCTCGCCGAGCTGCCGCTGGCCGATCTGCAGGCGATCAATTCTGCGATCACCGACGCTGTCTATGGTGTTCTGACGGTCGAAGCTTCCGTTGCCAGCCGCAAGAGCTTCGGCGGGACCGCCCCGTCGGAAGTGCGCAAGCAGATCGCCTACTGGCGCGGCCGCAACTGAGTTCGGACCGCCAGCAACAGCGCAACAATCAGGGTGCACAAGCTGGATAAACTTCGCTATGAAGATGTCCACCAGTGCCGCTCCAAGAGGATACCCATGCAGACCAGCTTGCCGCACCTCATCCGCCTGACGGTCGTTCTTGCCGTCGTCGGCCTTGCCGTTGCCGGATGTGGACGCAAAGGCGATCTCGATCCGCCGAGTGCGCAGGCAACGAAGGGCGGCGATTCCTCCAAGCCGACGAAACAGCCGGGCGTTGCCGACAAGCCTTTCCTTCTCGATCCCCTGCTCTGATAGGCTGAAGCCGTGAACCACTTCGAGTATCGCGACGGCATTCTTTACGCCGAGAACGTTCCTGTTCCCGAAATTGCCAAGGCCGTTGGCACCCCCTTCTACTGCTATTCCACGGCAACGCTGGAGCGCCACTACCGCGTCTTCGCCGAAGCCTTCAGCGATGTGGACTCGATGGTCTGCTACGCCATGAAGGCGAATTCGAACCAGGCCGTGCTGAAAACCCTCGGCAAGCTGGGCGCCGGCATCGACGTCGTTTCCGAGGGCGAGCTGCGCCGCGCGCTGGCTGCCGGAATCCCGGCAGGCCGCATCATGTTCTCCGGTGTCGGCAAGACGCCACACGAGATGGATTTCGCGCTTGAAGCCGGCATCTACTGCTTCAACGTCGAGTCCGAACCCGAACTCGAGATTCTCAACAGCCGCGCCGTCAAGGCCGGCAAGAAGGCGCCGGTTTCCTTCCGCATCAACCCCGATGTCGATGCAAAGACGCATTCGAAGATCTCGACCGGCAAGAAGGAAAACAAGTTCGGCATCTCCTGGGAGCGTGCCCGCGCCGTCTATGCGCGCGCCGCCACGCTTCCTGGTATCGAAGTGACCGGCATCGACATGCATATCGGCAGCCAGATCACCGAGTTGCAGCCCTTCGACGACGCCTTCAAGCTGCTGCACGATCTGGTCGCCACGCTGCGCGCCGACGGCCACGACATCCACCATGTCGATATCGGCGGCGGTCTCGGCATTCCCTACAAGGACGACAACAACCCGCCGCCGCTGCCCGACGCGTATGCGGCCATCGTCAAGAATCAGCTGCGCAGCCTGAACTGCAAGATCGTCACAGAGCCCGGCCGTCTGATCGTTGGCAACGCCGGTATCCTGGTGACCGAAGTGATCTACGTGAAAGACGGTGGCGAGAAGACCTTCGTCATCGTCGATGGCGCGATGAACGATCTGATCCGCCCGACGCTTTACGAGGCCTATCACGAGATCAAGCCGGTGGTGATCTCCGCCGCCAATGCTCCGCGCATCAAGGCCGATATCGTCGGCCCGGTCTGCGAGACCGGCGACTATCTGGCGCTCGACCGCGAGATGGCAATGCCGAAGCCGGGCGATCTCTTCGCCGTCATGTCGGGTGGCGCCTACGGCGCGGTGCAGGCGGGCACCTACAACAGCCGCCTGCTGGTTCCGGAAGTGCTGGTCAAAGGCTCCGATTTCCACGTCATCCGGCCGCGCCGGACCTACGAGGAACTGATCGGCCTTGATTCCGTCCCGGCCTGGCTCGACTGACGAACCATCACTTTTTGGCGACCGGCCGTGAAAAACCGGCATTAACCGCCGGTCGCCCTCGCCTTCGCCACAAAGAGTGTTATCCTTTCCCGATGCGAGCGAATTGCTGAGCAATCGCCGGAAGCGCCCACTGTTACTCTAACACGCCATGGCGGAGACCGGATTGAAGAAGAGCCCGAGCAGGCAGGGATATGGTGCATTTGCCATCAGGCCATCTCTTGCGAGGCTGGTTGCGGTAAAGCGTCTTTTCGCGCGTGTCGTCCTTCTCTCCGAGCAAGCATTGCCGCCGCTGGTGCCCGTTCTCTCGATCATCGCACTTTATCTTGCTACCTCCTGGTTTGGCCTCTTCCGCAGCGTTCCCGATGTCCTGCGCATCCTGCTGCTGGTCGCGTTTGCGGCCGCCTTCGTTGCATCACTCATCCCGTTCCGCCGACTGCGATGGCCAACCAACGCCGAGGCCGACCGGCTTCTCGAAGAACGCAACGGCCTGCCGCATCAGCCCGTCACCGTACAGGAAGACGAACCGGCCTTCGATACGCCGTTTGCCCGCGCGCTCTGGCGCGAACACCAGACGCGCATGGCCGAGAAGATCGCCGCGCTCGACGCCGGTTATCCGCGCCCGGACATCGCCCGGCACGACCGCTTCGCCCTGCGCGCCATTCCGGCGCTGCTCGTCGTCATGGGCTTTGGCTATTCGCTGTCCACCAATGGCGGTTCGATCGCCGACGCCTTCCAGCCTCCCGTCGAGCAGGGCGAGACAAATCCCGCCGTTCGCATCGATGCCTGGGTCACGCCTCCCTCCTATACCGGCCGCGCGCCCGTCTATCTGACGGCCACGGGCACGGAGCAGGCGCCGATCAACGTTCCGCAGTTCTCCAGCCTGACCGTGCGCGTCAGTGGCGGCCAAGCGGACGAAAAGGTCGTCTTCAAGAAGGAGAACGGCGAGGCCAGGGAGATTGCCGCCGAAAAGCAGGCAGGTCAGCAGACGGCAGGCGCTTCCGCACCAACTCAGCAGCCACAGCAGACTGCGGCCGGTGAAACGCCGGTTCCCACGGCACAGACGCACCTGATGAAGCTTGAGGAAAACGGTGCGCTGCAGGTCAACGGCCGCAGCTGGAGCTTCAATGTCATTCCCGACAAGGCGCCGGAGATCGCTTTCGATGGGCTGCCGAAGGCGAGCGTAAATGGTGCTCTCGAGATCAAGTTCACGGCCAAGGACGATTACGGCGTCCAGGAAGCCCACGCGGAAATTCTACCCGTCGAATCCGATCCTTCTGCCAAGCCTCTCTACCCGCTTCCCGATTTCCGCCTCGATATCCCGCGCCGCAATGCCCGCGATGCCAAGGGCGTTAGCAGCAAGAACCTGACCGAGCACCCGCTGGCCGGCAAGCGCGTCCGCGTGACGCTCGTTGCCAAGGACGCGGCAGGCCAGATCGGCCGCAGCCCGCCGCACGAAATGGTTCTCCCCGCGCGGCCATTCAACGAGCCGCTGGCCGCAGCCGTTGCCGAGGAACGCCAGGTCTTTGCGCTCGACACCCGCAAGATGCCCGATGCGATCGCGCTCAACGAAGCGCTGACGATCCGCCCGGAAGAGACGATCCCGAAACTCACCAACTACCTGCTGATCGAATCGGCGCTGGCGCGTATGAAGCTTGCCAAGACCGACGAGCAGCTGAAGGACACCGCCGATTATCTCTGGGACATCGCGCTTGGCATCGAGGACGGCGATCTCTCGCAGGCCGAGCGCAATCTGCGTAACGCCCAGCAGAACCTTGCCGACGCGCTCCAGCGCAACGCGCCGGATGCCGAAGTCAAGAAGCTGATGGACGAGCTTCGCAAGGCGATGAACGAATACATGAAGGAGCTCGCCCAGCGCATGCAGAATGCGCCGATGCAGCCCAATCAGAATGCCCAGATGCTGCGGCAGCAGGATCTGGAGCGGATGATGGACCAGATCGAAAACCTCGCCCGCTCCGGCAACCGCGATGCTGCACAGCAGATGCTGTCGGAACTGCAGCGGATGATGAACAACCTGCAGGCGGGACGTCCGCAGCAGGGCCAGCAGCAGCAGGGCGACAATAGCCAGATGCGCCAGCAGATGGACAAGCTCGGCCAGATTTTGCGCGACCAGCAAAAGCTGATGGAGCAGACCTTCAAGCTCGATCAACAGCTTCGTGACCGCATGCAGCGCGGCGACCCCGACATGGGCATGAACGACCCGCTGCTTGACAATATGATGCCCGGCCAGGACGGCGAACAGCAGGATCAGGGCCAGCAGCAGCAACAGCAAGGTCAGAACGGCCAGCAGGGTGATCAGCAGTCGAACGAGATGACCGAGCAGCAGCTGCGTGACGCACTGAAGAAGCTTCGCGAACAGCAGGATGCGCTCGGCAAGCAACTCGGCGAACTGCAGAAGGGTCTCGGCGACATGGGCATGAAGCCCGGCCCGGGCTTCGGCCAGGCACAGCGCGAGATGGAAGGCGCCGGTCGAGAACTCGGCCAGGGCCGTGGCGATACCGCAGTCCAGGGTCAGGGCCGCGCGCTGGAAGCGCTGCGCCAGGGCGCCCGTGAAATGATGAACCAGATGATGCAGGCGCAACAGGGCCAGCAGGGTCAGCAAGGCCCGAACGGCCAGGTCGGCCAGGGCGATCAGAACGGCCGCGACCCGCTTGGCCGCCCGCGGCGCGCCGATGGGCCTGACTTTGGTGATACCGTGAAAGTGCCCGATGAGATCGACGTCCAGCGCGCCAGAGAAATCCTCGATGCCATCCGCGAAAAGCTCGGCAACAACCCGCCACAGGAAATGGAACGGCGTTATCTGGAGCGGCTGCTCGATATTCAGTGATCGGGCGGCCGGAGGGCTCGCGTTTTTCGATCAGCTTCGTAATGTCCAATCTTGACGGTTGACGAACGACAGCGATTCGATGGCAATTCTCTTCAAGACTGCAATCAGCGAAAACTCAGCATTCGAGATGATCGAAAAGGCGCTTTCGGGCGCCTACCAGTATGACGGCTATCTCAACGTCGTCAGCGATGCCGGAGAAACGGCATTGTCCTGGGGACCGGCGATGCATGCCGAGGAGTTCAAGGCCGAGGTCAGCGAGATCCTGAGAAAGACCTGGGACGCCGCCCGCTTCTGGATCATCTACGAGCGCCGCGACGATCGCCGCGATCCCGAAGCCACGGAAATCCGCAACGCCGCCTTCCGCATCACCCGCGGCTATAGCGGCGTCGTGGTCATCACGCTAAGCCTGCTCGGGAAGCGTGACAGCGACAACGATATCGAGCTGGTATTCGTCTGCTTCGAGCAGGATTTTCACAGGCGGAATTTCCGGGTGCGCTACGAAGGCAAGTTCGTTCCGGACGAGAGTTGAGGCTGCCTGGTCAGGCAGCCAGTGCGCGGGCGACCGCCTTGCGGATATCGGGAAGTGCAAACGGCTTCGAGACCACATCGACGATCTTTTCAGCTAGATCGTCAGCGCGTTCGCGCTGTTCGGCATAGCCTGTCATCAGCAGGATTTTCAGCGCCGGAAAGGCTGACTTTGCCTGGTGTGCCAGCTCGATGCCATCCATGACGGGCATGCGGATATCGGACAGCAGCAGGTCGTAGACCCCGTCCTTCAGCTTCTCGAGTCCCTCGGCACCGTCGGCCGCTTCATCGGTCTCATGACCGTCAAGGCGCAAGGCCCGGGCTACGAAAGAACGGAGGGAATCTTCGTCTTCCGTGATCAGAATTTTTGCCATCGATGCATCGCTCCGTCTTCATGCCCCAAGACGGAAATCGCATGCCGTTCCTTTGCGATCAGTAAACGGCGGCGGGCGATGGACGGGATGGTTAACAACCCGTCTGTATCGCAGGCGCTCAGGCGTCGCCGGTGACGACGCCCACGAAGGGAAGTTCGCGGAAAGCGTAGGCGACATCCATGCCGTAGCCGACGACGAAATAGTCGGGGCATTCGAAGCCGACATAATCGGCCTCGAGCTTTTCCTTGCGCTTGACGCTCTTGTCGAGCAACACCGCGATCGTCACGTTGCGGGCGCCGCGTTCGAAGAGCAGTTCCTTGGCAAACAGCAGCGTACGGCCGGATTCCAGAATGTCGTCGATCAGCAGGACATCGCGGTCCTTCACATCGCTGTCGATATCCTTGACGATGCGAACGCCCTGCGAAACCGTGCCGGTGCCGTAGCTCGACAGCGTGATGAACTCGACCTCAGGCGCCAGGCCGTTGTTGTGCAGGGCGCGGATCAGGTCGGCCGCGAAAATGAACGACCCCTTCAAGACAGCGATCACCAGAAGGTCCTTGGTCGGACCTTCGGCAATCTGCTTTGCCATTGCATCGTTGCGCTCGGCAATCTGCTCGGCAGTGAAAAGAGGATCGATATTTTTTCCGCGCACGACAGGCATACGGCTTGCTCCGTGAAAATGAAGGGTAAGCCGTTAGCACATTAGACGCGGAGAAACACCCTTAGGGCATGAATGACAGCCGGACTTCCGGCATTTTTCCACCAGAGTGCTGAACACGCGCCGAAAATCCGCGGCTCTCGCCGCCATAGATCACGTCGACTGGCGGGTTAATGACGATGCTCGCCATCAGCCGCCCATCGCTCACTAGGTCGGCGCGGATCGGCCGAACCGTCTGCGTGGTGCCGCTCTCRTTTTCGAGAATGCCGTTGACCATCAGGATACGCATGCCATTGGCATCGCGCGGCGTCAGCGTCACATGGGTGAAATGCAGGGGCGATCCGATCGCAGACTGGTCGTCCGCCTGAAGACTGGAGAAACCGCCGGACAACCCGAAGACCAGAAGAAAAAGCAGAAGGACAAGCGCCGCAAAACTCTTGAACGATGCCTGCTGCAGATGTTCTTCCAGGGCGCGCAAGGCGACCACAGCTCCGGTCACCGCTTTAGGTGTCTCCACCTTCGGTACTGCTGCAGCCCGCTTGCGATTATCGTTGAAACTTTTCGCATTGAAGCCTGGCGATGGGCTTCGCCCGCTGATGACGACGAACTCGGCATCGGAAATGTCGGCCGGGCGCGTTCCGGCCCGCGGCTGGCGTGCCGCCTTGTCCGGCGGCAGGAAATCATAGGCGTGCCCCGGCGCGCGGCGGCTGAACGAAGATGCTTCCATGATGACGGCCTTTCAGCTCTTCACATGGTTTCGGTGCACGGACGATACCGGGCATTGAAACGAATCCAGCTCAGTCGTAAATTTTAATGGTTAATGCTTCGCTAAATCCGGTGCCGATAGGGCATCTTTCCGCCGAAATTTACCGGTTGTTAATCCACTTGGTTAACAAGTCGATGGTGTGAAACCTCGAACAATCTGAGTTGCCCGTTGATCCACTTCGAGAATGTCGGTTTGCGCTATGGCATGGGGCCGGAGATCCTCCGGGACCTGACCTTTGACATTCCGAAAAAGTCCTTCCAGTTTCTGACGGGTCCCTCCGGCGCCGGCAAGACCACGCTGCTGCGCCTGCTCTTCATGTCGCTGCAGCCGACCCGCGGTCTGATCCGCATGTTCGGCCGCGATATTTCGGATATTCCGCGCCCGGAACTGCCGCTGCTGCGCCGCCGCGTCGGCATCGTCTTCCAGGACTTCCGCCTTCTCGACCACCTGACGACCTATGAGAACGTCGCGCTGCCGCTGCGCGTGCGCGGCAAGGACGAGAGCACCTACAAGACCGACGTCCTGGAACTGCTGAAATGGGTCGGGCTCGGCGAGCGCATCAACGTGCTGCCGCCGGTCCTCTCCGGCGGTGAGAAGCAGCGTGCCGCGATCGCCCGCGCCCTCATCGACCGCCCGGAAGTCCTGCTCGCCGACGAACCGACCGGCAATGTCGATCCGCCGATGGCGCGCCGCCTTCTCAATCTCTTCCTCGAGCTCAACCGGCTCGGCACCGCCGTCGTCATCGCCACCCACGATCTGGCCCTGATGGACCAGGTCGAAGCGCGGCGGATGATTCTGTCCGAGGGGCATCTCGACGTCTATGACTGAGCGATCCCCCAGCAAGAAGGTAGCGGAAGCGGCCACCCAGCAGCAGCGGCGCCCGGAAATGCGCGTTCGCCCGACAGCGCCGATCCTGCCGCCTTCCAACATCCAGGGCAACGCGCTGATGGTGGTGATCGCCATCATGGCCTTCCTCGCCTGTCTGACGCTCGGCGGCGTCAGCATGGTGCGCTCGACCGCCGCCAGCTGGGAAAGCCAGATTTCCCGCGAAATCACCATTCAGATCAAGCCGGACGACGGCCTCGACATGGACAAAGCGCTGAACCAGGCGCGCGATATCGCCATGACCTTCGTCGGCACCAAGAGCGGCCAGATTGTCGATGAAGCCGCAACGGCGCGCCTGCTCGAGCCCTGGCTCGGCAGCGGCCTCGATCTCAAGGAACTCCCGGTTCCCCGGCTCGTTATCGTTACGATCGACGAAAACAATCCGCCGGATTTCGAGGCAATGCGCTCGCTGCTCAAGGACAGTATCCCGCAGGCGACGCTGGACGACCACAGAACGTGGGTCGACCGGCTGGTATCGATGGCGCATACGACCGTCATGATCGGCACCGGCATTCTGCTGCTGGTCTTCACCGCCATGGTACTTACCGTCGTCTTCGCAACGCGCGGTGCACTATCGGGCAACCGCCATATCGTTGAGGTGCTGCATTTCGTCGGCGCCGAAAGCTCCTTCGTTGCAACCGAATTCCAGAAGCACTTCCTGAAGATCAGCCTCAAGGGCTCGGCGATCGGCAGCGGTCTGGCAGCGCTGTTTTTTGCCGCCGCGGGCTTCCTGCAGAGCCGCACGATCGCCACACCGCAGACCGATCAGGCAACTGCGCTTTTCGGGACCTTTTCGGTCGGCGTGCTCGGCTATTTCGGCATCTTCGCCACGATGATCATCATCGCCCTGCTGACGACGCTGACGGCGCGCGTCACGGTCGTCCGCACGATATACGAGATCGATACACTTCGCTCCGATCCGACACGAACAGACGGGATAGCGAGCTGATGATAGCTATCACACATAGCGCCGCCTTTGCCCGTTCGCTGCCGCAATCCCGATATATGCACGACTCATGACCATGGGCTACACGAGACGCAATCCGATTCGCCCCGACCCGGCGCTGGCTAGCTACCGGGTCGAGACGCCGCGTCGCGGGCCTCTGCGCCGCATGCTGCGCTGGTGCGGCTTTGCTGTCGTTCTCGCCATGGCGCTCATCTTCGGCGGCTTCCTGCGCTTTGCCGATTCCGTCACCACAATGAGGCCGCCAGCCGAACCGAAGGCCGACGCGATCGTCGTGCTGACAGGCGGCTACCAGCGCATCGACCAGGCGGTCGAACTCCTGCAGAAGGGCGCCGGCAAGCGGCTGCTGATTTCAGGCGTCCACCCCTCGACCACACCCGCACAGATCCGCAAGACCACGACAGGGTCGGCCGATCTCTTCGATTGCTGCGTCGATATCGGCTATGACGCGATCGACACGATCGGCAATGCCGAGGAAGCATCGAACTGGATCCATGCCAAGGGCTACCGAAGCGTGCTCGTCGTCACCAACAACTATCACATGCCCCGCAGTCTCGCCGAACTTGCCTATGTCGACGACGACACCCAGTTCATTCCCTATCCGGTCGTGAATTCCGACCTGAAGACGCGCGCCTGGTTCATGGATCCGAATGCGCTGCGTGTCATGCTCGCCGAATATGGCAAGGTGCTGTTTGCCGGTGCGCGCAACATCACCGGCTTCGGCCGCCACCCCGGCCTGCGTTCGGCTGCCGCCGACGGCAAGGACTGAAGCGAAGCGTCTTTTTCTGGCGGTGATAATCGTGTAGGCAGGTCGCAACCGCCCTGCTCGCGGATATAGGCTTTTCGGGAAACCTTATGCTCGCCCTGCGTTCCGTTCTCTTCAACACGATCTTCTACGCCAACCTCATCCTGCGGATGATCGTGCTTTCGCCCTATTATTTCGTCGTGCCCCGGCTGACCGCCTACCGCATTCCGAAGAACTGGGCGCTCTCGAACCACTGGCTGATGGAGAAGATCGTCGGCACGACCTTCGAGATCGAGGGCATGGAGAACCTGCCCGATGGTGGCTATATCCTGGCGCCGAAGCATCAGTCCTTCTGGGATACCTACGCGCTGCTTCCCTGGCTGAAGGACCCCGTCTATATCCTCAAGCGCGAACTGATGTGGATCCCGCTGTTCGGCTGGTATGCCAAGAAGCAGCGGATGATCCCGGTCGATCGCGGCGCCCGCGGCAAGGTGATGGTCGAAGTGCTGAAGCGCACCAAGGAAGAGCTGTCGACCGGCCGCCAGCTGATCATCTATCCTGAGGGCACCCGCCGCCCGCCGGGCGCCGAGCCGGTCTACAAATACGGCATTGCCCGCATGTACCGGGATCTCAACATCCCCGTCGTGCCGATCGCCATGCATCCCGGCCTGTTCTGGCCACGCCGCAGCACCATGCGCTATCCCGGCCATTTCAAGGTCCGCATCCTGCCCGCGATCATGCCGGGCATGGACCCCGATGCCTTTTTCGAGCATCTCGTCGAAGTCACGGAGCGAGCCAGCGACGAACTGCTTCTCGACACCGTCGCCCGCAATCCGCATCTCCCGCTGCCGCAGACGGCCATCGACCGGCTTGCCGTTCTGAACGAACCGAAGACCGCGTCGGCCTGAGTTCAGGCGGCGCGCAGCCGCTCGACTTCGCCTACCACCTGCTCCAGCCAGTGATCGCGGATTCCCATCTGCTTCAGATGGGACAGTGTGTTGAAGACATAAGCGTCGTTCGGACCCGATTGCCCCTCGGCCTCGTTGACGACGCGCGCGGCCTCGCCGGTATCAAGGGCGCCCGCATATTGCACGTGGCTGCGGTCCACGACATAGGCGACCGCCTTCACCGCGCGGCCATCGGCCAGCAGCAGCGAGACGCGCTTTTCCAGATAGACATTGGTCACCAGTTCGCGAGCCCGTAGATAATCGATGACCTCTTTCCACTTTTCCGGCGCGACGGAGAAGGCCATACCGCGGCATGAGCCACCGCGATCAAGACCGAGCACGAGACCGGGATTTTCCTGCGTTCCGCGATGAACCCAGGAGCGGACGCAGAGCGAACGCCGATAGCCATAAATCAGAGCCTGCGACCGTTCAGCAAACTCGAAGCCCGGGTTCCACATGAGGGATCCGTAGCCAAACACCCAAAATTCGTCCATATCGCAAGCCAGACCGAGATTCCTATTCGCGATTCACCATTGGAGAACATCATGGCAGCGTCAAGCCAATCCGGCAGCAGCAGAAAATTCTGGTGGCTCGGCTTGGGCATCGTACTGGTGGTCGCAATCTATACCGGCGGCTGGTTCTACGCCGCTTCACAGCTGAAGGACACGGTGCTGAAGGTCATCGCACCGCATAACACTGCCGGTGTCAGCGGCGAGTGCGCCGATATCGATTTCCGCGGCTATCCCTTCCGCATCGGCCTGTTCTGCTCGAAGGTCGATGTCGACGACAACAAGAACGGCGTGTCGGCGAGCTTCGGCCAGCTGCGCTCCGCCGCAAAGGTCTATGCGCCCGGCCATATCGTCTGGGAACTGGATTCGCCTGCCGAAATCCGCACCGCAAACGGCCTGACCCTCTCGGCCCAATGGGCAAACCTGCAATCCAGCCTGATCACCAAGTTCAAGGGCATCGACCGGACATCGACCGTTATCGAAGGACTGAAGGCGACCGCGGTTTCCTCCTATAGCGGTCAGACGATCGACGTCGATGCCGCCCGTACGGAAATTCATCTCCGCCAGAATGAAGGCGATCTTGATGGCGCGATCTCGCTGCAGGATGCCAGCACCGTCATCAAGGATTGGCCGCAGGTCTTCCCAAAATTCTCGGCGAGCGCCGACGTGACGCTGGCCGGTAAGGCGGGAATGATCGATGGCAGCGACAAGCAGGGGCTCTACGGCGCCAGTGGCGAGCTGCGCAAGGTCGTGGCCGATATCGGCGACGGCAAGGTCATGACGCTGACCGGCCCCTTCTCCTTCGATGAGCAGGGCTTTCTTTCGGGTAAGTTCAAGCTTGAGATCGAGCAGCTCGGCCCGTGGCGGGACAGCATCAAGCAGACTTTCCCGCAGATCGCCAAGACGGTCGATACCGCCGCCAAGCTTCTGAAAGCACTGGCAGCCGGCAGCGATCGCGTGTCGGTGGATCTGGTGGTCAATCGCGGCGAGGCAACCGTCAGCGGCTTCATCCCGCTCGGCTCCATCCCGCCTATCTAAAGCGTTTTCTGAGAAACGCTGGAGATCAGCTCTTCTTCGGTTCCTGGCCGTGATGGCGGCCGAAGTCCGGCGCGTCAACGTCCTGACCAGCCTGAATGATCGAGCGGCGGATGGCGCGGGTGCGGGTGAAGAGCTCGAAAAGCTTGTCGCCCTCGCCCCAGCGGATAGCCCGCTGCAGGTAGGCTAGGTCTTCCGAGAAACGCGACAGCATCTCAAGGATAGCATCCTTGTTGTGCAGGCAGACGTCGCGCCACATGGTCGGGTCGGATGCCGCGAGACGGGTAAAGTCGCGGAAACCCGAAGCCGAATACTTGATGACCTCGGATTCCGTCACCGCCTCCAGATCGTCGGCAGTGCCGACGATATTGTAGGCGATGATGTGGGGCAGATGCGAAACGATGGCCAGCACCTTGTCGTGGTGCTGCGGATCCATCTCGTCGACCCGAGCGCCGAGCGCCTCCCAAAAATGGCGAAGCTTGGCAAGCGCTGCCGGATCCGTACCGGTCACCGGCGTGAAAATGCACCAGCGCTGTTCGAACAATCCGGCGAAACCAGCATCCGGTCCAGACTTTTCGGTACCAGCCAGCGGGTGGCCCGGAATGAAGTGAACGCCTTCGGGAATATGCGGCTGCATCTGCGCGATAACAGAGGCCTTGGTCGAGCCCACGTCCGTGACAATCGCGCCCGGCATCAGCGTTGCGGCGATTTCCTTGGCGACACTTCCCGACGCACCGACCGGCACCGAGACGATGACCAGATCCGCATCCTTCACGGCTTCGGCCGCGGACTGGAGATAGCGGTCCCCAAGACCGAGTTCTTCCGCCCGCTTCAGCGTGTCGGCGCTGCGGGTCGAAATCACCACTTCCTTGGCGATCCCCAGCCGCTTGACGTCGTGAGCGATCGACGAGCCGATGAGGCCGATACCGATAAGCGCGATGCGGTCGAACTGGATGGTCATGCCTTGCGTCCCATAAACTCGCCGAGCGACTCGATAACACCGCGGTTCGCCTCTTCCGGGCCAACGCTCATGCGCAGCGAGTTCGGGAAGCCATAGCCCTTGACCGCACGCAGGACGTAGCCGCGGCTGGTCAGGAACTCGTCTGCATCGGCAGCGCGCTTGCCATCGGCATCGGGGAAATGGATGAGAATAAAATTGGTGACCGACGGCGTCACCGTCAGGCCAATCGTCTCCAGGGCACCCTTGAGCTTCTCGATCCACATCAGATTGAAGGAAACAGCCTCCTGCACATGTGCCTGATCGCGAACAGCCGCAGCACCTGCGGAAATTGCCGGCGCATTCATGTTGAACGGCCCGCGGATGCGATTAAGCGCATCGATGATCTCCGCCGGCGCGTACATCCAGCCGACGCGGAGCGCGGCCAGGCCATAGACCTTCGAGAAGGTGCGGGTCATGACAACATTGGCGTTGGACGAGACGATCTCGATACCGGATTCATAGTCGTTGCGGCGAACATACTCGGCATAGGCGGCGTCGAGCACCAGCACCGCATCCTTCGGCAGCCCGGCCTGAAGACGGCGGATTTCGCTGACCGGCACATAGGTGCCTGTCGGGTTGCCCGGATTGGCGATGAACACCATCTTCGTCTTCGGCGTCACGGCTGCGAGAATCGCATCGACATCGACCGCGTGATCCTTCTCCTTAACGGTCACAGGCGTGGCGCCCGCGCCCATGATCTGGATCTTGTAAACGAGAAAGCCGTGCTCGGTGATGATGGCCTCGTCGCCAGCGCCGAGATAGACGTGGCAGAGAAGGCCGAGCAGCTCGTCGGAACCGTTGCCGCACATGATGTTAGCCGGATTCAGACCATGAACCGCAGCGATCGCCTCGCGCAGCTCGTGTGCCTGCCCATCCGGATAGCGCTCGAGATTGCCGGCAGCGTTCTTGAAGGCTTCGACCGCCTTCTGGCTGGCGCCGAGCGGCGTCTCATTGGAGGAGAGCTTGTAGACGCGGGCAACGCCCGGCGCATGTTCCTTGCCCGGCACATATGCTGCGATATCAAGAATACCGGGACGTGGAACGGGCTTGCTCTTCTCAACGCTCATGGGATCAACCTTGGAAAAATGCCGGGAATTCCGGCTTAAATTGCCCTTTGGCAATAAAACGGAAAGCGGCTTTTGTCGAGTGACTTAGCGGTTGCGCGTGGTCGGAACGCCATGCGGCGCAAGAACCGGCACGAAGACGCGGCGCGAGGCGCGTGCAGCTACCGGCAGACCCTGATAGAGACGCTTCTGCGCCTCGACGATGATGACACCGGAGAAGGCGGGCCACAGCGTCCGTCCGATGCGCTCGAAGCCACGCCGCAGGCTCAGTACAGTGCGCAGCTTGGACGGCGGGAAGAACAGCGCCTCGGCGGAAGCTCCGGGGGTAAAGTTGGTCTCGCGCAGCAAATGCGTCAGCTGGCCACGCGAATAAGGGCGGCCGGAGCCGAAGGGCGTGTGCTCCATCCGCGCCCAGACGCCACGCCGGTTTGGCACGACGATCACCAGACGCCCGCCCGGCGCAAGCACCCGCCAGAGCTCCTTCAGCGTCTCCCGCGGGCTTTCGGCAAATTCCAGCGAATGAACCATCAGCACCCGGTCAACAGATGAATCCGGCAGCGGCAATTCTTCATCGAAAATCAGCGCCGTCGAGGAGAGCGACCCCATCGGCCAGTTCACCGCGCCCTGGCCGGCCGGCATGAAGGCGAAGGTGCGCTCGGTATCGGCTCCGAAACGATCGAGAAACGGCACGGCATAGCCGAGACCGACCAATCTCTCCTGCGGCAGCCGCACCCAGAGCGACGACAGCGCCATGGCGATCGACTGCTCGGCCAGGCGGCCAAGCTCGGAATGATAAAACTGGCGTAGATCGACAATATCCGCGTGCATTGCGGTAAATGTTATCAGTGGGCGGTTGGACTTCAAGGCCGGAGCCTCTACATTCCGGGCATGTCCGTAGGAAAGAGGCCGTTCAGACTATGAAACCTTTGGAATTAGAAGTTTTTCTCTGCCGCTCCGATAATTTTGGCGTTCTCGTGCATGATCCGGAAACCGGCCTGACGGCAACGATCGACGCGCCGGATGCGGCTGCGGTCGAAGCGGCAGCCAAGCGCCGCGGCTGGACCATCTCCCACATCTTCACCACCCATCACCACACCGACCATGTCGAAGGCAATCTGGCGCTGAAGGAGCAGTTCGGCTGCGAGATCATCGGCCCGGTGAACGAGGCCGTGGCCATCCCTGGCCTCGACAAGACGATGGCCGATGGAGACARCTTCACCTTCGGCGACCATACGGTCAACGTGATCGAGACCCCCGGCCACACCGCCGGCCACATTTGCTATCACTTCGTCGACGACAAGCTGCTCTTCGCCGCCGATACGCTGTTTGCGCTCGGTTGCGGCCGCCTGTTCGAGCGCCCCGCCGCCGACATGTGGCATTCGCTGCAGAAGCTTGCGGTCTTGCCGGATGAGACGGCCATCTATTTCGGCCATGAATATACGCTGTCCAATGCCCGCTTCGCCGTCACCATCGACCCCACAAATGAGCGGCTGAAGGCCCGCGCCGCCGAAATCGAGGCACTGCGCGCCGACGGACGCTTCACGATCCCGACGACGCTGGCGCTTGAGAAGGAAACCAACCCCTTCCTGCGCGCTGCCGATCCAGCAATCCGCCGCAATCTTCTGATGGAAACGAAGACGAACGAAGAGGTCTTTGCGGAAATCCGCAAGCGCAAGGACAATTTCTGATGTCGCCCGACGAGATCATCGAGGCGCTTTCGATGCAGCTGCATCCGGAAGGCGGCTTCTATATCCAGACCTTCCGCGACACCAATGGCGGCGAGCGCGGTCATTCGACGGCGATCTACTATCTGCTGAAATCAGGAGAGCGATCGCATTGGCACCGCGTCCACGACGCCGCCGAGATCTGGCACTATTACGCCGGAGCACCGCTCGCCCTGCATCGCTCGGAAGACGGAACGCGCAGCGAAACGCTGAAGCTCGGCACCGACCTGGCGGGCGGCGAACGCCCCCAGGCAATCATTCCCGCCAACTGGTGGCAATCGGCCGAAACGCTCGGCGATTTCACCCTTGTCGGCTGCACCGTCTCACCCGGCTTCGAATTCTCGAAATTCGAGATGGCACCGCCGGACTGGGCACCGGCCGGCTGACCTACTCGGCTGCCGCAGGCTGTTTCGGCGCCGTCTTGCGCCGGAACATTTCCTGCGCCGCCAGAATGGCACCACCGGTGACCAGCAGGCAGGCAAGAGCAATCCGCCAGCTCGGCTCCGCAAAGCCGAACAGAGTCAGGATCAGCGTCGAGAGCAGCGGAGCGGCATAGCTTGCAGCGCCCAAAATCTGTATATCGCCATTCTTGACGCCATGATCCCAGGCATAGAAGGCGGCCCCCACCGGAAAGAGCCCGAGCCCGACGACGGCCAGCCACTCGAATGCCGTTTCAGGCCATACGGTGGTTTCCAATCCGAGATGGCAGACGAGCGACAGGATCGACGTGGCGATGCAGAAGCCGGTCACGACATCGGTCGACACCGCATCGAAACGCCGCGTCAGCAGTGAATAGCCGGACCAGGTGAATGCGCAGAGAAACGCCGCGCCATAACCGACGGCATAGGCGCCATCGAAATTGATGCCGTTGCGTCCGACGATCAGAAACGTGCCGCAGAGACCGCCAAGGGCACCGGCAATATGATACCAGCGCAGCTTCTCGCCCGGCAGCAGCGCCGAGCCGACGACGATCAGCAGCGGCCAGAGATAGGCGATCAGTCCGGCCTCGACTGCCGGAGCGTTCCGGAGCGCCGTGAAATAGAGAAAATGATAGCCGAACAGACCGGCGATGCCGACGATCCAGACCTTCGCCGGCTGCTTCAAGAGCGCCAGCCGCGACGGGTTGAGAACGAGGACGGCGATGCCGGGGATACTGCCGATGGCAAAGCAGATCGCCGACAGCTGGAATGGCGGCATCTTGCCGGATGCAGCAGTGAAGAGCGCGAGAAACGACCACATCAGAATGGCCGTGAAACCGATCAAAGTTGCCCGAAGCTTCATCATGTCCCCCGATTGCGGAGACAGGCTCCGTCAGCTGGCGCTGTATTTCACCGCCTTGATCGTCACCGTTCCATATTGCGTCGGAATGCTGACGTAGACTGGAGCATATACATTTGCCGCATCCGCCTTGGCAAACCAGATTTCCATCCGGCCGCTCTTGCTCAGATAATCGATATCCTTGCGGCCCTTCTTGTAGCCCGACCGCGGCACGAAGCGGACGCTGCAGACGGTCGCCTTGCCGGTGAACCCATCCGTCGCAAAATCTTCGGAGCCCTTCGGCGATAGCACCAGATCCATGCGCATCTCGCCGTCATAGATCGGCAGCTTCTGCGAGCAGAGCTTCACGTCAGCAGGAAAGATCAGGCCGGAAATCGGATCGAGAACCGATCGCATATCGCCCGGCGATACATTGATCCAGTTGCTCGGCGGCTTGCGCTCCGGCTTCACCGTGGTCGAAACGATATTGCCGTTGCTGTAGCGAACCTCGTAGGTCCGCGCCCGCTTGCCGCTCTTGTAATAGAGCGAATAGCGCTGCGCCTGCAGCCGGTCATCGCGGATGACGCCATCGACGCTGGTCTTAGCCGAAATCGTCGTCACCAGGTCGGCAAGACCAGCCGAGCTGATGTCACCGGATACCGTATAGCTCTTGTCATCCTCGATCTGCGTGACGAAGGCCGCCCGCGCGATCGGCAGGACACCGAGGGCGACGCGATATTCCGTGCGGTGGCGGATCTCCTCCGCGCCGGCCGGAATCGCCATCGATGCCACGATTGCAGGGATCAAAATCCGTCTGCCCAGAAGAGCCATGAAGCGAGCCTTGTTTGACGGGCGAACGCCGCCCTGTTACGCGGTCTATACTCTGGCCGCTTGTCGAAGCAAACACGAGCTTTTTGACAGAATTGCGGGAAAGGCCAAGGTTTGGCTTGACGCGGCGAGCCGCTCTGACTATAGAACCGCAACTTTCCAATCATGGCCTTGGATTGCAAGCCCGGTTTTGCCGGTGCGTCGTAATTCGGCGGCTGAGAAAAACAAGAATAGGTGTCAAATGTCTCGCGTGTGCGAATTGACCGGCAAGGCCGTCCTCGTTGGCAACAATGTCAGCCATGCCAACAACAAGACCAAGCGTCGGTTCCTGCCGAACCTGTGCCAGGTTACCCTGATCTCCGACGCTCTCGGCCAGCGTTACCGCCTGCGCGTTTCGGCTCACGCCCTGCGCTCGGTTGAACATCGCGGTGGTCTCGACGCGTTCCTGATCAAGGCAAGCGAAAACGAACTGTCGATGCGCGCTCGTCTGCTGCGCCGCCAGATCGTCAAGAAGACTGCAGAAGCTGCTGCTGCCGCCTAAGCATCGGCGCGCTTTCTTCTCGAAAGTTTCAAAAGGCTTGCACGGTTGAAACCGGACAAGCCTTTTGCTTTGCCGGTATGGTACCGGCCAAAATTTGTTCACTCCAACTGGTGGCATCACCCAGGATAAAAAAATGCTGAAGACACGCTATCTGCTTATCTATGTGGCCCTGATGACGCTCGTCGTCGTCGCCTCAAACTTCCTCGTTCAGTTTCCGCTGAACGCCATGGTCGCCGGCATCAACCTTGCCGACATCCTGACCTGGGGCGCCTTCACCTATCCGATCGCCTTCCTGATCACCGATCTGACGAACCGCCAGTTCGGTCCGCAGACCGCCCGCAAGGTCGTCTTTGCAGGCTTCGTTGTCGGCGTCGGCCTGTCCTTCTACACGGCCGTTCCGCGCATCGCGATCGCCTCTGGCTCGGCCTATCTTGCCGGACAGCTGCTCGACATCGCCGTCTTCAACCGCCTTCGCCGTCAGGCCTGGTGGCGCGCGCCGCTGGTCGGCTCGTTGATCGGCTCGGCGCTGGATACGATCATCTTCTTCTCCTTCGCCTTTGCCGCCTTCTTCGTCTTCTTCGGCGCGAACGAACCCTTCGCGCTGGAATCGGCGCCGATCCTCGGCGTGCTCTCGATGGAGGCTCCGCGCTGGATCTCCTGGGCGCTCGGCGACTTCACCGTGAAGATGCTGGTTGGACTCGTCATGCTGCTGCCCTACGGCGCCCTGATGAACACCCTGCGCCCGATGCAGGCAACAGCCGCTCGCTAAAAGCAAATGAGGCCGTTGGCGCTATGCCGGCGGCCCTTTCGTTCTGAGGGCAGGATGGCGCAATACTTCCGCGGCGAGGCTATCGACCGGCTCTGAGGAATCGAGCCTGAGCAACGGCGTTGCCCTGCCCTTCAGCCATTCCTCATGCGAAGCGGCGCTTCGCCGCTCCGGCCCTGCCGTATCGTAGCTTTCGGCCCACTCCAGGAATTCCTGGCTCTTCTCTGCCATGTCGCCACCAGGCTTGATCCGGTCGCCATAGCGGGTCTCCTCTCGCTCCCGGATGCGTGCCATGCGCAATACGGGGTCGATCCTGAGGAAGACGATGAGATCGTAGAGCGGCTCGAACTCGGCCGCCCATTTCAGCGCTGAGCCAGAGAGAACCCAGCCGTTGGAGGCTTGGATTGCCTCGTGCAGCATCGCCACCCGCGCCTCGACCGGCCGCTGTGTGGTGAATGGCGGATCGGTCGGCATCCAGAAGAAATGATCGGTATCGAGGTGCCGGATCCCGAGCTTCGCGGCAAGCGCTTGACCGAGCGTCGTGGTGCCGGAGCCTGACGCTCCCATGACATGAATATTCAGCATGGCTCTCTCGATATCGGTGAAGGGAGAGAGCAGATAGCGGAGAGTTTTGACAGTTGTTCGGCGGCGCGCTCACTCGGCGAGCCGGAACTCCAGCATCATGTTCCGCTGCAGGATCGAATGGTTATCGTCCGAAACGAGGATGATATGGGTCGAGCCATCGTCGGCCCGGAAGGCATCGAGCCCTTCCATATTGTCGATCTGATAGCCGAAATCGGCGGTCATCAGCACCGTGCCGGTTGCGACAGCGCCAGGCTGGATTTCGGCGGCAGCGATCCGGCGGATGCGCATGCCGATACCATCTGCCATGTTGAAGCGCCGCTCCAGAAGCAGCAGATCGCCATCGGGCAGAAACGCCCCGTCGGTCGGATCAAAATCGCCGGAGCGGCTGACAGCAAACCGGCCCTTCAGCGGCCCCTCCAGGATCGCCGCATAGACGTTTCCATCATCATCGAGGCTCTCCTCCGCGACAATGACTGCAGAACCCTTCAGAGCGCTGTCTGCGGGCGCAATCGCCACCGTCTCAAGGCTGCGGTTGCCGCGCAGGTCATCGCGCGGGATCAGGATGGGCAGCGTGCCCAAAGCGGGTGAATTCGCGAAGCCCTGACGCGGATAGATATCGACGCGATGATTGCCCTCGAAGGAGACAAGCGCGCGGTCCTTGTCGAGCGCGAGCCCTTCCGCATCCATGCGGCCTTTGCCTTCGAAACTGCGCCCGGTCGCGTCCTTCATCGGATTGATATCGACATCGGCAAGACCGGAAAGACGGCCCTGCGCATCGCGCACCAGCGTGCCGGTCAGCCAATGGCCGGTATCGAGCACCCCCGCTACATGCCTCCGATCCGGATCGACCTTGATCGATGACCACGAGCCGAATATCCGGTTGCTCGACACCATTTCCAGACCACCGATGAATTCCAGCGGGCCGAACCTGGTTTCGTCAGAACCGATCTTGAAGGTGGTGATGACGCGGCTCTCGATCGGGGCACTCTCGGCAATCACCGCAGATGGCAGTCCCGCAAGGCAGACAGCAAGCATGGCCACGCGGGAAAAAGCGATCATATGGTCAGCTGGCGCGGCGCGCGTGGCCGCCACGCGGCTGTGCGGCCTGATCCTCGAACAAAGAGGCCAGCTGTTCGGTCATCGCGCCTGCAAGCTCGTCGGCATCGACGATGGTGACGGCGCGGCGATAGTAGCGCGTGACGTCGTGACCGATACCGATGGCGAGCAGCTCGACCGGCGAACGCGTCTCGATCTGCTCGATGACGGCGCGCAGGTGGCGCTCCAGATAATTGCCCGGATTGACCGACAGCGTCGAGTCGTCGACCGGCGCCCCATCCGAGATCATCATCAGGATCTTGCGCTGCTCGCGCCGCGCGATCAGGCGGTTATGCGCCCACATCAGCGCTTCGCCGTCGATATTTTCCTTGAGCAGACCCTCGCGCATCATCAGCCCGAGATTGCTGCGGGCGCGGCGCCACGGAGCGTCGGCGGACTTGTAGATGATATGGCGGAGATCGTTGAGACGGCCCGGCGTCTGCGGCTTGCCACCGGCCAGCCAGCTCTCGCGCGCCTGCCCGCCCTTCCAGGCCTTGGTGGTGAAACCGAGGATCTCGACCTTGACGCCGCAACGCTCCAGCGTGCGCGCCAGAATATCGGCGCAGGTGGCAGCAACCGTGATCGGACGTCCGCGCATTGAGCCGGAATTGTCGATCAGCAGCGTCACGACGGTATCGCGGAACTGCGTGTCCCGCTCCATCTTGAAGGACAGCGCCTGCATCGGATCGATGATCATGCGCGTCAGACGCGCCGGATCGAGATAGCCCTCTTCCAGGTCGAAATCCCAGGACCGGTTCTGCTGCGCCATCAGGCGGCGCTGCAAGCGGTTCGCCAGACGGCCGACGGCCCCCTGCAGATGCGCCAGCTGCTTGTCGAGAAACGCGCGCAGGCGCTCGAGCTCCGTGGCGTCGCACAGTTCTTCGGCCGTGATGATCTCGTCGAATTCCTCGGTAAAGACCCGGTAATCGACCTTCTCGTTGAAATCGGCGAAAGGCGTATTCGGACGGCGGGTCTCGCCCGGCGTCTCGGAATCGTCCTCACCCTCTTCCATCATGTCGTCGTCGGAGATTTCGGCGCCTTCAGTCTCGCCGTCCTCCATCTGCTCGTCGGCGACTTCGCTGTCTTCGACCGGTGCAGCATCAGAACCGGCGTCTTCGTCAACCTCGTCCTGGTCCTGCTCGTCGCCGCTCAGCTGGTCGTCCTGATCAGAGTCCTCGTCGGTTTCCGGCTCGCTGTCGTCGTCGCCATACTCCTCGGCCATTTCCATGGCCGACAGCATGTTGCGGATGACCTTGGAGAAGGCCTGCTGGTCGTTGATGACGTTGGAGAGATTATCGAGCTCGGTGCCGGCCTTGTCCTCGATGAAAGGACGCCAGAGATCCAGCACCTTGCCTGCCGAGGCCGGAGGCTTCTGACCGGTGAGCTTTTCGCGCACCATCATCGCCACGGCTTCACCGATCGGCGCGTCTTCCTGACGCTCGATACCGTTGAAATTCGCCTTGGCATATTTCTCGTCGGTCATGGAGCGCAGGTTCGCAGCCATGCCTTCCATCCGCAGCGCGCCGATCGATTCGACTCGTGCCTGCTCGACGGCATCGAAGACGGCACGGGCATCGGAACCCTGCGGCGCCATCGTCGTGTGGACCTTCTCGTCGTGGCAGGCAAGACGGAGCGCCATGGAATCGCCCAGACCGCGCGTCACCGCCAGCTCATGCGCCGTCGGCCGTTTGGAAAGCTCGGGCAGCCGGATACGCTCGGCCGTCATTCCCGGACGTTCGTTGGCGAAGGTCACTTCGACCTCGTCGTTACCGGCGATTGCGCGGACGCAGCCGGTTATCGCGCGCCGCAACGGCTCGATATCGATAGGGCCGTTGGGCTTGGCTTTCGAATTGTCACCACGAGATGCCATGATCGACCGGCCTTAGGCCTCCAGAACGATGTTGGCGGCGCTTTCCTTCAGCTCGACGCCGAAGGCACGCTGGTAATGTTCGGCAACGAGCGCACGTTCAAGCTCGTCGCACTTGTTGAGGAAGGTGACGCGGAAGGCGAAGGCGAGATCACCGAAGATCTCGGCATTTTCGGCCCAGGTGATGACCGTACGCGGGCTCATGACGGTCGACAGGTCGCCGTTCATGAAGGACGCGCGCGTCAGATCGGCAACGCGGACCATCTTGGAGACGGTGTCGCGGCCATCCTTGTCCTTGCCGAAGCTCTTCACCTTGGCAGCGATAATGTTCACTTCATGCTCATGCGGCAGATAGTTCAGCGTCGTGACGATCGACCAGCGGTCCATCTGCGCCTGGTTGATCTGCTGCGTGCCGTGATAGAGGCCGGTCGTATCGCCGAGACCGACCGTGTTGGCGGTCGCAAACAGGCGGAAAGCCGGGTGCGGACGGATGACGCGGCTTTGATCGAGCAGCGTCAGGCGGCCGGCGGATTCCAGCACGCGCTGGATGACGAACATCACGTCCGGGCGGCCCGCATCGTATTCGTCGAAGACGAGCGCGACGTTGTGCTGATAGGCCCAGGGAAGAATGCCGTCCTTGAATTCGGTGACCTGCAGCCCGTCCTTGACGACGATCGCGTCCTTGCCGATCAGGTCGATACGGCTGACATGGCTGTCGAGGTTGATACGCACGCACGGCCAGTTGAGGCGCGCGGCGACCTGCTCGATATGCGAGGACTTGCCGGTACCGTGGTAGCCGGAGATCATCACGCGGCGGTTATGCGCAAAGCCTGCAAGAATGGCGAGCGTCGTCTCGCGGTCGAAAAGATAGTCTGGATCGAGGTCCGGAACATAGGCGTCGCCCTTACTGTAGGCGGGAACGCGAATATCGGAATCGATGCCGAAAACGTCTCTGACCGAAAAGGTCGTGTCCGGCAGAGCGGGAATATCTAACTCAATCTTGCTCATCACGTCTCCAAGGCGGGCATAGCGCCCGGCCATATCTCTCAGGCCATTTCGCAACCGCGACGCCGCAGTTTTCTACCACGCCGTCCAGGGTGAGAACGTCGGCGATGCTTCTCCGGGACTGAAATGAAACCTCGGCGGGATGATGACCCCGAGCATTCTAGAACAAAGTCCCGGACAAGAAACGCCGCGTCCGGAAGGAAGGCAAAGGCGCCAGAAGCAAAACGCAATAATGCATGCCGCGATTGCCTGCGGCCCTAGCCGATTTGGACCATACCCGATTGAAGACGGAGAGCAAGGACGGGAATTAACAAAAACCGTTCTGCTTCAACAATTGATAGGCCTGGATCACGGCACGGAACCGCTCCTCGGATCCGCGGTCGCCGCCATTGGCGTCAGGGTGGTGCTTTTTCACCAGCTCCTTGTAGCGCGTCTTGATCTCGGCCGACGTCGCATCGGCGGCAAGGCCCATCGTATCGAACGCCTTGGCTTCGAGGCTTTTCAACTTGCGCTGTTCTGGAAAGCGCGGGCCGCTGCCCTTGCTGCCGCTGACGAAGCCGAACGGATCGCGCACCCGGTTATAGGAGCCCGAGCGGACGTCTGATTGCAGCGGGCTGTTCTTGGCGGCCTTGTTGACGCCGACCGTCCAGGTGGGGCGATGACCGGTGATCGCTTCCTTCTGGTAGCGGGCGATCTCGCCATCGGACAGGCCGGAGAAGTAGTTATAGCCCTTGTTGTATTCCTTGACGTGCTCGAAGCAGAATAGAAAGAACTGCCCCTCGGCATTGCGTCCGACGGGAGCGCGATGCGCACCTTTCTTGTCACAGCCGTCCCACTGACAGGTCGGGGGAGCCTGTTCGGGTTCCTGCTCGCGTTTGCGGCGGGTGCGGATGCGATCGAAATATTTGGAATCAAGTCTCATGACGGCGCTAATTATGAAGCTGCCGCGGCGCGACAACAAGAATTGACAAATGGGAATGTTGCTGGCTTGGTGGGAACCCCTTTTTTCACCAGCAACTGGACGAAAACGTGACCCTTCAGGCCCGCATAGAAGAAAAACTGACCGAGGCTTTCGTGCCCGAACGTTTGAGCGTCATCAACGAAAGCCACCTCCACGCTGGCCACCAGCCTGACATAACAGGGACAGGCGAAACGCATATGCGTGTTCGTATCGTCTCTGAAAAATTTTCAGGAATGACGAGGCTAGCCCGACACCGGGCCATTACCGAACTCTTGAAACCAGAGCTCGATGCCGGGCTTCATGCCCTCGCCGTCGAACCCTCGGCACCAGGAGAAGCGACCCGCTGGTAGTGGATACCGGCCTCATATAAGTCTTTGCGGCGCGCGATCCAACAGCAAAAGCCAGTTAGACCGCCTTGGGCGCGTCTTCTTCGGCGGGGCGAATGCGCAGCTTGGTGATGCGGTTCTTTTCGCGCTTCATCACAATGAAGCGCTTGCCGTAGAAGGTGAAGGCCTGCCGCTCTTCCGGGATTGTCATCGACTCGTGAATGACGAGGCCGGCAATCGTCGTGGCCTCCTCGTCGGGAAGCTGCCAGTCGAGCGCCCGGTTTAGGTCACGGATCGGAACGCCGCCATCGACGACAACGGAACCGTCGGCCTCCTGACGGACACCTTGCATCTCGATGTCGTGCTCGTCGGAAATATCGCCGACGATCTCTTCCAGAATATCCTCGAGGGTGACGATGCCCTGCACCTCGCCATATTCATCGACGACGACGGCGAAATGTTGCTTGCGGCGCAGGAAGGCGTTCAGCTGATCTTCGAGATTGGTGCTGTCAGGCACGAACCACGGCTTCTGCGCGATCTTGACGACATCAAGATTCTCAGGCTCGACATTCGGCTCGGCCAGCGCCCGCAGCAGGTCCTTTGCATGCACAACGCCGATGATATTGTCGGTCGTTCCACGCCACAGCGGCATGCGCGTGTAGGGGCTTTCGAGAATGGTCCGGACCACAGCTTCCGGGGCGTCGTCGGCATTGATGGCCCGCATCGCCATGCGATGCACCATGATGTCAGACAATTCGAGCTGGCTGAGATCGAGCACGCCGCCAAGACGGTCACGGTCCGCCTTGACGACGGAGCCTTCCCGGTGAAGCAGATCGACCGCACCGCGCAGCTCTTCATGCGCCGTCAGCATCGATGTTTCGCGCGACAGCGTTATGCCGAAGACACCGAGGATCTTGCGCACGATCGCATTGATGAAGGACGAGACCGGGCCGACAATGGCGACGAAAAGCTTGACGGCAAAGGCAACCGTGAGAGCGAAACGGTCAGGCGTCGAGATCGCCCAGCTCTTCGGCAGAACTTCCGCGAAGATGACCAGGATGACGGTCATCGCCAGCGTTGCAAGCGCCACACCGGAATTACCGAACAATCCGAGAAACAGGCTGGTCGCCAGCGCCGACGACAGGATGTTGGCGAGATTGTTGCCGATCAGCAGCGCGCCGATCAGCCGGTCGCGCCGCTCGATCAGCTCCCGCACCACGCCGGCGCGTTCGTCGCCATTGGCCTCGAGCGTGTGGATGCGGCTGCGCGAGACGGCGGTCAGCGCCGTTTCCGATCCGGAGAAGAAAGCGGACATGAGAACGAGGGCCACGATGGAGACAATTTCTGGCCAGTAGACAGAAAGAAATGCCAGCGTGCCTTCGATGCTCATTGCGGGTGCTTTTCCTTGAGGAAGCTCAACACTTCGGATTGCGGCACGTCGTCGGCGATGAAGGACTGCCCGATGCCGCGCGTCAGGATGAAGGTGAACTTGCCGTTCTTGACCTTCTTGTCCTGCGCCATCGCCTCCATCAGCCGTTCGGCCGGCGGCAACTCGCCCGGGATATCCGACATCCGCGTCGGCAGGCCAACCGCCTTCAGATGCGTCTCGACGCGTTTGGCATCATCGGGGCTCGCAAGGTTCATGCGCGCCGAAAACTCATGCGCTAGCACCATGCCGATCGAAACGCCTTCGCCGTGCACCAGGCGGGCGCTGTCATAGGCCGTGGCCGCTTCCAGCGCGTGACCGAAAGTGTGGCCGAGGTTGAGCAAGGCGCGCGGGCCATTTTCCCGCTCGTCGGCCACCACCACGTCGGATTTCGCCTGGCAACTGGTGGCGATCGCCTGGATGCGGGCATCGCCTCCGGCAAACACGGCCTGCCAGTTCGTCTCCAGCCAGACAAAGAAGTCAGGCTTGTCGATCAGGCCGTATTTGGCCACCTCGGCATAGCCCGCCCGGAATTCGCGCTCCGTCAGCGTGTTCAGCACATCGGTATCGGCAAGCACCAGATCTGGCTGATGGAAGACGCCGATAAGGTTCTTGCCATGGCGGCTGTTGATGCCGGTTTTGCCGCCGACGGATGAATCGACCTGCGACAGCAGAGAGGTCGGCACCTGCACGAAGCGTACGCCACGGCGCACGATACCGGCGGCAAAGCCTGCGAGGTCACCGATCACACCGCCGCCGAGCGCCACGACATAATCGTTCCGCTCGACACGCGCTTCCAGCACCTTGTCGCAGACCGTCATCAGATGCTCGAAGCTCTTGGTCTTCTCGCCGGCCGGCAACACCAGCGTCGAACACGCAATGCCGGATGCTTCCAGGCTCGCGACCAGTGCATCGAGATAGATGGGCGCCACATTCGCGTCGGTGACAATAGCCGCCTTGCGGCCCTTGAGGCGGGCGGTGATTTCGGCACCGGCGCGCGCAATCAGCCCCGGCCCGATCAGAATATCGTAGGCGCGATCGCCAAGCGGCACATGCACCTTCTTTTCGGCGGCAACGGAAGCGATCGCATTCATGGCACTGCACTTTCACTTTGGTGTTCCACCACGGCCTTCAGTACTTCGTCGGCCATCAGTTCCTTGCGCACATCGCGCGACAAAACGGTGACGTCGGCCTGCGCATAGATCGGGTATCGCGCGTTCATCAGGTTTTCGAGCGTCTGCATCGGGTTTTCGGTCTTCAGAAGCGGCCGCGTATCGCGCTTGTTGACGCGTTCCCAGAGCACATCCAGATCAGCCTTAAGCCACAGCGACAGGCCGCCCTTCTTGATATGCTTGCGGGTGCGGTCGTTGATGAAAGCGCCGCCACCGGTCGAGACTACGCGAGGCCCGTTCTTCAAAAGCCGCTTCATCACCCGCGTTTCGAGCGCCCTGAACTCTTCTTCGCCGTATGATGCGAAGAGTTCGGTGATCGTCATGCGCGAAACGCGCTCGATCTCGACGTCGCTATCGATGAACGGAATTCCAAGCTGCTGGGCGACAAGCCGCCCGACGGAGGATTTTCCTGCACCCATGAGGCCGACGAGGATAAGATTGCGGGACCCGAGCGCGGCGCGAGCTCTGTCTTTCAGACTGTCTGCAACTGTCAGAACTGGGTCACTCATCGGTCCATTCACACTTTGTTTGCAAACGGTATCGACAAATGAAGGTGTAGCGTCAAGTCGCGGGCAAGGGAAACATGTTCCAAATGCGGCTTCTTGCACGCAATCGCGCTTCTTCCTAAAAAGAGGCCAAGCTCATGGAGTTCAAGAAATGCCGACCCTCTTCCGTTTCCTCGCTGTCTTGGCGGTTATCGCCGGGGCGATCTACGGAGGCATGGTGGCCCTGGTGACCTTCGTCGAGCCGCAGCCCCGCGACGTGACGATCCGCATTCCATCGGAGCGCATCAATCCGCCGGCGACCGGCACCATCGCCCCGGCAAAGAAGTAGGCCGATGCGGGATCTCGGCAGCGTTCACGTGGAATCCTTTCTGGAGATGATGAGCGCCGAACGCGGCGCAGCCGAAAACACGCTGCAATCCTACGAGCGCGATCTCGACGACCTCCACTCCTTTCTGAACGGACGCAGCGTCCGCCTGACGGAAGCGGCCTCCGCCGACCTGACCGCCTATCTCTCGTCGCTTGCGGGCCAGGGCTTCAAGCCCTCGTCGCAGGCCCGAAGACTGGCCTCGATGCGGCAATTCTACAAGTTTCTCTATGCCGAGGGCCTGAGGACGGATGACCCGACGGGTGTGCTCGACTCGCCGAAGAAGGGCCGGCCGCTGCCGAAAACCATGGGCGTCGAAGAAGTGACACGGCTGTTGACGCAGGCCGAGCACGAGGCCGGCGATCCCGCCGCCGGTCAATTGAACCGCCGGCGCATGCTGGCGCTTCTTGAATTGTTATATGCCACCGGCATGCGCGTGAGCGAGCTTGTATCGCTGCCGGCCCGGGTCCTGGATCAGGAGGGACGCTTCCTGATTATCCGCGGCAAGGGAAACAAGGAACGTCTCGTCCCGCTTTCGCAATCGGCGATCGCGGCGCTGAAGGCTTATGGTGGCGCGATGGCTGTGGAAAACGCCAGCGCCAAGAAGCCCACCGAGAGCCCCTGGCTATTCCCGGCAGCGTCGAAAGAAGGCCATCTGCCACGACAGGTCTTCGCCCGTGACCTCAAGAACCTTGCGATCCGCGCCGGGCTGACCCCATCTATGGTTTCGCCGCATGTCATGCGCCACGCCTTCGCCAGCCACCTGCTGGCCAACGGCGCGGACCTGCGTGTTGTCCAGGAACTTCTCGGACATTCGGACATTTCGACGACGCAGATCTACACCCACGTCCTGGAAGAACGCCTGCAACAACTGGTGCAAACGCATCACCCTCTTGCAAAACAGGCGAAAAAGCACGAATAGGACCGGCGACAAGGGGCAACGCCAGCAATTGCCCCGGGCACAAGGAACGGAAACGCACCTCATGCACAATTATCTCGACTTCGAAAAGCCGATCTCCGACCTCGAAGCTAAGATCATCGAACTGAAGAAGCTCGCGTCCGAGGACGAGAGCATCGACACGTCGGATGAAGTCGGAAGGCTCGAAGTTCGCGTTCGCGAAGCGATGGTCGATATCTATTCCAAGCTCAATGCCTGGCAGAAGACGCAGGTCGCGCGCCATCCGCAGCGTCCGCATTTCGTCGATTACGCCAAGGTCCTGTTCCAGGAATTCACGCCGCTCGCCGGCGACCGCAAGTTTTCCGAGGACGCCGCCATCCAGGCAGGCCTCGCCCGCTTCCGCGGCCAGCCTGTCGCCGTCATCGGCCAGGAAAAGGGCAACGACACCAAGAGCCGCCTGAAGCACAATTTCGGCAGCGCCCGCCCTGAAGGTTACCGCAAAGCGATCCGCGTGCTCGAAATGGCCGACCGTTTCGGCCTGCCTGTAATCACGCTGGTCGATACGGCAGGCGCCTATCCGGGCGTCGGCGCCGAAGAGCGCGGCCAGGCGGAAGCCATCGCCCGTTCGACGGAAATGTGCCTTGGCGTCAAGGTCCCGATCGTTTCCGTCGTTATCGGCGAAGGCGGTTCGGGCGGCGCGATCGCCATTGCCACCGGCAACAAGGTCTTCATGCTCGAGCATTCGATCTACAGCGTGATCTCGCCGGAAGGTGCGGCCTCGATCCTCTGGCGCGATTCCACCCGCGCCAAGGAAGCGGCGACCAACATGAAGATCACCGCCGAAGACCTGAAGTCGCTCGGCATCATCGACGGCATTATTCCGGAGCCGCTGGGCGGCGCCCACCGCGATCCGGAGCATGTCATTGCCGCCGCAGGCGACGTGATAGCCAATTCGCTTGCCGAGCTTTCGCCGCGTTCCGGCGAGCAGCTGCGCAACGACCGGCGTCAGAAGTTCCTGTCGATGGGCCGTAACCTCTAAGGCAGCCACAGAAAAATTGGCCCGATTAGGGCCAAATCTTGGCCACAATAATGTTATCTACCAGTTTTCGCGCTTGCGGGGGCGCCGCGGGCCGGTCATATCCTCGTAAGGATTTGTAAAGTATAAGCCGCCTATGATTCTCGGTATTGCCCGGATTCTACGGTGTGGAGCGGGCTGAATCTGGTAGTTGGGCTAACTGAATGCGCATTCGTCATTTCGCCTACGTTTCCTTGATGGCACTCGCCTTGGCGGGCTGCAACGACACACTGGAATCGGCAAGCAAGATCGACCTCTCCACCGTCAAGAACAAGGTGGAGCAGCCGCTGCCGCCGCGCATCTTGGCGCAGATGAGCGCCAAGAGCATGGATCGCAATTCGCCGATCCTGATTCGCATCTTCAAGGAAGAAGGCGCGCTCGAGATTTGGAAGGCGAAGACCGACAACCGTTTCGACAAGATCGCTGACTACAAGATCTGCGCCTGGTCCGGCCGTCTCGGCCCGAAGGTGAAGACCGGCGACCGGCAGGCTCCGGAAGGTTTCTACAACCTCACCCGTGCTAATCTGAACCCGAACTCGAAATATTATCTCGCGATCAATACCGGCTTTCCGAACAAGTATGACGCCGTTAATGGCCGCACCGGTTCGGACCTGATGATCCACGGCGCCTGCTCGTCCTCGGGCTGCTACTCAATGACCGACGAACAGGTTCTCGAAATCTACGCCTTTGCGCGCGACGCCTTCAAGGGCGGCCAGACCTCGGTTCAGCTGCAGGCCTTCCCGTTCCGCATGACCGCGGAAAACATGTACAAGCACCGGCTCGACCCGAGCTACGACTTCTGGAAGATGCTGAAGGTCGGCTACGACAATTTCGAAGTCACCAAGCGCCCGCCGGAAGTCAATGTCTGCGAGAAGAAATACGTCTTCAACCAGCAGACGGCTGACGGCGGCGGCTTCAATCCGGCAGGCAAGTGCCCGGCCATGTCGACGCCTCCGGCGCTCGCATCGGCTCTGGCGTCCTACGACAAGACCTATGCCATGGATTATGCCAAGGCCGAGAAGAAGTTCGACGGCCTCGCCTGGTATGACCCGACCGAAGCCGAGCGCAAGGCCGTCGTCGCCAAGACCCGCAAGGGCCGCGATCTCGCTTACGCGCCGACCGGAACCTCGCTCGAAGCCGGCCGCATGGTCAAGGTTGCCGAGCTCGAAGGCATGATGTCGAAGCCGGCAGTGCCCGCCACGGTTCCGGCAACTGCGATTGCGGCAGCCACCCCGGCGCCTGCTGCTGCAGCCGCACCGGCGATTGCGGCACCCGCTCAGCCCGCAGCCACGGCAGTTGCGGAGGCTTCTCCGGCAAACGTTCCGGTTCCACAGCAGAACCCGCTGGCCTTCGCGCCCGAGCCGCCGCAGGAAACCGCCGACGCTTCCAAGAAGCCGTTCTGGAAATTCTGGTCCAAGAATTGAGCGGTTCCGACGCCGTCGCCTATGACCTTCGCGGTCTGAAGTGTCCCCTGCCCGTGCTGAAAACGCGCCGCAAGATGTCCTCCATGGCGAGCGGCGCTCTCATCCGGGTCGAAACGACGGACCCGCTGGCCGGCATCGATATCCCGCATTTCTGCAATGAAGACGGCCATGAGCTGCTGGAAACGGTGAAGACCGAGAGCGGCCACCGCTTCCTGATCCGCCGGAAATAGGTCTCAGATCTTCATGCCGGGAACGGCAAGCGGGTTGGATTCCAACGCTGCACGGTCGGGCGTGTCGATGCGCGGCTTGCCGAGGAAGGCATCGAACAGCGTCTTCACGAAGTCCTCGGGCAGATCCTTGGTGATCAGCACCATGCGGGTGCGCCGGTCGTTGGCATCGGGCCAGGCAGGCAGGCGCACCGGCGGATGGAAGATATTCTGGACGCCATGCAGCACCAGCGGCTTATCCGGCCGGTCAGAAACCGCAACGATCGCCTTCATCCTGAGCAGCTTCTCGCCATGCGCCGAGCGCAGGAGATCGATAAACATTTCGAGCGCCATCGGATCGATTGGCTTGTCTTCGATGATCGAGAAAGACCGGATCGAGGCATCGTGACGGTTCACATCATGCGGATCCTGGCCATCGTGGTGATGGTCATGATGGTGGTGGTGCCCGTGACCATGATGGTGATGATGATCGTGGTGATGGTGATCATGCGCGTTTTCATCGCGCAGCCACCGGCCGACATCGGCAATCTTCGTCTCCGGATCGTAGAGGCCATTGACGAGCACGCCGGCGGTGCCGGTCTCTTCGTCATCGGCATCCATCAGAGCCGCCCGCGGATTGAGATCGCGCAGCCGCGCTTCAAGCGCGCCAAGACCTTCGCCACCAGCCATCGGCCGCTTCGAGACGATCAGCCGGTCGGCCACAGCCACCTGCTTGCGGGCTTCCTCGTGATTGTCGAGCGTCTGCAATCCGTTGACGGCATCGACGACGGTCACGACGCCATCGAGCTGAAAATTCGTGGCGATGACGGGGTTGCCCATGATCGCCTGCATCACCGGCGCCGGATCGGCGAGCCCTGTCGTCTCGATGACGATGCGCCTCACTGCCTTCACCTTGCCGGTCTGGATCGCATCCATCAGATTGGCTAGCGTATCGACCAGCTCGCCGCGCACCGTGCAGCACAGGCAGCCGTCCGAAAGCTCGATGATCGCATCGCCGGAGCTCTCGACAAGCAGATGGTCGATGCCGACATCACCGAATTCGTTGATGATGACGGCCGCATCCTTCATCGCCGGATCCTTGAGGATCCGGTTCAGAAGCGTCGATTTTCCCGCGCCGAGAAAACCGGTCAGGATGGTGACCGGGATCCGGTCTGCATGCAGGCTCATGGGATTTTGCCTTTAGAACGACGTCGGACGCGGCAGCGGCACCGGGATATTGGCGGCATCACCCATCGCATCTGCCTTGGTACCCTTGTCAGGCTGGGTATCCTGCCCGGGGATCAGCCCGGCGAAGACGAAATTCGGCTCGTGGTCCATTTCGTGAATGTAAGGCGACTGCACCTTCATACGGCCGACCTCGTCGCGCGTTTCGCTGCGCACCTTGGCGCCCTTGGCGCTGCAGATTTCGGCGCTGATATCGCTGACGGCGTCCTGCCCCGGCCCGTAAGGCTTCAGCGAGGCAAGTGTTGCGCTTGATCCGGCGGGCGTTGCAAAACCCTTCTCCAGCAGATTGGCCGTCGCATCTGCGCGCGCCGCAAGGCTGTCCGTGCCGAGCACGACCGAAACCACGGTGCGTCCGTTGCGGGTGGCAGAGCCGATCTGGTTGAAACCCGAAGCGCAGATGAACCCGGTCTTCATACCATCCGCACCGGCAAAACGGCCGATCAGCAGATTGATGCTCGGCGTATTGGTCTTGCCGTTGGTAAAGCCTTCAAGCGCGAAATAGCCCGAATATTGCGGAAAATCGCGGCGCAGCGCGACGGTCAAGACCGCAAGATCGCGCGCCGTCGTGTACTGGCCCTTGCCCGGCAGTCCGTTCGGATTGACGAAATGCGAATCCGTCATCCCGAGCTTCAGGGCTTCCGCATTCATGCGCAGCACGAAGGCATCCTGCGTTCCGGCCACCGCTTCGGCGACGGCAACGGCGATATCATTGGCCGACTTGACCATCAGGATCTTCAACGCGCTGTCGAGCGTCAGCTTCTGGCCTGGCTTGTAATACATCTTGGCGGCAGGCTGCGCTGCGGCCTGCTTGCTCATCACGATCGGCGTATCGAGGCTGATCTGGCCGGAGCGGATCGCATCGAATGTCGTATAGACGGTCATCAGCTTGGTCAGCGAGGCCGGATACCATTTGCGGAAGGCCTCTTCGTGCTCGAGCACGCGGCCGCTCTGAACATCGACGAGAATATGCGGATTGGCTTGCGCAAGCGGAACCGAAGAAAGCAGTGCGGCAGTGGCACTGACGGCGAAAGAGACCGGCCGCAGGGCGGCAAACAAACGATTCTGGCGCGTCGACACGTCTAGTCCTTAAGATGTCCGGAAAATCTCGAAACCTTCACTATTTAACGTATATGGCCATGACATGGCAAAGGCCATTGAATAAGTTCTTTTCGCGGCAGCCGCTATCTCTGCCGCGGAATAGCCCGTTACCGGTACAGGAATTTGAGCATGCCGATTTTGAACAGAGCCGCTGAATTGCAGGACGAAGTGACCGAATGGCGCCGTCACATCCACGCCCGTCCGGAGCTTCTTTTCGCGGTGGAGAACACGGCAGCCTTTGTCGCCGAAAAGCTGAAGGAGTTCGGCGTCGACGAAATCGTCACCGGCATCGGCCGCACCGGCGTCGTCGGCCTGATCAAGGGAAATGGCGGAGGCAGCCGCACCATCGGCCTGCGCGCCGATATGGACGCCCTGCCGCTGACCGAAATCTCGGGCAAGCCCTGGGCCTCGACCACGCCGGGCAAGATGCACGCCTGCGGTCATGACGGCCACACGGCCATGCTGCTCGGCGCCGCAAAATATCTGGCCGAGACGCGCAATTTTAACGGCAACGTCGCCGTCATCTTCCAGCCGGCCGAAGAAGGCGGCGGCGGCGGCAACCTGATGGTCAAGGATGGCATGATGGAGCGGTTCTCCATCGAGGAAGTCTATGGCATGCACAATCTGCCGGGCTTGCCCGTCGGCCAGTTCGCCATCCGCAAGGGGCCGATCATGGCGGCGACCGACGAGTTCACCGTCACCATCAAGGGCCGCGGCGGCCATGCGGCCCAGCCGAACCGCACGATCGACCCGATCGCCATCGGCGCCCAGATCGTCGCCAACCTGCAGATGATTGCCGCGCGCACCGTTGATCCGCTGCGCTCGGTCGTCGTCTCCGTCACCAAGTTCAATGCCGGCTTTGCCCATAACGTCATTCCGAACGATGCCCAGATCGCCGGCACGATCCGCACGCTCGACCCTGAAGTGCGCGACATCGCCGAAAGCCGCTTCAAGCAGGTCATCAACGGCCTCGCCGCAGCCCACGGCGCCGAAGCCGACATCTCCTTCCAGCGCAATTATCCCGTCACCGTCAACCACGCGGCCGAGACCGGCCACGCCATCGCGACGGCAACCGATATTGCCGGTGAGGCCAACGTCAACCCGGAAATCGACCCGATGATGGGAGGCGAGGATTTCTCCTACATGCTGAACGCCCGCCCGGGCGCCTTCATCTTCATCGGCAACGGCGACACCGCAGGCCTCCACAACCCGGCCTACGATTTCAACGACGAAGTCATCACCCACGGCATCTCCTACTGGGTGCGCCTCGCCGAACAGCGCCTCGGCGCCTGATCTATACTGAAAACCGGACTGAAAAAGGCTTGGCTTCGCGCCAAGCCTTTTGTATGCATGAGCCCCAAGTGGTTCCGTAGCTCAGCAGGATAGAGCATCAGATTCCTAATCTGAGGGTCACGCGTTCGAATCGCGTCGGAATCACCATTCCCCCGCCCAATTCCGCGTGAGACAACAGGCAGCATACAGCAGCTATATCCCGGCCAATCCGTTAAACCAGACAAACGAAATTCGGCGCCCCAGTCGCCTCGATAAACTCGGCTTGTTACTTGAACGAACTATTGGGATGCATATCGCTTCCATTCGAATAATTGCGTTCTTTATATTTAGGCTAAGAGGATCGTTCTCAGCCAAACCCTCCCATATTGTCTCCTCAAAGTGCCGACTACTTTCAGCATTGAGACCGTTTGGGTTTCTATATAGGGCTTGATAGCGGGTTATAGCAGCAGCACGAAATGACCGAAGCGATTGATCTACCATGTTAAACGCTTCAGCAGCCTCATCTCCGAACAGCGCTCTCATACGGAACTTGTATGCCAAAAACTCCGACCAAAATTCGAACTGTTGATTGAAGCGCGCGAGCGGCACGAAAAGAAAGTTGCGCCGATCTGCTTCAGCCTCGCTCTCATTCGGTTCAGGTTTTCGGCTTTCACCTTCATCGACGTAGGACATCGGTGAACGAAGTACCGAGATCTTATGCTCGGCCTCGTAGAATTTCTCAATGACCATTTGGCAAAGCTCGATATCGCGCTTGCCCGTGGTCTCGCGCCGCCAAGACCAAAGTCCGCCGACAGCGACGTATATACCGACGGCGGTTGCAATGAGTGTTGCCATGTTTTGAAGGTTGGCCAGCATGTTCATCCCCCGGAACGCCGGACAAACAAAATCACACCAGCAACTAAAATCAAACGCTGCGACAACCCATAATCGCAGAAACCGCCTAAGAAACTCACAGGCTAGTCTCTAACGTGGGTAAACCCCTCCCGCCAAAGCGGAAGGGGCGCAAACAGCACTAAAATCAGCCCGGGGTCAGCGTCATCGAAGCACTGCCGGCCGCAACGTTCAGGCCGAGCTGGCCGGTGACGCTGAGCGCCTGCAGGTGGATCGAACCAGACGTACCGCCGATCAGCACGTTGGCGCCGACGCCGGCGCCGACGGTGGCTTCGGCAGAGGCGCCGACATAGAGGCCGCCAAGCGAGCCGCGGTGATAGCCGGCTGTCGGGGCGAAGACGGCCCAGACGAGGCGGCTGCGGGTGGTGAAGCCGAGGTCGATGCCGAGCTTGCGGATATCGCCGGTATAGTGATCGGTCACTTCATTGCCGATCGTCGAGCTGAATACGCAATCGGCTTCCTTCGCGGAGCCGAGAACATAGCCGAGGCCGCCGCCGATATCGCAGGTCAGCATGCCGATCTTGACGCCGCCGCGCGTATCCGGTTCCTCGTAGGTCCGGACCATATCGGCAGCGCTCGCCGCTGTGACACAAGCCTGCGTAAGCGAAGCTGCTGCAATTACCATCGCAATGGTCTTTTTCATCATGGTCTCCTTCTCAAATGGCACCGGCAGCTTCTGATCGAAACCGCACCGGCAAGCAAACCCAGCCACAAATAACGTATGGGATCGCAGAACGATCCAAGAGGCCTTCATTGTTTCCATACGCAATGAAGAACGTTCTTAACGTTCTGATCGCAAAGGGGACAATTCGAAGGCAGGACCGTTGCTTATTGGCCGCACTCGATGCCGGAATTGCTTTTCCGCACACCCCACGCAGAAATTGAGTAAGGCCGGACAATAGCCGCTCCAGGGCGAAAAACCTAAATATTTCGTAAGGTTGGAACCAGGCGTGCGATTGGCGAGTTGATCGTCCGGTTAATCGAAAGGCCAAAACCATGAAATCTCTTATTCTTGCATCCATGCTTGCAGCAGCCGCCATTGTTTCGACCACTGCGCCGTCACAGGCAGCAAACGTAACCGTTACCACCACCGAGCGCGCGCCGGCACACCGCTGGCACAAACCGATGCACCACGTGGCGACRCATTGCTACGTGAAGACGGCCCGCTTCCACGAACACGGCCACTGGGTCGTCAAAAAGACCCGCGTCTGCCGCTAAGACTTATTTCTCAAGATTGGAGAACCGGCCGTCAGAGGCCGGTTTTTCTTTGCGCTTTGCCGGGCTGGAACTTTGCCGCTGGGGCGGCGTTAAGCTGGCAGAACAGGAGTTCCCGCCATGCGTCAAAAACTCACGCTACTTGCGATCGGCTATATCGCCATCAGTGCCGTCATCGTTGCCTTGGCCTACCAGCCGCACGGCACCACGACCACCCAGAAGACCGACCGCCTGGCCGGAGCGACCAGCAGTTCGCATTTCCTGGCGGAGCGCTTCGCCGGCTGATCAGCTGAGCGCCGGCTTGTAGGCAACGACGTGGAAATATTCCTCGTCCGGCAAAGTCTCGCCGCGCAGCAGCTGCCCATCGACTGAAAACAGCATCGGATCGCTGTCAAAGCCGCTCTCGCCGAGTTGCGAGCGAAGCTGCTCCGGCGTCGTTGCATAGACCATGATACCGAAATCGTGGGCGCGGTGCAGCAGAATGGCATGTTCGCCATCGCGCTGTTCCAGCGGCGCAAACCGGCGCTCGCGCACCAGCCCGACGGCATGCTTCACAAGGCGAAAGCCGAGCTTGAGTGGATCGTTCGACCAGACGATCGAGGAGCGCGCCCGCTTTTCACCGAACCCATGCCAATTGCGGTTGAAGGTCGAGAACACGAAGGTGCCGCCAGCCTTCAGCACCCGGGAGACTTCGCCAAGAATTGCCTTGCGCCCATCCGCATCCACGGAATCGATGCCATTATAGCTGAAGACCACGATGTCGAAGCTGCTCTTCGCAAAGCGTGAGAGATCGCGGGCGTCCATATGCTCCAGCTGGGCGGAAGGGTAGTTGCGCTGCGCTAGCGCCACCATCTCGGGCGTATAGTCGATACCGACATAATCAGCGGCCACGGGCTGAAACAATCCAGTGGTGCGGCCGCCGCCTATACCGATGTCGAGGATGCGCGCGCCCGCGCCGCGATTGCGGGCGATCTCGAAAACCACACGTTCACCCTCATTGATGAAGCCCGTGCTCGACCGGTAATCACGCCGGGCGAGCGGGTTGCTCCATGTTCTGCGGTTGATCTCTTCCATGCGATGCATAGGCACCTCCGGTAAAACCAGGAAATTTGGCTTTAACCTATGCCGCTGCCCGTGGAGCGTCCAATTACAGAACGTTAATCTTTTGTTAATGGTTAACGCAGGGCGTCAACCGAGCAGGATCTGGTTGCGGACACCGTGGACACCTTTGACCGAGCTGACCACCGCGGTCGCCCGCTCGATCTCTTCGACTGTGCCGACAGTGCCCGTCAATACGATCTCTTCATTCTCGGCCGTTACCTGAACATCGGACGCATCGATGCTCCCGGCCACGGCCAACGCCTCGGCTGCCGCAATCTCCAGTGTCGCGTGATTGACAAACTCGGCTTCGATCTCCGGCTGTTTGCCGTGAAAAGTGGCTTCCTTGAAAACCATGACTCTTCCTCCTTTTGCAATGGCAGAGAAACGCCGGAGGCAGCGGTTGGTTCAGATCCTACCAGGTGACCCGGTAGTTGATATTGACATTTGCCGAGCGGCTTGAGGACAGTGGATCGTTGACGGCAGCGTTCAAATTGAGATTCGGCAGGATATTCTGGCTGACGCCGACGGAGCTCGAAAAATCCTGACCGAGGCCCGTAACGCTGCCATTGGCGGTCAGCGCTGTCCCCGTCCAGGGATAAATCAGCTTCATCGCCTGGCTGGCGGTGACCGAAGTCTGGCGCGCGGCCACCGGATCGAAGCCGACATTGACGAAGCGGCTGGTCTGGAGATCAAGCGAGTCGGAGAGAATGAAGCTTTTCGAGCGGCTGAGCATCAGCGCGCCGCTGCCGCGCAGCGTATCGACGCGAACACCGGCAGATTGCTGCGCCGGTCCGCCCGGGGTTGCCCTCACGTTGCTGATCTTGCCCCAGAGTGTCGCCTGCCCGGATCCCTTGAGGATCGCATCGCCATCGGTTGCCGATAGCCCGAGATCGACACCGGCGCTGGTTTCCCACTCGAACGGCAGACGAAACCCCATCGTTGCCTTGTAGGCCTGATCGGACACCTGCACCGGGTTCCAGATCAACAGATTGTCGGCCCGCGCCGGCAACGTCTGGGCAAGCCAGGCGGCGCATAGAATTGTCAGCTTCAGCAACGTCATCAAAGTCTGCCTTTTGGAGCGCCGAGACGCAGGAACCATGCGGAAGCATCGCGAAACGCGTCCGTTCATTCCTCCCAATTTTTGAAGTGGCAGGGCACCGCAGTGCCGTTTGCCGGGTGCGCCCAAGCGCTGGAATGCGGCTCTGGCCGTCCAGGCCACGCATCCCGTCATCCTCCATGGATGTTACAAGAGTCACATCCGAACGCCGCTCTGTAAACCCCGTTGCGAGAGAAAACTGCTGCGTTGCACACTTGCCGCACCCCGGAAAGCGCGGTAGAGCCGAAGGCCAATGACGGCTCTGGATAAGACACGCGCATGAAGACCGGCCTCACCGCGCCGCGGCGCATCAGCATTTTCGGCTCAACCGGCTCGATCGGCGTCAACACGCTCGATGTGGTCAATCAGCTTGGCGGCCGCGACACTTTCGAGGTCGTGGCCATATCAGGCAACACCAATGTCGCGCTGCTGGCGGAACAGGCAAAGGCCTCTGGCGCCAAGGTCGCCGTCACCGCCGATGAGATGAGCTATGGGGCTCTGAAGGCTGCTTTGTCAGGCACCGGTATCGAGGTCGCAGCCGGCCGCGAAGCGCTAATCGAGGCGGGTAGCCGTGACACCGATGTCGTCATGGCGGCAATCGTCGGAACGGCAGGACTGGAGCCCACGCTGGCGGCAGCAAGGCGCGGCGCCGACATCGCCCTTGCCAACAAGGAATGCCTGGTCTCCGCAGGCGAGCTTTTCGTCAAGGCTGTGGCCGAAGGCGGCGGAAGACTGATCCCCGTCGATAGCGAACACAGCGCCATCTTCCAGTCGCTGGAGGATGATCAACATCATGCCGTCGAGCGCATCGTTCTGACCGCTTCGGGCGGTCCGTTCCGCACCTGGACGCGCGAGCAGATGGCAGGCGTCACCGCCGATATCGCCCGCGCCCATCCGAACTGGTCGATGGGTCTGAAGATTTCGATCGGCAGCGCTTCGATGTTCAACAAGGCGCTGGAGATGATCGAGGCCAAGCACCTCTTCAACGTTCGTCCTGATCAGGTTGAGGTCATCGTCCATCCGCAGTCGGTCATCCATTCGATGGTCGGTTACGTCGATGGATCGGTGCTGGCGCAGCTCGGCTGCCCGGATATGCGCACCGCGATCGGCTATGCGCTGACCTATCCGAACCGCTCGAAGCTCGATGTCGAGCGGCTGGACTTTGCCAAGCTGGCGCGTCTGGATTTCGAGGCGCCGGATGAAGTGCGCTTCCCGGCGCTGCGGCTGGCCCGCACAGCACTGGAACGCGGCGGCCTGCAGGGCGCCGTCATGAATGCTGCGGAAGAGATCGCCTTCCACGCCTTCTGCGATGGCCGGATCGGCTTCCTTGAGATGGCCGATATTGCCGAGCGCGTGATGGATATGATGACCGGCCACGAGGCCGCCACGACGATGGAAGACGTCTTCGCCGCCGATAACGAGGCACGGCACCGCGCCGGCGAAATCATCGCTCAAAAGGAAATGGCCGCTTAAGCGGCCATTTTTATTACGTTATTTCTGTTTTCCTTAGGCGACGTGCCTTGCAAGCGCACAGCGCGACCAGAGCGAATGCAGCGCGCCGACCAGATGCTCGATATCGGCATCGGAATGCTGCGGCGTCGGCGTGATGCGCAGGCGCTCGGTCTTCTTCGGCACCGTCGGATAATTGATCGGCTGAACATAAACGCCGAAATTGTCGAGCAGCAGATCCGAGATCCACTTGCACTTCGCGGCATCCCCGACCATCACCGGCACGATATGGCTCGGGTTCGGCATATGCGGAATGCCCTGCTGGTCGAGCAGCTGGCGCAGCTTGCGCACGCGGTCCTGATGGCGGGCACGCTCGAAGGGGCTGGCCTTCAGATGCTGGATCGAAGCGACCGCACCGGCGGCGAGCGCCGGCGGCAGCGAGGTCGTGAAGATGAAGCCCGAGGCGAAGGAGCGGATGAAGTCGCAAAGCGCCGTCGACGCCGCAATATAGCCGCCCATGACGCCGAAGGCCTTGGCAAGCGTTCCCTCGATCACGGTGATCCGGTCCATCAGGCCTTCGCGCTCGGCAATGCCGCCGCCGCGCGGGCCGTACATGCCGACGGCATGGACTTCGTCGAGATAGGTCATTGCGCCGTACTTGTCGGCGAGGTCGCAGATTTCCTTGATCGGAGCGATGTCGCCATCCATCGAATAGACGCTTTCGAAAGCGATCAGCTTCGGCGCCTTTGGATCGGCGGCCGCCAGCTTGGCTTCGAGGTCATGGATGTCGTTGTGCTTCCAGATCACCTTCTCGCACTTGGCGTAGCGAATGCCTTCGATCATCGAGGCGTGATTCAGCGCATCGGAGAAAATGATCATGCCGGGGATCTTGCCGCCGAGCGTGCCGAGCGCCGCCCAGTTCGAGACATAACCCGAGGTGAAGGTCAGCGCTGCTTCCTTGCCATGCAGATCGGCAAGTTCGCGCTCGAGCAGAACGTGGTGGTGGTTGGTGCCAGAGATATTCCGGGTGCCTCCCGCACCCGCGCCACAGTGGTCGATGGCGGCTTTCATCGCCTCGATCACCTTGGGATTCTGGCCCATACCGAGATAGTCGTTGGAGCACCAGACCGTTACGTCTTTCGGGCCGTCGGCCGTGTGGCGCGTCGCACGCGGAAACTGTCCGCTGTGGCGCTCAAGGTCGGCAAAAACGCGATAGCGGCCTTCAGAATGAAGACCATCAAGCTCGCTTTTGAAAAACGCTTCGAAATCCATGCATATGCTCCAGTATCACGCGACCGTTTTGCTAAGCACACCGCCGCGCGTCAACCCATGGCGCCTCCTTTACCATCAACTGCGGCAAAAGGCGCATATTTTTGAATCATTCCAGACGAAAAAGCTTCAACCCAGCCGATAAAGCGGCTGGGTTGACATATCCGGAATGCCGCTCGTTGCGACTAACCTACAGCAGCAACGGCCCGCTTCGTCATGACTTTTATCAAATTGGCGCGATATTCCGCGCTGGCATGCAGATCGGAAAGCAGGCCGTTGGCATCGACCTGAACGCCCATCGCGGCATCGGGCGACCAGTTGGCGCTGAGAGCCGCTTCAAGCCCACCATGCCGAAAGGCACCGTTGCTGCCCGCCCCGGCGATGCCGACCCTGACTGTGCCGCCTGACCTGGTCACCAGCACGCTCGTGATCGCATAACGCGAGGCCGGATTGCGGAACTTGGCATAACCGGCCTTCTCCGGCGCATCGAAGCTGACACCGGTCACGATCTCACCGTCCTCAAGCGCCGTCTCGAACAGCCCGGTAAAGAACTGATCCGCTGGTAGCTGGCGCCTGCTTGTCACGATCGTCGCGTTGAGCGCCAGCATTGCCGCCGGATAGTCGGCAGCCGGGTCGTTATTGGCGATCGAACCGCCGATCGTCCCCATATGCCGGACATGCGGATCGCCGATCAGGCCCGCCAGTTCGCAGAAGGCCGGAAGCACACTGCGAATTGCCGCAGATGAAGCGACTTCCGCATGCGTGGTCGCGCCGCCGATGCTGATCTTTCGGCCATCGACCTTGATACCCTTCATGGCGTCGATATGCCGGAGATCGACAAGGTCGCTCGGCGCGGCGAGCCGCTGCTTCATGGTGGCAATCAGCGTCATACCGCCGGAAACGAACTTGCCCTCCGGCTTGCCCGCGATCAGCTTGACCGCCTCATCGACCGAAGAGGCGCGGTGATAGTTCAACTCGTACATGGCCGTTCCTCCTCAATTGGTCGCACGTGCCGCCATCCACACCTTCTGTGGCGTGGCGGGCATGGTCAGCATGTTGTTGCCGATGGCATCGGTGATCGCATTCATCAGCGCCGGTGGAGACCCGATCGCCCCCGCCTCGCCGCAACCCTTGATGCCGAGCGGGTTGCTCGGGCAGGGCGTGTTCTGATGCGACAGCTTGAAAGAGGGGAGGTCATCGGCGCGCGGCATGGCATAATCCATGTAGCTCGCCGTCAGCAGCTGCCCGTTCTCGTCATAGTGGACGCCTTCGAGCAGCGCCTGGCCGATACCCTGCGCAATGCCACCATGCACCTGTCCCTCGACGATCATCGGGTTGATGATATTGCCGAAGTCATCGGCGGCGACGAACTGGATAATCTTGGTATGACCCGTTTCCGGATCGACCTCGACTTCGCAGATGTAGCATCCGGCCGGGAAGGTGAAGTTCGACGGATCGTAGAAAGCCGTCTCCTTCAGCCCCGGCTCCATGCCCGCCGGCAGATTGTGGGCGGTGTAGGAAGCAAGCGCCACCTGGAACCACGGCAGCACCTTGTCGGTACCGGCCACCTTCAGCTCGCCGTTTTCGATGACGATATCGCTCTCGTCGGCCTCCATCAGATGCGCGGCAATTTTCTTCGCCTTGGCCTCGACCTTGTCGAGTGCCTTGACGACAGCCGACATGCCGACGGCGCCGGAGCGCGAGCCGTAGGTGCCCATGCCCATCTGCACCTTGTCGGTATCACCGTGGACAATGGAAACGCTGTCGATGGGAACACCGAGACGATCCGCCACCAGCTGGGCAAAGGTCGTCTCATGTCCCTGGCCATGGCTGTGCGAGCCGGTCAGCACCTCGATCGTGCCGACCGCGTTGACGCGCACTTCCGCCGATTCCCACAGGCCGACACCGGCGCCGAGAGAGCCGACCGCCTGAGACGGCGCAATCCCGCAGGCTTCGATATAGCAACTCATGCCGATCCCGCGCTTCATGCCGCGGTTCGCGGCCTCCGCACGACGGGCTTCGAAGCCATTCCAGTCGGCAGCCTGTATCGCCGCGTCAAGGGAGGCATCGTAGTCGCCCGCATCATACATCATGATCACGGGCGTCTGATGCGGGAACGAGCGGATGAAATTCTTCCGCCGGAGCTCGGCCGGAGAAATACCGAGTTCGCGTGCCGCGGTTTCCATCGTCCGCTCCAGCAGATAGGTCGCCTCCGGCCGCCCGGCCCCGCGATAGGCATCGACGGGCGCCGTATTGGTATAGACGGTGCGGACATTGGCGTGGATCGCCGGGATCGCATACTGCCCTGACAGCAGCGTCGCGTAGAGATAGGTCGGCACTGCCGACGAGAAGAGCGACATGTAGGCGCCAAGATTGGCGATCGTATCGACCTTGAGGCCGATGATGCGATGATCGGCATCGAAGGCCATCTTCACCTTGGAAACGTGGTCGCGTCCATGCGCGTCCGTCAGGAAGGCTTCGGTGCGATCCGAATTCCATTTCACCGGAACGCCGGTCTTCTTAGAAGCCCAGAGACAGACGATTTCTTCCGGATAGATATAGATCTTCGAGCCGAAGCCGCCGCCGACATCAGGCGCAATCACCCTCAGCTTGTTCTCCGGCGCGACATTGTAGAAGGCGCTCATCACCAGACGGGCGACATGCGGATTCTGGCTCGTCGTGTAGCAGGTGTAATGATCCTCGGCGGAGTCGTAGATGCCGAGCGCAGCCCGCGGCTCCATCGGATTGGGCGACAGGCGGTTGTTGGTGAGCTCGATCTCGGTGACGTGCGCCGCAGCAGCAATCGCCTGATCCGTTGCGCCTTCATCGCCGATCACCCAATCGAAGATCAGGTTGTCCGAGGATTCGGGATGTATCTGCGGGGCGCCGGGCTTAAGGGCTTCGACCGCCTCCGTAACGACAGGAAGCTCCTCGTAGTCGATGCTGACCGCTTCGGCTGCATCCCGCGCTTCGCCGAGCGAATCCGCAACGACGATCGCCACGGCATCGCCGACATAGCGGACCGTATCGACCGCCAGCGGCCGCCACGCCCCCATCTTCATCGGCGAGCCGTCGCGCGAATGGATCATCCAGCCGCAGATCAGATTGCCGATGCCATCGGCAAGCAGCTGCTTACCATCGAGCACGTCGATAACGCCGGGCATCGCCTTGGCGGCCGAGACGTCGATATTGGTGATCTTTGCATGAGCATGCGGGCTGCGGATGAAATAGCCATATTTCATGCCCGGAACGACCATGTCGTCGGTATAGCGGCCCTTACCTGTCAGAAACCGCTTGTCTTCCTTGCGTGCGACGCGTGCACCAATTCCTTCAACACCCATGATGTCCTCCAATGGGGTTTCGGGCCTGGCATTCCGCCAAAGAGAATTGTGTTCGGCAGCTGCCAGACGAATTCAGGGGGATGCTATTCGGCAGCCTGCTTGGCGCCGCCATGCATTTCGGCATTGGCGGAGAGCACGGCCTTGACGATGTTGTGATAGCCGGTGCAACGACAGATATTGCCTTCGAGCTCGTGGCGGACGGTTTCCTCGTCGAGATGGCCGCCGTGGCGGTTGATCATATCGACCGAGGCCATCACCATGCCGGGCGTACAGAAGCCGCATTGCAGGCCGTGATGTTCTTTGAAAGCCGCCTGAACGGGATGCAGCTCGCCATTTGCGGCAAGCCCCTCGATGGTCATCACCGAAGAGCCGGAGGCCTGGACAGCCAGGATCGTGCAGCTCTTGACCGACTTGCCGTCCAGATGGACGACACATGCACCGCATTGCGTTGTATCGCAGCCGACATGGGTGCCCGTCAGCCCCAGCTTTTCGCGAATGAAATGGACGAGAAGCGTTCTTTCTTCACAGTCGCCGCTCACCGCGCGGCCATTCACCGTCAGTTTGACTTTCGCCATGATGTCCTCCTCGTGCCTCCTCCAGGCACAAGCGGCATCATTTGACCTTTTCCCTTTAGGATCAACCGCTACTTTGGGGAGTTGTATCAATTTTGCTTCACTGCCGAAGTCCGATAGAACAGGGCTCTCCTGAAACGTTATGAAACGAAGCGTGACCGCAAACTTTGCGGAGATTGCTGGACACGCTTTGTTTACGACATAGTTTGCAGCCTACGTGACAAAAACAAAAACACGTGAGGGACGGCTGCTGCCAGGGGGCAGCGAACCTTTTGGAGATGGAAATGAAGAAGATTATCGCATTCGTACTCGTCGGCCTCTCGATCGCGAGTTGCACGCCGACACAGCAGGGTGCCGGCATCGGCGCCGCTTCCGGAGCTGTGATCGGTGGTGTTGCTACAGGCAATGTCCGCGGTGCCGCAGTTGGCGCAGCGATCGGCGGCGTTGCCGGCGCACTGATCGGCCGTGTCGCCGAGCAGCCCGGGCAGTGCTATTATCGTGATCGAAACGGCAATCGCTACATCGACGACTGCCCGCGCGGCGGCTACTAAGCGTTAAATTCACCGACTAAAAAATCCCGGCCAGCGCCGGGATTTTTCATTTTCTGTACTAAATTAGCCCGCCAACAACTTAAATTGGTACACGTTTCGCATTTTTGCCGCTAAGGTGCCCGCGGCTGGGCAACGCGAAGCTTCATTTTCCATGTAACTAAAAGCGGCGGATGCAGATCAGAGGGACGACACCGAAAGCGGGTTTCGCGTATCGGCGGACAGGCACCATGATGGTGATCGCGGCAACGGCCGCGTTTTCGCCTGCATTGGTCGATGAGGCATACGCCTTTAAGCTGTTTGGCATAACGATATTCGGCAAGGACGACAGCGAAGCGGAACAGGTTCCTGATCCGGTGCGATACGACGTCGATCTGACGTCGGGCACGGCCGATCCTGATCTCACTGAGGCGCTGCAAAACAGCTCGCGCCTGGTCGGCGACAAGGACAAGCCCGTCTCCGGCGATCTCGGCGTGGTCGTCAAGGCGCGCGACGACCGCGAGCGACTGATCGCCACTCTATATGAAAAGGCCCGTTATGGCGGCGTGGTGACCATCACCGTCGATGGCAAGAACATCGACAGCCTGCCGCCCAATCCGGTCTTCGACCGATCGAAGCCGGTCGCCGTCAACGTCAATGTCGATCCGGGGCCGGTTTTCCACGTACGAGACGTCCAGTTCGGTGGCGATGCAGCGATGCGCGATCCCGCAGACTACGATCTGGCGCCCGGCGAAGAAGCGGGCTCCCTCGTCATCATCAAGGCCGGCGACAAGATCGTCGAGCAGTTGAAGAGCGAGGGACGGCCGCTTGCCAAGCTGACGAAGCGCGAGGTCGTTGCCGATCATCGCACAAGCACCGTCGATATCGTCATCACCACCGAAGGCGGCCCCGTTGCCCCTGTCGGCACCGTTGGCGTCACCGGTGAAAAGACCGTCAAACCCGATTTCATCCAGCGCTATTCGCGGCTCAACCGCGGCGAGGCCTATTCGCCAGAGGCTTTGAAGAAGGCGGGAGACCGTCTGCGTGCACTTGGCGTCTTCTCGAGCGTCACCATTCACGAAGCCAATGAGCTGGCTGCCGATGGTACGTTACCGATGACCATCGAGGTGTCGGAAGGCAAGCAGCGCTACTTCGGCTTCGGCGCCAACTACTCGACGATCGACGGCTTCGGCCTGCAAGGCTACTGGGGCCATCGCAATCTTTTCGGTGAGGCGGAATCGCTACGTATCGAAGGAACAGTCGGCCGGCTCGGCGAGAACGACATCAGCAATCTCGACTATTCGACCGGCATTTCCTTCACCAAGCCTGGCGCCTTCTTCCCGGCAGGAACGCTCAAGGCATCGATCCTTGCGAAGACGGAAAATCCTGATGCCTACAACGCCTCTCTGATCACCGGCTCGCTCGGTTACTCCTACGAGCTCAGCGATCAGGATACCGTCTCGGCCGCAGCCGAGATCAGTTACGAAAAAGACGACGACGCCTTCGGCAACAACGAGTATCTGACCTTCGCTCTGCCACTGACATACGAGCGCGACGCCCGCGACAACAAGTTCAATCCGACGGAAGGCTACCGCGCGACACTCGCGGCAACGCCGAGCTATGAAGCCTTCAACGGCACCATCTTCTCCTCCTTCGAGGGCTCGATTTCGGGCTATCAGGCGATCGGCCAGGAGGACAATGTGGTGTTCGCCGGCAAGGTGGCTGCAGGTTTCCTGGTCGGCGGCGAGCTGCAGGACATTCCCGCCACCCGCCGCTTCTTTGCCGGCGGTGGTGGCTCGGTGCGCGGCTACGGCTATCAGGAGATCTCGCCCTACGACGCCGACAACGAGGCGACCGGCGGCAAGTCCTATGTGACCGCATCGCTGGAGGCACGCGTCAGGATCACCGACACGATCGGCATCGTGCCTTTCATCGACGTCGGCACGGTCTCGGCAGACACCTTCCCCGATTTCGGCGATTTCCGCGCCGGCGCTGGCGTCGGTATTCGCTACGCCACGCCTTTCGGTCCACTGCGGCTTGATTTTGCCGTACCGCTGAACAAGTACGAAAATGGCACGGCCTATGGAATCTACGCCGGCATAGGCCAATCATTCTAACGGCGGAAAACGCAGCGGATGAACCCGTTGCACCGCCATGCGAACGGGATAGTGTCCGCCTTCATGCAAGCACTGACGAAACTGATGAACTGGATTGTAAGGCTGCTGGGCTATGGCCTTGGCCTCGTGCTTGTCGTTGCCGCGATTGCGATCGTCATTTTCGGCTTCACTTCCTTCGGCTCACGCATCGTTACCGAAAAGGTCGCGGAGATCATCTCCAACCGGGACATGAACGTCTCGATCCGCGAGCCTGGCAGCCTGCTGACAGGCGGCCTCGATGCTGCACAGATCACGATATCGGACACCCGTGGTGTTTTCGCCGAAGCGAGAGGAATCTCTATCAACTGGAATCCCTTGGCGCTGCTGACCGGCACGTTCCACGCCAAGCAGATCGGCATCCAGTCGATCACCGTCGTCCGCAAGCCGGTGCGCACATTGCCGTCGCCGCCGGATACCGGCGAAGAAGCCGGCTTCAAGCTGCCCATCAAGATCGACATCGACAACATCGCGCTGCCGCAGATCAATCTCAGTGAGCAGCTTGTGGGCCGCGCCTTCACGCTGGTCGCGGGCGGCAATCTGCAGGCCGATCAGAGCGGTGGCCACGCGGTTCTCAACGTCAATCGCCAGTCGGTGCCGGACGCCAAGCTGAACGCAGACGTTGCCTTCATGCCCGAGGAAAACCACCTTCGCCTCAAGGCTCAGCTTGCCGAACCGAAGGGCGGCGTGATGGCGACGTTGCTGTCGCTGCCGGGCGATCCATCCGTCAATCTGTCGATCGATGGCGACGGTCCGATTTCGAACTGGAAGGCCAAGCTGCTGGCGGCCCTCGATGGACAGCCCCGCGCTTCGATCGAAGGCCAGCATGTGCTGACGCCGGAGGGTCTTCACCAGATCAACCTGAAAGGCGGCGGCGATCTCAGCTCGCTCCTGCCCCCACCCTTCCGCCCGCTCTTTGCAGGGCAGACGAATATCGATCTGGCCGCCACTTTCGACAACAAAGGCAAGATCGACATCCAGACCGGCAACATCGCCACCGGAAGCGTCGTCATCGCGGCCTCCGGCACGCTCGATCCGGCGGGTAACAACAGCCTGAATGCCAATGTTCTTGGCACATCCGGCCCGGTCGACTTCCGCTGGCCGCTTGAAAAGGGTGAAGCGCGCCTGCTCGTCAGCGGCCTCAACGTCGCCCTGACCGGCGACGCCAAGGCTGCCCGGCTGAATGCCAGCGCATCCCTGGACGCGATCACCATTCCTCAGGCCACGGCAAGCAACGTCAAGCTGACGGCCAAGAGCGATGCCTTCAACATCGCCAAGAAAAGCGGCGGCGTGCAGATCCGTCTTGTGGCCGGCGATACGGCCTTCATCAATCCCGACATCAACCGGGCGGTTCAGGGACCGGTCACGCTGGCAGCCCCGCTTCAGATCGCGCCCGATAGCATTGGCTTCAACGGCACGACATTCGAAAGCGCCAATGCCAGCGGCAGCGTTAACGGCACCTACAGACTCGACAGCCAGGCGCTCACAGGCAATGCCAAGCTGACGATCGAACCGGCGGCCCTCCCGGTGGCGATCGCGCCGCGTTTCGACACACCGATTTCGATCGAGACACAAGTTGCAGGCACGATCCCTTCGAAGATCAATCTGTCGAACCTCGTGGTGAAATCGGGCAGCCTGGAAACCAACGGCAACGTCACCCTCGACGGCGACACGCTGGCGGCCGATCTCAGCGGGCGGCTTCCCGATATCGGCAAGCTCGTTCAGGATACCGGCGGCGAACTGGCCTACACGGCCAATATCAGTGGCCCACTGACCGCGCTCGCCATCAAGGCGAACTTGAAATCTGCGGCGCTTCAGACCGCTGGCCGTACGCTCTCGGGTCTAGACGTCGCTCTCTCCGGAACCGCCGATCCCGATGCGCCGCAGGCGACGGTCAGCGCCAAAGGTGCGATCGACGGCCAGCCGCTGGCGATCAATGCCAATGTCCAGTCGAAAGACGGGACGACCAGCATTCCGTCGATCTCCATCGATGCCGGCAGCAACAAGCTGAACGGCAATATCGAGCTGACGCCATCCTTCCTGCCGAGCGGCAAGCTGAATTTCGATTTTCCGGATGTCGGCCTGCTGGCAGCCTTGGCAGGACAACGTGCCGAGGGCGATCTGAAGGGGGCCTTCGACATCGCCAATGACGCTGGCAAGATCTCCATCAAGGCAAAGGCCAGCGGCAGCGGCATCAGGCGCGACGGCCTGTCGCTGGTGAAGCCGGATATCGATATCACCGTCAGCGATCTGAAAGCTTTTGCAGCGAACGGCATCATCAAGGCCGACGAGATTTCTTCGGGCGCCAACACCATCAGCGGTCTGGCGGTCAATTTCACGCAGCAGCAGAACCGCACCAATTTCGATCTGACATCCGTCTACGACGCCAATCCGCTGGTCGCCGCCGGCGCCGTCGAAACCAAGGACGGCAGCATGAAGATCGAGCTCGACCGGCTGTCGGCAAAGCCCCGCAACATTGCCGTCGAGCTTTCTGCGCCGACCGCCGTAACGATCGCCGGTGGTGCCGCAAAGCTGGATGGCCTGACGATCCGCACCGGTGAGGGTTCGGTCAGCGTTTCGGGCTCGGCCGGAGAAACACTCGATATCGATGCGACGATCAAAGACCTTCCCGCCAGCCTCGCCAACACCTTCGTCCCGAAGCTCGAGGCGGCAGGCAGCATTTCCGGCACGGTCACGGTAACCGGCACCCCGGCGGCCCCGATCGCGAACTTCAAGCTCGACTGGAAGGACGCTTCGACAAGCCAGACAAAGGCCGCCGGCCTCTCCGGTTTCGCGATCGCCGCAAGCGGCAAGCTCGCTGACAACAGACTGGATTTCGAAACCACCGCAGATGGCGGCAAGGGACTATCCCTGAAGGCCTCGGGCAACTACATGGTCGCCGGCGCCAATGCCCAGGCCCTGTCGGTCGATGCCGAAATCGCCAACGTGCCAGCGGGGCTCGCCAACGCCTTCGTTCCCGATCTCGGCGCCGCCGGCGTCATATCCGGCACCGCCAAAGCCTCCGGCACGCTCCCCAACCCCACTGCGCAATTCGATCTGTCATGGAAAGACGCCGCAACCAGCCAGACTGTGAAGGCCGGCCTTGCCAAACTGGCCATCGGCGCGATCGGCACCTTCGCCGACAACAAGCTCGCCTTCGACGTCGACGCCACCGGCGCAAAGAACCTGGCGTTGAAAGCCAAGGGCAACTTCGTCGTTGCAGGGCTCGAAGCGAATACGTTGACAGTCGATGCCGATATCAGCAACGCCCCGGCCTCGCTGGCAAATGCCTTCGTTCCGGGCCTCGGCGCCGAAGGACTGATTTCAGGGACAGGCAAGGCTTCCGGCAGGTTGCCACGCCCTAGCGCCGAATTCGACCTGACCTGGACCGATGCGGCGACCGGCCAAACCAAAAAGGCGGGGCTCGCGAGTTTCAACGTTTCCGCCAAGGGCAAGTTTGCCGATAGCAAGCTCGATTTTGACACCGCGGCGAGCGGCAAGAACAGTCTATCGCTGAAAGCAGCGGGCAGCTTCACGATTGCCGGTCCCGATGCAAACAGCCTCTCCGTCGATGCCACGATCGGCAATGTACCGGCCGGGCTGGCAAATCCCTTCGTTCCCGGCCTTGGCGCCGAGGGTCTGATATCGGGGACGGCCAAGGCCTCCGGCAAGTTGCCGAGACCGAATGCCGACTTCGACCTTACATGGACGGATGCCGCGACGGATCAGACGAAGAAGGCCAAGCTCGCCAGCTTCGACGTCACTGCCAAGGGCAAGTTCGCTGACGACCGCATCAATTTCGACGCGGCGGCAAGCGGCAAGAACAGCCTGTCGCTGAAGGCAACTGGCAACTTCGCCGTTTCCGGCCCCGATGCCAACGCGCTTTCGGTCGATGCCGACATCACCAACGTGCCAGCCGGCCTTGCAAACCCCTTCGTGCCGGGCCTTGGCGCCGAAGGACTGATTTCCGGAACCGCCAGAGCTTACGGAAAGCTCCCCAATCCGGCGGCCGATTTCAAATTTGCCTGGAAGAACGCCGCAACCAGTCACACCAAGGCCGCCAATGTTACCGGTCTCGGCGTCACGGCCGATGGCCGACTTTCTGGTAATACGCTGAATTTCAACGTCAACGCCAACGGCAGCGGTTCGCTGTCGGTCAAGGCGAAGGGCAGCTTCGAGGTTGCCGGCCCTCAGGCGAATTCGCTGCGCGCCGACGCTGACATCAATAATCTGCCGGCCGGCATCGCCAACGCCTTCGTTCCCAATCTTGATGCCGAAGGGGCAATTTCGGGCAGCGCCAATGCCGCGGGCAAGCTTCCGATCCCCGATGTCGATTTCAAGCTCAACTGGAAAAATGCGCAGACCAGTCAGACAAAGAGCGCTGGCCTTACGCCACTCGGCATCACCGCCAACGGAAAGCTCGCCAGCAACACGCTGACCATCGATACCGGCCTTTCCGGCGACGGCGGCCTGTCGATGAACGGCGGTGGCAGCGTCGGCATCACCGGGCAGAAAGCGCTAAACCTGCAGTTCCGCGGAAACCTGCCCTTTGCCATTCTCGGCGCGCAGCTCGCCCAACAGGGGTTCGTTGCAGAAGGCGCGGCGGATATCGATCTTCGCATTACCGGAAATGCCGGCGGTCCCGTTATCAACGGCAGCGTCAACACCAGCGGCGCCAAGCTGATCGACGTTCGCCGCAACCTGGCTCTCAATAACCTGACGGCCAGCATCACCATGAACGGCCAGCAGGCGACGATCTCGCGCTTCAGCGCCAATCTTGCAAGCGGCGGAGCAATCTCGGCCACCGGAACGATCGGTATTCAGCCGAATGGCGGTTATCCCGTCAATATCGACGTCAAGCTGGACAAGGCCGTCTATGTCGACGGCACACTCGTCGTCGCGACAGTCGATGGCACCGTCGGTCTGCGTGGTCCGCTGCTGTCCAACCCGACCTTGAGCGGACGCCTCGATCTGGAGAAGGCCTCCGTCACGGTGCCGGAAAAGCTGCCGACCTCGCTGCGCGAAATCGACATCAGGCACATCCACGCGCCCGCCGCGGTGCTCAAGCAACTGCGCGACGAAAGCCCGCCGAAGCCCGGCGAAAAGTCTTCGACGATCACGCTCGATCTTCAGCTCAATGCGCCGTCGCAGATCTTCGTTCGTGGCCGCGGTATCGATTCCGAGCTTGGCGGCAGTCTGACCATCAAGGGGACGGCAGCAGCCCCGATCGTCTCCGGCGGCTTCACCATGCGGCGTGGGCGCCTGACGATCCTGAACCGCCGCATGAACTTCACCGACAAGAGCCGCATCACTTTCGCAGGCAACCTGACCCCTGCTTTGGATATGGAGGCAAGCTCGACCTCGGGCACGACGACGCTGACGGTCGATGTCGGTGGTCTGGCGACCGACCCGGCCATCACCTTCTCGTCGTCACCGGCCCTGCCGCAGGATGAAGTCCTGGCGCAGTTGATCTTCGGACAGTCGATGTCAAAGCTTTCGCCGGTGCAGATCGCTCAGCTTGCCGATGCAGTCAGCCAGCTCGCCGGTGGCCGGTCAACCTCGCTCTTCGAGGGCCTGCGCAACCAGCTTGGCGTCGATGATCTCGACATCAGCACCGACGAAAAAGGCCAGACCAGCGTCAGCGTCGGCCGCTATCTCAACGAGCGCACCTATTTCGAACTGCAGCAAGGCGGTGCGGCCGGTGCCAAGGCGATCATCAATCTCGATGTCGGCCGCGGTGTGAAGCTTCGCGGTGCTGCGGGCGGAAATGGCTCGGGTGAAGCGGGCGTCGTTTACGAGCACGAGTATTGACGCTCGCGCCCTAGAAGATGGTCTTGCTGGTTTTCAGCAGGATGTTGGTTTCCGTCACGTTGATTCCGTCTACCAGACGGATGCGCCGCAGCGTCTCGTCGAAGGACACGAGATCCCGGTCTTCAAGTTCGGCGATGAAATCCCATTTGCCATTGGTGCTGTGCAAGGCGCGCACCTGAGGCAACCCGCGCAGCTGGTCGGCAACCTTGTCGGCCAGTTTGCCGAGAACCTCGATGAGAATGATGGCCCGGACGCCCGCCGAGCGCACCTCGTGCCCGGTCCGGATTGTGAAGGCCGCGATCGTGCCATTGGCAACAAGCCGGTCGATCCGCGCGGCAACTGTCGCCCGTGAAGCGCCCGTCATCGCTGCCAGAGATGATACCGGCGTTCTTGCATTGTGTCTGAGAGCGCTGAGCAGTTCCTGATCGAGATCATCCATGATTTTCACTTTGCTCGAATGGTGTGAGCAATTTGTACAATGTGGATTTTATTTTGGCAATTTTCCATCTTTTTGTCGCCGCGGCAATAGCCGAATATGCAGCTCGAAACTCGAAATCCGGAGCTTGGAATGGACGTTCAATCGCGCGCAGTCACCCTCATTGGCGTTCCGTTGGAAGAAGGCTCCGGCCGCAGGGGCGCCGCAATGGGCCCGGCAGCACTTCGCATCGCAGGGATCGACCAGACGCTCATCGAGCTCGGTCATGACGTCAAGGACGACGGCGACCTGCAGATCGTGCCGGCCCGCGACCTGCCCAATCATCCGAAAGCCCACAATCTGCGGATCATCGGCGCGTTCACCCGGGCGCTGGAAGCGAGCACCTATGAAGCAGCAGCAGCCGGACGTCTTCCGCTGATCCTTGGCGGCGATCACGCCCTGTCGATGGGTAGCGTCTCCGGCATGGCACGCTATGCCGCCGAACAGGGCCGCCCGCTGTTTGTCATCTGGCTTGACGCCCACTCGGATTTCAACTCGCCGGAAACCTCGCCCTCCGGCAATATTCACGGCATGCCGGTCGCGTTTTTCACCGGTCAGGCTGACCTCGCCGAAGTTCTTCCGAAGACCCGGCCGCTGGTCGATCCGCGCAACGTCTTTCAGGTCGGCATCCGCTCGGTCGATGCGCCGGAACGCGAGCTGATCAAGAAGCACGGCGTCAACGTCTTCGATATGCGCTCGATCGACGAACAGGGCATCGCGCCGATCATGCGGCAGATCCTTGCTGCGGTGGAAGAAGCCAACGGCCTCCTGCATGTCAGCCTTGATGTCGATTTCCTCGATCCCGATATTGCCCCGGGCGTCGGAACGACCGTGCCGGGCGGAGCGACATTCCGCGAAGCGCACCTCGTCATGGAGATGCTCTGCGACAGCGGCCTCGTATCGTCGCTCGATCTCGTCGAACTCAATCCGTTTCTGGACGATCGCGGCAAGAGCGCCCGCGTTCTTGTCGAACTGACCGCCAGCCTTTTCGGCCGCCGTATCTTCGATCGTCCGACCCGCGCCGCCTAATCCGAGGGAACCCAGCCATGAACGCATCTGAAAACCTGATCGCCACCGAACAGCGGCTTGGCGCCCACAACTACAAGCCGCTCGACGTCGTGCTGACCCGCGGCGAAGGCGTCTACGTCTGGGATACCGACGGCAACCGCTATCTCGATTGCCTCTCGGCCTACTCCGCCGTGAACCAGGGTCATTGCCATCCGAAGATCCTTGCCGCGATGGTCGAACAGGCCGGCAAGCTGACACTCACCTCCCGCGCCTTCCGCAACGACCAGCTGGCCCATCTCTATGAAGAGCTCGCGGCACTGACCGGATCGCACAAGATCCTGCCGATGAATTCCGGTGCCGAAGCCGTCGAGACGGCGATCAAGGCCGTGCGCAAATGGGGCTACGAGGTGAAGGGCGTGCCGGAGGGCAAGGCAGAGATCATCGTGTGCTCCGACAATTTCCACGGCCGGACGCTCAGCATCATCAGCTTCTCGACCGACCCGGATGCACGCACCGGCTTCGGACCCTATACGCCGGGCTTCCGCACCATCCCCTTCGGCGATGCCGATGCCTTTGCTGCGGCGATCAACGAAAACACCGTCGGCGCGCTGATCGAGCCGATCCAGGGCGAGGCCGGCGTCATCATTCCTCCGGCCGGTTATTTCAAGCGCGTCCGCGAGCTTTGCACCACACACAATGTCACGCTGATCCTCGACGAGATCCAGACCGGTCTCGGCCGCACCGGAAAGCTGCTTGCGGAAGAGCACGAAGGCATCGAAGCCGACGTCACGCTGATCGGCAAGGCGCTCTCCGGCGGTTTCTATCCGGTGTCAGCCGTTCTTTCGAACACCGAGGTCCTTGGCGTCCTCAAGCCCGGTCAGCACGGCTCCACCTTCGGCGGCAATCCGCTCGCCTGCGCCGTTGCCCGCACCGCGCTCAAGGTGCTCACTGAGGAAGGCATGATCGAGAATGCCGAGAAGATGGGTAACTATTTCCTCGAAGGTCTGCGCTCCATCCGCTCGAACATCGTCAAGGACGTACGTGGCCGCGGCCTGATGCTGGCGATCGAGCTCGAGCCCGAAGCAGGTGGCGCGCGCCAGTATTGCTACGGTCTCAAGGAGCGCGGTCTGCTCGCCAAGGATACACACGAGCACACGATCCGCCTCGCTCCGCCGCTGGTCATCACCAAGGACCAGGTCGAATGGGCCGTCTCCGAAATCGAGAAGACAATTACCTGAGGTGAGCGGCCTCTTCGGAGGCCGCAACCAACACGAAGTATGTTTGCGTGAACTCACGCATTAAACGCTAATATACATCAGTATATTCAGTCAGTTACTCATTTTTAATCTAACTAATCATATTATTTCAGCAGAAACACCCGGGCGTATTGTGGGGGCAGCGTCCGGGTTTTCAGCTTTATTTGAGATCTGACCTGCCGCATCGAATGCGCCGCAGGCGCGGCGATCTGTGTGCCTGTTTTTGGCAATCGCCCTCGCCCCGCACCGCTTTGGAGTGCTGCAGTCCTTAGAGGGACGACGATGCCGCTATTTTCAGTTATTTCAGGTTCCGACGCCAAGGCCATGTTCTCGGCGCTCAACAAATCGCAGGCCGTGATCGAATTCGACCTGCAGGGCAATATTCTGACGGCCAACGAAAACTTTTGCCGGACGCTCGGCTACGAGCTTTCGGAGATCGCCGGCAAACACCACCGGATATTCTGCGATCCTGACTATGTCGCGTCTGCGGCCTACAAGGATTTCTGGGCCAAGCTCGGCAAGGGCCAGTTCGATTCCGGCGAATACCGCCGCATCGGCAAGGGCGGCCGGGACGTCTGGATTCAGGCGACCTACAACCCCCTGCTCTCCAACGGCAAGCCTTACAAGATCGTCAAGTTCGCAACTGACGTGACCGCGGCCAAGCTCGATTCGGCAAATGCCATCGGCAAGATCGAAGCGATCTCCCGGGCACAGGCCGTCATCGAGTTTACCCCGTCCGGCGAGATCTTGACCGCAAACGGCAACTTCCTTTCCGTCCTCGGCTACAGTCTGGAGGAAATCCGCGGAAAGCATCACAGCATGTTCTGCGAAACGGCCTATACGGCCTCGCCTGCCTACCGCGAATTCTGGACCAAGCTTGCCGCCGGCCAGTTCGTTGCCGAAGAGTTCAAGCGAGTCGGCAAGGGCGGTAAAGTCGTCTGGATCCAGGCGTCCTACAACCCGATCTTCGACATGAACGGTCGCGTCTTCAAGGTCGTCAAGTTTGCGACCGATATCACCAGCCGCGTCCAGGCCGTCGATGAACTCGGTGAAGGACTGACGCGCCTTGCCGCCGGCGACCTGACCGGCGCCATTGAGACACCATTCCTTCCAGCTCTCGACAAGGTCCGCGTCGATTTCAACAGCGCCGTCGAACGTCTCAGCGGCGCCATGCGCACCGTTGCTGAAAACACCGATGCCATCGCGCACGGCTCCCGCGAAATGACGACCGCTGCCGGCGAATTGTCCAGGCGGACGGAGCGGCAGGCAGCAACCGTTGAGGAGACAGCCGCCGCCCTCGAGCAGATCACCCAGACAGTGGCCGACAGCGCCAAGCGCGCCGGTGAGGCTGGCGACCTGGTGGCCAAGACGAAGCTTGGCGCCGGACATTCCGGCAGCATCGTCCGCAAGGCGATCGGCGCCATGGATCAGATCGCCAATTCGTCGCGCGAGATCAGCAACATCATCAGCGTCATCGATGAAATAGCGTTTCAGACCAATCTTTTGGCCCTGAATGCCGGTGTCGAGGCTGCCCGGGCCGGCGAAGCTGGCAAGGGGTTTGCCGTCGTCGCGCAGGAAGTACGCGAACTCGCCCAACGCTCGGCGAACGCGGCAAAGGAAATCAAGACGCTGATCACCGCCTCGTCCGAACACGTCAAGAGTGGCGTAACGCTGGTCGGTGAAACCGGCAGCGCTCTGGAAGAGATCGTCTCGCAGGTCACCGAGATCGACGGCAATGTCGTGGCCATTGTCACAGCTGCCCGCGAGCAGTCCACCGGGCTGACGGAGATCAACAAGGCCGTCAACGCAATGGACCAGGTCACGCAGGACAATGCCTCCATGGTCGAGGAGACCACGGCTGCCAGCGGCAAACTCTCGAAGGAAGCCGAAAACCTCCGGGTGCTGCTGTCGCAATTTAGATTTGCGCAACACTCTTTCGCTAAGCTCAACACCAAAGCCACAGAAGCGCCTGCCGCACGCGCAACGCCACGTGGTCAACGCGTAACGAATGTTCGCGCCAATGGCGGCGCAGCCGCTCTGGCTTACGAGAATTGGGAAGATTTCTAATGAGCACCATTAATTCCAATAGTTTCAGTGGCGACACGCTCGAGATCATTGCCTTCCGGCTGCACGATCAGGAATTCTGCGTGAAGACGACGACCATCCGCGAAATCCGCGGCTGGGCGCCCTCCACCCCGATCCCGCATGCACCGTCGGATGTCATCGGCGTGATGAACCTGCGCGGCTCTGTAATCCCGATCATCGACCTCGCCTACAAGCTCGGCATGAAGAGCACGGTCGCCAATGAACGCAGCGCCATCGTTGTTGCGGAAGTGCACAGCATGGTCATCGGCATGCTCGTCGACCGCGTCTCGGACATCCTGACGATCTCTTCCGGCCAAGTTCAGCCCGTTCCTGAGGTCACCGCCTCCTTCGATCGCGCCTATTGCGAAGGTATCATCGCCTCCGAAAACGGCATGATCTGCTTCCTGAACCTCGCGAAGATGTTCAAGGAAAGCGAAGCCGAAGAACTCGTTGCCGCTTAACGGAAGGCAGCGCCACACGAAATCAAAGCCGCCGTCGAGGCGGCTTTTTTTGTGCCCAGTAGAAATCACCCATAAGAACTTGGCGTAAAAACAAATCTTATTAGCAATCTCTTTTATACCCTAAATTAACCTTCACACCATCATCATGGGTTGCGAACTGACAGTATTACGATTTCTGATAGTTGCGATTTTCGCGTATAGCGCGATTAATCCGACCTCAAATCCAAAAGCTGTAAGTTCATCAACTTTGCCTGGCGAGAGCGTCGGCACATGATTGGGGAACGGGGATGCTGGGTTTATCTTCCGATGCAAAATACATTCTTGATGCCATTTCGAAATCTCAAGCCGTTATCGAATTTGATCTGAAAGGCAATGTCCTGAAGGCCAACGAGAACTTCTGCCGGGCGCTCGGCTACAGTCTCGATGAGATCACCGGCAAACATCACAGCATGTTCTGCGATCCGGCCTTGGTCGCAACCGCGGAATACCGCGATTTCTGGACCCGGCTTGGCCGCGGCGAACATGATGCTGGCGCTTACAAGCGGCTGGCAAAGGGCGGCCGTGAGATCTGGATCCAAGCGACCTATAATCCCGTGCTCAAGGGCGGAAAGCCCTTCAAGGTCGTCAAGTTTGCCACCGACATCACCGCGGCCAAGCGTCAGGCGATCGACGACGCCGGCAAGCTCGATGCGATCTCCCGGTCTCAGGCCGTCATCGAATTCAAGCCGAACGGCGAGATCCTGACGGCCAACGAGAATTTCTGTAGAGGCTTAGGCTACAGCCTCTCCGAAATCGCTGGAAAGCATCACAGCATGTTCTGCGATCCGGCCTATGCCCGCACCGAAGACTATGCCAATTTCTGGCGGCGGCTGGCAGGCGGCGAGTTCATCGCCAACGAGTTCGTTCGTTATGGCAAGGGCGGCAAGGAGATCTGGATCCAGGCCGCCTACAACCCGATCATCGGCGCCGATGGCCGCGTCTACAAGGTCGTCAAGTTCGCCACCGACGTGACCGAGCGAATGAGCGCGATCAGCCAGCTTGGCAGCGCTTTGAAACATCTCGCGGAGGGCGACCTGACGCAGACGGTCAATACCGCCTTCGTCCCATCGATGGAGCAATTGCGCCACGATTTCAACACTGCGCTGGAAAAGCTGCGGGATACGATGGTGACGATCGGCGAGAACACGGCCGCGATCGCCGCCGGGTCTCACGAGATCGGTGCGGCAGCCGATTCCTTCTCGAAACGCACGGAGCAGCAGGCGGCGTCCATTGAAGAGACGGCCGCTGCACTGGAGCAGATCACCACCACCGTCAACGACTCCAGCCACCGCGCCGGCGAGGCCGGTCAGCTCGTGGCCAAGACGAAGCATGGCGCCGAGCAATCCGGTATCGTCGTGCGCAATGCAGTCTCGGCAATGGGGCAGATCGAGCAGTCGTCCCGCGAGATCACCAACATCATCGGCGTCATCGACGATATCGCCTTCCAGACCAATCTGCTGGCGCTGAATGCCGGTGTCGAGGCCGCACGCGCCGGTGAGGCGGGCAAGGGCTTTGCCGTCGTCGCCCAGGAAGTGCGCGAACTCGCCCAGCGCTCGGCAAGTGCTGCCAAGGAAATCAAGGCGCTGATCAACCAGTCCAGCGAGTTCGTCAAGAATGGCGTCGATCTCGTCGGCCAGACTGGCCGGGCGCTCGAAGAGATCGTCAGCCAAGTCGCCGACATCAATACCAATGTCGCGGCCATTGTCGAAGGATCACGCGAACAGGCGACAGGCATCAAAGAAATCAATCAAGCCGTCAATTCGATGGACCAGGCGACGCAACAGAATGCCGCCATGGTCGAGGAAAGCACCGCAGCAAGCCACAAGCTGACCTCCGAGGCAGAGGTGCTGAGAGCCCTGCTCAGTCAGTTCCGCCTCGGCAACGAGATGCAGCATCGTCCAGCTGCGAGACATACCTCTCCGGCTCTGCAGCTTGTCGCCCGTGTTGCCAGAGCGCACGGTTCAGCCGCACCGGCCGCCGACAACTGGGAAGAATTCTGATCTCCACTCAAGCACACCTGCTCTCCGGCCCTGTTTGCAGGGCCGGTTTTTCTTTGCATCTCTGCAAGCAAGGCGTGCTGTCAAAACCAGCCGTCGCCCCTAATTTTTGATTGAATTAGAATATCATCATAGACAAGTATCGATTTGACGTCTCGTCCTTCGCACCTATTCTACGAGAATAGCCACATATGCTTTCAGGCAAGGAAACTCCCTGAAACCACAATGAAAACAATCACTATATAATTCGGCACTTTCCAGAAATTACGCAATAGAAAATATTATAGACGCAGTCTTGCCGATTTCGTTTACAGCTTCTTAGCTGTACAAGTAGTCAAAACCAACCTTAGCGCGAAACTCCTACACAATATTAGAATCTACGTATATTCTGATACTGTATCGATCGGAGACCTGACAACCACTTTTGGTTGCTGCTATCCGATACGGAAAGCGCGCGCTTCCGATTTTGATTTCCAAGCCTGGGCATGGGGTCCTGGCGGAATCGCTTTTGGAGGTTGGAAATGCAGTATCACAAATCGGCTATCACTGTACTCGCCATCAGCTGTGCAGCGTTGATCATGCCGTCCCAGGCTAGCGCCGAAGGCCTTCTCGGCGGCCTCGGAAACGCCCTCAGCGGCGGCTCCAAGAGCAGTACGAGCAGCGGGAGTACAAGCAGCGGCAGCAAGAGCAGTGGCGGTGGCCTCAGCATAGGCGGTAGCAACGGCATCAGCATCGGCAACAATGGCGGGCGCGGCCTCAGCGCGTCCATCGGTGGTTCCAGCGGCGTCAATGCCAGCGTCGGCGGCACATCGAAGGGTGGACTTGGCGTCAACGCGTCCGTTGGCGGATCCGGCGGCATCAATAGCAAGACGAGCATCGGCGGCGGAACAAAAGGGCTCGGAGTCGGCACGACAGCAAGCGTCGGCGGCAGCAAAGGTTTGAATGCTGACGTCAAAGCCAATGTCGGCGGTAGTGGCCTCGTCAGCGCCAGGGCGAAAGCTGGATTGGGCGGCAACACGCTGGTCGATATCGCCCTCGGCGTGCCGGGCATCGATCCGGATGATCCGACCGGCCCTAATGGTCCTAATGGCCCCAACGGTCCCAATGGCCCGAACGGGCCGAGAGATCCCAATGGCTCGAATGGCCCTCGTGGTCTGAATGGGCCGGCCTACTCCTACAATGACATGTCGGCAGCCGAGCGCGCCAAGGTAAAGCTTCGCTGCCGGGACATTCTCGGCTCGGGCGGCTACGAGGCAAGCCTCGTCAAGCTCTGCCGCATGGTAATCGCGATGCGCTGACCTCCTCCCCCGGGACCGTGTCCGGCGCGAGAGGCCGGATGCGGCCTGGTGGTGAAAGCGCCCAACTCCGGAATTCGCGCCTCTCCCCGGAGGCGCCTTTTTCATGAGAAAGGCACGCGCTGAGACGCGTGCCTTCCCTTAGATTCACCAAGGTTCCGATCAGCCGAACAAGGCAAACGTCGCCTTCAGCGTGACCCATACGCCCCACAGGAGAGGAATGCCGACCACGGCCCAGGCAAGTGCTGCCTTGGCGTCGAAACCGCCGCGGCCGATGCCGAAGGAACCGCTCGGCCCTGCACTTGCAGCGGCCGACTTGGCCTGCAGCGATGCCACTTCCGCGTCGGACATGAACCACTTGTCAGCAAGCGGCCGGACGAAGAGGTTGCCGATCAGGCCGAGTGCCAGCATTCCGGCGAGGATATACATCGTGCCGGTATAGAGCGCCGGTCCAGGCGCCACGCCCGCCGAGATCTGCGCCTCGCGGATGTAGTTGACGACCACAGGGCCGACGATACCGGCAGTCGCCCATGCCGTCAGCAGACGGCCATGGATGGCGCCTACGAACTGCGTGCCGAAGATGTCAGCGAGATAGGCCGGGATTGTCGCGAAGCCGCCGCCATACATCGACAGAATGATGCCGAAGGCGAGAACGAACAGCGCCTTGTTACCCATATCCGCAAATGTCGGAGCTGCGGCATAGAGAACGATACCGAGGATGAAGAACGTGAAGTAAGTGTTCTTGCGGCCGATCCTGTCCGACAAAGAAGCCCAGAAGAAGCGTCCGCCGATATTGAAAAGCGAAAGCAGACCGGCAAAGCCCGCCGCGATCGTTGCGATCGATGCTTTCTGGCCCGCATCGAGTTGCGCGAAGCCGACGTCAGGCAGACCGATCAGCGAACCGGCAAAGATTTCCTGCAGCATCGGCGATGCCATGCCGATAACGCCGATACCAGCAGAGACGTTGAGGCAGAGAACCGCCCAGATCAGCCAGAACTGCTTGGTCTTGTGCGCATCGCGCAGGTGCACGTGCTTGGTGGTGATCATGCTGCTCTTGGCAGCAGGGGCCGTCCAGCCCTCAGGACGCCAGCCGGCCGGCGGAATGCGGTAGCCGAAGGCACCGCCCATCATGAAGACGAAGTAGATGACGGCCATGACCACGAAGGTCTGCCAGACACCGACCGACGTGTCGGTCTTGAAGTAGTTCATCAGCAGATTTGCGAGCGGAGCGCCGATCATCGCGCCGCCGCCGAAGCCCATGATCGCCATGCCGGTCGCCATACCGCGACGGTCCGGGAACCACTTGATCAGCGTCGAGACCGGCGAGATATAGCCGAGGCCGAGGCCGATACCGCCGATCACACCGGCACCGAGCCACATTAGCCACAGCTGATGGGTCATGACACCGACGGCAGCGACGAGAATACCGCCGCACCAGCAGCAGGCGGAAACGAAACCGGCCTTGCGCGGACCGACCCTCTCAAGCCAGCCGCCCCAGATTGCCGCAGAGCAGCCGAGGAGCACGAAGAACAGCGTATAGATCCAGCCGAGATCGGCAACGCGCCAGTCGCAGGTCGTGGTGAAAAGGGCCGAAGCCAGCGTCAGATCCGGGCAGGCCGTCGAGGTGCTGATCCCGAGAGATTTAGACAGCGGCAGCCAGAACACGCTGAAGCCGTATGCCATGCCGATGCACAGATGAATGGCGAGTGCGGCCGGCGGCACAAGCCAGCGGTTGAACCCCGGTTGCGCAATAATTCGCTCACGATCAAGCAGGCCAGCGCCCGCCAGTACCCCTGCTCCTGATGTATCCGCTGCGGTCATGAATGAGTTCCTCCTGGATCTGACCTTGCTGACATGAATCGCGCTCGACAGGCAAAAACAACCTGCGTCCCCCTCGCGCGAAACAATGTTTAGTGCCGGATAGGCTCCGCCGGCTCGGGCTTGCGGATCAGGGAAGAGGCCTCGATCACCAAAGGGTCGAAGCCGTTATTCTCCTGCTCCAGAATTTCGAAAAATTGGCGCCGCATGCGCGGTTCCCAGAATTTGTTGATATGCGTGGCAACCCCCTGCGCCGCCTCACTGGCCGGTTGGGTCTTGAAAAACGTGGCAATCTGATTGGCCATGTAGACCAGCTTGGAACGCGTATCATGCGACATCGGCGATGCTTTCCGGCGAAATGCGGTGAGGATGGGTGAAAATCTCGAAATCATCGCCGCGAACCAGGGCGACCAGCGTCATCCCGGCGTCCTCGGCCGTGCGAATGGCGAGTGCCGTCGGCGCCGAAATCGCAATCAGGATCGATGCGCCAAGAATTGCCGTCTTCTGCACCATCTCGACGGATATACGGCTGGTGACGACGACAGCACCGCCGATGCCGGTATTGCCTGAACGGATGACCGCACCGCAAAGCTTATCCAGCGCATTGTGCCGCCCGACATCCTCACGAACGGCCGAGAGCCTCTGCCCAGGAATATAGAAGCCTGCGCCATGGACGGCACGGGTTTCGCGATGCAGAGGCTGCGCCTCGTTGAGCAGGTTTGCAGCGCGCACAATATCGCCGTGCGTCAGCGCCAAGGGCGAACCGGAAACGTCCGGCACCTTGCGCACAGCCTGCTCGATCGATTCGATGCCACAAAGGCCGCACCCGACGGGACCGGCCATGCTCCGGCGGCGCGCGCGCAGCGCATCCTCGACATCGTCAGCAAGCGTCACCTGCACGTCGATACCGAGATCACCATCGACGATCTCGATAGACGAAATTTCGCCGGTGCTGCCGATAATGCCTTCGGTCAGGCTGAAGCCGACGGCAAAATCCTCGAGATCATCCGGCGTCGCCATCATCACGGCATGCGAACTGCCGCCATAGGAGAAGGCAATCGGCACCTCTTCCGGCACGATGCGTTCTCCCGGCATCACCACACCGCCCTTGCGGGCGGTGCGGCTGACCGAGATGCGTGTGTGCCGTTCGGACATTACTCCGCGGCCTCCATCTTGCCGGAGATACGGCGGCTCTGGCGGGCCTGCTCGTCATATTCGAGCTGCCACTCGGTCGGCCCATTGGAGGGCGAAACCTGCACCGCCGTCACCTTGTATTCCGGGCAGTTGGTCGCCCAATCGGAGAAGTCGGTGGTGATGACGTTGGCCTGCGTCGTCGGATGATGGAAGGTCGTGTAGACAACGCCGGGCGCAACGCGCTCGGTGATCAGCGACCGCAAAGTCGTGTCGCCGGAGCGGCTCTGCAGCTTGATCCAGTCGCCATCGCGGATGCCGCGCTGTTCGGCATCATGCGGATGGATTTCCAGCCGGTCTTCTGCGTGCCAGGCAACGTTCTCGGTGCGGCGCGTCTGCGCTCCCACATTATACTGGCTGAGAATACGGCCGGTGGTGAGCAGCAGCGGGAATCGCGGACCGGTGCGTTCGTCAGTTGCGACATACTCGGTGCGGATGAACTTGCCCTTGCCGCGGACGAAGCCATCGACATGCATGATCGGCGATCCCTCAGGATGCTTCTCGTTGCACGGCCACTGAACAGAACCCATCTTTTCCAGATAGTCGTAGGACACCAGCGCGAAGCTCGGCGTACTCGCCGCGATCTCGTCCATGATCTCGGACGGATGCTTGTAGTTCCAGTTGAGCCCCATCGCTTGGGCGAGCTTCTGCGTCACTTCCCAGTCGGCATAGCCGTTCTTCGGGGTCATCACCTTGCGTACGCGGTTGATGCGTCGCTCTGCGTTGGTGAAGGTTCCGTCCTTCTCCAGGAAGGTCGAGCCCGGCAGGAAGACATGCGCGTAGTTGGCGGTCTCGTTGAGGAAGAGATCCTGGACGACGACGCATTCCATCGCCGCCAGACCGGCCGCGACATGCTTGGTATCGGGGTCCGATTGCAGGATGTCCTCACCCTGGATGTAGAGCCCCTTGAAGGTGCCATCCACAGCCGCATCCAGCATGTTCGGAATGCGCAGGCCCGGCTCGTTGTTGAGCTTTACGCCCCACAGCTTTTCGAAGACATCGCGCGTCGCGTCGTCGGAGATATGGCGATAGCCCGGCAGCTCGTGCGGGAAGGATCCCATGTCGCACGAGCCCTGCACGTTGTTCTGGCCGCGCAGCGGGTTCACGCCAACGCCTTCGCGGCCGATATTGCCTGTTACCATTGCCAGGTTGGCGATCGCCATGACGGTCGTCGAACCCTGGCTGTGTTCGGTAACGCCGAGGCCGTAATAGATCGCGCCATTGCCGCCGAGCGCATAGAGCCGGGCTGCGCCGCGCAGATCGGCAGCCGGAACGCCGGTGAACTTCTCGGTCTCCTCGGGGCTGTGCTGCGGCTCCGAAACGAAGGCCGCCCAATCCTCGAATTCCGACCAGTCGCAGCGCTCGCGGATGAATCGCTCGTTGAACAGACCTTCGGTGACGATGACATGCGCCAGCGCCGTCATGACGGCAACGTTGGTGCCCGGTCTCAGCGGCAGATGATAGGCCGCCTCGACATGCGGCGTGCGCACCAGATCGATGCGGCGCGGATCGATGACGATCAGCTTGGCACCCTGACGCAGCCGCTTCTTGAGCCGCGAGCCGAAGACCGGATGACCATCGGTCGGGTTCGCACCAATGACGACCACGACGTCGGAATGCTCGACGCTGTCGAAATTCTGCGTACCGGCCGAGGTGCCGAAAGCCTGGCCGAGACCATAGCCGGTCGGCGAATGGCAGACGCGGGCGCAGGTATCGACATTGTTATTGCCGAAGCCGGCACGGATCAGTTTCTGGACAAGGAAGGTCTCTTCGTTGGTGCAACGCGACGACGTGATGCCGCCGACCGCTTCGCGGCCATACTGATACTGGATGCGCTTGAACTCGGAAGCGACATGCGCATAGGCCTCGTCCCAGGTGACTTCCCGCCAAGGATCCGAGACCTTCTCGCGGATCATGGGATTAAGGATGCGATCCCTGTGAGTCGAATAGCCATAGGCGAAGCGGCCCTTGACGCAGGAATGCCCGCGGTTTGCCTGACCGTCCTTCCACGGCGCCATGCGCACCAGCTCCTCGCCGCGCATTTCCGCCTTGAACGAGCAGCCGACGCCGCAATAGGCGCAGGTGGTGACCGCCGAATGCTCCGGCTGGCCAATCTCGATCACCGACTTCTCGGTCAGCGTCGCCGTCGGGCAGGCCTGCACGCAGGCGCCGCAGGACACGCATTCGGAATCAAGGAAATGTTCATGCATGCCGGGCGAGACGCGAGAGCCGAAACCGCGGCCTTCGATCGTCAGCGCGAAGGTGCCCTGCACCTCTTCGCAGGCCCGGACACAGCGCGAGCAGACGATGCATTTCGACGGGTCATAGGTGAAATACGGGTTCGACTCGTCTTTCGGAATCCATTTCAGGTTGATCTCGCCATTGCTGCGCGCCTTGACGTGATTGTCGCCTTCATAGCCATAACGAACGTCGCGCAGGCCGACGGCACCCGCCATGTCCTGCAATTCGCAATCGCCATTGGCAGCGCAGGTGAGACAGTCGAGCGGGTGGTCGGAGATGTAGAGTTCCATCACCCCACGGCGGATATCCTTGAGCCGCCCCGTCTGCGTATGAACCACGAGACCCGACGCAACCGGCGTCGTGCAGGAGGCCGGCGTGCCGTTGCGTCCCTCGATCTCGATGAGACAGAGACGGCAGGAACCGAAGGCATCGACCATATCGGTAGCGCAGAGCTTCGGAACCTGGATCCCGGCCTCCATCGACGCGCGCATGATCGAGGTGCCCTCAGGCACAGTGATTTCGCGGCCGTCGATGGTCAGCGTGACCATGGCTTCGGATTTCGAAGCCGGCGTTCCGTAGTCGATTTCATGAACGAGAGACATGGGTCTTTACTCCGCCGCTTCGATAAGGGGTGTTGGAGCGAAATCGTCCGGGAAGTGCGTCATCGCACTCATGACCGGATATGGGGTGAAGCCGCCCAGGGCACAGAGCGAACCGAATTTCATGGTGTTGCATAGATCGGTGAGGAGCGCCCGGTTCTTCTCCGGTTCGATCCCCCGGGCGATCTTGTCGGCCGTCTCGACGCCACGTGTCGAGCCGATGCGGCAGGGCGTGCACTTGCCGCAGCTTTCGACCGCGCAGAACTCCATCGCGAACCGCGCCTGCTTCAGCATGTCGGCGCTGTCGTCAAAGACGACGATACCCGCATGGCCGATCAGACCATCCTTGGCGGCGAAAGCTTCGTAGTCGAACGGCGTATCGAACAGCGCCCGCGGGAAATAAGCCCCAAGGGGACCGCCGACCTGAACCGCCTTGACCGGACGTCCGCTCGCAGTGCCGCCACCGATCTTGTCGACGATATCGCCGAGCGACAGGCCGAAGGCCGTCTCGTAAAGACCGCCATGCTTGACGTTTCCGGCGATCTGCAGCGGTATCGTGCCACGCGAACGACCCATGCCGAAATCACGGTAGAAAGCTGCACCCTTGTCGAGAATGACAGGCACCGATGCCAGCGAAATGACGTTGTTAATGACGGTCGGTGACGCAAACAGCCCGTTGTGAGCAGGCAGAGGCGGCTTGGCGCGCACGACACCGCGCTTGCCTTCCAGGCTGTTCAGCAGCGCCGTTTCCTCTCCGCACACATAGGCACCGGCGCCCATGCGCACTTCGATGTCGAAAGCCTTGCCTGATCCCATGACCGAAGGACCGAGAACACCGGCCTTGCGGGCGATCTCGACCGCCTCTGTCATCGCCGCGATCGCATGCGGATATTCCGAGCGGGTATAGACAAAGCCCTTGGTGGCGCCTGTCGCAAGCCCGGCAATCGCCATCCCCTCGATCAGCACGAAGGGATCGCCTTCCATGATCATCCGGTCGGCAAAGGTACCGCTATCGCCTTCGTCAGCATTGCAGACGATGTATTTGCGCGGCCCCGAAGCGTCGAGAACCGTTTTCCATTTGATGCCGGTCGGGAAGCCGGCGCCCCCTCGCCCGCGCAGCCCGGAATCGGTGACTTCCTTGACGATTTCCGCAGGCGCCATCTGAGCGGCACGCTTCAAGCCCGCCAGGCCACCATGCGCCTGATAATCCTCAAGCGACAGCGGATCGGTGATGCCGCAGCGGGCGAAGGTCAGGCGGGTCTGTTCCTTGAGGAATGGGAGGCTTTCGACCTCCCCAAGACAGAGCGCGTGATCGCCGCCGGACAGCAGCCCGGCCTCGAACAAGCCCTCGATATCCTTGGCCTTCACAGGACCATAGCCGATACGCTTGCCTTCGATCTCGACTTCGACGAGCGGCTCCAGCCACAGCATGCCGCGCGAACCGTTGCGCACCAGCTTCACGTCGAGACCGCGAGCAGCAATCTGCGCGGCCACTTCCTTGGCAACCTTGCCGGCGCCGAGCGAAAGCGCCGCCGCATCGCGGGGAACAAAAATCTTGACGGTCATCGCCGCGCCTCCGCAATGAATTCGGCAACCGTCTCGTCATCGACGCGGCCGTAAAGCTCGCCGTCCAGCATCGCCGCCGGCGCGCAGGCGCAGAGCCCGAGACAGTAGACCGGCTCCAGCGTGACGTTGCCATCGAGCGTCGTCTGATGGAAATCGATACCCAAAAGCGACTTGACCCGCTCAGCCATGGCATCTCCGCCCATCGACTGACAGGCCTCGGCCCGACAGAGTTTCAGAACATGGCGCCCGGCCGGATGATCCCGGTAGTCATGATAGAAGGTCATCACGCCATGCACTTCGGCGCGCGACAGGTTCAATTCGTCAGCGATCACAGGAAGCGCTTCCTGCGGCACATAACCGAACTCATCCTGGACTTCATGCAAGATAGGAAGAAGCGGACCTTCGAGAGACCGAAGGCTCGAGACGATCGCGCGCGTACGCGCGGCAATATCGCCGGTGGCGACATGGGCATTCATTTTGGCAGGCCTCCCAGGGCTTCCCGTTTCAGCCGCCACACCAGCCTCCCCCAGCTTGGTATGACATTGTGACAGGAAGTGTCTCAGGGAACATGCAGGCGATCAATAAAGCTGTTCCGTCGATTGATAGGTTTTTCCTATCGAAGATCTTCGCTCTCCGCGAGTATCCTTGCCTCATGCAACAGCGCAGAGACGAGTGGCGTGAACGGCTCGCGATGTGTCGCGACCAGACCGACAAGATGATCGGCCTCCGGCTCGACAATCGGGATCATGCGGATTTCAGCCGGAAAACCGAAAGATTCGGCCACATTCCGCGGCATGATGCTTGCCCAGCGGCCGGTGCGCACGTGAGAAAACAGTACGATCATCGACCCTGATTCCAAAGTCGGATGCGCCGTCGCACCGGCCTCGGCCAGATGCCGGTTGATGATCCGGCGGTTCTGCATGTCTGCAGTCAATAGACAAAGCCGAAGATGACCCACCTCGCGCCAGGTCACAGTTTCGCGATCGGAAAGCGGACTGCCGGCAGCTGTGATCAGGTTGTAGCGCTCGGCATAGAGCGGAACCGTCGTCACCCGCCCAAGCGGTTCATTCTCCAGATAGGTGATGCCGGCATCGATCTCGAGATTTTCGAGCATGCTCAGAACCTGCAGCGAGTTGCGCGAGACGATCGAAAAGGTAACGTCGGGGTGCCGCTCCTGAAACGGCGTGGTGATCCGCGGCAGCATCGCCAGCGCGGTTGGAATGGAAGCGATCCGGAGGTGACCGGAAAGCCCCTTGCGGGCGGTGCGCATCTCCTCGCGCATCGTGCGGGTATCGCCGACGATCCGGCGCGCCCACTCAAGCACACGCTGCCCCTCTGGTGTCAGCCCCTGGAAGCGCGACCCGCGCTGCACCAGCATGACGCCCAGCTGGTCCTCCAGCTGGCGGATCGCCGCCGAGAGCGTCGGCTGTGAAACGCCGCATTCCTCGGCCGCGCGACCGAAATGCTTTTCATTGGCAAGGGCTATGAAGAATTCCAGCTTATCGATCATCCGGTCTCCCGCCGAACTTCCTGTTCAGGCATCTTTGGCCGGAGAACACACGCTTAGCAAGAGCGGCTATCGGGCCGCTGCGGCTCCAGGAAACAGCGCGAAAAGCGAATCCAGGAAGGAGGCGACACTCTCGTTTCCGAGGCTGTAGTAGACGAGACGTCCCTCACGGCGGGTATTGACCAGACCTTCCATCCGCAGCCGCGCCAGCTGCTGCGAGACCATCGCCTGTTGCACGCCGAGCAGCTCTTCGATCTCGCTGACGGTCTTTTCCTCTTCGGCAAGAATGCAGAGAATGAGGAGCCGCGTCTGGTGCGCCATTGCCTTGAGGAGGCTGCTTGCTTCATGAGCTTTCTCAGCAAGCTTCTTCAATTCCTGACCAGCTGTTCCCGGCGCAGTTGTAGGCAATGGCATTCGGATTCTCTGATGGACGCGTTAGGACGGGCCCAAGCGATAGCATATTCGCACCGTTATACTGCGCAATTTTACTAAAATACCAAAAATAGTCCAAGTAAATCAGCAGATAAGCTGGCCGCCATTAATTTCCAAGACTTGGCCGGTGATGTAGCCGGAGAGTGCGGGCGCCGCCAGGAAAAGATAGGCAGGGGCGCAGTCCGCAGCGGTTCCGAGCCGCTGCAGCGGAATGGTTTTGCGGGTCTGCTCCAGCTTTTCGCGCGACGAATAACGCTCGTGGAAATCCGTCTCGATCGTCCCTGGCGACACGCAATTGACACGGATCGCATCGGGCGCAAGCTCGCGCGCCAACGCCTTGGAATAGGTGGAAACGAAGGCTTTCGAAGCCGAATAGATCGCCGATCCCGGACTGCCGCCGGTCAGCGCCGAAATCGACACGGTATTGACGATCGCCGCGCCGTTGGCGGCCCGCAACGCGGGGAGAAGCGCACGCGTCACCTCGACGACGGATGTCTGATTGAGCCGAGTGATCGCTTCATATTCGCTGTCGGTAAGCTCGCCTGCCGGAAACCGGCCGACCATCGTGCCCGCATTGTTGACCAGCACGTGGACGCTGCCGAACGCCTGAAGAACCTGATCCGCAAATTTTGCGGTACCGCCGGAAGCGGTAAAATCGCCAGCGATCAGCACCGCACGGCCGTCCGCTTCCGCAGCCGTCAGGAAGTCTGGCAGCTGCCGTTCGGTGCTCCGGCCGGTATGAACGGCAACACGCGCACCGCAATCAAGAAATTGCCGGACGACTTCGAGGCCGATGCCGCGGCCCGCGCCGGTGACAACAACATTGCGGTTTTCGAAAAGCTTTGGATCAAACACGCGATGGCCCTCCCGGCGTCGGCTTTCAGTCGCCGATTGCGCAATTTTCGCTTTAACATATGATCGCAAAAAACGAAAGAAAGGGAGGCGCAGCATGTTTCTGTCCGGACGGCAGACCGAGATCCTCGATATCGCCAAGTCCGAGGGCCGCGTGCTGGTAGAAGATCTGGCGGCGCGTTTCTCGGTGACCCCGCAGACCATCCGCAAGGATCTCAACGATCTCTGCGACAGTCGTGTGCTGACCCGCATCCATGGCGGCGCGATCTTTCCGGGTGGTACGGAGAACGTCAAATACGAGGCACGACGCTCGATCGCCGCCAACGAGAAGACGGCGATCGGCCGGGCAACCGCAGCCCTCATCCCCAACAATGCCTCTCTGTTCATCAATATCGGCACGACGACCGAAGCCGTTGGCGAAGCACTGATCGAGCATCATGAGCTGATGGTCATCACCAATAACATCAACGTCGCCAGCCGCTTGCGGCTCTTCCCCTCGATCGAGGTGGTGATCGCTGGCGGTGTCGTGCGCCATTCCGATGGCGGCATCGTCGGCGAGGCGGCCGTCGATTTCATCCGCCAGTTCAAGGTCGACTACGCCGTGATCGGCGCCTCAGCGATCGATCCGGATGGCGCGCTGCTCGATTTCGACTACCGCGAAGTCAAGGTTGCCCAGGCAATCATGGCCAACGCCCGGCACGTGGTCCTGGTCGCCGATTCCACCAAGTTCGAGCGCACCGCGCCTGTCCGTATCGGCCATCTCTCGCAGGTCCACACCTTCGTCACCGATGAATGCGCCCTGGATTCGCTGCGGCGGATCTGTTCCGAGGGCGGTATCAGCCTGGTTGAGACCAACAGGACGGACGGCGGGAAAGATTAAATCTGCATCGTCGCAAAAGGTTCGTTTGACATTCACTTTCTTTCGTTTTAGCGCTTAACGGATTTCATTTTTAAGCACTAAATCATTGGAGAGCGTGCGTGAGCGGGCAGATTTTCGACCTATTCGTGATCGGCGGCGGGATCAACGGCTGCGGGATCGCCCGGGATGCGGCTGGCCGCGGCTATTCTGTAGCGCTGGCCGAGATGAACGACTTCGCCTCGGGCACGTCGTCGGGTGCCACCAAGCTCATCCATGGCGGTCTGCGCTATCTCGAGCATTACGAATTCCGGCTGGTCAGGGAATCGCTGATGGAGCGCGAAGTGCTCTGGGCGATGGCGCCGCACATCATCTGGCCGATGCGCTTCGTGCTGCCCTACCACAAGGGCGGCATCCGCCCGGCCTGGCTGATCCGTCTCGGGCTGTTCCTCTATGATCACTTGGGTGGCCGCAAGCTTCTGCCGCCGACGGCAACGCTCGACATGCGAACCGATCCGGCCGGCAAGCCGCTGAAGGCGCTGTTTGCCAAAGCCTTCGAATATTCCGACGGCTGGGTCGACGATGCCCGCATGGTGGTGCTCAACGCCAGGGATGCCAGCGATCGCGGCGCGCTGATCATGCCGCGCACGAAAGTGGTGTCGGCCAGGCGCGAGAACGGCCTCTGGATCATCGAGACGGTCGATACGCTGTCTGGGCGCAATTCGACGCATCAGGCCCGCATGCTGGTCAATGCCGCCGGTCCCTGGGTCGATCATGTGATCCGTGCCGCCTTCGGCGAGAACGAGGCACGCCACGTCCGCCTCGTCCAGGGCAGCCACATCATCGTTAGGAAGAAGTTCGAGGGTCCCAAGGCCTATTTCTTCCAGAACCCCGACAACCGCATCATCTTCGCCATTCCTTATGAGACCGACTTCACGCTGATCGGCACCACCGACCGCGATTACACCGGCGATCCCAGGGATGTCAGGATCTCCGGCGAAGAGACCACCTATCTCTGCAATGCGGCAAGCGAGTATTTCAAGGAGCCGGTAAAGCCCGAGGATATCGTCTGGACCTATTCGGCGGTTCGCCCGCTGTTCGACGATGGCGCCTCGAAGGCGCAGGAAGCGACGCGCGACTATGTGCTGAAGCTCGAGGGGAAAGACGGCAGCGAAGTCAACAATACACCGCTGCTCAATGTCTTCGGCGGCAAGCTGACGACCTACCGGCGGCTGTCGGAACATGCGCTGGAAAAGATCGGCGAGGCGATCGGCGTCAAGGGCAGTCCGTGGACGGCGAAGAGCCATCTGCCGGGCGGGGATTTTCCGGTGCAGGGTTATGAGGCGGAGGTTGGCAAGTTGAAGGCTGTGTATCCGTTCCTCGCCGACAGCCATGCCCGCCGGCTGACGCGCCGCTATGGCACCAGGGCCAATGTGCTGCTCGGCAAGGCCGCGTCATCAGCTGATCTCGGCAGGCATTTCGGATCGGATCTCTACGAGGCGGAGGTGCGCTATCTCATGCAGAACGAATGGGCCTTCACCGCCGAGGATGTCCTCTGGCGGCGCAGCAAGAAGGGGCTCTATCTCAGCAAGGAAGAGGCGGCAGCGCTGGAGAGCTTCCTGCAGGCCGAGCGGCTCGCCGCCTAAGTGTCTGCAGGGGGGCAGCGCCGGTCCTTACTGAGCCGGCGCAACGCTTCCCGTTGGCTTCCACGTTTTACGGCAGTTGATAGCCGGCCGCCTTGAACATCCGGTACCACTCCTCGCGGCTCAGCTCGATGTCAGCTCCGATCGCGCTGTCACGCAGGCGTTGGGGGTTCGTCGTTCCCAGCACCGTCTGAATTTTGGCGGGATGACGCGCGATCCACGCGACAGCAATGGCAGCAGGCGTCGCACCGTAAGTTTCCGCAAGTTGGTCCAGAACCTTGTTGAGCTCCGGATAATTCTCGCGGTCGCCCAGGAAAATGCCTTCAAAGAAACCATGCTGGAACGGCGACCACGCCTGCAATGTGATGTTATTGATCCGGCTGTAGTTGACGAGCTCGCCATCCCGGTCGATCGACTGCTCAGATCCACCCATATTGGCGGCAACCCCGAATGCGATAGACGGCGCGTGGGCAACGCTCAGCTGGATTTGATTTGCTATGATCGGCTGGGTAACAGCTGTCTTCAGCAAATCGATCTGGCCTGGCGTATGGTTCGAAACACCGAAATGGCGAACCTTGCCCGATGCATGGAGCTTGTCGAATGCCTCTGCGACCTCTTCCGGCTCCACCAGCGCATCGGGCCGATGCAATAGAAGCACGTCCAGATAGTCGCTCCGCAGGGCCTTGAGGGACCGGTCGACGCTTGCGAGGATATGTTCCTTGGAGAAATCGAAATATCCCGGCCGGATCCCGCATTTGCTTTGAATGACGATCTGGTCCCGTTCGTCGGCTGTGAGGCGAAGAGCGTCACCAAACCGTGCTTCGCAGCGATGGGGCGCGCCGCCATAGATGTCCGCGTGATCGAAAATATTGACGCCGATCTCCCGGGCCGCCGAGTAGAGGGCTTTAATTCCGCTGTCATCCAGCGTGTTGATCCGCATCAGGCCGAGCACGACACTCGATACCGACACGCCCGAGGTCGAAAGCTGAATATTTTTCATGGGAACTCCCTGCAGCAATTGCGAATAGTTGAGGGACCCTATTAGGCGTGGAAGCCAAAATCTAGAGCCGATAGTGGGCCGCCCGCGACCGCCAGATACTCAAGATCTCATGTTCATTGCTAGTGGATCGGCACTCATGTGCCCAAAACGAAAAAAGCGGCCCTGAAGGCCGCTTTCGATCATTTGGGACTATTCCCGATCAGTCCTGTTCGACAACGCCACGCAGATGCGTGAGTTCGAGGATGAACTGCTCGAGCTTGGACTTGTGCTCGTGATGCTCGGCATCATCGAGATCCTTCTGCGCCGCTTCGATACGGCGGGTCAGTTCGTCCTTGTTGATTTCCTCGACCGGAACGGCCGATTCGGCGAGCAGCGTGCAGCCCGTCGGCAGGATGTCGGCGAAGCCGCCGAACACGACGTAGTCCTGCTTGCTGCCGGAGGCCGAGCGAACGCTGACGATGCCGGGCTTGATGGTCGTCATCGTCGGCGCATGGTGGGCCATGACCGTCATCTCGCCCTCGGTTGCCGGAATGACAACTTCCGTCACCATCTCCGACAGGAGCAGACGCTCCGGAGATACGAGTTCAAAATTGAAATTGTCAGCCATCAGTGACTTACCTTCTCGGCCTTTGCATCTTGCAGTTTGGTCCCGCAGAACGGGCAGTGCTGTATCGCCTGATCGAGATAGCCGAGGCCTTCTTCGGCCTGAACCAATCCGACAACCATCATCAGCGCACCGTTATCCGCCCTGTAGACGGTGGGCGCTGCGGGTTCCGGAAGATCTGCCACGACCACCCGAAGGGAGTCGCAGCAGAAAATCTCGTCTTGCGCGTCGCTCATCAAGCGGCTGCGGAGAGCTTCTTGGCCTTTTCGATGGCTTCTTCCATCGAGCCGACCATGTAGAAGGCTGCTTCCGGCATGTCGTCGTAGTCGCCGTTGACCAAGCCCTTGAAGCCCTTGATCGTGTCCTCGAGCGCGACGAGCTTGCCCGGCGAACCGGTGAAGACTTCGGCGACGAAGAACGGCTGCGACAGGAAGCGCTCGATCTTGCGGGCGCGGGCAACGGCCAGACGGTCTTCTTCAGACAGTTCGTCCATACCCAGGATGGCGATGATGTCCTGCAGGGACTTGTAGCGCTGCAGCGTCGACTGAACCTTACGAGCGACTTCGTAGTGCTCTTCGCCGACAACCATCGGGTCGAGCATGCGCGACGTGGAGTCGAGCGGGTCAACGGCCGGATAGATGCCCTTTTCAGCGATCGAACGCGACAGAACGGTCGTTGCGTCCAAGTGGGCGAACGAAGTTGCCGGAGCCGGGTCGGTCAAGTCGTCGGCCGGAACGTAAATGGCCTGAACCGAGGTGATCGAACCGGTCGTCGTCGTGGTGATGCGTTCCTGCATCTGGCCCATGTCCGTTGCGAGCGTCGGCTGATAGCCAACGGCCGAAGGAATACGGCCGAGCAGAGCCGAAACTTCGGAACCTGCCTGCGTGAAGCGGAAGATGTTGTCGACGAAGAACAGAACGTCCTGGCCCTGGTCGCGGAAGTTTTCAGCAACCGTCAGACCCGTCAGAGCGACGCGAGCGCGGGCGCCCGGCGGTTCGTTCATCTGGCCGTAAACGAGGGCTGCCTTCGAGCCTTCGCCGCCGCCGTGCTTGTTGACGCCGGACTCGATCATTTCGTGGTAGAGGTCGTTGCCTTCGCGGGTACGTTCACCCACGCCTGCGAACACCGAGTAACCACCGTGCGCCTTGGCGACGTTGTTGATCAGTTCCATGATGAGAACGGTCTTGCCGACGCCTGCGCCGCCGAAGAGGCCGATCTTGCCGCCCTTTGCGTAAGGCGCGAGAAGGTCGACGACCTTGATGCCGGTAACCAGGATCTGTGCTTCCGTCGACTGTTCGACGTAAGACGGTGCATCCTGGTGGATGGCGCGCTTGGAAGCGGTGACCAGCGGACCGGCTTCGTCAACCGGCTCGCCGATGACGTTCATGATACGGCCGAGCGTTTCCGGACCGACCGGAACCGAGATCGGCGCGCCGGTGTCGAAAACTTCCTGGCCACGGACGAGACCTTCGGACGAGTCCATGGCGATCGTACGCACGACGTTTTCACCGAGGTGCTGCGCGACTTCAAGAACCAGGCGGTTGCCCATGTTCGTGGTTTCGAGCGCGTTCAAAATCGCCGGCAGTTCGCCTTCGAAAGCCACGTCGACGACGGCGCCGATAACCTGTGTGACCTTGCCGACAGAGCCTGTGGCGGTCTTCTTAGCGGCGGTCTTCGCTGCCGCCTTCGGGGTAGCTGCCCTAGCCATTCTAATACCCTCTTTCTCTAACCTCAGAGCGCTTCCGCGCCCGAAATGATTTCAATGAGTTCCTTGGTGATCTGCGCCTGACGCTGACGATTGTAGTTGAGCGTCAGCTTGTTGATCATCTCACCTGCGTTACGTGTCGCGTTGTCCATGGCGCTCATCTTCGCGCCCATCTCGCCAGCTGCGTTTTCAAGCAGTGCGCGGAAGATCTGGACAGAAATGTTGCGCGGAATCAGATCCTCAAGGATCGATGCCGGATCCGGCTCGTATTCATAGACAGCGCCGGCATGGGCAGCATCCTCGGTGACGCCTTCCGGCACCTTCGCGGGAATGATCTGCTGTGCCGTCGGGATCTGGCTGATGACCGACTTGAACTCGGAATAGAACAACGTGCAGACGTCGAACTCACCAGCTTCGAACATCTCGATGATGCGCTTGCCGATCTGGTCCGCATTCTCGAAGCCGACACGCTTGACGTCGCGCAGTTCCTTGCGCTCGGTGATGAGCGAAGAGAATTCGCGGCGCAGGCTGTCGTAGCCCTTCTTGCCAACGGTGAAGATCTTGACGGTCTTGCCCTGAGCAATGAGCTTGCGGGCATGATCACGTGCAAAACGCGAAATCTGCGAGTTGAAACCGCCGCAAAGACCGCGCTCTGCGGTGCAGACGACGAGCAGGTGAACCTGATCCTTGCCTGTACCGGTCATGAGCAACGGCGCACCGTCGGCGTCGGTAACTGCATGGGCGATGTTCGCGAGAACAGCCGCCATGCGCTCCGAATAAGGCCGGGCGGCCTCGGCCGCCTCCTGCGCACGCCGAAGCTTAGCCGCGGCGACCATTTTCATCGCCTTGGTAATCTTCTGCGTCGCCTTGACGGAGGCGATCCGGTTTTTCAGATCCTTAAGTGAAGGCATCCGTTATCCGTCCTAACTGAGCCCGATCAGGCGAAAGACTTCGAGAACGAGTCGAGAGCAGCAACGAGCTTGCCCTTCGTATCGTCGCTGATGGCCTTTTCCGTGCGGATCGTATCGAGGATCGCCTTACCTTCCGAGCGGAGGTAGGAAAGCAGACCCTGTTCGAACTTGCCGATCTGGTTGACGGCAATCTTGTCGAGATAGCCATTCACGCCAGCGAAGATCACAGCAACCTGCTCTTCGGTCTTCAGCGGCGAGAACTGCGGCTGCTTCAGAAGTTCGGTCAGACGTGCGCCGCGGTTCAGCAGGCGCTGCGTCGAGGCATCGAGGTCCGAACCGAACTGAGCGAAGGCGGCCATTTCGCGGTACTGGGCGAGTTCGCCCTTGATCGAGCCGGCAACCTGCTTCATCGCCTTGATCTGCGCGGCAGAACCGACGCGCGAAACCGACAGACCGACGTTAACAGCCGGGCGGATACCCTGATAGAACAGGTCGGTTTCGAGGAAGATCTGGCCGTCGGTGATCGAGATCACGTTGGTCGGGATGAACGCCGAAACGTCGTTACCCTGCGTTTCGATGACCGGCAGAGCGGTCAGCGAACCGGCGCCCTTTTCGTCGCTCATCTTTGCAGCGCGCTCGAGGAGACGCGAGTGAAGGTAGAAAACGTCGCCCGGGTAAGCTTCGCGGCCCGGCGGGCGGCGCAGCAGGAGCGACATCTGACGGTAGGAAACGGCCTGCTTGGAAAGGTCGTCGTAGCCGATGAGAGCGTGCTGGCCGTTGTCACGGAAGTATTCGCCCATGGCGCAACCGGCAAACGGTGCCAGGAACTGCATCGGAGCCGGATCGGAAGCCGTCGCAGCAACGATGATCGAGTACTTCAGAGCGCCGCGTTCTTCGAGAACCTTGACGAACTGGGCAACCGTCGAGCGCTTCTGGCCGACAGCGACGTACACGCAGAACAGCTTTTCGCCTTCCGGACCAGACTCGTGAATAGCCTTCTGGTTCAGGATCGCGTCGAGAATGATGGCGGTCTTGCCGGTCTGGCGGTCACCGATGACGAGCTCGCGCTGGCCACGGCCGACCGGGATGAGCGCGTCGATAGCCTTGAGGCCGGTCGACATCGGCTCATGAACCGACTTACGCGGAATGATGCCCGGAGCCTTGACGTCAACGCGCGAACGGCGCGTTGCGTTGATCGGGCCCTTGCCGTCGATCGGGTTGCCGAGAGCGTCGACAACACGGCCGAGAAGTTCCGGACCAACCGGAACGTCAACGATGGCACCCGTACGCTTGACGGTGTCGCCTTCCTTGATGTCACGGTCCGAGCCGAAGATAACCACGCCGACGTTGTCGGATTCGAGGTTCAGGGCCATACCGCGGATGCCGCCGGGGAACTCGACCATTTCACCGGCCTGAACGTTGTCCAGACCGTAAACGCGAGCAATACCGTCGCCGACAGAGAGAACCTGGCCGACTTCCGAGACTTCAGCTTCTTTGCCGAAGTTTTTGATTTGATCTTTGAGAATTGCGGAAATTTCCGCGGCGCGGATATCCATCAGCCAACCTCTTTCAATGCAAGCTTGAGAGTAGAAAGTTTGGTACGAAGCGACGTATCAATCTGACGGGACCCGACCTTCACGATCAGACCACCAAGAATTGACGGATCAACCGTGACGGCAATCGCCACGTCTTTGCCGGTGGCGCTCTTCAGCGCCGCCTTCAATTCAGTTTCCTGCGCTGCGGTCAGCGCATGGGCCGAGGCAACCTCGGCAGAAATTTCGCCACGCTGACGGGCAGCGATGATGCGGAAGGCCTTGATCATGCCCGGGAGGGCGAACAGGCGGCGGTTACGCGCCACGACCTTCAGGAAGTTACCGACGAAACCGGAAATACCGGCCTTCTCGCTGATGGCGACGATAGCCTTCAGCTGATCGTCAGCCGAGAATACCGGGCTGGCGACGAAACGCTTCAGGTCGTCGCTCTCATCCAGCATCGCCTGGAAACGGTCGAGATCAGCGGTGACGCTCTCGACGGCACCTTCTTCAAGCGCCAGATCGAACAGCGAGGACGCATATCGCTCTGCAACACCAGAAGTAAGCTGGGACGTGTCTGCCACGGGCACAAATTTCCCTGATTTCAATTCAAGAATCCGGCCGTCGGCGGGCGCCTGACCTATGCTCTTGAATTCGTTTTGATTTCCCCCAGAAATCGCAAGAGAAGCCTCTTGCTTCTTCCGAAATTCGGGGTCCGTCTAACATAGGACGCAGGGACTCGCAACACGCGTAACGCCCGAATATGCCTTTCGAATGATTTTCTATCGGCAAAATCGTGAAATGGCGTGGAGGCAGGCGAGCAGGCGGTCCGCTGCCCGGTAATTCAGGTTGTGAGGAAGCCGAAAGAATAGGCCAGCGGAACAGCCGCGAGGATCGCCTGCACAACCAGAAGTAAATAGTTGATAATTGCGCTCCCCTTATCTGAAAGGAGCGAAATGATGCGTGCGAAAAACGCCATCGCGAAGGCGGCGCCGAGCGCCATATAGATGAAGTCCTGCGCCAGCATGATCGCCGCAAGGCCGAATCCGAGATAGAATCCGCCGACCGACCGCTGTTCCGCGTAGCCGTCCCGCCGCTCGCCGCGCGGCGCAAGCCCAAAAAGCTTCATCGCATAACCGGGCGCGAACATCATGACGAAACCGGCAGCCGCCGTGAATGCCGCGCAGCAGAATGCCAGCTGCTCGCCAAAGGTTTCCGGAAAATAGAACTCCATGAATCGACCCCAAATCATGCCGCGTTTGGCAGTCCTTATGGCATGATTGCAGGCGGTGGAAAACGGCCAGCAGACGCTGTTTTTAAAGGAAGCTCTGCGGATCGATGTCGAGCTGGACCTGAATGGAGCCACGCCCTTTCGGCGCCTGCGACAGCATGGTCTTCAGAAACGCCTGCATATCGGAATTACGGCGCCCGTGGACGAGCAACCGGAAACGATGGCGACCGCGGACGATTGCAAGCGGCGCTTCGGCCGGTCCCAGCACGGAAATGCCCGAGACCTGCGGCGCGGAACCGCGGATGCCGCGCGCATGAGCCTCCGCATCCTGGCGGGTCTCCGCCGAAACGATGATCGAGGCGAGACGGCCGAACGGCGGCAGAATCGCGCGCTCGCGCTCGGTGATCTCGCGCTCGTAGAAGGCACCCGCATCGCCCGAGACGATCGCCTGCATGACGGGATGCTGCGGCTGATAGGTCTGCAACAGACCGTGGCTCTTCAAACCCGTTCGTCCGGCGCGGCCGGTAACCTGCGACAGCAGCTGGAAGGTTCGCTCCGCCGCGCGCGGATCGCCGTTGGCGAGGCCGAGATCGGCATCGACGATACCAACCAGCGTGATCAGCGGGAAGTTATGCCCCTTGGCGACGAGCTGCGTTCCGATGACGATATCGGCCTCACCCTTGGCGATCGCATCAAGCTCCAGCCGCAGCCGCTTCACACCGCCGGTGATATCGGAAGAGAGCACGATGGTGCGCGCGTCGGGAAAATGCCGCTCGACTTCCTCGGCGATCCGCTCCACCCCGGGGCCACAGGCGACGAGATGATCGAGCGTGCCGCATTCCGGGCATGCCTCAGGCGTGCGCTCGGTATGGCCGCATTGATGGCATTGCAGCTGGCTTCGGAAGCGGTGCTCCACGAGCCAGCTTGAACATTGTGGGCATTGGAAGCGGTGACCGCAGACACGGCAAAGCGTCAGCGGAGCATAGCCACGGCGGTTGAGAAAGAGCAGCGCCTGCTCCTTCTTCTCCACCGTCTTGCCGATCGCCCGGATCAGCACCGGCGACAGGAAGCCGCCGCGCTCCGGCGCGTGACGCCGCATATCGACAAGGTGAAGATCAGGCATCGCCGCATCGCCGAAGCGCGTCGGCAGATGGATCGTCGTGTAGCGGCCGCTCTGGCCATTGACCTGGCTCTCCACCGATGGCGTGGCCGAAACCAGCACGACGGGAAAATCACCGATACGGCCGCGCACCACGGCCATGTCGCGTGCATTGTAATAGACCCTGTCTTCCTGCTTGTAGGCCGGGTCATGCTCCTCATCGACGATGATGAGACCGAGATCCTCGAACGGCAGGAACAGCGCCGAGCGCGCACCGGCAACGACGCGCACCTCGCCGGTCACCGCTTGGCGCCAGACCTTTTCTCGCATGCGCGGCGCGAGATCCGAATGCCATTCGGCGGGCTTGGCCCCGAAGCGATCCTGAAAACGTTCGAGGAAGCTCGCCGTCAGCGCGATCTCCGGCAGCAGGATCAGCACCTGCTTTCCACGCCGCAGCGTCTCGGCGATCGCCTCGAAATAGACTTCGGTCTTGCCGGAGCCCGTCACGCCGTCGATCAGCGACACCGCGAACGCGCCGTTGCGCACCTCGGCCAGAATCTCGTCGGCGGCTTCCTTCTGCGGACCGGCGAGCCGCGACGGCGCAAAGTCCGGATCGGGCTTCGCGACGACAGGCGGTGGCGGCAGAAAGATGGTTTCGAAAATCCCCTGGCTGATCAGGCCATCCACGACACTGGTAGAAACACCCGCGGCATGGGCGAGCCCTGTCCGCGTCCAAGAAACGCCGTCGGAAGCCGTATCGAGCACGCGGGCGCGCGCCGGTGTCATCCTCTCCGGTCCGCCGCCGACGAAGCGCAGGCCTTCCACCATCGGCTCCGGTTCGAAAGCATTCGGAGCCCGAAGAGCCATGCGCGCCACGAGACCGGGCGGCGAGAGCGTATAGGCGGCGACCCAATCGATGAAATCGCGCATCTCCTTGGTCAGCGGCGGGCAATCGAAGACATGGGTGATCGGCCGCAGCTTCTTCGGATCGACGCCATCTTCGCCGCCATCCCAGACGACGCCGATGACCTGACGCGGCCCAAGCGGCACCTGGACGACAGAACCGGGCTCGACCGCCATGCCATCAGGCACGGCGTAGGAATAGGGCCGCGGTGCAGGCAGCGGAACGAGCACCGGAACCGTGCGGGTTGCCGGTGGTGTCTCGAACAATGCGCCAAAGAGATCGGACGAATCTGTGCTCATCGCGGCAGACCATGCCCGCAACGCAACAGAAAGGAAACCCGCTGAAAACGGCTAGTCGTCTTCGTCATCGTCACCAGCAATCGTGCCCGTCAGCCGCATGCCTTCGATCCAGGTGGCGCCGTTCTCACGGATCACCTTGCGCGGACGAACGCCGCATCGCTCACGCACCGCTTCCGCCAGCTTTTCGGAATGCGTCACGATCCAGACCTGACTGCTCTTCGAAGCCTCAGCAATCATGTCGGCAAGCGGCAATAGCATATCGGGATGCAGGCTCGCCTCGGGTTCGTTAAGCGCGATCAATGGCGGCAGCCGATAGGAAAGAAGTGCAGCCGCAAGACCGAGAAAACGAATCTGTCCATCCGAAAGCTCGCGGGGCTGAAACACCCGATGCGGAAAATCGGGCAGAATAAGCCCGAACTCTGCCGTCTCTCCCGGATCAGGAACAACGAGCTTCGCCCCGCCGAGCGCCGATGCCAGAATACGGTCGAGTTCCACCGTATCCTGCCTGGTATGGACAAGCGTCGCGAACACAGCGGCCAGATTGGCGCCGTCCTCATCGAGCATCGGACCGGTGACGGCGAGGCAGGGGTGGCGCAGAGGCGACGCCCGGTCGGTGCGAAAGCCATGGAAAAAGCGCCAATTGCTAACGATCCGCCGGAAGGCCGCAACCTCGGGAAAATGCCCGGCGTCACCGAGCAGCGCGATCGCCGTTTCCGAGGTCAGTGCTTCATCCGGATAGTTCTCCATCCGGCCGTCGCCGCCGCGCACCGAGATGGCAGGCCCGGCACGTTTCATCATCGTCACTGCCCGGCGCCCGGTCTCCACCGAAAGCTCCTCGGCCTTCACCTGTGGTTCGAGCGCAAAGCCTGCCGCTGCCTTCGGCGGCCGGAGCCCGGCTTCGACGTGATAGCGAAACGTGATCGCCCGCTCCTCGTCGACGATCTCGACTTCGAGCCTGATACGCGCCGGTCCCTCGGATTTGCGCCGCGTCCCCGACCAGAGCGCCGAGAGCATCCCGCCTTCCGCTGCAAGCTCGTGCGCCAATCGTCCCCGCACCGCCGCCTGTACCAGCTGCAGCGCACGGTAGAGATTGGATTTGCCCGCACCGTTTTCGCCAAGGAACAGCGTCGTATCCGCCAGATCCATACGGATCGAACGCAGCGAACGGTAATTCTGGGCAAACATCGAGCGAAGGCGCATGACACCGCTTTAGCGCAAAGCAGCACCAAAAAGAATGGGTGGGACGCGGCTCCAGCCTGGCTTGGCCGATCTTAGCAATTCCATAATGTCCCTCGGTCAAGATCGGCAGCGAACACCAAAATCAAGGCCGCCGCCGTGAACGAACTTCTGATTATTGCCGATCCGCGGCTGATGGCCGAACGCAGCGCCTGGCTTATGAGCCTCGCGGGCGAACGCCGCCTTTCAGCTCATACGCTCGACGCATACGAACGCGACAGCCGCCAGTTTCTGACCTTCCTCACCGGCCATCTCGGTGGCCCCACGACGCTGAAGGATATCGAGGCGTTGCGCCCTGCCGATTTCCGCGCCTTCCTGGCCGCCCGCCGCAAGGTAGGATCAGGCGCCCGCTCGCTCGGCCGCAATCTCGCCGGCCTGCGCTCGCTGCTTCGCTATCTCGAAAAGAAGGGCCTGGTGAACGCTGCCGGTGCCAGCGCGGTGCGCTCACCCAAACAGCCGAAATCGCTGCCGAAGCCGCTTTCCGACCGTCAGGCCGTAACCGTCGTCAGCGGCGAGGCGCAGATGCATGACGAGCCCTGGATCGCCGCCCGCGACGCCGCGGTCATGACACTGCTTTACGGCTGCGGCCTGCGCATCTCCGAAGCACTCGATCTGACACCTGGAGATTTCCACGCCGGCGCAACGTCACTGCGTATCACCGGTAAAGGCAACAAGACACGCTTGGTCCCCCTACTTGCCATCGTCGGTGAGGCGATCGGTAAATACAGCGCGCTTTGCCCGTTCCATCTCGAGGCAACCGAGCCGCTCTTCCGCGGCGCCCGCGGCGGCAAGCTGCAGCCGGCGATCATCCAGCGCACGATGCAGACGATGCGCAGCGCCTTTGGCCTGCCGGAAACCGCAACGCCGCATGCGCTGCGCCACTCCTTCGCCACCCATCTGCTCGCCGGCGGCGGAGATCTGCGCACCATCCAGGAGCTTCTCGGCCACGCCAGCCTTTCCACCACCCAGGTCTATACGGGCGTCGATTCGGCCCGGTTGCTCGAAGTCTATGATCGTGCCCACCCAAGGGCGTAATCATACGTTAACGCATTCCCTTAAAGGAATATGCGCGAAGGCGGCGTAGAGCATGAGACTGATCAAGCACCGCGAGCGGAACCACCAATCATGACGATTTCCATCGGCCATCGCAGACTGCAGATCGCGCAGCCGGGCAACATCCTGCTCTGGCTGATCGCGGCCTTCCATATGCTGCTGGCCGCAGCCTTGCTCGCCGTTCTCTTCTCCGTTTCGCCCGCTGCCGCTGCCGATGACAGCTGCTCCGGCAAGGATCTGATGGCCGAGCTGAAGCAGAGCGACCCGGCCCGCTACGCCGAAGTCGTCAAGGAAGCCGACGCTGTTCCGAACGGCAAGGGCATCTTCTGGAAGATCGAAAAGCCGGGCCTGAAACCCTCCTGGCTGCTCGGCAGCATGCATGTCACCGATCCCCGCGTCCTGAACCTTCCTGATTACGCCCAGGCAGCGCATGACAGCGCCGATACGATCGTCATCGAATCCGACGAAATTCTTGACGAGAAGAAGGCCGCCGCCGCCCTCCTCGCCCGCCCTGATCTCACCATGTTCACCGACGGCACCACCATCGACAAGCTGCTGTCACCCGAAGACTATGCCCGTCTCGACGCTGGACTGAAGCAGCGCGGCATTCCGCTTTCAGCCGTATCGCGCATGCGCCCATGGATGATCGCCAGCGCCGTGGCGCTCCCCGCCTGCGAAATCGCCCGGAAGGCCAAGGGCGTGCAGTTCCTCGACCAGAAGATCGCCGCCGACGCGATCAAGCAGGGCAAGCAGGTCAAGGGCCTCGAAACCCTTGCCGAACAGCTGCAGGCGATGGCCGAGCTGCCGATGGAATTCCACCTGAAATCACTGATCGAAACGCTGGAACTCGGCCCGAAGATGAACGACGTCGTCGAAACCATGACCGACCTCTATCTCTCGGGCGATGTCGGCATGACCATCCCGATGCTGAAGACCGTATCTCCCGAAGAGGGTGGCGACGGCGACTACGCCGCCTTCGAACAGCGCATCATCCTCGACCGCAACAAGGTGATGGCCGACCGCGCCGCACCCATCCTCGCCAACGGCAACGTCTTCATGGCCGTCGGCGCCCTGCACCTGCCGGGCGATCAGGGCGTGATCCAGCTGCTGCGTAAGCAGGGCTTTACGGTTACTGCGGTGAATTGAGCCGGAAACTTTCCCGGCGCACCCCACATCGTCCCTCATTCCCGTGCCCACCACATGAATCCAGCCGCCGCGCGTCTGCGCGGCGAGAAGACTCCATGTCTGCAAAAGGTCGCGATGCGTCTGACGCGGAACCCCCTCATCCGGCCCTTCGGGCCACCTTCTCCCCGCTGGGGAGAAGGGAAAGTCGAGGATGCCTCTTGCGCGCTAACACCCCCTCTCCCCTCGGGGAGAGGGCAGGGTGAGGGGGCTCCGGGCTCAAGCTTTCAGGAATGCCGGGCGCAAAAAAGCCGCGGCCCTGTCGGACCGCGGCTTCTCTGGCAGTAGCTGACCAATCTTACATATGGATAGGCTTGAAGAAGGCCGCCAGCGCCGCTTCCTTCACGGCTTCCGACATCGTCGGATGCGCGTGGCAGGTGCGGCCGAGGTCTTCGGCTGAGCCGCCGAATTCCATCAGCACGGCGATCTCGTGGATCATTTCGCCAGCGCCGAAGCCGACGATGTGGCCGCCGAGGACGCGGTCGGTTTCCTTGTCGGACAGGATCTTCACGAAGCCGTCGGTCGCCAGCATCGCGCGGGCGCGGCCGTTGGCGGTGAACGGGAACTTGCCGGTCTTGTAGGCGATGCCTGCGGCCTTCAGCTCTTCCTCGGTCTTGCCGACGGAAGCGACTTCCGGCTGGGTGTAAACGACACTCGGGATGACGTCGTAATTCACATGGCCGTGCTGGCCGGCGAGGATTTCGGCGAGTGCAACGCCTTCGTCTTCAGCCTTGTGCGCCAGCATCGGACCCTTCACCACATCGCCGATCGCATAGATGCCTTCGACATTGGTCTTGAAGTGCCCATCGATTTCGACGCGGCCGCGGTTGTCGAGCTTTACGCCGGCTTCTTCGAGGCCGAGGCCAGCCGTGTAGGGAATGCGGCCGGTCGAGATCAGCACAACGTCGGCTTCAACGGTCTGCGCGTCGCCGCCCTTGACCGGCTCGAACGTAACCTTCGCGCCCTTGCCACCCTTCTCGACGCCGGTAACCTTGGCGCTAAGATTGATCTCGATGCCCTGTTTGCCGAGCATGCGCTGGAATTGCTTGGAAACATCGCCGTCCATCGCACCGAGAATCTTGTCGAGATATTCGATAACCGTGACCTTGGCGCCAAGGCGCGACCAGACCGAGCCGAGCTCGAGGCCGATGACGCCGCCGCCAACGACGATCATCGTCTCCGGCACCTTGTCGAGAGCAATCGCACCCGTCGAGGACACGATGATCTTCTCATCGATATCGACCTTGACGCCCGGAATGCCGGCAACGTCGGAGCCGGTAGCAATCACGATGTTCTTGCCTTCAAGTTCCTGCACCTTGCCGTCTTCGGCGGTGACGGAAACCTTGCCTGCCGAGACGATCTTGCCCGTGCCCTGGAAGGCATCGATCTTGTTCTTCTTGAACAGGAAGGCGACGCCATCGACATTCGACTTCACCGTCGCATCCTTGTGCGCCAGCATCTTTTCGAGATTGAGCTTCGGCRCCGCAACCTCGATACCTAGCGCATCCATGCCGTGGGCAGCCTGGTGGAACATCTCGGAAGCATGCAGCAGCGCCTTGGAGGGAATGCAGCCAACGTTCAGGCAGGTGCCGCCATAGGTCGCGCGCTTTTCGACGACCGCAACCTTCAGGCCGAGCTGAGCCGCCTTGATTGCCGCGACATAACCGCCAGGGCCGGTTCCGATAACGATCACATCGTAAGCCATTGTTCTTTTCCTTTTATTCGTTCGTTGGTCAGGAAATGGAAGCCTATCGCCCGCCGCTCACATTCATGATGGCGCCGGTCACATAGGATGAATTCGAAGACAGGAGATAAAGCACAGCATCCGCGACTTCCGCGGCCGTTCCCGGACGCTGCATCGGGATGGAAGAGGCCATGTCCCGGGCGCGGTCGGGCAGACCGCCGGATGCATGGATATCTGTATCGATGATACCGGGCCTGATCGCATTGACCCGGACGCCCTCGGTCGCGACTTCGCGCGCCAGACCAATCGTGAACGTATCGATCGCGGCTTTCGAGGCGGCATAATCGACATATTGCGACGGCGAGCCGATGATCACCGCCATCGACGAGATATTGACGATCGCCCCACCCTTGCCGCCATGCCGGGTCGACATCCGACGCACCGCTTCCGCAGCGCACAGGATGGAACCGGTGATGTTGATACGCATCATACGCTCGATGCGCTCGACGCTCATCTCATCGACACGCTGCGGCTGATCGACGATGCCAGCATTGTTGACCATGCCATCGAGACGGCCGAAATGCCGGTCGACGGCCTGAAACATGGCGGCGATATCAGCAGCATTTCCAACGTCGCCCTGAATGGCGATGGCATCGCCGCCCTTGCTTTTGATCTCGCTGACAACGCTTTCGGCAGCTGCAGCGTTGGCAGCATAATTGACGGCAACGCGCCATCCCTGGCTCGCCGCAAGCCTGCAGACGGCAGCGCCGATGCCGCGGCTTCCGCCGGTGACGAGGAGGACGGGTGCATCGCTCACTTCACGCACTCCTTGAAGGAGAAAACATCCCAGGGTGCAACGGCCTGCGTGCCCTCGCCGAGGATCGATGAATCGCGCAGCGCCGGACCGATCGCAGGCAACACGATGCTGGCAACGGCATTCGATTTTTCGCCGGGAAGGTTGTCGATCGCGCCCTTGTCGTCGACGCCATAGACCGGACCTTGCCAGATCGTGCAGGCATCGAGATCGGCGCCAGTGGCATCGCCTTCAGGGCAATTGAACATCACCATCCCGATTGTACGCGTCGGGTCTTCCGAGGGCATGACGTAACCGTCAAGCACGGCCTTGCTGTCCTTCACCGTCATCTTGAACTGATTGCTGGCAGCCGCCGCATCGGAATTCAGCGGCGAGAATTTCAGCTGATAGGTGCCGTCACGATCCACATAGACGGCGTTCGAGAGCGGGCAGTCTGCCGCTGCGGCAAAACCGGGCAGGATCAGGACAGACGCTGCAACGAGTGCTGCAAGGCTCGATCTCTTGCTCATTGCGCCACCGGCTCCTTCCGCCCATCGGAATTTTCGATCACATAGAAGTCCGTCAACATCACCAGCGGATGACCGTCGTCTGCGAGGCCCCAGAAAACCGGGTAAAAGCCATCGCCCCAACCGCTCCAGAAGATCGCTACATTGCCGGGCTTGCCTGCGACAGGCGAATGAAGCGCAAAGCGGCCGCCATTGGCATTCAGCTCAGGCGCGATGACGTCGTAATAATTCACATCCTCGTCCGGCTTTGCCGCTTGTTCCGTTTCCGCCCGCTCCTCAAGAAGCTTCAGCGTATCGGCATCCATGTAGGAACCGAGACCGGCATCGACAGGATAGCCGAGGATCTCGTCGTCCTTCAGCGCCGCCGGGTCCTGACCGGGGATCGCCGCCATCTCCCAGCGCGCCGGCTTGCCTTCGCCGAAGCGCATGCTGGCGGCGGCGACACGGCCGAAAGCCTGGTAGAGGGTCACAGGATAATTGCCCGGAGGGACGGTCCGGATGAACGCCGGCCGATCAGGCTGCGCCAGCGGATCGGCGGCGATGATATGTCCGGAGGTCAGCTGCACGTCGCCCATCTTGACGATGGTTATCTTGCGTTCGGCAAGTGCGGCGTCATCCAGCAAAACCAGGTCGAAATTGCTGCTCGCCTTGCTGATATCCCAGGCGGCAGCGAAAGCCGGAACCGGAAGATGCACTGCGGCTGCGCCCAAGAGCGCGAATGCCGCCTGCCTGATCCGGTTCCGCATCGGATTTGCTCCGCTTAGAGATCGAGAACCAGACGTTCCGGATCTTCCAGGCTTTCCTTGACGCGAACGAGGAAGGTGACTGCTTCCTTGCCGTCAACGATACGGTGATCGTAGGACAGCGCGAGATACATCATCGGACGGATGACGATCTGGCCGCCGACGACCACGGGACGGTCCTGGATCTTGTGCATGCCGAGGATACCCGACTGCGGAGCGTTCAGGATCGGCGAAGACATCAGCGAACCGTAGACGCCACCGTTGGTGATCGTGAACGTGCCACCCTGCATGTCAGCCATCGACAGCGAACCATCGCGGGCAGCCTTGGCAAGACGGCCGAGTTCCTTTTCGATCTCGGCGATCGACATCTGGTCCGCGTCACGGATGACGGGAACGACAAGACCCTTGTCCGTGCCGACAGCCATGCCGACGTGGCAGAAGTTCTTGTAGATGATGTCGGTGCCGTCGATCTCGGCGTTGACGGCCGGGAGTTCCTTCAGCGCGTGGGTCACGGCCTTGGTGAAGAAGCCCATGAACCCGAGCTTCACGCCATGCTTTTTTTCGAAGACGTCCTTGTACTTGGCGCGCAGATCCATGACCGCCTTCATATCCACCTCGTTATAGGTGGTCAGCATGGCAGCCGTGTTCTGGGCGTCCTTGAGGCGTTTGGCAATCGTCTGGCGCAAACGCGTCATCTTCACGCGCTCTTCGCGGCCGGCATCCTGAACGGTCGACGGCGCACGTGCAGCCACCGGAGCGGCGGCCGGTGCAGCCGCAGCCGGAGCGGAAATGCCCTTGGCGACGGCAGCGATCACATCGCCTTTCAGAACCTGACCGCGCTTGCCGGAACCATCGACCTGCTCGGCAGCGATGTTGTTTTCAGCGAGCATCTTGGCAGCAGCCGGTGCCGGCGGCATCGAGGACGGTGCAGCAGCGGCAGCCGGGGCTGCGGCAGCAACCGGCTCGGCAACCTTGGCCGGTGCAGCTGCGGCCGGAGCAGCAGCCGGGGCTGCTGCAGCAGCACCTGCGGCGATCTGGCCGAGCAGCGCGCCGAGGCCGACGGTCTCGCCGGCCTGGGCAACGATTTCGGACAGCGTGCCGGAGGCCGGCGCCGGGACTTCGATGGTCACCTTGTCGGTTTCAAGCTCGAGGATCGGCTCGTCCGCCTTGATGGCGTCGCCGACCTTCTTGAACCAGGTGCCGACTGTCGCCTCGCTGACGGATTCACCGAGAGTTGGAACGCGGATTTCTGTGGCCATGATTTTGGTTTCCGTTGATCAGTTTGTTTCGATCGTTGTTCGTTTCGTTGGATCAGCCGCCCAACGCATCCTCAAGGAATGCGGCGACCTGCGACAGGTGCTTGGACATCAGGCCCGTTGCCGGCGAAGCGGCGGCCGGGCGGCCCGTGTAGCGGACGCGCTGATATTTCGCATCGATATGGGCGAGAACCCATTCCAGATACGGGTCGATGAACGACCATGCACCCATGTTCTTCGGCTCTTCCTGGCACCAGACCATCTCGGCGTTCCGGAAGCGGCTGAGCTCGTTGATGAGCGCCTTGGCCGGGAACGGATAGAGCTGTTCGACACGCAGCAGGTAGACATCGTCGATGCCGCGCTTTTCGCGCTCTTCGAGCAGGTCGTAATAGACCTTGCCGGTGCAGAGCACGACGCGGCGGATCTTGGCATCCTTCTGCAGCTTGATCGGGCCGTCCTTGATGACTTCGGCATCGTCCCAGAGCAGACGGTGGAAGGAGGATTCACCCGCCATTTCGGCCAGCGTCGAGACCGCACGCTTGTGGCGCAGCAGCGACTTCGGCGTCATCAGCACGAGCGGCTTGCGGAAGTCGCGCTTCAGCTGACGGCGAAGGATGTGGAAGTAGTTCGACGGCGTCGTGACGTTGGCGACCTGCATGTTGTCTTCGGCGCAGAGCTGGAGGAAGCGCTCCAAGCGAGCCGAGGAGTGCTCCGGACCCTGGCCTTCATAGCCGTGCGGCAGAAGGCAGACGAGACCGGACATGCGCAGCCACTTGCGTTCGCCAGACGAGATGAACTGGTCGAAGACGACCTGCGCACCGTTGGCGAAGTCGCCGAACTGGGCTTCCCACAGGGTCAGCGCGTTCGGACGGGCCAGCGAATAACCATATTCGAAGCCGAGGACCGCCTCTTCCGAAAGCATCGAGTTGATGACTTCGTAACGGGCCTGGGTCGGCGACAGGTTGGCAAGCGGAATGTAGCGCTCTTCCGTTTCCTGATCGTAGAGAACCGAGTGACGCTGCGAGAAGGTGCCGCGTTCGCAATCCTGACCCGACAGGCGGATCTTGTGACCTTCCGTCACCAGCGAACCGAAAGCCAACGCTTCAGCCATCGCCCAGTCGATGTTTTCACCCGACTGAACCATGTTGGCGCGGTTTTCCATGAAGCGCTGGATCGTCCGGTGCGCATGGAAGCCCTCGGGAATCTCAGCCAGCTTGCGGCCGATTTCCTTCAGCTGCTTCATCGGAACGGCGGTCTTGCCGCGGCGCTGCTCATCGGCATTGTCAGCCGTGCGCAGGCCCGACCACTCGCCGTCCAGCCAATCGGCCTTGTTCGGCTTGTAGCTCTGGCCGGCCTCGAACTCCTGCTCGAGATGGGCGCGCCAGTCGGCCTTCATCTTCTCGACTTCGCCTTCGGTCAGAAGGCCTTCGCCAACGAGACGCTCGGCATAGATCTGCAGCACGGTCTTGTGGCCGCGGATGACCTTGTACATCTTTGGCTGCGTGAAGGACGGCTCGTCGCCTTCGTTGTGGCCGTAGCGGCGGTAGCAGAACATGTCGAGGACGACAGGCTTGTGGAACTTCATACGAAATTCCATGGCGATCTTGGCGGCGTAGACAACCGCTTCCGGATCGTCGCCGTTGACGTGCAGGATCGGCGCTTCGATCATCTTGGCGACGTCGGACGGATAGGGCGACGAACGCGAGAAGGCCGGGTTCGTGGTGAAGCCGATCTGGTTGTTGATGATGACGTGCATCGTACCGGCAACGCGGTGACCGCGCAGACCGGACAGGCCGAGGATTTCGGCAATGACGCCCTGACCGGCGAAGGCCGCGTCACCATGGATCAGCAGCGGCAGAACCTTGGCGCGCTCGGTCAACGGAATGGTGTCGCCGTCCCAGACGGTGGCACCCATATCCTGCTTGGCGCGGGCCTTGCCCATGACGACAGGGTCGACGATTTCGAGATGCGACGGGTTTGCCGTCAGCGAAACGTGGACCTTGTTGCCGTCGAATTCGCGGTCGGAGGAGGCACCGAGATGGTACTTCACGTCGCCCGAACCTTCGACTTCGTCAGGTGCGTAAGAACCGCCCTTGAACTCGTGGAAAATGGCGCGGTGCGGCTTTCCCATGACCTGCGACAGCACGTTCAGGCGGCCGCGATGGGCCATGCCGAACACGGCTTCCTTGAGGCCGAGATTGCCGCCGCGCTTCAGGATCTGCTCAAGCGCCGGGATCAGCGATTCACCGCCGTCGAGACCGAAACGCTTGGTGCCCTTGAACTTGACGTCGAGGAACTGCTCGTAGCCTTCGGCTTCGATGACCTTCTGCAGGATCGCCTTCTTGCCCTCGGGCGTGAAAGCCACACCCTTGTCCGGACCTTCAATGCGTTCCTGGATCCAGGACTTTTCTTCCGGGTTCGAGATATGCATGAACTCGACGCCGAGCGTCGAGCAATAGGTGCGCTCGAGGATCTCGATCATCTCGCGCAAAGTCGCGTATTCGAGGCCGAGAACGTTGTCGATGAAGATCTTGCGATCGTAATCGGCGGCGGTGAAGCCGTAGTTCTCTGGCGAAAGCTCGTGATAATCCTCGACCGGCGCGGCGATGCCGAGCGGATCGAGCTTGGCGTGCAGATGGCCGCGCATGCGGTAGGCACGGATCATCATGATGGCGCGGACGGAGTCGCGCGTCGCCTGGATGATGTCGGCACCATCGCTCGGCTTGCCCGATGCTTCGGCCTTCGCCTTGACCTTGGTCTCGATGACCTTCTCGACGATGCCCCAGTCGCCGTCCAGCGCCGAAACGAGATCGCCGCCGGCCGGGATCGGCCAGTGCTTCTTGCGCCAGGATGCACCCTTGGCTGCCTTCTTCACGTCGCTTGGATCATCGTCCAGCGCCTTGAAAAAGGCCTGCCACTGTTCGTCGACCGACGACGGATCTTCTTCATAACGGGCGTAGAGCTGCTCGATATAGGCAGCGTTGGCGCCATCCAGAAACGAAGTGATCTGAAACTGCTCGTTGGCTTCTTGCCGTGCCATGGTGTTACGCGGGCGCTTCTGCCCGCCTCCTGACTAAGATGAATTTGCCGGCCATCTCGCCGGCTGCCGCATTCCAATTTACCGCCTGTCCGCGGCACATCTGCATTCGAAAGTCAGCCGGGCGGCGGCGGCAGATGCGATCCGCCGCCCGGGTCTATATGTCGGTTCAGCCCTTGAGGACTTCAACCAGCGTCTTGCCGAGGCGAGCCGGGGAAGGCGACACCTTGATGCCAGCTGCTTCCATGGCAGCGATCTTCGATTCCGCATCGCCCTTGCCGCCGGAAACGACCGCACCGGCGTGGCCCATGGTGCGGCCCTTCGGAGCGGTACGGCCGGCGATGAAGCCTGCCATCGGCTTCTTGCGGCCCTTCTTGGCTTCGTCGATCAGGAACTGCGCTGCATCTTCTTCAGCAGCGCCGCCGATTTCGCCGATCATGATGATTGAGGTCGTGGCCGGATCGGCCAAGAACATCTCGAGCACGTCGATGAACTCGGTGCCCTTGACCGGGTCGCCGCCGATGCCGACAGCCGTCGTCTGGCCGAGGCCTTCGTTCGACGTCTGGAAGACGGCTTCGTAGGTCAGCGTGCCGGAGCGCGAAACGATACCGACCGAACCCTTGCGGAAGATCGAGCCCGGCATGATGCCGATCTTGCATTCTTCCGGCGTCAGGATACCCGGGCAATTCGGGCCGAGCAGGCGCGACTTGGACTTGTCGAGGCGAGCCTTGACACGGACCATGTCCATGACCGGGATGCCTTCGGTGATGCAGGTGATGAACGGGATCTCGGCGTCGATCGCCTCAATGATCGCGTCTGCTGCGCCTGCCGGCGGAACGTAGATGACCGATGCGTCAGCGCCGGTGCGTTCCTTGGCTTCGGCAACCGATGCGAAGATCGGCAGGCTTTCGCCCTTCGAGCCGGTCCAGGTTTCACCACCCTTCTTCGGGTGAATGCCGCCGACCATCTGCGTGCCGTAGTAGGCAAGCGCCTGTTCGGTGTGGAAGGTGCCGGTCTTGCCGGTCAGGCCCTGAACGAGAACCTTGGTATTCTTGTTGACGAGAATAGACATGTATAGGTCCTCAAATTAGGCGTTGATCGCCGCGACGATCTTCTTGGCCGCATCGTCAAGATCGTCAGCAGCCGTGATCGCGAGACCGGATTCGTTGAGGATCTTCTTGCCGAGTTCGACATTGGTGCCTTCGAGGCGAACGACGAGCGGAACCTTCAGACCGACTTCCTGCACGGCAGCGACGACGCCTTCAGCGATGACATCGCACTTCATGATGCCGCCGAAGATGTTGACGAGGATGCCTTCGACCTTGGGGTCGGCAGTGATGATCTTGAACGCAGCCGCGACCTTCTCCTTGCCGGCGCCACCGCCGACGTCGCAGAAGTTTGCCGGCTCTTTGCCGTAAAGCTTGATGATGTCCATCGTCGCCATGGCGAGGCCTGCGCCGTTGACCATGCAGCCGATATTGCCGTCGAGGGCAACGTAGGCGAGGTCCCACTTGGAGGCTTCGATTTCCTTGGCGTCTTCTTCGGTCTCGTCGCGCAGCGCCTTGACGTCGTCATGGCGGAACAGCGCGTTGCCGTCGAAGGACATCTTGGCGTCGAGAACGCGCAGATGACCGTCCTTCATGACGATCAGCGGGTTGACCTCGAGGAGCGCCATGTCCTTTTCGTTGAACGCCTTGTAGAGCGCCGGGAACAGCGACTTGGCATCTTCGGCGGCAGCGCCGTCGAGCTCCAGAGCCTTGGCAATGGCAGCAACATCGGCAGCGGTCACACCGGCTTCCGGGTTGATGGCGATCGTGTGGATCTTCTCAGGCGTGTCGTGGGCAACGGCTTCGATGTCCATGCCGCCTTCGGTCGAGACGACGAAGGCAACCTGACCGACCGAGCGGTCAACCAGCAGCGAGCAGTAGAGTTCGCGGGCAATGTCTGCGCCGTCTTCGATGTAGAGACGGTTGACCTGCTTGCCGGCTTCGCCCGTCTGCGCCGTTACCAGCGTGTTGCCGAGCATTTCCTTGGCGTGAGCGACGACCTCTTCGATCGACTTGGCGAGGCGAACGCCGCCCTTTGCGTCGGGGCCGAGTTCCTTGAACTTGCCCTTGCCGCGGCCGCCAGCATGGATCTGGCTCTTGACGACGTAGAGCGGGCCCGGAAGCGACTTTGCAGCCGCCTCGGCTTCCTCGACCTTGAGGATCGGCACGCCGCTTGCGACCGGCGCGCCATATCCCTTCAAGAGAGCCTTGGCCTGGTATTCATGAATATTCATGGATCTATTCCTGTTTGAATTGCGTGGGGGCGCGCGGGAATTACTTCAGCGCAGGCGCAATGTTGATGCAGGCTTCGCAAAGACCGGCGACAGCGGCAACCGACTTGTCGAAGGCTTCCTTTTCGGCCTTGTTGAGGTCGATCTCGATGACGCGCTCGACGCCACCGGCACCGATGACCGTGGGAACGCCGACATACATGTCCTTGACGCCGTACTGGCCGGTCAGCTGCGCTGCGCAAGGCAGAACGCGCTTCTTGTCCTTGAGGTAGGATTCAGCCATTTCGATCGCCGAAGCAGCCGGAGCATAGTAGGCCGAACCGGTCTTGAGCAGGCCGACGATTTCTGCGCCGCCATCACGGGTGCGCTGGATGATTTCTTCGAGGCGTTCCTTGGTGACCCAACCCATGGTGACGAGGTCGGTGAGCGGAATGCCGCCGACGGTCGAGTAGCGGGCGAGCGGCACCATCGTGTCGCCATGGCCGCCGAGAACGAAGGCGGTGACGTCCTGAACGGATACGTTGAATTCCTTCGAAAGGAACAGACGGAAGCGCGAGCTGTCCAGAACGCCGGCCATGCCGACGACCTTGTTGGCCGGGAGGCCGGAGAACTTCTGCAGGGCCCAGACCATCGCGTCGAGCGGGTTGGTGATGCAGATGACGAAAGCGTTCGGAGCATACTTCTTGATGCCGGCGCCGACCTGCTCCATGACCTTGAGGTTGATGCCGAGAAGATCGTCGCGGCTCATACCCGGCTTGCGGGCAACGCCTGCGGTGACGATGCAGACATCAGCACCTTCGATCGCGGAGTAATCGCTGGCACCCGTCAGGTTGACGTCGAAGCCTTCGACCGGGGACGACTGGGAAATATCGAGGCCCTTGCCCTGCGGGATACCGTCGGCAATGTCGAACAGAACGATATCGCCGAGTTCCTTGAGACCGGCGAGATGCGCCAGCGTGCCACCAATCATGCCAGAACCAATGAGTGCGATCTTATTACGCGCCATTTCGCTTTTCCTTTGCGAATATAATCGGTCGGGCGGCGCGCCGCGGCGTCGTCCAATGCCGCAATCGCATAGACCTAAAGCCCAAAAATGGCAATGTGTTATTTTTGGTGTAGCGTTTTCAATCGTTTAGATGACAAAATTCTTACGTAAACGTAAATCAATTTGTCACCAAATTGTTACTCGGCGGCGGTCTTTTGATGATGCAGCGCAAGATACTCAGCGCTGCGCATCTCGAAGAGACGCGACGCGGTACGATCAAACTCGAAGCCCTCGGTGCCGCGCCGCTCGGCGAGCAACTGTTCCGGCATGGCCGCCGCGGAGGCATGCAGACGCACGCCATGGTCATATAGGGTATCGACGAGAATGATGAAGCGTTTGGCCTGATTTCGCTTGTCAGCCGTCAGAAGCGGAATGCGATCGATGAAAACAGTATCGAAACGGCCTGCGATCGCCAGGAAATCGGCAGCGCCGAACGGCTTCTCGCAGAGATCGGCAAAACTAAAGCGCGCCATCCGGTCGACGGCGAGCGGCACATGGATCGAGCGCCCCTTCATCGGGATCTCCACCGGCTGCGCCTTGCGCCCATGCAGCATCTGCGTCCACGACGCATCCATGGCCATATCGGTGCGCGCATCGATCGGCGTCAGGTAGACCGGCTGGCTGTTCAGCTTTTCCATCCGGTAATCGGTCGGCGAATCCAGCGTGACGACATCGACATTCTTCTTCAGAAGCTCGACGAAGGGCAGGAAAAGCCCACGATTGAGGCCGTCCCGATAGAGATTGTCGGGTTCGACATTCGAGGTGGCAATCAGCACGCAGCCCTTTGCGAACAGCTCCGAAAACAACCGCGACAGGATCATCGCATCGGCGATGTCGGTGACGGTGAACTCGTCGAAGCAGAGGAGTTCGGCTTCCTCATAGAGCGAGGCAGCGACCGGCGGCATTGGATCGGCCTGCTTGGTCTCGCCGTCCTTGAGCTTCTGGCGATGAGCGGCGATGCGATTGTGCACATCGGCCATGAATTCGTGAAAATGCGCCCGCCGCTTCTTCTTGCAGGGCGCCATGCCGAAGAACATGTCCATCAGCATCGTCTTGCCGCGGCCGACGCTGCCATGGATGTAGAGGCCCTTGATCCCGGGCTCGGATTTCTTCTTGGAAGCGAACAGCCAGCCGAGAGCGCTCGATTTGGCGGCAGGACGGCGTTGCTTCAGCTGCGACAGAACCCGGTCGAGGCTCTTGGCAACATCCATCTGTGCCGTATCGATCTGCAGAGAACCCGAGGCCGTCAGCGACTTCAATTGTTCGCTGACGCTCAGGGCGTAGTCTGGCATTGGCTGCATGAGGGCTGGTCCGCCTATGCGAGACCGGCGGACGCGCCGCCGGTGCGATTACCGGCTGAGAGTGATCGGCTGGCCGCCATTGGTCTGGCCGGAGAAGCTGTTGTCAGCCGTCTTGTAGACACTGCCGATCTGGTTGCCGCTGCGGTCCTTGAGCAGAACCTGCTTGCCGGAAACTTCCCAGGAGCCCATCGCCGTCAGCTCGCCCGTGCAACCGCGCGTGCCGCCACGCGAACCGCTGCCGAGATTGGTCAGCGTCAGGAACATGTCGCAGCCGCCGTTGACACGCCAGCTGCCGACCATCGATTCCTTGGTAACATCGAGAGCGTTTGCAGCCATGGCGCCCGGTGCTGCCGGTGCTGCCGGGGCCGCGCTCGGCGCTGCCGGAAACTGCGAAGCGCCGCCCGGAGGAGGCAGCTGCCCACCCTGCACCGACGGTACAGGCTGCGCGGTCAGCGGCGCCGGTTGGCTGCTGTAGCTCGCATTGTCATAGGCCGTACGCTGGCAGCCAGCGAGTGACAGAACAACCGCCACACCTGTCATCGCATATCGCAACTGCATCTTGAGGCTCCCGAATATCCGCCTTGCCGCATCAAAAGTAGTCATCAGACTAATTTTCGAATTAACGTATTTCACTTTGGTTAATCAAGTGAGCACACCCGTAAATTGCCCGTGACAGAATCTGTGCCGGAACGAAGGCAATTCAAGCCGTGCGGCCGCACTTCTGAAGGGAGAATTTGTCAGCACGGTGATCAGCGCAAATTCTCAAGCACTTTCCGGCCTTGCCTGGAGAGTGAAACGGCGCCCGAAGGCGCCGTTCGAAAAGCGATGCCGATCAGACCCGGCGCTCGACCATCATCTTCTTGATCTCGGCGATTGCCTTGGCGGGGTTCAGACCCTTCGGGCACGTCTGCGCGCAGTTCATGATCGTGTGGCAGCGGTAGAGGCGGAAGGGATCCTCGAGGTTGTCGAGACGCTCGCCCGTCGCTTCATCTCTGGAGTCGATCAGCCAGCGATAGGCCTGCAGCAGAACAGCCGGACCGAGGTAACGGTCGCCGTTCCACCAGTAGCTCGGACAGGAGGTCGAGCAGCAGGCACAGAGAATGCACTCGTAGAGGCCATCGAGCTTCTGGCGGTCCTCGTGGCTCTGCTTCCATTCCTTGGCTGGCGTCGGCGATACCGTCTTCAGCCAAGGCTCGATCGAGCGGTGCTGGGCATAGAAGTTGGAGAGATCGGGAACCAGATCCTTGACGACAGGCATATGCGGCAGCGGATAGATCTTCACCGTGCCCTTGATATCGTCGAGACCCTTGGTGCAGGCCAGCGTATTCGTGCCGTCGATATTCATGGCGCAGGAACCGCAGATGCCTTCGCGGCAGGAGCGGCGCAGCGTCAGCGTCGGGTCGATCTTGTTCTTGATATAGAGCAGACCGTCGAGAACCATCGGGCCGCAATCGTCGATATCGATATAGAACGTATCGATCGACGGCGTTTGGCCGTCATCCGGGCTCCAGCGATAGACGCGGAATTCGCGGATATTCTTGGCACCGGCAGGCTTCGGCCAAACCTTGCCTTCGCGCATCTGGGAGTTCTTGGGGAGAGCGAGTTCTACCATGTCCGGTTCCTCTTAGTACACACGAGCCTTGGGCGCGATCTTCTTGGGATCGATGCCCTCTGCGATCAGCTCGGTGTGAACCGGGCGGTAGTCGAGCTTGACGTCGCCTGCGTCATTGACCCAGGCAAGCGTGTGCTTGCGCCAGTTGACGTCGTCGCGGCCGGCGAATGCGCCTTCCGTATAATCTTCGCGCGCATGCGAGCCGCGGCTCTCCTTGCGGGCTTCGGCGCCGTAGATCGTCGTGATGGCGTTGGCCATCAGGTTCTGCAGCTCCAGCGTTTCGACGAGGTCGGAGTTCCAGATCATCGAGCGGTCGGTGACCTTGATGTCCTTCATCTCGCCCCAGATTGCCGAAATACGGCGGCAGCCGGATTCCAGCGATTCCTGCGTGCGGAACACGGCCGCGTCTTCCTGCATGGCGCGCTGCATCTTCTCGCGCAGAACGGCCGTCGGCGTGCCGCCGCTGGCGTTCCGCAGAGCGTCGAAGCGATCCATGATCTTGTCGCAGGCAGCAACGTTCAGATGCGGAACCGGCGATGCGCGGTCGATGACCTCGCCGGCGCGGATCGCCGCGGCACGGCCGAAGACCACGAGGTCGATCAGCGAGTTGGAACCAAGACGGTTGGCGCCGTGCACAGAGGCGCAGCCGGCTTCACCAACGGCCATCAGGCCGGGGATGACGCGTTCCGGATTGCTGGAGTCGGCATTAAGCACTTCGCCCCAATAGTTGGTGGGAATGCCGCCCATATTGTAGTGGACGGTCGGCAAAACCGGGATCGGCTCGCGGGTCACATCGACACCGGCGAAGATCTTGGCGCTCTCGGAAATCCCCGGCAGACGCTCGTGCAGAACCGCCGGATCGAGATGGTCGAGATGCAGGAAGATATGGTCCTTGGCCTTGCCGACGCCGCGGCCTTCGCGAATTTCCAGCGTCATGCAGCGCGAGACGACGTCGCGCGAGGCAAGGTCCTTCGCCGAAGGGGCGTAGCGTTCCATGAAGCGTTCGCCCTCGGAATTCACGAGGTAACCGCCTTCGCCGCGAGCGCCTTCGGTGATCAGACAGCCGGAGCCGTAGATGCCGGTCGGGTGGAACTGGACGAATTCCATGTCCTGCAGCGGCAGGCCTGCACGCGCCACCATCCCGCCACCGTCGCCGGTGCAGGTATGGGCAGACGTTGCCGAGAAATAGGCGCGGCCGTAGCCGCCGGTCGCCAGCACCACCATCTTGGCAGCGAAGCGATGGATCGTGCCGTCGTCGAGGTTCCAGGCAACGACGCCGGTGCAGCGGCTGCCATCCTCGGACATGATCAGGTCGAGCGCGAAATACTCGATGAAGAATTCGGCGTTGTTGCGCAGCGACTGGCCATAGAGCGTGTGCAGGATGGCGTGGCCGGTACGGTCGGCAACGGCGCAGGTGCGCTGTACCGGCGGCCCCTCACCGAAATTCTGCATGTGGCCGCCGAACGGGCGCTGGTAGATCTTGCCTTCCTCGTTACGCGAGAACGGCACGCCGTAATGCTCAAGCTCATAGACCGCCTTCGGCGCTTCCATAGTCAGATACTGCATGGCATCGACGTCGCCGAGCCAGTCGGAGCCCTTGACGGTGTCGTAGAGGTGCCACTGCCAGCTATCCGGCGTCATGTTCTGCAGCGAGGCGGCAATGCCGCCCTGCGCTGCGACCGTGTGCGAGCGGGTCGGGAATACTTTGGTGATGCAGGCGGTGCGGAAACCTTGTTCGGCCATGCCGAGCGTGGCGCGAAGACCAGCGCCGCCGGCGCCGACGACGATCACATCATAAGAGTGGTCGACGTACTTGTAGGCCTTCCCATTCTGAGCGGGTGAAGAGGGTGCCATGATACGGTTATCCTACGAATGCAATTTTCAGAATGGCGAAAAGACAGAGGCCGGCGATCAGGATCGAGAAGAAGGTGTTCAGCATCAGGCTGACGATCTTCAGCCATTCGGTGTGAACATAATCCTCGATGATGACCTGCATGCCGAGCTTCATGTGAATGACGCCCGAGATGATCATCAGACCCATGATGACGGCGACGAACGGGTTCGACAGCGCGTGAACCACTTCCGCATAGGGCTGGCCGGCATGAACCAGCATGAAGATGATGAAGAACAGAAACAGCGGCACGTTGGCGACCGCGGTGACGCGCTGGCGCCAAAAATGATCGGTGCCTTCCTTGGCGGAGCCGAGGCCGCGGACCTTACCGAGCGGGGTACGCATATCCATGAGAGCGACCTTTAACGAATGACGAAGCCGATCACCCAGACCAGCACGGTCAGACAGAGCGATCCGATCAGATTGGCGATGGCGAGCTTGGTGGAGAATTCCTTCCCGAAACCATGGCCGAGATCCCACATGAAGTGGCGGAAGCCGCCGAGCATGTGATGGATCAGCGCCCAGGTGTAGCCGAGCAGCACAAGCTTGCCGATGATGCTGCCGAGCACCCAGTTGGCCCAGTCGTAGTTCGACTGTCCCGTCCCAGCCGCGATCAGCCACCAGGCGATCAGCAGCGTGCCGACATAGAGAGCGCCACCGGTAATGCGGTGGACGATCGACATGATCATGGTGGGGATTGGTTTGTAAATTTGCAAATGCGGCGACAGGGGCCGGTTATTTGTCACATTCGCCATCAGAACCTCGCGGCGTCTTCTCTGCGCTTCCGGAATACGGAGCATATCGAGGCAATCACAGGAATGACAAAATTGTCTGTGTGCGTTGCATCAATGGCGACGTTTAATCACCGAAGCCCCGGACGACAAGCACAATCGCCGTCCGCTTTTAATTTAATCGATTCGCGTTACCGGGAAGTTGCTGCAAAGCAAAACTGGCTTCCGGTACTCAGATTTTATCCTGATTTTTCATCGCTCAAGTGGACATACGGGAAGTTTTGAAGCAAGCTGCCGTTAACGATTTGTTAACGATCGCATTTTGCGAGGAAGACAGCCGATGGTCACGCGTTTTTCGAAGGTCATTCCGCTCATGCTCGGCGCCCTGATGGCGCTGCCTGCCGCCGCTGGCGAACGCTATCCGCACCACGGTCGCGGCATGGTCCATTTTGCGGGCGGACAGCAATGGTTCGGCGATCGCGACCGCCGTCACGGCCACAACCGCTTTGTCAGATTGCGACAGTTCTCGCCTGTCTATAACGGCTACACCATTCAGGGCAGCAACGCCGCCGCACCGGTGAACAACGGTCCGGCCTATAACGGCACCTATGCTGGTTCTTATGCCTATGACGTCGATGGCGGCACCTATATCGGCGCCAGCGGCTATACGATCTATGCTGCACCCAGAACCGCCACCCTGGCGCCGAAAGCCAAAGTGATCGATGTCGCGATCCAAGATGACCCTTGCGAATACGAGGCAAATGTCTGCGTGATCAGGCCCTGAAGCGCCAGACGGTCGTCTTCTTGACCTCGCTATCCTCAAGCGCTCGGGTGACCGGCACCTCGTAGACAGCGCAGAATTCCAGCCGGTCTTTCGGCAGGTAGGCGCGGCCGGGATCGCCGACCAGCACCGTCTTGCCCTCTTTCGCTAGCCGCCCGAACCACGGCAGCAGCGCATCGGCAAATTCGCGGTCGTAAAACACGTCGCCTGCGAGCACGATATCCGCAGCAACGTCAGAGCCAACAAGGTCCGAGCCTTCGAAGCCGATCGCGACCTGGTTTGCCGCCGCATTAAGTCGCACGGCAGTCCGAGCCCAGGGATCGATATCGGCGGCGGTGACGCCAGCTGCTCCCACCATCTTCGCGGCGATCGCGACGAGGCCAGAGCCGGTTGCGAAATCAAGCACCTGCGCGCCACTGAGCGTATCAGGATGGTCGAGAATATAGCGCGCCAGCCCCTGCCCGCCGGCCCAGGCGAACGCCCAGAACGGCGGCGGCAGACCGATCTCCGCAAGCTCCTCTTCCGTCTTCAACCATAGCTCATGAGCCTCGCTCGCCAGATGCAGCCGGATCTCCGGCACATGCGGCGGCGCCATGAGGCTGGTATTGGCGCGGATGAAGAGTTCCGGATCGGTCTTCAAGAGCGGTCAACGCGGCGGGTTGTCGAGACCGCCCATGCGGCAGACTTCGAGCCACTCTTCGTCGGTGACCGGCTGCACAGAAAGGCGCATGGAGGTCACCAGCGACATCTTCGACAGCTTCTCGCTTGCCTTCACATCCTTCAGCGTCACCGGCTTCGGAACGTCCATGACGGCGCGGATATCGACGCAATCCCATTTGGGATCGCCCTTGGCCGAGGAATCGGGATGCGAGAGGGCGCAGACTTCGACGATCCCGACGATCTCCAGCCCATCATTGGAATGGTAGAAGAAGCCCTTGTCGCCGATCTGCATGGCGCGCATGTTGTTGCGGGCGAGGTAGTTGCGGACACCCGTCCATTCCGTCCCCTTCTCCCCGGCAGCCTTTTGCTGCTCCCAGGACCAGGCGGCCGGCTCGGACTTGTAAAGCCAGTGCGCCATCTCAAGCCTCCGGATTGTTGAAGACCCAGTTATAGGGCTTCACCTCGACGCTCTCGAAAAGGCCAGCCTTGGCATAAGGGTCTGCTTCGCCAAGCGCCTTGGCGGCTTCCAGGCTGTCGGCCTTGACGATCACCAGGCTGCCATTCGGCTTGCCATCGGCATCGAGGAACGGACCGGCAATCGCCAGCTTGCCTTCAGCATTCAGCTTGTTGAGGTATTCGACATGAACAGGACGCGTTTCCATGCGCACGTTCAGATGGCCTGGCTTGTCCTTGCAAATAAGGGCGAAAAGCATGTCAGTCTCCTATTCGGTGGTGATCGGACGTGTCATCAATTGTTCGATGGCCTCGGCAATCCCGAGCTTGCCCTCGATGATCGCCGAGACGGCGTCGGTAATCGGCATGTCAACGCCAAGCTCGCCGGCCAGCCGCGCGGCAACGGCAGCCGCGAAAGCGCCCTCGACCAGCTGTCCATGCGCTGGATCGGCCTGTTCGCCGCGCCCGAGCACGATGCCGAAGCGCAGATTGCGCGATTGATGGCTGGTGGCCGTCAAAACCAGATCGCCGAGCCCCGAGAGCCCGCGAACCGTGCCCGCCTGTCCGCCCTTGGCCGCAACCAGCCGCGACATTTCCGCAAGACCGCGGGCAATCAGCGCCGCGCGGGCGGAATCGCCGATGCCGCGGCCCTCGACGATGCCGCAGGCAATGGCCAGAACATTCTTCAGCGCGCCCCCGAGCTGGACGCCGATGCGGTCGTCCGACGCATAGAGCCGGAAGGTGCGGCCTGAAATCGCCTGCGCTAGCCGCTCGGCAACGTCCATATCAGCAGCCGCGATCGCCATCGCCGTCGGCAGGCCCTTGGCGATATCGGCCGCAAAACCGGGACCAGAGAGCACGGCGACACAATGAGCCGGAAGCTCCCGTTCCAGCATGTCGGTCAGCAACGCACCGGTCGCGCGTTCGATGCCCTTGGCACAGGTGACGACGACAGCATCCTTAGCCAGATAAGGACCATACTGGCGCGCAGCATCCGCCTGCGCTTGCGAGGGCATGGCAAAGAGGACGATCGACGCATCGCGGATGGCATCCGCTTCTGCGGAAAATTCCAGTGCTTCCGGCAGCGCAATTCCCGGCAGTGCCGCATCGTGCAGCCGCTCGGCCGCCAGATCGGCCATCAGCGCCGGATCCCGGCCGACAAGCGTCACGGCGCTGCGGCCGGTGAGCGCGATGACCGCGGCAAGCGCAGTTCCGAACGCACCGGCACCGATGACAGCAATCCGCTCGCTCATGCCTTGGCTCCGCGTTTTCCGTAATTGACCAATGCCTCGGCGTTGGAATCGAGCGGCCAGCGTGACCGCGGCTGGACGTCGAGATCATCGGGCGCCACGCCGATCGCCATGCGCTCCAGTCCGGCCCAGGCGATCATCACGGCATTATCGGTGCAAAGCCGGAGCGGCGGCGCGATGAAGCGGAAACCATGCGTTCCGCAGAGCGCTTGCAGCGTGCCGCGAACTTCCTGATTGGCCGCGACACCGCCCGCAACCACCAGCGCCGGCTGACCCTCGATATCAGGAAACTCGGTTTTGAAACGCTGCAGCCCACGCCCGATTCTGTCCTTTAGCGTGCGCGAAATCGCTTTCTGGAAGGAAGCACAGATATCGGCAATATCCTGCGCCGATACGGGCGCAATCTCGGTTGCCGCCTGACGAACGGCCGTCTTCAGACCGGAAAAGGAAAAGTCGAGGCGGGCCTCGCCGACCAGTGGCCGTGGGAAAGAAAAGCGATCCGGATTGCCCGATTTCGCCGCCTTCTCCACTTCGGGACCGCCGGGATAGGGCAGCCCCAGCAGCTTCGCCGTCTTGTCGAATGCTTCGCCGAGCGCGTCGTCGATCGTTGTACCCCAGCGCTTGTATTGGCCGATGCCGCGCACCAGGATGAGCTGCGTGTGGCCGCCGGAAACGAGTAGCATCAGATAGGGGAAGGAAAGCCCATCGGTCAGCCGCGCCGTTAGCGCATGTCCCTCGAGATGGTTGACGGCATAGAGCGGCTTGCCTGCGGCTCGTGCGATTGCCTTGCCGGTCATCAGCCCGACCAGCAGCCCACCGATCAGCCCCGGACCGGATGTCGCAGCAATGGCATCGACATCCGCCAGCGACACATTGGCGCGCTGCAGCGCTTCTTCGATCAGCGTGTCGAGCGCTTCGATATGCGCGCGCGCCGCAATCTCCGGCACAACGCCGCCATAGGCGCTATGCTCGTCAAGCTGACTGAGCACAACGTCGGAAAGCACATTCGAGCGGCCTTCCGCATCGCGTTCGACGACCGCAGCCGCGGTCTCGTCGCAGCTTGTTTCGATGCCGAGGATACGTAGAAAGGGAGCCATGAAACCTGATCGTTGATTGCGATGGGGCGGAAACCCGGATACGAGACTTCCGGTAACAACGGATCAAAGCGGATGCAAACAAAACCTTTCCGGATCGGTACGCGGGGCAGCCCGCTGGCGCTCGCCCAGGCACACGAAGCCCGGGACAGGCTGATGGCCGCGCATGGCCTGCCGGAGGAAATGTTCGAGATCGTGGTGCTGACCACGACCGGCGACCGCATCACCGACCGTTCTCTTTCCGAGATCGGTGGCAAGGGCCTTTTCACCCAGGAACTCGAAGAAAAGCTGGCGATCGGCGAGCTCGATTTCGCCGTGCATTCGGCGAAGGACATGGCGACCACGCTGCCGGAAGGGCTCTATCTCTCCGCCTTCATGCCGCGCGAGGACATCCGCGACGCGGTGATCGGCCGCACGGCTGCAAAGCTGATCGACCTGCCGCACGGCGCAACCGTCGGTTCCTCGTCGCTCCGCCGTCAGGCACTGATCCGCCGCATGCGCCCGGATATCAACGTCATCACCTTCCGTGGCCTCGTCGATACCCGTCTGCGCAAGCTGGCCGAAGGTCAGGCCGACGCGACGCTGCTGGCTCTCGCCGGTCTGAAGCGCCTCGGCAAGGTCGATGTGCTGACGGATATTCTCGACCCCGATACGTTCCCGCCCGCTCCGGCACAGGGCGCGATCGCCATCGAAAGCCGCATCGGTGACGAGCGGATGGACAACCTCCTCGCCGCCATCAACGATCCGGCGACCTTCGATGCGGTTTCTTGCGAGCGCGCCTTTCTTGGTGCTCTCGACGGCTCCTGTCGCACGCCGATCGGCGGCTACGCGATCTGCGAAGGCGACCAGATCAAGTTCTCGGGCCTGATCATCACTCCGGACGGACGCCACCAGCATTCGATCACCATCGACGGCAACCGCCGCGATGCCGCGGCGCTCGGAACCCGGGCCGGGCAGGATGTCCGCGACCGTGCGGGAACCACGTTCTTCGACGACTGGAACTAGCCTCCATGCGCGTGCTCGTAACCCGCCCGCAGCGTCAGGGGGAGCGAACGGCACAGCGATTGCGGGGCATGGGTCATGAGCCCTTGCTTCTGCCTCTGTCAGAACCGCGTCACGACACGGACGCTGCGATCAAGGCATTGGATGCGCATGACGGCCCGATCGCGATCACCAGCGCAGAGGCCGTTCGGTCCCTGACCGCAAGATCCGGCGAACTCGCGCGCCACCTCACCCGGCCGGTATTCTGCGTTGGCGCGGCGAGCGCCGAGGCGGCAGACGCGGCAGGCTTCACCTCAGTCTCCGCAAGCACCGTCGATGGCAGTGATCTGGCGGAGCTGATTGCTGGTCAGGCAAACGGCGTCATCACCTATCTGGCTGGCGTCCCGCGCGCCGAAAAATTCGAAAAGCGGGCGGCCGAACTCGAACTACAGATCGATGTTGCCGTCTGCTATCGCATGCAGCCGGTCACCATCGATCTAGCTCAGATCGAACAGCTGGCCAGGACACCAGCAGACGCCGTCCTCTTCTATTCCCGCGAGGCGGCGCTGGCATTCTTTGAGCTCTTCACAGCCGAAGCCACACCTGTCTGGCTCACAGATGCCAAGCTGCTTTGCCTCAGCGAAGCCGTAGCAACTGCCATCCCCGGCGGCCTCAGGAAAAATATCCGGACAGCCGCGATGCCGGATGAGCAAAGCCTTTTGTCGCTCCTTTGAAGGCATGCTCCGCCCAAATTTGATCTAACCTCTTTCCTTAACTGGCATCACTGACTAGTTTCGTTGCAATGCAGGAAAAAAGAGGACCTCATGGTTTCGGGAAACCCGCCACGCCATTCGAAGAGAACCGAACAGCCGGTCACGATCGATCTGGAGGCGCAGGAATTTGCCAAGCAGGAGGATGCAGCAGAGAAGCCTGCGCAGGCGGCTGAGAGCCCTGACGACCAGGCAACCAGCGATCTGAACGCCTCGCTCCAGGCGGCAAAGGAGCAAGCCTCCGAAGACCTGAATGCAAAGGCGGAAATCCCCGCCACGGAAGAGCCCGCGGCCGCGGAAACACAGCCCGATGAAGCGCCCTGCCGCGCCGAGGAACCGGTCATTGCCGCACCGCCGCCGCAGCGCGGCGGCTCGACTTCGGGTCTCATCGCCGCAGGCATTTTTGGTGGTCTTGTGGCACTGGTGGGTGCCGGTGCCATCCAATATGCCGGATATCTCCCCGGCTCTGCGCCGCAGCAGGCCCAGTCCGATCAGAGCGCAGAATTTTCTGCCGAACTTGATGGCCTGAAGCAGTCGATCGCCAATCTGGCGGCCGCGCCGAACCCGGATGACGACGCCCTCGACAAGCGGATTGCCGCCCTGGAAACAGCGGCAAAGGCGCCGTCGCAAACCGTAGCGGGCGACCCGGCAGCAGTCGAAGCCCTAAACCAGAAGGTCACCGATCTCAGCGCACAGCTGGAACAGATCCGCTCGTCGATGACGCAGACATCCGAGCAGCAGGCCTCCAGCGGCGCCGATCTGACCAAGCGTCTCGACGAAGCCGAGAAAAAGCTCAACGAGCCGCGCCAGGACGTTGCCGTCGCCAAGGCGATCGCCGCCGCTGCGCTGAAGGCAGCGATCGACCGCGGTGGCCCGTTTACGGCCGAACTCGATACATTCGCAGGCGTTTCACCTGACGATCCGGCGGCCAAGGATCTCAGAAGCTTTGCCCAAACCGGCGTGCCCTCGCGTGCCGAACTGATCAATCAGGTTTCCGATGTGGCAAGCGCCGCCGTCGAATCCGCGAACCAGCCGAGCCCTGATCAGAGCTGGTCGGACCGGTTGATGAACAGCGCCAAGTCGCTGGTCAGCGTCCGCCCGGTTGGCAATATCGAGGGTGAAAGCGTCGAGGCGATCGCTGCCCGCATGGAAAACAAGGTTCGAAACGGCGACCTTCCGGGCGCCGCCAACGAATGGAACGATCTGCCCCCGGCAGCCAAGCAGGCGTCGGCAGCCTTCAAGCAATCTCTTGAGGCCCGTATCCGGGTTGAGGATCTTGTCAGCGGAGCCCTGTCCAAAGCCGTCTCCGGCACCGGCAAGGAGGGCTGAACCGATGGTCAAGCTCGTCATTTTTGCGCTCGTGGTTCTCGTTCTCGGCTACGGTTTCTCCTGGCTCGCCGACCGGCCCGGTGACCTGTCGCTCATTTGGGAAGGCCAGCTCTATCAGACCAAGCTGATCGTCGCCGCCAGCGGCCTGATCGCCTTGATCGCCCTCGTCATGATCGCCTGGTGGCTGGTCCGGATGATCTGGACCTCGCCGCATTCCGTCACCCGCTATTTCCGCGCCCGCAAGCGCGATCGCGGTTATCAGGCGCTCTCGACCGGCCTGATCGCCGCCGGCGCCGGTAATGCGCTTCTCGCCCGTAAGATGGCTGCCCGGTCGCGCGGCCTGATCCGCGCCGACCAGGAACCGCTGATCAACCTTCTGGAAGCGCAGGCCGCGCTGATCGAAGGCCGGCACGATGAGGCACGCGCCAAGTTCGAGGCCATGGCCAACGATCCGGAGACCCGCGAACTCGGTCTGCGGGGGCTGTATCTCGAAGCCAAGCGCCTCGGCGCCAACGAGGCAGCCCGCCAATATGCCGAGAAGGCTGCCGATAATGCGCCCTATCTTCCCTGGGCCGCACAGGCGACCTTGGAATATCGCAGCCAGGCTGGACGCTGGGACGATGCCATCCGCCTGCTCGATCAGCAGAAGGCAGCCCGCGTCGTCGACAAGCAGGACGGCGAGCGTCTGCGTGGCGTGCTGCTGACGGCGCGCGCCGACGACAAGCTGGAGAAAGACCCGGCAGGTGCCCGCGACGACGCCCTCCAGGCGCTGAAGCTGATCCCCGATTTCGAGCCTGCCGCCACCGTCGCAGCAAAGGCGCTGTTTCGCGAAGACAAGCTGCGCAAGGCTGCCGCCATTCTCGAACAGGCGTGGAAGGCCAGACCACATCCGGATGTCGGCCGCATTTATGTGCAAGCACGCAGCGGCGATTCCGTCACCGACAGATTGAAGCGCGCCGAAAAGCTGGAGGCTCTTCGCCCCAACAACGTCGAGTCGCTTCTCGTCGTCGCCCAGGCCGCCCTTGCCGCTCAGGATTTTGCCAAGGCGAGAGCCAAGGCGGAGGCCGCCGCCCGCATGCAGTCGCGTGAGGCAGCATTCTTGCTGCTTGCCGATATCGAAGAATCCGAGACTGGCGATCAGGGCCGTGTCCGTCACTGGCTGGCCCAGGCGCTGAAGGCGCCGCGCGATCCGGCCTGGGTCGCAGACGGCTTCGTCTCCGACAAATGGCTGCCTGTGTCGCCCGTCACCGGCCGTCTCGATGCTTTCGAATGGAAGGCGCCTTTCGGTCAGCTCGAAGGCCCGGTCGAGGAAGGCACTGTGCCGTCGATCGATGCCGCCCTGAAGACATTGCCGCCGGTGCGCCAACAGCGTGCCGAAGCACCTGCCAACGACCACCGCATCATCGAACTGGAACGCGCCGCAACCATCGCCGAAGCCGTGCGCCCGGCTCCGGTTTCTGCACCAACGCCCGCCTCGGCTCCAAAGCCGGCGGAAACGATTGCCCCTGTCAGACAGCTTGAACCCAAACCATATTATGGAATGCCTGACGACCCAGGCGTTCGCGACAACAAGGCGGCCCCGGAACCCAAGACGCGGCTCCGCCTTTTCTGAGATGGAACGACAACCGCATGTTCGAACGCTTTCAGGCATTCTTCCACAATCTCACCGCAGACGATGGCAGGAAGGGTTTCAGCCCCGATGACCCGCGCATCGCCGTGGCCGCTCTCTGCATGCAGGTCATGGAGGCCGACGGCCAGATCAAGGACAGCGAGAAGAAGCGGCTGCGCAAGCTTCTCAAGGAGCAGTATGGCCTCGACGGCAAACAGCTGGATGCGGTCATCGCCGCCGGTCTCGAAGCCGAAAGCAGCGCCGTCGACTACTACCGCTTCACGTCGGATCTCAAGCGCCACCTGAATACCGAGCAGCGGCTGGAGCTGATCGGCATTCTCTGGGACATCGTCTATGCCGATGGCGAGCGCAGCGAGATGGAAGACCACGTCATCTGGCGCATCGCCGATCTGCTCGGCGTCTCCTCGCGCGAGCGTATCCAGAAGCGCCAGGAAGCGGCCGCGCGCGTGACGGATGCGGTCGTGGTGCAAGACGATGCAGATTGAGCGGCCGGTCAATCGCGACAAGCGCCCGATCCTGATCGTTCTGCATCAGGAGCAGTCGAGCCCCGGCCGGGTCGGCCAGCTTCTCGTCGAGAAGGGCTACAGGCTCGACATGCGCCGCCCGGTTCTCGGCGACACACTGCCTGGAACACTCGACGACCACGCCGGCGTTGTCGTCTTCGGCGGCCCCATGAGCGCCAACGATCCCGACGATTTCGTGAAATCCGAAATCAACTGGCTGGACATCCCACTCAAAGAGAACCGGCCATTCCTCGGCATCTGCCTCGGCGCGCAGATGCTGGTCCGCCATCTCGGCGGCAAGGTGCAGGCGAATGCCGATGGCTCGACGGAAATCGGCTGGTACCCGCTGCATCCGACCGAAAAGGGCCGGCTGTTGATGCACTGGCCGAAGATGGTCTACCATTTCCATCGCGAGGGCTTCGACCTTCCCCGCGGCGCCGAGCTTCTGGCTGAGGGTGACGCCTATCCGAACCAGGCCTTCCGCTACAACAAGAATGCCTGGGCGCTGCAGTTCCATGCCGAGCTGACGCGGGTGATGATGCACCGCTGGGTCGTCCATGGCGCCCATCGCTTTATTCTGCCTAATGCGCAGCAGGGCCGCGAGCATCTGGAAGGGCGCATGCTCTTTGACGCGCCGCTAAAAGCCTGGCTGAACGAATTCCTCGATATCGTCTTCGAGGGAAAGGCGGCAAAGAGCGCGCCTGTCTCTATGCCGGCGTCGCTGAGCGCATAGGCGCATCCAGCGTATCGATCTGCCGCAGCTGGCGGAAGCTCATCGCCCAGATCACCGACACCGCGAGCGTCCCAAGACCGCCGATCACGACCGCAGGCACGGCGCCGAACGTATGCGCCATCGTACCCGCCCGGAATTCGCCGAGTTCATTCGACGCGCCGACAAAAACCATGTTGACGGCGTTCACACGGCCGCGCAGCTCATCCGGCGTCCAGAGCGCGATCAGGCTTTCGCGCACATAGACCGAAATCATGTCGGCGGCACCCATGATCGCCAGCGCGGCAATCGAGGTCCAGGTATGCGTCGAGACGCCGAAGACGATAGTGGCGATGCCGAACAGACCGACGCCCATGAACATATAGAAGCCGGCGCGATGCTTCATCGGGCGGGCGGCAAGGAACAGCGCCATCACGATCGCGCCGACGCCCGGCGCCGAACGCAGCAGACCAAGCCCCCAGGGGCCGAGCGTCAGGATATCGCGGGCATAGATCGGCATCAGCGCCGTGGCGCCACCAAGCAGCACCGCGAAGAGATCGAGCGAGATCGCCCCGAGCACCACCTTGTCCGCCTTGATGAAACGGAAGCCGCCGAGGATCATGTCCCAGCTCTTTGCCTCACCGGAACTGCGCTGCGCAGGCTTCGGGATCATGAAGAGCAGGATGGCGCCGAGTATCGCGAACACCACCGAGACTGTGTAGGCCGTCGTCGCACTGACGCCATAGAGCAGACCGCCGAGTACGGGACCGGTAATCGCCGCCAGCTGCCAGGACGACGAATTCCAGGCGATCGCGTTCGAAAGATCCTTCTCCGGCACGAGGTTCGGCGCCAGCGACTGGATGGCAGGCGCGGCGAAGGCGCGCTCGATACCGAAGATCAGCAGCACGATGAAGACAGGGATCGGCGAGAACGTGCCGGTCACCGTCATGATCAGTAGCGCCAGCGTGCAGAGCGCGCTGACGAGCGAGCAGATCGAGGCGACGGCGCGGCGGTTGTAGCGGTCGGCGACCGAGCCGGTCACCAGCATCAGAACCAGCGACGGTAGGAACTGAACAAGGCCGATCAGGCCTAGATAGATTGCGCTCCGCGTCTGGTCGTACATCTGCCAACCCACAGCAACGCTGAGAATCTGCTGCGAGAAGGACAGCAGGAACTTCGCGAAGAAGAACCGGGTGTAGGAAGAATGCCGGAACGCCGCAAAACGGTCTCCGGTGGACGAGAAAGACATGGGGGCAACCAATGAAACCGGGCCGCGCGGGACAGTTCAAACGCGCCCATTAAACATGATTCACCGCGCGTTAAGACACGGCACTTGCCCGTTTAGTCGCCAATAGCTACATGTCTGTCAACAACGAACTGGAGACGACGATGATTGCCCTCTTTCAAACCATTGATTTGGCTTTGAATCTTTACACCTGGGTGCTGATTGGGAGTGCCATTTTCTCGTGGCTCTATGCCTTCAACGTCATCAATTCCAGCAACCAGTTCGTCAATTCGGTGGGGATGTTCCTCTATAACGTCACCGAACCGGTGCTGCGGCCGATCCGCCGCGTGCTGCCGAATCTGGGCGGTATCGACATCTCTCCGATCATCCTGCTGCTGATCATCTTCTTCCTGCGCTCCTTCATGTGGAACACGATCTTCCCGCTGGTGGCGTGAATTATGCCTGGACGATCTTCGACGGCTATCTCCGTCTGACGGTGCGTTTGACGCCGAACGGCGGACGTGACGCCATTGACGGCCTGGAAACAGATGCCGAAGGCGACGCGCACCTGAGGGCCCGCGTCAGCGCCGTGCCGGAAAACGGCAAGGCGAACAAGGCGCTCGTCGCCCTTCTCGCAAAATCGCTTCGCGTTCCGAAGTCTGCGATAGCTCTCGTCTCCGGCGAAACGTCGCGCAAAAAAATCCTCCGCATCGAGGGCGATACGGAGGATCTGGTCGAAAGGCTGAAAGCTTTCGTTCGGGCCTGAGCTTACTTCGCCTTCTTGGCGCGCTCGACGGCTTCGAGGATCAATTCACCGGCTTCCTTGGAGCCCTTCCAGCCAAAGATCTTCACCCACTTGCCGGGCTCCAGATCCTTGTAATGCTCGAAGAAGTGCTCGATCTGCCTGACGGTGATATCGGGAAGGTCGGTATATTCCTTGACCTTCTCGTAGCGCAGCGTCAGCTTCGGCGACGGAACGGCGATGATCTTCTCGTCCTTGCCGGAATTGTCTTCCATCATCAGCACGCCGATCGGGCGCACATTGATGACGCAGCCCGGAACCAGCGGACGGGTGCTAGCGATCAGCACGTCGATCGGGTCGCCGTCTTCCGAAAGCGTATGCGGCACGAAGCCGTAATTACCCGGATAGGTCATCGGCGTGTAGAGGAAACGGTCAACGACCAGCGTGCCGGCTTCCTTGTCCATTTCGTACTTGATGGGATGGCCGCCGACCGGCACCTCAACGATGACGTTGATATCTTCCGGTGGATTGTTGCCGATGGAAATGGCGTCGATGCGCATCAGTATCCCCTAATATAGCATGGTTTCCGGCTGCCAGATAATCAGAATCTCTTCGCAACGCAACATGCGAGGCCCGATCTTCGGTCGATTTGGCTAATAGAGTTTGGCCTTGAAGCAAAAGTTCGGGGATCGGCGCAATAACGGGAAACGGCGCCACAAACAGGTCGCAATATCCAAGTTGGCTGTGCTTTTCAGATTCCCCATTGCGATAGACGGTCATGCATCTTTACGAACAGAAAGACTTTTTCGAACTCCTGTGTGGCAGCTATCGCCGAATTGTCGGCAAGGATCTCGTGCCCCGGGTGCTGACGCAGAGAGAAGCCGTTCGCTGGCTTTACGAGGACGCACCGTTTGGCCTCCTGGCACACGACACGGCCACAGATCCCGTCTTCATCTATGGAAACAAGAGCGCTCAGCGGCGCTTCGAATATAGCTGGGAGGAGCTCACGGCACTGCCTTCGAGGCTGTCTGCCGAAGCGCCGGAACGCCAGGCGCGCGAGAATTTCCTGCGGCAGGTCGCCGAGCGCGGTTATGTCAACGACTACGAGGGCATAAGGATCAGCAAATCGGGAAAGCGCTTTCCGATTGCGGATGTCACGGTCTGGCAATTGATCGATGTGGATGGGACGATCCGCGGCCAAGCCGCAAGGCTGCCATAAACGGCAGCCGTCAGTTCCAGATGAAGCCGATCTTCTTCAGCTGTTTGTGGTCGAAATTTTCCATGCCTTCGCAGAAATCGACACCGCCGTGGCCGCGATAGAAGCGGCTGGCATTGTCGTTGTCCTCGAGGCACCAGACGACGAGACCATTGCAGCCAAGCGACTTCAGCAGCCGGCGGGCTTCGCCGAAGAGCATACGGCCGAGGCCGATACCCTGATATTCCGGGCGAAGATAGAGTTCGTAGATTTCGCCTTCCTGCGGCAGAGCGCGGGCGCGGTTAAGACCGAGCGTTGCGTAGCCCGCAACAGTACCAGCGACATCGAGAACCAGAAGCGTTGCCGGACCCCGGGTGGCCTTACGCCACCAGCCTTCGCCGCGCCGTTCGATCATCTGCGTCAGTGCGCGATGGGGGATGATGCCGGCATAGGTGTGTTGCCACGCAAGGCGATGCGCCTCCGATATGGCGCGGGCATCTTGCGGCTCGGCCCGCCGAACATCGATCGACAACGTCTTCATAACGCTACTCTGGTCCTTCAGCGGACAATTAACCATGCGCGATCATGCGCCGTCGCCAATTGCCCACAGACTTAACATGTGGACGATGGGCAAAATTTAACGCTTTTTTAACTATTGCGACAAGAAGGATTCGACACGGCGCACAAATAAAAACCCCGGCTGGAAGGCCGGGGTTTCAACTATCAAGGAATGGCAGCCGCTATCAGGCCGACTTCGCCTTGGCGAAACGCTTGCGGTCGTTCGCGTCGAGATACATCTTGCGCAGACGGATCGACTTCGGCGTCACTTCCATCAGCTCGTCGTCCTGGATCCAGGACAGAGCGCGGTCGAGCGTCATACGGATCGGCGGCGTCAGCTTGACGGCTTCGTCCTTGCCGGCAGCGCGGATGTTGGTCAGCTGCTTGCCCTTGAGAACGTTGACTTCAAGATCGTTATCGCGGCTGTGAATGCCGATGATCATGCCCATATAGACCTTTTCGCCCGGCTCGATCATCATCGGGCCGCGGTCTTCCAGGTTGAACATGGCGTAGGCGACGGCTTCGCCGGCTGCGTTGGCTAGCAGAACGCCGTTGGTACGGCCGCCGATTTCACCCTTGTAAGGCTGATAGTCCTTGAACAGGCGGTTCATCACAGCCGTGCCGCGCGTGTCGGTCAAGAGTTCCGACTGGTAGCCAATCAGGCCGCGGGTCGGCGCATTGAACACCAAGCGAACGCGATTGCCGCCCGAAGGACGCAGCTCGGTCATTTCGGCCTTGCGCTCGGACATCTTCTGAACGACGACGCCGGAATGCTCTTCATCCACGTCGATGACGACTTCTTCGATCGGCTCCATCAGCTGATCGTTCTCGTCGCGGTGCATGACGACGCGCGGACGCGACACGGCCAGCTCGAAGCCTTCGCGGCGCATGGTTTCGATCAGAACGGCAAGCTGCAATTCGCCACGGCCGGAGACGAAGAACGAATCCTTGCCTTCGGCTTCTTCGATCTTCAGCGCGACGTTGCCTTCGGCTTCCTTGTAGAGACGGTCGCGAATGACGCGCGAGGTGACCTTGTCGCCTTCGGTGCCGGCCAGCGGGCTGTCGTTGACGATGAAGGACATGGTGACTGTCGGCGGATCGATCGGCTGCGCGGTCAGTGCCTCGGTGACGGCTGGATCGCAGAATGTGTCGGCGACCGTACCCTTGGAGAGACCGGCGATCGCGACGATGTCGCCTGCGTGAGCCTCTTCGATCGACGTGCGTTCGATACCGCGGAACGCGAGGATCTTCGAGATACGGCCATTTTCGATCAGTTTGCCGTCCTGGCTCAGAACCTTGACGGCCTGGTTCGGCTTGATCGAACCGGAATTGATGCGGCCGGTAATGATACGGCCGAGAAAGGGGTTGGCTTCGAGGATCGTGCCGATCATCGTGAACGGGCCTTCGTGGACCGTCGGCTCCGGAACATGCTTGAGCACGAGGTCGAGCAACGGTGCAAGACCCTGGTCCTTCGGGCCTTCAGGATTGACGTTCATCCAGCCATCGCGGCCCGAACCGTAGAGGATCGGGAAGTCGAGCTGCTCGTCGGTAGCGTCGAGGTTGGCAAAAAGATCGAAGACTTCGTTGATGACTTCTTCGTGGCGGCCATCCGGACGGTCGATCTTGTTGATCGCGACGATCGGGCGAAGGCCGACCTTCAGCGCCTTGGAGACTACGAACTTCGTCTGCGGCATCGGGCCTTCCGACGAGTCAACCAGAACGATCGCGCCGTCCACCATCGACAGAATACGCTCGACTTCGCCACCGAAGTCGGCGTGGCCGGGGGTGTCGACGATGTTGATGCGAACGCCCTTCCACTCGACCGAGGTCGCCTTGGCAAGAATCGTGATGCCGCGCTCTTTTTCCAGATCGTTGCTATCCATGACGCGTTCTGCAACGCGCTGGTTCTCGCGGAACGAGCCGGACTGTTTCAGGAGCTCGTCCACCAGGGTCGTTTTGCCATGGTCAACGTGCGCGATGATCGCGATGTTGCGAAGTGCCATTATATCAAATCTCTGAGGCTGGGGCGCTACGTCGGGAGGAGGCGCCTATTACGTTTGGCGCGCTCATACAGTGTTTTTTGCGATTGCGAAAGGGGGGAGAGGCGAGAGCGGCCATAGACAGGGTTAACTCGTACGTTGCGGGTCGATGACCGTTCGCCACAACTCGTTGTCATCGCGATCCATCAGGCGCACGGTCATCTGCTCCGTTGTGCCATCGATATCGACCAGGCCGAAGAACTGCATTCCGGCACTTGGCGGCAGATTGGATTCGATCCCGCCGGGTGCCGCCTTGATGAAACGCACCTCAGGACCAAATGTCCTGTCCAGCTCCTGCCGCCCATAGGTGCCCGAATGGAGCGGCCCGGAAACGAACTCCCAGAAGGGCAGGAAATCCTGAAACCTAGCCTTGCCGGGGTCGTAATAGTGAGCCGCCGTATAGTGCACGTCGGCTGTCAGCCAGACGATATTGCCAATGGCCGCGTCGCGGATGAAGCGCAGTAGATCGGCAAATTCGAGTTCCCGGCCGAGCGGCGCTCCATTGTCGCCGTTGGAGACGGATTCACTGCCGCTGCGCTTTCCATAATCGTCCCAGATCACCAGCCCGACCGGCAGATCGCAGGCGATCACCTTCCAGGTTGCCGTGGAACGGACAAGTTCGCGCTTCAGCCACGCCACCTGCGCCTCACCGAAAAGCCGCGATTGCGGCGTGAGATCGCCGTCGAGACCGTGCGTGTTGGGTCCGCGGTAGGAGCGTAGGTCGACAAAGAAGATATCGAGCAGCGGGCCGTAGGAAACCTTGCGATAGATCCGCCCCGGTTCCTCCGCCACATAGCGGATCGGCGTCATTTCGTGAAAAGCCCGGCTGGCGCGTGCAGCGAGCGCCAAGACGGACTTTTCCTTGTAACGGTCGTCGGCACGAAGATCGGTTGAGGGAGACCAGTTGTTCAGCACCTCGTGATCGTCCCATTGGTAGAAAACCGGACAGACGGCGTTGAAATCCGTCACATGCTCGTCGAGCAGATTGTATTTCCATTGGCCGCGAAACTCGGACAGCGTCTGTGCGATCGTCCGTTTCTCGTCGGTGACCACGCGGTTTTTCCAGATCCCGCCGTCTCGCAGACGGATCTCGTCGGGGATCGGATTGTCGGCATAAATCGTGTCGCCGGAATGGATCATGAAATCAGGCCGATGGTAGGCGATCGTCCGATAGGTCCGCATGCCCTCGTCATCGATCCCCCATCCCTGCCCTGCCGTATCGCCGGACCAGACGAAACGGATATCCCGTTTTAGCGACGGCGCCGTGCGGAACTGACCGCGAATGGGCTCAGAGCGGCTGTTGATATCCTGCAGGTCTGCGGCCACGAAACGGTAGAAGATTTCCTGATCCGGCGGCAATCCATCGAGCAGCACTTTGCCGGCAAGATCGGTCTCGGGCGTGACATCGAAAGATGCAAGCCGAACGGCGTTCGCAAATTTATCGGTCGTGGAATATTCGACGAACAATCGCGAGGGCCGGTCGACCCGCGCCCAGATCACACCGGAATCCACATCGACATCGCCGGATTGCACGCCCGAGGTAAAGACCGGCCGGCCTGACGAGCCCCGCGCATAGAACGGCATCGCAAGGCCCGCCGCCGCAAACCCACCGACCGCGCCGACCGAGGATAAAAATCGGCGGCGCGTCGTTTCTTTCAAGATCATGCCAAAGCCCCGGCTGCTTCAGGAGCGGGAACGAAGCGTCCCGCCCCAGCCTTGGGCAACCGTCATGTCAGTCTCTTGAAGACCGCATGACGGTTTGCCGAAACTTCGGCGACAGTTTTGTTACGGCATGCGCTCAGGCATCGCTGCCCGAGAGCTCCTTGAAGGTTGCCAGTCCCTTCTTGACTAGCATCGCGTCCGGGCTCGGCAGCTTGCCGCGGAAACCCCTATATGCATCTTCGGGGTCGAGCGATCCGCCGGTCGAATAGATGTTGTCCTTCAACTTCGCTGCCATTTCGCGGTTGAAGGCATCACCGGTTTCCTCGAAGGCCGCAAACGCATCGGCGTCGAGCACTTCCGACCACATGTAGGAATAATAGCCGGCCGAATAGCCGCCGGAGAAGATATGCTGGAAGTGCGGCGAAGCATGACGCATGACCAGCGACTTCGGCATGCCGAGCGCGGCCAGCACCTCGGCCTGAACCACCATCGGATCATCGACGGCGTCGCGGGTATGGAATTCCATGTCGACGATCGCCGAGGAGGTGAACTCTACCGTGTTGAAGCCGGCATTGAAGGTGCGGGCCGCGAGAACCTTGTCGAGCAGCGCCTGCGGCATCGGCTCGCCTGTTTCGAAATGCACCGCATATTGCTTGAGGATCGCGGGCACGGTCAGCCAGTGCTCGTAAAGCTGCGACGGCAATTCGACGAAATCGCGCGAGACACCGGTGCCGGAAACCGACGGATAGGTGACGTTCGACAGCATCCCATGCAGCGCGTGACCGAATTCGTGGAACAGCGTTCGGGCATCGTCGAGCGACAGCAGCGCAGGCTTGCCTTCCGCAGGCTTGGCGAAATTACAGACGTTATAGATGATCGGCAGCTCGCCGGTGTTGCCGTTCCTCAGCTTCAGCTTGTGCTGCGACTGGAAGGAGCTCATCCAGGCACCCGAGCGCTTCGAGCTGCGGGCAAAATAGTCGCCGAGGAACAGCGCCACGAGCTTGTCGCTGGCGTCGCGGATTTCGAAGACGCGCACATCGGGATGGTAGGCGGTAATGCCCTTCTTTTCGACAGCCCGGATGCCGAACAGGCGGTTGGCCACGTCGAAGCAGGCTTCGATGATCTTTTCGAGCTGCAGATAGGGCTTCAGCTCCGTTTCGGAGAAGTTGAACTTCTGTGCCCGGATCTTCTCCGCATAGAAGCGCCAATCCCAGGGCATGACCTCGTGGTTCTTGCCGTCCTCAGCAATCAGCCGGGCGATATCGGCTTCTTCCTCGCGGGCGCGGGAAACGGCTTTCGCCCAGACTGCCCGCAGCAGCTCGTCGACAGCAACAGGCTTCTTCGCCATCGTGTTGTCGAGCTTCAGCTTGGCGAAATTGCCGTAACCGAGAAGGCCGGCCATTTCCTTGCGCAGCGCCAGCGTTTCCTTGATGATGCCGCGGTTATCGGTTGCGCCCGCATTCGCGCCACGGGCAGTCCAGGCCTTGAAGGCCTGTTCGCGTAGATCGCGGCGTTCGGAAAATGTCAGGAACGGCTCGATGATCGAGCGCGACAGGGTGACCGCAAACTTGCCGTCTTCTCCGCGTTCGCGAGCCGCCGCCGCCATTGCGTCCTTGAGGAAATCCGGAAGTCCTTCGAGCTCCGGTCCTTCGGACAGCAGCAGCGACCAGCTCTTTTCGTCGGCGAGAACATTCTGTCCGAAATTGGTCCCGAGACCGGCCAGCTTCTCGTTGATGCCGGCGAGCTTTTCCTGCTCCGGCTTCGGCAGCTTGGCGCCGGATTTCACGAAGCCCTTCCAGTGCCGTTCCAGCACCCGCGTCTGCTCCAGGGTCAGCCCCAGTTCCGCGCGCTTTTCCCACAACGTGTCGATGCGCGCAAAGAGACCGGCATTCGTGCCGATCTTCGAATAATGCCGCGACATATTCGGCGAGATCTCGCGCTCGAGCGCTTGGATGACATCGTTGGTATGCGCACCTGCCCGGTTCCAGAACAGCGCCGAGACGCGCGACAGCTCATCGCCGGCGATTTCCAGCGCGACGATGGTGTTTTCGAAGGTCGGCGCTTCGGCATTGGCGGCAATCGCATCGATCTCCGTTTCGTGAGACGCGAGCGCCGCATCGAAGGCGGCTGCGAAGTCGCCATCATGGAGCGCTTCGAAGCGCGGCAGGCCGTGATGCCCGTTCCAGTTGACGAGCGCCGGATTAAATTCTGGTGTGGAAGGCATGCTGACATCCTTTTACGCAAGCAAGTGAAACGGCAATATAGGTGACGCTTCGCGGCAATGGTATGTTGCTGATCAAATTCGCCTTTTACAGGTACATGGAAGATTTGATCCATGAAAACTGATAGACGAAAATTAACTATTTGTTAACGATTGACGCCCGGCGGTCCTGGACGCTAGTTTTCGCTTACTCTTTTCGTAAGGGGACATGCGCCATGGAAATTTTCTCTGTGCGGTCTTCTCAAAGTTTGCTTTTTAAAAACAGTCACAATAACGCAAAATCTTCGAAGACCTCCGATATTGAAATTGATACTGGACCGGCAGTCCAACCCGGCTTCAGAGTAGACGACGTAACAGCCTCCGGCGGCCCGGATTTCACCGCAGTCAGTCCGGGCGAATTGCGAAGCTATGCCCGGCAGAGCTTCGATTCCGGAGAGCTCGACCAGGACACGTTTGCGGCGATCTCAGAGCCGTTGCCGATGCATGCGATCGATGCGCAGGGCAATCTGCTGGACCTGCGCGGCGTTACCGACGGCACAGCGTTCAATTTCCGTGATTACTACGAAAACCAGCTGCAGATCGCCAAGTCCCTCGGCGACACCGATGGCGAGAAGACACTGAAATCGATCGTCGATTTCATCAGCACCTGACGATTAGGCCTTGCGCCAGCCGAGCAGCCCGGGCGTCGCATGCCATAGGGCCTGAACGGCAAAGCCCATGAACAGCACGCCGGAGCAGCGCACGATCAGCCGCTCGTTGGCGCGATAGAAGCGGCGCACGGCGCCCGCACCGACGATGGTGACGAGTATGATATCGGCAGTCACAAAGCCGACGAAAGAGACGCTGAGCATCAGGGGCAAAGCTGCGAAATCCAGCGCATTTGCCGAACCGGCGACAAGCGCCGTGAATGTTGCAAGCGCCACCGGATATCCCTTGGGATTGGTAACGCCGAAGATCAGGCCGCGGCGGAAAGGGCGTTCGACGACGACGAGCGCCTGACCATCGGCCTTCGGTTTGGCGCTCACGGCGTTCCAGCCGATCCAGGCAAGGTAGAAGCCGCAAAGCAGGCCGAGCAGGTCGAACACGAAGGTGCCGATGATCTTCGCACCAACGATCGCGATCAAGGCCAGCGCGGACCAGATGATGTCGCCGACCAGGTGCCCCATCAGGAAAAACGCTCCCGCCTTGCGGCCCTGCCCGGCGCCGATGCCAAGCAGCTGCAGGAAAGCGGGACCGGGGATGAGCACATAAAAAAGGGCTGCCAGAAAGGCGCCCAGAAGTAGAGACTGCGTCATGAAATGCTCCGCGAGTGATCTGCGCAGACTATGCCAAAGCACAATGCCGTCAAGGTGCTGGAGCGCAAACGAAAAAGGCCCGCGCGGGGCGGGCCTTTCGAAAAGCAATCGAGCGATGATCAGCCCTTCAGATTGCGCTTGCCGAGCGTGCGCAGGCGCAGCGCGTTGAGCTTGATGAAGCCGGCCGCATCCTTCTGGTCGTAGGCGCCCTGGTCGTCCTCGAAGGTGACCAGCTTGTCCGAGTAGAGCGACTTGGGGCTCTCGCGGCCGGTGACCATGACATTGCCCTTGTAGAGCTTCAGCGTCACTTCGCCTTCGACATGCTCCTGGCTCTTGTCGATGAGCGCCTGCAGCATCTCGCGCTCCGGCGAGAACCAGAAGCCGTAATAGATGAGCTCGGCATATTTCGGCATCAGCTCATCCTTCAGGTGAGCTGCACCGCGGTCGAGCGTGATCGACTCGATGGCGCGGTGCGCCGCGAGCAGGATCGTGCCGCCGGGCGTTTCGTAGACGCCGCGCGACTTCATACCGACATAGCGGTTCTCGACGAGGTCGAGACGGCCGATGCCGTTGTCACGGCCGTAATTGTTGAGCGCTGCGAGCAGCGTTGCCGGGCTCATGCGGACGCCGTTGATCGAGACGGCATCGCCCTTTTCGAAGCCGACCTTGATGACGGTGGCCTTGTCGGGAGCAGCTTCCGGCGAGATCGTGCGCATATGCACATATTCAGGGGCTTCCTGAGCCGGATCTTCCAGAACCTTGCCCTCGGACGAGGAGTGCAGAAGATTGGCATCGACGGAGAACGGCGCCTCGCCCTTCTTGTCCTTGGCAACCGGGATCTGATGCTGTTCGGCAAAGGCCAGCAGATCGGTACGGCTCTTGAAGTCCCAGTCGCGCCACGGCGCGATGATCTTGATATCCGGGTTCAGCGCATAGGCGGAAAGCTCGAAGCGAACCTGGTCGTTGCCCTTGCCGGTCGCGCCATGCGCGATCGCATCGGCGCCGGTCTTGCGGGCGATATCGATCAGATGCTTGGAGATCAGCGGGCGGGCAATCGAGGTGCCGAGCAGATAGACGCCTTCATAGACTGCATTGGCACGGAACATCGGGAAGACGAAGTCGCGCACGAATTCTTCGCGCACATCCTCGATATAGATTTCCTTGATGCCGAGCATCTCCGCCTTCTTGCGCGCCGGCTCGAGCTCTTCGCCCTGGCCAAGGTCGGCCGTGAAGGTCACGACTTCGGCGCCGAGCTCGGTCTGCAGCCACTTCAGGATGATCGAGGTGTCGAGGCCGCCCGAATAGGCAAGCACGACTTTCTTCACGTCTTTTTTAGGTGCCATGATGATGAGGTCCGTTGCAAAGGGGCAGCGGCAAACCGCAAAGCCCGGTGTCGCGGGCACTTTTAGCGAGATTGTCACACGACGCAAGGCCAGGAAGCGCCGCTTTTCGGTCGCGGATAGTGTTTGACAGCGTCAAATGCCAACCCATATCTGGCTTCGTCCGCACAACGCTTCGAGGAGAGCCGGTCCCGTGACGAATATTCAAGAGATTTTCAAACCATCCAACGTTGCCGTCATTACCGGCGGAGCCTCCGGTATCGGCCTTGCGGCGGCAAAACATTTTGCCAAGGCGGGCATGAGCGTCGTCATCGCCGATCTCGGCCAGGAGAAGCTCGCCAAGGCGCGTGCCGAGCTCGAGGCGATCGTTGGCGCAGAACACGTTCTTGCAGCCGAAACCGATGTCTCCGACAAGGCGGCGCTCGAGGCATTGGAGCGGACGGTCATCCAGCGCTTCGGCCGTGTTCACGTGCTGATGAACAATGCCGGCATCGGGCCGGAAACCTCGATCTTCAGCCCGCAGGCCGATTGGGACAACATTCTCGGCGTCAATCTACTGGGCGTCATCAACGGTACCCGCGCTTTCGGCGCCGCGATGGTCAAGCATGGCGAGCCCGGACTGATCATCAACACCGGTTCCAAGCAGGGTATCACCACCCCGCCGGGCAACCCCGCCTACAACGTTTCGAAAGCCGGCGTGAAGGTCTTCACGGAGGCGCTAGAACACGAGCTGCGCAACACCGAAGGCTCGAAGATTTCCGCTCATCTGCTGATCCCCGGCTTCGTCTTCACCGGACTGACCAAAGGCGACCGCGCCGAAAAGCCGGCTGCGGCCTGGACGCCGGAGCAGACGGTCGATTTCATGATCGAGAGCCTTGCCAAGGGCGACTTCTACATCCTCTGCCCCGACAACGACGTCGCGCGTCCTGTCGATGAACGCCGCATGGCCTGGGCCGCCGGCGACATCATCGAAAACCGCCCGCCGCTATCGCGCTGGCACAAGGACTACGCCGACAAGTTCAAGGCGTTTCTGGAAGCGAAGTAACGACCGGAAACGATCGGCCACATCAGAAGGTTTGATTGGTAATTTTCCGAAAGCCGGATATGAGAAATAACATCTCCTTCCGGCTTTCAGAGTGCACCATGGACTTTCTTCCGACCCTGCCAACGCTCCTCGCCTTTGCCGCTGCAAGCCTGCTGCTCGCAGCAACGCCGGGGCCGGACATGACGCTCTCGATCAGCCGCGCCCTATCGCAGGGCAAGAAGCCGGCGCTCTATGTCGTGCTCGGCACAAGTCTCGGCATCGTCGTCCACACCATGCTTGTGGCCTTCGGCATCTCGGCGCTGATCACAGCCTCGCCGACCGCATTCCTGATCCTCAAGACCGGCGGCGCCGCCTATCTGCTGTGGCTCGCAGTACAGGCGATCCGTTTCGGCTCGAAGCTCTCGGTCGAAAAGGTCGATGAGGTCAAGGGCACGCCGCTCTCCAACATCTCCAGTGGCTTCTGGGTCAATCTTCTGAACCCGAAGGTCATCATCTTCTTCATGACCTTCCTGCCGCAGTTCGTCACTGCCGGTGATCCCGCCGTCACGCACAAGCTGCTCTTCCTCGGCTTCTTCTTCATTCTGATCGGCATGCCGGTGAATGCAGCCGTGGTCTTCGCCTCAGACTGGCTCGCCGGTTGGCTGCAGAAAAACAGAAAGGTGCTGCGCGGCATGGATTACACTTTCGCAGGCGTCTTCTCGATCTTCGCGGCGAAGATTTTCTTCACGCAGGCCCGTTAAGCTTAGCTGTCCCGCAGCGCCTCGAGCCGCTGCGCCAGAAACAGCTTCTCAGCCTCGGACATCGAGAGCTCGATCGCTCTGCCATAGGCGAGCTTTGCCTGATCAACCTGACCGTCGCGCACCAGAAGATCGGCCTGAACCGCGTAAAACGGCTGATACTGCGTAAGCGCCATGGCGATCGGCTTGAGCCGGGCAAGCGCTGCGGCCGCACCCTCGACATAGGACAGCGCGACGATCCGGTTCAGTTCATAGACCGGGTTGTCGGCAGTGCGGGCAAGCTCGCCGTAGAGCAGCGCAATCTGTTGCCAATCCGTCTCGGCAAAATCTCGCGCCTCCGCATGCACGGCAATGATCGCCGCCTGCAGCTGATACGCACCTGGGCAGCCACGCTTCAGCGCGCGTTCAATCAGCGCCACGCCCTCGGCTATCACCGTGCGATCCCAGAGGCTGCGGTCTTGCATTTCGAGAGTGAGGATCGCGCCGCCCTCGCCGATCCGCGCGGCCCTGCGGGCATGATGCAGAAGCATCAGCGATAGCAGCCCCTCGATCTCCGGCTCATCAGGGCGCAACGCCATCAGCAGCCGCCCGAGCCGGATCGCCTCCTCACAGAGATCGACGCGGATATGGCTGCCGCTGCCGGAAGCATATCCTTCATTGAAGATCAGATAGACGACGGCAAGCACGCTTTCGAGCCGTGCCGTCCACCCCTCCGGCCCCGGCACCTCATAGGTGATGCCTGCCTTGGCAATCTTGTCGCGGGCGCGCACAAGCCGCTGCGCCATCGCATCGTGCCGGTCGAGAAAGGCGTCGGCGATCTCTTCGGTTCTCAGCCCGCAGACAGAGCGCAAGGTCAGCGCCACGCAGGTCTTCCGGTCGATCGCCGGATGACAACAGGCAAAGATCAGCTTCAGCCGCTCGTCGCCGATCGGATCAGGCTCGTCCGCGATTGGTGATGCGCGCTCCAGGTCGGCAAGATGGGTGATCTCCGCAGACTTCGCCTGGAAATTGGCCGAGCGCCGCAGCCGGTCTATCGCCTTGCGGCGGGCGACCTGCATCAACCAGGCGTGTGGAGAAGCCGGCAAGCCATTGCGGCCCCAATGGACCAGCGCCGATTCCAGTGCGTCCTGCAGGCTGTCCTCGGCGAGCTGGAAATCCCGCAGCGCGCCCACCAGGCTGGAAAGGAGACGGCCACCGTCCTGCCGGGCGATCCTGTCGATCTCGTCGGCAAACGGACCGGCGGCCGGAACCTCGCTCATCAGCGGTCGAAGACCATGATCGGCCGCACCTCGACGCAGCCCATAGCCGCATGAGGGATCATCGCTGCGTATTTGATGGCGTCATCGAGATTGTCGCAATCGAGGATGTAGAAGCCGCCAAGCTGCTCCTTGGTATCGGCGAAGGGACCATCCATGGTCTCGGTCCGGCCGTTGCGCACCCTGACAGTGGTCGCGGTGGTCACCGGCTGCAGCGCATCGCCGGCAACCCAAATCCCATCCTTCTTGTAGGTCTCGGTCGCGGTGGCATAGCCGCTCATCATCTTTCCGAATTCAGGGGAATCCGGGGGCGTGCGCGAGCTCGGGTCCATGTAGATCAGCGCTATATATTTCATCATCCGTCTCCTTAGCTCACCACCGCTCCATGCGATGGTGACGGATAACGAATGCGATGCAAGCGGATCGACATCGCCTCGAAAATATTTCGATCAGCCGATCAGCAGCGCGTCGTCATCAAGCGTCTGGCCGCGCATCTTGCGGAACATCGCGATCAGGTCCTCGACCTGCAGATCCTTGCGGTTGTCGCCACTGACATCCAGCACGATCTCGCCGCCATGCAGCATGATCGTCCGATGGCCGTAATCGAGCGCCTGGCGCATCGAATGGGTGACCATCAGCGTCGTCAGCTTGCGCTCCGAAACGATCTTGTCCGTCAGCCCCATGACGAACTCGGCCATCCCGGGGTCGAGCGCCGCGGTATGCTCGTCAAGCAGCAGCACTTCAGAACCAGCAAGCGTTGCCATAACCAGCGAGACCGCCTGCCGCTGACCGCCGGAGAGCAGATCCATACGGTCGGCCATGCGGTTTTCGAGACCAAGATTGAGCTCGCCGATGCGCTCGCGAAAATGCTCGCGGCGCTTTGGCCCAAGCGCCGACACCAGGCCGCGCCGCTCGCCGCGGCGGGCGGCCAGCGCCAGATTCTCTTCGATCGACAGGGCACCGCAGCTTCCGGTCAACGGATCCTGGAACACGCGGGCCACAAGACCGGCCCGCGCCGCTGTCTGCTTGCGCGTGACGTCGGTCGTGCCGATCGTTACCTTGCCTTCGCTTGCCAGCACATCGCCGGCGAGCACGCCGAGCAGGGTCGATTTACCGGCACCATTCGAGCCGATGACGGTGACGAAGGAGCCCTGCTCGATCGTCAGGCTGATGCCGTTCAACGCCTTCTTTTCAAGTGGCGTGCCCTTGCCGAAGACAACCTTGATATCCTGAACGCTGATCACGATGCAGCTCCTCCGCGGCGAAGACGGGGAAGGATCAGCGCGATCGTGACGAGGACCGCCGTGACGAAATTGAGGTCCGAAGCCTGCAGGCCGATGAAATCGGTCGACAGCGCAAGCTGGATGGCGATGCGATAGATGATCGAGCCGAGCACACAGCCGATCAACGCGATCAGCAGGCCGCGGCGCCCAAGCAGCGTCTCACCGACGATGACGGCCGCGAGACCGACGACGATCGTGCCCACGCCCGATGTGACATCGGCAAAGCCATTGGTCTGCGCAAACAGCGAGCCACCGAGCGCCACCAGCGCATTCGAGATCGCCATACCGAGATAGATCTGCCGGTTGGTATCGACGCCCTGGGCGCGGGCCATGCGGGCGTTGGCGCCGGTCGCGCGCATCGCAAGTCCCGCATCGCTCTCAAGGAAACGCCAGACGACGATGACCGCGATGACGACGAGAACGCCGACGAAAAGCGGGCGGACATAGAAATCGCGCAGGCCATGGCCGAAGAACGGGCTGATCATCGTATCGGCATTGATCAGCGCCACGTTCGGCTTGCCCATGACGCGCAGGTTCACAGAGAACAGCGCGATCATCGTCAGGATCGAGGCCAGCAGATTGAGGATCTTGAACCGCACGTTCAGCATCGCCGTGACGATGCCGGCAGCCGAACCCGCAATCATCGCCACCAGCGCGGCAAGCCATGGATTGACGCCCGCAATGATCAGAACCGCGGTGACGGCAGCTCCGAGCGGAAACGACCCGTCGACCGTCAGATCCGGAAAATCGAGAACGCGGAAGGCGAGATAGACGCCGAGCGCAACGAAGGCATAGACCAGCCCCAGTTCCACGGCTCCCCAAAATGCAATCTGGCTCAAGGCCTGCCGCCTTTCTGTTCTGCTGTGCCCGTGCTTTCGCGGGTCTTAAAATACCAAACCGCCCCCGTTTAGAAACAGGGGCGGCTAAACGCAATATCGAAAGCGACGGTTTCGGTTTACTCGACGACGCGGTTGGCGCGCTTCAGCACGCTTTCCGGCAGCGTCACTCCCATCTTTTCGGCAGCCTTCTTGTTGACGACGAGGTCGCTGCCGGCGGCAACCTTGACCGCGATGTCGCCCGGGTTTTCACCCTTGAGGATGCGCACGACGATGTCACCGGTCTGCTTGCCGACGTCATAGTAGTTGAAGCCGAGGGCGGCGATCGAGCCGCGCGAGACGGAATCGGTGTCGGCGGTGAAGAGCGGCAGCTTCGCTTCCTCGGCAACGGCAACCGCGCCTTCGAGAGCCGAGATGATCGTGTTGTCGGTCGGCACGTAGATGACGTCAGCACGGCCGACAAGCGCGCGGGCGGCGCCCTGAACTTCAGCCGACTTGGTGGCGGCGGATTCAACCACCTTGAGGCCGGCCTTCTCGGCTTCCGTCTTCAGCACGGCCAGCAGCGATACGGAGTTGGCTTCGCCCGAATTGTAGAGATAGCCGATCGACTTCACGTTCGGCAGGATTTCCTTGATCAGCGCGATATGCTCGGCAACCGGCGACATGTCGGACAGACCGGTAACGTTGCCGCCCGGCTTGTCCATGTCCTTCACCAGCTGTGCGCCGAGCGGATCGGAAACCGCGGTGAAGACGACAGGAATATCGCGCGTCGAGGAAACGACGGCCTGCGCCGACGGCGTGGAGATCGGTACGATGACGTTCGGATCTTCGCCGGCGAACTGGCGGGCGATCTGCGCTGCCGTTGCCGGGTTGCCCTGTGCTGATTCGAACAGGAACTTGAGGTTCTCGCCTTCCTTGTAGCCGGCAGCCGCCAGCGTGTCCTGCACGCCCTTGCGAACGGCATCGAGTGCCGGATGCTCGACGATCGCCGTCACGGCAACCGTGACGTCTTCAGCCTTTGCAGGCAGGGTAAGGGCAAGGGTCGCCGCAACGGCGAGCAAGATCGAACGCATAGAGTCCTCCATAGATTATCAGGCGCTTCTAGAAAAAGACGAAGGCCCGATCAATCGCAAAGAACTGTTAGAAGGATCAAACTTGCTGATCAGTCGTCCGCGCCGTGATTGGCAATCATCATCGCTTCGAATGCGAGACGCTCGGTCTTGCGCATGCGCTCGGACTCCGACTTCAGCTGCCCGCAGGCTGCAAGAATATCACGGCCGCGCGGCGTGCGGATCGGCGAGGCGTAGCCGGCCGAATTGATGAAATCGGCAAACTTCTCGATCTGCGCCCAATCCGAACACTGATAGTTGGTGCCCGGCCACGGGTTGAACGGGATCAGGTTGATCTTCGCCGGAACACCCTTCAGTAGCTGGATCAGCCCCTTCGCGTCTTCCAGACTGTCATTGACGTCCTTCAGCATCACATATTCGAAGGTGATGCGGCGGGCGTTGGAAAGACCCGGATACTTCCGGCAGGCGTCGATCAGTTCCTTCAGCGGATACTTCTTGTTGATCGGCACCAGGATGTCGCGCAGGTCGTCGCGAACGGCGTGCAGCGAGATCGCCAGCATGACGCCGATCTCGTCGCCGGTGCGGAAGATCTCAGGCACGACGCCGGATGTGGACAGCGTGACGCGGCGCTTCGAGAGCGACAGCCCATCGCCATCCGTCGCGATCAGCAGCGCCTGCTTGACGGCATCGAAATTGTAGAGCGGCTCGCCCATGCCCATCATCACGATATTGCTGACCTTGCGGCCCTCGGCCGGCATGATCGTGCCCTGCGGCGCTTCGCGATCCGGGAAGTCGCCCAGCCGGTCGCGGGCAAGCAGCAGCTGCGACAGGATTTCCTCGGCCGTCAGGTTGCGCACCAGGCGCTGCGTGCCGGTGTGACAGAAGGAACAGGTAAGCGTGCAGCCGACCTGGCTGGAAATGCAGAGCGTGCCGCGGCCTTCCTCGGGAATATAGACGGCCTCGATCTCGACGGGACGCCCGGCGCCGCGCGGCGGAAAGCGCAGCAGCCACTTGCGGGTGCCGTCGTTGGAAACCTGTTCCTCGACGATTTCAGGACGGGCGATGGTGAAATGCTGCTTCAGCGTCTCGCGCATGTCCTTGGAGATATTCGCCATATGATCGAAATCGGAGACGCCGCGCACATAGATCCAGTTCCAGAGCTGGCTGACGCGCATCTTGATCTGCTTTTCCGGCACGCCCTTTTCGCGCAGCGCATCGGCCATCTGCTCGCGCGACAAACCGATCAGCGAGGGCTTCTCGTCGCTAATCTGGGGGCGCGGCGCCTGCGGCTTGGTAACGGCCATAGCATCCATGACGGACATAGTTTCTCGATCCCGAAATCAAAACTGGACGCATCCCGGTAAGCCGGAAGACTTGGCGGGTGACATCGGCAGTTCGCAGAAAATTGAATGCGGAGCTACGGTCAAAGCCGCAATCGTTCCGCTGTTGCGCGGGGCTTTATCATCATTTTCCCCGCACGTCACTATAGATGGAAACGGCAAAGGCCGGCGCAAGGCCGGCCTTCGAATTCTTCGATCGAGCGCAAGAGCTTACTTGCAGCTTTCGATCTGCTTCAGCGCCGCCGAAATGCCGGACAGGGAATAGGCGTAGGACGTACCGGTGCCCTTGCGCGAGACGGCTGTGACCGTCATCGAATGACCGCCCTTCATCGCCGCCACGAGAGCGGGCTCCTGAGCGGCATTCTCGACCCAGCCTGCCTTGTCCTTGGTGAACATGACGAAGGTCTTGTTGTCGATGACGACGTTGATCTTGGAGTTTTCCTTGACCGTGTAGCCCATCATCGCCTGCGGCTCGTAGGAAATGTTCTGGCCCGGGCGCTGCGATACGATGAAGAAGTTGTCACCGTGATCGACGCTTGCCGGCTGCTTCGTCGTCGGAACGGACAGTACGTAGCAGACGGTGCTGTTGCCCTGCTTGTAGGAATAGGCGCCCCAAGCCTGGAACTGCTGGATGCGGGTCGGCGCCGAGGCTCCGCCCTGCTGCGCTCCTGCGACTCCGGCCGTGATGAGAACGAGAGCGAGAGCGGGTGCGATACTTTTTACAAACATTGATTTCCTGCCGGTTCTTGCGATTCAGCGCCCGATCAGAGCGGGCAGCGCTTTCGTCACGATCTGCTTTATTTTGACTTAATTCAGGTTACCAAAGCGTCAACGGAGACCGTGATTTGTCTCCACCTGTGTCATTTAGGCCTGTGTGTCAACGTTCGGCTTGGTGCGGCTGCCTGCGGTGATGTTATGCCTCGATGACATCGCGTCATCCCTTCGAGAGCAATTTAAGACATAAAGATTCAGGCAAGAGTTTGACCTTTCGAAAATCCGTTGTACCTCATTAAGGTATTGGAAATTCGTCCAAGAATTGCCTGAGCCAGGGGGAACGTGACCGGACATGGATGCTGAGGAAAAACAGCGTTTCGCTGCCCTCGCAAAAGCTGTCGCCGATCAGCGGGACCAGCAGGCTTTCTCCGTCCTGTTCGATTATTTCGCGCCGAGGCTGAAATCCTGGCTGCTTCGCCAACGCATGCCCGCAACCGAGGCAGAAGAGTTGGTCCAGGAAGTGATGATCGTGCTCTGGCACAAGGCCGGTCTCTACGATCCGGCGCGCTCTTCGCTATCCACCTGGCTGTTCCGCATCGCCCGCAACCGCCGCATCGACCTGCAGCGGCGCGCCAGGGCTCGCGTCCTTGATGAAGACGACCCGACACTGCAACCGGCTGCCGAAATCGGTGCCGACGAGGCGGTCGCCAATGATGACCGCGATGCCCACGTGCGCGCCGCGGTCAGCCAGCTGCCGGAAGAGCAGCGTGAGATGCTGCGCGCCGCCTTCTTCCTTGGGCAATCGCATTCGGAAATTGCCGAAGCCACGGGAGTGCCGCTCGGAACGGTGAAATCGAGGATCAGGCTCGCCTTCGGCAAGCTCAAGAAGGTTCTGGACGCGGAAACCGCCTAGACGGTCTTCATGCCCTCGGGCTGATCGGCAAGGGCGCGATCGGCAGCCTCATAGTGCTTGGGCTTCATATGGCCGCTGACAAGCGCAAAGGCGGCCGACAGCACGGCAATGTCGTCGGAGAAGCCGACAACCGCGAAAATATCCGGGATCATGTCGAACGGCAGAACGAAATAGGCGAGTGCTGCCAACAGGATGCCGCGGACGCGCGCAGGCGTCGCCGGGTCGGTGGCGCAATAGAAAGCAGCAACGACATCGCGCGAGAACGGGATCTGCCGGACGGCGCGCTTGAAGGTCGGCCAGAATTTCTTGCGCACGGCCTTTTCCCGGCGGCTCTGGGTCTCTTCATCGCCGGGCAGCAGGATCTCACCGTATTTGACGTCGTCCATTCCGATCTCCTCAAAATGCATGGCCTGATATGGTGACTGCCGGACGCGATTCAATTGTTTGTGTTCAGACCGGCCGCCTTGTCCATTGCCTTGGCCAGTTTGAAATCAAGCTCGGTCAGCCCGCCGGCATCATGCGTGTTAAGCGTCACGTCGACCCGCGAATAGACATTGAACCATTCCGGATGGTGATTGAGCTTCTCGGCCGAAAGCGACGACTGCGCCATGAAGCCGAATGCTTCGACGAAGCTGCCGAACTTGAAGGTTTTGGAGATCGACTTGCCGTCCTCGGCAAGCGCCCATCCTGCGACTGCTGCCAGATGCTCGTCGATTGCGCGGCGTTCCAGTTTTTCCATCTTCATGTCATTGTCCTCCGATCACCCTTCATAGGTCTCTTCATGAAACGCGTCAGCATCCTGTTTGTTTGCATGGGCAATATCTGCCGGTCGCCCCTGGCGGAAGGAATCTTCCGCCATGCCGCGGCGGAGGCCGGTCTCTCGGACGCGTTTGCCATCGATTCGGCCGGAACGGGCGGCTGGCACGAAGGCGACCCGCCAGACCGGCGATCGGCCGCAACAGCCAGACAGCACGGGATCGACATATCCGCACAGAGGGCACGCCGCATCCGCAGCGAAGACGTCGCGGCATTCGATCTGGTTATCGCGATGGACCGGAACAACGTGGCCGAGCTTCGACGCGCATCACCGAACGCCCGCAACATCCACCTTTTCGGCGACATCGCCCTCGGCACCGGCGAGGATATTCCGGACCCCTATTACGGTGGTCCGGAAGGCTTCGAGAATGTCTATGCCAGGCTCTTGGCCGGCTGCATGAAGTTGCTCGGCGAACTCGGCGCCGACAGCGCTTCATGGAGCGCGAAGACCTCTTCCGTCAGATAAGGCCCGCCGCCGACCGAATCCCGCGAAGAGAGCAGGACGAAGCGCGGCACGGTGAAGGTCGAAGTCTGGAAATTGCCGCGGCCCGACAGGTAGTGAACCACGTCATCGACGCGTGACGACTTCAGGCGGGCAAGCGTCACATGCGGCGTAAACTTGCGGGGATCGGGCGGAAGGCCGATCCTCTGGCAGATGCGCTCGATCTCGCCCTGAAGAGCATACATCTCGGGCGAAGGCGATACACCCGCCCAAACCGAGTGCGGCTTCTTGGAACCGAAAGCGCCGATACCATCGAGCCTGATCTGGAATTCCGGGCGGTCGATCCTGTCCAGCCGCTCGACGATCTCGTCAGCGGTGCGGCCATCGACATCGCCGATAAAGCGCAAAGTGACGTGGTAATTCTCCACATCGATCCATCGGGCACCGGGAAGACCACCGCGCAGCAATGAAAGGCTCATCGCCGCATTGCGCGGAATTTCGAGGGCGGTAAAAAGTCTCGGCATAACGAGCACTCCCCGAATCTTTTGCAGGTGCTAACACGGAATCACGCAATGGTGAGCCGCGCAAGCCCCTATTTCTTCACAGTAGAAATCGTCCCGATGAAATTTGTGACAGCCGGCTCCATCTTCTGAACCATGACATCCACTCCCTTGGAATTAGGGTGCATACCGTCCTCCAGCTTAAGGCTGGGGTCCAGTACAACACCATCGAGGAAAAAGGCGTAGAGCGGAACCTGATGTTTTTGCGCCAGTTTCTCGAAGATGGGATTGAACCGAGCAGCATAGTCCGCCCCCATGTTCGGCGGCGCGATCATGCCGGCAAGCAGGACCGGAATACCTCTGTTCTTTAGCCGGGCAATGATTTCATCAAGGTTTCGCTCGGTTTCCTCGGGCGCGATCCCCCGAAGCGCATCATTGGCGCCGAGCTCGAGGATGACGCCGCTCGTTCCGTCGGGAACCGACCAGTCGACCCGCGCAAGCCCTCCGGTCGAGGTGTCGCCGGAAACGCCGGCATTGGTGATCGCGACATCGACGCCTTTCGCTTTGAGTGCGGCCTGCAGCTTCTCGGGAAAGCCGTCTCCCGGCGGCAGCTGGAACCCGGCCATGAGGCTATCACCGAAGCCGACGAGGTTGATTGTCGCGGCATTTGCCAGTGTAGCGGCAAGCAGAGAGCCCGCAATGACAGCGATGTGAAGCAGGCCAACTTTAAATCTCATTCCGCGTTCCCTAAATTGTCGAAGTCTTTGGGATTTATATAGGGCTATTTTCTTTGGCAAAAACCATCATCGAGCTGAAGCACGCGGATTTGACATTGGGCAATGCCGCGGCGTCGGTCCACGTGCTGAAAGGCATCGACCTGACGATCGAGGCCGGCGAATCCGTCGGCATCGTCGGGCCATCCGGATCCGGCAAGTCGACGCTGCTGATGGTGCTTGCCGGTCTGGAAAGGCTCGATAGCGGCGAAATCCACATTCAGGACACGCCGCTCCATGCGATGAGCGAGGATCAGCTTGCCGATTTCCGCGGCCGGAACATCGGCATCGTTTTCCAGTCCTTCCACCTGATCGCCAACATGACGGCGCTCGAGAATGTCGCAGTGCCCCTCGAGCTTGCCAACGTGCGCAACCCGTTCGAGATCGCCCAGCGCGAATTGCGCTCCGTTGGTCTCGGCGAGCGGCTGAACCACTATCCGGGCCAGCTCTCCGGCGGCGAACAGCAGCGCGTGGCGATCGCCCGGGCGCTGGCGCCGTCTCCAGCCCTCCTGATCGCCGACGAACCGACCGGCAACCTCGATACCGAGACCGGCCGCCAGATCGCTGATCTGCTGTTCGCCAAGCAGGCCGAGCGCGGCATGACCCTGCTGCTCGTGACCCATGACAATGCGCTCGCCAGCCGCTGCTCGCGGCAGATCCGGGTGCGCTCCGGCAAGATCGAAAGCGACAGCCCAGCGCGCCAGTCTGCGGCAGTCCTCGCATGACCCTGATCACGCCGCGCGCGTCACTCGCCTTCCGCCTCGCCCTTCGCGAGCTGCGCGGCGGCCTCAGGGGCTTCTACATCTTCCTCGCCTGTATCGCGCTTGGCACCGGCGCGATCGCCGCCGTCAATTCCGTCTCGACCTCGATTACCGACACGATCGCGTCGCAAGGGCAGGAACTTCTTGCCGGCGACGTCCGCTTCGAGCTCAACAATCGCGAGGCATCGCCAGATGAGATGAATTTCCTGCGCGGCTTCGGCAAGGTCTCGATCTCGACGGGGCTGCGTTCGATGGCGAGAAAACCTGACGGTTCCGACCAGGCGCTGGTCGAGGTCAAGGCCGTCGATGACGCCTACCCGCTCTATGGCACGTTCCAGTCGGAGCCCGATTATCCGCTAGCGGCCCTGCTCTCCGACCAGAGCGGCACCTATGGCGCGGTCGCGGCTCCACTTCTGCTTCAGCGCCTTGGCCTTGCCGTCGGCGACGAAATCCTGCTCGGCAACGCAACGCTCAGCATCACCGGAACCGTCAAGACGGAGCCGGACGCGCTCTCCGAGGGCTTCGGCTTCGCGCCACGGCTGATCGTCAGCCGTGCCGCGCTGCAGGCCTCGGGACTGATCCAGACCGGCAGCCTCGTCGAGCACGCCTACAAGATCAAGCTGGATGATCCCGGCGAAATTGGCGCGGTGCGCGACCGCGCTGCCAAGGAATTTCCCTCTGCCGGCTGGTCGATTCGCACCAGCGACCGCGCTGCGCCATCGCTGACGGAGAATATCACCCGTTTCTCGCAGTTCCTGACGCTGGTCGGCCTCACCGCGCTGATCGTCGGCGGCGTCGGCGTTGCCAACGCGGTCCGGGCCTTTCTCGACTCCAAGCGGACGACGATCGCCACCTTCAAATGCCTGGGCGCGCCCGCTTCGGTCGTGGTACTCGTGTATCTGTTCCAGATCGCCATCATCGCCTTCGCAGGCATCCTGATCGGTCTGGTGCTCGGCGCCATCTCGCCTGTGATCGCCGCCCAATTCCTGGCGCAGTTCCTGCCGGTCTCGACGGCACCGGCGCTCTATCCGGGCGCGCTGCTGCTGGCCGCTGTCTTCGGCATCCTGACGACGCTGGCCTTTGCCATCCTGCCGCTGGGGCATGCCCGCGAAGTTCCCGCAACGGCTCTGTTCCGCGAACAGGGCTTCGAAGCCCGTGCCCTTCCCTCCTGGCCCTATATCCTGCTGGCCGGCGTCTTCATGGCAGCACTTGCGGGGCTGGCGATCGTCACCGCCTACGACCGCTTCATCGCCGTCGTCTTTGTCGGCGCCATCGTCTTCGCCTTCGTGATTCTGCGCGCCGTGGCCGCCCTGATCGCCTGGCTGGCAAAACGCAGCCCGCGCGTCAGTTCGCCGGCGCTGCGTCTGGCAATCGGCAATATCCACCGCCCCGGCGCCTTGACGCCCTCTGTCGTGCTCTCGCTGGGCCTTGGGCTGGCGCTCCTGGTAACGCTGACGCTGATCGACGGCAATCTGCGCCAGCAGCTGACTGGCCGCATGGCAGGCGGCGCGCCGAATTTCTTCTTCGTCGACATCCAGAGTGCCCAGGTGGAGAGCTTCCGCAACCTGATCAAGCAGCAGGCGCCTGATGGCAAGCTGGTGGAAGTGCCGATGCTGCGGGGCCGCATCCTGGCCTTCAACGGCGAAGACGTCACCAAGCGCAAGGTGCCGCCGGCAGGGCAATGGGTCCTGCGCGGCGACCGCGGCATCACCTATTCCGAAAACATCCCCGAGAATGCTGCACTCACAGAGGGCAGCTGGTGGCCAAAGGATTACAGCGGCGAGCCGCAGGTTTCCTTTTCCGCCGAAGAGGCAGGCGAACTCGGCCTCAAGATTGGCGATACCGTCACTGTCAACGTGCTAGGCAGGAACATCACCGCTCGGATCACCAACCTGCGCAAGGTCCAGTGGGAATCACTGTCGCTGAACTTCGTGATGGTCTTTTCGCCGAATACGTTCCGTGGCGCCCCGCATGCCTGGCTGGCAACGCTGACCGATCCCTCGGCAAGTGCGACCGAAGAGACAGCGATCCTGAAGACTGTCACCAACACCTATCCGACGGTGACAAGCGTCCGCGTCAAGGATGCGATCGATATCGTCAACCAGCTGGTCGGACAGCTTGCGACCGCGATCCGCGCGGCGGCTTCGGTCGCACTCATTGCCTCTATCCTGGTGCTGGCAGGCGCGCTCGCCGCCGGAAACCGGGCCCGGACGCACGATGCGGTGGTGTTGAAAACGCTGGGTGCTACGCGCGCCATGCTCATCCGCGCTTTCAGTTACGAGTATCTGATCCTCGGCGCGGCCACGGCCATCTTCGCGCTTCTGGCAGGCGGCGTGGCAGCATGGTTCATCGTCAGCCGTATCATGCGGCTACCCTCCGCCTTCCTCCCGGATGTCGCGGGTCTGACGATCGCCACCGCTCTGGTGCTGACCGTCGGGATCGGCCTGATCGGAACCTGGCGCATCCTCGGCCAGAAGGCGGCACCCGTTCTGCGCGAGCTCTAGGGCTGGCACTGGTAAAGCAGCGCCCGATAAAATAGCTTCACCTTACGGCGATTTAACCCCGCCGCCGGTTGCAAGGGCCTTGTTTGCAAAGGGCGAAAGCCTCATATTGACCGCAGGCATGCTGGAGCTCCGCAGCGGCGCCCGGGTCGCGAAGCCCGACACCGTATTCACATCGGAGCTTGTAAGAGGAAACTATGGCTGACCTTCGTAACTACCAAAGCCGGACGCAGACTGGCGAGATGATCGACCAGGGGCTGCGCTCCTATATGCTCAAGGTCTACAACCTGATGGCGCTGGGTCTGGCGATCACGGGTGTAGCCGCATTTCTGTCATTCCAATTCGCCTTTGCCGACGGTCAGCTGACCGCCTTTGGCCAGGCCATCTATCTGAGCCCGCTGAAGTGGGTCGTCATCCTGGCTCCTCTGGCCATGGTGTTCTTCCTGAGCTTCCGGATCAACCGCATGAGCGTTTCGGCCGCGCAGACCACCTTCTGGATCTACGCCGCGCTGGTGGGTCTGTCGCTCTCGTCTCTGCTGCTGATCTACACCGGCCAGAGCGTGGTGCAGACATTCTTCATCACCGCCGCTTCGTTCGGCGCACTGTCGCTCTACGGTTATTCGACCAAGCGTGATCTCTCGGCCATGGGCTCGTTCCTGGTGATGGGTCTGTTCGGCCTGATCATCGCGTCGGTCGTTAACATCTTCCTGGGCTCGTCTGCCCTTCAGTTCGCGATCTCCGTGATCGGCGTCCTGATCTTCGCCGGCCTGACGGCCTACGATACGCAGCGGATCAAGGAAATGTACTACGAAGCCGATGGTGCCGAAGTCATGGGCCGCAAGGCGATCATGGGCGCGCTGACGCTTTACCTCGACTTCATCAACCTGTTCATGTTCCTTCTGCAGTTCATGGGTAACCGCAAGTAAGACGGAACTGTTGACGGCCAGACCGTCTGGTCGAACGCGAGACAACCGAGCCGCCTGCGACAGAGATGTTGCGGGCGGTTTTGTTTTTCGGAGTGTGGATTGAGCGCTGTGGTCATGCAGCTGGCAAATAACGGCCAGCCTTGCGCGTCTTAAAGCTTGCGTGCCGCCAGGCGCCGACGGTCGAGCGCAACATGGTCGGAGCCGCGCTTCGTCAGGCGGAATTGCCGCTTCTGGAACTCGCCGCGAATCTCGATAAAGCCCTTCTCCTCGGCTTCGTTCAAGGTCTTCAGGCTGGTGCCCTCAGGGGGAGACTGCCAATCAATGCCGACGGCGGCGTGCAGCAAAACCAGAATCTTGATAATGGCGTTTCTCCATGGCTGACGCACGCGGCCGATCTGCCGCCTGACGCAAAGGCCTGTTCCGCGAAGCTGTTCTCTAGAAGCTCTGGCGGGTTCGGTCAACTCGCCGGCCTTGGCCGCCACACGGCTGTCATCTCCGGCTTGCCGGAACAGAAGGCAGCGGAACAATCACGACGACGGCAGGCAAGTGCCCTGCATGGTCCCGATATCCTTATTCGCTTTTCCTGTTGCCAAATCGCGCGCCGGATGGTTTTCAGCCTGAACCACATTCCAGACATCGGCCGCCCAATGACCGTTCATCTCCGAGATATCGCAACCTCCGACCTCGATGCCATCACCGCGATTTACCGTGAGGCGGTGCTGTCAGGCGTCGCCAGCTACGAGATTGCCCCGCCGGCGCGCCAGGAGATGGCCACGCGGCTGGCTGCCATAACGGGCCAGGGCTACCCCTATCTCGCCGCCATCGACAAAGACGGTGTGCTGCTGGGCTATGCCTATGCATCGGCGTTCCGCACACGTCCGGCTTACAGGTGGATGGTCGAGGATTCGATTTATCTGGCGCCGGAGGCCCGGGGAAAGGGCGTCGGCAAGGCGCTGCTCGCGGAACTGATCGCCCGCTGCATCGCCCTCGGCTTCCGGCAGATGGTCGCCGTCATCGGTGGCGCCCATCCGGCATCGATCGCGCTGCATCGTTCATTGGGTTTCGAGGAAACCGGCCTGCTCAAGGGTACCGGCTACAAGCACGGCCGCTGGCTGGACACCATGCTCATGCAGCGGCAGCTGGGCGAGGGAAAGGATACCGATCCGGACCCGTCGGCCTATCCAGGCAGCCTCTACAAGGGCTGATCGCTATTTGTCGACGAGCTTCAGCACCTTGTCGAACACCTTCAGCACCTGCTGCAGCTCGTGGCCGCGCTTCAGGATCATGCCGTTGGTGTTGACGACGGAATAGGCGCCCTGCTTGTTGGCAAGCTTGGGGTCTTTCTCGATGGTGAAGAGCGGCATTTCGCCGGAGCGCTTGAAGACGGAGAACACCGCCTTGTCCTTCATGTGGTCGATGGCGTAGTCTTTCCACTCGCCCTCGCCGACCATGCGGCCGTAGATCCACAGGATCGCATCCAGCTCTCGCCGGTGAAAGGTCACCGGCAACGGATCCTTGTTCTGCTTGTATTCTTTAAGATCGACGACGACTGAGGAACTACTGTCGGCGGAACGGTGATCGCCATGCCGCAAATCCGGCTGATCTGTCATCAGTCTCTCAAGGCCTCTCGCTTATGACAGGAGAGTGACAGTTTGCCCGACCCGCCGCAAATTGCAAGTGCGGCCAGTCATCACATTAAGCATATGCTATGCAATCTCCGGAGCGCCGCAATTCAGTCAAAACAGCGCCTCATTTGCAGGGGAAATTCCGCTCACCGATTTGGCGCCAGCGCGCCAAAGGGCCCGGCTGAGCGTATCGACCTTAACCCCAGCCCCGAATACGATTAGCCGGGCCGCCCCGTTTTCCATCCTGAACGGATGAAACTTTCAGATATTTTTCCCGGCCATGACGACGGTTGCGCCCAGGATCGCGGCCGGATCACCGTCAGCCGTAGCAGCCTGTAACAGGATTGCACAGCCTTCGAGGTCGGCCTTTTGCAGAACCGTTGCAGGTAAAGTCAGGCTTGTTGCCTTTCCGTCCCACATTCCGACAGTTTCAATGTCGCTGACGCTGTTGATGTAGGAAATCTTCTGGCCGCTGTTTTCGCCCTTCTCAACGTCGATGGTCTTTTCCTTGTCGAAATAGACCATCACCACATTGGCTTTCCCCTGGCCGGCGCCAATCTTGATCTCAAGCTCATCGCCTCGCATCTGCGCATCGATAGGGACATTCAGCCCCTTGCCGTCGGTCGAGAAGCCGTCGATCTTTCCGTTGATCGCCGAGAGATCGGAACCAGTCATATGATCACGGCCGTTGACGACGACCTGCGGCGTGTAAACGTTGCTGCGGCCGAGCATGCGGGCATAGCCGTACTGACGCTCGGTGTTCTGCTTGGAACTCAGCGTGTCGGTCCAGCCGAGATAGTTCCAGTAATCGACATGATAGGCGAGCGCGATCACATTGCCCTGGCCAACGATCTTGCGAAATGCGGCATCGGCTGGCGGGCAGGATGAGCAACCCTGCGAGGTAAACAGTTCAACGACGCCCTTCGGCTTGCCGTCTTCGGCTTGAAGTGGCGCTGCGAGCACCAGACCGGCAATCAGCGAAATCAAAAAACGCGGCGACATTGCAACCTCTTTATCCAGGACATCGGGCGAACGAAGGCCGCGCGGCCTGATTGACGACCGTAGAGATAATCCTTCCGGTTCCAAACGGGAAGTAACGAAGGGGTGAGACATCCCCACCCGCCATCGCAGCCGGAACACATCGCCGTGAGCCCGTCCCCGCAAAGAAAAACCGCCGGAGATTGCTCCCCGGCGGCAATTATCGTGTGCTTGTCTTAAGAATTAAGCAGCGAGGTCGCGCAGAACCGTCTGCAGGATGCCGCCGTTGTTGAGGTAGATCACCTCATCGAGCGTATCGACGCGCGACAGCAGCGGGACGTCCTTCACCGAACCATCGCCATAGGTGATCTTGGCGATCTTCTTTTCGCGCGGCTTGATGTTCTCGAGACCTTCGATCGTGACGATTTCATCGCCCTTGAGGCCGAGGCTTGCCCAGGTCGTGCCTTCTTCGAAGACGAACGGGATGATGCCCATGCCGACCAGGTTTGAGCGGTGGATACGCTCGAAGGACTGGGCGATGACGGCCTTGACGCCGAGCAGGTTGGTGCCCTTCGCAGCCCAGTCACGCGACGAGCCGTTGCCGTATTCGACACCCGCGAAGATGACGAGCGGAACGCCATCGGCCTTGTACTGCATGGCCGCGTCGTAGATCGATTCCTCTTCCTTCGACGGGTAGTGGATGGTGTAGCCACCTTCCTTGCCGTTCGGGCCGAGCATGTGGTTGCGGATGCGGATGTTGGCGAAGGTGCCGCGCATCATGACTTCATGGTTGCCGCGGCGCGTGCCGTACTGGTTGAAGTCAGCAACGCTGACATTGTGCTCGATGAGGTAGGCACCGGCAGGAGACGCCGCCTTGATCGAACCGGCCGGGGAAATGTGGTCGGTGGTGATCTTGTCGCCGAAGAGACCGAGAACGCGCGCACCCTTGATGTCGGAAATGCCCGTGCCGGTCTTGCCCATACCGACGAAATACGGCGGGTTCTGAACGTAGGTCGAGTTGTCGTCCCAGGCATAGGTCTGGCCCGGAGGAACCTGAACGGCCTGCCAGTTGACGTCGCCCTTGAACACGTCGGCGTACTTTGTCTCGTAAAGTTCGCGGGTGACGTATTTCTGAATGAATTCCTGGATCTCGTGCGAGGTCGGCCAGATATCCTTCAGATAGACCGGGTTGCCGTTCTGGTCTTCACCGATCGGCTCCTTGGTCAGGTCCTTCTGGACCGTGCCGGCAAGCGCATAGGCGACGACGAGCGGCGGCGAAGCGAGGTAGTTCGCCTGAACGTCAGGAGAAATACGGCCTTCGAAGTTGCGGTTGCCCGACAGCACGCCCGAAACGATCAGACCCTTGTCGTTGATCGTCTTCGAGACCGGTGCCGGCAGCGGGCCGGAGTTGCCGATGCAGGTCGTGCAGCCGAAGCCGACGAGGTTGAAGCCGAGCTTGTCGAGATCAGCCTGCAGGCCCGACTTCGCCAGGTATTCGCCAACGACCTGCGATCCAGGTGCGAGCGAGGTCTTGACCCACGGCTTGGTCTTCAGCCCCTTGGCAACGGCGTTGCGGGCGAGAAGGCCGGCAGCGATCAGAACCGACGGGTTGGAGGTGTTGGTGCAGGAGGTGATCGCCGCAATGGCGACGTCGCCATGACCAAGATCGAAATCGGTGCCTTCGACCGGGTAGCGGTTCGAGAGCTGGCCCGGCTTCTTGTAGTCGGCGTCCATCGAACCGGCGAAACCGGCAGCGATGTTTTCGAGCGGGATGCGGCCTTCCGGACGCTTCGGGCCGGCCATGGCAGGCACGACGTCGCCGAGGTCGAGTTCGAGCGTATCGGTGAAGACGAGGTCGGAACCATCGCCATCGCGCCACATGCCCTGAGCCTTGGAATAGGCTTCGACGAGCGCGATACGCTCCTTGGTGCGGCCGGAAACGTTGAGATAGTTGATGGTTTCGCCGTCAACCGGGAAGAAGCCGCAGGTCGCGCCATATTCCGGACCCATGTTGCCGATCGTCGCGCGGTCGGCGAGCGGCATGTTGTCCATGCCCGGGCCGAAGAATTCGACGAACTTGGAAACGACGCCCTTCTTGCGCAGCATCTGCACGACCATCAGCACGAGGTCGGTCGCGGTAACGCCTTCCTTGAGCTTGCCGGTGAGTTTGAAGCCGATGACTTCAGGCAGGAGCATCGAGACCGGCTGGCCGAGCATGGCCGCTTCGGCTTCGATACCGCCAACGCCCCAGCCGAGAACGCCGAGACCGTTGATCATCGTCGTGTGGCTGTCGGTGCCGACGCAGGTATCCGGATAAGCGATTGTTTCGCCATCCTCTTCCTTCGTCCAGACGGTCTGGCCGAGATATTCGAGATTGACCTGGTGACAGATGCCGGTGCCCGGAGGAACGACGCGGAAATTCTTGAATGCCTGCTGGCCCCACTTCAGGAAGCGGTAGCGCTCGCCGTTGCGCTGGTATTCCAGCTCGACGTTCTTGGCAAAAGCCTGCGGCGTGCCGAATTCGTCAACGATGACGGAGTGGTCGATGACGAGATCGACGGGAACCAGCGGGTTGATCTTCTCGGGGTCGCCACCGAGCGACACCATCGCGTCGCGCATTGCCGCGAGGTCGACGACGGCGGGAACGCCGGTGAAGTCCTGCATCAGCACGCGCGCCGGGCGATAGGCGATTTCGTTTTCGACGGTGCCCTTGTTGTTCAGCCACTCGGCAACGCCGAGGATGTGCTCCTTGGTGACCGACTGGCCATCTTCGAAGCGCAGCAGGTTCTCCAGCAGAACCTTCATCGAATAGGGAAGCTTCGAAACGCCCGGAAGACCATTCGCCTCAGCCTTGGGAAGGCTGTAATAGACGTAGTCCTTACCATCGACAGTGAGGGTGGAGCGACAATTGAAGCTGTCAAGAGACTTAGACACGAGATACCCCGTTTCTGATAGCCAACACAGTCGTGCGAACGCCTATGCACTTAATGCACATCAGGATGCGGGTACGGCCATTTCCGCTGTCCGCACGTGGAAAGAATATTCCATGTTCGGCGCAAGGATGAAGTTCACGCCGACCGCTGGCGTGGTTGCGGGTCTTATAGATAATTTCTAAGAAGGGTGCCAGATACTGCGTGGCCCATTTCGGACATTTTTTGCGTCGCGATGACTAAAATCTTAATCAACGGAAACGCCATGCATCTGACTGCCGAAAATCTCTCAGCACGCCGCGGCGAAGACCTGATTTTCAAGGATATCTCGTTCCGCATCGAAGCCGGCGAAGCACTGGTTTTGACAGGGAAAAATGGATCGGGAAAGTCCACTTTACTGCGTGTCGCGGCAGGACTTCTGCGGCCCGAAAACGGCACCGTCCGCTTCACTGATTCGCAGGGCTCTTCAGAACATCGCGCCAGCGAAATCAGCCACTATCTCGGCCACCGCAACGCGATGAAAAGCGAGCTCACGGTCGCCGAAAATTTGACCTTCTGGCAGGACTTTCTCGGTAACGCTTCCGGTGGCGAAGGACTGCCGATCATGGAGGCCGCGGAAGCCGTCGGCCTTCCCGGCATTACCCATCTCCCCTTCGGCTATCTCTCCGCCGGCCAGCAACGCCGCTTCGCCTTCGCCAAACTGCTGGTCGCCTACCGCCCGGTGTGGATCCTGGACGAACCGACTGCAGCACTCGATGCGAGTGCGGACAGGATGTTTGCGGCGCTGATTGCAGCGCATCAGGAGAAGGGCGGAATCGTGCTGGCCGCGACGCATCAGCCGCTTGGGCTGGAGAATGCTAGGGAATTGCAGATGACGGGGTTTGCGGGTGTGGAGCAGGGGGTGTGGGGATGAGGAATACAGTCAGCCCCGGCGCCAGCATTACCCCCCTCTGCCCTGCCGGGCATCTCCCCCTCAAGGGTGGAGATCGACCTGTTGCGGCGGCCCAACAAAATAGTGACAAGAGAGCGAGCGGTCGCGCCCAGCCAATCTCCCCCCTTGAGGGGGAGATGTCCGCCAGGACAGAGGGGGGTACTCCACGCTCAACCGGCAACGAGAACCACCTCAAATGACCGCCCTCTTCCTCCGCGACCTGAAGCTCTCGATCCGCGCCGGCGGCGGTGCGCTCATCGGCGTCTTGTTCTTCCTGACCGTCGTCGCCGTCATCCCCTTCGGCGTTGGCCCCGATCTCAACCTGCTTTCGCGCATCGGCCCGGCCATTGTCTGGATCGGCGCACTGCTATCGGCCCTTCTCGGCCTCGACCGCCTGTTCCAGGCCGAGCGCGACGACGGATCGCTGGATCTTCTGCTGATGCAGGAAACGCCGTTAGTGCTCACCGTTCTCGTCAAATGCCTCGCCCACTGGACCGCCACCAGCCTGCCGCTGGTCATCGCCTCGCCGCTGCTCGGCCTCTTCATGAACATGAACGAGACAGCGATCGGCGCCACGATGCTGACGCTGCTGGTCGGCTCGCCCGCCATCACCTTCATCGGTGCTGTCGGCGCAGCCGTCGCGGTTGCCCTGCCACGCGGCGGTCTGCTGGTCTCGATCCTCGTGTTGCCGCTCGCCATTCCAGTGCTGATCTTCGGCGTCAGCGCCAGCTATGCGGCCGTCGAGGATCCGGCACCCTTCCTGCCGCCCTTCCTTATTCTCATCGCATTGACGCTGTTCTTTGCGGTCATCGGCCCGGCAGCGGCAGCGCTGGCACTCAGAAACACGTCGGATTGATCATGGCGTTGACCGGCATCAATTGCGGGAAGAACCCGTTCAAGGTAAAGAACCGCTCATGAGCGAAACAAGCCTTGCCATCAGCAAATTCAGCGACCTCGCGAACCCGACGCGGTTCCTGGCGCTGGCACAACGCGTCATTCCCTGGATGGCTGGCATCACGGCTCTCTGTCTGGCCGTGGGGCTGTATCTCAGCTTCGCGACCGAGGGCGACTACCAGCAGGGCGAAACCGTCCGCATCATGTATATCCATGTGCCCTCGGCCTGGCTGGCGATGATGTGCTACACGGTCATGAGCATCTCGGCGATCGGCACGCTCGTCTGGCGCCACCCGCTGGCCGACGTCGCTGCGAAATCCGCAGCACCACTCGGCGCCGCCTTCACCCTGCTCGCGCTCGTCACCGGCTCGCTCTGGGGAAAGCCGATGTGGGGAACCTGGTGGGTATGGGACGCACGCCTGACCTCTGTCTTCGTGCTCTTCCTCATGTATCTCGGCCTGATCGCGTTGAACCGCGCGATCGACGATCCCTCGAAGGCCGCCCGTGTCGTCGCGGTGCTGATCCTCGTCGGCTTCGTCAACATCCCGATCATCAAGTTCTCGGTCGAATGGTGGAACACGCTGCACCAGCCGGCAAGCGTCATGCGACTCGACGGCCCGGCGATCGATCCGGAATTCCTGCGCCCGCTCTTCGTCATGGCCATTGGATTCACGCTGCTGTTCTTCACGCTGCACATCATGGCGATGCGCAACGAGATCTGGCGCCGCCGTGTCACCGCCCAGCGCCGCCTTGCGGCCCGTCTGGCAAGCCGCGAGGACTGATCGATGTCTCACGCTTTCTATGTCTATAGCGCCTATGGGTTTGCTGCCGTGATCACCATAGCCGTCACGCTCTGGATCTGGGCCGATGGCCGCGCACGCCAGAAGGAACTCGCCGCTCTGGAGGCATCCGGCATCCGCCGCCGCTCGGCACGGCCGAAGGGCAGCGAATGAGCGCGCCCGAAACCCAGCCAGCAGCCCGCCGCGGCCTCAGCCGCTATGCCGTGGCATTGATCCCACTTGTGGTCTTCGGCGGCATCGCCGCCACCGCCGGAAAAATGCTCTACGACCAGGATTTCCACGGCAAGGACATTTCCGAAATCCCCTCGGCGCTGCTCGGCACCAAGGCACCATCGCTGAACCTCGCCCCGCTTGAAGGCTCGAACCTTCCGGCGCTCACCGATGCGGCCGTGAAGGGCAAGCTGACGCTCGTCAACGTCTTCGCCTCCTGGTGCATCCCCTGCCGCCAGGAGCATCCGATCCTGAAGCAGCTGGCCGCCGACGGCAGGCTGAACATTGTCGCCATCAACTACAAGGACAAGAGCGCGAACGCGCTCCAGTTCCTGGGCGAACTCGGCAACCCCTTCAACGCCATCGGCGTCGATCCGAACGGCAAGGCAGCGATCGACTGGGGTGTCTATGGCGTCCCGGAAAGCTATCTCGTCGGCCCCGACGGCACGATCCTCTATAAGCGCGTCGGCCCCTTCGATGAGATCAGCATGAAGGAAGGACTGTTTCCGGCGATGGAGAAGGTGCTGGGAAAACCGGCGTCCTAAGCCGCACTCTGCCAGGCCTTCACGGCCTCGATCGGCCAGACCAGCATCAAGACATTGAGCGTCAGGTTGTCCCGGATCATGTAGCCGGTAAAAATCTCGAAGAAGATGGCGATCGCCACCGTCAGGGCAACCGGCGCACGCGCGGCGAAGAAGAAACCGACGACCATGAAGACCGCGTCCATCGCCGAATTCAGAATGCTGTCGCCGTAATAATCGAGCGAGATCGTCGCGGCCCGATAGCGGTCGATGATGATCGGCGAATTCTCGAGCAGTTCCCAGCTGGATTCGATCACCAGCGCCAGCAGCAGTTTCGCGCCGATGGGCTTGTTGCGCAGCACGAGATGCGCCAGCCCGTAGAACAGGAAGCCGTGGATGATATGCGACGGCGTGTACCAGTCGGACAGATGCTGGGAATTGCCACTAGAATTGACGGTGCCTTCCCAGAGCTTGACGTAGCCGCAGGTGCAGATCGGCGTGCGGCCCATGAAATATTCGGCCACAATCTGCGCCAGAAGCACGCCAATGCAAGCGATGAACCAGAAGTTTTGATGTTTCGTCCGCTCAGCCGTGCCGTCGAAGCTCACTTGTCGGTTTCTCCGGCAGGCTGCACCGTGTGTCTCAGGATCAGCGGCATCTGCGCCATGGTGAAGATGATGGTAACAGGCATCGTGCCCCAGACCTTGAAGGCGATCCAGAAGTCATCGGAGAAATTCCGCCATACGACTTCATTGAGCACGGCCAGAAACAGGAAGAAGATGCCCCACCGCAGCGTCAGCTTGCGCCATCCCTCAGCATCGAGCTGAAAGGCGGCGTTGAAGACATAGCCGAGCAAGGACTTGCCGAAGGCAAGGCCGCCCAAGAGCGCCACACCAAACAGCGCATTGACGATCGTCGGCTTCATCTTGATGAAGGTTTCGTTCTGCAGATAGATCGACAGCGAGCCGAAGATCAGCACGACGATACCCGAGACGAAGGGCATGATCGGCAGATGGCCCAGGATGATCTTCGAGGCAACCAGCGAAATGACGGTCGCGGCCATGAACAGGCCGGTGGCGACGAACAGTGGACCGCCAAGCTCGCTCAGAGCCGGAAACCGGTCGACCAGCCACTGGCCGCGGAGATTGGCGAAGAAGAAGATCAGCAGCGGCCCGAGCTCGAGCGCCAGCTTCAGCATCGGGTGATGCCGGTCGGCGGAAGAGGGCGTGATATCGCTTTCGGTGGTCATGCGTGCGTCGAACCTATTCGTTTGTCAGGCGCGGCATGCGCGCCCTTCTCGTCATATCTGTGGCATCATTGCCCGAGACCGGCAATGGCATGGGCAAAATCCTCGGCCTCGAACGGCTCCAGATCGTCCACACCCTCGCCGACGCCGATGAAATAGACCGGCAGCTTGTGCTTGGCGGAGATCGCCACGAGGATACCGCCGCGCGCCGTGCCGTCGAGCTTGGTCATGATCAACCCGTTAACGCCCGCCACATTGCGGAAGATTTCCACCTGGTTGAGCGCGTTCTGCCCGGTCGTCGCGTCCAGCGTCTGCAGAACGGTGTGCGGCGCATCGGGATCGAGCTTGCCGAGCACACGCACGATCTTTTCCAGTTCGGCCATGAGTTCCGCCTTGTTCTGAAGGCGTCCTGCGGTATCGATGATCAGCACGTCGCATTTCTTTGCCTTGGCCTGCTCGAAGGCATCATAGGCAAGCCCAGCGGCATCGGCGCCAAGCTTGGTGCCGATAAATTCGGATTTCGTGCGATCGGCCCAGATCTTCAGCTGCTCGATCGCCGCAGCGCGGAACGTATCGCCGGCGGCAACCATCACCTTCAGCCCAGCGCCTGAGAGCTTGGCGGCCAGCTTGCCGATGGTCGTCGTCTTGCCGGTGCCATTGACACCGACGACGAGGATGACATGCGGCTTGTGGCTGAGATCGAGCTGCAGCGGCTTGGCGACCGGCTTCAGCACCTTGGCAATCTCGCTCGCCATGATGCGGCTGACGTCTTCGCCTGTTACATCCTTGCCGTAGCGCTCGGACGCCAGCGTATCGGTGACGCGCATCGCCGTCTCGACGCCGAGATCGGCCTGGATCAGCAGGTCTTCGAGGTCCTGCAGGGTCTCGTCATCGAGCTTGCGCTTGGTGAAGAGCGCGGCGATCTGGCCGGTGAGCTGCGAGGAGGTGCGGGCGAGACCGGCTCGCAGGCGCTGGAACCAGGTGAGCTTCGGTTGCGGGACGAGTGGTTCGGATTCGGAGGCGACAGCGCCGGTGGCGAAGCCCTTGGGAAGGATGAGCGGCTCGGATGCCTCGGTTGTCGTAGGTGACGATTCTTCGAGGTTGGCGGGAGCGATACCCCCCTCTGCCCTGCCGGGCATCTCCCCCTCAAGGGGGGAGATCGGCTGGGGGCGCTCGCTCGCTTCTGGAGCTATTTCGTCCTCAGCGGAAGCCGCTGCAGTTTCTGCCTGGACTTCAACAGGCTCTTCGTCCGCCATTACTGAATCAGCAGCCGCCTCAAGCTCGACCTGATCTCCCCCCTTGAGGGGGAGATGTCCCGGAGGGACAGAGGGGGGTGTATCCGCAGGTATTGCGCTTTGGTCTTCAGTTCCGGCCTCAGCTTCCGCCTGTAGCAGCGACAACGGCACGACACCGATGTCACCCAGCTGCTCGGCATCCGGCAGGATCGCCGGCTCTTCCTCCGCTGGCGCGACCGGTTCGGCCTCGGCAACACCGGCAACCGGCCCACCGGCGGTATCCACCTCTTCTGGCAGAACCGGATCGGCAGCAACCGGCAGCTCGTCCTTCACCGGCTCGATCGCGGGCACAGCCTCCTCTGGCTTTGCCTCCTCGAGCGGCTTGCCGAAGGTGAAGACCTTTTTGATGAAACTGAACGCCATTTGAATTCCGTAAACTCAGGCGGCTTCCGCCGCCGTCAATTGCATGTCGAGGTGCTTGCCGTTGTGGCCGGTGATCTCGGCCTGCAGTAGGGAGCGCGGGCGAAGGCCGGGAGCGGCGGCAAGCGTGAAATTTTCCGTATGTGCCAGACCGTTGTTTTCCACCAGCAGCCACTGCCGCGTTCCGACCATCCTGTCCAGATGGGAGCGATGCAGCGCCTGTCCAGTGGTGCGCAGCCGCGCGGCGCGGTCCTTGATCAGCGAACGATCAAGCTGCGGCATGCGGGCGGCGGGCGTTCCGGGACGCGGGCTGTAAGGGAAAACGTGTAGATGCGCGATATCAGCCTCTTCCGCGAGGCTGGTGGCATTGGCGAACATCTCCTCGGTTTCAGTCGGGAAACCGGCAATCATATCCGCACCGAAAGCCATGTCCGGGCGCAGGCGCCGCACCTGAGCGACAAAATCGAGCGCATCGGCGCGGCCATGCCGCCGCTTCATGCGCTTCAGGATCATGTCGTCACCATGCTGCAGCGACAGATGCAGATGCGGCATGAAGCGCGGTTCATCGGCGATAAGGTCGAAGAGGTGATTGTCAGCCTCGATGCTGTCGATCGACGACAGCCTGAGACGGCGGATTTCGGGGATCTGCTTCAACAGCGTCTTGGCCAGCATTCCAAGCGTCGGCTGGCCCGGCAGATCGGCGCCATAGCTGGTGGCATCGACACCCGTCAGAACGATTTCGCTGTACCCGCCCTCGACCAGATTGCGAGCCTGATCGACGACAGCCCCCATCGGCACAGAACGCGAATTGCCGCGCCCGTAAGGAATGATGCAGAAGGTACAGCGGTGATCGCAGCCATTCTGCACCTGGATGAAGGCGCGCACATGCCCGTCGATATGCTTGACCATCTGCGGCGCCGTCGCCTTGACGCTCATGATGTCGTTGACGCGCAGCTTCTCTTCCGCCGAGACGCCGAAATCCGGCAGCGCGCGGTAGGAGGCGCTCTTCAGCTTATCTTCATTGCCAAGGACAGCATCGACCTCGGCCATTTCGGCAAAGACCTGCTTTTCGGTCTGCGCCGCGCAGCCGGTCACGATGATGCGAGCATGCGGATTATCGCGCCGCGCACGGCGGATCGCCTGGCGGGCCTGACGCACGGCCTCACCGGTGACGGCGCAGGTATTGACGAGGATGGCATTGTTGAGTCCGGCCTTCTCGGCCTCCGCCCGCATCACTTCGGATTCGTAGGTATTGAGACGGCAGCCGAAGGTGATGACCTCGACGCCGCTCACCGCGCCTCGGCTCCCTGCTCCGCGTCGCGCGCCCAGCTGCCTGTCTTGGGATCGACCATGCCCGACCATTCCCATTCGGCCGGGCCGGTCATGATGACGTGATCGTCGCGCTCGCGCCACTCGATCGAGAGCGAACCCGCATTCGGGCTGCTCGCAACCTTGATCGTGACATCGCGGCCGGTGCGGCCGGTGCGGGCGGCGGAGACGGCAGTGGCGCAGGCCGCCGAACCGCAGGCAAGCGTCAGGCCGGCGCCGCGTTCCCACGTCCGCGTGGTGATCGAAGACGGCGAGGTAACCTCAGCCAGGGTGATATTCGCCTTTTCGGGGAACATCGGGTGGTTTTCGAGCAGCGGCCCGAAACGGCCGAGATCGAAGGACATCACGTCCCTGTCGACCCAGAAGATCGCATGCGGATTACCCATCGAGGCAACCGACGGCGAATGCAGCACCGGGTTGTCGATCGGCCCGATTTGCAGTTCGATCCGGCTCGTATCGTAGAATTCTTCTGCAAGCGGGATCTTGTCCCACTCGAAAACGGGCTTGCCCATATCGACCGAAATCGTCCCATCCGCCTGCTCGACGGCATTGAGGATCCCGGCGACGGTCTGGAAGGTGAAGGCCTTCTTGCCGGTCTCGGCGGCCAAAGCCTGCACGACGCAGCGCGTGCCGTTGCCGCAGGCCTGTGCCTTCGAGCCGTCGGAATTCAGGATATCGATCCAGGCATCCGTACCCTGGGCCTTCGGATCATGGATCGCCATGATCTGATCGAACTGCGTCGCAGGATCGGCGTTCAGCGCAATCGCCGCAGCGGGCGTCACGGCATCCGGACGACCGCGCATATCGACAACCAGAATCTTGTTGCCAAGCCCGTTCATCTTCGCGAATTCGACCGTTGTGCTCATTGCTGCTGCTTCCATTGCTTTCGGCCTGTATATGGCGGAAATGCGCGGGAATTACCAGTAGGCCGCCGATAGCTCAAGCCTTGGGAACGTCGAACACTTCCCCTGCCCTCAGCGGCCGGAAACGGCAAGGCGCGATGTCGCGCGCCGCAAGCGCAGTCTCCAACGCCTTGACTGGCGCATCGATTGCATCGTTCGTCAGCTGAAAGGTCGCGAAGTGGTGCCCTGCCACATAGGCGGCATTGGCGAGCTCCATGCCCTCCACCGCCTCTTCCGGGTTTTGATGCTGCCCCTTCATGAACCAGCGCGGCTCGTAAGCGCCGAACGGCAGGATGGCGAGCCGGAAGCCACCATGTTTCTCGCGGACGGCGCGGTAGTTGATGCCATCGTGAAAGCCGGTATCGCCGACATGGTAGATCTTCCCTGCCGGCGTCGAGATGACGAAGGCTGCCCAGAGCGCCATGCGCCGGTCGCGCGTGCCGCGCGCCGACCAGTGATGGCAGGGCTCGGCATCGATGGTAACGCCATCCCGATAAGAAAGCCGGTCGCCCCAATCCATATCGGAAATCTTCGCCTCGGGAATGGCACGGCGAATGATCGTATCGTTTCCGAGCGGCGTCACGAAATGCGGGCCGTGCACCTCGAAGAGCCTCTTCAACGTCCTGACATCGAGATGATCATAGTGATTGTGCGAGACGAGCACGATATCGATCGGCGGCAGATCCTCGAAGCGGATGCCCGGCGGTGAGACCCGTCGCGGGCCGGCAAAGGAGAAGGGGCTGGCGCGATCCGACCAGACAGGATCGGTCAATATATTCAGCCCGGCAACCTGGATCAGCATCGTCGCATGGCCAACCATGGTCACCCGCAAATCCTCGCCGCTGAAGCGTGCTGCGGGCTTGGCGGGCGGAAACGGGCTTTGCACCGCCTTCGGCCAGCGAAAACGCCCGCCGCCGAACTGCCAGCGCATCAACTCGCGAAAACCGAGCGGCTCGACCCCACCAGGGTTGAAGAAATGGACGCCGTCGAAATGGTCCGAGACCGGCCCCTGGTAATAGGAATTGCGCATCTTGGCATCGGGCATGAACGGATGGACTCTCGTGTTCGGGAGGATGCATTTGGGAAGGCACAGGCAGTTTGAGAAGGACCCGAAGCGCGAATTTGCCTGCTCTGGCTTGACTTTCCGGCCGCTTTCCTGTTTACCGCGCCTCAATTCTGCGACGAGCGACATGACTCCGAGCCGCCGACCGGGACTTGATCCCGGAGGTCCACACCCGACAGCGCGATGCGCCCTCGGGTGCTTTTTGGCTTTGCGTCTTGTTTTCGTCAAGGAAAAGCACGAGGTTTCCGGCATATCCGGAAACACAAGGAAGAGCCTATGTTTGAAAACCTCCAGGACCGTCTTGGATCCATTCTCAATGGACTGACAGGCCGTGGCGCGCTTTCGGAAACCGATGTTTCCGCTGCGCTGCGCGAGGTTCGCCGTGCCCTTCTGGAAGCCGACGTTTCGCTCGAAGTCGTCCGTGGCTTCACCGACCGTGTTCGCGAAAAGGCTGTCGGCGCCGAAATCCTGAAGTCGATCAAGCCCGGCCAGATGGTCGTCAAGATCGTCCATGACGAGCTGATCGAGATGCTTGGCGGCGAAGGCGTTGGCGTCGATCTTCATGCCGTTGCCCCCGTCGTCATCATGATGGTTGGTCTGCAGGGCTCGGGCAAGACCACCACCTCGGCCAAGATTGCCAAGCGGCTCACCGACCGCGACAAGAAAAAGGTGCTGATGGCGTCGCTTGATACGCGCCGTCCCGCCGCCCAGGAACAGCTGCGCCAGCTCGGCGTCCAGACCGGCGTCGATACGCTGCCTGTGATCGCTGGCCAGTCACCGACCGATATTGCAGCCCGTGCCGTTCAGGCCGCGAAGCTTGGCGGCCACGACGTCGTCATTCTCGACACCGCCGGCCGCACGCATATCGACGAGCCCTTGATGGTCGAAATGGCCGACATCAAGAAGAAGTCGAACCCGCATGAAATCCTGCTGGTCGCGGATTCGCTGACCGGTCAGGATGCCGTCAACCTCGCCCGCAATTTCGACGAGCGCGTCGGCATTACCGGCCTCGTCCTGACCCGCATGGACGGCGATGGCCGTGGCGGCGCAGCCCTTTCGATGCGCGCTGTCACCGGCAAGCCGATCAAGCTCATCGGTGTCGGCGAGCGCATGGGCGAGCTGGAGGAATTCCATCCGCGCCGTATCGCCGACCGCATCCTCGGCATGGGCGACATCATCTCGCTGGTCGAGCGCGCCGCCGAAAACATCGACGCCGAAAAGGCAGCCGCCATGGCTGCCAAGATGGCCAAGGGCAAGTTCGACCTGAACGACCTCGCCGACCAGCTGCGCCAGATGCAGAAGATGGGCGGTATGGGCGGCATCATGTCGATGATGCCCGGCATGTCGGGCATGAAGGACAAGATGGCTTCGGCCGGTCTGAACGACAGCCTGTTCGGCCGCCAGCTCGCCATCATCTCGTCGATGACCAAGGCCGAGCGCACCAATCCCGATATGCTGAAGCATTCGCGCAAGAAGCGCATTGCCGCCGGCTCCGGCACCGATGCCTCCGACATCAACAAGCTTCTGAAGATGCACCGCCAGATGGCGGACATGATGAAGATGATGGGCGGCAAGGGCAAAGGCGGCCTGATGAAGCAGATGATGGGCGGCCTCGCCGGCAAGATGGGTCTTGGCGGCATGGGTGGCGGAATGGGCGGCATGCCCGACCTTTCGAACATCGACCCGAAGCAGCTGGAAGCGCTCCAGAAGCAGGCTGAGGCGGCGGGTCTTGGAAAGCCGGGCGGCGGCATGCCGGGCCTCGGCGGACTTCCGGGCCTGGGCGGCGCCAAGCTGCCGGGTCTCGGTGGCGGTTTCCCGGGGCTTCCCGGTTTGCCCAAGAAGAAGTGAAAGGGTCGCCTGAACGATGATTGATCCTGAAATCAAAGCCCAGCTTTCGAGCTACCGCCAGTCGATCGACAATATCGACGCGGCACTCGTCCACATTCTGGCCGAACGCTTCCGCTGCACCAAAGAGGTTGGCGTTCTCAAGGCCAAGTACCAGCTGCCGCCGGCCGATCCGGCGCGCGAAGAATACCAGATCGAACGCCTTCGCCGCCTGGCCAAGGATGCCAATCTGGATCCGGATTTCGCCGAGAAGTTCCTGAACTTCATCATCAAGGAAGTCATCCGGCATCATGAGCAGATCGCTGCGGACCACGCCGCAGCAAAATGAACCTGCCGCCCTACGAAGCGGTCAAGAAAAGCCTAAGGAGTAAATGACATGGCACTGAAAATTCGTCTCGCACGCGGTGGTTCCAAGAAGCGCCCGTACTACCACATCGTTCTCGCTGACGCCCGTTCGCCGCGCGACGGCCGCTTCCTGGAGAACCTCGGTTCCTGGAACCCGATGCTCGCCAAGGACAACGACGCGCGCATCAAGCTCGATAACGACCGTATCAAGCATTGGCTCGATCAGGGCGCACAGCCGACCGACCGCGTTCTGCGCTTCCTCAACGAAGCTGGTCTCGCCAAGCGCGACACCAAGAACAACCCGGAAAAGGCAAAGCCGGGCAAGAAGGCTCAGGAGCGCGCTGCTGAGAAGGCTCAGAAGATTGCTGACGCCGCCGAAGCTGCAGCTTCCGCAGAATAATCCGCACGGATTTTGCTTCGAACGGGCGGCATGGCGACATGCCGCCCGTTTTCGTTTTCATTCCGGCGCACTTCGTTTATGAGAGGCTCGAACTCGGATCGATGCAGACTTCGGATGAAGGACACTATGACAAAGCTTGAGAACCCCGTGCTGATGGGCACCATAGGCGGCGCGCAGGGCATCCGCGGGGAAGTTCGTGTCAAGCCTTATACGGCCGACCCGACGGCACTCGGCGATTACGGCCACCTGCACAGCCTCGATGGCCGCGTCTTCGAGATTCTCGAGCTGCGCGAGATGAAGAACATGGTCGTCGTCCGCTTCCGCGGCATCAACGACCGCAACGCCGCCGAGGCGCTGAACGGCCTCGAACTCTATATGGAACGCGACAATCTTCCCGACGACGAGCTGGAGGAGGACGAGTTCTACTATGCCGATCTAGAAGGCCTCGAAGCGCTCGACGACAAGGGCGTCAGCTACGGAACGATCACGGGCGTTTTCGACTTCGGAGCGGGCGATCTGCTGGAACTCAAAGGCCCGGGCAAACGCCCGGTGCTGATCCCCTTCTCGGAAGCATCGGTGCTCGAGATCGACCTTGAAGGCGGCACGATCCGTATCGATCCGATGGCAGCCGGCCTGATCGATGATCCGGAAGATATCTCCAAGCTCGCCACCGGCAAGCCGAAGAAAAAGAAGTAAGCCATGGCCTTCCGGGCAAGCGTGCTCACCCTCTATCCGGAGATGTTTCCCGGCCATCTCGGCTTCTCGCTGTCAGGCAAGGCGGTGGAGCGCGGGCAATGGTCGCTGGAAGCCGTCCAGATCCGCGATTTCTCCACCGACAAGCACCGGACTGTCGATGACACACCGGCTGGCGGCGGCGCCGGAATGGTGCTGAAGCCGGATGTGCTCGCCCGCGCCATCGATACTGTTTCCGAAAACGACAATCGCCCGCGCCTGCTGATGAGCCCGCGCGGCAAGCCCCTGACGCAGCAGCGCGTCCGCGAACTCGCCGCTGGCGAAGGCGTGATCATCGTCTGCGGCCGTTTCGAGGGTGTGGACCAGCGGGTGATCGAGGCGCGCCAGCTCGAGGAAGTCTCGATCGGCGACTATGTGCTCTCAGGCGGCGAACCGGCGGCGCTGACGCTTCTTGACGCCATCATCCGCATCCTGCCCGGCGTCATGGGCAACGATCTCTCCGGCCTGCATGAAAGCTTCGAAGGCGGTCTGCTGGAGCATCCGCACTATACCCGTCCCCAGGAATGGGAAGGCCGCGAGATTCCGGCGATCCTGACCTCGGGCAATCACGGCGCCATCGAGAAGTGGCGGCATGAACAGGCCGTCGCCCTGACCAGGAAGCGACGGCCCGACCTCTTGGAAGAATAGGCGCCCGGAGACCAGGCGCCTTGTTTGTCAGGTGGCGGCGCCGACGGCAGAGCCGCGCGTGCTCATCCTCAGCACGTAATAGACCAGACCGCCGATGCCGACGCCGAAGAACCAGCCATAGGTACCCCACCAATCCGGCAGGATCGATGTAAAGGTCGGCAGGATCGACGAGAACACCACGCCGACGATGAATGCGATGAAGGCATTCGCATGCCAGCCGTTCTGGAAGCGGAACTCACCGTCTTCGCGGTAGAGTGCCGCGACATTCAGCTCGCCCTTCCGGATCAGATAGTAGTCCACCATCATCACCCCGAAGATCGGCCCCATCGTCGAGCCGATGAAGTTGACGAAATGCGCCGCACCCGTCTCCCAAGGCGCGAACGGATAAAGCACTAGTGCGATCAGAGCCGCGATATAGCCGCCCCGCTTGAAGCTGATCTGCCGCGGGAAGACGTTGGAGAAGTCGAAGGCCGGCGACACGAAGTTGGCGACGACGTTGATGCCGAGCGTCGCGACCGCAAAGGTCAAAGCCGCCAGCAGCGCCAGGAACCAGCTGTCGAACTTCGCCGAGATCGCTTCCGGATGCAGCAGCACCTCGCCATAGACCGTGAAAGCCGCCGTCGTCGTCACGCCCGCCACCAGGCAGAAGGCGAGAAGATTGATCGGCAGGCCCCAGAGGTTGCCCTTGCGCAGGGTCTTGGTGTCCTTGGCGTAGCGCGAGAAATCGCAGAAATTCAGATAGAGCGCTGCGAAATAGGTGATCCATGTCGCGGCAACGGCCGCTAGCGCCGGGAACGAGCCGGGTTCGCCGGGAACGCCGGCATCCTTGGTCTTCTCAAGCAGTACATCGCGCGGGATCTCGCTGCCGAAGGAGAAGGTCCCCGCCTTGACGACGAGATAGACGGCAAGCACCAGCATCATGATCCAGACAGCAGGCCCGGCCCAATCCTGAAACTTGCGGACGGTTTCCATGCCGCGCTGGATGATCAGCAGCTGCAGCGCCCAGATGATCACATAGCAGATAAGCTCCAGCGTCGAATGCCCGAGCATGTGGCTGTTCTGATGGAAGGCGAGAATGCTGTCGTTGCGGATAAGGAGCGCAACGATCGCACCCGAAGCCGCCGCAGTCTGCGCGCCATACCAGAAGCAGGCCACGACGGCGCGCACCAGCGCCGGGAGGTTGGCGCCGAACGTGCCGAAAGAAGCACGAGCGAGAACCGGGAAGGGTACGCCCGTCTTCACGCCGGCATTGCCGACCAGGCTCATCAGGCAAAAGATGACCAGCGAGCCGATGCCGATCGCAATCACGAAATTGATGAAGCTGCCGCACAGCAGGAAAAGACTTGCGGCGAGGTAATAACCCCAAAGACTATGGACGTCTGAAGTCCAGACGTTGAAGATACTGAAGGCGCCCCATTTCCTCTCTTCTGCAGGCGCCAAGTCCTCGTTATACAACGAAGGCGATGGATTGCTTATCGACATTCATTCCCCTCCAAATTCCCACGGGCCATGATTTGGCCCGAATCAGAATCTGCTCCTAAATTAGGCATTCGACAAATATTTAATCAGGGAACTTGCTGCCTTGATTGCGTGCAGCATCCGGCGGCAGGCATACGTGACCGATAATCATTGCGGTTTTTCAGGGCGGGAGGGGTGACAAAGCCTGCGCGATAGGGTATGCGCACGCCCGGAATGGGAGAAAATCCCATCAACCACGTAAAGAAAAGCAGACGAATTCGCTCCTGCCTTCACCGGCATATATCCGAGGCTTCGCCAAAGATAGATCGTAGAGCGCTCTGGCTGTTGAACCAACAAAGAGGTTGAGTCATGAACATCATCCAGCAGCTTGAGGCCGAACAGGTCGCCAAGATCGAAGCCAAGCGCACCCTGCCTGAATTCTCCCCGGGCGACACCGTCCGCGTCAACGTGAAGGTCACGGAAGGCACGCGTACCCGCGTCCAGGCCTACGAAGGCGTTTGCATCGCCCGCTCCGGCGGCGGCCTGCAGGAAAACTTCACGGTCCGCAAGATCTCCTACGGCGAAGGCGTCGAGCGCGTATTCCCGGTTTATTCGCCGATGATCGAAAGCGTCGAAATCGTTCGCCGCGGTAAGGTCCGTCGCGCCAAGCTCTACTACCTGCGCGACCGTCGCGGTAAGTCTGCCCGTATCGTTGAAGACACCGGCGTTCGCGCCCGCAAGCTCAACGACGCCGAGCGCGCCGCTGTTGCCGAAGAAAAGGCACGTCTGGAAGCTGAAAAGGTTGCAGCAGCACAGGCTCTCGCCGCCGAAAAGGCAGCAGCCGAAGCCGCTGAAGCAAAGGCAGCTGCAGAAGCAGCAGCCGCTGCTGAGCCTGCAGCAGAATAAGTTCTGCACAGCAAAATTCTTGCATGAAAAGGCGGTCTTCGGGCCGCCTTTTCTGTTTTAGAGCCGCAGCCGCGCACTGGCCGCTCTTGCCATCGCCTTCTCTTCTATGACAGTTTCCGCCAGCCACATTTTACCGGGGATTTTCAGCATGCTTTTCCGCCGCACCATTCTCGCGGGCCTCGCGGCCCTTTCTCTTTCGCCGCTCGCCGCCGTTGCCGAAAGCCTGCCTGATCTCGGCGGCAAGTCGGTCGTGGTCGTCACCGAAAACGCCTATCCGCCGCTGCAGTTCGTCGACCCGAAGTCCGGCAAGCAGATCGGCTGGGAATATGACGCGATGAACGAGATCGCCAAGCGGCTGAATTTCAAGGTCGAGTACCAGAACACCAGCTGGGACGCGATGATCCAGGCGGTCTCCGACAACCAGTACAACATCGGCATGACCGGCATCACCATCAAGGACGACCGCAAGGCGAAGGTCGATTTCTCCGACCCCTACATGCGCTCGCAGCAGTTCATGCTTGTTCGCGCCGATGAAAACCGCTTCACCGACGGCAAGACCTTCGGCGCCTTCAAGGATGGCCTGGTCGGCGCCCAGCCGGGCACCTCGCCCTTCTATACCGCCGTCTACGAAATCCTCGACGGCAACGAGCAGAACCCGCGCATCAAGCTCTTCGAAACCTTCGGCGCCACCGTTCAGGCCCTGAAGACCGGTGACGTCGATACGGTGCTGACCGACGGTGTCGCCGCCAAGGGCTATGTCGACGCGTCGAACGGCACGCTCAAGGTCATCGGCGGCCCGCTCGGCACCGAGGACTTCGGCTTCATCTTCCCGAAGGGCTCCGACCTCGTTGCCCCTGTGAACGCCGCCATTGCCAGCCTCAAGGCCGACGGCACGCTCGACGCGCTGAACAAGAAGTGGTTCCTCGACTACAAGATGGGCCAGTAATTCTGGATCATCGCAGATGGCGCCACACCCATCCCCGCGATCCGAGAAGGGCGACTATCCTTGGTGGCTGGTCGCCCTTGCCATTATCGGCATCATCCTCGCCATCGTCATTGTCACCAACGGCATTTATGCGCAGGTCTTCCAGACCGTCTTCAACGGCGTCTGGATCACTGTTTTCGTCACCATCGTCGCCTTTGTGCTGGCAACGATCCTCGGCCTTGGAATCGCACTCCTCGGGCTGTCCGACAGCAAGGTGCTGCGGCAGATCTCGCGTTTCTATATCGAGATCATCCGCGGCATCCCCATGCTGGTGCTGCTGTTCTACGTCGCCTTCGTCGGCGCGCCCGGCATTGTCGCTGCCTATAATTTCCTGATCACACCGCTGGTAAAATCGGGCATCGCCGAACCCATTCTCGTTCGCGACCTGTCGCTGATGTGGCGGGCGATCATCGCGCTGATGATCGGCTACTCCTCCTTCATCGCCGAAGTCTTCCGCGCCGGCATCCAGTCCGTCGATCACGGCCAGATCGAAGCCGCCAAGGCCCTCGGCCTGTCGCGCTATCACCGCTTCCGGCTCGTCATCTTCCCGCAGGCGATCCGCGTCATCTTCCCGCCGCTCTCCAACGATTTCGTTTCGATGGTGAAGGATAGTTCGCTGGTCTCCGTGCTCGGCGTCTCCGACATCACGCAGATGGGCAAGGTCTATGCCTCGGGCTCCTTTCGCTTCTTCGAGACCTATTCGATCGTCACCTACATCTACCTGATCCTGACCATCGGCCTGTCGCTGGGCCTCAGGCAAGTGGAGCAGCGGATGCGCCGCAGGCACGGGCGATAGTCCTGACGATTCGAATTGCCGTTTATGAGAAAAATCGCTATATCCAGCCTCATGGAAAGCAAGTTCAAGTGCACAGGCGCGCATATTTTCGTGCTGCAGGACCATTATCGCCTGCCGGCGCGGTTCTTCGCGTGCGTTTCGGGCGCTCTCAACAGCCGACTTCGTTGATCGAATGACGGCCGGCGGGCTTTTCCGCCATTTCCTTTTTCCATTGCATCCAAAAACGGACATACCGCTATGAGCGCACCGCGTACCCTTTACGACAAGATCTGGGACGATCACCTGGTCGACGAACAGGCCGATGGCACCTGTCTTCTCTACATCGACCGCCATCTGGTCCATGAAGTCACCTCCCCGCAGGCTTTCGAAGGCCTGCGCATGACGAACCGCAAGGTTCGTGCGCCGGAGAAGACGCTGGCGGTGGTCGATCACAACGTTCCGACCTCTCCCGATCGCCACCTCGGCATCAAGAACGAGGAAAGCCGCATCCAGGTCGAGCAGCTGGCGATCAATGCCGCCGAGTTCAACGTCGAGTATTACTCGGAGAACGACAAGCGCCAGGGCATCGTCCACATCATCGGACCGGAACAGGGCTTCACCCTGCCGGGCATGACGATCGTCTGCGGCGACAGCCACACATCGACGCACGGCGCCTTCGGCTCGCTTGCCCACGGTATCGGCACCTCTGAAGTCGAGCACGTTCTCGCCACCCAGACGCTGATCCAGAAGAAGGCCAAGAACATGCTGGTGCAGGTCGACGGCCAGCTGCCGCCGGGCGTCACCGCCAAGGACATCGTTCTCGCCATCATCGGCGAAATCGGCACGGCCGGCGGTACCGGCTACGTCATCGAATATGCCGGCGAAGCCATCCGCGCGCTGTCGATGGAAGGCCGCATGACGATCTGCAACATGTCGATCGAAGGCGGCGCCCGCGCCGGCCTGATCGCGCCTGACGAGATCACTTTCGAATACCTGAAAGACAAGCCGCGTGCGCCGAAGGGCGCCGAGCGCGAACAGGCGATCGCCTACTGGAAGACGCTGAAGACCGACGAAGGCGCTCATTTCGACCGAATCGTCAAGCTCAACGCCGCCGAACTGCCACCGATCGTTTCCTGGGGCTCCTCGCCTGAAGACGTCATCTCGGTTCAGGGCATCGTTCCGAACCCCGACGATATCAAGGACGAAACCAAGCGCACCTCCAAGTGGCGCGCGCTCGACTATATGGGCCTGAAGCCCGGTACGCCGATCACCGACATCAACATCGACCGTGTCTTCATCGGCTCCTGCACCAACGGCCGCATCGAAGACCTGCGCGAAGTTGCCAAGGTCGTCGAAGGCAAGACCGTTGCCTCCACCGTCAGCGCCATGATCGTCCCGGGCTCCGGCCTGGTGAAGGAACAGGCGGAGAAGGAAGGCCTCGACAAGATCTTCAAGGCGGCCGGTTTCGACTGGCGCGAGCCGGGCTGCTCGATGTGCCTCGCGATGAACGACGACCGCCTGAAGCCGGGCGAGCGTTGCGCGTCGACCTCGAACCGCAACTTCGAAGGCCGCCAGGGCTTCAAGGGCCGCACCCATCTCGTCTCGCCAGCCATGGCTGCTGCGGCGGCGATTGCCGGCCACTTCGTCGATATCCGCGAATGGAACTGAGCCTTTAGGTTCAGGACGTGAAAAGGGCGGCCTCGAGCCGCCCTTTTTTGTTTCTGAATAATATCAGAACGTCGCCGTGTAGGGATCCGGCCCCATCCGGGCGCCCTTGTCATCAAGCTTGGCGATCGCAGCCATATCGTCTGCATCCAGCTTGAAATCGAAGACGTTGAAATTCTCTTCGATGCGCGAGGGCGTGACCGACTTCGGGATCACCACCAGACCGGTATCGATATGCCAGCGGATGATCACCTGCGCCGGCGTCTTGCCGTGCTTCTCGGCGATCTCACCGATGACGGCATTGGCGATGAACTTGCCCTGCCCGAGCGGGCTCCAGGATTCCGTCACGATATTGAGCTTCTTGTGCGCCTCCTGCGCCGCCTTCTGCTGGAAATCAGGATGCAGCTCGATCTGGTTGATCACGGGCACGACGCCGGTATCGCCGATGATATGCTCCAGATGATCCGGATAGAAGTTCGACACGCCGATCGAGCGCGCCCGGCCTTCTTCCTTGATCTTCACGAAGGCCTTCCACGTTTCGCGGTAGAGGCCGCGATGCGGCGACGGCCAGTGGACGAGGTAGAGATCGACATAGTCCATGCCGAGCTTCTTCAGGCTGCCGTCAAAGGCGCGAAGCGTATTGTCATAACCCTGATCAGGGTTGCGCAGCTTGGTGGTGATGAAAACGTCCTTGCGGTCGAGACCGGAGGAGCGGAAGCCTTCGCCGACGCCCTGTTCGTTGTCATAACCGGACGCCGTGTCGATATGGCGGTAACCGGCCTGCAGCGCCTTCAGCACCGTCGGCGCGGCGATATCCTGCGGCGTCTGCCAGACGCCCAGGCCTACCTGCGGAATGGAATGTCCGTCATGGAAAGTAATGATGGGTTGATTGGCCACAATATGTCTCCGTCAATTTGAAAGCCGGCGCGCCCGAGGCAGCGCGACGTCGAGAAGCCATATAGGACGGCGGCGAAGAATTATCACCCCTTGAGATTCAGAGAACCCTGATGACTGTCCCCTTGCGCATGTGGGGCAGCATGCGGCGCATGTCCTGCGGCTTGACCGCGACACACCCGTCCGTCGGCTGGTAGCCGGGACGGATCAGATGGAAGAAGATCGCCGAGCCGCGATAGCGCGCCCGCGAAGACACGTTCCAATCCATGACGAGGCAGACGTCGTAAAGCCCGTCCTTGCGCTTCAGTTCCTCATGGCTCTGCTTGAAGGGCGCCTTGACCAGACGGTTATAGTTGGCGTTTTCAGCCTGATCGCACCAGAGCATGCCGGCACGGATGCGCGAAAGCGCAAGCGGTGTCGTGATCCGCTGTGGACGCTCGCCGCGCCGGAAGCCGTACAGCAGCTTCATCGAGGCCACCGGCGTTGCCCCATCCCCCTCGCGCTTCAAGACACTGCGGCCCGTCCGGCCGATCGCTGCAGGCACGACGATAGGCCCGCACTGCACCAGCGCCCGGCTCTTTTTTCCCGGTTGAGGCCTGACAAGGATGGTGGAGATACGCTTTGCCGCTCTCTGCCTTGTTTTTTCCATTATTGTCACATGTTTTTGTTTTGCTTGGATGTTCGATGAAATCATATCGATCCGGGCGCTGCAACCGCGCGTCTTGCGCTCTTTGCCAATCATCGAATTTGGCGTAGGACTTGTAAGACGGAACCTGAGGAACAAAGCCGCATGACCGCACGCACCATTCTACTGGTGGATGACGATGACGACCTCCGCGAAACCCTGACGGAGCAGCTCGCGCTCTATGAGGAATTCACGGTTCTCCAGGAATCGACCGCCGGCAAAGGCGTGCAGGCTGCCCGTGGAGCACCGATCGACCTTCTGATCATGGACGTCGGCCTGCCTGACATGGACGGCCGCGAAGCCGTCAAGCTGCTGCGCAAGGGCGGCTTCAAGGCGCCGATCATCATGCTGACCGGGCACGACACCGATTCCGACACCATTCTCGGCCTCGAGGCCGGCGCCAACGACTACGTGACGAAGCCCTTCCGCTTCGCCGTCCTGCTCGCCCGCATCCGCGTGCAGCTGCGCCAGCACGAGCAGAGCGAAGACGCGACCTTTACGGTCGGTCCCTATCTCTTCAAGCCCAGCCAGAAACTGCTGACCGCCGAAAACGGCCAGAAGATCCGGCTGACGGAAAAGGAAGCGGCGATCATCCGCTATCTCTACCGCGCCGAACAGAAGGTCGTGACCCGCGACGTGCTGCTCGAAGAGGTCTGGGGCTACAATTCCGGCGTCACCACGCACACGCTCGAAACCCACGTCTATCGCCTGCGCCAGAAGATCGAGCGCGACCCGTCCAATGCCGAAATCCTCGTCACCGAGAACGGCGGATACAAGATCATACCGTGAGGCAGATGCGCAGATGGCGCTGACAGACGACATCCACACGCTCTCGCAGCTGCCGCTCTTCAACGGCATGTCGGACGACCAGCTGCGCCTGGTCGCCTTCGGCGCCGATCGCCGCGTCATCTCCACTGGCCAGATGCTGTTCCGCGAGGGCTCTCCAGCGGAGAGCGCCTATGTGGTCACCAGCGGCGCTTTGGAGCTCACCGTGATAGACAAGGATGGGCATCATCGGGTGCAGCGTGTCGCGGGACCCGGAACACTGCTTTCCGAACTTGCGCTGGTGACGCTGGTGGAGCGCAAATATACCGCGGTCGCCCGCGAGGATACCGGCATCATCCGCATCACCCGCTCGCTCTTCCATCGCCTCATCGAGGAATATCCGGAAGCCGCCAAACTCATCGAAAACCGCATCCGCGACAATATCGCGGAGCTCGCTGCGCGCGCCACGGCGCAGCTCCACCGCTTTTCCTGATCAGAGATTGAAGTACGCCGTCACGGGAACGTGGTCGGATGGCTTTTCCCATCCGCGCGCTTCCTTGAGTATCTCGACACGCTGCAGCAGCGGCCCGAGATCGGATGAAGACCAGATGTGGTCGAGGCGGCGGCCCTTGTCGGCCGCTTCCCAATCCTTGGCGCGGTAGCTCCACCACGTATAGAGCTTCTCATTGGCAGGCACATGCTGGCGCATCAGATCGAGCCAGGCGCCGCGCTTGATGACCTCGAGCAGCCCGTCGGTCTCAACAGGCGTATGGCTGACGATCTTCAGGAGCTGCTTGTGCGACCAGACGTCGTGCTCCAGCGGCGCGATATTGAGATCGCCGACCAGGATCGAGGACGTGTTGGGCTCGGCATTGGCCTTCAGCAGCTTCATCTCATCGACGAAATTGAGCTTGTGGGCGAATTTCGGATTGATCGCGATGTCAGGCTCGTCGCCGCCCGCCGGCACATAGAAGTTATGCAGCCGGATCCGGCGCCCGCCACGCTCGAAAATACCCGAGATATGCCGCGCATGGCCGACATCGCCGTAGTCGAAGCGGTGATCTTCGACGATCGGCAGCCGCGATGCGATCGCCACGCCATGATAGCCCTTCTGGCCGTGAAACAGGATGTGCTCGTAGCCCATAGCCTTGAGCGGTGCCAAAGGAAACAGTTCGTTCGGAACCTTGGTTTCCTGCAGGCAGAGAATATCGGGCTGATGTTTGAGCAGGAATTTCTCGACGATCGGCATCCGGAGACGGACGGAATTGATGTTCCAGGTCGTGATCGAGAAGCTCATGCCAATGCCTTTCATCGAGGGGTGAAAAGGCTTTAGAGCAAAGCAGTGCCGGAGGAAACGGGCGGCAAAAGAAAACGCCCGGACAAAGCCGGGCGTCGCTTCAATGGGATGAGATCGGCGGGGTCAATCGCGCGAGGCGGCCGTCCCAGGAATGCTTTCGTAAGGCACCCGGAACACCTTGTCGTCGAACTGCACGCCGGTCTTGACGTTGAACACCATCACGGAGGTGTCCTTGCCCTGGTTGTCGGTGATCGTCCACTGGCGGAGGTCGTAGGTCTTCGGATCGAACATCATGGTGATCGTCGAATTGCCGAAAACGGTATTGTTGCCAAGCGCGATCGTCGTCAGGTCCGACTCTTCCTTGACGCTCTTCACCGAACCATCGCTGAGATTGATCTTCTGTGCCAGCAGCAGGCTGAGCGGCGTCTTCGACAGCGGATAGAGGTTCCAGGTCTTGAGCTTCAGATTGCCGATCGCGACATTCTTGCCGTCGGCGATCACCCGGATCGGCGACGGGTCGTCGTAGTTGAAGCGCAGCTTGCCGGGCCGTTCGATGAAGAACTTGCCACCCGTCTGCTCGCCGCGCGGACCAAACTGCACGAACTCGCCCTGCATGGTACCGACGCTCGAAAAATGGTCGGCGATCGCCTGTGCCGTCGAAGAGCCCGCGGCTGCCGCCTGAGCAAAAGCATTGAACGGTAATGCGGCCGACAAGGCGCCGAGCGCCATCGCGCCCAGCATATGGCGGCGCGTCAGCGAAAAGCCGTTCAGGAATGAATCGGAGTTGTTCATCTAGGTCTCCTTTATGCGACCTGCTTGCTGCCGAAAGGCGGCGTCTTCATGGCGCAGACGCATAGCTGCGAGAGGTAACGTTTTCGAGGCGATCAGGTTTCCGTGAAGCCGTTGCCTCGAAAGATTTTTTCGCGCGTCAGCGATCGAGTATATCACTTTCCGTCGGAACGAGGATCTCGCGTTTACCAGCATGGTTGGCGGGACCGATGATTCCTTCCTGCTCCATACGCTCGATCAGCGATGCAGCACGGTTATAACCGATGCCGAGACGGCGCTGAACATAGGACGTGGATGCCTTGCCATCGCGCAGCACGATGGCCACCGCCTGGTCGTAGGGATCGTCGGAATCGGCAAGATTGGAGGTGCCGGCCGGGCCGCCACCGTAGTCACCGTCTTCGTCGTCGTCGGCCGTGATCGCATCGAGATACTGAGGCGCGCCCTGCGTCTTCAGGAACGAAACGATCTCCTCGACTTCCATATCGGCCACGAACGGGCCGTGGACACGCTGGATGCGGCCGCCGCCGGCCATGTAGAGCATGTCGCCCATGCCGAGCAGCTGTTCTGCGCCCTGTTCGCCAAGGATGGTGCGGCTGTCGATCTTCGACGTCACCTGGAAGGAGATGCGGGTCGGGAAGTTCGCCTTGATCGTACCGGTGATGACGTCGACGGACGGACGCTGCGTCGCCATGATGACATGGATACCAGCGGCACGCGCCATCTGCGCCAGACGCTGCACCGCGCCTTCGATATCCTTGCCGGCGACCATCATCAGGTCGGCCATTTCGTCGATGATGACGACGATATAGGGCATCGGCTGCAGATCGAATTCTTCCGTCTCGTACATTGCTTCGCCGGTATGACGATCGAAACCGGTCTGGACGGTACGCGAAATCTGCTCGCCCTTGGCAAGCGCCTGCTCGACGCGGGCATTGAAGCCGTCGATATTGCGGACGCCGATCTTCGACATCTTCTTGTAGCGCTCTTCCATCTCGCGGACGGTCCATTTGAGCGCAACGACGGCCTTCTTCGGATCGGTAACGACGGGCGACAGCAGATGCGGGATTCCGTCATAGACGGAGAGTTCCAGCATCTTCGGATCGATCATGATCAGGCGGCACTGTTCCGGCGTCATCCGGTAGAGCAGCGACAGGATCATCGTGTTGATGGCGACGGATTTACCGGAACCGGTGGTACCGGCGACCAGCAGATGCGGCATCTTGGCGAGGTCGGCGATCACGGCTTCGCCGCCGATCGTCTTGCCGAGCGCCATGGCGAGCTTCGCCTTGGATCCCTCGAAATCACGCGAGGCGATCAGCTCGCGCAGATAGACGGTCTCGCGGGTCGAATTCGGCAGTTCGATGCCGATGGCGTTGCGGCCCGGCACGACGGCGACGCGGGCAGCGATCGCGCTCATCGAGCGGGCAATATCGTCGGCAAGGCCGATGACACGGGACGACTTGATACCCGGAGCAGGCTCCAGTTCGTAGAGCGTGACGACGGGGCCAGGACGGACATGGATGATCTCGCCCTTGACGCCGAAATCTTCGAGAACGCCTTCGAGCATCCGCGCATTCTGTTCAAGGGCATCGGCGGACAGCGTGCTGTCGCGGACGACATTCTTCGGCTCGGCCAGAAGATGCATCGGCGGCAGCTGGAAGCCTTCCGGACGGATGAAGCTGCCCTGCGATTCGCGGTCAAGACGCGCACCTGGCTTCGGGCGGGATGCTGCAGGCGTCACCCGCGGCTCCTGCTTGCCGCCGGAACGCGCCGGGGCGCGCATCATCCAGCCATCCTCGTCGTCATCGGGAAGGATATCGGCGGGGCGAGGCGGCATGTCGGTGTCAAACGCATCATCGTCGTCATCGTCATCGAGCGAGATCGACGGCGCGGAGACGATACGGCGCTGCGAGGCCGCACCCACATCCATCGACGGGTCCATGCGCTCCCCGCGACCGCTAGGCGCCTTGGCGCGCACCGGCTCGTTGAGCTTGCCAAATTCGTCATCGTTGAAATCGTAGGGCGATTCGAAGTCGCTCTGGCGGCGCTTGCGCGGACCCATGCCGAAGAGCCGGCGCATACGCGCCTGGCTCATGTACCAGGCATGTGTCAGGGCGCCGAAGGCAAGCCAGCCGCCTTCATCATCGCCATCATCCTCATCGGCTTCGCCAACCGAACGGGCCTTGGAACGCGTTTCGGTAAAGTCCTCGGCAATATCGTCATCTTCTTCGGTGCGACCAACCAGACCGGCCGCAAACAGCATCATCCAGACGGTCGGCACCGCGAAGACGCAGCCGACGGCGGTTGCGAATGTTCCGGTCGGATAGGCGCCGACGAACAGCGCCGGGAAGCGCAGAATCATGTCGCCGATGACGCCGCCGATACCGTTCGGGATCGGCCAGGTCAGTGGTGGCGGAAAGCAGCCGATGACGGCAGAGGAAAGCACCGAGCCGAGCGCCCACGCACCGCCGCGCGCCGGGATGCGGCTGATATGACGGCCGGAGATCATCGCCAAAGCCCAGGCAACGACTGGCAGAAGAGCAATGACGCTAGCAAGTCCGAAGAACTGCATCGCCAGATCGGCAAAGGCAGCGCCGCTATAGCCGAGGATGTTGCTCGGCGCATTGCCGGTTGCGTAGGAATAGCTCGGGTCGGCGACGTTCCATGTGGCCAGCGCCGCAACGGCAAGCGCCAGCATGAGGAAGATCGCAAAGCCTAGTAGAGCCTGCGCCTGCCTGAACAGGAACCCTGAAAGGGAGAAACGGTCCGGCCGGCTATCGATCGCCGGCGACGTGCTTCTTGCCATATGTCCTACCGTCCATGTGCTGCGGCGCGAATCGCTCGCGCAATTCACGCAGAATGCGTCTCTTCCACCTAACCAGAGGACGGTTAAAGCGGTGTTAACCATGACATCAGGGTATTAGTATGTTGAAAATAAAAGGGCCCGAACCTTGGAAGGTCCGGGCCAAAATGCGGTCTATATTTTCGATAGGCCGCGACGGGCTGTTCAGCGGCGCCCTTTTTTGCCGGGCGCCGCAATCCCTTGATTACGAGTGGTAGGCAGCTTCGCCGTGGGTCGCGAGGTCGAGACCTTCGCGCTCGGCTTCGACGGCAACACGCAGGCCGACGATGAGGTCGACGACCTTGTAGAGGATCGCCGAACCGACGCCGCACCATACGATGGTGGTGGCGATAGCCGTCAGCTGGGTGACGACCTGGCCGCCCATCGTTACACCTTCGGCATAACCGACGCCGCCGAGCGACGCGCTGGCGAAGATGCCGGTGGCGATAGCACCGAACATGCCGCCGACGCCGTGAACGCCGAAGACGTCAGCCGTGTCGTCATAGCCGAACTTGTTCTTCACGACCGAGACGAAGAAGTAGCAAAGCGGCGAAACGATCAGACCCATGACGATCGCGCCCATCGGGCCGACGATGCCGGCAGCAGGCGTGATGGCAACGAGACCAGCGACCATGCCGGAAGCGCCACCGAGCATCGATGCCTTGCCGCGCGTAAGCGTTTCGACAATCGCCCAGGAGATCACGGCAGCAGCGGTGGCAACGAAGGTGTTGACCGTTGCGAGCATGGCGCCGCCCGAAGCTTCGAGGTTGGAGCCGGCGTTGAAGCCGAACCAGCCGAACCAGAGCATCGAGGCACCGACCATGGTCAGCGTCATCGAATGCGGAGCCATCATGTCTTTGCCGTAGCCGGTACGCTTGCCGACCATGATCGCGCCGATCAGACCGGCAACGCCGGCGTTGATGTGAACGACCGTGCCGCCTGCGAAGTCCAGCGCGCCCATCTTGAAGAGCAGGCCGTTGGCGTCCCAGACCATGTGAGCGATCGGGAAGTAGACGAAGGTTGCCCAGAGCGCGCAGAACAAAACGACTGCCGAGAACTTGATGCGTTCGGCAAAGGCGCCGACGATCAGGGCAGGCGTGATGGCGGCGAAGGTCATCTGGAACATCGCGAAGATGAACTCAGGAATGACGACGCCCTGCGAGAAGGTCGCAGCCGTCGTGTCCTTGGTGACGCCGGCAAAGAACATCTTGGCCGTGCCGCCCCAATACGGGCTTTCCGAGCCGCCGAAGGCGAAGGAGTAGCCATAGATGACCCAGATCAGCATCAGCACCGCAGCGACCATCGTGCACTGCATCAGAACCGAAAGCATGTTCTTGGCGCGAACGAGACCACCGTAGAACAGTGCTAGGCCAGGCAGGATCATGAAGAGAACCAGCAGCGTGGAGATGAACATGAAGGCGGTGTCGCCCTTGTCGGCGACCGGAGCAGCAGCAGCGGCAGCAGCCGGAGCGGCCGTCGTCGCGGCGTCCTGAGCAAAAGCAGCGACCGGCGCCAGAAGCGCAGCCGATGCAGCGCCGAACCGCGCAAATGTGGAAGAAAACTTCGAAATTGACATTGGTAAAAAGCTCCTTGCTCAGCGGTTCTTAGAGCGCTTCGGTATCGGTTTCGCCCGTGCGGATGCGGACGGCGTGGTCGATGGAGTAGACGAAGATCTTGCCGTCGCCGATCTGGCCGGTCTTGGCCGACGATGCGATGGCTTCGACCGCCTTGTCGACGATCTCGGTGGCGACTGCGATTTCGATCTTGAGCTTCGGCAGGAAGCTGACCGCATATTCGGTGCCGCGATAAATTTCAGTATGTCCCTTTTGGCGCCCGTAGCCCTTAACTTCGGTCACGGTCAGGCCTTGGATGCCGATCGCGGTGAGGGCTTCGCGGACCTCATCGAGCTTGAACGGCTTGATAATGGCCATCACAATTTTCATCTGGTTTCCCATCCTTCGTTATCCTCGGCACGGAGCCGACTCTCCTTGCCGCTGACGTTTGCGAGCAGCGACCGGGGATATACATTCAAGGGGCGTGCCAGATTCGAGGCGCGTTATAAGTTATTGAAAAGTAAAGGCGATATCGAGGGATGCCAATTTTGAGGCATTTGACGGCGCAATAAAAGCTTAAATAATGCGCAAAACTGCGAATATGCACATTATTTATTCATCTGCCTTTTTCCGAATCAACCCCTCCTGGGCGACCGACGCAATCAGAACACCCGACCGCGTAAACAGGCTACCGCGGGTCAGCCCGCGCGCACCCGAGGCAGAGGGGCTATCCTGGGTGTAGAGTAGCCAGTCGTCAAATTTGTCCGGCCGGTGAAACCACATGGAATGGTCGAGGCTTGCGACCTGCAGCGTCTGATCGAAAATCGACATCCCATGCGCATAAAGCGATGTGTCGAGCAGCGTCATGTCGGAGAGGTAGGCGAGCACCGCTGCCTGATAGAGCCGGTCATCTGGCACCGGTCCTGTCGCCCTAACCCAGACGTCCTGGCGTGGCTCCAGCTTCTCGCTCGAGAAATAATGCGTCAGCGAGACCGGCCGGATCTCGATCGGCCGCTCGCGCTCCCAGTATTTGCGGATCGCAGCCGGCGCATGCGCAAGGTACTGGTCCTTGATCTGCTGTTCGCCGAGAAGCTTTTCCGGCGGCGGCACATCCGGCATTCCGGCCTGGTGGTCGAAGCCTGGCTCCTCGATCTGAAACGAGCAGGAAAGCGCGAAGATCGCCTTGCCGTGCTGGATGGCGACAACGCGCCGCGTGTTGAAGCTCGATCCGTCGCGAATGCGCTCGACCTGATAGATGATCGGCACCGAAGGATCGCCTGGACGCATAAAATAGGCGTGCAGCGAATGCACGATCCGCCCGGGCTCGATCGTCCGCTGCGCCGCCATCAGCGCCTGGCCGATCACCTGCCCGCCGAAAACGCGCTGCCAGCCGACCTGCGGACTGCGACCGCGAAAGATGTCGATTTCGATCGGCTCAAGATCGAGCGTCGCGAGAAGGGTTTCCATGGCGGTCGGTTTTGCCGCAGCTGCGGTCATTTGCTTGCCCCCGGCAGTAGGAAGTAAGGGAGCGATGATCTATATAGATCGCGATTGTATTCACAAGGCTGAGGAGTGGGCGATGCTTGATATGCTGGTTGTTGGCGGTGGCTATGTGGGCCTGTCCGCGGCGGTGGCTGTCAAGCAGGCGGCGCCGCATCTTGATGTCGCCGTCGTCGAGGCTGCACCCGAGCATGTCTGGCAGAAGGATATGCGGGCATCCGCCATCATCGCCGCCGCCGCAAAGATGCTGGAGGTTTTCGGCATCTGGGAGAATATCCGCGGCGAGGCCCAGCCGATCACCAAGATGATCGTTACCGATTCCAAGACGTCGGATCCCGTTCGTCCGGTGTTCCTGACCTTCGACGGCGAGATCGAAGATGGCCGCCCCTTTGCGCATATGATCCCCAATGCGGTGATGGTCCGCGAGCTGCGCGGCGTCTGCGAGCGGCTCGGCATCGAGATCCGCCATGGGCTGAGCGCCACCGGGCTGAAGACCGGCGAAAATAACGCGACGGTGGAGCTGTCGGATGGCAGCAGCATCGAGGCGCGCCTCGTGGTCGCCTGTGACGGAGTGCGTTCCAAACTGCGCGACCTCGCCGGCATCAAGACCGTCAGCTGGGATTACGGGCAATCCGGCATCGTCGCCACCGTCGAGCACGAGCGGCCGCACAATGGCTGCGCCGAGGAGCATTTCCTGCCCTCCGGACCCTTCGCCATCCTGCCGCTGACCAACAATCGCTCGTCCCTCGTCTGGACCGAACGCACCAGCGATGCGAACCGCCTCGTCGCCGGCGACGATCTGATTTTCGAGGAAGAGCTGGAGCGCCGCTTCGGCCACAAGCTCGGCGCGCTGAAGGTGATCGGCGTCAAGCGCGCCTTCCCGCTCGGGCTGACGCTTGCGCGGTCTTTTGTGGCACCGCGCTTCGCGCTTGCCGGCGATGCCGCCCACGGCATTCACCCGATATCGGGCCAGGGCCTCAATCTCGGCTTCAAGGATGTCGCAGCGCTTGCCGAAACCATCGTCGAAGCCGACCGCCTCGGCCTCGATATCGGTTCGATCAACATTCTGGAGCGCTACCAGACCTGGCGCCGCTTCGACACGTTCCGGATGGGGGTAACGACGGATGTTCTGAATCGGCTGTTCTCGAACGATGTGACGCCCATCCGCATCGCCCGCGATGTCGGCCTTGGCATCGTCGATCGGCTGCCCGGTCTGAAGTCGTTCTTCATCGGCCAGGCGGCAGGAACGACCACCAAAACCAATCCGCGCCTTCTGGCCGGTGAAGCGATCTAGTCGTCCAGCCTTCGGGCCTCGGAAACCAGCATGATCGGGATCCCGTCGCGGATCGGATAGGCAAGCCTCGCCTTTTCCGAGACCAGCTCATTGAGCTCCCGGTCATAGCTCAGCCTGCCCTTCGTCAACGGGCATACAAGCAGCTCCAGAAGCTTCGGATCGACGCGGCTGAGTTTTTCGTCCATTCCGGTTGCTTACTGCAAAACCGTGTCGGAGTCACCGAAGACCCGCGCCAGCACGATCTCGGTAATGGCGATCAGTGTTTCCGCCCGCGTTTTCAGGTCGGGCGCCTCCAGCAGCGCCTGCTTTTCGGCCGGGCCGAAGGGCGACATCATGGCCAGCGAATTGACGAGCGTCAGATTGCTCGCGCGCTCGACGCTGTCCCAATCCGCTTCCAGCTTGTTGGCATCGAGATAGGCCCTGAAGGCCGAAAGAAGCGCCGAGCGATCGACGGCATCCTCCTCGTCACGCGCCGAAAGATCGGAAATGAACGGTGCGATCCGGAAGGTGCGAAACGGCTCGTGCGTCACCTTCTCGCCAATCAGCCGGAAGCGGCAGATGCCGGTCAGCGAGACGATATAGCGGCCATCGCCGGTCTCTGCGAAAGAGGTGATCCGGCCGACACAGCCGACGGGTGCGAGATTGCACTCGCCGCTCTTGTCATCGGTCTCGACGAGAGCCGGCTGCACCATGCCGATCAGCCGGTTTCCGGCCATCGCCGCATCGAACATGGCGAGATAACGCGGCTCGAAAATGTTTAAGGGGAGTTGCCCGGTCGGCAGGAGGAGAGCGCCGGTCAGGGGGAAAACAGCGACGGTTTCCGGCAGATCACCGGGTTTCAAATATCTCGCATTCCCGACTTGCATGAAATTTCGTCCCGCATTCTTCAGGCAGGAAAAATCGGAGCCCTTGCCATCCCTTTTGAATGTGGTGCCCCTGCTCAAAAACGCAAGGGCACCCGCATCAAGTTAGGAGAACAGCATCGCCGAAAGCTTGCGCCGCGCGGCGATGGTTGCCGGGTCCTTGAAGCCCCAGACATCGAAGAACTGCAGCAGCTGGCGCCGCGCGCCGTCGTCGTCGAAAGTGCGATCCTTGCGCATGACCGTCAGCAGATGCTCGGCCGCCTCGTCACGGCGCCCCTCGACGTTGCGGATCTTGGCGAGCTTCACCCGTGCTTCGTGGTCATCGGGATTACCGGCAAGCACCTGCTCCAGCGCAAAGGGGTCGCCGAGCTTGCGGGCTTCCTCGATCTGGTCGAGCTTCTTGAGAACGGCCTGGATACCAGCATCCTTGGAAAGTTCCCCGGGCAGATCGGTCAGCGCCTCGCGGGCGCGCTCATGCTGGTTGGCGGCAATCATGCATTCCGCCATGCCGGCAAGCGCCTTGGCATTTTCCGGATCGGCCTGCATGACCGCGCCATAGAGCTGCGCCGCGCCGTTGACATCGCCCGAAGCCAGAAGACCGGCTGCCTCTTCGAGCACAGCTTCGATCTCGGCGGCCTGATCGGCACCGGCAGGACCGGCCAGGCGATCGATGAACTGGCGCACCTGGCTCTCCGGCACAGCGCCCATGAAGCCGTCAGCCGGACGGCCGCCGACGAAGGCGATGACTGCGGGAATCGACTGGATGCCGAGCTGGCCGGCGATCGACGGATGATCGTCGATATTCATCTTCACCAGCTTCACCCGGCCCTGGGCCTCGTTGACGACCTTTTCCAGAACCGGCGTCAGCTGCTTGCACGGGCCGCACCACGGCGCCCAGAAATCGACGAGAACCGGCTGGTTGCGAGAATCCTCGATGACGTCTTTCGTGAAATTCGCCGTCGTCGTGTCCTTGATATAGCTGCCCGCTGCCGCCGGCGCGGAAGCAGCCTGCGGCGCACCGCCGCCATAGGTCGCCGTTGCCGACATCGTGCCGTAGGACGTGCTGTAGGGGTTGTCGTTGCCGCTCATAGGTATCTCCCGCCAATGCCGGTCGCGCCCGGCTTATTTCTAGCGCTAAAATCGTATGTCAGGCCGTGACTTTCAAGACAAGCGGCTTGTGACCCGTCGCTTCCATGAAGCGGATGAGGTCGGCGCTAGCAATGGAGGTCGTCGCATCGTTGGAAAGCGGATGGCAGTTGACGATCTCTTCCTTCATCAGATCGGCATCGAGAACGAAGGTGACGTTGCTGCCGGTATCGTTGATCGCCCCGAACGCAGTGACCGATCCCGGAATCACGCCCAGATATTCCATCAGCTTTTCCGGCTTCCCGAACGAAACCTTGCTGGCAGCACCGATCAGCGTGTGCACCGTCTTCAGATCGACGCTCGCATGCTCCTCGACGGTCAGCAGAAAGAACTGGTCCTTCTTGTCCTTCACGAAGAGGTTTTTCGTATGGCCGCCTGGAATCTCGTCGCGCAACGACACCGATTCGGCAACGGTGAAAACCGGCGCATGATCCTTCGTGGCATGCTGGATGCCGATCTCGTCGAGAAAGGCAAAAAGCTCGTCGCGGGTCTTCGGCTTCGTATCGGTCATTGCGCCATCCATTTCACAAAAATTGCGGGCAGGCGCTTTGATTAAGTCCGGGCCTCAGCTTTTGCAATGCGCGCGATCGACCCTTTCGCCCGGATTTGCGGCATTTTCAGAAGTTTTTCCAAAGGCTTACAATTTTTCTTCGCCTCTCCGTCATTTCCCTGTTGCATTTGAAAATCGTTTGGGCGATATAGCGCCCGTCGCCGCAAGGTGGCGCCCACGGTCCTCACAACTACCACAGGCCATGGGATTATGAGCGGGTGTAGCTCAGTGGTAGAGCACAACCTTGCCAAGGTTGGGGTCGAGGGTTCGAACCCCTTCGCCCGCTCCAAACTTCCTCCAGGACACAAAATTGAAGACAAAGCGCTACAGCGCGCAGCCGGTCTTCGCCCTGTTCCCAGCCGACGATCCATTCAAGCCGCACACCGCCTTTCAAAAAGGTTTGATTTGCGCGCAACGCGTTGCCATGTTGAAGCAGGGCGAAAATGAATGGTTTGAGTATGCTGCAACGACTCGACGATACGGATGCTGCGCTGATCGACAGGCTGCAACAATCCGCCTTCAACTACTTCCTGAAACACACGAACCCTGACAACGGGCTTGTCGCCGACACGTCGGTCGATGGTGTGCCGTGCAGCATCGCTGCCGTCGGCTTCGCGCTATCGTCCTATACGGTCGCCGCCGAACGCGGCTGGCTCACCCGGGCGGCAGCGGTTGAGCGGACACTGGCGACCGTGCGGTTCTTTGCCGGAAGCCATCAGGGCCGGGAACGCCACGCGACCGGTTATCGCGGCTTCTATTACCACTTCCTGCACATGGATACCGGCCACCGCGCCTGGAACAGCGAGCTGTCGACCATCGACACGACGTTGCTCGTCGCCGGCATGCTGACGGCAGCCGCCTATTTCGATGGCGCCGATGACAGCGAGCGGGAAATCCGCGATCTGGTGAAAACCATCTACGAGCGCATCGACTGGACCTGGGCGCTGAACAAGGGCCAGACCATCTCGATGGGTTGGAAGCCCGCCAGCGGCTTCCTCCGCTGGCGCTGGCAGGGATATGACGAGGCGGTGCTGCTCTATACGCTGGCGCTCGCCTCGCCCACCCACCCGATCCCGCAGTCAAGTTACGACGCCTTTACCTCAAGCTATTCCTGGATGCTCCACAAGGATCAGGCCTATCTTTATGCCGGTCCGCTGTTCATCCATTTTTTCTCGCACGCCTGGATCGATTTCCGCGGCATCCAGGACCGCCCGATGGCGGCGCGCGATTGGGACTATTTCCGCAACACGCAGGTTTCGATCGCTGTGCAGCGCGATTACGCCGTGCGCAATCCCGGGCATTTCGTCGGATACAACAAGGACGTTTGGGGATTGTCGGCGTCCGATGGCCCGCCGCCGAGCCGCCATATGCGTGGCGGACGCCATCCGAAGGTGCTGGGATATGCGGCGCGCGGCGCGCCGCTCGGGCCTGACGACGGCACGATTGCGCCCTGGGCAGCACTCGCATCGCTTCCCTATGACCGTCAGGCGGCGATAGACGGCACCAAGGCCCTGCTCGATACCTATCCCGATCTCATCTACGAAGGCCGCTTTCCGGGCGGCTTCAATCCGACCGTGAAGACCAAGCGGCCCGAAGGCTGGGTGGACGACCGCTGCGTCGGCATCGACCAGGGCTTGCTGGTGATGACGATCGAAAACGACCGCTCGGATTTCATCTGGAGCCTGATGCGGCAATCGCCGGTCATTCGCCTCGGCCTCGAGCGCGCCGGCTTTACCGGCGGCTGGCTGGAACAGAGCGATGAAAGCGATGTGAGCCGAAAGACAGCTTAGCGGACGCTGAGAACGTGGGCCTTGCCGGCGATATCGAGACGGACGCGATCGCCGGTCTCCGGCAGAGCAACGCTCGACGTCTTGATGAGAATGGGCGGCAGCGCCACGCCTTCCAGCGAGACGGCGACCGTGCAGGTCGCGCCACCGAACTCCACTTCGACCACCCGCCCGTGATAGGCAGGCTGGCTGTCATCGGGAACGACGCGGATCTGCTCGGGCCGCAGCATGATCTCGGCCTTGCCCTGATGATCGCCATCGACAGCAACCTTGCCCAGCGCGCAATCGGCAAAGCCGTTGCGGACGATGGCAGGCAGCATGACGGCATCGCCCAGAAACAGCGCTGTCTCGCGATCTCTCGGCTGCAGATAAAGCTTCTGCGGCGAACCCGCCTGTACCAGCTTGCCATCGCGCAGCACCGCCACTTGATCGGCAAAGGACAGCGCCTCGCCCTGATCGTGCGTGACGAGAATGGTGGTGATCCCGGCCGCCTGCAACACGCGGGCAACGGCCTTGCGCATGTTTTCGCGAAGACCGGTATCCAGCGCCGAGAACGGTTCGTCGAGCAGCATCAGCCGCGGCTTGCGGCCAAGCGCACGCGCAAGGGCGACGCGCTGCTGCTGGCCGCCTGACAGCTGATGCGGGCGGCGCGTCAGCATGTTGCGGTCAAGCTCGACCATATCGAGTAGCTCGAGAATCCGCTTGTCGCGATCGGCAGCACCCCGTTCGAAGCCGAAGCCGATATTGTCGGAGACGCTCAGATGCGGAAACAGCGCCCCGTCCTGCGAGACGATGCCGATGCCGCGCTTGTGGGCGGGCACGGCCGACGGGCCATTGGCAAGGACTTCGCCATCAAGGCAAACCTTGCCCTGATCCGGACGTTCGAAACCGGCAATCAGCCGCAGAAGCGTGGTCTTGCCGGAACCGGACGGTCCGACGACCGCGGTGCGGCTGCCGGCCGGCACATCCAGCGACACATTGTCGAGCGCCGTTACCGGGCCGTAGCGCTTGCTGGCGGATTGGATCGAGAGCAGCGTCATTGTCCGGCAGTCCGTTTCGATTGAACGTAGAGAAGCAGCGTCAGCGGCAGCGACAGGATGATCATCATCACAGCATAGGGCGCTGCGGAGACATAATCGATCTCGCTGGTCAGCGACCAGAATTTCGTCGACAGCGTTTCAACGCCGTTGGGCGACAGCATCAGCGTTGCCGTCAGCTCGTTGGTGATGCCGAGGGCGACAAGCGCGATGCTGGCGGCAAAGCCGGGTGCGGCGAGCCGCATGGTGATCTGGCGAACGGCCTGGGCCGGTGTGCGGCCAAGGCCCATCGCCGCCCGCTCCAGCTCCACTGGCGCCTGCGCGATGCTGGCGCGCAGGCCAACCATGGCGCGCGGCAGGAACAACAGAACATAGGCGACGGTCAGCGTCGCGAACGTCTGGTAGAGCGGCAGCACGAGGCGGACGGTAATCGTCACCAGTGCCAGCGCCACGACGACGCCGGGCAGCGAGCCGACATAATAGTGGCAGGCTTCGAGGAAGCGCTGGAAGCGTCCGGGAGCCCGCACGGAGAGCCATGCCATCGGTACGGCAGCGATCGTCGTCAGAATGCCGCCGGCGACCGCAAGCACGATCGTCTGCAGAAAAGCATTGCCTACAGTATCGATACGCCAGATCTCCGCACCGCCGAGATAGAGCCAGCGCCCGAGCGTCACCAGGGGAACACCAAGCGTCAGGACAGCAACGACGACGGGGAGCAGAATGGCCGGGACGACGAACCATCCGAGCCGGCGACGGTCGGCCGGGCGCGCCGAACCGGAACCGACCCGCGCGTAACGCTCGTTGCCGCGAACCAGAATTTCGAGACCGAGCAGGAACAGGCAGCAACCAACCAGCACGCCGCCCAGCATGTTGGCGGCCGGGCTGTTATAGGCCGACTGGAACTGATCGACGATCGCCGTCGCGAACGTGTCGAAACGGATCATCACATAGAGCCCGTATTCCGACAGCAGATGGAGCGCGATCAGCAGCGAGCCGCCGCAGATTGCCAGCCGCAACTGCGGCAGCACAGTCCGGAAAAACACCCGCCAAGGGTTAAGCCCAAGAGAAGCCGCCGCATCCTCGATCGCCGGATCAAGCCGCCGGAGCGCGGCTGCCACGGGCAGATAGAGAAACGGATAGTAAGCGAGAACCGAAACGAAGACGCCGCTTTCCAGCCCGCGCATGCCGGGCACCAGGCTGATCCAGGCATAGCTGTGCACGAAGGCGGGAACTGCAAGCGGCGCGACCGCGAGCCACGACCACAGGCGCGAAAACGGAATATCCGTCCGTTCGGTCAACCAGGCGAGCGTCACCGCAAGCGCAATCGATAGCGGGATCGTCAGCGCTTCGAGAAGCACCGTATTGACCATCAGCTCGCCGACACGCGGGCGGAAGACCAGCGCCTTCACCGTGTCCCAGCCGACGTCATAGGTGATCCACGCGATGAAGCCGAGTGGCACGAGGCTGAAGGCAGCGACGACCGTTGCGAAGACGACGACGGAAGCGTGCGGCATGCGCCCGCGAAGGGAAGCGATTGTGCTGACCGGCGCTTCATTGCCGGCAAGGCCGGTCACGAGCGATCTGTTGTCTTGCAGCAAGGCCGACGCCTTTGTGACGCTGAAAAAGGAAGGCAACCGCCTCGTCAGGAAGCGGTTGCCATGATTGATCATGCCCTAGGGTTTTCTTGAGCCAAAAGCAATAGTTTTGACTCCCGAGTCCTGCGGCAGATGGGCTTAGATGAGGCCGGCGGCCGTCATCATCTCGACGACCTTCTTGCTGTTCAGCTCGGAGGCTTCGACCTTCGGCGCGTTCAGCTCCTTGAGCGGAACGAGCTTGGCGTTGGATTCGCCGCTGACGGAATATTCATAGGAGGTGCCGTCCTTGAGGATGGCCTGGCCTGCCTTGCCGGCGATGAACTTCAGGAACGCCTGGGCTTCCTTCATGTGCTGCGTCGACTTGAGGATACCGCCGCCGGAAATCGAGACGAATGCGCCCGGATCCTGGTTCTTGAAATAATGCAGGCCGACATTGGCGCTGTTTTCAGCGGTCTTCGCCTGATCGCCGAACCAGTAATAGTGATAGATGATCGCGCCTTCGACTTCACCGGCATTGACTGCCTTCAGCGCAACGCTGTTGCCCTTGTAGGGCGTCGCGTTGTCCTTGAGGCCTTTCAGCCAGGCAGCGGTCGCTTCCTCGCCCTTCAGTTGCAGCAGCGCGCTGACGATTGCCTGGAAATCGGCGCCGGCAGGAGCAGCACCCCAGCGGCCCTTCCAGGCCGGGTCGGCGAGGTCGAGCATCGACTTCGGCAGCTTGTCTTCGGTCAGCTTGCGCTTGTCATAGGCAAATACCGTCGAGCGGGCAGCAATACCCGTCCACATGCCGTCAGCAGGGCGGTATTCGGGCGGAACCTGATCCAGCGTCTCCTTGTCGACGGGTGCGAAGAGGCCGGCGCCATCGACCAGCGTCATCGCAGGCGAGTTTTCGGTGAGGAACACGTCAGCCGGCGAGGCGTCGCCTTCCTGGATGATCTGGTTGGCGAACTGCATGTCGCTACCCTGGCGCATGGTGACCTTGATGCCGGTCTCCTTGGTGAAGGCATCGATCCACTCGCGACCGAGGCTTTCGTGCTGCGCGTTATAGACGACGATACCCTCGTCCTGAGCGTAAGCACCGGAAGCGAGCGAGGTTGCGGCCAGAAGCGACGCGGCAAGCGCCAGCGCAGAACGGCGCGTGATGGAATTGGTCATGATGCCCTCCATGGCATTGGCACCCTGCTGGGGGTGTGGGGTGCTGCGCGGCACCCTATATTTTTCCTGACTTCAATTTTCAAGTTTGCTTCACGAGACCGCGATCACAAATACTTGAAATTATTGATCAAGTTTAGAACGATTCTACACCGCAGCGATGTCCGCGATCACGTCATCATCGACATCGATACCGTTTTCGATCGCCGCCCGGCGTGCATTTTGCCCACGCCGTCCCGGCAGACGGACGCCTGGATCGGACGAGATTTCATTGACAAGCTCCGTCAGCCGCGCTGCCGCGAATGCGCCGCCGCCGGCTTCCGGATTGATGACGATGATCATCTGGCCGAGACCCGGAGCCGCACCCTTGTCGTCGAAAAGCGATGTCGATTCATAGGAGAAGTTGGCACCGGTCAGCGGCGCGGCCAGGATCTCGACCATCATTGCCAGCGCAGCCCCCTTGGCTTCGCCCGACGGCACCATCGTGCCATCCAGGGCTGCCACGGCATCCGTGGTCGGCTGGCCATCGCGGTCGAAAGCCCAGTCGGCAGGGATCGGCACACCCTTCTGACGCGCGGCCATGATCTTGCCGCGGGCAACGCGCGAAAGCGCCAGATCGATGACAACAGGGTCCTGCCCGGTCACCGGCGCCGCGAAGGCAATCGGATTGGTGCCAAACAGCGGCTTGCGCCCACCCCATGCGGCCATCGCTGCGGTCGCATTGGCAACCATGATGGCGACAAGACCGGCTTCTGCGAAACGCTCGACCGTCAGCGCCAGAACGCCGGCGTGATGAGAGCGCCGGATGGCCGCCATGGCAATCCCCTGCGCCTTCGCCATGTCCGTGAGAACCGGCACGGCAAGATCAAATGCCGGATAGGCATAGCCATGGCAGGCATCGACCTGGATGACCGAAGGATAGGGCTGATAGAGGATCGGCCTGGCGATGCCATCGACCTTGCCGGACTTAGCCTGGGCAGCATAGGCGGCAACACGCCGGAGCCCGTGCCCGCTCTGCCCGGCTGCCTCGGCGGCAACCAGCGCACGCGCCACAGATCGCGCATTGCCTTCTTCGACCCTGCTTCGTTTCAACGCCTCGATAACCAGCGTTTCGGCAGCGGCGAGCGTCAGATGCATGGGAAGAACCTTGGCGGAAAACAAAAGGGCGACGACGGTGTTACGTCATCGCCCCCGATGCTGCAATGCGGCCGCCTTATTCGACGTCGAACTTCACGCCCTGCGCCAGCGGCAGCGTCTTGCCGTAATTGATGGTGTTGGTGGCGCGGCGCATATAGGCCCGCCAAGCGTCCGAACCGGATTCGCGGCCGCCACCTGTTTCCTTTTCACCGCCGAACGCACCGCCGATTTCGGCGCCCGACGGGCCGAGATTGACGTTGGCGATACCGCAATCCGAACCGCGCGCCGAAACGAAGGTTTCCGCCTCGCGCATATCATTGGTGAAGATCGACGAGGAGAGGCCCTGCGGCACGGCATTATGCAGTTCGAGAACCTCATCAAAGTCGCTGTATTTCATGACGTAGAGGATCGGCGCGAAGGTTTCATCGACAACAGGACCCGTCTGCGACGGCATCTCGACCAGAGCAGGGCGAACGTAGAAGGCTTCGCCAGCGCCGTTTTCGACACGTTCGCCACCGGTGATCTTGCCACCCGCTGCATTGGCAGCAGAGAGAGCCGACTGCATTTTTTCGTAGGCAGCCCTGTCGATCAGCGGTCCAACCAGCGTGCCGTTCTCCAGCGGGTTGCCGATGGTCACCGAGCCATAGGCCTTCTGCAGGCGCGGAACGAGCTTGTCATAGACGCTGTCGTGGACGAAGAGGCGGCGGAGCGTCGTGCAACGCTGACCGGCCGTGCCCATCGCCGAGAAGGCGACACCGCGCAGCGTCAGGTCGAGATCGGCAGTCGGGCAGATGATCGCGGCATTGTTGCCGCCAAGCTCGAGGATGGCGCGGGCAAAGCGCTGCGACAGACGCGGACCGACAGCGCGGCCCATGGCCGTCGAGCCGGTTGCCGAAACGAGCGGAACCTTGGGGTGATCGACAAGGGCTTCGCCGACATCCCGGCCGCCGATCAAGAGCGTTGCCAGATTGGCCGGCGCCGAGCCACCTTCGGCGACGAAACGCTTCAGCGCCTTCTCGAACAGCGCCTGCGTGGCCAGCGCCGTCAGCGGCGTCTTTTCCGACGGCTTCCAGACGACCGAATTGCCGCAGACAAGTGCCAGCGCTGCATTCCACGACCAGACAGCAACCGGGAAGTTGAAGGCCGAGATGATGCCCACGACACCAAGCGGGTGCCAGCTTTCCATCATCCGGTGCTCGGAGCGCTCGGTGGCGATCGTCAGGCCGTAAAGTTGACGGGACAGACCGACGGCGAAATCGCAGATGTCGATCATTTCCTGGACTTCGCCAAGACCTTCGGAGGTGATCTTGCCGACTTCGATCGAAACGAGGCGGCCGAGCGCGCCCTTGGCGGCGCGCAGCTCCTCGCCGAGCAGACGGACGAGCTCGCCGCGCTTCGGCGCCGGGACCGCTCGCCATTCGGCGAAAGCCTTGTGAGCGGCGTCGATCGCCTGCTTGGCGCCGGCAACACTATCTTCTTTCAGGGCACCGATTTCCTTGCCTGTGACCGGCGAGGTGACGCGCAGCGTTCCGCCGGTATAGCGGGCGGCATCGACGCCGAGTTCGGAAAGCAGCTTCTTGGTTTCGGCTGCGAGGTCGAGGCTAGCGATGGTCATGTGTTTCCAACCTTCTTGTTCTTAAAAACGCGCATCGGCGAAGTGGGCAACCTGGGCGCCGGCTTCGTACCACATTTCCTTCAGCGCCCGGAACCCCGGCTCGCGCGGATCCGTCAGCGGCAAGGGCAGCTCGGCCTCGCTGATGCGGCCAAGAATATGCTCGGCGAGCGTCCGGCCGAAAACCGTGCCAGGGGCAATGCCGCGGCCATTATAGCCCGAGAACCCGACGACGTTATCGGCAAACTTGTGAAACCTGGGCAAGGCATTGTCGGTCATGCCGATCTTGCCATACCACTCGCATTCGAACTCGACCTCGCCGATCTGCGGGAAGAGCTTGCGCAGAGAACGCTGCGCCCAGCCCTTGTGGACGGCGGTACCAGTATTGCGCAGCGCCCCGACGCTGCCGAAGACGAGACGGCCTGCCTGATCCATGCGGAAGGAGGAGAGGATTTCCTTGGTATCCCACACGCCTTCGCGGCCGGGCAGGATCGACTTGCGCAGATTGTCGCCAAGCGGCGTGGTCGCGAGATTGAAATAGGGAAGATGAACCTGTTCGGTGCGCACCTGTTCCCAGGGGCCGGTGCTATAGGCATCCGTCGCAACGATGATCCAGTCAGCGGTGACGGTCCCCTGTTCGGTGCGGACGACCCATTTCCCACCCTGACGCTCCGTCGCAATCACTGGGCTTGCCGTGTGCAGGGAAACACCGGCTTGCACTGCAGCTCGCGCCAGCCCACGGGCATAGGCGAGCGGCTGCAGCGTTCCGGCTCGCATGTCCAGAAGCGCTCCGGCATAGGCATCGCTACCGATCCGGCGCGCCGTCTCCGCTGCATCCAGCACGGTCACAGGCGCACCCCGCTTGCCCCACTGCGCCGCCCGGTTCTCGATCTCCTTCAGTCCCTCGGAGCCGACCGCGCAATGCAGAGTTCCGTTCGTTTCGAGCTCGCAGGAAATGTCATGCTTGGCGATCAGCTCCATCACCAGACGCGGCGCATTGCCCAGCATGTCGAGCAGCCGCTCGCCATGAACCGGCCCGAGCACACCGGGAAGATCATCCGGCATCACCCACATGCCGGCATTGATCAGACCGACATTGCGCCCGGCGCCGCCAAAGCCGATTTCCTTGGCTTCGAGAAGAACGACCTTGCTGCCGGCCTCCGCCAGATGCAGCGCCGAAGAAATCCCGGTATAGCCGCCGCCGACGACCACCACATCGGCCTGCACGGATGCGGTCAGCGGCGCGGTTGCGGGCGGCTGGGGAGCAGTCTTTTCCCAAAGTCCATGCGAGCGCGGATCATTCAGCATCGGTCAATCCATCCAAAGGCGAAACCGCCGTTAATCTAGCGCCGCGACGGCAACCGCGAAAGCACTCTCCGATGCCTTCATAGCAGGCATCTCACCGCGAATGGATGGTTTCCATCAGGCCACGAGTTCATTCCGAATATGCGCGACAGATTTCTTTACAAACCGGTTTTTACCGTGAATATCGACGTTTCGGAAACAGGTCATTCTGAAATGGACTGAACCATGCTCGCATCCCGCCGCTTCCTGCCCTCGATATCGCTGCTCGCGGCCTTCGAGGCCACTGCCAGAACCGGCAGCGTCACTGCCGCCGCCCGCGAACTCGATCTGACGCAGAGCGCCGTCAGCCGGCAGATCAAGGCTCTGGAAGAGCAGCTGGGCGTCGAGCTCTTCCTGCGCGAACGCCAGACCGTCCGGCTGACGCTGGCAGGCGACGGCTATGCGAGGGAGATACGCGAAGCGTTGCGCCGCATCTCGAGTGCCTCGCTGAACCTGCGCGCCAACCCCTATGGCGGAACGCTGAACCTCGCCATTCTACCGACCTTCGGTACCCGTTGGCTGGCGCCAAGGCTCGGCCGCTTTCTCAGCCAGAACCCCGGCGTCACCATCAATCTCGTTACCCGGCTCTCGCCCTTCGATTTCCGCCTCGATTCGATCGACGCCGCCATCCATTTCGGCCATCCCCATTGGCCCGGTGCCGAACTGACGCTGCTGATGTCGGAGAAGACGGTTCCGGCCTGCAGTCCGCAATTTCTGAGGGATCACGGCATCGGCAAGGCCCATGATTTGCTGGACGTGCCGCTGCTGCATCTGACAACCCGGCCGGATGCCTGGGAGGCATGGTTTGCCGAAAACGGCGTTGCCTTCCAGAGCCTTCACGGCATGCTCTTCGACCAGTTCGCCACCGCGGCCCAGGCGGCCGTCGCCGGGCTTGGCGTTGCGCTGCTGCCGACCTTCCTCATCCAGGACGAGCTCAAGCGCGGCGATCTCGTCGCTGCCATCGATGGAGAAATCGAAAGCCGCGAGCGCTACTATCTCGCCCACCCTTCCGAACGCGCCGATTATCCGCCGCTTGCGGCCTTTCGTTCATGGATCGAGACCGAAGCGAAGTCTTGAGCTTGCATCATGGGAGCGGTTTCGCGCATTATGTGCGCAAACATTCACTCCGCAGGAAATCCCCATGAAGCCCATTTTCGTCCAGCTCCAATGCGCCCCCGGCAAGACCTACGAGGTTGCCGACGCCATCTACCAGACGGAACGTGTTTCTGAGCTCTATTCGACCAGCGGCGACTACGACCTGTTGATGAAGGTCTATATCGAAGAAGGCCAAGACATCGGCAAGTTCATCAACGACAACATCGCCAATATCCCAGGTATCGTCCGCTCTCTGACGACGCTGACCTTCAAGGCATTCTGACCTCCAGGATTAACTCTCTTCCGGAAGATTTCCCGCTGCCGGGCGCTCCGTAAACCGGGCCTTAAGGCGATCCGGTATCTCGTCCGGCACTATGGCACGGCTCGTTCCGGGATCAGGGAGCATGATATTGGACGCAACGGCAAAGCAGGCAGATTCAGCACCGCTGATCGTCCATGTCGTGCGCCAGTTTCTGCCGAACCGCGGCGGGCTCGAAGATGTCGTTGCTAACCTGGCCCGCGAGACCGTCAAGCGGGGCTACCGCGTCCGGGTCGTGACGCTCGACACGCTGTTCACGGCGCGCGACCGCAAGCTTCCCCCGCATGAGATCATCGACGGTATCCACGTCGTGCGTATTCCCTGGTCCGGCAGCACCCGCTATCCGATCGCACCGCAGGTCTTGCGCCATCTCGCCGACGCCGATCTCGTCCATGTCCACGCGATCGATTTCTTTTTCGACGCGCTGGCACTCAGCCGCGTCCTGCACCGGAAGCCGATGATCGCGACGACGCATGGCGGCTTCTTTCACACGCAGAAGCATGCGGCCCTCAAGAAGATATGGTTCCAGACGCTGACACGGTTTTCGGCGATGAACTACAAGCGTGTCATCGGCTGCAGCGCCTCCGATATCGCTCAGTTCTCGCAGATCGCCGGCAATACCGTGCTGATTGAGAACGGCGTCGATATCGGCAAGTTCGCAGACAGCGCATCACGCCAGCCGCACCGCCGGATCGTCACCATCGGCCGCTTCTCGGTCAACAAGCGGCTCGACCATCTTCTCGATGTCATGCAGGTTCTGGCCGCCCGTGATCCGGAATGGCATCTGGATATCGTCGGCTCGGAATCGGATCTGAAAGGCGCCGATCTCACGCGCGAGATCGCGGCCCGCGGCCTCGATCGTGCGGTCGGCCTTCATGTCGGCATCGCCAATCCGGAGATACGGTCTCTGATCTCGGCGGCATCGCTCTTCGCCTCAGCATCCGAATACGAAGGCTTCGGCCTCGTTGCGCTGGAAGCGATGAGTGCCGGCCTCTATCCGGTTCTGAACCGCAATGCTGCCTATGTGGCACTAGCCGAACGCAAGATGCCGCTGTCGATTGCCGACTTCAGCGATCAGGAAAATGCAGCGGCCGCAATCGAACAGGCCTTCGCGACGATTGCAGCCGAACCGGCGGCAATGCGCGATGCGCTGATCGCTGCCGCCAGACCCTATTCATGGGATCACGTCGCCGGGCTCTATATCGATCTCTACAGATCGCTCGGTATCCCGGCTTTCCAGCGGATTGCCGCTTAAGCTTTCGCCAGCTTGGCGATCTCATCCAGCACGATCCGGCGCGATTCCAGCGGCGTCAGATTGTGGTCGGCATCCTCAAGCATGACGAGACGCACGTTCGGATAGCGCGACAGCTTGCGGCCGCCCGGACCGAAGTGGAAATACATGTGGTCGAGGCCGACATCCGCTTCGCTGTAGATCAGCGTCAGCGGCACGTTACGCTTGCCGAACGATGCGAAGGCCTGTTTCACCTCGCGCGCCACATGCCCCTTGTGCGGCAGCAGCTCGATCAGCGGCGCGAAGCGATGCGAAACCCGGCGACCGAGGGCGATGAAGATGTTCTGGAAGGCCGCCTTCACATCGACCTGACCACGGAAAAGCCGCTTCACGGTCTCGATGTTCATCAGCCGCTGGCTGTAATCGTCGACGCTGCGCGGCACCGAGACGACATGCTCCTTGGCGACCTGAACGGCGGGGTCCCAATAATAGACGAAAGGATTGATCGAGACGACCGCCTTCAGACGCTCATCGGCAATACCGGCACGGAAGGCCACATAGCCCCCGCTGCAGCGCCCGGCAACCATCACGGGGCCAGGAACATGGGTCTCCAGGAGATCGAGCGCCGAGACAGCGTCGTCGATCTGCGTCTGCGAATAAAGAATCTGATCCGGTGCATCAGGACGCGGAACGCTGTCGCCAACATTTGCGGAATCGAAGCGCAGAGACGTCACGCCTTGGCGTGCAAGCTCGCGCGACATGTCGACAATCGCCCGGCCCCAGCCGGCGTGGCGGTCATAGGCAGTGGTGAGGAACATCACCGAATTGCCCTTGGATGCCCCAACTGGCCGGCTGATGACGCCGACGAGATGGTGATGCGCACCGAAACGCACCGGCACTTCTTCAAAGCCATCGCCGTGCAGGATCTGGTTTTCGGCGGGAACCACCGAATTTGCCGCCGTGGCATCCGGCACCGTGTTCGTCTCGATCCAGCGCGTCAGTTCAGCAACGACACGCATCGGCGTCTTCGCAAACAGCGGATTGGTCGCCAGCTCGTCATACCCCTCGAACACAGTCTCGTCGACGGTCGCGCCGAGTGATCTGAGGGCAGTGGCAAAGCTGGAATCGCCGACGCGCGACGGGTGCTCGAAGATCACATAATGCGATGCAGCCAGGCTCTCCGGCGCCGTCAGATTGAGCTTGCGGATTTCCGCGGCAATCGCTTCAGGCATGAACAGACCGGCGATCGTTACCTGATCGGCCGGAGCGTGTTCCTTGCTGAGGCCTAGATCGGCGTGAATAATTTTCGCCCACATGTTCAATTCGCGCAGATAGCCACGCCCGCTGAGAACCGGCGCCAGCATCGCGACGCCACTGACGCCTGGGATCGTCGCGCCGATACGCTGCACCAGCGCGGCGCCGATCCCCTGGGCGATCAGGATGATCTGGTCGCAACCGCTTAGCGATTTCAGCTCTTCAGCCGCAGCACGAACCGATGCTTCCCAGCTGGAGAGCGTTGCCGGCTGCTTGCCGAAATCAAGTGCGTCGCCGGTGCCCAGATAATCGAAGCGAAGGCTGGGAACGCCGATATCCGAAAAATGCTCGGCAGCGACGCGATAGAACTTGCGGCTGCACATCTCCTCGAAGCCCCAGGGGCTGACGAAGAGGACGGCGGAGGACCGCTTGGTGACGGCAGGATTTTCCGGCATGAACAGCCCGATCGTGCCATCGAAGGCAACCGGGAAGGCGGCGCTGCGGCCGGCACCTTCAGCCGGCTCGTGAACGGCCTCGGTTGGCTTTTTCTGATCATTCTCCGACTGCAGCGGCGCGATGAATTGCGCGGCCTTCAACGCCGGGCCGCGCAACGCAGACGGCACCTTGCTGAGGATCGAGCGAATGACAATTGCGTCTTGTCTCGGAATGACCTTGAGAAGTTTGAGTGCGAACAGATAGGCGACACCGCCTGCGATGATCGCCAGCACCAGGCCAACAGGATTGTGGACGAGCTCAAGGACCGCGAGAGCCGCCAATGCACAAAGCACGGCCGCCACCGTCACCTTCGCGAGGCTGACATAGAGGGTCGAAAGCTGACTTCCAAAGCCGGTCTGTTTGATCATGATCACGCACATCACGACAAAAACAGCGATGCGAACGACCGCAGCGCCTTCCGCCGCAAAAGTAGGCACCAGGAGTAAACAACCGCCTACCATGACAAGGCCACCAATCACACTGGTCTTCAGGCGATCGCGCACCCGGTCCATGGACAGCAGGTAGAGGCTGAGGATCTGCATGAAGGTGTAGGCAGGGGCGGCCAACGCCAGAAGCATGACGACGGGACCGCTCGGGCGGAAGGCTTCGCCGAACACGCTGACAACGAGAACACCCGAGATCGCCGCCAGTCCAAAGCTCATCGGCATGATGATATAGGCCATGCTGCGGGTGACCGCGGCGAAGACCTCGACGGGCAGCGTCGAATCCTTGCTGTTGTGCCGCTGCTCCGAATAATAGGGCAGCAGGCTGCCGGTCATCTGGATCGGCAGCTGCAGGGCGATATTGGCGACCGACAGACCGATCGCGTAGTAGCCGACCATCTCGACCGACCAGAATTGCTGCAGGAACAGCAGTTCGAGGCGATTGATGAAGACGGAATCGATCAGGAACTGCGTCGATATGATCACCGACGACGAGGCGAGAACGCTAAGTGAAATATCGCATCTGTCCCGCTTAGTGAGCAGGATCGGCATGGTCGCGACGAAAAACACCAATTGGCCGAGCGCATAGCCGATCAGCACGCCCTCGACGCCGTAAAGCACCGCGCCGATCGCGACGCCACCGAGCTGAAGAATCGAAACGCCAACGGTCAGCTTGAAGAAATCGCCGAGGCGCTTTTCGCCGATCAGGTAGAATTTGACGAAAGAGCCGATCGCCTGAATGAAGAACAGCGCGCCTGTCACCATCGCCACCGACGGCGCCGTTTCGGCCCAATGCATCTCTTCCGACGACAGGAAGAAGATGCCGTAGAGCCCGAGCAGCACCACCGTCGAAAACAGCATGAAGGTGACGAGGATCGAGGCAAAGCCCATGCGGCGCTTGCTGTCGTAGCCTTGCACATTCAATTGCGGCAGCGTCTTCAGAAGCGTTATGCTGGAGCCCAGTTCGGCAATTGACGCGCCGGTGACCACAAGCCAGAGCGAAAAGGCAACGATGCCGTTTGCCTCCGGGCCAAGCAGGCGGGCGGTGATGATCGACGATGCAAAACCGGTCGCCAGCAGCAGCATACCCGCAGCCGCGTTCATCACCGAATTCGCTATGATCCCGTTCGACATCCGTCTCTTTCCATTGGCTTCTCAGCCATGTCTAATGTGAAACCGTTAAATAAGGACCGAGGAGTTCGGTTAACGGCCCGCACCGGCAAGCGCCTGCAGCGCTTTCTCGTAGGTATTGGCCTCCAGATAGGCGACCAGGAAGCGTTTGGCGCGCCCGGCCTTTTCCTTCGCCGCCTCCGGGTCGGAATAAATCTGATCGAGGTAGCCCGCCGCCACTTCAGGCGACGGATCGGCCCAGACTGCACCCTTCAGCGCCGCAAATTCCGGATGCGTATCGACAACTGGGATCAGCGATGGCGCGACGTTCCAGGTATTTTCCGGGTCGCAGAAATCGACGGTGCCGGACCATCCCGTGGTCACGACAGGGGTATTGTGAATGATCGCTTCGGCAACGGTCAGGCCGAAACCCTCCGAACGGTGGAGCGAGATATAGGCATCGGAATCACGGATCAGCCCGTTGATCTCGCTGCTTGCCAGCTTGTCGGTGACGATGCGAATCCGGCTATTGCCCTCGGCCGAACGGTAAAGGGCGGCAAGGCCGGGATCCTTCGCTGGATCACCGCTTCCCTTCATCAGCAGGAAAGCCTTGGGGCACCGCTGCTGAAGGATCTTGAAGGCGTCAATGACAGCCTGCGGATTTTTGCGGTTGATCGACGATCCGGCGCTAAAGATGAAACTGACGAGAAACGCATCGTCCTCGACGCCGAACTTCGCCCTCATCCCGTCGGCAGCCGGCTTCTCCGTCACCGGATGCGGCACAACGACGACAGGCGCGCTGGTCAGCGGCGCAATCGCCTTGCGGGTAAACTCAGAGGGGACAAAAACCGCGTTGACATAGCGCGCGCCGTTCCGCCACTCCGGCGGCACGGCCTCCAACTCCCAGGCCCAATAACCGATGTTGTAGGCGCGGGCGAATTCCCGCAGTCCGGTGCTGAGCACCGCCCGCGGCAGCATTGGCGGATTGAGGTGCCAGATGCGCGTTCCCGGTTGAGCGGCATTGACTGCCGCAGCCTTCCATTCGACGGACGCGCCTTCATCGGCATGCGTGCTGACATCACGCAACGAAATCCGGCGGCCGCCCGCCGCCAGCGCGTCGGCGCAAAGCCGCGCGGACTCGCCTACACCGGCCATCATCGACAGATAGCCGGCAACTTCGATCGACCGTGCCGGATCGAAAGCCACCCGGGATTTCGGGATCAGCCGCTGCAGGACATGAGAGCGGAAGGCACGGTAGAGAGATCGGATAGGCATCTGTTTTTCAACCACCCACGCCGAAAGCAAAGCGGCGCATACCGCCAACGCAGAGCACCTCGCCCTGAGGCTCTCCCGCTCCAGTGCCAACAGGCGTCAGCCGGATACGGCGCTGGATACCCGGCGCCAAATGAAACCAGTCGTCAGCTGGGCGGTACCCAGCAGCATCGATGTGAAGCGACTGGGCAAGGCAATTGGCGGAGACATCGAGTGCCCATGCGCCGCCGTCATCCACCAATGTCACGGCAATATCGGCATCGTGAAACGCCTTTGCCCGACCAAGCGGAAAGTGGAATGCCTCGGCCAGCAGGTCACCTTCCACCGAGCGCAGCCGCGCCACCGTAACGTCATGCGACGGCGGGCCGAAACGGAAGGCGTAGGTGGTATCGAAGAAGGCCCCGAAAAGTTCGGTCGCCGCGATCTTCTGCTTGCTCCGCGCTGCGATCGACAGGCTCTGGCTGCCGCTCGCCGCCTGCTGCCTGCCGTTGCGGAAGCAGATAAGCTCGAGTTCCACGGCAAGGTCAGTAGATGTCTCGTTGACCACATGCACATCGAGACCATTGGTCCCTTCGTCCGTTAGCACCACCTGCAACGGCCGGAAGGCCCGGCGCATTGCATGCCAGACGGGCTTGGGTTCGCCGGTGGAATCGATCACCCCCCAGCCCGGTCCGGGCAGCAGATCCTGCAGCGTCCAGACCAACGCGCCGTTGCAACGTGATCCGCTGCGGCGCCATTCGGCAAAGGTCTCGGTCAGCACTTCGCCCGTGACGGCACGGGAAAGATCGAGATAGCGTTCCGGATTTTCGCGGCGAAGCCTGGCCGGATCGATATCGTAGAGCAGCCCGAGATAGTGATCCCTGATATCCTCGAAATCCCAGGACGCGCCGCGGTCGCGCGGCACCCGGGCCTTCCAGAGAGGGCTGTGAACGGAGGGCACATCGAGATGCCGCTGCAACGTTCTCTGCTGCGGGACATGCGCGAAGGCAAGGCTTTCGGCGGCGAAACGCACATCGGCCCGGCGCGCATCGTCAAGCGGGCGCATATAGGCGCCAACGCCGTAGTAGTGCGTGACCCCTGCATTCGGCGAAAACGGCATGGCCCCGCCATAGGGCGAATTCGGAACGTAGGGCACATCCGGCCGCAGCCGCGACGCGATCGCCGGGATTACTTCGTCGGTCACCGGACCGCCCCAGAACTCCCGCGGCAGCCCAAGCATTGCCGCCTGCTGATGAACCTCGCTGCCACCACAGAGCACCGCAAGCGAAGGCGCGGCCTGAACCCCATGCAGGAACCCTTCGACTTCGGCATGGACGTGGCCGATGAATGTCTTGTCGTTGCGCGGATAGTCGAAATTGGCGAACATGAAGTCCTGCCAGACGAGCAGGCCGAGTTCATCGCAGATCGCAAAGAAATCGGGCGTCTCATAAGCCATCGTGCCGCCGACGCGGATCATGTTCATGCCGGCTTCAGCAGCCAGCCGCAGGAACGGCTCGTAATCGGCCCGCGCGCCGGGAAGCCGCACGATATCGGCGGTGGTCCAGACAGCACCCCGGCAAAAGACGCGCTCGCCGTTGACGCAAAGCCCGAAGCCATCGCCATCGGCCCCGCGATCGAGGGTGATCGTGCGGAAACCGGTCTTGCCGAGCGGGTACTCGACATCGTCGGAAACCAGCGCCAGATCGTAGAGTTCAGGCGTTCCGTGCGTGTGCGGCCACCACGGCTTCACATCGGCGAGCTTGAGGATGGCCGAGTAGTGGTTCTCGCCGATCTTCTCAAAGGCCGTCTCTTCCCCGCCGCAGCGCAGCTGAAGGATCGGATCCTCCGCAGCGGAATAAAGCGAAACGCTGACCCGCCCGCTGCCATCGTCATCCAGAACGCTGCGGATCGAGACATTGTCGATCGAAACAGGGCCGCTGCGCACCAGCGATATCGCCCGCCACGGTCCGATGGCATGGATCTCCGGGCACCAGCCCGGCATATGGCCGAGCACTGTGGTGCGGACATTCTTGAGGCCCGGCGGCGTGATCATCTGCGGGCGCCAGCGAGCGCGGGGCCCGGGCTCGGTAAGCTTCGGCGCAAGTGCCCGGAAACACAGCGCAAGCTCGTCGCCGCCGGCAAGCGTCACCGGAATTTCGTGAGCGGTGAACATGCTTTCCGAAAACAGCAGCTCTTGGCCGTTGACGAACACGTGGCAAAGCGTTGCCAGTCCCTCCAGCCGCAGAATCCAGTCTCCCGGTTCCGTGTCGAACAGGCGGCAGACATACCAGGCATCCCGGGTGTTCAGAGGCTCCGGATTTTCCCTGTCGAACAGGCCGGCTCTCTCGAGCGCTTCGGCAGCGGTGCCGGGCACCGGTGCGGCGATGAACTGCGACGTCGGCGGGATATCATGCGGCACGGCATAGGCATCGGGTTCCGTGAGAACGAGGTTCCAGCCTTCCGAAAGCAGGACCTCTTCTGCGCCGACGCTCGCCAACCTGCCCCGCATGATCAAGCCTCCGGTGTCACAGCCGCTCGGAAATCGAAGCCATGATGGAATCCCATGCATCGGCGGCCGGATCAAGCGCGGTCTGCAGCGGCTCGAATTTCTTGCGGGTCACGGCCCGCGCCAATTGGAACTGCACGGATTTGGCCGTCTCGGAAATCTGCCGCGCATCCGCCTCGGCGCTGGCAAACTTGCCCGGCGACAGCCAAGCGAGATGATCCGCCGCCAGCTCGAAATTGGCGCCGAACTGGCGAAGCGTGTTGAAGGCATATTTGTGGAAGAAGCCGAAGGGCCGCTCGGCAATTTCCTCGACCTGCTGCGGGAAGACCGAGGCAAAGGCGCGGATCGGATTGCGGGCCGGGCGGCGGGCGAAATGCTTTCTGAAGATCGCTTGGGAGGCCGCCCGCATCTCCGCATCGCCGGGAAGCATCGCCGGAAACTTGGCGAATTCGGTGTAGGGCAGAAACAACGCCCCGTCCGCGCCTGAATTCAGCTGAAACAGACCGTCAAAATCCTCGCCATCCAGCGCGAAGAACCCGGCATTGTGGAAATACTCGACGCGCTTCGCATCGAAATCCAGCCGGTTGATCGCCACGGTCGTCTTGCCGTGCTCGGTGCGGTAGGCAGTGCCCTGGGTGTCGGGCATGTAATAGGAATCCATCTCGATCAGGCAGAGCCGCCCGCGGCCGATCTGCGTTTCGATATGACGCTCGACGCGATCGAAGATCGCCAGTTCGCTGACGCGAATGCCGTAGAGTGTTTCCAGATCTTCCAGCGGCACCTTGAAGAAGGTGAACTGGTCGCCCTCGAAGTCCTGCGTCATGGTAAAGCCGAGCATCGCTTCCGGCGGCAAGCCGAGCGTGTTCAGCACCTCGATCCAGAGATCGATATAGCAATTGGTTTCCGGCCACATGCGCTCGCTGGAATGGAGCGCATGCCTGACGTAGCCATCCGGAGCGATAGCCGGGAAAACAGCCTTCATCGGACGTCTCAGCCCCAGAGCGCCTTGCGAACGTTTTCAGGCCATTCCTTCACGTCAAGACCGTGATGGTGGAACAGCGCAAGCGCGATGCGTTCCAGACCGAAGCCGACGCAGGCGGTATGCGCCACGCTGCCATCCTCGAGATTCAGACCCCACTTCAGGCCAAACGAGTCCTGATGGTAGTTGAAGCTCATGCAGGCGGTCGGATTGGCGGTCGAGGTGATCGGGATCAACAGCTCGAACTTGAGGTTCTGGTCGCGCTGGTTGTTGACCATCATCTTGCCGGCGCGGCCGAAAAACGGATCGTTCGCCACGTCGATGACCACATCGAGGCCAACCAGCTTCATCATCTCGACGCCGCGATCCATCCAGCGCTGGCGGAAATCCGTCACGTGGCTCTCGGTACCCATGCAGACATATTCGCGCATGCGAAACAGCTGCTGGCGTGCCGGATCCTTGGAAGGCTCATGGCGGAAGCAGTAGGACTGCAGATCGTAAAGACCGCCCTTTGCCGGCAGGTTGCCGCGCTTGGCGACCGTCGGGTAGAGCGGATAGCAGGCCGCCGGCGTCAGTACAATCTCGGTCGCTTCCTGGCCCTTGGTCCAGTCGTCGCCGACTTCCATGCATTGCAGCAGGTTCATGTGATCAAGCTCGGCGCCGCAGAAGCTGTGCACCGTACCCGCAAGCTGCGGGAAGCTCTTCATATAGCCGCTTTTCTCGAAGATCGCCCGGTTCATGCCTGGCGGAAAGCGCATGGCTTCGGCACCGTCGGCGCCGCCGAACCTGTCGATCAGCCGCTCGAAAGCGGAGATTACGTCTTCGAACTGGCCGCTGCGGCCGTAGAGGCCGTCCACGCCGGTATCGATCAGCAGGCCGGATTCGAAAAGCCGGTCCAGAAAGGAGGTCTGCATATCCATGTGAGTCACCCCAGTAGGCTAGTGTCCTGCTTGTGGACGAGAAGCATGCTCGACGTGTTGCCGAGGATGCGGTCATTGGAAATCATCAGCTGCGCGGAATGCGCATCGCGAAGGTGCCGGCCGACGCTGAAAGGCGTGCCGTTCTTGTAGCCCATGATGCCGCAGATCAGCATGACGTGGTTGACGATCTCGAGGATCGTTTCCGACGAGGCGATCTTCACGTTGTTCATGGCAACGGCAAAGCCCATCGACGACAGCTTGTCGGGATCGGCCTTTGCGTCTTCATAGGCCTTCAGGCCCGCGACGACATTCGACTTGACCATCTGCAGAAGGTTCGAAACCTCGGCAAGGCGTAGCGCACCGGGCGGCGGAGCGCCGGGCGATTTGCGTGCGGCAGCGCGAACGAACGCCTGCGCACGGCAGACGGCATCGACCGCGATGCCATACCAGACGCCGCTCCAGAGGAGATGCGAGGAGGCAAGCATCGACTGCGCTGCGATTTCGGCAAAGGGCTTCGGCAGGATCTGCGCCGCCGGCGCCTCGCCCTTGAAAAGGAAGCCGTCGGAGCAGGTGCCGCGCATGCCGAGCGTATTCCATACATGGGTTCGCTCAAGCGTGTACTGGTCCTTGAGGAAAGCCGTCAGCACCTGATCCGAAGACGCGGCCTCCGGCCCGCTGCGCGACGTGATCAGGATAGCATCGGCATGTGAGCCGTAGGAGATGACAGTCGCGTCCTTTTCGAGACGGCAAGTATCGCCGGTGATCTCGATGGCGCAGATGCTGTTGCGCAGATTGCCACCAATGCCGCCTTCGGTCGTCGCCGAAGCGATCAGCAGCTGTTCGGCCGCGATACGCCGCATAAAGCCCGCATGCCACTCGCTGTCAGCGCCATGCTCGACAAGGCTCGAAAGCTTGATGTGGTGCATGGCGAAAACCATGGCGCTTGCGGCGCAGGCCTGGCCAAGAACGGAACAGAGTTCGGCGATTTCGGTCGTCGTCGCGCCCTCGCCGCCGAGGTGGCGGGGGATCTGAATGCCGAGCAGACGTTCGGCCTTCATTGCATCGGCAGCTTCCCGCGGGAAACGGCCTTCGGCATCGACGGTGTCGGCGTGCTTAGCCGCAATCTCGGCGACGCGCGCGGCCCGTGCCGCAAAGCTCTCTTCCGTGATCTTGACCGGGAAGTTCATCAGGCGACCTTCCGGCTGTCCTTGATCATATCGACGGTCTTTTCGATCGCCGAGATGCTGGCGAAGGACTTGCGGTTGAGAAGATTGTCGGGGAATTCGATATCGAACGCTTCTTCGATCGCCAGCATCAGCTGCACCGATGCAAAGGATGTCAGACCCGCCGCGTAGAGATCGGCGTCGTCGGCGACCTGGTCGATCGACGCGGGAAGCTTGCCGAATTTGGCTATAATATCGCGGATTGTCTTGTTCATCCGAACATCTCCAAGATTGTCATGATCCAGAGCAGGCGTTCATCGCCTTCATCATGAGCGCTCTTTTAGGCCGGAAAACCCAATATTCCGCTAATTTGTCTGGTTAAAGATGAGCAAGATTCACACTTAAAGTTTTATCGAGTATCGCGCCCTGATTGAATTTCGCCGTTTCTGCTCAAATACTTGCCTCGGCGGCTTGGCGTAATAAAGGAGCCGCTAGAACGACTTGTCAGTGCAGAAATGGAACGGAAATCTTCTATCCGGCCGGTGGATAGCCGTGCTCGCCGCCCCTGTAATCGGAGACCGAGAAGCAACCGTCGGCGGTTTTGCGAACGCCGCTTTCGGCGATCACGGTCTTTCCGTAGCCGCCCGGAATATCCAGAATATAGGCTGGCTGGCAGAGGCCGGATATGCGGCCCCGCAAGGCTGCGACGATTGCCTGCCCTTCTTCGATCGATAGCCGGAAATGGCTGGTGCCGGGCGCAAGGTCCGGATGATGCAGGTAATAGGGCTTGATGCGGTTCTCGACGAACGTCTTCATCAGCGACGCAAGCACGTCCGCATCATTGTTAACGCCCTTCAGCAGCACCGATTGGCTAATCATGACGATACCGGCGTCGACGATCCGTGCGCAGGCCGCCCGCGCTTCGGCCGTAAACTCGCGTGGATGATTGGCGTGCAGCGCGATGTAGACGGTCTTGCCGCTCGCCTTCAGGGCGTCGATGAGCGCCACATCGATCTTCCGCGGATCGACCACGGGCACGCGGGTATGAAACCTGACGATCTTGACGTGATCAATCGCCGAGAGCTCCCGCATGATGTCTTCCAGCCGCCGCGGCGACAGGATCAGCGGATCACCGCCGGTGAGAATGACTTCCCATATTTCGTCATGCTGGCGGATATAGTCGAAGGCTGCCTTCATCGCCTCCGGCTCCAGCGTGCCTAAGCCCTGAGGACCGACCATTTCGCGGCGGAAACAGAAGCGGCAATAGACCGGGCAGACATGCACGGCCTTCAACAGCAGGCGATCCGGATAGCGATGCACGATACCTTCGACCGGACTATGCGGGAGATCGCCGATCGGATCGGCGCGTTCTTCCGGGGTAATCTGCAATTCGTCGCCCGTCGGCACGAACTGCCGCGCGATAGGATCATCAGGATCGGCACGATCGATCAACGCCGCAACCGAGGGCGTCAGCGCGATCGCATAGCGGGCCGCGACCTCTTCGAGGGCCAGCCGGTCGCCCTCGGCAATCAGACCGGCGCTCGACAAGTCATCGACGCTCTTGATCGGCCTGACGATATTCATCGGCCATACTCCGCCACAGGCGCCCACAACACCTGATCGATGCGCGAGGCACCGGTCGCCAGCATCACCAGCCGGTCAAAGCCGAGCGCGATGCCGCTCGCCTCCGGCATGATCTGCAACGCCTCGAGAAAATCCTCGTCCAGCGGATAGCGCTCGCCATATATGCGTGCCTTCTCGGCCATCTCGATCTCGAAACGGCGCCGCTGTTCGGCAGCATTCGTCAGCTCGCCGAAGCCATTGGCGAGCTCGACGCCGCAGGCATAGACCTCGAAGCGCTCGGCAACCCGTGGATCCCGGCCTGACGGCCGCGCCAGAGCAGCTTCCGAAACAGGATATTCGTCGAGAATGGTAATGCGGCCGAAACCGAGATGCGGCTCGATCTTCTCGACCAGCGCTCGGCTGAAGAGATCGGCCCAGCCATCGTCTTCGGCGACACGCAGGCCGTTGCGGCGCAGTTCAGCCGCCAGATGCTCGCGATCGGTCGAGCCATCGGCAGCGACTGATCCGAGCAGATCGATCCCGGCATAACGATCGAAGGCTTCCGCAACGGAAATCCGCTCCGGCCCAGCAAAAGGATCGGCCTCGGCACCGCGATACGTCAGTTTGGATGCCTTGGCGGTCTCGGCAGCGAGTGCTGCGATCCGCACGCAATCCATCATCAGCGTCTCGTAGCTTTCTCCCGTCCGGTACCATTCCAGCATGGTGAATTCGGGATGGTGCAGCGGCCCGCGCTCACGGTTGCGATAGACATGCGCGAAGCAGGCGATCCGCTGCTCACCCGCCGAAAGGAGCTTCTTGCAGGCAAACTCCGGCGAGGTGTGCAGATAGAACAGCGCCGGCTGGCCATCCGTCGTCAGCGCTTCTGTTGCGAAGGCATGCAGATGCGCCTCGTTGCCCGGTGACACCTGCAGTGCGGCCGTATCGACCTCGACAAAATCTTCGCCGGCGAAATAAAGACGCAGTGCGGCCTGGATCGCGTTGCGCCCGATCAGGAACGGGCGGCGATCCGCGTGGACGTCGGGCGTCCACCAGGGCGAGGCTTTGGCGCTCGTCAGGCTCATTCTCTGCTTTCTTCACCGTGACGGCCAACGCTGGGCTGGCTTTTCGCCGGATTTTAAGTTAGTTGCCGCCCCAAAGGAAAATTAATCGCGTCTCCAGGGCTATTGCGACAGTCCTCTACGACGCCGAAGGCTGAGTTACAAGGAAGTCTTATGGTCAAGATCATCGCCTCCTCCGTCCGCAAGGGCAACGTTCTCGAAGTGGATGGCAAGCTGTATGTCGTTCTTACGGCCAACAACTTCCATCCTGGCAAGGGCACGCCGGTGACCCAGGTCGATATGCGCCGCATCGTCGATGGCGTGAAGGTGTCCGAGCGCTGGCGCACGACCGAGCAGGTCGAGCGCGCATTCGTCGAAGACGTCAACTTCCAGTTCCTTTACGAGGACGGCGAAGGCTTCCACTTCATGAACCCGGAAAGCTACGACCAGGTCGTCGTCGACAACGAAACGATGGGCGATCAGAAGGCCTATCTTCAGGAAGGGATGACCTGCATCCTGTCGATGCACGAAGGCATTGCGCTGGCTCTCCAGCTGCCGCGCCACGTGACGCTTGAAATCACCGAGACCGAACCGGTCGTCAAGGGCCAGACGGCATCGTCCTCGTACAAGCCGGCAATCCTTTCGAACGGCATCCGCACACTGGTTCCGCCGCATATCGATGCCGGCATCCGCGTTGTCATCGCGACGGAAGATAACTCCTACGTCGAGCGCGCAAAGAACTGATTGTCCGCAGGGGCAAAGCAAAAGGCCGGCGTCTCCGCCGGCCTTTTTCGTTTCAGAGATGCGGATTGCGCGGCCGGTATCGCTTGACCAGCTGCTGGTTCACCGCTGCAGCACCCGGCATGTTGGCACTGAGATAAACGGGCGCATCGCCGGACTTGGCGAGCTCCGAGGCCACCTCGGCAAAGATCGCATTGAGCACGGTCGCCCCGACTGCCGTCGAGACCGGCCCGACCTTCAGCCCGCTCCCTTCGATCTCGATGACGGCATCGCCCGGCGGAAGTCCGTTGTCGAGGACGATATCGGCAACCTCGGCTAGCCTGCGGCGGCCGTTGGCGATCGCCTTGGAATATTCGATCGAGGTGATGGCGATTACCTTGGCGCCGATCTCATGGCCATAATCGGCGGCTTCAAGCGGCGCGGCGTTCACGCCGGAATTGGACGCGATGATGATGACGTCGCCCGGCTGCATGCCATAGCGCTCGAGCACCGGACGAACGAGACCTTCCGTCCGTTCATAGACCGAACTGATCACCGCACCCTCGTGCAGCATCGCAGAACCGACAAGTACGGGAACGGTGAAGGCGAGGCCGCCCGCCCGGTAATGCACTTCTTCGGCCAGCATGTGAGAATGGCCGGTGCCGAAGACATAGACGCGCTTGTCGCTGCGGGCCGCTTCGAGGATCGCCGCGGCGGCCTGCTGCATCGGAACATCGAGAGCCGATTTCAGCTGGCCGAGCCGCTCGATCAGGTTCGAGAAATAAGCATCGGTGATCGCAGTCATCGCTACTTCCTCTCCCCGCCGATCCAGGCCGCGGTGACCTCGATCTTGTCGGTCAGGTGCACGAAGTCGGCGCGATATCCGGGAGACAAGCGGCCATAGCCCTCGAGTCGAAGGAAGCGCGCCGGATAGAGCGTCGCCATCCTCAACGCCTCGGCCAGCGTCAGGTCGAGATAGGTCACGCAATAGCGGATGCTGGAAGCCATATCGACATCGGACCCCGCCAGCGTGCCGTCGTCCAGAACCACCTTGGAGCAGAAACTGCCGCTTTCGCGATGAACGGTGCGGCCATTCAGCGTGAAGCTGTTCTTGTCGGAGCCGACCAGCGACATCGCATCGCTGACGAGGAACAGCTTTCCTTCGCCGCGCTTCGCACGCAGCGCCGTGCGCAGTGCCTTCGGATCGACATGGTGGCCATCGGCAATCACGCCGCACCAGGTCGAGGGGTGATCGATCGCCGCGCCAACGAGACCCGGAGCGCGATGCCCCATCTGGCTCATCGCGTTAAAGAGATGCGTGACGCCACGGGCGCCGGCATCGAAACGCTCTTCCGCCTGCTCGCTGCTGCAATCGGAATGTCCGATGCTGACGATCACGCCGGCTTCGGCAAGCGCGCGCACCTGCTTCACGCTCACCTGTTCAGCCGCCATGGTAATGAGCAGCGTGCCGATCGCTTCGCGCGCTGTAATGAACGCCTTGACGTCTGCGTCTTCGACCGGACGCATTAGCGATGCAAGATGTGCGCCCTTGCGGGCTGGTGCCAGATGCGGACCTTCGAGATGCAGACCGGCAACGCCGCGATTGGTCTTGACCGCTTCCTTGGCGGCCTCGATCGCCGCCTTGGTGGCGTCAGCCGTGTCGGTGATCAAGGTCGGCAGCAGCGCTGTCGTGCCATAGCGGCGATGGCCGTCGGCAATGATGTACATCGAGTCCGGCGATGGCTCGTCGTTCAGCATCCGGCCGCCGCCGCCGTTCACCTGCGCGTCGATGAAACCGGCCGAGAGAACGCCACCGTCAAGCACCACGGTCTCGCCTTCGGGGAGATCGTTGAGTGCCGCGATGGTCTCGACGCGTCCGTTCGAAACGACCAGCGCCCTTTCGTCGTGAAAGCGCTCGCCGTCGAAGATCCGGGCGCCGGTGAAGATCTTGCGGGACATCAGACGGTCTCCGTAACCTTGAGCAGGTTTGCCGGCTTGTCGGGATCGAAGCCCTTGCGGCGCGTGACCGACTCGATGAGGCGGTAGTAGACGAGCAGCGAAACCAGCGGATCGAGAAGGCCGTTGCCGGTCGAGGGAACACGCAGGTTGACCCCGGAAAGCGGCTGCGTCGAGAAGGGAACCGTCGTCGCGCCAAGCTTCTGCAGGCGTTCGAGCGCCTGAACGTTGTTGGCGTATGCCGCATCGTCAGGCGCGAAGGCAACAATCGGGAAACCCGGCTGAACCAGACGCATCGGACCATGCATCAATTCAGCCAGTGAGAAGGCTTCGGCATGCAAGCCCGACGTTTCCTTTGCCTTGAGCGCGGCTTCGAGCGCAATCGCGAAGGCCGGGCCGCGGCCGGCCGTATAAAGCGAGCTGGCGTTGAAAAGCACATCCTCTGCCGCGGCCGTATCGATGCCCGATGTGGCCGACAGGGCGCCCGGAAGCTTCTGGAGCGCCGCCTGTAGATCAGTCTTGCCGCCGATCGCAGCCGTTACGCCGGCAAGCGCTGCAACCGAAGCGATGAAGGATTTCGTTGCGGCAACGCTCTTTTCCGGTCCGGCATTGAGGCCAAGCACGATGTCGGCCTGATTGCCGAGCGGGCTGTCGGTGACGTTGACGACGGCGATCGTCGTCGCCCCGCCCTTCTTCGCGGCTTCCTGCAGGGCAACGATGTCAGGGCTGGCGCCCGACTGCGAAACCGTGAAGTGAATGCCGCCCTTCAGATGTAGCGGCGCGCCATAGACTGACGCGATCGACGGACCGACGGAAGCCACCGGAACGCCGCAGGTGATTTCGAAAAGATACTTGAAGAAGGTTGCGGCATGGTCGGAAGACCCGCGCGCCGCCGTCGTCACTACGCTCGGCCGAGCCGAGGAGAAAAGCTTGGCAATTTCGGCAAAGGCCGGCTTTTCCTTTTCGAGCAGGGTCGCCACGACCTCCGGCGACTGGCCGGCTTCCTGCAGCATCAGCGACTGGTTCTCACTCATATTTCATCTCCAATTCTCAATTCTGCAACGAAATCATAAGCATCGCCACGATAGTGCGAGCGGGTATATTCAACGACGCGCTGGTCTTCGAGGCGGGATATCCGCTCGATCAGCAGGGCCGGCGCACCGGCCTTGACGTTCAGCATCGCGGCCGAGGATGGGTCGAGCGTCACGGCCGTCAGCCGCTGCAGCGCCCGCACCGGCTTGTGGCCGTTGGCAGCCAGGGCGTCATAGAGCGAACCCTCGCCGCCCGCCTGTTCGCCGACGAACTTGACCGGAACCACGGCCCGCTCGATCGCCAGCGGCAAACCATCGGCAAGACGAAGACGATCGAGCCGCAACACCGGCTCGTCCTGGCTGAGCCCCAGCAGGAAGCTTTCTTCCGGCGATGGCTGATTGATTTGCCGGGAGAGGATTTTCGCCGCCGGAGAGCGGCCGCGCGAACGCATGTCGGCCGAGAAAGACGAGAGCCGCCAGAGCGATTGCTCCATGCGCTCGACACGCGCCGAAACGAAGGTACCGCTGCCGTGTCGTGATTCAAGCGCGCCTGAAGACATCAGCTCGCGATAGGCGGTGCGCACCGTGACACGCCCAAGCTTCAGGGCCTCGGCAAGATCGCGCTCACCGGGAAGCGCAGCGCCGGGCTTCAGCAACCCTTCCTGGACGAGACCGGTCAATGCCAGGGCCAGCCGCTTGTAGAGCGGTCCGGTCGAGGCCTCGTCGCGCAGTCCGCGCGCATTCAGCTCTGCTATCAGACTGGTTCTATCCATAGGCGCACATTAGAACCTATTTAGAACCAGTCTTCAAGCTGAATCTACGCCGCAAAAAAGAAACCCTCGTGACGGATCACGAGGGTTCGCAAAACCAGCGATCAAATCGAACGCGTCAGTTCTTGGTGAAGATGTAATCCGTTTCCTGCCGCAGAACCTCGCCCGGCCGCAGAACGGCATTCGGGAAGCCCTCGTGATTGATCGCATCCGGCCAGACCTGGGTCTCCAGGCAGAAGCCGGCGAACGGTCCGTACTTGCGGCCATCGAGACCTGGCACGGCGACATTCAGCTTGAAGCCGGCATAGAACTGCACGCCCGGTTCGGTCGTGCGCACTTCCATCGACACGCCGGAATTGAGGCTGCGGGCCAGCACGACGGAGCGCTTGGCGACACGCTCCTTCGACAGGCAGAAATTATGATCGTAGAGCGCCTGTTCCGAACCTTCAAAACGCTTCATCGGCGCCATTTCGCGGAAATCGAAAGCCGTGCCATCGACTGGGCGCAGTTCCCCGGTCGGGATCTGCCGCTCGTCGGTCGGCAGATAGTGATCGGCCGCGATCATGATATCGTGGCCAAGCGCGTCATCGCGGCCGTCCAAATTGAAATAGGCGTGCTGGCAGACATTGGCAAGTGTCGGCTGGTCGGACGTCGATTCATAGACGATCGAGAACTCGCCGTTACCGTGAACCCGATAGGTGGCCTGGATCGTGCAATTGCCCGGATAGCCGGCGCGGCCGTCGGGATCGACGATCTTCAGGACAACGCGATCCACGGCATGCTCGACGATCGTCCAGTTGCGCTTGGCAATGTTATCGCTGCCACCATGCAGATGTGAGACTCCCTTTTCGTTGAGCTCCAGCTGATAGGCCTTGCCGTCGAGCGTGAACTTGCCGCCGCCGATGCGATTGGCGCAGCGCCCGGGCGTCGCACCGAAATAAGAGGAGTAGGACGGATAATCGGCAAAATTGTCGAAGCCGAGAAGCAGCGGGGCGTCGTGACCGTCGAGCCTGAGATCCTGGATGACAGCGCCCCAGCTCATGATCTTCGCCGTCAGACCGCCGCCTTTGATCTCGACGCGATAGACGGTTTCTCCGTCTTTCGTCGTTCCGAAAACTTCCCGCTTGAGCTCTTCCGCCATTATACCATCGTCCTGAAATCTGTTCGCATCCGGCAGCGAAACTGCCCCCATTTGCCGCGAACCGCAACTGCCAATGCCAAAAAAGAAATGCCGCTGCGGCAAAGGCAGCGGCATAGCATCAACAGATTGATAAGCCGTCAGATTTTCGTGCCGATCTCGTTGAGGTCGTAGGACGTCGTCTGATAGATTTCATTGATCCAGTTGCCGAACAGCAGATGTGCATGACTGCGCCAGCGATTTTGCGGCGGCAGCGCCGGATCATTATGCGGGAAGTAGTTGTGCGGCATCTTGATCGGCACGCCAGCATTCACGTCGCGGAAATATTCGTCCGACAGCGACGTCGAATCGTATTCGACATGGTTGAAGATGTAGAGGCGTTTGCTCGCCTCTTCCTGAACCAGACAGACGCCCATCTCGTTTGATTCCATCAGGATCTCGAGACCCTGCGCCTTCTCGATGTCGCCGCGACGCACTTCCGTCCAGCGCGACACCGGAATCTCGAAATTATCCGAGAAACCGTTGAGATAGACCGAGGACGGCTTCAGGTTCTTGTGGCGGTAAACGCCGAATGCCTTCTCCTTCAGCTCATGCTTGGGAACGCCGTGGAAGTGATAGATCGCCGCCATCGCACCCCAGCAGACATTCATCGTCGAATGCACGTTGGTCTTCGTCCATTCGAAGATGTCCTGCATCTCGCTCCAATAGTTGACGTCTTCGAAGGGCATCAGCTCGATCGGCGCGCCGGTGATGATGAAGCCGTCGAACTTGCGATGCTTCACCTCTTCCCAGGTCTGGTAGAAGGCCAGCAGATGGTCTTCCGAGGTATTCTTGGCCTTGTGGTTGCCGACCCTGACCAGCGACAACTCGACCTGCAGCGGCGAGGCGCCGACAAGGCGCGCCATCTGCACTTCGGTCTTGATCTTGTTCGGCATGAGATTGAGAAGCCCGATCTGAAGCGGGCGGATATCCTGGCGGATAGCCACTGTCTCAGTCATCACCCGCACACCCTCCTGAACGAGGGTTTCGAAAGCGGGCAGCGTGTCAGGAATCTTGATGGGCATTGCATTCACTCGATCGAACAGGACAACCGGCAAATAAAAAAACCGGTGGCGAAAAAAGAATCGCTACCGGTCCGCACGCGGCCCTTTAGCGACTTATTTAACGTGGCTGCAAGCCGGCCGGCCAAATCACCACGATCCTCTAGATAGCGCTGACAGCGCCGCGAATCAATCGTGATTCGCAACCTGCACTTTGAGCTAGGTAACTCACGCATTAATGACTGGTAGAATCTGTTGATGGACAGCACGCGCTACCATGTTAATCAGGGATGATGCTGTACAGGAATGCATGATGACGGACGACGCCAAAGGCGGGGCTGTCGGCCAGCGGCAAGATAGGGTCGGATACGATCTCAGCCTCGGCTATCGCCTCAAATTGATGTTTTTAGCCTTCTGGGCTTCGAAAGTGCGCGGCAAGATCCTGTCTCTCGCCGCCATCCTTATGTTCGTCATCTTGGCGACGGCCTACGGTCAGGTCGTTCTCAACCGCTGGAACGCGCCGTTCTATGATTCGCTGCAACGGCGCGATGTCGGCGAGTTCTTCCATCAGCTTCAGATTTTCGGCCTGATCGCCGGGTCCCTGCTGCTTCTCAATGTCGGCCAGGCCTGGCTGAACCAGATGACGGCGCTCTATATGCGCGAGGGCTTGACCCGCGATCTCGTCGATCAATGGCTGAAGCACAAGCGGGCCCTGCGGCTGGCCTCGAGCGGGCTGATCGGCGTCAATCCGGACCAGCGCCTGCATGAGGACGCCCGCAACCTTGCCGAAAGCACCACCGGCCTCGTTCTCGGCCTCATCCAGTCGACGATCCTGCTCGTCAGCTTCATCGGCGTGCTCTGGGAGCTGTCGAGCGGCTTCGTCTTCCACTTCCGCACCTATTCCTTCGCCATCCCCGGCTACATGGTCTGGGCCGCCGTCTTCTATGCCGCGTCGGCGTCGATCCTCAGCCAGATCGTCGGCAGAAAGCTGGTGCCGATCAACGCCGAGCGCTTCTCCAAGGAAGCCGAACTCCGCTTCTCGCTGATGCACGCCAACGAGAACATGCCGGCGATTACCGTCGCCAGAGGCGAGGAAAACGAGCGCCAGCGCATCAACACCGATATCAGCACGGTTCTCGCCGTGCTCAAGCGGCTGACCATGGCCAATACCAACCTGACCTGGGTTTCGGCCGGTTACGGCTGGCTGGTCATCGTCATACCGATCATCGTCGCCGCGCCCGCCTATTTCTCCGGCGGCCTGACCTTCGGTGAGCTGATGATGTCGGTCGGCGCCTTCAACCAGGTCAATACGGCGCTGCGCTGGTATGTCGCCAATTTCGGCCCGATCGCCGAATGGCGCGCGACGCTGAACCGCGTCACCGATTTCCGCCATGCGCTTGAGCACATGGATGAACCGCTCAATCCGAAGAACGTCATCGCCTACGAAGACACCGCCGCGGACAGGCTTGTGATGAAGAACGTCACCATCGCCGCCAAGTTGGGCGAAGAGGTCGATCAATGCGGCGGCTTCCGCCTGCACGAGCCCGATGTGACGTTGAAGGCCGGCGAGAAGGTGATGATAAACGGCGATCACAACGTCAATCGGAAGCTTCTCTTCCAGGCGATGGCCGGCCTCTGGCCCTGCGGCAGCGGCACGATGGGCCTGCCGCCCTCAGACGACATCCTGTTCGTCCCCCAGGTCGCCTATATCCCCGGCGGCACGCTGCGCGAGGCGCTCTCCTTCCCCGAACCGGCCGGCTCCTACAAGAACGAGGATATCGAGGCAGCTCTGGAGAAAGCCGGGCTGCGTCAACTGATAAGCCGCCTCGACACGCGGGCGCGCTGGGACAAGGTTCTGGATGCCGACGAACAGAAGGCCATCGGCTTTGCCCGCCTTCTGCTGGTTCGCCCGCGCTGGGTGGTGTTCGACGAAGTGCTCGAAGGCTTGGAGCCGGAATGGCAGTCGACGCTGACCAATCTTCTGACGGCGCTGCCGGAAACATCGATGATCTATATCGGCCGTTCGGAAATCTACATGGAGATTCTGAAGCCGAAGGTCCTCCATCTGGAAGCGATAGCCTCCAAGACCGAAGAACCGCCGCCACCGCCGAAAACCGGCACCGGCCGCCCCGCGGCGGCACCGGTTATCTAGCGAATTACATCGGCTGAACGCCGCTGAGACCGACCGAGACCTGTTTCGAGGAGACGCTGCCATCGGCAGCCTTTTCGGCATTGACGATCACCGCGGCGCCTGGCTTCAGATCGTCCTTGGTCGCCGAAGCGATGGTGACGACCTGTGTGCCATCAGGGATGGCGATGGTCTTTTCCTTGCCCTGATAGGTCAGCGTGATCGTCTTGCCGTTGACCGCCTTGACGGCGGTGCTGACGGTCGCATTGGTCATCTCGGTATTCGGCTTGGCGTCCCAGGGGCGGTTGCCCTCGCCGGTACCCTTCATCGATGCCGGGAAGATCATCACTTGCAGCGCGTCATTCGGCCCGCTGCCCTTCGGCATCGAGCCGACGCCAACGAAATCGCCCGGCTTGATGTCATCGACGGCCGCCCGCTGGATGCCACCAACCCGGAAGCCCGATTGCATGGCGATCGACTGGTCGGTTCCGTCGCGGGTCTTGATGGTCAGCACATCGCCGTTGAGGCTCTCGACGATGCCGCGAATGCGGACACGCTGCGTATCGTCGGCCTGGCTGGACTGAACGGCTGAAAAGCTGATGGCTGCGGCGGCGAGCGCCGTCAGAAATGCGGAAGAAAGCTTGCGAGACATATGACTATTCCTTGTCGCCACGATAGCAGGCATATCCCCCGGCTGCCGGAGCGGACTCTAGAGCCGCACCGGGACACCGGCGAATCAAGGAAACGTGAGACTCAGCCTTCGATCTCCTCCCTCAGCATTTCCAGCTCAAGCCATTCCTCTTCCATCTTCGTCACGCTGTCGCGCAGCTTTTCCATCTCCGCGGCAAGCCTGTTGAAGGTCGCCGGGTCCTTGGTGAACAGGTTCGGATCGGCCATCTTCGCTTCGCGCTTGGCGATCTCAGCCTCAGCCTTGGCCATTTCTTTCGGCAGGTTCTCGAGTGCGAACTTCTGCTTGAACGAAAGCTTGCCCTTACCCTTCGGCGCCTCGGCAGAGGGCGAAGCCTCCGCCTTCACCTTTTCGGCGGCCTTCTCCGCCCTGCGACGCTCATCCAGAGCGCCTTTCCGCTGGGCCATCATGTCGGAATAGCCGCCGGCATATTCGATCCACCGGCCATCAGGTGCATCCGGAACGGCAGGCGCAATCGTCGAGGTCACGGTGCGGTCGAGGAAGTCACGGTCGTGGCTGACGAGAATGACCGTGCCGGGAAAGCCGGCGACGATTTCCTGCAGCAGGTCGAGCGTTTCAATATCGAGGTCGTTGGTTGGCTCGTCGAGGATCAACAGGTTTGTCGGCCGCGACAGGATTCGGGCCAGCATGAGACGGGCACGTTCGCCGCCGGAGAGGTTCTTGATCGGTGTGCGCGCCTGCTCCGGCTGGAACAGGAATTCCTTCATGTAGCCGGTCACATGGCGCTGCTCGCCATTGACGAGCAGGTTTTCGCCGCGGCCATCGGTCAGGTAATTTGCCAGCGTGTCGTCGAGGTTGAGTTCCTCGCGCTTCTGATCGAGCGTTGCGATTTCTAGATTGGTGCCGAGCTTCACGGTGCCGCTGTCGGGCGCCAACTGGCCAGTCAGTATCTTCAGCAGCGTCGTCTTGCCGGCGCCGTTCGGGCCGACGAGGCCGATGCAATCACCGCGATGCACGCGAATAGAAAACGGCGTGACGATCGGCCGCTCGCCATATGTCTTGGTGATCTTGTCTGCCTCGATCACCAGCTTGCCGGATTCCTGCGCATCCGAAACGCTCGCCTGGACGCTGCCCTGCGGACCCTTGTGGCCGCGATATTGCGAGCGCATGGTGTGCAGCTCACCGAGACGGCGCATGTTGCGCTTGCGGCGCGCGGTAACGCCATAGCGCAGCCAATGCTCTTCACGCTCGATCGCCTTGCCGAGCTTGTGCTGTTCCAGCTCCTCGGCCTCCAGCACCTGATCGCGCCAGACTTCGAAATGCCCGAAGCCACGATCCAGACGCCGCGACGTGCCGCGATCGAGCCAAACGGTGGCCGTCGAGACCTTTTCGAGGAAGCGTCGGTCATGCGAAATCAGCACGAGGGCGCTGCGCGTCTTCTGCAGCTCGCCTTCCAGCCATTCGATGGTCGGCAGGTCGAGATGGTTGGTCGGCTCGTCGAGCAGCAGGATATCCGGCTCCGGCGCCATGACGCGGGCAAGTGCTGCGCGGCGGGCTTCGCCGCCAGAAAGGTTCTTCGGGTCTTCCTCGCCGGTGAGGCCGAGATGCGACAGAAGATAGGTGACACGATAGGGATCGTCGCCCGGCCCAAGCCCGGCCTCGGCATAGGCCTGCACCGTTGCAAAACTTCCGAAATCAGGCGCTTGCTCAAGATACCGGACCGTCGAGGAGGGATGACGGAACACCTCGCCGGATTGCGCTTCGGCGATGCCGGCAGCGATCTTCAGCAGCGTCGACTTGCCGGAACCGTTGCGGCCGACGAGGCAGATCTTGTCGCCGGGCTCCACCTGCAGGCTTGCGCCCGCCAGCAACGGCGCGCCGCCGAAGCTCAGAAAGATGTCGTCCAGTTTGAGAATGGGAGGCGCCAAGGATCAGACTCCGGAAAGGTCATAGGGGCGGGCAAGGACGATCGCGCGGCCACTGCCGAGCGTGAACCGAACCTTGCCTTCTGCCACATTGGAAATGGTACGCGACGAGCCGAACGGCAAATGGAAATCCGAGAGCGGATAGCGCGCGTTTTCGATGAAGAGACCGCGCAATTCGCTGAAACCGGGAACCGAGAACAGGCTGTTCTTCGGCAGGTCGAGCTCGATGGAACCTGAAAGAAGCGGAACCGCTTCCTCCAGCCCCGAAGTGAGCAACAGGTCGATGCCCTGTTCGGCGAGGCTGACGGCATAAAGGAGATGCTGAAGCGCATGATCGGACCGTTCCCCCGCCAGCGCACCGGCAAGGATCAGCCGTTTCGCACCGCGGGCTATCGCTTCCGAAACGGCGATCTCACCATCCGTCGAGGCTTTGGCCGCGGGATAGGGCTGCTTCGGCACACCCGGAAACGCACCTTCGAGATCCGGTGCGGTGGAATCGAAATCGCCCACCCAGAGCTCCGGCACGACGCCGAGCTCTGCCGCATGGCGCATGCCGCCATCGGCCGCGATGAACCGGCTGCCGGCAATCGCACTGCGCAGCCGCTCTGTCGGCGTCAGCTCGCCGCCGAGCAGGATCGTGAAGGTCGTCTGGGTCATGGGCAATGCCCATAGCGCAAAGCAGGGGTCGAGGGAAAGGGGCGGGGCTTAACCGGGAGTGCCCTTATCGCGCCGTTCGAAGGCTTTTTCATAACCGTCGATGAAGCGCTCATAGAGTGCTGCGAAGGCATCGACGTCCGTGTCGCTCCAGCCGTCGAGGATTTCGGTGATCAACGACAGCTTCTGCGCCCGGATTTCCGACAGCAACCGCTGGCCGATCGGTGTCATCACCACGACGATGCGCCGCGCATCGGCCTGCGATGCTTCACGGCGAAGAATGTTACGGCTGACCATGTCGGCGACCACGCGGCTGGCGCGAGACGGATCGATCCGCAGCATTTCTGCAATCATCCCGACCGTCACTTCATCGGCCGGCTGCGCACGGCGCACGGCGTCAAGAACATCGAGGTGCGAGAGTTCGAGATCCGGCGCCACGCTCTGGATTGCCAGACGCCCGATCAGCCGGCGCCCGGTCATCAGCTTCATGCGTGTCATGCTCTGGCCGATGCTGGAAACGCTTTCGTTCTCCAGTGACAGCGGATCAAGCTCGTGAATGCGGGCGGGTTTCTCGTTCATGCGCCGAGCATAACAGAAGGCTTGCGCGAAGGAAATATGCCTGCGTCATTCTGGTGTCATTGACATTTATATGCTTTTGTCACATAAATTGGCGATCAAGATTGGAACTGTCTTCATGGATATGCAGCTTGCCTCCCAGCCGCTCGTGACGGATCCCCGCCGCAGGCTTATTCTCTTCCTGTTTCTGATGACCGCGATGTTCATGGCAACGCTGGACAATCAGATCGTCTCGACGGCGCTGCCGACCATCGTCGGCGAATTCGGCCACCTCGAACGCTTCGGCTGGATCGGCTCCGCCTATCTGCTGTCGCTGAGCGCCGTCATGCCCGTCTATGGCAAGCTCGGTGACCTCTTCGGCCGCAAATACGTGATGATGACCGCAATCGCGATCTTCACCGTCGGCTCCGCCGTTTGTGGTCTCGCCGTCTCGATGAACACGCTGATCGCCGCCCGCGTGCTCCAGGGCCTGGGCGGCGGCGGCATCATGGTATCGATCTTCGCCGTCAATGCCGATCTCTTCGAGCCGCGCGAACGAGCCCGCTACCAGAGCTATTCCAGCCTGGTGCTGATGGCCTCGAGCGCCATCGGCCCCGTTCTCGGCGGCATGATGAGCGATCTCTTCGGCTGGCGCTCGATCTTCYTCGTCAACGTCCCGATCGGTTTCCTTGTCTTGATCGGCCTCGCGCTGATGCTACCCTACCGCAAACCGCACCGCCGTCCGAAGATCGACTATGCCGGCGCCCTTCTGCTGGCGATGACGACGACGAGCATCGTGCTGATGGCCGATGGCAGCGAACTGTTCGGCTCGATCCTGGCGCCGCAGAGCCTGGGGATCATCGGTATCGGCGCGCTTTGCGCCATCGCCTGGGTCTTCGTCGAGCGCCGCGCCGCCGAACCGATCGTGCCGCTGTCGCTGTTCCGCAACCCGACCTTCCCGCTTTTCCTGATCATGTCGATTACCGGCGGTGGCATCGCTATCGGCATGGCCAATTACTTCGCGCTGTTCCTGCAGACGACCACGGGCCTGTCGCCCTCGCATGCCGGCCTGCTCTTCGTCATGTTGACCGGCGGCCTCGTCTGCGGCTCGCTCTTTGCCGGGCGCATGATCTCGCGCACCGGACGCTACAAGCCCTTCGCCATCGCCAGCCTCTCCTGCAGCGCTGTGGCCTTTGCACTCCTGACGCAGGTCCATGCCGGTACGCCGCTGCCGATTATAGGCTTGCTGATGATGCTGCACGGCATCGGCATCGGTCTGTCGCAGCAGGTGCCTGTGATCGGCGTCCAGAACGCCGCTCCGGCGCGTGACGTCGGCGCCGCCACCGGCTCCGTCACGTTGTCACGCATGGGTGGCGCATCGATCGCCATCTCGATTTATGGCGCCATCATCGGCTCGCAGCTTGCAAAAGTCGGCGTCTCCATTCCGGGCGTTGCCGATATCGAGCAGCTGACGCCAAAGATGATGGCAGCCCTCCCGGAAGCCAGCCGCCAGGCTGTCGCCGATGCCTATGCCAGCGCCTTCACGCCGCTATTCATGACCTCCTGCGCCTTTGCTTTGATTGGATTGATTGCAGCGCTTTCGCTGAAACCGGTCCAGTTGCCGCGCCACGGCGAGACCAAGAACGCGGCCGCGGCGGCCGAAGCCGCCGAGTAAAAGCAAGGGCGCGCTGCGCCCTTGTCATAAAGCCTTCATCGCTATACATCTGCCAACGCTCTAACGGGGTGCCCTGTATCCGCAAGGATATCTGGCTGAGAGGCTTTCAAGCCAACCCGCGGAACCTGATCCGGCTAACACCGGCGGAGGGATTAGACGCGTGACACCAGGCACCGCCCTTTTCCCCATGACACAACTTTTTAGGAGGAGGCGCGCCATGCCCGGCCGCAAACCATTGATCGCATCATTCGCCACGGCTTTCCTTGCCGCAACCGTCACTCTGTCGCAGGCGCAGGCCGCGGACAAGACGCTGACGGTCTACACCTACGAGAGCTTCACCTCGGAATGGGGCCCCGGCCCCAAGGTCAAGGAAGCCTTCGAGAAGACCTGCGCCTGCACGGTCAATTTCGTCAGCGTCGCCGATGGCGTGGCGCTTCTCTCCCGCCTCAAGCTCGAAGGCGCCTCGACCAAGGCCGACGTCGTGCTCGGCATCGATACCAACCTGATCACCGAAGCCAAGGATACCGGCCTGTTCGACGTAAGCGGCGTCGATACCAGCGCTCTCAAGGTGCCCGGCGACTTCAAGGACGATGTCTTCGTTCCCTATGACTACGGCCACTTCGCCATCATCTACGACACGCAGACCATCAAGAACCCGCCGAAAAGCATGCAGGAACTGGTCGATGGCGACCCATCGCAAAAGATCGTCATCGAGGATCCGCGCACCTCGACGCCCGGCCTTGGCCTGCTGCTCTGGGTGAAGTCCGTCTATGGCGACAAGGCGCCCGAAGCATGGACGAAGCTCAAGAGCCGCATCCTGACGGTGACGCCCGGCTGGTCTGAAGCCTATGGCCTGTTCACCAAGGGCGAGGCGCCGATGGTACTGTCCTACACGACCTCACCAGCCTATCACATGGTCGCCGAGAATACCGATCGCTATCAGGCCGCCGCTTTCTCCGAAGGTCACTATATCCAGATCGAGGTCGCCGGCCTGCTTAAGAACGCTCCTGACAAGGATCTTGCTCGTGACTTCCTGAAATTCATGGTCACACCGGGTTTCCAGGACACGATCCCGACCAACAACTGGATGATGCCTGTTGCGGCCACCTCCACGCCGCTGCCGGATGCCTTCGGCAAGCTGGTCAATCCGTCCAAGACCTTCCTGATGAGCCCGGATGAAGTCGCCAAAAAACGCAAGGCGTGGATCGACGAGTGGCTGGCAGCCATGAGCATGAACTGATGCTGCAGACGGCGGCGGAGCGGCGAAATGCGCTGGTGGGAGGGGCAATCGGCATCGCCGCCATCCTGCTTTTCATCGGCATCGCCGCCATCTCGCTTGCTGCCTCCGGCGGCAGCAATGCGTTCGCCGGCATCATCTCGGATTCCTACATTCTCCGCGTCCTTCGCTTCACGCTGCTGCAAGCCGTCCTTTCGACCTTGCTCTCCGTTATCCTGGCTCTGCCCGTCGCGCGGGCACTTGCCCGGCAACCTAACTTTCCTGGCCGTATTTGGATCATCCGGTTGATGGCCGTGCCGATGGGACTGCCCGTTCTGATCGGCGCGCTTGGGTTGATCGGCATTTGGGGACGGCAGGGCGTGCTCAATACCGCATTGCTCAAGCTCGGCCTGTCCGAACCCGTCACCATCTACGGACTGACCGGCATCTTGCTCGCCCACGTCTTCTTCAATCTGCCTTTGGCATGCCGACTGATGCTCGCCGGTCTGGAGAGACTGCCCTCCGAATACTGGCTGATGGCAAGCAATCTCGACATGCGCCCGCGCGCCGTTTTCCGCTTCATCGAATGGCCGGCGATCCGCGGCCTGATCCCCGGCATTTCTGGGCTGATCTTCATGCTCTGCGCCACCAGTTTCACGCTGGTACTGACGCTTGGCGGCGGACCAGCGGCAACGACGATCGAGGTGGCGATCTACCAGTCGCTGCGTTTCGATTTCGACCCGGGCCGAGCGGTAGCTCTGTCCTTGCTGCAGATTGCCCTGACCGGCCTCATCCTCGGCGCCATGTCGTTTCTCCCCGCCAGCCGTGATGAAGGGCTGACCGCCGGACGCCACTCCATGCGTTTCGATGGCAGAATGCCAATGGCAAAACTGTCAGATGGCCTGCTCCTCGCTCTCGCCACGGCTTTTCTAATCTCGCCATTGCTCTCCGTGTTGGTAGCCGGCCTGAGAGCCGACCTCCCGAAGCTGGTCGGCGAGCCGGTCTTCTGGCAGGCCGCAGCGATGAGCTGCGGCATATCCCTTTCCGCCGCCACATTGGCCCTTGTCGTGTCAGCAGCCCTGATCCGCGCCCGCCAGACCATCAGCGCAGACAAGCGCTCCAAGCGCGGCAGCCGCGCCCTCTACGCCGCGATAGGCGGAGCCTCGTCAATGGTGCTGCTGGCGCCTCCCGTAGTTCTTGCGACCGGCTGGTTCATGGCGCTCAGGCCATTCGGCGACGCCTCTGTTTTTGCGCCTGTCCTTGTGGTCCTGATCAATATGCTGATGGCCCTGCCCTTCGTCATGCGCGTGCTCGAACCGGCTTATCTCGTCCATCAGCGGCGCACCGCGCGCCTATCGGCAAGCCTCGGCATAACCGGCCAGGCGCGGCTGCGGCTCATCGACTGGCCGGGGCTGCGCAAGCCGTTGCTGACCGCCCTGTCTTTCGCCATGGCGCTGTCGCTCGGCGATCTCGGCGCTGTCGCCATGTTCGGATCCGATAGCTTTGTCACGCTTCCATGGCTGGTCTACAGCCGCATGGGAAGCTACAGAACCAACGATGCCGATGGCCTTGCGCTGATCCTCGGCGTCATTTGCCTATTGCTGACGATCGCCGGAACATCCGGCCAGGTGCGAGGACATGGTGCCGATGACGGCCGCTGATATCACCATGCAGAACGTTCGCCTGACGCTCGGCAGCCACGCCTTCCATTTCGATTGCACGCTGCCCCGCGGCCAGATCATTGCCGTGACAGGCCCATCGGGCGCCGGCAAATCGACCTTCCTCAATCTGCTGGCGGGTTTCGAGACGCCGGAGAGCGGCCGCGTTCTGCTCGCCGGACATGATGTTACCGGCAGTCACCCGGCCGAGCGGCCCGTCTCGCTTATCTTTCAGGACAACAATCTCTTCGCTCATCTCGATATCTTCACCAATGTCGGGCTGGGCATCAATCCGGCCCTGAAGCTCACACCGGCGGACCGCAGCCGCATCTCGGCCGCGCTGGCTCAGGTCGGCCTGACTGGCTTCGAAAAAAGGCTTCCGGCAACGCTTTCCGGCGGCGAACGGCAGCGCGCCGCCTTTGCCCGCGCCCTCGTCCGCAAGCGGCCGATCCTGCTTCTCGACGAACCCTTTGCCGCCCTCGACCCCAGCCTGCGCAACGGAATGGCGGAGCTTCTGACGGCAATGCAGCGCGAGACCGGAGCGACCGTCATCATCGTTTCACATGACCCCGATGAGGTTCGCCGCATTGCACAATATGGCGTTTTCATCGACCATGGCGCGATTGCGCTCGCCGCGCCGTTGAGCGAATATCTGGCTGATCAGAGCACGCCCGCATTGCGGCAATTTCTGCAGGGCTGACGAATATCCACGCCGCGATGGCACTTTCGCCACAATTTCATCGGAGCGAAAGAACTCCTTAACCACGCTAAGCTTGCTAAATTACAACGGCGCCATAATTACGCAGAGTCTCGCTATGCAACCGATGCGGAAATCAGCTACAGCAATGACGTCTGTTCCCCCGTTGTGCAATGCGAGAAGCGGGATGGACGCCTGTTGAACCCCGTTGGAAGTGGCCGGATCGAACATTTGGCGAGCCGGCCGAAAAGCAAGATGATTCGGAGAGCCAGACTGGACAGCATGACGACGTGGACGAGACCCGCGCCTTCCAGGAACGTGCTATCCGCTTTGCGTCAACGGGGACGGCATGCGCTGCTTTTGACGGCAGCTGCCATGGCTCTCAACGGCTGTCAGTCAATCATCGAACAGTCCTACCAGCCGACGGTTTCCCCCTCGTCAAATCCGCAGATCGTCGATGAGGTCCAGAAGAACGACCCGCGCGCCGCGATGGGTGCCCGGGAGCATCCGCGCATCGTCGCCAGCTATGGCGGCGAATACAAGGATGCCAAGACCGAGCGGCTTGTCGCCCGCATTGCCGGCGCCCTGACGGCGGTTTCCGAAAATCCGAGCCAGTCCTACCGCATCACCATCCTGAATTCGCCGGCGATCAATGCCTTCGCGCTTCCGGGCGGCTACCTCTATGTGACCCGCGGCCTGCTGGCGCTCGCCAACGACGCTTCCGAAGTCGCTGCCGTCCTATCGCATGAGATGGGCCACGTGACCGCGAACCACGGCATCGAGCGCCAGAAGCGCGAAGAGGCGGAAGTCATTGCCAGTCGCGTGGTTGCCGAAGTCCTGTCGAGCGATATCGCCGGCAAGCAGGCGCTCGCCCGCGGCAAGCTGCGTCTCGCCGCCTTCTCCCGCCAGCAGGAACTGCAGGCCGACGTGATCGGCGTGCGCATGCTGGGCGAGGCAGGCTACGATCCCTACTCGGCGGCACGCTTCCTTGACAGCATGGCCGCTTACAGCCGCTTCATGTCGGCCGATCCCGACGCCGACCAGAGCCTCGACTTCCTGTCGAGCCACCCGAATTCGGCCCAGCGCATCGAGCTTGCGCGTGACCACGCCCGCGCCTTCGGCCAGGAAGGCAAGGTCGGCGATAAGGGCCGTGACTATTATCTCGATGGCATCGACGGCCTGCTCTACGGCGACAGCCCGGAAGAGGGCTATGTGCGCGGCCAGACCTTCCTGCATGGCGGCCTCGGCATCCGCTTCGACGTACCGCCCGATTTCACCATCGACAACAAGGTCGAAGCCGTCATGGCGACCGGCCCGGGCGATGTCGCGATCCGCTTCGACGGCGTGGCCGACAGCAACAACCAGAGCCTGACGAACTACATCTCAAGCGGCTGGGTGACCGGCCTCGACCCGTCGACGATCCAGCCGACGACAATCAACGGCATGGAAGCCGCAACCGCCCGCGCCAGCGCCGATCGCTGGGATTTCGACGTAACCGTCATCCGCAACAACCAGCAGATCTTCCGTTTCCTGACGGCCGTACCGAAGGGCAGCACAGCGCTGCAGCAGACGGCGGACGTGCTGAGAGCAAGCTTCCGCCGCATGACGCCGGACGAGATGTCGTCGCTGAAGCCGCTGCGCATCCGCGTCGTCACGGTACGTGCCGGCGACAACATTACCACGCTCGCGGCCCGGATGATGGGCACCGATCGCAAGCTCGACCTTTTCAAGCTGATCAACGCCCTGCCGATGGGCGCGTCCGTTGCACCCGGCGACCGCGTGAAAATCATCGCCGAATAAAAAAGGCCCGGTGCGAACCGGGCCAGTCTGTGCTTCTGGGAGTAAAGACTACTTTCAGGCGTAGGCGGCCATATGCGGATCGGCGCTGACAAGCGCGCTGCGCAACTTTTCCATCGCCCGGCTCTCGATCTGGCGTACCCGCTCCTTCGAAATTCCGAGATCGGCGCCGAGCTCTTCGAGAGTCGCCCCGTCTTCGGCCAGGCGCCGTGCACTGATGATCTTCATCTCGCGCTCGTTGAGATGCGTCAGCGCCGAGGCCAGCCAGACGCGGCGGCGCTCGCCGTCGATCATGTTCGTCACCTGCTCGTCCGGCAGCGGCTCGTTGCTGACGAGGAAATCCATCTTCTCGGCACTGTCGGCGTCCCCGGAGACCGAAGGCGCCTGCAACGACGCATCGTTGCTCGAGAGCCGCGCATCCATCGTCTGCACGTCCGCAAGGCTGACGCCGAGCGCAGCAGCGATTTCCTGATGAATCGACTGCACGGTCAGCTGGGTGTCGCCACGCGCCAGCTTGGCGCGCAACCGGCGAAGGTTGAAGAACAGCGCCTTCTGCGCCGAGCTTGTGCCGCCGCGAACGATCGACCAGTTTCGCAGGATATAATCCTGGATGGAGGCACGGATCCACCAGCTGGCATAGGTCGAAAACCGCACTTCGCGTTCGGGCTCGAACCGCGCTGCAGCTTCAAGCAGACCGACATACCCTTCCTGGACGAGATCGCTCATCGGCAGGCCGAAATTGCGGAACTTGCCGGCCATTGAGATGACAAGACGCATATGCGCCATGGCGATCTGGTTGCGCGCGCCGCGGTCGTCATTGTCCTTCCAGCGGATCGCCAGCTGATGCTCTTCCTCGCGGGCAAGATAGGGAGCCGCCATCGCAATTTTGATCATGCGCCGGTCTGCAGACATGTTCCTCATATCGGTCTCCTAAAATCAGGCCTCGCGCCCAAACAAAAAACAACGAAGGTTGGTTTCCAGAACGTCGCCGCCCGGATCAAATTCAGCTCTCGAATGCAAAAGGCCTCTCTCCTGGACTTTTCAGGAGGAGGCCCTATCTCTTCAACAAGTACCGGTCAGACGGTCAGGCAGGATCTGATTCTTCAAGTTGCCGTTCCGGCAAAATGTGGAAGCCATGACCCACTCCTCGTCCAGCGTTCAAACCAGCGGACGAACGGTGGGCTCCACCGGTTTTTTGTCCGCACTTACGAGATTTAAACGCGTCAGCGCGGAAAAAGTTCCAATAAAAAACCCGGCTCGAAGGCCGGGTTTTTTGCAAGGAAAAACAAAGTGCTATTATGCGGCTTCGTCCTGGGAGTCGTCTTCTTCGATTGCCTTGCCGCGCTTCGGACCCTTGTTGAGGTTGGTCTCGACGAGACGGACGGCTTCCGTTTCCGACATCTTGTTCACGGCAGCGATTTCGCGAGCCATACGGTCGAGGGCAGCTTCATAAAGCTGACGCTCGGAATAGGACTGCTCCGGCTGGTTTTCGGCACGATAGAGATCGCGCACGACTTCTGCGATGGAAATCAGGTCGCCGGAATTGATCTTGGCATCATATTCCTGCGCACGGCGGGACCACATGGTACGCTTGACACGAGCCTTGCCCTGCACAACCTTGAGCGCGCGCTCAACGAAGTCGGTTTCCGACAGCTTGCGCATGCCGATGCTCATCGCCTTTGCGACCGGAACCTTCAGACGCATCTTGTCCTTTTCGAAATCGATAACGAAAAGTTCGAGCTTCATGCCGGCAACTTCTTGCTCTTCGATAGCGGTGATGGTACCGACGCCATGAGCGGGGTACACGATCGATTCACCGGTCTTGAAGCCGTGGCGAGCTGCTGAAGGTTTTTTCTGCTGGGTCGTCATACTAATCAAAAACTCCCTGTTACGCTTCCGGCGGCGGCCGGAGCCGGGTCAGTCAGGCCCGGATGAGACGGTAGAATTCCCGTCGGGTGACTTCACTCTGGTCCCACCAGACATAAGCAAAGAAATTCGTGCACGCGATTAACGATCGGACAGCTCAACTCGTTGATATGTCACGGAAACCGCGTACGGATTTAATTTGCTTTCGTGATGGTTTTGGGCACGCCTCGTGCCTCAAATGGGTCAGTCTCTAGAACCTATCACAAAAATATGAGGAAATCAATAATTTGGTGCGTGTGAGTCATGCGGGCAACACATGGCTCACATATTAGTGAAGCATCACTTGAAACGTTTAAGCGCCTTCTGAACCCGATTTCAGGCGGATTTCAGCGGCTTGGCTTCAGTCGCCTGAACCGGGCTTTTCGGAGAAGTACTTCTCGAATTTGCCGGTCTCGCCGTCCATTTCCTTGGCCTCGGGCATCGAGTCCTTTTTGACGGTAATATTGGGCCAGACGCTGGCATATTCAGCGTTGATCTTGAGCCATTTGTCGAGACCCGGCTCGGTATCCGGCTTGATCGCCTCGGCAGGACATTCGGGTTCGCAAACGCCGCAGTCTATGCATTCGTCGGGATGGATGACGAGGAAATTCTCGCCTTCATAAAAGCAGTCGACCGGGCAGACTTCCACGCAGTCGGTATATTTGCAGCGAATGCAATTGTCGGTCACGACATAGGTCATGAAAAACTCCAGGATTTCACGCGAGCGGGGAGACGAACCTGGAACGTCGCGTCTTTCCCTGTGCCGGAGGAGCAGCGTTGACTGGCTTGGGAGGCAAGAACGCAGTCCGGCGAGTTGATTGTGACGTATCGGCTTTACAGCCTGATTTCAAGGATTATCCATCTTCAAAAACCGGCGGCGCAGACAGAGTTTTCTAATCCTCGCCCGACTGGAGCCTGTCGATTGCCCGCCGCTCTTTCTTTGTCGGCCGTCCTGCCCCCGCGCCGCGGATCGCCTGCTCGTAGGCGGTGAGACGTTTCGTCTCATCTTCAGGCGGCGTGATGTTCTCGTAAAGGCGCTGCGCCTCTTCGAAAGGCCCCCGCCGCTCGCCCGGCAGTTTGACAAGGAGGACGACGTCCCGGCGATCGAGTTGCAGCTCGACGCGATCGCCCACCTTGACTGTCTGGCTGGGCTGGATGGCACGTTCGCCATTGATGCGAACGTGCCCTGATTGCACATGGCTTTGCGCCAGGGAGCGGGATTTCACCATGCGCGTGAAGAACAGCCACTTGTCGATGCGCTGGCGCGAACCGCTTGCTGGCTGTGTCTCCCCGCCCATCGATTACTTCTTCATCTGCTCCTTCAAGGCAGCGAGCTTGGCGAAGGGCGAATCCGGATCGATCGGCTTCTCCTTGCGCGGCGGCTTGGCCTCGAAGCGCAGCGGCTGGGCGCCGCCACGGTTGTTGTTGCGGTCGTTGCGATCCTTCCGGTCACCACGATCCTGACGGTCGCCACGCTGTTCGTTGCGATCGCCACGGCCCTGATGCGGCTTGCCGCCATCGCGGCCGCGCTGCTGGCGGTTGCCATCGCGGCCTTCGCGATTGCCTTCGCCGCGGTTGTTGCCTTCAGCGCCTTCGGTCGCGCCGCCCTGACGACGGTTGCCCTGCTGGCGCTCGCCGCCGCGGCGTTCGCCGTGGTTGCGCACCGGGCGCTGGTTGTCGTTGCGGCCGCCGAGGCGCCACAGCAGAACCGGCTTCGGCTCCTGCGGTTCGCCGCTTTCGGCTGTCACTTCGGCAGCTTCAGCAGGCGCTTCGGCAGCAACAGGCGCAGCCTCGGCAGCGGGTGCTTCTGCAGGTGCTTCCTCAGCACCATCCGCATCGTCGTGATCGGCCTTGTCGGATGCTTCTTCGGCTGGTGCCTCGCTCGCGGCCGGTGCAGCCGACGCATCTTGCGTGGCAAGATGGGCGGCAGCCTCTTCGGCCTTCACGGCATCCGCACGGTAACCGAGACCCTTGAGGATCTCTTCCATGTCCTCGAGCGTCGCGCCGAGGATGGAGAGCATTGCGGTCGTCGTCGTAAAGCGGCGGCCGTCATAGGCACCCTCGGGACGGTTTGCCTGACCCGGCTTCCACTGCAGCAGCGGACGGATGATATCGGCAAGCCGCTCGAGGATGTCGATACGAACAGCCCGTTTTCCAAGGAAACGGAAACCGGCAAGCTTGTAGAAGGTGCGCTCGAAGCTCGGATCGGTGACGACAGACGTACGTCCAGCCGCCAGAACCGGAATGAGGTCACCATAGCCAGGCTTGTCGAGACCGTCGTTCTTCAGCGCCCAGAGGAGCGTGATCAATTCAGCGGGCGCCGGCTTCAGAAGTGCCGGAACGAAGATGTGGTAAGCGCCAAACCGCACGCCGTAGCGGCGCATTGAGGCACGGCCATCCTGATCCAGCGACTTGACGTCGTCGGCGACGTCGCGGCGGAACAGTACGCCGAGATTCTCGACGAGCTGGAACGCCAGACCCTTTGCCAGGCCCTGCAGGTCTTCGGCGCGCGACAGATCGTCAAGCGGCTTAAGCACCGTGCTGATATGATGATTGACGAAGCGCTCGACGCGGGCGGCGACATGATCGCGCGCATTTCCGGTCAACTGCTCGTCAGCAAGCAGGATCACCCGCGGCCGCATGATGTGGTCGCTGCCCGAAAGCCGCGCCACGGGATCGCCGAGCCAGCGCACAAGGCCATCGGCACTGATCGCCAGATCGCCATTGCCGGCAGCATGCATGCGCGCAGCGCGCGCTTCGAATTCCAGAGCAAGCGCCTTTTGTGAAGCAGCCTGTACGGCCTTGGCGTCCGGTCCATCCGTTCCACCGATGGGCGTGAAGCGGAAACCGCTCAACTGACCCACATGATGTCCCTCCACGAAGACATCACCATTCACACTGATTTCAGCTTCCAGCATCGCATTCTCTCTCAGGCGCTTCATGAGCACAGATGTCCTGCGATCAACAAAGCGTTTCGTCAACCTTTCATGTAACGCATCGGACAATCGATCTTCGATTTCCCGCGTCTTTTCCTGCCAGTGTGTCGGATCGGCAAGCCAACCGGGCCGGTTCGACACATAGGTCCAGGTTCTTATCTGCGCGATTCGCGCCGAAAGCGTGTCGATTTCACCGTCCGTCCGGTCCGCACGATGCACCTGCTCCGCGAGGAAATCTTCGTTCACCGTGCCACGGCGGACGAGATCAGAAAAGAGGGTCGAGATCAGATCGGCATGCTGGGCCGGTGCGATGCGCCGGTAATCGGGCAGCGCACAAGCTTCCCATAGCTTTTCAACCCTTTCCGGCTTGGTCGCAAGATCAATAATTTCCGGATAGCGCGAAAGATGTTCCAGCGCCTGCTGATCGACCGAAGGCAGGGATCGCGTCAGCCCCTGGACGCTCGGTGGCTTTTCCAGGCTTGCGCGCAGCGATTGTATCGAGGCGAAGTCGAATTCCTTGGTCCGCCACTGCAGAACCTTGACGTTGTCGAACTCGTGCGCCTCGATCCGCTGCACCAGTTCATCACCAAAAGGCGCGACCTGCCCGGTGACGCCGAAGGTGCCATCGCGAACATGGCGGCCGGCACGCCCGGCGATCTGGCCAAGTTCTGCGGGATTGAGATTGCGGAACTGGTAGCCGTCGAATTTCCGGTCTTGCGCGAAGGCGACATGATCGACGTCGAGATTGAGCCCCATGCCGATCGCATCGGTGGCGACCAGATATTCGACATCGCCCGCCTGATAGAGCGCCACCTGGGCATTGCGCGTCCGCGGGCTGAGCGCACCAAGGACAACGGCCGCACCACCGCGTTGGCGCCGGATCAGTTCGGCGATCGCGTAAACTTCGTCAGCCGAGAAGGCGACGATCGCCGAGCGCTGCGGCAGCCGGGTAATCTTCTTCTGCCCGGCATAGAGCAGCTGCGACAGTCTCGGCCTCTCGATGACGGTAATTCCGGGCAGTAGCTGCTGGAGAATGGGGCGCATCGTGCCGGCGCCGAGCAGCAGCGTCTCGTCGCGGCCGCGCAGATGCAGGATGCGATCGGTGAAGATGTGCCCGCGCTCAAGATCTCCAGCGAGCTGCACTTCGTCGATCGCGACGAAGGCCGCCTTGGTTTCGCGCGGCATCGCCTCGACAGTGCAGACCGAGAAGCGCGCATGCGGCGGCGATATCTTTTCCTCGCCGGTGACCAATGCCACGTTCTGCACACCGACCCTCTCGACGACCCGGCTATAGACCTCGCGCGCCAGAAGGCGCAGCGGCAGACCGATCACGCCGGTGCCATGCGCGACCATGCGCTCGATGGCGTAATGCGTCTTGCCGGTATTGGTCGGCCCGAGCACCGCGGTCACACCGCGCCCACTCAGTATCATCGGCTGCGAATTCAGTGTCATGGTCCATGCAAGTGAGGCGGGGAGCCCCAGGGTCAAGTCAGCAGACAACACATGGACAGGGCAACCGGCAAACGCAAGAGCCGGATGATGCGAATGCGCTGCTAATTTGATTCAACAAGCGGCGCTAAGCCTCTGTTTTGAGATTCGGAACAGCTTGAGAACGAATCAGCGACGAATCGCAGACTCGCGGTGATTCAGCTTTTGTTCACGGCTAAGTATTGGTTTTGAATCAGCTTTTCCCACTAGATGCTGAATCACCGGAATCCGGCAATTTGCAGCAGGCGGTCTTGGACGGCCTCTTTTCATCCAGCGTCAACCGCAAAGACGGAAAACCCCGAAAACCACAGAATTAACCTTCGGGTCAAAGCCGGAACGAATCACAGACGAATCGCCGACAGCCGCAAATTCCGCTTTTGTTCGCCACTGCATATTGATGAACTGCGCGAACGGGCGCTATATGCAGCCTCCTTGATTGCAGGATCAGCATTGAAAATCGGGCGCCATTAACACTTTCCGCCCTGAGTTTGATGTTTCGTTAAAATTTTCTGCGGAACAACGGAACCTTTTTGAGCCTGACGCGTTTATGCCGTCCCGCAGAATATAAGTTCCGGCACCATCAAGAAAACTCCATCCTGAAATTGCACGCACATAAGTTTAGCCGGGAACAAAAACCCGGCTACCGTGTTTATTGTCCATTCGTAACTCGCGGTGAGTTGAAGGACAGAAAACATGCTCAGTACGATACTTCTTATTATCCTTATTCTGCTTTTGATCGGCGCTCTGCCGAATTGGGGTTACAGCCGCGCTTGGGGCTATGGACCTTCTGGCGGTTTGGGGCTAGTTCTCGTCATTATCATTATCCTTGTCCTGATGGGCCGCATCTAAAGGCCATGTAACTGGGGAGTTGTAAGTCATGATGAAGAAGGTTGTTCTCGTTGCAGCACTCGTGGGTGCGCTTGCATCGTGCACGGCAACTGAGCAGGGCACCGCAATCGGCGCTGGCTCTGGCGCCCTTATTGGCGGTGCGGTTTCCAACAGCTGGGGCGGCGCAGCCGTCGGCGCCGTTGCAGGCGGCCTGGTTGGCGCTGCAGTCGGTAACTCGGTCGATCAGCGCAATGGCCGCTATTCGGGCCAGCGCGTCTATCGTGACCGCTACGGTTGCTACGTTGCCTACTCGAACGGCTCAACGCGCCGCGTTCGCTGCTAACAATAGACTGATCTTTTGAAAACGGGCGCCTTGGCGCCCGTTTTTGTTTCAACCGTTTGCGCTAGATCCCGGTGAGTGAACTCCCGGAACCTCGGCGCTTCTAGACGAAAAACTGTCCGCCATTCGCCGTGAGCGTCGAGCCGGTGATGAACCCAGCGTCATCCGAGGCCAGGAACACCACACAGCGCGCGATCTCTTCAGGTTCGCCAAGACGGCCAACCGGGATCTGCGGAATGATCCGCTCGTTCAGCACCTTTTCAGGAACCGCCAGAACCATCTCCGTGCCGATATAACCGGGGCAGACGGCGTTGACCGTGATGTTCTTCGCAGCACCCTCCTGCGCCAGCGCCTTGGTGAAGCCGAGATCGCCGGCCTTGGCGGCGGAATAGTTGACCTGCCCCATCTGGCCTTTCTGGCCATTGATCGACGAGATATTGACGATACGGCCGAAGCTGCGGTCACGCATGCCGCCCCAGACCTGATGGGTCATGTTAAAGAGGCCGGTGAGGTTGGTGTTGACGACCTCATGCCACTGCTGCGGGGTCATCTTGTGAAACATCGCGTCGCGGGTGATACCGGCGTTATTGATCAGCACGTCGATGGGGCCGAGCTCGGCCTCCACCTTGGCGATGCCCTCGCCGCAAGCAGCATAGTCGGAAACATCCCACTTGAAGACCGGGACACCGGTGAGGTCATGAAAGGCCTTGGCCTTCTCGTCGTTGCCGGCGTAGTTCGCCGCCACCTTGTAACCGGCGTTCTTGAGCGCCACCGAAATTGCTGCACCGATGCCACGTGTGCCACCGGTGACCAAAGCCACTCTGCTCATGTTTCGCTCCCCTATTATCACTTTCGATCAATGCCATTAAGGCATGGATCGCATGCTATTTAAAGTGCTTCCAGGCACATCGCGACGCCCATGCCGCCGCCGATGCAGAGTGTTGCCAATCCCTTCTTCGCGCCGCGGCGCTTCATTTCGAAAACCAGCGTGTTCAGAACGCGGGCACCGGACGCACCGATCGGATGGCCGATGGCAATTGCGCCACCATTGACGTTGACGATCGCCGGATCCCAGCCGAGATCACGGTTGACGGCACAGGCCTGTGCCGCGAAGGCCTCGTTGGCCTCCACCAGATCGAGATCGCCGACCGACCAGCCTGCTTTCTCGAGCGCCTTGCGCGATGCCGGGATCGGGCCTGTGCCCATGACCTGCGGGTCGACACCCGCGGTTGCCCAGGAAACGATGCGCACGAGCGGTTGGATACCGCGGCGCGAAGCTTCAGCTTCAGTCATCAGAACCGCTGCAGCAGCGCCGTCGTTGAGACCAGATGCATTGGCGGCAGTTACCGTCCCGTCCTTGTCGAAAGCCGGGCGAAGCTTGGTCATCGCTTCGATCGTTGCGCCGTGGCGGATATACTCGTCGGCATCAACGGTCACGTCACCCTTGCGGCCCTGGATGACGAAAGGAACAATCTCATCCTTGAAGCGGCCGGCCTTCTGCGCGGCCTCCGCCTTGTTCTGCGAGGAAACAGCGAACTGGTCCTGCTCGTCGCGCGAAAGCTGCCACTGGCGGGCGATGTTTTCCGCCGTGATCCCCATGTGATAACCGTAGAAGGCGTCTGTAAGGCCGTCCTTGATCATCGTATCGATCATCTTCATGTCGCCCATCTTGGTGCCACCGCGAAGATGCGCAGCGTGCGGCGCCATCGACATCGATTCCTGGCCGCCGGCGACAATGATCTTTGCATCCCCGGTTGCGATCTGCTGCATGCCGAGCGCAACAGCGCGCAATCCGGAACCGCACAGCTGATTGACACTCCAGGCCGTTGCTTCCTTGGGAACACCCGCCTTCATCGCTGCCTGACGCGCCGGGTTCTGACCCTCACCAGCCTGCAGGACCTGGCCGAGAATGACCTCGTCCACCTCTGCGGCATCGACGCCGGCGCGCTCCAGCGCACCCTTGATGGCCGTTGCTCCGAGTTCGTGTGCAGGGACTGTGGCAAAGGCGCCATTGAAAGAGCCGACCGCTGTGCGGGCTGCGCTGGCGATGACGATGGACGTGTTGCTCATGGAAAGCCTCCTCGCGTTTCAGCACTTTATATAGGTCGAAACTGGCAAAGCTTTTAGCCCGAGTCAAACGCCAAGACCGTCATATGGCAATTTTAGCCCGTACTTACGAAGACGCGAAATATGACGGGAATAAAAGGGGTTGCCGCATCGCACAAAGAGATTGTCACCGGCGTTCTTTTGCGTCTACATTCGATATTGGAGGAATTTCCACATCATCAGACGGGGTTCAGGAGACTGATATGGCGAAGAATGAGGGTCAGATAGTCATCAAGAAATACGCCAATCGCCGACTCTATAACACAGGCACCAGCACCTACGTGACGCTGGAAGACCTGGCGGAGATGGTGAAGAAGGGCGAGGACTTTACGGTCCAGGATGCCAAGTCCGGCGATGACATCACCCACTCGGTATTGACCCAGATTATTTTCGAGCAGGAATCGAAGACCGGCAACACGCTGCTGCCGATTTCCTTCCTTCGCCAGCTGATCACCTATTATGGCGATCAGATGCAGATGGTCGTTCCGAGCTTTCTCGAACACTCCATGAAGGCCTTCACCGAGCAGCAATCGCAGATGCGCGAGCAGGTGACCCGCGCCTTCGGCGAAACGCCGATCGGCAAGAACCTGCAACTTCCGATGCAGATGGTCGAGGAGCAGGTGCGCCGCAACACCGAGATGTTCCAGCAGGCGATGCAGATGTTTTCGCCCTTCATGACCCCTCCTGCCAAGGAGACCAAGAAGGCTGAAGCCAAGGACATCGACGAGCTGAAGGAACAGCTGAGGGCGCTTCAGAACAAGCTGGACAATCTCTGATCTCCGGGCGTTTCGAGGAAACGCTCTAAAGCCCGATCGAGACGTCTCGCCCCGCCGTCCGGATCGAGACGGCAAAACCACCGATCACATCGATCAGCGCAATCGTCATCAAGATGAAGAACACCTGGGTCGCCGCATCCTGGACGAGCAGAAACTCGACCAGGAAAGCGATGAAGACGAGCATCGACAGCATGTGATTGATCAGGCTGCCGGAGCCGTTACGCGTCGCCTTCAATATCTCGAAGAATAGCACCACAAGCGCGATGACGATGAAGAGATCGCCGAGCGACATGCTCCAGATCGCGCCTGAGATCATCGACAAAACGATGATGTCGTGCTGAAGCGCCGGAATACCGCCGCTCCCCATCAGGCCGAGCATTGCCATGTTGTAAAGAATAAATGGAATGATCATCAGCGGCATTGCACCAAGCATCTCGGTCTGTTCTCCCTCTATTCAGGGAATACTGCCGTAGATCGCCGTCTCACTTCAAGACAATTGCGAATATCGTGGTGCGCAAACGCAAAAAGACCGGCTGAAAAGCCGGCCTTTCAATCTGGAAAACCAGAAACAGGAACAGGAAAGCTTATGCGCTTTCCTTCGGCGTCAGAACCTGACGACCGCGATACATACCGGTCTTCAGATCGATATGGTGCGGACGGCGCAGCTCGCCGGAGTTCTTGTCTTCAACATAGGTCGAAGCCTTCAGTGCGTCTGCAGAACGGCGCATACCGCGCTTGGACGGGCTCGTTTTTCTCTTCGGTACAGCCATTTCTCGTACTCCACTTCACGGGCAACACATTTCCGGCCAGACTGGCGGCCGAAACGACATGTCGCGATTTCGGAAATTTTGCGCGCTTATACATGCGATAAACGGCCTTGACCAGTCCCTAAACAGATTTTTTGAGAATCCTTTGATTCCCGTTCAAACCTCATCGTGCGGCACGATCCACGGTTCGGCGCGCGCAGCCTCTTCCCACTTCCGCCAGGCGGGATGCGCCTTGACGGCCGCCATATAGCTCAGCGTATCGCCGGATGTCACGAGGTCATAGACATCGAAGCGATTGACGACAGGTGCAAACATCGCATCGGCAGCCGAAAAGCTGCCGAACAGGAACGGTCCACCGGACTGCTCCCGCAACTCCCGAAAGATCGTCTCGATACGCAGGACGTCGGCCATCACGCCATCGACAAGCGCAATCTTGCCTTTCGGACGGCGAATGTTCATCGGGCAGGCATTCCGAATGGCCCGGAACCCGGAGAGCATCTCCATCGAAACGGAGCGGGCGGCGGCCCGCTTCGCACGATCCTTCGGCCATAGCCCGGCTTCGGGATAGAGTTCGGCAACATACTCGATGATCGAAAGCGATTCCAGACGCGGACGTCACCATGATGCAGCGCCGGAACACGACCAGTTGGCGAAAATTCCTTGAAGCGCGGGTTGCCTGCCTCGAAGTCGAAGGGAGTGAGAACTTCCTCGAAGGGAATGCCCGCTGCCTCCATGGCGATCCACGGCCGGAAGGACCAGGAGGAATAGTTCTTGTTGCCGATATAGAGCGTGAGCTTGTCCATGAGCCGATCCATGCGCTGTTTCAGCTCTATCTACCGGCCGCCGCCCCTGCTCACCAATGAATTATTCGCAGCTCAATCATAAATGCATCTGATGTAATCGCCGGCACCCTGGGCGCGGCGCTCGATCACCGCCGCAAGCCGCCTCAGGCCGCGGCCGGGCTTGCCGGCATTGCGGTCGATCGGGTTGGGCAGCGAGACGGCCAGCAGCGCCGCCTGGCGGCGTGACAGCTTGGACGCCGGAACTTTGAAATGATAGCGCGCCGCCGCCTCGATGCCGTAGATACCCGGCCCCCATTCGGCGATATTCAGATAGATTTCCATCAACCGCCGCTTGGTCCAGACAAAATCGGAGGCGACGGCCAGGGGCAGCTCAAGACCTTTGCGCACAAAGGAGCGGCTGTTCCAGAGAAACAGGTTCTTTGCCGTCTGCATCGGGATCGTGCTGCCGCCGCGCGTCGAGGCGCCATCCAGCGTATCCTCGATCAGCATTCGCATCTCACCCCAATCGACACCGCCGTGGAAGCAATACTGCCCGTCCTCGGACATCATCACCGACTGCACCAGCGCCGGTGAGATATCGTCCAGCGATACCCATTGGCGATCGTAGCCGCGCAAAAGCACAAGATCGCGCAGCATCAGCGTCGAGACCGGATGAATGAAGGGAATGAGATAGAGGATGATCAGCGCATAAGGCAGGACGCATAGAGCCAGGATGCCAAGCACGATGCGGGCAGGCAGCGAGCGGCCGCGCAGCCATGCATACATCCGCCGATGAGCCGGCATGGCGATGCTTTCCTCTCTCTCCGGCGTTATATCCAACGTCTAGCCCAGACCTGTTCCCTGCGTCCTCCATACCGTCTGAGAAAGGCCAAGGCCAGAGCACAACGGAAATCTTGATCTCTCCATCTACAATTCCGTTGCGCCGCGGGCTTTGCTCATGCCAAACAGCGGCCATGAACGCCAGTCCAGACCCATTTTCCGAACGGTTGAAAAGCAACGCCAGAGAGATCGAAACGCTGCTGGAAGCGCTGCTTTCGAAAGACGTCTTGTCCGACGAGATCGCCCGGCCGGAGAGCCTGCGCGCCGCCATGCATTACGCCGTGCTGAACGGCGGCAAGCGGCTGCGTCCGTTCCTGGTTATCGAAAGCGCTCTCCTGCTCGGTGGCGACAGACAGACTGCGCTGCGGGTCGGCGCAGCACTTGAATGCGTTCATTGCTATTCGCTTGTTCACGACGATCTCCCGGCCATGGACGACGACGATCTGCGCCGGGGCAAGCCGACGGTGCACATCGCCTTCGACGAAGCGACCGCCATTCTGGCCGGCGACAGCCTCCTGACCTACGCTTTCGACATCATCGCAGCGCCCGAGACCGCGCTTTCCGACGCCTGCAAGACCGCACTGATCCTGGCGCTCGCCCGCGGCTCTGGCCTCGGCGGCATGGCCGGCGGCCAGGCACTTGATCTGGCAGCGGAAAAGCAGGCGCCCTCCGCCGATGGCATCATTACATTGCAGGCTATGAAAACCGGCGCCCTGATCCGCTTCGCCTGCGAGGCCGGCGCGATCGTCGCTGGCGCCGCAGACAACGAGCGCAAGCGCCTCCGGGCTTTTGGTGAAAAGATCGGCCTCGCCTTCCAGCTCGCCGACGATCTGCTGGACATCACCTCGGACGCCGAGACCATGGGCAAGGCAACTGGCAAGGATGCCGGCCGCGGCAAGGGCACACTCGTTGCCCTCAACGGTATCGAATGGGCAGAAACGGAATTGCGCCGCCACGTCCAGGACGCGACGGCGCTGCTCGAGCCCTACGGCGACACAGCAGCGACGCTTGCCGCCACCGCGCGCTTCGTTGCCAACCGCAAGAGCTGATTGAGAGCGCCGGGCAGTCCGGCGCCGATATCTACGCGTTTGCCAGGCGCCCTACCTCAGCCGATACCGGCCGCCGCAGGATGGCAACAACCATCAACCCGCCGATGACGCTGATATGCTCGATAGCAAAGAGCATCTCGAAGAAGGCGGCCTCACCGGTCATCGTCCAGAAGGCATGCGCGACCGGGATCGTCAGTGCCGTGAAGACGCCGAGCGCCCCGGCTCCCAGCCAGACATTCCAGCCCGAAATCACCAGCGCCGAACCGCCGAGCTGAACCATGATGACCAGGGCAGCCATCGGCGCTGCCGGCAGCACGCCATATTTTTCCATCTCGGCGACGGCACCGGCAAAGTCGAAGAGCTTCGCAAGGCCGCTGGACCAGAAGACGAATGTCACCAGCACACGGGCGAGTATGCCGAGGACAGGCGACGACAGGAGCTTGTCGATCAACATATCCGCTCCTTCCTCAGGCTGCCGGTGCGAGCGGGATATCGATGCCGAAGCGGGCGGCCGTCTCGACAATCTTCGGAATGTTGGGCGGCAGCATTTGCGGAAACTGCGTCGTTCCCGGCGGCAACGGCTCGCCGACAGCCACGAAGAATTCTTCGTGCAGATCACCGGGAAAGTTGATCAGCAGCAGCTTCGACGGCTTGTCGTCAATGTTGCGGAAGGCATGCATGGTTCCCGGCGAGACATGCACGAACTCACCCGGTCCGCAGATCTTCGTCTCATTGCCGACCATGATCTCATAGCTGCCCTCGAGAATGAGAAACGCTTCCTGATCGGTCTGCGTGTGTGGCGGCGGGCCGGCATTCGGCGCGGTAAGAACTTCGATCACGGTGAAGCTGCCTTTCGTATCGGCATACCGTGCGCGAAAGGTCAGGATATTGCCGATGAAGTGAACGGTCATCGGCGTATCCGCCGATTGGTCTGGTTTTGTCGGAATGGAATTCATTGACTTGTGCCCCCAGGCGTTTGTGATACACTCAACTCTTAATGAGATACTAGTCTCATAATGAGGTAAAAATGGACAGTCAAGAAAAAAGATTCGAGCGTGTGAACCAGAAGCGCCGTACGCGCAGCGAACTGCTGCGCGCCGCACGGCAGATCGTCGAGCGAGGGGGACACCCGTCCGTTGCCGATGTTGCTGATCTGGCGGGAATTTCTCGCGCCACCGCCTATCGCTACTTCTCGACGCCCGACGAGATCATCCGCGAAGCGGTGCTTGATGGTGTCGCTGATGTCATCAGCATCGAACCGGCCACCCAAGGCGCTGGCGTAAATGAAGCCGAAGCGCGAACGGACAAGCTGGTCTCCGATATCTTCCGGATGATCCTCGGAAATGAGAGTGTCTTCCGGGCCCTGCTCGGCAATTCCGTCACCGGCCAATCGCAGGTCCGCCGCGGCGGACGGCGCATCCCGTGGCTGAAGGAGGCACTATCGCCGCTTCAGGCACGCATTTCCTCGAAGCAGTTCGACAAGCTCATCCATGCCCTGTCGCTGGTCACCGGCATCGAATCCGTCGTGGTGATGCGGGATATCTGCGAGCTCGAGCAGGATGAGGCCGAGAAAACCCTGCGCTGGACGGCGAAGGCCATCCTGAAAGCGGCTCTGAATGAAAGTGATCTCAAGACGGCGTGACAGCAGACGAAAACTCTGACAGGTTCACGCTTTCCCGCCGAAGAGCAGCCCCATGCACGACACGCTATCCTATCTCCCGTCCATCATGCCCGCCTATATCGCTTACGTGATAGCGGTCATCAGCCCCGGCCCCGCCATCCTGGCGATCGTCGCGACCTCGATGACGCAGGGGCGCAAGGCGGGGATGACGATCGGCGTGGGGATTTTCGGCGGCTCGTTCACCTGGGCCTGCGCGGCAGCCCTCGGGCTGGCGACGCTGCTGCATACTTACGCGATCGCGCTGGAGATTTTGAAGGTCTTCGGCGGGCTTTATCTGCTCTACCTCGCCTACAGGGCCTTCAAGGCGATGCGTGCTGGAAATGACCTTCAGCAAGCGCAGGAAGTGAAGCCGCTATCGGCGCGGGCGCTTCTGTTCAAGGGTTACGGTATCCACGTCACCAATCCGAAGGCGATCTTTGCCTGGCTCGCCATCATCGCGCTCGGCATGCCGCAGGGCGCACCGGGTTCGGTCGCGGTCCTCATCGTCGCCATCTGCCTGACGACAGGCTTTGCAATCTTCATGGGATATGCGGTGCTGTTTTCGACCCCGCATGCGCTGAAGGTCTACCAGAGCCTGCGCCGCTGGATTGAAGGCGCAATGTCCGCCTTCTATTGCTTCGCCGGGCTGAAGCTCCTCACCAGCCGCATCTAGCGGCTGGCTTCTTACTCGGCCGCGGTCTTCTGGCCGAAACGCTTCTCGATATAGTCGGCAACCAGCGCCTCGAAATCGCCCGCGATATTCGGGCCGCGCAATGTCAGCGCTTTCTCACCGTCAATGAAGACGGGTGCGGCAGGCGTCTCGCCGGTGCCCGGAAGAGAAATGCCGATATCGGCGTGCTTGCTCTCGCCGGGGCCGTTGACGATACAGCCCATGACAGCAACGTTCAGCGCCTCGACACCCGGATATTTCTCACGCCAGACCGGCATGTTCTTGCGGATGTCGTTCTGAATGTTCTGCGCCAGTTCCTGGAAAACCGTCGATGTCGTGCGGCCACAGCCGGGGCAGGCGGCAACCACGGGAATGAACTGCCGGAAGCCCATGACCTGCAAGAGTTCCTGCGCCACCTGCACTTCGCGCGTCCGGTCGCCGTTCGGCTCCGGCGTCAGTGATACACGGATCGTATCGCCGATACCGTGCTGCAGCACATAGCCCATGGCCGCCGAGGAGGCGACGATACCCTTCGAGCCCATGCCGGCTTCCGTGAGGCCTAGATGCAGGGCATGGTCGGAGCGCTCCGACAGCATCGAATAAACGGCAATCAGATCCTGCACCTGGCTGACCTTGGCGGACAGGATGATGCGGTTGCGCGGCAGGCCGATCTCTTCGGCGAGATTGGCCGAGATCAGCGCCGACTGGACGATGGCCTCGCGGGTCACCTGGCGTGCTGAAAGCGGTGAGCCCGCCTCGGCATTCTGGTCCATCAGCGCCGTCAGCAGATCCTGATCGAGCGAACCCCAGTTGACGCCGATGCGCACCGGCTTGTCGTAGCGGATCGCCATCTCGATGATCTCGGCGAACTGCTTGTCCTTCTTGTCCTTGAAGCCGACATTGCCGGGGTTGATGCGGTATTTCGCGAGAGCCTCGGCACAGGCGGGATGATCGGCAAGCAGCTTGTGGCCGATATAATGAAAGTCGCCGATCAGCGGCACGTCCATACCAAGACGCAGCAGGCGCTCGCGGATCTTCGGCACGGCAGCGGCACTTTCGTCGCGGTCGACAGTGATGCGGACCATCTCCGAACCGGCCTTGAACAGCGCGGCGACCTGCGCCACCGTCGCGTCGATATCGGCCGTATCGGTATTGGTCATCGACTGCACGACAACAGGCGCGCCGCCTCCGACAATCACTCCGCCGACATCGACGGCAACGGAAGAGCGGCGCGGTTTCGGATCAAAATCCGTGGCTGAAGACATGAATAGAGCTCTTGGACCCTTTGAAAATCGTGCCTTTCAGGTGGATCATGCCTGCCTGCTTGTCAACCGCCCTGCGCTTCACTTTTGTTGGCGGCCTAATGGCCGCCACCCGAGGCGCCGTCGGCATAGCGCGCCAATCTCGAGAAGATCAGAACGACAACCAGAAGGGCCGGCAGCGCCATGAACACCGTCGAGAAGCCGATATGCTCGGCGACGAAACCGATTGCCGAAGGCGCAACCAGCATCCCTGAATAGCCCATGGTCGTCACCACCGAGATGCCGATTCCGGGTCTCAGGCCTGGCACGTTGCCGGCCGCCGAAAAGGCGATCGGCACCATGTTGGAAATGCCGATACCGCAGAAGGCGAAGCCGACGATCGCAAGCTCCGCAGTCGGGGCAAGGGCGGCAATTAGCATGCCGACGATCGCAAACAGCGTGCAGACACGCAGCGTCATCACGCCGCCGAACCTGTCGCGCACCATATCGCCGGCAAAGCGCATGATCGCCATGGTCAGCGAGAAGGCAGCGAAACCGAAGCCCGACAGAGCGACGGATGCTCCCATTTCCTGGCGCAGATACAGTGCGCCCCAATCCAGCACCGCGCCTTCCGGCACCATGGAGAACAGCGCCATCAAGCCGAGAAGCCATGGCAGCGGCACCATCGGCAGGCGGGTCTTTTCCTTCTTCTCGTCCGGATGCGGCGGGTCCGAAAGCATCATCGGCCATGCAACGGCAAGAAAGGCGGCGGCAAGCACCGTCGCAAGCCCGGCGTGACCGAGCACGCCGATCTTGGAAATCAGCAATCCGCCGAGCCCGGAACCGATCAACCCGCCAAGACTCCAGAAAGCGTGGCAGGACGACATGATCGCCCGGCGCATCGACTTCTCGACAACTACCGCATTGGCATTCATGGCAACGTCCATGGCGCCGACGAAGCCGCCGAAGAGGAAGAGCGCAATGCTGCCGGTGATGACATTCGGCGCAACGGTCAGCGCCAGAAGGATCGGCAGCAGGCAGATGGCCGTCGCCAGCGAGACGACGCGCGAGCCATGCTTTGCGATCTTCGCACCGGCAATCGGCATCATCGTCAGGGAGCCAACGCCGAAGACCAGGATCATCAGACCGAGCTCGAATTTGCTGATGCCGAGCCTTTCGGCAAATTCCGGAATTTTCGGTGCCCAGCAGCCGACCAGAAAGCCGTTCATCAGAAACAGCAGCGAAACCGCGACCCGGCTCTTCGGCATGAATCCGCGCTGCACGCCCGGCATCGCATGTAGTTGATTATCCATTGTCCCGTCTCATTCATCACCGCCTGCCTCTTTGGCAGGTCATTTCAATTCAATTCGCCGCCGCGGCCTGCACCGTGCGGCACCCCCGCTCGCGATAGGCCGCGAGCAATGTTTCATCGGCGTCATGCTCGACCACGAGGCATTCGCAATGCGCCACCGGCAGCACGCTATGGGGTGCTGCCGTGCCGAATTTCTCCGATGTCGCGGCAACCAGAACCTGGCGGCTCTTGGAGGCTGCGAACCGCTTGAACTCGGCGTCCTCGAAGCCGAAGGTCGTGACTCCGGCTTCCAGATCGACGCCGCAAGCACCGAGCACGCACAGATCCGGAGACAATTGCTCCATGTCGCGCAGCGCCTTGGCACCGAGCGCGCCGCCGACCTGCCGGTCGATCAGCCCGCCGATAAGGATGACGTTGATACCCGTCTTGTCGAGCAGCGCTGCGGCAATGGCCGGCGCATTGGTGGCTGCCGTCAGCAGCATCTCCTGAGGAAGGGCGTTGGCGATCGCGAGATTGGTGCTGCCAGCGTCAAAGAAAACGGTCGATCCCGCCTTGATCTGCGAGACTGCCGCTTGTGCCAGCGACTGCTTGCGCTCGAAGGCGACGCTCATCCGCTGCTTCAGACTGCCGCCCGCCGGCGAAATCGGCAAAGCGCCGCCATAGACGCGCTCGCAAAGTCCAGCCGCCGCCATCTCGCGAAGATCGCGGCGAACAGTATCTTCGGATACGCCAAATTCGGCGGCAAGCTCCGCTGCCAGCACGCGGCCATGCGTCTGCAGCTTCAGCGAGATGATGCCTTGCCGCTCCCGCAGCAACATTTCGTTCACATTCATCCTCGATCCCGACACGAACAGGCACAAACAAACACAAACGTGCATAAACATATAATCGCATGCATGCAATGGGGTCATCGGCACACGTTTATTGACGCCCTGAAACAAGCCGCGCTAAAAGTGCGGCAAATGAGAAAAATATTCGCAGTTGCCGATTTTCTTTGCAGTTTTCTACGCTTCGCACCGCCTTGTTTTCTGCGATCAATGCGGCATTGAATTTCCTCCTTTACGGAACAGAAAAATGAAAATCCTGAAGACCATCGCCACCGCAGCCCTGATCTCCGCCGCAGCCTTTGCTGCTCATGCTGGCGAAAACCTCGCCGCCATCAAGTCCGCGGGCGTTCTCAAGATCGGCACGGAAGGCACCTACGCGCCCTTCACCTATCACGATGACAGCAACAAGCTCGTTGGCTTCGACGTCGAGATCGGCGAAGCCGTCGCCGCCAAGCTCGGCGTCAAGGCCGAGTTCGTCGAAGGCAAGTGGGACGGCCTGATCGCCGGTATCGACGCGAAGCGTTACGACACCGTCATCAACCAGGTCGGCATCACCGATGCGCGCAAGCAGAAGTACGACTTCTCCGAGCCCTACATTGCCTCGAAGGCCGTTCTGATCGCCCGCACCGACGACGACAGCATCAAGTCCTTCGCCGATCTGAAGGGCAAGAAGGCCGCTCAGTCCCTGACCAGCAACTTCGGCAAGCTTGCCGAGCAGTCGGGCGCCGAGCTCGTCGGCACCGATGGTTTCGACCAGTCGATCCAGCTCGTGCTGACGAAGCGTGCAGACGCAACCGTCAACGACAGCCTCTCCTTCCTCGACTTCAAGAAGCACAAGCCTGATGCGCCGGTGAAGATCGTCGCCCAGCAGGAGAATGCCGATTATTCCGGTATCATCATCCGCAAGGGCGAGCCGGAACTGCTTGAAGCGATCAACAAGGCTCTCGTCGACATCAAGGCCGACGGGACCTACAAGAAGATCGCCGACAAGTATTTCGGTCAGGACGTTTCCAAGTAACTCCGTTGCGCCGGTTTTCCCGCGCATCGACTTAATCTATAGAGTGTAGAGCGTCCGGCGATTTCGCCGGACGTATCTTTTTCAGAGGGTCGTCCCGTGCCTCATTGGCTTCAACTGATGGCGGAATCGCTGCCTACCCTTTTGTGGGGCGGCATCAAGTTCACCATCCCGCTTACGCTGCTCTCATTCTCCTTCGGACTGATCCTCGGATTGGCAACGGCCGTCGCCCGGCTGTTCGGCCCGGCACCCTTTGCGGCAATTGCCCGCTTCTATGTCTGGATCATCAGAGGCACGCCGCTGCTCGTCCAGCTTTTCGTCATCTTCTACGGCCTGCCCAGCATCGGCATCCTGCTCGACGCCTTCCCGGCTGCCCTGATCGGCTTCACGCTCAATATCGGCGCCTACAGCTCCGAGATCATCCGTGCCGTCATCTCATCGGTGCCAAAGGGTCAGTGGGAAGCCGCATATTCCATCGGCATGAACTGGCGCCAGGCGATGACCCGCACTGTCCTCCCACAGGCAGCCCGTGTCGCGGTGCCGCCGCTCTCGAATACGTTCATTTCGCTGGTCAAGGACACCTCGCTTGCCGCCGCCATCACCGTGCCGGAACTCTTCCAGGCCGCGCAGCGCATCGTGGCGACGACCTATGAGCCGCTGATCCTCTATATCGAAGCCGCTCTCATCTACCTCGTCCTCAGCTCCGTCCTTTCGACGCTGCAGGTGCGGCTGGAGCGCCGTTTTGCCCGCTATGGCGGCATGCTGGAGGCAAACGCATGATCGAGCTCTCCAATATCGAAAAACGCTTCGGCGACGCCGTCATCCTGAAGGATATCAGCATCCGCATTCCCGAAGGCAGCGTCACCGCGCTCGTCGGCCCCTCGGGTGGTGGCAAGAGCACGCTGCTGCGCTGCATCAACCTGCTGGAAATTCCAACGGCCGGTTCCGTCCGCATCGGCGAGGAGACGCTGGATTTCGCGCCCGGCAAGCGCACCGGCTGGCAATCGATCCAGAAGATCCGCCGCCAGACCGGTATGGTTTTCCAGAATTTCCAGCTTTTCCCGCATCAGACCGCGATCGAAAACGTCATGGAAGGACTGGTCACCGTTCTCAGATGGCCGAAAGAAAAGGCCCGCGAGCGTGCCATGGAGCTGATGACCAAGGTCGGCATGGCCCACAAGGCGGATGCCTGGCCCTCGACGCTGTCAGGCGGCCAGCAGCAGCGCGTGGCAATTGCCCGCGCTCTCGCCCCGTCGCCACGCGTGCTGCTCTGCGACGAGCCGACCTCGGCACTCGACCCGGAACTCTCGGCCGAGGTGGTCGATGTTCTCGGTAAGCTTGCAAACGAGGGAACCACGATGGTGATGGCGACGCATGACCTGCGTCTCGCCTCGAAGATCGCCAACAATGTCGTCTTCCTGGAGGCGGGTAGCGTCGTCGAAACCGGCAGCGCCAAGGCAATCTTCACCGCACCCGAGCGCGAGCGCACCAAGCGCTTCATCTCGACAATCAACGCCGCCCATACCTACGATATCTAGGCACGGGCGGCGCAAGGTCCGGTCTTAGCCAGCGCGCGCAGCCTTCAGCGCCTTGCCCCACCAGATCAGCTGCTCGAGCTGGTTCTTGGCGGCCTCGGCAAGATGCGGATAGTCGTTCAGGCTCTTCCCATCCTTGGCGACGGAAAGATATTCCGGGAAGCTGATGTGGACGCCGGTCCTGACCGACGCGGCGCTCATTTCGACGAAGACCAGCCGCAGATGCTCGACCGCACGGGCACCGCCGACGCCGCCATAGCCGACGAAGGCAACCGGTTTCTGGATGAAATCGCCAAGATCGATGGCGTTTTTCAGCACTGCCGTCGGGGCATGATTGTACTCGGCGACCGTGAAGATGTAGCCGTCGAATTCACGCAGCTTCTTTTTCCAGCGCTCGGCCGTCTCGCTTTCGGCCTCGCTTGCAGATGCTTCACCGAAGAATGCCATCGGATAATCGAGAAGATCGAGCACCTCGACATCCAGCTCCGGACGCTCGGCGGCGATCGCGGAGATCCACTTCGCAGGATGATCGGCAAAACGCCCGATACGCGTGCTTCCAACGATAACGGCGATTTTGAGCTTGCTCATTGTGACCCTTTCCTGATCCGCAAATGATTGGAAAGGTCTGGATACTAGGCCAAGGTTGAAACCCGGCAAGCCCAAAGGCGTCAAAGACGGCGTCGCCACGATAGTTTATTGCAACAAGACGAGCTCGGGAGGCGGGCGACAGGCCCGCCTCCCGTAAGACTTAGGCAGAGTAGGATACCAGCAGGTCCTTGGCATCGATCTGGTCGCCGGCCTTGACGAGAACTTCGGCGATCGTGCCGTCCTTCTCGGCGTGGATCGCCGTTTCCATCTTCATCGCTTCGATCGACACCAGCACATCGCCGGCATTGATCGCCTGACCTGGCGACACGAAGACGCGCGAGATGACACCCGGCATCGGCGCGCCGACATGGGCGGCATTGCCCGGCTCCGCCTTGCGGCGGGCAGCAGCACCCGATGCGCCATGGGCGCGATCCGGCACCTTGATGCGGCGCGGCTGGCCGTTGAGCTCGAAGAACACGGTGACCATGCCCTGGCTGTCGGTGCCGCTCATCGCCTGATTGACGACGACGAGCGTCTTGCCCTTCTCGATATCGGCAAACAGCTCCTCGCCATCGCCAAGGCCGTAGAAATAGGCAGGTGTCGGCAGAACCGAAACCGGGCCGTAAGTGTCCGACGCCAGCGCAAAATCGGTGAAGACCTTCGGATACATCAGGTAGGAGGCAAACTCGAAATCGGTGACCTCGCGCTCGAGCTTGGTCTCGATCGTCTTGCGCTCGGCATCGAGATCGGCCTCTGCAAGCAGCGAGCCCGGGCGGACCGTATACGGCTTGTCGCCCTTCAGCGCCTTCTTCTGCAGCGCTTCAGGCCAACCAGACGGCGGCTGGCCGAGATCGCCCTTCAGCATCGAGACAACCGATTCCGGGAAGGAGACTTCCTTGTCCGGGCTGACGACATCAGCAACCGTCAAATCCTGCGAGACCATCATCAGTGCCATGTCGCCGACGACCTTCGAGGACGGCGTCACCTTGACGATATCGCCGAACATCTGGTTGGCGTCGGCATAGGCCTGCGCCACGCGATGCCAGCGGGTCTCAAGCCCGAGCGAGCGGGCCTGTTCCTTGAGATTGGTGAACTGGCCACCCGGCATCTCGTGGAGATAGACTTCCGAAGCCGGCCCCTTGAGATCGCTCTCGAAGGCCGCGTACTGGTGACGCACCGCTTCCCAGTAGAAGGAGATACGGCGGATCCATTCGGGATCGAGGCCCGGATCGCGCTCGGAGCCACGCAGCGCTTCGACGATCGAACCGAGGCAGGGCTGCGATGTATTGCCCGAGAGCGCGTCCATCGCCGCATCGACAGCATCGACACCGGCATCGACGGCCGCAAGAACCGTTGCGGCTGCAATGCCCGACGTATCATGCGTGTGGAAATGGATCGGCAGGCTGGTCGCCTCGCGCAGCGCCTTGAACAGCACCTTGGCTGCGGCAGGCTTCAAGAGGCCAGCCATGTCCTTCAGCGCGATGATATGCGCGCCGGCCTTTTCGAGCTCGACGGCCAGATCGGTGTAGTACTTCAAATCATATTTCGGGCGCGCCGAATTGAGGATGTCGCCCGTATAGCAGATCGCCGCTTCGCAGAGCTTGTTCTCTTCGGCAATGGCATCCATCGAGACACGCATGTTCTCGACCCAGTTCAGGCAGTCGAACACGCGGAACAGATCGATGCCGCCCTTCGCCGCCTGGCGGACGAAGTATTTGACGACATTGTCAGGGTAGTTGGTGTAGCCAACGCCGTTGGCGCCGCGCAGCAGCATCTGCAGCAAAAGGTTCGGCGCTGCCTCGCGGACCTGCGAAAGCCGCTCCCAGGGATCTTCAGTCAGGAAGCGCATGGAGACGTCGAAGGTCGCGCCACCCCAGCATTCCAACGACAGTAGGTTCGGCAACGCATGCGCATAGGTGCCGGCGATACGGGCGATGTCGTAGGTGCGCATGCGGGTCGCCAGCAGCGACTGATGGCCGTCGCGCATCGTCGTATCGGTCATCAGCACGCGCTTTTCGTTGCGCATCCATTCGCCGAATTTCTTCGGCCCGAGCTTGTCGAGCAGCTGCTTGGTACCATCAGGGATAGCGCCGCCATTCGTGTAGGGCACGACGGGCTCGGCAATGTCTGCGGATGGCTTCGGCCGGTCCTTGGCTTCCGGATGGCCGTTGACGGTGACATCGGCCAGATAGGTGAGCAGCTTGGTGGCGCGGTCCTGACGCTTGACCTGCTGGAATAGCTCCGGGGTCGAGTCGATGAAGCGCGTCGTGTAGCTATTATCCTTGAAGCTCGGATGCGTGATGATCGCTTCGAGGAAGGTCAGGTTGGTGGCGACGCCGCGGATACGGAATTCACGCAGCGCACGGTCCATGCGGGAAATCGCTTCCGAAGGGTTCGGCGCCCAGGCCGTCACTTTCACCAGCAGCGGATCGTAAAAGCGGGTGATGATGGCACCCGAATAGGACGTGCCGCCATCGAGGCGGATACCGAAGCCCGATGCCGAGCGGTAAGCGGTGATGCGACCGTAATCCGGGATAAAGTTATGCTCCGGATCCTCGGTGGTGATGCGGCACTGCAGCGCGTGGCCGTTGAGCTTGATGTCTTCCTGCTTCGGAACACCAGACTCCGGCGTGCCGATCGCGAAGCCATCGAGGATATGGATCTGCGCCTTGACGATATCGATGCCGGTGACGACTTCGGTGACCGTGTGCTCGACCTGGATACGCGGGTTCACCTCGATGAAGTAGAATTTGCCGGTATCGGCATCCATCAGATATTCGACGGTGCCGGCACCGATATAGTTGGTGGCCTTGGCAATCTTCAGCGAATAGGCAGCCAGTTCCTGGCGTTGCGCTTCGGAGAGATACGGCGCCGGCGCACGCTCGACGACCTTCTGGTTACGGCGCTGGATGGAGCAGTCGCGTTCGAAGAGATGCACGACATTGCCATGGGTATCGCCGAGAATCTGGCTTTCGACATGGCGGGCGCGCTCGACGAGCTTTTCGAGATAGACCTCGTCCTTGCCGAAGGCGGCCATTGCCTCGCGCTTGGCTTCCGTCACTTCGCGGGCAAGATCCCTCGGATCGCGAATGGCGCGCATGCCGCGACCACCACCGCCCCAGGAAGCCTTGAGCATCACGGGATAGCCGATTTCCTCGGCCATCTTGGCGACAACCTTCATGTCGTCTGGCAGCGGCTCGGTTGCCGGAACGACGGGAACACCGACGGAGATTGCGAGATTGCGGGCTGCCACCTTGTTGCCGAGCTGGCGCATCGTATCCGGCTTCGGACCGATGAAGATGATGCCGGCGGCGTTACAGGCATCGACGAATTCGGGGCTCTCGGACAGCAGGCCGTAACCTGGATGGATCGCATCGGCGCCGGACAGCTTGGCAACACGGATCACTTCGTCGATCGACAGATAGCTCTCGATCGGCCCGAGATCACGGGCAAGGTGCGGGCCGCGGCCGACCTGATAGCTTTCGTCGGCCTTGAAGCGGTGCAGCGCGAGTTTGTCTTCCTCTGCCCATATCGCGACCGTTTTTATCCCGAGCTCATTGGCCGCGCGGAACACGCGAATGGCAATTTCGGAACGGTTGGCGACAAGAATCTTGGAAATGGGCAATGCACTCTCCTCAAAGCACGGATCACGCGGGCAATGCTGCACCCGCGAAGAGAATTCTTAACGTGCTGTTACAGAAAGTTCAATTTCCCTTGCCGCCACGAAATAGAATTTCTCCGTGATTAGGTAATTAAGCCGTACCTAAAAGCCAGAGCGACGGCCTGCTGGCGGTTTTTCGCCTTCAGCTTGTCCTGAATACCGTTCATGTACCAGTCGACGGTGTGGTTGGAGATGCTGAGCAGCTTGCTGATTTCGATCGAGGTCATGCCGTCGGCGAGATAATGCAGGATCTCCAGCTCGCGGCGCGTCAGCGGTGTCTCCATCAGAGTCGGGCTATCGAGTGCATCGGCGTCGCCACGCAATTCGAGCAGCCGCCAGAACGCCTTGTGGGTCACGCCGCAGAACAGCGACATCTCCACCGGCGACAGATCGACCGGGACGCCGCCGATGCTGAGGCTCCCCAGCAGACCACTACGGCCGTGAACCGGGAAGACGTAGCCGTCGCCCAGGCCATGCTGTGCCGCGTCGGCCATCATCTGCTCCATGCGGCGCTGATGCGGATCGCGCCGGTAGGCAGCAAGTCCTTCGCGCCAGCGGAACGGCCGGTGCGTCTGGCCGAGATAACGCATGGTCGGGTCGATGAGGAAATATTTCTTGGTTGCATAGACCTGTGTCCAGGTCTCCGGCCAATCGCCGGCCAGCACTGTGCCCCAGGGATCGACGCTGCGTTTCGGATGGCGCAGAAGCACATAATATTGGAAGCCGTAGGAATGAAGGACATTCTCCAGCTCCTCGACGACACGCTCGACCTTCTTGCATTCCTCTAGAACGACAAGCAATTGAATCAACGAATGAATATTCACAAATGCCCCCTGCCCGAAAAGGGCGTGCGGTTGAGGGCCGTCGACCGGCACTAACGCAGCCGGCATCCCAACGGTCTTCGGTTCAATGATTTAACCCGTATGAGTTTAAGGTGCGACGTACCGCCTTCCAAATGCAAGCGAAAATTGTCACAACCGTTCTCGGGTGAACAACTTTCGGCCCATGTCATCTCGTCGCACCCTGCTTTTGACGCCTTCTGAAAAGTCCCGGGTGAACACGGTGTTAATCGCCGGTTCAGGTAGATTTTAGTAGCGTCGCAACATCCCGTTTTGCAGATGCACAAAAGAGGTACTGCCGTGTCGCTATTCAAGGTCTATGCAAGAGCCTTGCGCTACCTTGGCGCATACAAGCTCCGCGTATCCCTGGTGGTCGTTGCCAACATTGTTCTGGCTGCCATCACCATCGCGGAACCGATCCTCTTCGGCCGTATCATCGATGCCATCTCCGGCAAGGGTGACGTGAAGCCGATCCTCTTCATGTGGGCAGGCTTTGCCGTCTTCAACACCATCGCCTTCGTGCTTGTCGCCCGCGAGGCCGACAGGCTGGCGCATGGCCGCCGCGCCACGCTTCTGACCGAAGCCTTCGGCCGGATCATCTCCATGCCGCTCTCCTGGCATCACCAGCGTGGCACGTCGAATGCGCTGCATACGCTGCTGCGCGCCTGCGAGACGCTGTTCGGCCTCTGGCTCGAATTCATGCGCAATCACCTGGCAACTGCCGTCGCCATCATGCTCTTGGTTCCGACCGCCATGATGATGGACCTACGCCTGTCTGCGGTGCTCGTCGTGCTCGGCGTTGCCTACTGGCTGATCGGCCGCCTCGTCATGAGCCGTACCAAGGATGGTCAGGCCTCGGTCGAAAACCACTACCACACCGTTTTTTCGCATGTCAGCGACTCGATCAGCAACGTCTCGGTCCTGCATAGCTACAACCGTATCGACGCTGAAACCCGCGCCCTGAAGGGCTTCACCGACCGTCTGCTGCAGGCGCAGTATCCGGTTCTCGACTGGTGGGCGATCGCCGGCGCGCTGAACCGCATGGCTTCCACCATCGCCATGATGATCATTCTGGTCATCGGTACGCTGCTGGTTCAGGCTGGCGAACTGAAGATCGGTGACGTCATTGCCTTTATCGGCTTTGCCAACCTGCTGATCTCGCGCCTCGACCAGATGCGCCAGTTCGCAACGCAGATCTTTGAGGCCCGCTCGAAGCTCGAAGACTTCTATGTCCTCGAAGACTCCGTCCGTGACCGCGAAGAGCCTGCCGGCAATGTGGATATCAAGGACGTCAAGGGCGAAGTCGAATTCCGCGACGTCTCCTTCGGCTTCGGCAATTCCTCGCAGGGCCTGCACAGCGTCAACTTCAAGGCCAAGGCCGGCCAGACGATCGCCATCGTCGGCCCGACCGGCGCCGGCAAGACAACGCTCGTCAACCTGCTGCAGCGCGTCTATGACCCTGACAGCGGCGAGATCCTGGTTGACGGCCAGGACATCACCAAGGTCACCCGCAAGTCGCTGCGCCGCTATATCGCGACCGTCTTCCAGGATGCCGGTCTACTGAACCGCTCGATCAGCGACAACATCCGCCTTGGCCGCGAAGGCGCCAGCGAAGAAGAGATGCGTCAGGCAGCAGAAGCCGCCGCCGCCGCCGACTTCATCGAGACGCGCGAAGACCAGTATGACACCCATGTCGGCGAGCGCGGCAACCGTCTCTCCGGTGGTGAGCGTCAGCGCATCGCGATCGCCCGCGCCATCCTGAAGGATGCGCCCATCCTAGTGCTCGACGAAGCGACCAGCGCGCTCGACGTCGAAACGGAAAACCGCGTGAAGGCTGCTATCGACAACCTGCGCCAGAACCGCACCACCTTCATCATCGCCCACCGTCTGTCGACGGTCCGCGAGGCCGACAAGGTGCTTTTCCTCGACAACGGCCGGATCGTCGAGCAGGGCAGCTTCGATGAACTGAGCCAGAGCAACGGCCGCTTTGCCGCCCTGCTCCGCGCCAGCGGCATCCTGACGGACGAAGAAGTCCGCAAGGCGCATGCGACCGAAGCCGCATAAACTAGCGGCCGCACAGAACTTGGATATCAGGCCGGAGGGTTCGCCCCTCCGGCCTTTTTCTTATGTGGCCAGTCGAGCATGAACCTGCTCGCACTCTCAACACCGGACTTCTGCGGCCCATCGCTTAAACGACGCCTGTGTCTGCAGCTTAGAGGCAGATTGATTGGGGCGGAGCCAGACGGCAGCAGCGGATCGTGGGACATCACCAGCCAAGGATGAGAGCTTTAATCTCCCACTGGAAGGCTCTAGCATCGCCCCTTCAGAACCAGGGAGGATCCATCATGGCCGTACGCCGCATCATTGCCAATCTGCCGGCAGCCGATCCGGCACGGACGCAGCGCTTCTATGGTGAAGTGCTTGGGTTGGATGTGCTGATGGACCATGGCTGGATCATTACCTATGGCAACGCCACCGCGATGCAGGTTCAGCTCAGCATTGCCAGCGGGGGCGGCTCAGGCACGCCTGTTCCGGATATCTCCATGGAAGTCGATGATGTCGATGCCGTTCTCTCGGCGATGCGGCAAGCAGAGTTCGAGATCGTCTACGGCCCCGCCGACGAGCCATGGGGCGTCCGGCGCTTCTATGTCCGCGATCCCGCGGGCAAGCTCGTCAACATCCTGCAGCACATAAAATAAGCCGGCGGGCTCGTGAGCCGCCGGCTTGATACCTTCGAACCTGTAGGGCGCCGCTACTTTCGCCCGTCATTGATCCGCACGGGAACCGGCATGGCGCCGCGTCCGATCGCCGGCTTAGCCTTCTCATCCAGACGCTTGCGCTCCAGATGGTAGGCATAGGCGAACTGCGCGGCGATACCGGCAACCACGAACATCGGGCCGATAAACTGATCGCGGTTGGTGACATAGAGCAGGACCTGACCCGCCATCGCCAGGATCGTACCGGCAACGAAGATGTTCAGCGAATGCCGGCCAAGGATCGTCAACGGATGATCCGCCGGGCGGCGCAGCATGCGCGACAGCGCCGGGATGTTGATGACGAGATAGGTCAGGGCCAGCACATGCAACAGACGCGGCAGCGACAGGAAGGTCTTGTCGAACCCGGTCAGAACGCTTGGGAGACCCAGTGCCGCCAGCGCATTGCCGAGATCCCAGAGGTGACCGACAACCCAGGCGAAGGACAGGGCCACATAGCCGGATGCCAGCACGAACAGGATCGGGTGCTGCGGCAGCGAGCCGCCGCGCTTGACGTGCATCATCCCGACGATGCCGATGGTGAAGATGAACTGCCAGGACAGCGGGTTCAGAAACCAGTAGTCGGCAATGATCATGTTGTGCGGGGCGATCTGATAGATGCCGGCGATCAGCCACACAGCGCCCGATAGGCTGAGCGCCAGCAGTGGGTGCCAGGAATTCAGCAGCAGGATGATCGGCACCATCAGCATCAGCGCGCCATACATCGGCAGGATATTGTTGTAGCCAATCTGGTGGCCGAGCAGCAGCAGCGCCGGAATGCCCTCTTTCAGATTTGTCAGCACGGCAAGAATATTGATTTCCACCAGCAATCCAGGCCGGTGGAAGAGCCAGGCGCCGCAAATGAACAGCGCCAGCGTCATGAAGGTGGTGATCATATGGGCAAGATAAAGCGTGAAGGCACGCTTCACGGCCTTCTTCGCCATTTCCAGCCTGCGGCCGAACTTGAAGCCCGATCCATAGGCCAGGCCGACAGCGATACCTGAGATCAGGACGAAAGCCTCGGCTGCATCGGAGAAGCCGAAATTCTTCGTCGTCACATATTCGAAAATCTGCCCGGGGACGTGGTTGATGAAGATCGTGATCAGCGCCAGCCCGCGCAACACGTCTAGTCTTGTGTCACGTTGCGGCCGGGCCGCAGATCGGGAAACGCGCTCAGCGCCGATGGCTTTTTCCGGCGGAGTCGCCATTATTCTCTCCTGGTTCCGATTTGCAAACGCGGTTGCGGCCAAAAGGTTTCCCTTTTGGCCGCAACGAATCGCCGGAGTGTGAGCTTAGGAAATGCTGCTATCCGACCGGATATCCCTCAGAGGGATTGGCGATGTCGTTGCCATTGATAACAACACTGTAGCCGCCGGGTTGGGACGATTTTGAGACCGAAATACGGTATTTCACACCGGAATGTTCGACCTCCGCCGAGAAGCCATCCCAGGTGCTCGGCAGCGCCGGACGGACAAATAGACGCCCGTCCTTCAGCCGGATTCCGAGGATGCCTTCGACGGCGGCGCGATAGAGCCAGCCGGCCGATCCCGTGTACCAGGTCCAGCCGCCGCGGCCCTTGAGAGCGCCTTCGCCATAGACGTCGGCGGCAATCGTGTAGGGCTCGACGCGATAATGCTCGGCCGATCCCTTGTCCCGCGAATGGGTGATCGGGTTCAGCAGTTCGAAGCAGGCGAACGCATCGTCGCCCCGGTTCATCTCGGCAAGCGCCATGACCACCCAAGTCGCCGCATGCGTATACTGGCCACCGTTCTCGCGAACGCCCGGAGGATAGGCCTTGATATAGCCCGGGTCCTTCGCCGAGGTGGCGAAGGGCGGCGTGAACAGGCGGATGATCCGGGTATCGCGATCGACGAGGCGGTTCAGCACCGCATCCATCGCCGTCTTCGCATGCTCGGGATCGCCTTCGCCCGAAAGCACGCTCCAGGACTGCGCGATCGAATCGATCTGGCATTCCAGGCTTTCCTTTGATCCCAGCAGGCTGCCGTCGTCGAACGTGCCGCGGCGATAGTAGCCGCCGTCCCAGCCTGCACTCTCCAGTGCCGCCTTCAGCTCGCCAAGGTGCTTGGTCCAGCGCTCGACGCGAGTCGTGTCGCCACGCTCCTGCGCATAAGGTGTGAACGAGCGAAGTGCACCGGCAAGGAACCAGCCGAGCCAGACACTGGTGCCCTGGCCATGGATGCCGACGCGGTTCATGCCATCGTTCCAGTCGCCACCGAGGATCAGCGGCATGCCGTTCGAGCCGGTCCGCTTGATCGCCAGATCGAGGGCGAGAGCGGCATGTTCGTAGATGCTCGCCTTGTCCTCTGAAATCTCCGGCTTGTAGAACGAGTCGTGCTGTCCTTCGAGAAGCGCCGGCCCTTCGAGGAACGGCAGCTCTTCGTCGAGCACGGACTTGTCGCCGGTGACGCTGCAATAGTGATGGATGCCATAGGCAAGCCAGACAACGTCGTCGGAGATCAGCGTACGGACGCCCGCACCCGTTCCCGGCAGCCACCAATGCTGAACGTCGCCTTCGCGGAACTGACGCGAAGCGGCGTTGACGATCTGGTTGCGCGCCAGCGACGGATCCTGCAGCACGAAGGCCAGAGTATCCTGCAGCTGGTCGCGGAAGCCGAAGGCACCGCTCGCCTGATAGAAGGCCGAGCGCGCCATGATGCGGCAGCCGAGGCTCTGATAGGGCAGCCATGCGTTGATCAGGTTGTTCATGCCCTGATCAGGCGTGGAAATCTGCACCTTGCCGGTAAAGCCCTGCCAGAAATCGCGGTTTGCCTGAACGGCATCGTCGATGCTTGCAGAACGGATATCCTTGACCAGAGCAGCCGCCTCGTCCTTCGAGCCGGTATCCCCGAGGAAGAACGTCACGTCGCGGCTTTCGCCGGGCGAAAGCGTGATATCGATCGCGAGCACCGCGGCCGGATCGCCGTCGAGTTCCTTCGCGCCCGAAAGCGGAACGGAGGGCTTCAACGCCTGCGGCGACTGGATCGTACCCGCCTTGCCGATGAATTCGCGGCGGCTGGTCGCGAAGCTCGATGGTTTCTCGCTCGCCGCGAAGAACGATACGCGCTTCGAAAAATCGATGCTGTACTGGTTGGCGGCGAAGAGAGCGCCCGTCTCCTCATCTGCCGATGACAGGATGAAGGGTGTGGTACGCTGCGGATTATTGCCAAGCACCCACTCGACATAGCCATAAAGCCTGAGCTTGCGGGCGCCGGAGCCGTTGTTGCGCAGGCGCACGCGCTGCATCTTCACCGGCTTTTCGCGATGAACGGTCTGGGTGACCTCCATGGCGATATCGTTCTGCTCGCTGGAGAAGACCGAGTAGCCGAGACCATGGCGGGTTTCGAAACGCGCGTCGGCGCGCTGCGACAAACCGGCATAGGGCGTCAGGATGGCGTTGTTGTCGAGGTCGGCGACATAGATCGCCTCGCCTGAGCGATTGACCACGGCATCGTTCGACCAGCTGGTCAGCTGATAGTCACGCGAGTTCACCGACCAGGTGAAACCGGCACCTTCAGCGGAAACATGGAAGCCGAACTTGTCGTTCGAGATCACGTTGATCCACGGCTGCGGCGTTGCGGTGCCGCCGGCAAGGCGGACGACATATTCGCGGCCGTCGCGGGCAAAGCCACCAAAGCCGTTCCAGAAGTCGAGATCGCCCTGCTCCTCGATGTCAGCAGCAACCGGACGCGGCTTGATGACAGGCGCGATGCGCTTCGGCGCTGCCGCCTTGGCGCGTTCGGCCGCCTTCTGCATCTCTTCCTGCTCTTCCTTCGAAGGCGAGGTCAGAGCAATGGCGCGATTGATCTGATCGATCACCTTGCCATTCTTCGCGTGGAAGGTGACGCGGGCAGCGGCCAGCAGCGCGTGATAGGTCGTCTCCTCCATCAGATCCTTGCGGACGGCAAAGATATGCTGGCGTAGACCATCGGCCTGGCCCATCCGGCGGACGTTTTCGCACATCTGGTCGACAGCGTGCTGCATGTCCTGCGCATAGGAAGAGGCGCGCTCGTTCATGATCACCAGATCGGCAGTGACGCCGCGCGAGCGCAGATATTCCTGCGTCAGCAGCGCTTCACGCACGATATCGAGATCCAGATCATCGTTGATGCGAAGCATGAAGATCGGGAAGTCGCCCGAGATCGCCAGCGGCCAGAGCGACGACTGCGAGGCCATGCCCGCCTGAACAGCAGCGGCATCGGCGCGCAGATCCATGTCGGGATAGACCAGATAGCGGCCGAGATGCTGGAAGGCAGCGGCCTGCTGCGAGGTCACGCCGACATGGCGCATCTGCACCTGCGTGCGCGTCCAGGCCTGAACCAGCTCGTGCTGGAAAGCATCGGCGTGGCGGTAGCGCTCGACGGCCTTGTCCACTTCGTCGCGGCTTGGCGCGGCGATGGTCCAGAAGATCACGCTGACCTTCTTGCCGGCAGGCACTCGAACCGTGCGGCGCAGCGACAGGATCGGATCGAGCGTGAAGCCGTCGGTACCCGACAGCGTCGCGCCCGGATCGAAGGCAGCAGCGTCAGAAAGGCTGCGGCCGCGGCCGAGGAACTTGCGGCGATCGGTTTCGAACTCGGTCTGACGCTGCGGACCGGCGCTGTCGACGATCAGATGGGCGATGCTCATATTCGCTTCATTCGGATCGCGCTTGTTGCGCTCGGCGCGGATCACGTCGCCACGCTTGCCGAAGTCGGTCTTGACGAACATGCGGGCAAAGGCCGGATGGGCATTGTCCGTGTCGTCGCTGGTGAGCACGGGCTCCATATAGGAGGTCACTTCGATGAAGCGATCTTCCGAGCCCATGTTGAGCAGCGTCAGGCGGCGGCCGTCGGCATCATGCTCGGTTGCGACGATGCATTCGACTTCGCTGGTCAGATCGCCGACGACCTTGGTGAACTCTGCCTTTTCATCGGCGAAGAGCACGTTGACCTTTTCGCCTTCGACACTCTTCGGCTCCGCGGTCGCCGACCACCATTCGTTGGTGACAGTATCGCGCAGGAAGATGAAGCTGCCCCAGCGGTCTTCGGTCGGGTCGGGCTTCCAGCGGGTGACGGACTGCCCGTTCCAGCGGGCGTAACCGGCGCCGGTTGCCGTCAACATCATCGAATAGTGGCCGTTCGACAGGAAGACGAGTTCGCGGTCGCGAGACAGCGGATCGGCAATCTTGCGCAGTTCCGGACGCAGAAGATCGTCCTGGATGCTGGCAGGCGTGTCGGACTCGTGCTTGCCGCTCATCACGGGGATATCGCGTGGCGCCTTTTCCTGCAGCAGCAGCTCGGCCGCTTCGATCACCGGATCGGAGTGGAAGAGTTCGCGGAGGTGACCGTTAAAGGCGACGTTGGCGACTGCCGCGATCGACATGCCATGGTGGTGGGCATAGTAGTTGTAGACCACCGCACACTTCTTGCCCTCAGGCACGCGGGTCGGCGTGAAGTCGACGGCGTCATGATAGCCATATTTGCCAAGTGCGCCGAGCGCACGCAGGCGATCGAGGTTTTCGAGCGCAGCCTTCGGATCGTATTGGCTGGCCAGGATCGATGCATAAGGCGCAATGACGGCGTTGTGGCCGAGGCCACGCTTCAGGCCAAGCGTCGGCACACCGAAGTTGGTGTACTGGTAGTTCATGTTATGGTCGCGGGCATTGAAGGCCGCTTCCGAGATGCCCCACGGAATGCCGAGCTTCCGGCCGTAGTTCATCTGCTCGACGATGACGAGATTGTTGGTCTGGTTGAGAATACCGCCACCGCGCTCCTGCATGACGAGCGGCGGCATCAGATATTCGAACATAGAGCCGGACCACGAGACCAGCGCGCCCCGCGAGCCGACCGGAACGACCTGACGTCCCAAGCGGTACCAGTGCTCCGTCGGCAGATCGCCCTTGGCGATACCGAACAGCGAGGTCAGGCGGCATTCCGATGCCAGGAGGTCGTAGCACGCCTGATCGAGTTCGCCGCTTTCGACTCGGTAACCGATCGACAGCAGGCGGCGCTCCGGACGGAACAGGAACGAGAAGTCCATCGAGAAGGCGAGATCTCGCGCCTTGTCGCGCAATGCAATCAGGCGCGGACGCAGCGGATCGATATTCGACAGATCGTAGGTGCTGTCGGAAATATGCGCTTCGCAGACCTTCACCAGCTGCTCGGCCCAGCGGGTCAGCTCGCCGCTGAGCGACGACTTGACCTCATGGTCGAGATTGGCAGCCAGCTTCTGGATGTCGCGAGCGAGAACCGCCAGGTTGATAACGCGGATCGAGGCGAACTCATGCTCGCGCTTCACGGCAGCCAGCGCGTTCTGGAAGCCGATGATGCGTTCTTCCAGGCGGCGGCGTAGCGGGCGGACGGTCTTGCGATCGTCAGGCAGGTCGGCCAGCACTTCGCCGAGAATGCCGGCAGTATCGCCGACGCCATCGAGATTGCCCTGCATATGCGCCGACGGCGCTTCCGCCCAGTTCCGGCACGCCGACGAAACGGCGATCAGGTGACCAGCCAGGTTGCCGCTATCGACGGCCGAGACATAGCGCGGGCCAAGCGTCTGCAGCGTATCGGTATGATACCAGTTGAACAGGTGGCCACGATACTTCTCCATCTTGTCGATGGTGGCGATCGTCTTTTCCAGCCGGTCGATCGTCTCCTCGAAGGAGAACCAGCCGAACTGACGGCCGGAAACGACCGAGAGAAGATAGACGCCGATATTGGTCGGCGACGTCCGGGTTGCCACGATCACGTGCGGCGTTTCCTGCACGTTGTCAGGCGGCAGATGGTTCTGCTCGGCCGTCGTGAACGTGTCGAAATAACGCCAGGTGCGGCGTGCGATCTTACGCAGTTCGGTGGAGTCGGACTCCGCCACTTCGAGCCGGTCTTCGGTTTCCGCCGACTGGCTCACATAATAGGCAACGAGTGGCGAAAGGATCCAAAGAACGGCGAAGGGAATGCCGACGAGGAAGGCCTTGTCGCCCGAGAGCGCCGCGAAGGCGAGGGCAAGCAGCGCCAGCACCGGCGCATGCCACATGGCCTTGTAATAGGAGGCAATCGTTCCCTGTTTGCCAGCCTGAACGCTGGCGGCGGTGCGCCATTGCAGCATCAGCTTGTGGCTGAAGAACAGACGGTACAGCGAGCGGCCGATGGCATCGGCCATCATGCAGGCGGTATCGGCGATGAAGACGATCCGCAGTGCCACCTGGGCGTTCGCCGCGCGGATATCCGACCAGACCGTATAGAGATGGGCGCGGGCGACGATATCGCTGGTGCGCGGAATGATGCCGTTGATCAGCGACAGCGTCGGGGCGACGAACAGGCAGAAGATCAGCAGGATCTGCCAGACGAGCGCACCGAGCGGACCCATGAAATACCAGCCGAGCACGGACGCGAAGAACCAGGCGATCGGGGTCAGCGAGCGGCGCAGGTTGTCGAACATCTTCCAGCGGCCGAGCGCGGTGACGCCGTATTTCGGATTGAACATGTAAGGCAGGAGCTGCCAGTCGCCACGCGCCCAGCGATGCTGGCGCGAGGTTTCGACTTCGTAGCGGATCGGGAAGTCTTCGACGAGCTCCAGATCGGTGACGAGCGCACAGCGCGCCATGGAGCCTTCGAGAAGGTCATGGCTGAGAACCGAGTTCTCGTCGATGCGACCCTTCAGCGACGCCTCGAAGGCATCGACATGATAGAGGCCCTTGCCGGTAAACGTGCCTTCGCCGGCCAGATCCTGATAGACGTCGGAGACGGTGAAGACATAAGGGTCGAGACCGCGGTTGATCGAGAACACGCGCTGGAAGACCGAGGCATCCTTGCCGGTCGTCAGCGACGGGGTGACGCGCGGCTGCAGAACGCCATAGCCGCTTTCGACGCGGCCGGTCTTCGGGTTGAGCACCGGGCGGTTGATCGGATGATAGAGCTTGCCGACGAGCTTCGTCACCGCATCGCGCATCAGGCGCGTGTCGGCATCGAGCGTCATCACATACTGGACATTCTCCGGCACGATGTTGGCGCCCGGCAGATACGTGGTGTCGGCATCGCCGCGCAGCAGCATGTTCAACTCATGCAGCTTGCCGCGCTTGCGCTCCCAGCCCATCCACGCGCCTTCAGAAGGATTATAGAGGCGGCGGCGGTGAAGCAGATAGAAGCGGGTCTTGCCATCGGACGCGTAGCGCGCCGAGAGGTTTGCGACCTCGCGGCGCGCATAATCCAGCACTTCGAGATCGTTGGCGGTTTCCTCGACCTGGCTGTCCGGCCAGTCGCTGAGCAGCGAATAGTAGATCTCACCGCGCGGGTTCGCGAGATAGTGAACCTCGAGATTGCGAACGAGCTCATCGACGCTATCGCGGTTGGAAATCAGGCAGGGCACGACAACGAGCGTGCGCGCGTCCTCCGGAATGCCTTCCTTGAACTCGTAGCCAACGAGACGCGATGGCGTCACGAAGAATGACAGCACGGTGTTGAAGAGCCCCGTCGCGCCTTCCGAAGCCGGCAGCGAGAACATGATCAGGAGAACGATGATCTCTGCAGGGCTCATGCCGGCATTCGCCATGAACTTGCCGACAATCACCATCGCCAGGATCGTCAACAGAGCGACGGGTACGGCGATCGACAGCCAATTGAACTTGCGGACGGTGCGAACGAAATGCTGCACGAGCGTCGGGCGATAGTTCGCGCGCGCCTCGAACTTCGGGCGATGCATGCCCGCGAGGAAGCCGCCGACATTCGGCTCGTGCGGCTGCGGCTCATCGGAGGCCTTGGCTTCCTCGGTCATATCCAGCGCCAGCTGCGCCACTTCCATTTCGCTGAGCGGCGAACGCTTGGCGAGCTTTTCGATCTGCTTGCGATATTTGTTGCGCGAGCCGGAATCGAGAATGCCGTAGTCCGACTTGTCCCAGAGCAGCTGGTCGACATGGCTCACCTGCTCGACCCAGACCGACCATTCGGTGTCGTCGATCTCGCGCAGACTGCGGATGATGTTGCCCATCGTCACGTTGCCGGATGACAGGCGGCTATGTTCCGCCATCGTCGCTTCTTCGGTATCGCGCCCGAGCGAGGCGAGACGGTCGTCGAGCCAGGCAATCGCCAGGCTCGACGATTGCGAGCCATCGCGCATGCGGTAGAGGAACTGCGTCGAGAACGTGTTGTCCTCGGCAAGCGTTTCCAGCGTCTTCAGATATTCGGCAGCCTTCGCCGGATCGGCCAGACGCACCAGCTCGTCGGCGGCCTCGTTGGCGCGGCGGCGCATCCGGCGGCTGCGTTCGACACGGCTCGAAATGCGGCGCAGGTTTTCAACGAGCACATAGCGGACCAGCGACGGAACAGCCCAGAGCTCACCAATCTTCAGCGTCTCGGTCTGCTGGAAGCCATCGACGAGCGCCGTCAGGCTTTCCTGCGAAACGGTGCTGTGCGTATGCGCCACGTAGAGCCAGGCGAGAACCAGCGTCCGCGGGATCTGCGTGCCGCCAACATTGACGGTTGGCAATTCGCGATAGAAGCGGCGCGGAAAGTCGCGGCGGACTTCCTGGATCGCCTCTTCGACGATGTAGTGATTGTCGAGCAGCCACTCCGCGGCAGGCGTAATTGTCTCGCCCGATTCCACATCTGCGGCGGTCGTGCGATAGACGCGCAGGATCTCCTTTTCGTTCTCCTTGTGCCGCGCGAAGAAATCGAAAGGCGCAAAGGCGGGAAGCGATTCCGCCCCGCTGCGGGCGACCATTTCGCCCATCGCCTTGATGTCTTCGATGGAGAGGTATGTCGAACGGATCGAGTCGTTATGATCGATCTGCTTCGTTTCGGAATCGCGCGACGGGGTCGGAGACGGATTGGAAATTGACATGGGTTCGGTTCTGGATCCAAACAAAGTTATGGTAATTTTGGCTAGCCTTTTGCACCGGCAAATATGACTGCCGCATGAACGGCAGAGCACTGTTGCTCAAAGATACTATGGCAGCCGATTTTTAGATGCGAAACGGTTTAAGCCCTGCTTTATCGCACAGCTATGACCATGATGGCAGTGCTTCTTGTCCCTCCCGCAAAGCCATTTCCTCAAAGTTGGACACTAAGCGGATAATTCAAGTCAAGAGCGAAGAATTGGCACTGGAGACATGAAAAATCCGGCGCCGCTCCGGCACCGGATTTTCATCATCGCAACGATGCTTTCAGCGCCGTCAGCGCCGCATCAGACGCATGAAAAGCGAGACGACGAACAGTACCAGGAACAGGAAGAACAGAACCTGAGCGATCGAGGCCGACGCGCCGGCAATACCACCGAAACCGAGAAGGCCGGCGATCAGGGCGACGACGAGAAATACCAGAGCGTAATAAAGCATGCCCATCTCCTTGTTTGCTGACATATAAACGAAGATCTGTGACCATGGTTCCGCGAGATTGAGAAAATCTTTCGATATCAATGAATTATAAAGAAAGGGCGCATGGACATAGCATGCGCCCTCGCGGCGGCGGTAAGGCGCAAAGCGCCCACGCCTACTTTGCAATGATGGCTTTCAGCATCCAGAGCGCCTTCTCGTGAAACGTCAGGCGGTCGGTCAGCATGTCGGTGGTGACAAGATCCTTGTTGTCGTCGGCAGCGGTGCCGGCTTCGCGCATCGCCCTGCAGGCCGCCTCATGATCTGCGATCAGGTCGCGCACCATGTCTTCGGCCGTCAGCTGGCTGAAGTCGCCATTATCAGGCGCGAATTTCGCAGCGTCTCCGACGCGGGCCGGCGCCAGGTGACCAAGGGCTCGAATACGCTCGGCGATGATATCGGTCGCCTTGAAAAGCGTGTTGTAGTGCTCTTCGGTCAGCTCGTGCAGCGGCTTGAACAGCGGGCCGACGACATTCCAGTGATAGATGTGGCTCTTGATCACCAGATGATAGGTGTTCGCCAAGATCGCCGACAGGCTCTTTGCCATGTCGGCGCAATATTTGTCGGTCAGTCCGGTTTTCACCGAGACGTCACGCGATTTCGGTTTCAGTACGGCTGTATTTGCCATCGTCCTCAACTCCTGACTGGGAACGCCAGACAGCGTGGAACGGCAGGAGAAGGATAATGACCGGGTTCCGGTACACTATGCCTTTTACGTCCATTCCCGGCACGCTGAATGCGTAAGCAGAGAATGCCGCGGATGGCACATTGTTCCGAAGGAATGGCACCGGCAGAGCGCCGGTGCGAAGATCAGCCGATCAGGCCGAATACGAACGCAGCGACGAATGCGAAAGCTGCGGTCAGCAGCACGGCGTGAACGCCAAGCTGCAGCTTGCCGCGCACGGAGAGCGGCTTCTTTGCCGGCACGGAACCATAATGGTTCGCGTGAGTATGCGATATACCCAGGTCTGCCATGTGTTGCCTCCGTCTGTTCTCTTTGGTGCGGCTTTGTGCCTGCACCTTTATTCTTATATTCTCTATCAGGTAGGTAGAGATAAAATTCCTTCCAGAGGCAACCGGGTAGAAAATCCAACCGGCACTGGAAGAAAGCTCAGCAGAGAGTACGCCAGGCCCAGATCAACGACCGTTCGATCGCATTTTCCTCCCGCTGCGCGGCAGCGGAGACATCGATGAAGCGGCGGTCCTTTTCGGCAGGAATAGAAACGACTGGCTGCTCGCTCCGCTCGGCCTTCACCGGCGGCTCGAGATATCCCATGGTCATGCCACCGAGAAAGAACATCCTTACCTCCATGATCACGAAAACTAACAATCGTTAACGGGATCATGACAGATGAAACGGGCCTGTCAATAGTCTAGTCGAATGGTCGTCTTTAACGCTACGTTAACCTTAACCGCGCGCATGGAGCAGCCTTTTCAAGCACTTGAAAAACCTGCATTTCAACTTTTGACGAAGCCTTTGCTCGCGATCATCAGATTGCGGGTGTATTCTTCCTGGACATCGGCGCGGGCAAGCTCAGCCGAGCTCAAGCGCTCGACGACCGCGCCATTGCGCATCACCGCGAGCTGCTCGCACATATGGGTGACGACGCCGAGATCGTGGCTGACCATCACGAAAGTCAGCTTTCGATCGCGCCGGATTTGCTCCAGCAGGTTCAGCACTTCGGCCTGAACGGAGGCATCGAGTGCCGAGGTCGGCTCATCGAGCAACAGCACCGACGGCTCGACGATCAGCGCGCGGGCAATCGCCACGCGCTGGCGCTGGCCGCCGGAAAGCTGATGCGGATAGCGGAAACGGAAACCATTTCCGAGACCGACTTCGTCAAGCGCGCGGGCAATACGCGTTTCACCATCGCCGATGCCGTGGATCGCCAGAGGTTCGAGCAGCAGACGGTCAATCGTCTGGCGGGGATGAAGCGAGCCATAGGGGTCCTGAAACACCATCTGGACGCTGCGATAGAAGGCCTTGCTGCGCTTGGCGCCCTGCAGCGCCTCGCCATGAATGCGGATCGTGCCGGAGCTGACGGGCGCAAGCCCCGCGACGGCTCGCAGCAGCGTCGACTTCCCCGACCCGGACTCGCCAACGAGCCCGAAGGACTCGCCCGTTCCGACTTCGATGCTCACATCCTTCAAGGCGTGGAAATCGTCGTAGATGACGCCGAGTTTTTCGACAGAGAGTGCTGCGCTCATGCGGCCCACTCCGGCTTGCGGTCAAGAACCGGCAGCGGATGACGGCTCTGGCCAATCTCCGGCATGCAGTTCAGCAGGCCCTGTGTATAGGGATGCTGGGCATTCTTCAGGTCGGATGCCTTCAATTCCTCGACAATCCTGCCCGCATACATGACGATGACACGGTCACAGAAGGACGAGACGAGGCGCAGATCGTGCGATACGAAGATCAGGCCCATGCCGCGTTCGGAAACGAGCTTGTCCATGATCTTCAGCACATCGAGCTGAACGGTCACGTCGAGCGCCGATGTCGGCTCGTCGGCAATCAACAGCTCCGGCCCGGCGATCAGCATCATGGCGATCATCGCCCGCTGCCCCATGCCGCCGGAAACTTCGTGCGGATAGAGATCGAAGACCCGCTTGGGATCGCGGATCTGCACCGCCTCTAGCATGGCAAGCGCCCGTTCCTTGGCCTCCGCCCGACCGACCTTTTCATGGGTCTTCAGCGTCTCGCAGATCTGCCGGCCGATCGACATGACCGGATCCAGCGAATATTTCGGATCTTGCAGCACCATGGCGATCCGCTTGCCGCGCAGAAGACGCCGCTGCTTGGCGGAGGCGGACAGGAGATCGATGCCGTTGAAGTCGAGTTTGTCGGCGCTGACGACGGCGTGCTTCGGGGTGAGGCCCATGATGGCGCGGCCGGTCTGAGACTTGCCGGAGCCGGATTCACCGACGATACCGAGGCGTTCCTTGCCGAGCGTGAACGACACGCCACGCACCGCCTCGATCACGCCTGTGCGCGTCGGATAGCTGACGCGCAGGTTCTTGACGTCGAGAAGCTCGGTCATTGGCCGCTCTCCTTCGGATCGAGCGCATCGCGCAGTCCGTCGCCAAGCAGGTTGAAGCCGAGGCTGACGATCAGGATGGCAATGCCGGGCATGGCCGCCACCCACCATTGATCGAGAATGAAGCGGCGGCCCGAGGCGATCATCGCACCCCATTCCGGCAGCGGCGGCTGGGCGCCGAGGCCGAGAAAGCCGAGACCTGCCGCCGTCAGGATGATGCCCGCCATATCGAGCGTCACCCGGACGATCAGCGACGAGATGCAGAGCGGCATGACATGGCGGATGATGATCCTGATCGGTGAGGCGCCCATCAGCTTCACCGCAGAAATATAGTCCGACCGCCGCACCGTCAGCGTCTCGGCGCGGGCGATACGGGCGTAGGGCGGCCAGGAGGTGATGGCGATGGCGATGACCGCGTTCTGGATCCCCGGCCCCAAGGCCGCGACGAAGGCAAGTGCCAGCACCAGCTTTGGAAAGGCCAGAAAGATATCGGTGATCCGCATCAGGGTCGCATCGACCCAGCCGCCGGCATAGCCGGAGACGGTGCCGACGATCAGCCCGATCGGCGCGGAGATGATGGCGACGAGAACGACGACGAAGAGCGTGAGCCGCGAGCCATAGATCAGACGCGAATAGATATCGCGGCCCTGATCGTCGGTGCCGAGAAGATAGCCGGCAGTGCCCGGCGGCATCAGCCGCGCGTTCTTGAGATCACCGATGACAGGCGAATGCGTTGCCAGGAGATCGGCAAAGGCCGCGACGAACAGCAGCCCGATGATGATCACCAGACCGACGACGGCGAGCTTGTTGGCGGTGAACTGCCGCCAAGTGACATAGGCGCGCCCGAGACGCGCCTGCGTGCGTGATTGCGGCCGGTCGGAAAGCAGCCATTCGCGGCGGCTCATCGGAGGTGTCTGGCTGACCGGAACCGTCATCGGCTTCGCGTCCTTGGATCGAGGGTCCGGTAGAGAAGATCGGACAGGAGGTTGATGCCGATGAAGACGGTGCCGATGACGATCGTGCCGCCGAGCACGGCGTTCATGTCGGCGCTCTGCAGCGAGTTGGTGATGTAGAGGCCGATGCCTGGCCAGGAGAACACCGTCTCCGTCAGCACCGAACCTTCAAGCAGCCCGGCATAGGAAAGCGCGATGACGGTGATCAGCGGAACGCCGGCGTTGCGGAGCGCATGGCCCCAGATCACCCGCGTTTCGGAGAGACCCTTGGCGCGCGCCGCAACGATATATTCTTGGCTGAGCTCGTTTAGCATGAAGCTGCGGGTCATGCGGCTGATATAGGCGAGCGAGAAATAGCCAAGCAGCGAGGCAGGCAGGATGATGTGGCGGAAGACGTCGTAGAAGACGTCCCATTGGCCCTGCCAGGCGCTGTCGAGCAGATAGAAGCCGGTTATCGGCGTGAAGGTATATTCGTAGACGATATCGATACGGCCGGGGAACGCCACCCAGCGCAGCTTCGCATAGAAAACGACAAGTGAGATCAAGGCCAGCCAGAAGATCGGGACCGAATAGCCGATAAGCCCGATGACGCGCACCACCTGGTCGGCCAGACTGCCGCGGCGCACCGCAGCCAGCACACCGAGCGGAATGCCGATCACCGCGCCGATGATCGTGCCACAGGTTGCCAGTTCGATGGTCGCGGGAAATGCACGGCGAATATCGGTCATAACAGGGTTGGTCGTCAGAACCGAATTGCCGAAATCCCCGGAGAGAATGCCCTTCAGATAGATATAGAACTGCTCGTAGAGCGGCAGGTCGAAGCCCATTTCCCGGCGCACACGCTCGACCACATGGGTCGGCGCCCGGTCGCCGAGGATGGCAAGGACCGGATCGATCGGCACCACGCGGCCGATGAAGAAGGTGACGGCCAAGAGGCCGAGATAGGTCGTGACCGCGGCAATCAGAAAACGCCCGAGTGCTTTGGCGAGCGGAAGTGCGCGGCCCTTCGCGGGCCGCGCCTCCACCTTTGTTTCAACGATGCTCAATGAACCAATCCTACCGGATTATTCCTTGGCGATCGGACCGACATAGTTGGTGTCGAAGCTTGGGCCGAGCTTGAAGTCTTTCAGGCTCTTGCGGTAGCCGGCCACTTCGATCTGCTGGAAGATGAAGACGAAGGGGCTGTTTTCCAGGTACTTCTTCTGGATGTCCTGGTACATGGCGGCACGCTTGGCACCGTCACGCTCAAGCAGCGCAGCCTTGGCTTCCTTGTCGAGATCCGGTGCCTCGAACGTGTTGCGCCAGGCGAGCGTCTTGTTGGTGCCGGCATCCGAATTGTCAGGGTTCGAGGTGAACGTGTCCGCATTCGAATTCGGATCGAAATAGTCCGAGCCCCACTGGCCGATATAGATATCGTGCGTGCGGGCGCGATATTTCGTCAGCGTCTGCTTGCCGTCACCCGGGACGATTTCGAGCTTGATACCGGCCTGTCCAAGCGTCTGCTGCATGGATTCGGCAATGCCGGTGACCGGCTGCGTGTTGCGCACGTCCATGGTGACGGAGAAGCCATCCGGCAGGCCTGCCTTTGCCAGCAGCTCCTTGGCCTTGGCGACGTCGAGCTTGAACGGATTTTCGTCAAGCGCGCCAAGCTGGCCCTTCGGCAGGAAGGTTTGGTGAACTTCGCCGATGCCCTTGATGAGCGTCGAGCTGATCGCATCGTAATCGACCAGATATTTGAAGGCCTGCTGCACTTCAGGCTTTTTCAGGTTCTCGTTCTTCAGGTTGAGGCTGACGTAATAGATCGTGCTCTTCGGCGCGTCTGTCGTCGCCAGATCGGCATTCTTCGCGACGGCATCGAGATCGCCTGGCTCAAGGTTACGCGCGATATCGATGTCACCAGCCTCAAGCGCCAGGCGCTGTGCCGAGCTTTCCTTCATGTAGCGGTAGATGACGCGGTTCAGCTTTGGCTTGTCGCCGTAATAATTGTCGTTGCGCTCGAGAACGACGACTTCATTGGCGCGCCATTCGCGCAGTTTGAAAGCGCCGGAACCGGCATAGCCGGTCTTCAGCCAATCGTTGCCGAAGTCGTTGTCATACTTGTGGTCGGCATCGACGGTGACGGGCTTGACGTGATCGAGCACCAGCTTCTTGTCGACGACGGAAGCAACCGTTGCCGTCAGGCAGTTCAGCACGAAGCTCGGCGCATAGGCCTTGTCGACGGTGAAGACGAAGGTATTCGGATCGGCGGCCTTCGCCTTTTCCGTGACGTTGTCGCCGGTGAGGCCGAACTGGGTGAGAATGAAGGCCGGGCTCTTGTCGAGCTTGACGGCGCGCTCGAAAGACCATGCGACGTCTTCTGCGGTGATCGGGTTGCCGGAGGCGAACTTGAGGCCCGGCTTCAGCTTGAACGTATAGGTCAGGCCATCATCGGAAACGGTCCAGCTTTCGGCAAGGTCACCCTTGACCTTCGAGGTGTCGGCCATATCGAGGCGCACCAGCAGGCTGTAGCTGTTGCTGGTCACTTCAGCGGTGGAAAGCTCGAACGCTTCGCCCGGATCCATGGTGATGATGTCGTCGATGGCGAAGCCTTCGACCAGCGTATCCTTCGGCGTTTCAGCAAAGGCGGCAGGCGCTGCCATCATGAGAAGCGAAAGAGCAGCACCGGCAGAAAGGGCACGGAAGCTGCGGTTCAGTTTGGTAATCATCATTGGTTCTGTTCCCCTGTTTTTGATTGATTACAAAGCAGTTCTCAGGCTCAGACGTCCTTCTCCCTCCACGCCGAAGCCAGGATTCTCAGCCAGTTCTCGCTGGCAAGTTTCTTGAGATCGTCCTCACCATATCCACTGTCCCGAAGGGCGGCAATCAGCTTCTGGTTGCCTGCAGCATCACCGATTTCGTCGGGAATCGTCGCCCCGTCGAAGTCCGATCCGAGCGCAACGCAATCGATGCCGACGCGCTCGACGAGATGGTCGATATGCCGGATCATGTCGGAAAGCGGCGTCTCGCCATCGGAGCGTCCATCCGAGCGCAGCATGGCCGTCGCATAATTCAGACCGACGAGCCCCTTGCACTCCCTGATGGCGTCGAGTTGCTTGTCGGTCAGGTTGCGGGCAACGGGCGTCAATGCATGGGCATTGGAATGGGTGGCCACCAGCGGCTGATCGCTGGTCTTGGCAACATCCCAGAAGCCCTTCTCGGTGATATGCGACAGATCGATCATGATGCCGAGGCGGTTGCACTCGCGCACCAACTCGAAACCGGCATCCGTCAGACCGGGTGCCGTATCCGGGTTTTTCGGAAAAGCAAAAGGCACGCCATGCCCGAAGACATTGTGGCGGCTCCAGACGGGGCCGAGCGAGCGCAATCCGGCGGCATAAAAGACTTCGAGCGCAGCAAGATCCGGCCCGATCGCCTCGCAGCCCTCAATGTGCATGACGGCGGCAAAGATCCCGCTCGCCATCGCCGCGCGGATATCCTTGACGCTGCGGCAAAGGCGCCAGGCATCGGCGGTGTCGAGACGCAGCGCAATCGCCGCCATCTCGGTCGCGATCCCCAGCGAAGGGAGACGGTCGAGCGGTGCGGAAAGCGGGGTTTCGTAGTGACCGTTTTCATCGGGATCCGCAAAGACGAGATCGCCGGACGGGATGTAGATGGCGCAGAGGCCGCCGGCCAGACCGCCCTTGCGGGCGCGGGGCGCATCGATATGGCCCTGGGTCGTTCCGTTCAGAAATTCGGCGACCGGATCGTTACCGTCTCTTTCATGTGTCCAAAGCCTGAGGAGAACGTCGTTATGGCCATCGAATACGAGCTGCATCTGTCTTCCTGCTCTACCCTTCCGGGCAAATATCAAGTGACAACAATAGAAAGGCTGGAAAAATAGGCCAGCCCCTTTTTTAGAAATTTGCGGCGCCGCTGAAATAGACGCCAAACGTGAAAACGGGGCCATCCGGCCCCGTCATTTTTTCATGTTTCAGTGCTTTGCGCGTTTCTTCTGCCGGTAGACGTCCACGACGACGGCGGCAACGATGATCACGCCCTTGACGATTTCCTGGTAGTAGGCATCCACCCTGAGGAAGGTGAAGCCTGAGGTCATGACGCCGAGAATGACCGTGCCGATCACGGTACCGGTGATGCGCCCGACACCGCCCGTCAGCGACGTGCCGCCGATGACAGCTGCAGCGATCGCATCGAGTTCGTACATCACGCCCATGCCAGCCTGCGCCGTCTGCGCACGGGCCGCGGTCACGACGCCGGCGAGACCGGCGAGCAGACCCGCGATAGCATAGACCTTGATCAGATGCGCTTCGATATTGATACCCGAAACGCGTGCCGCCTGCATGTTGGCGCCGATCGCATAGGTGAACTTGCCGTAGCGGGTATAGCGCAGCGCGATGTGGAAGATCAGCGCGACGACGAGGAAGACGATAACAGGCCAGATACCAGTGCCGATGAAATTGAACTGATCAGTCAGGCCGGAGACCGGCTGGCCCTTCGTGTACCACTTCGAGATGCCGCGTGCCGACACCATCATGCCGAGCGTGGCGATGAAGGGCGGTATCTTGGTCTTGGCGATCAGCTGGCCATTGATATAGCCGGCCAGAAGGCCGATCAGCAGGCCGACACCGATCGGCACGAAGAACGGCATGTCGGTCAGCGATGGATAGAGCGCACGCGGCCAGGTGGAGGCCTGGGCAAAGCTCGCCGCGATCATCGCCGTCATGCCGACGACCGAACCCGAGGATAGATCGATGCCGCCGGTGATGATGACCTGCGTCACCCCGACCGAAATGATGCCGATCACCGAGACCTGCAGGATCATGATCGTCAGGCGCTGCGGGTTCATCAGGAAGCTCTGGCCGATGAAGATCCAGCCGAGAATCTCGTAGACGAGGGCGATGCCGATCAGCACCAGGAAGATGCTGAGTTCCGGCGGTATCCGGCGGCGGCGGACCCGGGCTGCGAGCGGCGCATGGCCTTCTGCTGCATCTGTGTTCATGTTCAAACCTCCCTTTGGCAATCGAGTGGCGCGTTTACTGCGCGGCGAGCTCCATCACCTTCACCTGTGTTGCTTCGGCGCGATCGAGGAAACCGGTCACCCGCCCTTCATGCATGACCATGATGCGGTCACTCATGCCGAGCACTTCCGGCATTTCCGACGAAATCATGATCACCGCGACGCCGTTTCTGGCCATCTCGGTCACCAGCCTGTGGATCTCGGCCTTGGCGCCGACGTCGATGCCACGCGTGGGTTCATCGAGGATCAGGATCTTCGGATTGGTGAGCAGCCAGCGACCAATCAGCACTTTCTGCTGGTTGCCGCCCGAGAGATTTTCGACGCGCTCGTCGAGATTGGGCGTCTTGACCCTGAGCCTGCGCGCCATGTCTTCGCAGGTCTTCTCCAGTGCCCGCTCCTGCACGAAGCCGCCCTTGACGAACTTGTCCTGCAGCACGGCGATCTGCATGTTTTCGAGCACGTTGAGGATCAGAAGACAGCCCGTGTCCTTCCGGTCTTCAGTGAGGAAAGCCATGTGGTTCTGGATGGCAACGGTGGGCGAGTTGATGTCAACCTTCTTGCCGAACAGCTCGATCGTGCCGGCGCTGGCCGGCGTCACACCGAACAGCGTTTCAGCGACATTCGAACGCCCGGAGCCGACCAGACCGGCCACACCTAGAATTTCGCCTGCGCGCACATCGAAGGAGACATCGCGAAAGACGTTGCTGAGCGTCAGATCCTTGACCGACAGCACGACGTCGCCGATCGGAACCTCTTCCTTCGGAAACATCTGGGTAATCTCGCGGCCGACCATCATCTTGATGATGTCGTCGCGCGTCACATCGGTAGACGCATGCGTGCCGATATACTTGCCGTCCCGGAACACCGAAAACTCGTCGGCGATCGCAAACAGCTCGTTCATCTTGTGGGTGATGTAGACGATGCCGATGCCCTGGGCTCTCAAGGCGCGAATGATATCGAACAGATGAGCGACTTCACGCTCGGTCAGTGCCGAGGTGGGCTCGTCCATGATCAGAACGTCTGAATTGTAGGAAACCGCCTTGGCGATCTCGACCATCTGGCGGCTGGCAACCGAGAGATGACGCACTTCGATATCCGGATCGATATCGATGTTGAGCCGCTGAAACAGCTCCTCGGTCATGCGATACATCTCGCCATGATCAACGAAGCCGAAACGGCTCTTCGGCTCGCGGCGAATCCAGATATTTTCAGCAACCGTCATGAACGGCATCAGGTTCAGTTCCTGATGAATCATGGCGATGCCGTTTTCCAGCGCATCGAGCGGCGACTTCAGCTGGATGTGAACGCCCTTCAGACGCACCTCGCCCTTGTCAGGCGTATAGATGCCGGCAAGAATCTTCATAAGCGTCGATTTTCCGGCGCCATTCTCGCCCATCAGCGCATGCACCGAGCCGCGCTTCAAGCGGAACTGAACGTCGTCGAGTGCGACGACACCTGGAAATTCCTTGCGAACGCCCTCGGCACTCAGCAGGAATTCCGCATTCGGAACGGCCCCGCTGGCGCGCACGGCAGCCATGGTGGACGGGCTGATAGCCATCTTCTTCTCTCCGGATACGGCAGGAACTGGATGCGGGCATGACGCCCGCATCCGTGACACGGCGCCTTAGTTCTTGGCGACGAAGTCCTTGACGTTTTCAGGGGTGACGAGCTGGAAGGGAATGTAGACCTTTTTGTCGATCTTTTCGCCCTTGGCGAGCTTGAGAGCCGCATCGAGCGAGCCCTTGCCCTGACCTGCCGCGTCCTGGAACACGGTCACGTCGAGATCGCCGGCCTGCATGGCGGCAAGCGCGTCCTGCGTGGCGTCAACACCGCCAACGACATAGTCCTTCATGTCCTTGCCGGCAGCCTTGAGGGCCTGGATCGCGCCGATCGCCATTTCGTCGTTGTTCGAGATGATGGCATTGAACTCGAGGCCGCTGGAGAGCCAGTTGGTCACCAGGTCGGAGCCCTGGGTACGATCCCAGTTTGCCGTCTGCTCTTCCACGATCTCAATGCCCTTGCATTCGTCGGTCTTGATGACGTCATGAACGTCCTGGGTGCGCATGCGGGCAGCCTGGTTCGACAGTTCGCCCATGATGACCACGGCCTTGCCCTTGCCACCGAGGAGACGGCAGACTTCCTTGGTTTCCAGCGTGCCGGATTCCAGTTCGTTGGACGCGACGAATGCCTGATTGTCAGGCAGCGTGTCGACGTTGACGGGCTGGCGGTTGACGTAAACCAGCGGAATGCCGGCATCGGCGGCGAGCTTCGACATCGCAGCCGTTGCGTCAGTGTCGACGGGGTTGACGATGATCGCATCGACCTTGGAGGCGATGAAATTCTGGATCTGGCTCTGCTGCTTCGACACGTCGTTCTGCGCGTCTTCGACCTGCAGCGTCACGCCGCTCAGCGTCTTCGAGTAATCGATCATGCCGTTGCGCAGAACGGTCAGGAAGTTGTCGTCGAACTTGGCCATGGAAACGCCGACCGTTTCCGCATGCGCGGCCGTCGACATGACAAGCGCCATCGCAGTGCCCAGGATAAACTTTTTCATTTTATTTCCTCCACAAAGCGGTGTCCGGCAGCACCCTCCTCACGCCGGAACTTCGGGCCCAGCCCAAAAGCCTTAATTCCAGTTGACCGCCACTCCCGTGAGGCGGCTCCGTCAAAACGGAACAAACAAACCGTAAAATTTGCCTGACGGAATATTCATTCCATTTTCCTGCGGCGACGTCAACTCTTTTTAAAGCAATGCCGAACGCAACTGCTGGCCGGAAAAATCTGCGACAGCATGAGACGTGCTGATGCAATCGTCATCAGCCGCGCCTAGATATGCGGCCTCAGCACCAAGCTGATCCCTTTGCTCCAGGAGATTTCCATGTCCGTTTCCATGTACACGCTCACCGTTCCGATCTTTCAGCGCGGCCTGAAGACGCTGAGCACCTATCTCGACAAGGCTGAAGCCTACGCGAAGGAAAAAGGGATTGATTCCAGTATCTTGGTGAATGCGCGGCTGGCGCCGGACATGATGCCGCTCTCAGGCCAGTTTCAGCGCGCCACGGATAGCGCCAAATTCGGCATCACTCGTCTGACATCAACGGACGCGCCGAAATTCGAAGACAACGAAACGACGATTGCCGACCTTCGCGAACGCCTGGCAAAGGCGGAAGCCTACCTCGCCACAGTCACGCCCGAGATGCTGGAAGGCACAGAGAAGAGCGAAGTGACGCGCTCCCTCGGCGGCAAGACGATAACGCTGAGCGGCCAAGAATATCTTGCTGCCTTCGTACTGCCGAACTTCTATTTCCACATTGCCATGGCGCACGCCATCCTGCGCAACCAGGGCGCCCCGGTCGGCAAGATGGATTATCTCGGCAGCTTCGGCTGAGGCACTCAGGGCCGGTAGGACACCGGCCCTTTTTCCGTGAGCTCGGTATAGGCGAGCGTCTGGTCGAGATGGCTCGCCCGCAGCGACAGCAGGCGCTCGGCATAGGCGAGTTGCACCTGCGTGTAAGCCGGATCGCCGGCAAGGTTGCGAAGCTCCATCGGATCGGCCCTCAGATCGAAAAGCAGTGGCGGCAGGGCGGCAAAATGCACATACTTGAAATGATCGTCGCGGATCACGGCAAGATTGCACCGGTTGGGCGACAAGCCAAAATGCGCCTGCGCATCGCCGCTGGCGATCTCCCGGAAATCGAACTCCCAGAAAGCCGCATCGCGCCAGTCTGAGACCGGTTTCGCATCAAGAAATCGGCGAAGCGATCTGCCGTCGAGGCCGTTTTTCGCTGACGCGCCGAGTGTCTCGCACAACGTTGGGAAAATATCGGCCGCACTGGTGAAATGATCGACCGACACGCCTTTTGCAGCCGCCCGCGGATCGCGGATGACGAGCGGGATATGATAGCCGCCGTCGAAGAAGCCACCCTTCCCCAGCGTCCAGTGATCGCCCATCATCTCGGCATGATCGGAGGTGAAGACAATGACGGTATCCTCCCACGTTCCGGCGTCTTTCAGAGATTGAAAGATACGTCCAAGCTGCGCATCGACCTCTGAAATCATTCCGTAATAGATCGCCCGGATGGCATCGAAATCCTGAGCACCCCAGTCATTCACCGCACCTTCGGCACCGGAAATGAAACTGCCTTTCGAGGCCCGCGGCATTGCGTAGTCGAGGTAGGGATGCGCCTGCATCTCATCCTGCGCCGACGGTCCGCGCGAAAAGACCGGCCCTTCCCCGGGCTTGTACATCGCGCCATAAGGTTCCGGCACCGAAAAGGGCGGATGCGGCCTGAGGAAGGAAACATGCGCAAACCACGGACTATCCTGCTCGCCCAGCCAGCGGATGAATTCGCCAGCTAAAAACGCTGTCTGGGTCTCATCCTTCGAATAGGACGTGCCCGCGGCCGAAATATCCCCTGCCCCCGCGCCGACTGGAATATGAATGTCGCGGCTGACGGCATCGGCATGGCCGCGCGACCGCAGCCAGGACAACCACTGCTTCTCATGCTCCGGCAGCAGCTGGCGCGCGGTAAATCCCGGCAGCAGCCCTTCGTAGCTGGTCAGATGCGGATCGCCGGCCTCGAGCGCTCGCGGGTCAGGAGCCGTATCGGTATAGCCGAACAGCGTCGGGTCGTAGCCCGCGCGCCGCGCCGCCAGCGCCAGATTGTCGAACCGCCGGTCGAGCGGCGAGCCGTTACGGCACACCCGGTGGTTCATCTGGTAGAGACCGGTATAGAGTGTCGCCCGCGCCGGCGAGCATGGCGCGGCTCCCGCAAAGTGATTGCGAAACAAAACGCCCTGAGCGGCGAGCGCATCGACGTGCGGCGTCCTGACCACAGAATGACCGGCCGCCGAAAGGCAATCGCCGCGCCATTGGTCAGCTGTGATCAGCAGAATATTCTGACGTTTCGGCAAGGCACGCCTCAGTGCTGATTGGTTCGGGAATGCCAGCGCCAGGCTGACTGAATGATCTCGGACAGATCATATTGCGGCACCCATCCGAGCACATCCCGCGCCTTGTCGTTATTGGCGACCAGCGTGTGCGAATCGCCCTCGCGGCGGCCGATATACTCGACCGGGAAAGGCCGTTTCGAGACATCCTCGATCGCCCCGAGCAGCTCCTTCACCGTCGTGCCGGTCCCGGTTCCGAGATTGAGCGCCACGGAATCGCCGCCACGCAGCAGATATTCGACCGCCCGCACATGGGCATCGGCAAGGTCGAGTACATGGATGTAATCGCGTACACAGGTGCCGTCGCGGGTCTCGTAGTCACTGCCGAACACCTTGAACCCCTGGCGGCGGCCGAGCGCCGCATCGATCGCCAACGGGATCGCATGGGTTTCCGGATCGTGCCATTCTCCGATCCGACCGTCGAAATCGGCACCCGCAGCATTGAAATAGCGCAGAATGACGGAGCGCAGGCTCTTATACTGGTCATAATCCGCCAGGGCCTGCTCGACAATATATTTGGTGCGCCCGTAGGGATTGATTGGCACTTGCCGGTGCGTCTCATCCAGCGGCACGCTCTGTGGCAGGCCATAGGTCGCGCAGGTCGAGGAAAACACGAAGGCATTGATGCCTGCCGCCTGCGCGGCCGACAGCAGCGTCAGCGTACCGATTACATTATTCTCATAGAAGGCGACTGGATCTTTGACCGATTCACCCACCTCGATCAGTGCCGCAAAATGCAGGATCGCCGAAGGTTTGTGCTTGGCGAGCACCTCATCCAGCCGGGCCCGGTCGCGAATATCCCCCTCCTCGGCCGGCCCCCATTTGACGAACTCCCGATGCCCGTTCGAGAAATTGTCGAAGACAACGGGCTTGTAGCCCTTATTGGCCAGATCCAGGCACGTATGCGAGCCGATATAGCCGGCGCCGCCGACCACCAGAACAGTTTCACCTGCCATTCACCACCTCTATCGCCGTCTCGGATGAGGGAACCCTAGAGGAGATAAACGGCGAGAAAAAGGGGAATTGCAAAACCGATGCTGCAGGGCAGCAAAACACGCATAACAAAGCTCTGCGCAGGCGCGTCGTGCGGTAACGTTTTGGGATTTTAGCGGAGGAGCGAGCTCGCTCTGAGCGATTCCAGAGCGAAAATTGGTGGCGCGCACGGCGTTGAAAGGCAATCCGAATACAGCCGAGATTATAGCGCTTTCCGGCGCGGAGTTATTGCAGCGTTTTGCAGCAGCGATGTGATGGCAGAAACCGGCTGCGGCCTGCCGAAGGCATAGCCTTGCAGAATGTCGGCACCGAGTTTCGCCAGCACTTCTGCATGGGCGATCGTCTCGACACCCTCGGCAACGATCTCGACATCGAGCGACCGGGCGATATCGATCAGCGAGCCGATCAGCCGCCGCTGGGTCTCGTTTTCCAGAACCGGAAGCACCAGCTGGCGATCGATCTTCACCCGGTTGGGACGCAGTTCGACCAGACCGAGCAGCGAGGCGTGGCCGGAGCCCAGATCGTCGATCTCGATGTCGATGCCGCACTCCCGGATCTTATCGATATTGCGCTTCACCTGGCCGCTCAGGCTATCGAAGAAGATCGTTTCGATCAGCTCGAAACTGATGCGTCCCGGCGGGATCTGCAGCTGCTTGACCTTGGCCGGCAGGTTTGGATCGGCGAGACGCTCTGCCGACAGATTGACGGAAACCCGCGGCACATCGAGGTCCGCCAGCGACCAGCGGTTAATGTCGAACAGGGCGCGCTGCAGGATCGCATCGTCGATTGCCTCCATCAGGCCGTGAGCGGCCGCCAGTGGCAGAAACTCCGCCGGGCTTCTGACACCCTTGGCGCTTTCCCAGCGGGCGAGCGCTTCCAGGCCGCAGATCTCATAGCTGCGCGCATCGACCTGGACCTGATAGTAAGGAACAACCTCGCCGGCCCGGAGACCCGTCTTCAACTCCTGCAGCAGCTGCTTTTCAGCGTTTATCTTGTTGGCAAGCGACGGCGAGAAAAGCTCATCGCGATTGCGGCCGCCCCGCTTGGCCTCATAGAGCGCGAGGTCCGAGGAGGCGAGCAGCGATGCCAGCTGATCAGAGGGCGCGCTGGCCAGGCCGATCGAACATTCGATGACAAAGGGCTCGCCGTCTATGTCGAGCGGGCGTCGCAGAGCCTGGCGCAGATCGCGGACGATCCCGGTATCCCTGCCTGGCGAAAGATGATGCGAGACGATGACGAACTCGTCGCCACCAAGCCGGGCGGCGATCTCGCCGTCTCCCACACAGGCCGTCAGCAGCGAACCGACATGGCGAAGAACCTGGTCCCCGCCGGCATGGCCGAAACGGTCGTTGATATCCTTGAAGCGATCGATATCGATATGACAGACGGATACGATCCGGCCCGCCTCACGCCCAAGAGCTGCAAAAGCCTCGTCGAATGCCCGCCGGTTCAAAAGCCCGGTCAGATAGTCGTGATCGGCGGCGTAGCGCGCATCGGCGCGGCTGCTGTCGGCGGCCTCGCGCTCGCGCGCAAGCTGCTCGTTGCGCAGAACATCTTCAGTGACGTCCCATTCCGCCCCTATGAAACACGGCTCTCCCTGGCCATCGACGAAATACTTTGCGCGCGACCGTATATGCCGCACAGCACCATTCGGGCGGATGATGCGAAATTCGGAAGCATAGTCGCTCCTATTCCTGATCGCCTCCTCGAACAATGCACTGGCGCGGCTACAATCGTCGGGATGAACGCTTTCGAGCCAGACGACGTCGAGCAAACCCTTGTTGATGCCGTAGATACTCTGCAGCTGCTCGTCCCAGCGTGTCTGGTTTTTCAACAGGTTATGCTGCCAGATACCGATGCCGGAGGCTTCGAGCGCAATATTGAGCTGCCGAACCAGATCTTCCAGTTCGTTGTTCGTCCAGGTTAGTTTCGTTTCCACTGCGTTCCGGCCTCTTTTGCAGCACTATGCCGGTTATTGCTTAGGAAATACTGAAGCCATTCTCCCGAGTTCCACCCTCGATTTTTTGCAACCGTCTGCAATTCTTGAGCGAGTGATCGTCAGGATTTCGAAGATTACGAGATGGGATGGGTTCGTCCGGAGAGGCAATTGGAATGCTGCCTTGCAAGGCAAAATGCCCTCGTCGCAGCGAACAGTAAGTTCACGCGTGTGACCGCAAGGCCAAAACTGAATGTAGAAAAATGATGGCGGAGAGGGTGGGATTTGAACCCACGGTGCCCTTGCAGGCACGCCGCATTTCGAGTGCGGTACATTCAACCACTCTGCCACCTCTCCGCGGTCTGGTTGACGCCGTTAAGCGCGGGCTGTCTCTTAGCGATAGAATCACGGGCTGGCAAGACGAAATTGCGACGCTTTTTCATCCTTCTGCCTTGACAGATTTTTGACACTCGTCTATCCCGCCTCCGCAATAGGCGTGGAAAAGTCCGTGCCTTGCCCGCCTCGCGCTCGCGTGAGGTTTCACCGGCAGACAGAATTTGGGGTTCAGCCCCGAAATCCCTGCTTAACACAGACTGATAAGAAGACAGCCACCTGCGGTTTGCAGGGAGAGCTGGATCGAACATGAAAGGATTAAAAAATGTTCGCAGTCATCAAGACCGGCGGTAAGCAGTACCGTGTGGCAGCAAACGACGTGCTGACCATCGAGAAGCTTGAAGCATCCGCTGGCGACTCCATTGAATTCACCGAAGTACTCGTCATCGGCGAAGGCGCCGATGCAGCGATCGGCGCACCCTTCGTCAAGGGCGCATCCGTCAAGGCCGAAGTGGTCGAGCAGAACCGTGGCAAGAAGGTCATCGCCTTCAAGAAGCGCCGCCGTCAGAACTCGAAGCGCTCGCGCGGTCATCGCCAGCATCACACGGTTGTCCGCATCACGGACATCCTGGCAGCCAAGTAATCGGTTTCGGGCAACTAAGGTTTAAAGGAGAAATCCAATGGCACACAAAAAAGCTGGCGGTTCGTCGCGCAACGGTCGTGACTCTCAGTCCAAGCGCCTTGGCGTGAAGAAGTTCGGCGGCGAAGCCGTCATCGCAGGCAACATTATCGTGCGTCAGCGCGGTACGCAGTGGCATCCGGGCGCCAATGTCGGCCTCGGCAAGGACCACACCATTTTTGCGCTTACGAACGGCAATGTAGACTACCGAACGAAGGCCAATGGTCGCGTGTACGTATCTGTAATGCCGAAAGCGGAAGCAGCGGAATAAGCCGGTAGCGCTCTAAAACAGCCGGCGTCTCATCGACCCGGCTGAGCGTATCAGGTTCAGTCCAGAAAACAGGGGAGATGGGGCGCCATCTCCCCTTTTTCTTTGTCCATAAGGAGGACTGAACATGCAAGGCGAACTGATCAGGGTCGACCAATCAAGGTCACCCCGGGAAGACCAGAGGTCTCCCAAGGAGCGGCTGAGGCCGGAGCGGTTAAGGACCGATTGCCCTGTCTTGTTATCGGAAAGGCTCGTCATGCGCGCGCCTCACGTGGAAGACATTGACGCCCTTTCCCATCTCGCCAACAACGCCAAAGTCGCCACAATGGTATCGCGCATGCCGCACCCGTATACCGCCAATGATGCCGCCGACTTTGTACGTCGAACGGCGAATGGCGAGATCGGCAAGTGCGTCTATGCGATTACCAAAGCCGAAAACGGCGCGTTTATGGGCTGCTGCGGCGTGGAACCGCATGCCGATGGACGCACCGTCGAGATCGGTTACTGGCTCGGCGAACCCTTCTGGGGGCAGGGCTACACCACGGAGGCCTGCCACGCGCTAGTCGATATGGTGTTCCGTACCCGCGAAAGCGTCGACCAGATCGACGCCCGTTGCCGGGTGACCAACGTCGCGTCGCGCCGCGTCATCCAGAAGTGCGGCTTCCAGTTCCAGGGCTCGGGTCTTGCCGCGTCGCTAGCGCTCGGATCCAACGTCCCGGTCGAATGGTACAGGCTCGACCGCAAGACCTGGATGTCGCTGAGAAGCTGGGGGGCACTGTCATGAGCGCAGCCCTTCTCGACCGCCAAAAGGTCCAGCCGATGACACCGGGCGCTGTTCCCGTCATCGGCACCGCCAGGCTTTCGCTTCGCCCGCACCGGCTGAGCGATGCCGATGCCATTGCCGGATCGCTGAGCGATTTCGCGGTGACAAGAATGCTGGCGCGCGTGCCGGCACCCTACCACCGGCAGGACGCCCTGGATTGGCTGGTTCCAGTCACCTCTGGGCGGCTGCAGGATTGGCATCTGGCGATCACCAGCGGAGACGATACCCATATCGGCATGGTCTCCGTTGAGCTTCGCCACGGGCGCTGGCACCTTGGATACTGGCTGAACCGCTACTACTGGCGGCGCGGCTATATGAGCGAAGCGGTCGCCGGCGTGCTGGAGCGGTTTTCGCGCCGGATGCCGGAGATGCCCGTTCACTCCGGCGTCTTTGCCGATAACCCCGCCTCGCTGCGGCTGCAGGAAAAGCTCGGCTTCCGCATGAGCGGGTGCTCGGAGATCTACAGTTTCGCTCGCAACACCATGGTGTCGCATGTCGAAACCGTCCTCCAGCCTGGCGCGCTTCAAAGCGTCAAGGCCGCCTGACTGAGACTGAAACCCCGCGGCAGGAATGCCGCGGCGTTTTCTATACCTCGATCTCGACCCAGACCGGGAAGTGATCCGAACCAACCGAATCCGTATCGACATGGGCGGCCTTGAGGCTGCCTGCCAACCCGCCGCTGACGAAACAGTAATCGAGATGCATCCGCTTTCCGTGATCCTTGGGATCCATCCAGCTGTAGCCTTTGGGGTGATAGCCATCGAGCGCCGCCAGCGCATCGACAGGCGTGCCTATACGCGGAACGCGCCCGTAATATCCGTCCTTTGCGCCGGCAAGCGCGCAATATTCAGGCGATTCCGGCACCATGTTGAAATCGCCCATGACGACGTAATCCTCCGGCAGCGGCAGCTCCTCGAAATCGAGCTCGCCTGCACCGCTGACGGCACCGCCTTCGAGGCGGAAACCATTGATCCGGTCGTTGAGATGGCGGATCTGGGCAATGCGCTCATCGACCGAAACATGGTCGAGATGCACCGAATAGACGCGCAGCGGCCGGTTGGGAATGTCGATCAGCGCCTCCGTCGCCCCCCGCTGCAGATTGAGCTTCGACACCGTGCGGCTGCGCGGCAGGAGATGCGTGCGCGAGGACAGGATTGGAAAGCGCGACAGGATCATGTTGCCGAACTGGAAGCGCGTGCCGCGGGGCGGAAAGCCGCTTTCACCAGCCGCGACATGCAGATCAAAGGGCGCGCCATAGACCCAGAAATAGTCGGGAAACAGCGCCGCGAGATCGGCGACCATGTCGGCAAAATCGTTCGATTCCGAGCCTCTGGTCACTTCCTGCAGCGCGATGACGTCAGCCCCTTCGAGACTATCCGCAATGCGGCCAAGGTCGTAAATCCCATCAAGACCGAAGCCGTACTGTATGTTATAGCTCGCAAACTTCACGATATTCTTTGACCTCCGCATGAACCGCCTATATCGAAAGCGGCGAATAAGGCGCGTTAATAGCCACCGGTACTGGAAGTAAAATGAAATTTCTCGACGAAGCAAAGGTCTATATCAAGTCCGGAGACGGCGGTGGCGGCAGCGTGTCGTTCCGTCGCGAGAAATTCATCGAATTCGGTGGACCGGATGGCGGCGACGGCGGACGCGGCGGCGATGTCTGGGCCGAAGCGGTCAACGGATTGAACACGCTGATCGATTTCCGCTTCCAGCAGCATTTCAAGGCGCAGATCGGGACCCACGGCATGGGCCGCAACCGCACCGGCGCCAACGGCAGCGACGTCACGCTCAAGGTACCCGTCGGAACGCAGATCTTCGAGGAAGACCGCGAGACACTGATCTGCGACCTCACCGAAGAGGGGCAGCGCTTCCGCATCGCGGCAGGTGGCAATGGCGGCTTCGGCAACGCGCATTTCAAGTCTTCGACCAACCAGGCGCCCGATTGGGCCAATCCTGGCCTCGAAGGCGAGGAAAAGACCATCTGGATGCGGCTGAAGCTGATTGCTGATGCCGGTCTGGTCGGAATGCCGAACGCCGGCAAGTCCACCTTCCTGGCGTCCGTCACCCGCGCACGCCCGAAGATCGCCAATTATCCCTTCACAACGCTGCACCCGAACCTCGGCGTCGCGACGGTCGACGGACAGGAATTCATCCTCGCCGACATCCCGGGCCTGATCGAAGGCGCCCATGAGGGCGTCGGCATCGGCGACCGCTTCCTCGGCCATGTCGAGCGCACCCGCGTTCTCTTGCATCTTGTCTCCGCGCAGGAAGAGAAGGTCGGCAAGGCTTACAAGACCGTGCGCCATGAGCTCGAAGCCTATGGCCAGGAGCTTGGCGAGAAGGTCGAGATCGTCGCGCTGTCGCAGATCGACGTGCTCGATGACGAGACGCTGAAGAAGAAGACCAAGGAACTCGCCAAGGCCTGCGGCCGCACGCCGTTCCAGATTTCGGCGGCGACCGGCAAGGGCATGACCGAGGTGCTGCGCGCCCTGCGCGAAATCATTACCGAGGCCAATGCCGGATCGGCTGAAAAGATCGCAAAGGCACCGAAGCTTCGTCACCGCGATATGGCCTCCGATGAGGAAAGCGAAACGGATGACAACGCGTAAGTCTCTGGATCGCCATCGCCGCATCGTCATCAAGATCGGCTCGGCACTGCTCGTCGATCGCAAGACGGGTTTGAAGAAGGCTTGGCTGGACGCCATGTGCGCCGATATCGCGGCGCTGAAGAAAAAGGGCGCTGACGTTCTCGTCGTCTCATCGGGCGCTATCGCACTTGGCCGTTCGGTTCTCGATCTTCCCTCCGGCGCCCTGAAGCTCGAAGAGAGCCAGGCAGCCGCAGCCGTCGGCCAGATTGCGCTGGCTCGCGCCTGGTCCGAAAGCCTCTCCCATGATGAGATCGTCGCCGGGCAGATCCTGCTGACGCTTGGCGATACCGAAGAGCGCCGCCGTTATCTGAATGCCCGCGCCACGATCAACCAGCTGCTGAAGATCGGCGCCGTACCGATCATCAACGAAAACGACACGGTCGCCACAAGCGAAATCCGCTACGGCGACAACGACCGGCTCGCCGCGCGCGTCGCGACCATGACCGGGGCCGACCTGCTGATCCTGCTCTCCGACATCGATGGTCTCTATACGGCGCCACCGCATCTCGATCCGGAGGCGAAATTCCTGGAGACGATCGCCGAAATCACCCCGGAGATCGAAGCCATGGCGGGCGGAGCGGCTTCCGAGCTGTCGCGCGGCGGCATGCGCACCAAGATCGACGCCGGCAAGATCGCGACGACCTCGGGCTGCGCGATGATCATCGCATCGGGCAAGACCGATAGCCCGCTATCCGCCATTGAAAGCGGCGCGCGCTCCTCGTGGTTCGCGCCTTCAGGGACACCCGTCACAGCCCGCAAAACTTGGATCGCCGGGCAGCTGCAGCCGGCTGGTGAATTGCATATCGATGAAGGCGCTATGACCGCGCTTGGCGCCGGCAAGAGCCTGCTGCCTGCCGGTGTCCGCAAGATCAACGGCATTTTCAGCCGCGGCGATACCGTGGCGATCATCGGCCCCTCCGGACGCGAGATTGCCCGCGGCCTTGTCAGCTACGATGCCGACGAGGCCCGCCAGATCGCCGGGCGCAAATCGGCCGAGATCGAGAAGATCCTCGGCTATCCCGGCCGCGCCGCCATGATCCACCGCGACGACATGGTGATGACGGCGCAGATAAGTTCGAAATCCGAAAGGCAGAAGAAGGACGCAAGCTATGCTTGATACGGTTGCGCAGAGCCCTGACATTGACGTGCTGATGAACGACATCGGCCGCAAGGCAAAGGCTGCAGCGCGACCGTTGGGCTTTGCCTCCACCGAAAGCAAGAACAAGGCCTTGAATGCCATGGCCGATGCGATCCTTCGGAACAAGGCGCATATCCTGGCGGAGAACGCCAAGGACCTGAAGGATGTCGAAGGCGGCAGCCTGCTGGCTTCCTTCGTCGATCGGCTGACGCTCAATGACAAGCGCGTCACCGAGATGGCTGAAGGCATCCGCACCATTGCCGCACTCAAGGATCCTGTCGGCGAAATCATCGCCGCCTGGGACCGGCCGAACGGCCTGAAGATCGAGCGCACCCGCACGCCGCTCGGCGTCATCGGCGTGATCTTCGAAAGCCGCCCGAACGTGACCGCCGATGCCGGCGCGCTATGCCTGAAGGCCGGAAACGCCGTCATCTTGCGTTGCGGTTCAGATTCGCGCCGTTCCTCGCAGGCAATCCATGCCTGCCTGGTGGAGGGATTGAAGGAAGCCGGGCTGCCCGAACACGCCATCCAGCTCGTACCGGTCACCGACCGGGCGGCCGTCGGCGCCATGCTGCGCGGCCTGGAAGGCGCGATCGATGTCATCGTCCCGCGCGGCGGCAAGAGCCTTGTCGCTCGCGTCCAGAACGAGGCCCGCGTGCCGGTTTTCGCCCATCTCGAAGGGCTTTGCCACGTCTACGTCGATAAATCCGCCCATCTCGCCATGGCAAAAGACATCATCGTCAACGCCAAGATGCGCCGTACCGGCGTCTGCGGCGCTGCGGAAACCCTGCTGATCGATAAAGCGGTGGCAGGTACCCACCTGAAGCCGTTGCTAGAAGCGCTGGCTGCCGCCGGATGCGAGATTCGCGGCTCCGCGGCAGTGGTCGATGCTATCCCCGGCACCAAACCGGCAACGGAAGAGGACTGGTCGACGGAATATCTCGACGCGGTGATCTCGGTTGCCATCGTCGACGGCATATCGGGCGCGATCGACCACATCCAGACATACTCCTCGAACCACACCGAGGCAGTGCTTGCCGAAGACTCTGATGTCGTCGAGCGCTTCTTCACCGAGATCGATTCCGCCATCCTGCTGCACAATGCCTCGACCCAGTTTGCCGATGGCGGCGAGTTCGGCATGGGCGCGGAGATCGGCATCGCCACCGGCAAGATGCATGCCCGCGGCCCTGTCGGCGTCGAACAGCTGACCTCCTTCAAATACCGCGTTCGCGGCACCGGACAGACGCGGCCCTGACGTGATTCCAGAAGGACTAGACCGGCACTATCTTCGCATGCCGCACACCGAGCGCGGCATGGTCGTCGGTCTTTTCGGAGGGTCCTTCGATCCGCCGCACCAGGGCCATGCGCTGGTGGCCGAGATCGCCATCCGCCGTCTCGGGCTTGATCAGCTATGGTGGATGGTTACGCCCGGCAATCCATTGAAGAGCCGCAATCACCTGGCACCGCTGGCCGAACGCATCGCCCTCAGCGAAGCGATCGCGCCGGATCCGCATATCAAGGTCACGGCTTTCGAACAGGCGCTGGGGATCAGCTATACGGCCAACACGCTGGCGAAGGTGAAAGCCCGCAATCCGCATGTTCACTTCGTCTGGATCATGGGTGCCGACAGCCTGCAGACATTCCACAAGTGGCAGAAATGGCAGGATATCGCAAAGACCTTCCCGATCGCCGTCATCGACCGCCCGGGATCGACGCTGTCCTTCCTGTCGTCGAAGATGGCGAAGACCTTCGACTACGCGCGTGTCGATGAAGACGATGCAAGAGCGCTCTGGAAAAAACCGGCGCCTGCCTGGACCTTCATTCATGGGCCACGTTCGGCGCTGAGTTCGACCGCGATCCGCAAGGCCGCCGAATAATCCGAGTTGTGAGAAGAGCAGAAATGAAAAGCCCGACGGGGGAGGATCCGTCGGGCTTCATAAACTTGATCGACAACTGGGAGGAGGAGTGTTGCCGATCCATATCGAACGGCCTTGGGAGGAGGAGTGGCCGTTTCGATGCTTAAGTTCTATCATAATCGATTGAAAAATGAACATCGTATATCGCAATGCAGCAATGCGCAGTATGCAAGGCTAGGCTAAGCATTCCGGATGATCCTGCTCGTTTTTCGGGCAATCCAAACGGGCTATCGGTAGACCCGCTCGGAAAAGGCGCTCATTCCAGACCTGATCATCAGTTCGTAGACCATTCGCCTGCTGATTGGATTATGGAGCCTTGCAACTTTGGATCCGAGAAACTCCGTCTCCGTGTGGTCGAAGGCGGTCAGATCCGCCGCATTGGCGATGGTGTCATAGTAGAACTGATGGTGATCCCGGCGGCAGACGTAGGTCTTGTATTTGGTCATGCAGAAAGCAGAGAACTCCGCACCGTTTTCCCGCAGGAAATCGGCAACGCCGACAGTAACCTCCGGCCAGGCCGGATTGAACGTGTCGTCGAAGGCGATGATGCCGTGTGGCGCGAGGCTATCCTTCGCCAACCGGCTATCGGCGACGATATGCGGCAACATGTGGCCGCCATCGATGCTGAAGAAACGGACTTCTCCGATCTTGTCCTTTATCTCGCTTGCCGAGAGCCGGGTACTGTCGCCGGTGACGACCAACGCCTCGTCAACGGCAAGCCCAAGCCGCCGTCCGTTATCCAGGAAACGCCCGTATTGCGGCGAAGCGCCGTCGCCGGTCTGGCCGATGTCGAACAGATCGATCGCCAGCAGTTTCTGATCCGGCCCGCAGATCTTCCGGAACAGATAATAGGAGCGTCCGTAGAAGACGCCGATCTCGGCTATGCCACCGTCAAGGTTGTCGCTGTTTTGTCTTTGCAATAGAGAGAGGAACACAAGTGCGTCGGGCGGATCGATATATCCTTCGATCGTCTGTAAATCGTGGAAGATGAATTTCCGTGTCGCCGAGTTCATCAAACCTGCAGATCCTCTTCGCCTGTGATTTCATAGCGTTTTTCGCATCTATAGGCACGAAGTAAACAGCAGATCAGGCAGGATTATCAAGCTTAACGTAGCGAATTTCGGATTCTACTTGGAATTTCAGCACGATAGGCAAGAATATCTGCAATTTATACGCGATAAATCCCAAGTTTATCGATTCATTTGTGGCAATACTTAGGCAGAAAATGTGGCCACGCATCAATATGTTTGTGAAAATATATCCCTAGCCAAGGCGAGGCAGATCGATATATTCGCTTCGATATTTCGAACCGGGGAGTGAATTTTATGCAGAACCGCCGTCATTGGATGAAACTGGCTATGGCCGCTATTTCCGCCGGCTTTATCGGCCTCGGCACCCTGCCGCAGCCGGCTGCGGCCGCCGAAAAGGTGACCGTCTTCGCCGCTGCGAGCCTGAAGGACGCCCTCGATGCCGCAAACGCCGCCTGGGCCAAGGAAAGCGGCAAGGAAGCCGTGGTCTCCTATGCTGCCAGCGGCGCGCTTGCCAAGCAGATTGAAAACGCCGCACCGGCAGACGTCTTCATTTCCGCCGATCTGAACTGGATGGATTATGTCGCCGGCAAGAAGCTGATCAAGGACGACACCCGCTCCAACCTTCTCGGCAACCGTCTGGTGCTGGTCGCCGCCAAGGACAAGGCGAAGCCTGTCGATATCAAGCAGGGCTTCGACCTTGCGGGCCTGATCGGCGACGGCAAGCTGGCAATGGGCGAGCCGAAATCCGTTCCGGCCGGCAAATACGGCCAGGCCGCCCTCGACAAGCTGGGCATCTGGAAGTCGGTTGAGCCGAAGGCCGCCTTCGCCGAGAGTGTTCGCGCCGCACTGGCACTCGTTTCGCGCGGTGAAGTGCCTTACGGCATCGTCTACCAGACCGACGCAGCCGCCGATAAGGGCGTTGCGATCGTCGGCACCTTCCCGGCCGATTCCCACCCACCGATCATCTATCCGGTGGCGCTGCTCGCCGAAAGCAAGAATGCCGATGCCGCCGCTTATCTCGACTTCCTGAAATCCGACAAGGCCGCACCGTTCTTCACCGCGCAGGGTTTCACGATCCTGAAGTGATCGAACTGAAATGATTGCAGAATTTCTTTCTGCAGCTTAGCGTGAAGGCTCGCATTTCTGCGAGCCTTCTATTTTTGGAGAAGACGGATCTTGGATGCCCTTGGCCTGAGCGCGGAAGAATGGACGGCGATCATGCTCAGCCTTCGCGTCTCCATCGTGGCGATGATCGCCAGCCTGCCTTTCGGCATCGGCGCAGCGCTGCTGCTCGCCCGCGGCCGCTTCTACGGCAAGTCGATTCTGAACGGCATCATCCATCTTCCGCTCATCCTGCCCCCTGTCGTCACAGGCTTCATCCTTCTCGTCCTGTTCGGCCGACGTGGGCCGATTGGCAGCCTGCTCGACCAATATCTCGGCATCGTCCTCTCCTTCCGCTGGACGGGCGCTGCGCTGGCCTGCGCGGTGATGGGCTTCCCGCTGATGGTGCGCAGCATTCGCCTCTCCATCGAAGCGGTCGACCGCAAGCTCGAAGAAGCGGCAGGCACTCTCGGCGCAAGTCCGCTCTGGGTATTCCTGACTGTTACCCTACCGCTGACATTGCCTGGCATCATCGCGGGAATGATCTTGTCTTTTGCAAAGGCCATGGGCGAGTTCGGCGCCACGATCACCTTCGTCTCGAACATCCCCGGCGAAACCCAAACGCTGTCCGCCGCGATCTACACCTTCACGCAGGTGCCGGGCGGCGATGCCGGCGCCTTCAGGCTGACGCTGGTAGCCGTCGCCATCTCCATGGCGGCGCTACTGGCATCCGAATACATGGCCTATCTCGCCGGCCGGAAAGTGGATCCGGCATGACACTGACCGTTGACGCCCGCCACCGCCTCGGCGCCTTCCGACTCGACGGCGCCTTCATCTCAGAGAACGGCGTGACTGCGCTCTTCGGCCGTTCCGGATCCGGCAAGACCTCGATGATCCGTATCATCGCCGGCCTGACACGCCCGGAAGAGGGCAGGGTGCTTCTCGATGGCGAACCGTTGACCGATACTGCCAAGGGCATCTTCGTTCCGCGTCACCGCCGCCGCTTCGGCTATGTCTTTCAGGAGGCGCGGCTTTTCCCGCATCTGAGCGTCCGCAGCAACCTCACCTATGGCCGCTGGTTCGCGCCGAAAGCCGGGCGCGCGGATAATTTCGATCGCATCATCGACATGCTGGGGATCGAGCCGCTGCTGACTCGCGCACCGGCAAAACTCTCCGGCGGCGAGAGGCAGCGTGTGGCAATCGGCCGGGCACTGCTGTCTTCCCCGCGCCTGCTTCTGATGGACGAGCCGCTGGCAGCGCTCGATGAAGCACGCAAGGCCGAAATCCTGCCTTACCTCGAGCGTTTGCGCGACGAGACGCAGATCCCGATCGTCTATGTCAGCCACTCGATCGCCGAGGTCGCCCGCCTGGCGAACCAGGTCGTCGTCATGCGCGACGGCAGGGTGGAAGCAATCGGCAGCGCCGCCGACATTCTGAGCCGGCCATCGGGAAGCGAAGGGCGGCGGGAGGCCGGCGCGCTTCTGGAGGGGACGGTCGCAAGCGTCGACCCGAAACACCAGCTGGCGACGGTGACACTGAAGACAGGCGAGCTGCAGGTACCGAGTGCCGCGGCCGAGCCGGGCAAGCGGGTGCGCATCCTGATCCCGGCCCGCGACGTCATGCTGGCGACTGCGAAGCCCGAGGGCTTGAGCGCCCTCAACATCATTGTCGGAACCATCCGCGAACTGGCGCCTGCCGACGATGGCACGGTCGAGGTTCAGGTCGATTGCGGCGGCGATGTCATCCTGTCGCGCATCACGGCACTGTCGGTGGAGAAGCTCGCGCTGGCGCCCGGAAAGTCTGTTTTTGCCGTGATCAAGACGGTTGCGCTGCAGCCCTGATCATTTCGTGGCGCCATCGGTGGGGCTGCGGTTTCCCTCAAGCCAGGCAAGGTCGCTCGCCAGCGTTACGCGAACCGTTTCCTCCATGCGGCGGAAACGGGCAAGCAGCTCTTCCCCGAACGGCGTCAGTGCAGCACCGCCACCCTTCTGCCCACCGCGCTGCGATTCGACCACCGGCTGCTTGAACATGCGGTTCATGTCGCTGACCAGCAGCCAGGCGCGCCGGTAGGACATATCCATCGCCCGGCCGGCGGCCGAAATAGAGCCGGTCTCACGGATATGCTCCAGAAGCTCCATCTTGCCGCGCCCGAGCCGGTCCTCGTGCGGAAAGCTGATGCGCAGCACTGGAATGAGATTGGGTCTCGCAGGATCAGGCATGAAGTCAGTATTTTCCGAATGAACCGCTGCACTTTACGCGTGGCGTTGGCCGCTGTACACAGCCGCCGGAAATACCGGCCTGTCATAATTGTTGATCGCGCAGACAAGTCTTCGCGCCATGAAACCACGGCCGTGTCTTGAAAGATTAATTGTTTGATGCCTATCTTAACTATGATTTGGAACGCCCAAATCAGTTGATGTGCATGTCTGTTATTCCAGGAAAGGGAAAGCACTGACAACAGTACACGCCAAGGGAAGAACGCTCGCCGTTATCCCGAAGAGCCCGGAACGTGGCGCCGATGCCGCTGCCCGCGCCCTGCAAGCCGTCCTCGTGAGCCTCGAGGACTCGAAAGCTGAAGATATCGTCACCATCGACATTGCTGGGAAATCTGCGCTGGGCGACCATATGGTCGTTGTCTCAGGGCGATCGACCCGTCATGTCATGGCGATCGCAGACCATCTCCTCTCCGACCTCAAGGACGACGGCTTCGGTGCCGCGCGTGTCGAAGGCCAGGATGCAGGCGATTGGATCCTGATCGACACCGGCGATATCATCGTGCACGTTTTCCGCCCCGAAATCCGTGAGTTCTACAACATCGAAAAGATGTGGGCTGCTCCGGACCTGGACGAGGAAACGCTGCACTAACAGGCGCCACGCCTTCACCGGCGCCTGATACGCGGCATGCAAGCAAGGCCGGAAACATTGGACACCGGCCAGCAGGCCGGTTTTGCGTTCTTCGGAATGCTGAACAGGAGCGGGTGACATGCGTATTGGTCTTTTTGCCGTGGGGCGGCTCAAATCCGGCCCTGAGAAGGATCTTGCGGCCCGTTATTTCGACCGTTTTTCCAAGGCGGGCCCGGCGGTCGGCCTCGAATTCTCCCGCGTTGCCGAAGTGGCCGAAAGCCGCGCCTCGAATGCCGAAACGCGCAAGCGCGAGGAGGCGGGGATGCTTTTGAAGACCCTTCCCGAAGGCGGCGTCCTCATTCTGCTCGACGAGCGCGGCAAGGCGCTCGACAGCGAGGCTTTCGCCAACGCCCTCGGCACCTATCGCGACAATGGCAAACGCGATCTGACCATCGCCATCGGCGGCGCCGACGGGCTGGATCCGGCGCTCTACGACAGGGCCGACATGACGCTCTGCCTCGGCAAGATGACATGGCCTCACCAGATCGTCCGCACCCTGATCGCCGAGCAGCTCTACCGCGCCGTTACCATTCTTTCCGGGCATCCCTATCACCGCGTCTAAGGGTCACGCAGCCGTGTTATCAGGCGTGCCGATCTTTCTGGTCAAAGCCGCCAAATCAGCTTAGTCTCCGCGCGATTTTGAGAGTTGCCCCGAACACGCATGACAAGAAGCGCCCGCAAGCGAACGAGCCTGATTTTGCCTCTGCTTGCGGCCGGCATTGCTGCGACAAATCCACCTTCCGCTTTGAGGATGGAGGCGCAAGCGCAGGACGCCCCCGCCCAGAATGTGCAGGACGCCGCCCCCGCTGCCGCAGCACCGTCTCCGCAGGCCGTCACGCCACCGCCTGACCCCGCCGCCGAGCTGGCGAGGAAGCGCGATCAGACGCGCGCAGAGCTCGATGCACTGTCGAAGACGATCAATCTTTCGTCAGATAAAGTGAACGAGCTAGAGAAGAGCATCGCCGATCTCGACAAGAGCAGTTCGAGCATCCGTCAGGCACTGATCGACTCCGCCGCCCGCCGCAAGACGCTGGAAAAGCAGATCCTCGAGAGCGAGAAGAAGCTCGCCGATCTGGGCGTCAAGGAAGATGGCATCCGCCGCTCACTGCACGACCGCCGCGGACTGCTTGCGGAAGTACTGGCGGCCCTTCAGCGCATGGGCCGCAACCCGCCACCGGCGCTGCTGGTCACTCCCGACGACGCCCTCGCTTCGGTTCGCAGCGCCATCCTGCTCGGTGCTGTCGTGCCGGGAATGCGCAAGGAAACCGATAGGTTGGCGGCCGATCTCAACAATCTCGCAGCTCTGCAGACCGGAAGCGCCAAGGAGCGCGCCGGTCTGACGGCGACGATGACCAACAGCATCGAGGAGGAGCGCCGTATGGATCTCCTGCTCGCCGAAAACGACAAGCACAGCCGCAGCAGCGCTGCCGAACTCGACGCCGAAAAGAAGCGCTCGGAGGAGTTGGCAGGAAAGGCGACGACGCTGGAAGGCCTCGTCGCCTCGATGGAATCGGAAATCTCTTCCGTGCGCGAAGCCGCCGAAGCTGCACGGCGCGAAGAGGAAAATCGCAAGCTCCTGACCGATGAACAGCGAGCCCAGGCGAAGGCTCTGGCGGACAGCGGAGTGCCCGATAAAAACCGCATTGCGCCCGCATATCCGTTTGGAGAATTGAAGGCGAAATTGGAGCTGCCCGTGGCGGGCGATATTCTGCGTCAGTTCGGCGATGCCGACGGCACCGGCCACGAGGCGATGGGCATGACGCTGGCGACCAATCCGGACTCGGTGGTCACCGCACCTGCCGACGGACTGGTGGTTTTTGCCGGCGCTTTCCGCAGTTACGGCCAGATGATCATTCTCGATACAGGCGACGGATACCACCTCGTTCTATCCGGCATGGACACGATCAGCACCCGCCAGGGCAAGTTCGTTTTTGCCGGTGAGCCGCTTGCGGCAATGGGCGCGAAAAGAGTGGCAAGCGCGACAGCATTGGCGCTGGAAACAAACCGGCCAACGCTTTACATTGAATTTCGAAAGGACGGTAAACCGGTCGATTCCCGGCCGTGGTGGACCGCCAAAGACACTGGAAAGGCACGCAATGATTCGTAGGGCTTCTCTTGTTCTGGTCGGCGCATTGATGGGTGCGACCGCGATGAGCGTCATTTATTCGGCCGGCGTGCCTGCCGAGGCGGCCGGTGCTTCTACCTACAAGGAGCTCTCGGTATTCGGCGATGTCTTCGAACGTGTCCGCGCCCAATACGTGACGCCGCCGGCTGAAGACAAGCTGATCGAGAATGCCATCAACGGCATGCTCTCCTCGCTCGACCCGCATTCCAGCTACATGAATGCCAAGGACGCCGAGGATATGAGCACCCAGACGAAGGGTGAGTTCGGCGGCCTCGGCATCGAAGTGACGATGGAAGACGAACTCGTCAAGGTCATCACGCCGATCGACGATACGCCTGCCGCCAAGGCCGGCGTTCTCGCCGGTGACTATATTTCGGAGATCGATGGCCAGTCCGTTCGCGGCCTCAAGCTCGAGGACGCCGTCGAGAAGATGCGCGGCGCCATCAACACCCCGATCAAGCTGACACTGATCCGCAAGGGCGCCGACAAGCCGATCGAACTGACGATCGTTCGCGATGTCGTTGCCGTCCAGGCCGTGAAGTCCCGCGTCGAGGATGATGTTGGCTATCTGCGCATCATCTCCTTCACCGAGAAGACCTATCCGGATCTCGAGAAGGCGATCACCAAGATCAAGGAAACCGTTCCTGCCGACAAGCTGAAGGGTTATGTCCTCGACCTGCGTCTTAACCCGGGCGGTCTGCTCGATCAGGCGATCAAGGTATCGGACGCCCTGCTGCAGCGCGGCGAGGTGGTGTCTACCCGCGGCCGCAATCCGGATGAAACCCGCCGCTTCAATGCCGGCCCGGGCGATCTGACGGATGGCAAGCCGGTCGTCGTGCTGATCAACGGCGGTTCGGCCTCGGCTTCGGAAATCGTAGCCGGCGCCTTGCAGGATCTGCGCCGCGCGACCATCCTCGGCACCCGCTCCTTCGGCAAGGGTTCCGTCCAGACGATCATCCCGCTGGGCGAAAACGGCGCGCTGCGTCTGACGACGGCACTCTACTATACGCCGTCGGGCCGCTCGATCCAGGGCACCGGCATCACGCCTGATATCAAGGTCGAAGAGCCGCTCCCTGATGATCTGAAGGGCAAGATGGTGACCGAGGGCGAATCCAGCCTGCGCGGCCACATCAAGGGCCAGAGCGAGACGGATGAAGGCTCGGGCTCGGTCGCCTATGTGCCGCCGGATCCGAAGGACGACGTCCAGCTGAACTACGCACTTGATCTGCTGCGCGGCAAGAAGACCGATCCGGCCTTCCCGCCGAACCCGGACAAGGCGGTTTCCGCAAAGTAATTGAGAAAACATCAGGCCGGAGTAACATCCGGCCTGATGATTCTGACTGTTTCCCGGTTTTGGGGCGGGCGAGGAAATTGGGAACGGATTTGCATGCACCACTCGGCCAGAACCGTAAACCTGGCCCGAAGCGGCCAGGTATCCTGCGGATCGGCCGGATCATCGCCAGCCTTTGCCTGATCGGCATCGGCGGCTTTTCCCTCTATACGGCAATGCGCGATGACGGCCTGCAACAGCCGAAACCGGCGCCCGAAACGCAAGCGGCTTCACCCGCCACAGATGCGGTCCCGACACCAGCGACACCGGATCAATCGACCGCCAACGGCATGACGCGTTCCGATCCGCATTCCGGCGCCAATGTCGAGAAGATGGTGACGGGTGACGGCTCTGTCGTCACCAAATACAGCCCACGCCCGCGTGACGGCGACGGCCCTGCTCTGATCGACGCGACCCAGGTCGGTCAGGATCCGCGTATGGCCGCCATGCCGAATGACAGCCTTCTGGAAGACTCGCCCTTCGGCCGTCTGCCAATCATCGGCCCGGATGGCCGCAGGCCGATGGATCAATATGCGCGGCCCTGGTCCGGCGCACGCGGCACTCGAATTGCCATTGTCGTCAGCGGCCTTGGTCTCAGCCAGACGGGCACGCAGCGCGCTATCAAGGAACTCCCCGAGGAAATCACCTTCGCCTTTGCAGCCAGCGGCAACAGCCTGCAGCGCTGGATGCAGGACGCGCGGCGAGGCGGGCACGAAATCCTCATGCAGGTTCCGCTTGAACCATTTGATTACCCGGCAAACGATCCGGGGCCGGAAACGCTGCTGACATCGAAACCGCCCGCCAAAAACGTCGAAAACCTGCACCGCGCCATGGGCGAGATCACCAACTACACCGGCATCATGAACTATCAGGGCGGCCGCTTCCTCTCCAATCCCGATGCGATGGAGCCTGTGATGCGCGATATTGGCAAGCGTGGCCTGCTGTTCCTGGATGACGGTTCCTCGGCACAATCGAAGACCGAAGCCGTCGCCAAGGGAACCGAGCTTCCCTATGCGTTTGCCGATCTTCAGCTTGACGGCCAGCTCGATGTCAACGCGATCATGCAAAAGCTTGACGAGCTGGAACGCATCGCCAAGCGCAACGGTCAGGCGATCGGCGTTGCCTCTGCCTTCGACGAAAGCATTGACGCCATCTCCAAGTGGAGCGAAGAAGCCGCCATGCGCGGCATCGAGATCGTCGGTGTCGCCGCGCTGGCAAACGACCCTAGGAAGCCGTGAGGAAACCTGATGAGCAAGGCGCCGATCACCGCAGATGGCCTGCCCTACCGCCCCTGCGTGGGCGTGATGATCCTCAACCGTGAGGGACTGGTTTGGGCCGGACGGCGCATTCCAATCGGAAATTCCGAGTATGACGGCTCGGCGCAGCTCTGGCAGATGCCACAGGGCGGCATCGACAAGGGCGAGGATCCGCTGGAGGCTGCCTATCGCGAGCTCTATGAAGAGACCGGTATGAAAACCGTCTCCCTGCTCGGCGAGGCGAAGGATTGGATCAATTACGACCTGCCGCCGCACCTGATCGGCATCGGCCTGAAGGGCAAGTTTCGCGGCCAGACCCAGCGCTGGTTTGCCTTCCGCTTCGAAGGCGACGACAGCGAAATCGCCATCAACCCGCCGCCGGGCGGCCATGAGCCGGAATTCGATGCCTGGGAATGGAAGCCGATGGCCGAGCTGCCGGATCTGATCGTAACCTTCAAGCGTAAGGTCTATGAACAGGTCGTTGCGGAATTCACGCATCTGGCAGGATTGAAACCCGCGGAATAAAGCGCACAGGCGGCGCAATACTTCTCAGGAAGCTTCGCTTTTGCCGGCAGCGGCGCACCATGCCGCGTGCATCGCCAGTATCGAAACGGCATGGAAGCGTGAAGGCGCCAGCATCTCGGAAAGCCGTTACGGCTCCGTCAAAGCCTATGAATATGAGTATCCTAGCCCAAAAGTAGCAAACCCCGCCAGAAACTGGCGAGGCTTGTCAGTATCTGACACCGCTTTCGCGGCTGTTTCGGGGCTCAGTGACCTTCCGCGTCGTTGGCGGAATCGGCGTTCAGCTGGCCGTACTTGGCTTCGCCGATCTTTCCGAGCAGTTCGAGCTGGGTTTCGAGGAAATCGATATGACCTTCCTCGTCCATCAGCAGCTCTTCGAATAGCTTCATGGAGACGTAGTCGCCGGCGTCATGACAGATGTCGCGGGATTTCTTGTAGGCCGTGCGGGCGTCGTATTCGCCGGCAAGATCGGCTTCCAGCACTTCCTTGACATTCTGGCCGATGCGAAGCGGCGCCAGTGTCTGGAGGTTGGGATGGCCTTCGAGAAAGATGATACGTGCGACGAGACGGTCGGCGTGATGCATCTCTTCGATGGATTCGGCCCGTTCCTTCTTGGCAAGCTTGGTGTAGCCCCAATCTTCGAGAAGGCGGTAGTGAACCCAATATTGGTTGACTGCACCGAGTTCGAGGAACAGTGCCTCGTTAAGCCGCTCGATGACTTTTTTGTCGCCTTTCAATGTCCGCTCTCCTGTTTTCTTCATGGAAATTCTTCAGGCGGGACATGAAATCAAATATTTCGTCTTCCGTCGAGTGGCGACGGGCGTGATAGTCCTCGGTGGTCTGGATGATGATATCCACGACGTTTGGAAAACAGCCGCAACAACGACCGCGTTTCTCCATGGCGTGATAGACTTTCGCAGGCACGATAAGCTGCCAACAGTCCTCATCGAGAAGGCTGTTGATAACCTCCCGGATTTCTTTGTCGGTTATGTAATTGCAGCTGCAGACGAGCACGTCATCATTCCAAACATGACATTCACTATCGTGTTTTCTGCTAAAGAAGATGGTGGCTGTCAAGAAAAAATCGACACCCATAAACCGTCGTCGAAGACCCAAAATGTCACATCGGCGTGAGCAAAAGGCGGCGCTCCGGCATATCGATTTGTTCTTGCAGGATTTTCCGGCTTCAATGGAAATTGCGGCCCCGCGGCATCACTTTGGCAGTTTCTCCGGTGGCTGGCTCCCGCGTCCGGTCGAGCATCCGTTTTTCCAAGACCGCCCGTTCGAGATTTGTCATGATCTTCTTCTGCCGCTGATCGACAGTGGGCCGTAACGCTTCATCCGAGCGGTCGCTGGCGCCAAAACGCCGCGCTTCCTGCTGCAGAATACCAAGAGCCGGCGTCATGTCCTCGATATGCTCGACCACGGTATGGATCACACCGCTCTGGCTCTGAAGCTTCCCGCGGATTTTTACCAGCCGCGCACCCATGATGATGGCACGATACTTCTCGAAAACCGCTGGCCAGACGATGGCATTGGCCACCCCTGTCTCATCCTCCAGCGTCATGAAGACGACGCCCTTGGCAGAGCCCGGACGCTGACGGACAAGGACGAGGCCGGCAATCGTCACCCGCCTGCCATTCTCGACCTGCAGCAGGTCGACATTGCGCCAGATGCTAGCCTTGCTGAATTCCTCACGCAGGAACGAGACGGGATGCGCCTTCAGCGACAGGGACAGATAGCGGTAATCCTCGATGACCTGCTCTCCAGGCAGCATTTCAGGCAGGTTTGTCTCCGGTTCGATCTGAAGATCATCTTCAGCTGCACGCTCGAACAGCGGCAACCTCTCCGCCGCGCTCTGCGCATCCAGAGCCCGAACAGCCCACAGCGCCTCACGCCGCGAAAGCCCTATGGATCCGAAGGCATCGGCATCGGCAAGCCGCTCGATATCGGTTTTCTTCAGGCCTGATCGCCGCCAGAGATCGTGGATCGAACGATAGCCTGCGCCACGCTGCGCCACCAGTCGCCGCATCGAATCTTCAGAAAGGCCTTTTATCTGCCGGAATCCGAGGCGGACGGCCCGCTTGGATCGAATGACGCTGCGCATCGCGGCATGACGAAAATCGATCCGGCGCCGATCAAAAACCGCCGCCTCCAAGAGACAATCCCAATCCGAGCGATTGATATCGGCTTCGCGGATCTCGACACCATGCTCTCGCGCATCGCGCACCAGCTGCGCCGGTGCATAGAAACCCATCGGCTGCGAGTTCAGCATCGCTGCGCAAAAGACGTCAGGATAGTAAGCCTTCATCCACGAGGAGGCGTAAACGAGTAGGGCAAAGGAGGCCGCATGGCTTTCGGGGAAGYCGTACTCCCCAAAACCCTTGATCTGGTTGAAGCACTGCTCTGCAAATTCCTTGGGATAAGTCTTGGCAACCATTCCCTCGATGAACCGGCTTTCGAAGTTCCCGATCGTTCCTGTGCGCTTGAACGTCGCCATGGCTCGTCGCAGCTTGTCGGCTTCAGCCGGTTTGAAGCCCGCCGCGGTGATGGCGATCTGCATCGCCTGTTCCTGAAACAGGGGAACGCCGAGCGTCCTCTCCAGCACCGGTTTCAGCTCCTGGCTTGGATACTCGATCTTGACACCGCTTTTGAACTGCTCGCGCCGCTTGAGATAGGGATGCACCATATTGCCCTGGATCGGCCCCGGCCGGACGATCGCCACTTCGATGACCAGATCATAGAACCGATCCGGCTTCAGTCGTGGCAGCATGCTCATCTGCGCCCGGCTCTCGATCTGGAAGACACCGAGCGTATCGGCCCGGCACATCATCTCATAGACGGGCCTGCCCTCATCGCCATGTTCCCTGTTGCCGAGATCGGCAAGGGTCTTCCTGACCTCATAGTGATCCTCAAGAAGCGTGAAAGCCTTGCGCAGGCATGTCAGCATGCCGAGCGCCAGGACGTCCACTTTCAGTATCCGGACATTATCCAGATCATCCTTGTCCCACTCGATCATGTAGCGGCCGGGCATCGCCGTTTTCATGATCGGCACGATTTCGTCGAGCCGGTCACGCGTGATAACGAAGCCGCCGACATGCTGGGTCAGGTGCCGCGGAAAGGACAGAAGCTCGGAGGCATATTGCAGCACATTCCGGGTCATCGGATCGAACATGTCGAGACCGGCAGCCTTCGCCTCGCGCTCGGAGAGGCTATCGTCCGACCATCCCCAGACCAGGCTACCAATTGCCGACTGCACGTCTTCCGAAAGCCCGAAAGCCTTCGCCACTTCGCGCCCTGCCGAGCGCGTCCGGTAGGTGGTCACCCCCGCCGTCAACCCGGCATGGTTTCGTCCATAGGCCTCGTAGATGAACTGGATGACCTCTTCGCGCCTGTCATGCTCGAAGTCGACATCGATATCCGGTGGCTCGTCACGATCCATGGAAATGAACCGGTCGAAGAGCAGGGTGCTTTTTTTAGGATCGACTTCCGTGATCTCCAGACAATAGCAGATGACCGAATTGGCCGCCGAGCCTCGTCCCTGGCAGAGGATATTCCTCTGGTAGCGTGCGTAATGAACGATCCTGTGAACCGTCAGAAAGTAGGCCGCATAGTCTTTCTGTCTGACCAGATCGAGCTCGTAGTCGATCTGGTCCTGGATTTTTTCCGGCACCGCTTCTGGATGATACCGCTTGATCGCACCTGCCCGCGTCAGTCGGTCCAGCGTCTCATATGCCGTTTCCCCCGGCGCATTTTCTGCCGGATAGTTATGGCTGATCTCGTCCAAGGAAAATTCAAGCCCGGCAAAGAACCTGCCGGTATTCTCGATCGCTTCGGGATAGTTTCTGAAGAGCCGAGACATCTCCCTGTTGTCTTTGAGATAACGCTCGGCGTTCGGAGCCAGAAGAAAGCCAGCCTTGGGGATCGCCACGTGCTCGCGAATGGCCGTCACGACATCGGACAGGGGTCTGCGGGTTCTGTCGTGATAGAGAGGCTGATTGGTCGCGATCAACGGAACACGGTTTTCCGCCGCCACATTCGCGAAAGTCGCAAATGTCAGCGCATCATGGCCGTTATAGGAAGGGGTCAGGGCCAGAAACAGGTTTGCACCAAACCGTTCCTTGAGGCGTCCAAGGCAATCCGAAAACTGATCCCTGCGGGCAGAGGCATTGAGAATGGTGGGGGAAGGAACGGCAGCCAGCATCATGCAGTCGCCCCATTCCATCATATCCGCCTCCTCCAGCAGACACGTCCCTTTGACAGATCCGTCCTTCAGGTTTCCGGCGCTCAGAAGCCGGCAGAGATGCGCCCAGCCCTGCCGGTTCTTGGGATAGGCCAGGATGTCGGGCGTCTGATCACAAAAGACCAGGCGAGCGCCCGGCTGGAAAGGAACGGGCTGCAGAATATCCTCCGCCTTTTCATCCTTTTCCAGCTCGCCCGCCAGCTTCCGTTCATACTTGCCGCGGAAAACCTTCGTCTGGGCATAGGCGCGCACGACACCAGCGACTGAATTCCGGTCAGCGATCCCGATGCCAGAAAGGCCGAGAATGGCCGCCTGAGTGACGATCTCCTCGGGCCTGGAAGCCCCTTCCAGGAAGGAGAAGTTCGTTCTCGCGCCGATTTCGAAAAAGGCCGGTGTCATGCGAAAACTCCATGCATGAACCATTGCGGCATATCCGGCCCGTAACGACCTTCGCGATAGATCCAGAAGCGATAGCCTTGCTCGTCCTCGACGCTGAAATAGTCACGCTCCTTGGCATCCACGCCATCGATCCACCATTCCATGGCAATCCGCTCCGGACCTTCGCTTTTCAGGATACGATGCCGGATACGCCGCCAGCGAAAATGCGCCGGAGCGCCATCTGGAACTTCGGCAGCAAAGGCCTCCATCGGTTCGGGCATGGCAAGCAGCCGAACGGGTCTTTCGCCCCTTGCCATCGGAACAGCCAGCTCTTGAGGCGATTTGTTCAAGGTCTCGATCGCCGAAACGGCAAAGACCGCACGTTCCGGAACATGACTTTCACGCTGTTCGAAACGGGTCAGGCATTCCTCGCCAAGACGGGCCGAAACCTTGTCCACGAACCCGGCAAGTGAGATCGACGTCTGCCGTTCTCCCTCGAAATCATCCTGTTCGTTTTGGAAGTTTTCATGCCTGAGAACATTGATCCGCAGGATCTCGAAACCATAGCCGGCATCGAGATCATCGTGAATTGCTGTCAGCCGCTCGCAGAACAGGCTGGCAATGCGCTGCGGATCACGCAACGGCCGGGAGGTACCGGCAGAAATTCGAAAGACACAGCCATCCACCCGGAACAACACCAGCTCGAAGACCCGTCCGCCGATGCCTTGCGTCTCAAGCGAAGGCTGCAACGCATGCGCAACCTGACCTGCAAGAAGGAGAATGTCCTCTTCGGCCGTGATCGCCTCGGCAAGCCGCCGCTCCGCCGAAAGGCTGGCAACAGGCAGGCGGGGAGAAACGGGCTCCTCATCCAGGCCCAGCGCCTGATCAAGCCGCAAAAGAACAAGTGCGCCGAAGCGGCGGGTGAGCGGCGCGCGTGGCGCCTGCATGAGATCGCCGATATAGCGGAGGCCGAGTTTCTGAAGGGCTGCAACGACAGGCGCATCGAGGCGGAGCGCGGTGACCGGCAGAGGTTCGAGAACAGCACCCGCCTCATCCTCTGCAATCACCCCGCCTTCGCCAAAGCGGCTGACGGCCCAGGACAGCCCGGGCGACGAGGAAATCGCACCACCCACATCCAGGCCCATCTGATGGAGCCGCAAGAGGATATCCTTCAGCATCGCCCTTTCACCGCCGAAAAGATGAGAGCAGCCGGTAATATCGAGAAACAGCCCGTCCTTGCCGTCGAGGGCGACCAGCGGCGTGTAGCGGTCGCACCAGTCGGCGATCGCATCCAGCAAGCGCCGGTCGGCAGCAGCATCCTCCTCGATGACGTCGATGACCGGATGAATGGCGCGGGCTTCGGCAACGCCAAGCCCTTTCCTGAGACCAAGTTTTTCCGCCTTTTCATCAAGCGCCGTCAGCCGCATCGTATTGTCGGACCGGCCCGAGCAGACGATCGGCGCCGCGTCAGGATGCCCTTTCGAACGCCACGAGAGACCCCATCTCTTGCGGGCGATCCTGTCCGTGGAGAGATGCGGAAAATGCAGCGCCAGAATGCGCTGCGAGCTCGCCTGGAAAGCGAGTGACGGCTGATTGTTCGACGGGGAGAAACTGGCGGTCATGGGGGTTCCACTCCAGGAAGAGGGAGAGGGGGGCCGGATTGCGGCTCTTCTCCAGGGTGAGATGAAAAACCGGATTGCCGATGCTGCCGCCCAGCATCGAACCATCCGGCAGAGGCCGTTCCCGCGCGGGCGCAGGTTCGGCAAGAAAGCGGACATGGGCACTGCTTGCCTCTTCCTCCCCTGATTGCCGCAGCAGCAGGAGAGAGCGGCCAGCCGATTTTGCCCTGAGATGAAAGCGCCGGCTCTCGGCAAGGCCGAAGGATTTCGGATTGCCGCGAATTTCCAGGATCGTCGTGATGAAAGCGCCACTTTCCAGAGCCGCCTCCGCAAGCCAGAGCGCATCCTCCAGCTTGCGCGGACTTGCATGCAGAAAGAGCTCCGGCCGCAATCCGAAATCCTTGAGCCCCACCGCATAGGGCATACCGGCCTCGATCGATCCGACCTTGTCGGCGATCCAGAGAACGGGATTTTTTTCCTCGGCCTTGTGCTGCAGCGCTGCCGCGAGCGCCAGAGCAAAGCCGCTGCTAACGCCCGCATCACGAAACATCCGGGTGCGGATTTCAATCAAGGCATCGAGCGGCAAGCCGCCTTCGAGGGCCACGTCCAGCTGCGGAACGCCGAAGGAAAATTGTGGTGCCTTCCCCTTCTTTCGTGGCACATCTCCAGCAGCCACAGCTTCCTGCTCCGCTGCCGCAAGCGCCGGAACCGGTTTGCCCTCAAGCTTCGCAATGGTTTCGCGGAGCGCAAAAAGCCGCTCGCGCGTCACGGCCGTCTGTGCCATGACGTTCGCTCCAAGTCAGAATTGTTCCTGTTATGTTCTTATGGATTCCAGAGCTGTCAGAAAGAGTCAACAGCCATTTGATGTGAATTTATTCCTGCCGTTGATTCCACACTCGAAAATCCTTCGCAAAGGTTCTATATGGGCGGCAAAGAAAGGGGTTTTTGATGGCCCGCATAGACCAGAGCGAGGATTGGCGTGATCGCCATGCACCGACGCTCAGCTCATTTGAATCGCTGGCGATGGAGGCCTACAGCCACCTGCCGGACGAATTTCGTTCTCTGACCGCCAATCTGACGATCGAGATCGAAGATTTTCCTGATGACGACGTTTTCGAGGATATGGCGCTGGAAACGCCCTTCGATCTGCTCGGCCTTTTCGAGGGCCGGGGCATTTCGGAACGGTTCACGATGGAAACCGGCGAACTGCCGAACCGCATCCGCCTCTACCGCCGTCCGATCCTCGATTACTGGGCCGAGAACGACGAGACGCTCGGCGATATCATCACCCACGTCCTCATCCACGAAATCGGCCACCACTTCGGCCTCAGCGATGACGACATGGAGCGGATCGAAGAAAGCGCCGAAGAAGCAGCCGACCGATAGGTATTACTGCTCGGAGAGCTTCATATCCGGGTGGTAGTCCTTGCCTTCGACGTCCTTGACGATCGCCTGGGCGGCGATGATCTGCTTGGTCTCGGCGTTGAAGGTGACCGAGGGAGAGCCCTGCAGCGACCAGCCCTTGTTGAGGGCATCGGTGACGCGGTGGCAGAAGGCGGCATCGTCCTGGCCGGTCAGAAGGCGGTAAAGCTTCATGTCATGATTTCCGTTCAGCAATGAGGCGGGATTTATGAACCAGACTTTCCGCCTGGACAAGATGCAGGCGCTCGATCATCCGGCCGTTTGAATTGATGACGTTGAGGCCATCGGTCGCAGGATCGGCAAAGGCAGCAATGATCTCCCGGGCTTCGCGGATCGCCGCCTCGCCGGGTGCAAAATGCCGGTTGGCGGCATCGATCTGCGCCGGATGGATCAGCATCTTGCCGTCGAAGCCCATGGCCCGTGCTTGCGCGCATTCGGCCTCGAAGGCATCTGTATCCTTGAAATCGTTGAAAACGCTATCGATCGCATCAAGGCCGTAAGCCCGCACCGCGAGGATCACCTGCATCAGCCACGGCACCAGATAGGTCCGCCCCGGCTGCGGCAGCACGCCGGTTTCCTTGCGCAGGTCGTTGAGGCCGACGACGAAGCAATCGAGCCTCGAGCCGGCGGTGCGCCCGAATTCGGCGATCGCCGCGCTGTTCAGGATACCCCGCGGCGTCTCGATCATCGCCCAGATCCGGAGCGTATCAGGCGCGTCGGCATCGCCAAGCATGTCACTGATCGCCATGACATCCTGCGGCTCGCTGACCTTCGGCAGAAGCACCGCATCCGGCTCAAGCGTGCGCACCAGCTCCATATCGGCAGGGCCGAAGCCGGAAGAGAGAGCATTGATGCGGATGATCCTCTCTTTGCCTTCGAGCGCTGGGCCAGCAAAGAAAGCCTTCAGGTTTTGCCGCGCCTCATCCTTCTTTTCCAGTGCAACCGAATCTTCCAGATCGAAGATCACGGCATCGCAATCCAGCACATGGGTCTTCTCCAGCGCGCGGGCATTGATCGCGGGAACGCTCAGCACAGAACGGCGCAGAGTAAAGGAACGGGCAGGGGAATTTGGGCTCATCACGAATGTGTGCCAAGCTTTGTGAAGGCTGACAAGACAACAAAAAGCCATGCTTGCCTTGCAAGGAGGGAAATCAAGGACCACATTCCTTTCGAAGAGAGGTCTAGAATTATGCAGAATATCCGTTCCATCTTCCTCATGCTGGCAGGCGTCACCGTATTCGTGGCGCTGGCGCTGTTCACCTTCTCGGTCACGCTCGCCGTCGGCGGCATCCTGACCGTACTGATGGTTGGCCGCGCAATGTCGCTGAAGATGAAACCGGCTCCGGTGCGCGCCAAGGCCCAAACCCAGCAGCGCGAAATGCGCATCTGGAACGATGGCCGCGGCACGATCATCGATCTCTGATTTCAGAGCCAGCTTAAGCCTTCACGAAAAATTCTTCGGGGCGCTGTCGGCGCGCGTGTGATCTCTACGTCCTTGAGACGGACGGCTACGATGCCGGACCTTCAAAATCAGGAGACGGAGGAAAGAATGAGCACGACGGAAAACGCACCCGCCAAGATGCCGCCGGTCAAGAATGGCCTGCTGCCCTATCTGACTGTGGATGGCGCTCTCAAGGCTGCGGAATTTTACAAGAAGGCATTCGGCGCCGAAGAGGCCTATGTCGTTCCGGCCGACGAAAAGGGCCGGACGATGCATGTGCATCTCTATATCAATGGCAGCTCGCTGATGCTGTCGGATGCCTATCCCGAATATGGCCATCCCTTCAAAGGTCATGAAGGCTTCGCCATCCAGCTTGTCATTGACGATATCGATGCCTGGTGGAACCGCGCGGTCACTGCCGGCGCCGAAGTCATCATGCCGATCGAGCTGATGTTCTGGGGCGACCGCTACGGCCAGTTGCGCGATCCCTTCGGCGTCATCTGGGGTCTGAACGAGGCATCGAAATAGCCGCCCATGCGATGCGGCAGGCTGCGCGAAACGCCGCGCAGCCGCCACTTTGGAAAGATTCTCCTTCATTTTGGCAAAAAACTGGACTAGATGCTGATCAACGAAAGTACATCCGCTGAATTTGGAGCCTAGGTCATGGATAAATTCGTGAAGCTCACCGGCGTTGCCGCGCCCCTGCCCGTCGTCAACATCGACACGGACATGATCATCCCGAAGGACTATCTGAAGACCATCAAGCGCACCGGCCTTGGCAAGGGTCTCTTCGCCGAAGCCCGCTACAACGAAGACGGCACGGAAAATACCGATTTCGTGCTCAACAAGGCTGCTTACCGCGACGCCAAGATCCTGGTTGCCGGCGACAATTTCGGCTGCGGCTCTTCGCGCGAACACGCCCCTTGGGCGCTGCTCGATTTCGGCATCCGCTGCGTCATTTCCACTAGCTTCGCCGACATTTTCTACAACAACTGCTTCAAGAACGGCATCCTGCCGATCAAGGTCAGCCAGGAAGATCTCGACAAGCTGATGGACGACGCGTCGCGCGGCTCCAACGCTATTCTGACCGTTGACCTAGAAAATCTCGAGATCACCGGCCCGGATGGCGGCTCGATCAAGTTCGATCTCGACGCGTTCAAGCGCCACTGCCTGCTGAACGGCCTCGACGATATCGGCCTGACCATGGAAAAGAGCAAGGCAATCGACAGCTTCGAAAAGCAGAACAGCGCTTCGCGCCCCTGGGCCGCCTGAGGCATCGGAAACGACGGACAAAAAAGCCGGGCTCTCGCCCGGCTTTTTTCATTTTGATTAGAGAAACCGCTCTTTCCAGACCTTGAGCTTGTCGAGCGAAACGCCGATACCGCCGCAGACTTCGATCAGCGGATTTTCGAAGCGCGACAGCAGACCGGCATGCACATCGGCGACCGCAAGTGCGGCCCCGCAGGCGGGCTCGACGAGAATACGGTGCGCATCCGCAAATTTCAGGCAGGCAGCAACGGCTTCCGCATCGGTCACCGTCACGCTTTCGATCGGATGATGGCTGGGCAGATCGAAGACATGCTGCGCCACCTGCCGCGCACCTAGCGAATTGGCAATCGAGGTGATGGCGGACAGGGTGATGCGCTCTTTCGCCTTCAGCGCCTCATGGAAGGAAGCAGCCCCTTCGGTTTCGACGGCAATCACAGGCACATTATCAAGACCATTGCGCTTCAACCCGGCAACGATACCGGCAAGCAGGCCACCGCCGCCGACGCTGACGACGACGCAGTCGAAGCGGTTTCCTGAGGAAACAACCTCATCAATCAGCGTTCCATGCCCTTCCCAGAGCAGCGGATGGTCGAAGGGATGAACATAGGCGGCATTCCGGGCTTCGGAGAGTTTGATCGCATAGGCGTTCGCCTCATCGAAGACGGAGCCGTGAACCAGAACGGAAGCCCCGGCCGCCTCGATCAACTGCCGAACTTCGGCGGATGTCGTCTCCGGCACGACAATGGTCACGGGCACGCCGAGCGCCCGCCCGGCAAAGGCCGCCGCGATCCCGGCATTGCCGCCCGATGCGCAGAAGATTTCCTTCGCACCATTCTCCACCTCATGCTGGCAGAGCCTGCTGACGCCGCGCATCTTGAAGCTTCCGGATGGCTGCAAGGCATCGAGCTTCAGCCATAGCGGCTTGCCGCTGGCGCTGTAATCGGCGGCGCTACGCAGGAGAGGGGTGTTGAGATGCAATGGGGACGGGGACATTCTGAATTCCATTTCTTGAAACCTGACGGTCTTCTTGGCCCGGAGACAAGCAGGGGTCAACACTTCGCTGCCGGCCGGTACCGCGGCAAACCGTACCGATTCGGCCTCTCCCTTGCTTGAAATGCCGATTTCCGGGGTCTAAGAAGCCGCAGCTTGTTTTTCCTTCGGAGGGTTTCATGACAGCGCGCAATCTTTTCCTGCTGCCGGGCGACGGCATTGGTCCTGAAGCCATGGGCGAAGTCCGCAAGATCATCGCCTACATGAACGAGGAGATGAAATCAGGTTTCGTGACCGACGAAGGCCTCGTCGGCGGCTCGGCCTATGACGCACATGGCCAGGCAATCTCGGAAGCCGACATGCAGAAGGCGCTCGCCGCCGATGCCGTCCTCTTCGGCGCCGTCGGCGGCCCGAAATGGGATGCCGTTCCCTACGAAGTTCGTCCGGAAGCTGGCCTGCTGCGCCTGCGCAAGGATCTGGAACTCTTCGCAAACCTTCGCCCGGCGATCTGCTACCCGGCACTCGCTTCCGCTTCCTCGCTGAAGCCGGAGCTGGTCGAAGGCCTCGATATCCTCATCATTCGCGAACTGACCGGCGGCGTCTATTTCGGTGAGCCGAAGGAGATCATCGATCTCGGCAACGGCCAGAAGCGCGGCATCGATACGCAGGTCTACGACACCTACGAAATCGAACGCATTGCCGGCGTGGCCTTCGAAATGGCCCGCACTCGCCAGAACCGCGTCTGCTCGATGGAAAAGCGCAACGTCATGAAGTCTGGCGTCCTCTGGAACCAGGTGGTGACGGCAACGCACAAGGAAAAATATTCGGACGTCCAGCTCGACCATATGCTGGCCGATGCCGGCGGCATGCAGCTCGTCCGCGCGCCGAAGCAGTTCGACGTCATCGTCACCGACAACCTGTTCGGCGACATGCTCTCCGACGTTGCCGCCATGCTGACCGGTTCGCTCGGCATGCTGCCGTCGGCTTCGCTCGGCGCGCCTGATGGCAAGACCGGCAAGCGCAAGGCGCTTTACGAGCCGGTTCATGGCTCGGCCCCTGACATTGCCGGCAAGGGCATCGCCAACCCGATCGCCATGATCGCCTCCTTTGCCATGTGCCTGCGTTACTCCTTCAACATGGTCACTGAAGCCGACAACCTCGAAAAAGCGATCGCCAACGTTCTCGACAAGGGCATCCGCACCGGCGACATCATGGCCGACGGCTGCAAGCAGGTCGGCACCATCGAGATGGGCGCGGCAATCCTTGCGGAATTCAAGGCGCTCTCGGCCTGATATTTCACGTGAAACGCTTTTCAAGGCCCTTCGCGCAGCCGCGCGGAGGGTTTTTTCATTGAAGCTGGCGCCTCGTCTCCCTATCTCCCCCGTGCCAACGACGAAGGGACAGAATGAGCGACACCGCCGGACCGAAGCCAGGCTGCAGGGCCTATCTGAAGAAGCGCTACGAAGCGCGGCGCACGATCCACCGGCGGGTTCCCTGGAAGGCCTTCGCGCTCTTCGCCATCAATGCCGTCGCCATCGCCTTCTTCGTCTTCGACCGGCCGCTGGGCCAAGCGGTAAAGAGCCTTTCGCCGCCGCTCGTCTCGTTTGCAGGCGACGTCACCGATATCGGCAGGCTCGCCTGGATTCTTGCCGGTCTGCTGACGATCCTGGTTACCAGCTACGTAGTCCGCCGCCGCCTCTGGAAGGTGCGCAGGCGATTCCGCATGGCCTATTTCGGCCAGATGGCCGCCTATCTCGGCCTTTCCGTCATTCTGGCCAGCGCAATCGCCAACCCGCTGAAATTCCTGATCGGCCGCGCCCGGCCGCTGCTTTACGAGCAGGAAGGCATCTTCAGCTTCACGCCCTTCAGCTGGGATTTTCTGCACCAGAGCTTTCCGTCCGGGCATTCGGCCAATATTGGCGCGCTATTCATGTCTCTGGCGCTGCTCTTTCCGCGCTTCCGGCTGGTGTTCATCGGCATCGGCCTCTGGCTCGGCGCGACGCGCGTCATCATCGGTGTCCACTATCCAAGCGACGTCGCCGCCGGATTGGCGCTCGGCGCATGGCTTGCCTTCGCCCTGTCGATTGCTTTCGCCCGTTTCGGCCTCGTCTTCTCAGTCGGCCGTGAAGGCTGGCCGATACCGCGGCTCAGCCGTCTGATCTGACCGCCTTCGTAAAAAAACTGTCGCCACCCGATGCTACCGTCGCACCGTTCTCGATATTGATTTTTGAACGGATCGAATTGGATGCAGGCGATACTTTCTTCGCTCGACAGGCGCTGGCGGCGCAGCACCTGCCGGATGCCGCAACTGCGCTGGCAGACCTGCCTGTTCATCACCTTCAATGCCGTTCTGCTCTCCATGCTGCTGCTGGATGGTCCGGTTGGTGCCGGGCACGTGCCGCCCGCCATGCGCCGCCTCGGCCGTATCCTCACCGATTTCGGCACATCGGGCTGGATCATCATCACCAGCGCCTTTCTCTTCTTCGAAGGCCTTGCAGCCCTTCGCGTCGTCAGATCGCTGCGCACCCGCATTCAAGCGCTGCAGATGTGCTGGATCGGCGCCTATCTGCTGATCTCCATCGCGCTCTCCGGCATCCTCGCCAACATCCTCAAGCGGGTGATCGGCCGCGCCCGGCCGCAGCATTTCGACGACTACGGAATCTTTTCCTTTTTGCCCTTCTCCGGACATGCAGCCTTCGAAAGCTTCCCTTCGGGACATGCGACGACGATCGGCGCCTTCTTCGCCGCGCTATCGCTTCTCTTTCCCCGATACCGCGTCGTTTTCCTCGCCTGTGCCCTATGGCTCGGCATGACCCGCGTTATGGTCAGCGCTCACTATCCTAGCGACGTAATTGCCGGACTGGCGCTGGGTGGCTGGTTCTCGTTGATGATCGCCATCGTCTTTTCGCACTACGGCGTGCTCTTCAAGCTCGCTGACGGCTGGCCCGCTCCGAAACGGCTGCTCCGCGCATAAAAAACCCGGCGCCTTTTGAGCGCCGGGTCCATCATCTCAATCCATCCGATCTTAGTCGGCGTGGATATCGCGGTTCTTGGTTTCCGGCAGGAACAGCAGGCCGATGACCAGCGTGATGCCTGCGAAGACGATCGGATACCAGAGACCGTAGTAGATATCGCCGGCGGCCGCGCTCATCGCGAAGGCTGTTGCCGGAAGCAGACCGCCGAACCAGCCGTTGCCGATATGGTAAGGCAGCGACATGCCGGTGTAGCGGATACGGGTCGGAAAGAGTTCGACCAGAAGCGCTGCGATCGGGCCGTAGACCATCGTTACGTAGAGCACGAGAACGAAGAGTACGGCGATCGTACCGATCCAGTTGACGCGTGCCGGATCAGCCACCATGGCGAAGGTGCCACCACCAGCGACCGTATAGACCGCCATCTCGGTGACGCCGTTCGCTTCCTCAGCCGTCAGCAGCTTGCCAGCGACCAGCTTGTCGGCAGGCATGGTTTCCTTCTCGCCGGCGCGGATCGTCTCGGCGTTCAGGTTGAGCTCCGGGTTAGCCGCGATAAAGGCATCGAGCTTGGAATCCGGAACCTTGGCGGCACCGCGGTTCAGCGGATAGCCGGCATCGTGAAGCGCAATGTTGGTGCTCTTCTCGAAGGCTGCGGTCATGCCCTTGGCCTTGTCGCCAGCGGCGATGACGTCGAAGCTGGTGATGGTGGCATCGCTGATCTTGACCGTTGCCGGCTGTCCGGCAGGGCCGGGTACGACATCGTAAGGCACGGAGTTCTTGGTCAGGAACGCCGTTGCCACGTCGCAGGAGCTGGTGAACTTCGACGTACCGGTCGGGTTGAACTGGAACTTGCAATCTGCCGGATCGGCGGTCACCGTTGCGCGGATCGAGGCCTGTGCCTCATAGAGGGCCGGATTGGCCATATAGGTCATCGCCTTGAACAGCGGCTGGTAGGTGATGGCGGCGATAAGCAGACCCGCCATGATGATCGGCTTGCGGCCGATCTTGTCTGAAAGCGAGCCGAAGACGACGAAGAACGGTGTCGCTAGGATCAGCGCGATCGCCACCATGATATTGGCTGACTGCAGATCCACCTTCAGAACGTTCTGCAGGAAGAACAGCGAATAAAACTGGCCGCCGTACCAGACGACAGCCTGCCCCATCGTTGCGCCGAGCAGCGCGATGATAGCGATCTTGGCATTCTTCCAGGTGCCGAAGGCTTCCGTCAGCGGCGCCTTCGAACCCTTGCCCTCCGCCTTCATCTTCTGAAAGGCCGGAGATTCGTTCATCTTCAGACGAATCCAGACCGAAACGCCGAGCAGCAGAATGGAAACCAGGAACGGAATGCGCCAGCCCCAGGCCGCGAACGCCGTCGTACCGAGTATCTGCTGCACACCGATAATGACGATCAGCGACAGGAAAAGGCCGAGCGTTGCCGTCGTCTGAATCCAGGATGTGAAGTAGCCGCGGCGGCCATTCGGCGCGTGTTCCGCGACATAGGTCGCAGCACCGCCATATTCACCGCCGAGTGCCAGACCCTGCAGCAGGCGAAGCACGATCAGGATGATCGGAGCCGCGATGCCGATGGTCGCCGCACCCGGAAGGATACCGACGAGGAAGGTCGAGAAACCCATGATCAGGATCGTGACGAGGAAGGTGTATTTGCGTCCGACGAGATCGCCGAGGCGACCGAAGACCAAGGCGCCGAACGGACGGACCAGGAAGCCTGCCGCGAAGGCAAGAAGCGTGAAGATGTTGCGCGTGGCTTCGGGATACTGGGTGAAGTAGGTGGCGCCGATATAGGTTGCGAGCGCACCATAGAGATAGAAATCATACCATTCGAAGACCGTACCGAGCGACGAGGCGAAGATGACCTTCCTTTCCTCGCCAGTCATCGGACGGGCTTTTGCGCTCTCGGCGCTTGCGATATTTGCCATTGTCTGTCCTCCACAGAATGATGAGCAGCAAGGCGCGTCCCAAACTCTCCTCAAAGTATGCCCCTGGACGCGGCTCACCTGCGAAGAGTGTGGCAGAAAAGAATTCGGATAAAGAGAGCGGCTTTGGGATTATGACTTTAGTCTAACGTGTTTGCAAAGCTTCGCGTAGCAGCCTGCATTATCACGCCCTGAGGGCTTCCGCCGGAGATTGCCGGTAGGCCAGAATCGCAGGCAGTGCAGCAAGAACGGCGCCAAATGCAATCAGCACCCCGGCCAGCATCAGGTCGGCCCGGACAAAGCCCACCGGCATGACAATACCGCTGCTGGCGCTGAAGAAACCGGAAAGCAGAGACGCTGCGCAATAGCCCAGCGCAAAACCGCCCGCGATGCCAAGGGCGATCAGCGCAAAGAACTCACCCCAGACAATACCGAAGATGGCCAGGCGCGGCGCGCCGAACGCCCTGAGCGCTCCGATCTGGCGGCGGCGCTGGCCGATATGGATGACGGTCACCAGGATCAGCGATGCGGCGACCAGCCCCTGTGCGCCGGCTGCCACCGCGACCAGAATACGCTTCGCATCGCCAAGCGTTGCGTAGAGGTTGGTCAGCACTTCGCCCGGAAAGACCGCGACCGTGTTGCCGCTGCGATAGTCCTGCCGCAGCTTGTAGGCATCTGCGATCGACTTCGGCTTGACGAGAACGGCGGGCAGGCCAGGCAAGTCGCCGGACCAGCGATCATCAAGCGCACGGTCATCCGCGTGATCGTGGTCCTCAGCGGCGGAATCACCGGATTCAAGGCCATGGATATGCCAGACAGCCTGGATCGGCACCAGGATCGCCCGGTCCCAGGCGGTCCCGGTCGGCTTCATGCGGCCTGTCACGCGATAGGCGATTTCAGTATGGGTATGACCGCCGGTCTCAACAGAGCCATGCATCGGCTTGATCTCGAATTCGAGCGGCAAGCTGACCGCTGCGCCGACAACGGCTTCGTTCTCCGCGGCAAAGCCACGCCCCTCGCTGAACCCGCCGGAGAGATTGTCAGGCAGGGCCAGGCTGGTGCCGGCGATCGGATAGCCGGAAAAGGAATCGCCGAAGCCAATCGGCGAAACCCAGGCGACCCGCGGATCGGCAGTCAGCTTGGAAAGTATTCGGCCCGGCATCAGCGGCAAGGGCGAGGGCTGCAGGAAGACGGATGACAGCACAAGCTGAGTCTCGCTGCCGCCAGCGCCGATCACGAGATCGAACCTGTCGGCCGCCCGCGCACTGCCGAGCCGCAACGCCCGCTCCTGCAGGACGACAGCAACGCCGAGTGCCGTTGCCAGGGCAACCAGCAGGACCACGACGAGGGAGCCCGCCCAGAGGCGACGAAGATCGGCGGCGATGAACCGGATCATGCCGCCACCTCGTTGCTGAAGGCGTCTTCAACGATGCGTCCCGAGGACAGCAACAGGCGGCGGTCCATGCGGCCTGACAGATGCGGATCATGCGACACGACGATTAGCGTGCTGCCTTCCGCAATCGCCAGATCAAGCAGCAGGTCGCCGATGATGCGGCCGGTTTCGGCATCAAGGCTGGCGGTCGGCTCGTCTGCGACGATGACGCCCGGTTTGCGCAAAAGCGAACGTGCGATCGCCACCCGCTGCATCTCGCCGCGCGACATCGTCTCGATGTTCTGATTGGGCCGTGAAAGGCCGGTCCGCATCAGCAGTTCATGCGCACGCAGCACCATCTGAGCATCGGCAACACGCGACAGACGGGCGGGCAATAGAATGTTCTCGATGGCCGAAAGCCCTGGAAACAGATGAAAATCCTGCATCACGAGTCCGATGTTACCCGCTCTGAAGCGGTCGCGGTGGCTCTCGGACAAAGCGCAGATATCGTCGCCGTTCCAGCGGACGGATCCGAGCGCCGCACGTTCCAACCCGGTAATGATGTTGACGAAGGTGCTCTTGCCTGAGCCGGAAGCCCCGGTCACCGCAACCCGGCTGCCGGCAGACAGCGCGAGCGCGCCGATCTCAAGCGCCGGTGCGTTGAGTCCGCTGAACGTGACCGACAGATTGCTGATCTCGAGCGCCAGCATCAGACCGCCGAATATTCGGCCTGGCGCAGGCGCAGCAGGCTGACGAAGCCGGTTTCGGGATCGGTCCACGAGCCGTATTCCAGAATGCCGCGCACTTCGATCGTCTGGCTAGGCTGCACGAAGGTCTGCTTCTCGTCGAGATAGACGACGGCGATATTGTCGGGCCAGTCGGCATCAGACGAGCAGAATGGGCAGAGCGACATCGGAATTTCCGTTAGCACGAAAAACTGCGCTTCCGCTTTCAACGGCGGCGCCATGAAGCCGCGCATGCTGATTTGCCTGCCGGCGAGCGCCTTCACCTTCTCGGAAAATTCGAGGCCGAGAACGCCGAATTTCCCATAGAGTTCATCGAAGCTGAGCGTTGCGTCGGCAGCTTCGACACATCTTGCAGACATCAGCACCGGCAATGCCATCATCATACCGAAAAGGCTCCGGCGTGTGATCCTATGCATATCAAACTCCTTGCAAGTTCCCGGCCGCAGATCGGCGGCCGGGAAGATTACGCGGAAGAGGCGGTTCACCGCGCTCCGTCAGTTGGTCTGTTTGACACCGAGTGCAAAAGCGTCGGCGAGTACCTTGTAGACATCGCTCTGCTCCATGTAACCGCGGAAGCCTTCGGAGCCCGGACCATCCGACTGCAGGACGACGTCATCGACGGCATGAACGCCGCTGTCGCTGCTCTTCGGAATGTTGCCCTGAACGAACACGGCACCGGGAACATCCTTGTACTGTTCGTTGGCGACATATTCCTTCTTTTCGTTCTGCACGGCAGGAACGAACGGACCGTCGAGCTTCGGGCGGAACGTCTCGTAATGGTCGGGGCCGTTATTGGCACTGAGGAAGAGGCGGCGCGTGACATCGATCTTGTCGGGATAGCCGTCGCCGTTGTCGTCGGTATAATTCGGGAAGCCCGCTTCGGCATAGGTGCCTACCTTTTCGCGCATCTCCGTGCCCGGCTTTTCGTCATCGACAGTACCGATGATCGAAACGCCATGGGTGTGGTCGCCGGTGACGACGATCAGCGTATCGGGATGGGCCTTCTGGAATTCGCGGGCAAGGCCGACGACCTTGTCGAATTCGATGGTGTCGACGACGGCGCGGTCCCAATCGAGCGGATGGGACATCTTGTCGATCGACGAACCCTCGACCATCAGGAAGAAACCGTCGGGGTTCTTGGACAGGCGATCGAGCGCGACCGCTGCCATCTCGACGAGACCCGGCTGGTTCGGGAATTTCTCGACAGTGCCCTTTTTTAGAAATTCGCGATCGAGCGTGACGTCCATGTTGCCGGTATGGAAGAGACCGAGAAGGTTGCCTTCAGCCGATGCGTTGGCTGCAAGCTCGTTCTTGTCGATGGCAAGCTTGTAGCCGGCGTCCTGGAAGAGCTTGATGTAGTCCTTGTCATCCTTGCGCTTGGAGCCCGGAACGTCCTTGCCGAGGAAGTAGGCAGAACCGCCGCCGAGGACGACTTCCGGCTTCACGCCGAGAAGCATCCCGACGATATCGGCCTTGTCGTTGCGATTGCGCGTGTGGGAGACAACCGCAGCCGGTGTGGCGTCCTCGATTTCGGCGGTCGCGACAATGCCGATCGACTTCTTGGTCTGGCGGCGGATCGCTTCCGCAATCGTCTCGACGCGCGGGTCGTCGAGCGAGTCGGGCGTGCGGTCTGCATAGACGCCGATCGCGTTGACGGCTGTCTTGTGGCCCGTCATGTAAGCCGACATGGTATTGGCGGAGTCGGTGGCAACAGCGTTGGTTGCCGATGTGCCGATGAAAGCTGCCGGCGGCACATCGTCCATGTTGAGGCGGCCGTTCGCCTTACCCTCGGTCATGCCCTTAGACATGATGCGGGCAGCGGTGCGGTGCGCAACGGAAAGACCGTCGCCGATCAGGAAGATGACGTTCTTGGCCTTCGGCGCGTCGCCGGTGCCGTAGACATTCCATGTAACCGACTTCTTCTCGTCGCCGGCGGAGACTTCGACCTTGTAGTCGCCGGGTGCGGCGATCGTCAGGCCACGCAGGATGACGGCGGAACCGAGTGCCTTGTCGTCCTTACCCTTTTCAAGCTCTACAAACTTGGCCTCGCCCCCGAGAGCCGTCTTGTAGTCCTGACCGTTGACCGTGATCTTCACGTCCTCGGGCTTTACCTGCTTGCTGAGCTCAACCTTGAAGTCAAATGGCGAACCGGCAAGAATCGTTGCGCGATCAAGCGGATAAACCGTGGTCGCCTGCGCGGCACCGGCAAGAATCGTCGTGGCCGCCAGGGCGGCAAAAATCATACGCATGGAAAACCCCCGTTTTCGTTGCAGTAAATGAACAACGGGCCGGAGATAGCCTTGGGGGATGACATGTCGATGACACCGGTATGACAATCTGCCGCACCGGCACCAGCCGCCGCCGGCAGTCGCAAAAACCTTGACTCCTGTGGAAAACGTTTTATGAGCAACGGCGGAAAAGGAATTATCCATGGTTCGCTTCGAACACGCCATTGCTGCACGCAATGACCGGGCACTGAGTGCCGGGGTGGATATTGCCGTTCCGGTTTCTTCCAAAACCAAGGCCAAAACGACGACGAAAACCGTCTGACGTCTCTGGCCTGCCGCTCTCTCCCCGGCTCGGCTGGGGACAGGAAGCCGCGATGATTTCGCGCTTTCCCCCCTCACCGGACAAGAGGAGAGAAGAGAAAGAGAGCTGAAAATGGGTTTCAAAGTAGCAGTCGCGGGAGCAACCGGAAATGTCGGCCGGGAAATGCTCAACATCCTCTCCGAGCGTGGCTTTCCGGCTGACGAAGTCGTAGCACTTGCCTCCTCGCGTTCGCAGGGCACGGAAGTGTCCTACGGCGACAAGACGCTGAAGGTCTTCAATCTCGAAAACTACGATTTCTCCGACACCGACATCTGCCTGATGTCTGCCGGCGGCGAAGTCTCCAAGAAGTGGTCGCCGAAGATCGGCCAGCAGGGCTGCGTCGTCATCGATAATTCCTCGGCCTGGCGCTATGATCAGGACGTGCCGCTGATCGTGCCGGAAGTGAACCCGGACGCCATCACCCAGTTCACCAAGCGCAACATCATTGCCAATCCGAATTGCTCGACCGCCCAGCTCGTCGTCGCGCTGAAGCCGCTGCATGATTTCGCCAAGATCAAGCGCGTCGTCGTCTCCACCTACCAGTCCGTTTCCGGCGCCGGCAAGGATGGCATGGACGAGCTCTTCAACCAGACGCGCGCCGTCTTCGTTGCCGATCCGATCGAGAACAAGAAGTTCACCAAGCGCATCGCCTTCAACGTCATTCCACATATCGATAGCTTCATGGAAGACGGCTATACGAAGGAAGAGTGGAAGGTTCTGGCCGAAACCAAGAAGATGCTCGACCCGAAGATCAAGGTCACCTGCACCGCAGTTCGCGTGCCTGTCTTCATCGGCCATTCGGAATCGGTCAACATCGAATTCGAAAACGAGATCACCGCCGATCAGGCCCGCGACATCCTGCGTGATGCACCGGGCTGCCTCGTCATCGACAAGCATGAGAACGGCGGCTACATCACGCCTTACGAATCTGCCGGTGAAGACGCCACCTTCATCTCGCGTATCCGCGAAGATGCGACGGTCGAAAACGGTCTCAACATGTGGGTCGTTTCCGACAACCTGCGCAAGGGTGCCGCGCTGAACGCCATTCAGATTGCCGAGCTTCTCGTCAATCGTGGCCTCATCAAGCCGCGCAAGCAGGCCGCCTGATACCGAATATTAACCATAGCTTGCTATCAGCCTCGCATGTCGTCAGACTTGCGGGGCTTTCTTTGAACCAGCCAGGCGGCAATCGTGCGGCAGGCGGCCAATCTCGCCAAAAGGTGATCGTGACAAAATCACCCTTGGCTGGCATTCTGCCCGGCATTCCAGCGACTGCAGATCGAGATCGGGGTTTCTCATGCGCATGACAAAATTCTTGGTGGCGGCCATCGCGGCGGTGGGCGCTTTCCATGCAGTTCCGGTAGCGGCCAACGCCGCGCAATGCGGCAATAATGGCGCCGGCTTCGATGCCTGGGTGCAGCAATTCAAGCAGGAAGCTGCAGCACAGGGCGTCAGCCAGTCGGTTCTGAGCCGTGCATTCGCCAACGTCGCCTACAATCGTCCGACGATTGCTGCCGACCGTGGCCAGAAGAGCTTCAAGCTGTCCTTCGACGCCTTCATGCAGAAGCGCGGCGGTGCGGCGATCATTTCCCGCGGCAAGGGCATGAAGCGCTCCAACCAGGCTCTCTTCACGTCGATCGAACGCCGCTACGGCGTGCCGGCCGGCCCGCTGATCGCGATCTGGGGCATGGAAACCGGCTTCGGCAGCTATATGGGCACGCAGCACACGCTGTCAGCCGTTTCGACGCTGGCCTATGACTGCCGCCGCTCGGACTATTTCACCGACCAGCTCTATGCTGCCCTGCAGCTCGTCTCTGAAGGCTATCTGAGCCCGCAGGCGCGCGGCGCCGCACATGGCGAGATCGGCCAGACGCAGTTCCTGCCGCGCAATGTCGTCCGCTTCGGTGCCGATGGCGATGGCGATGGCCGTGTCGACATGGTCGGCTCGCGTGCTGACGCGCTGGCATCGACAGCAAACTTCCTGAAGGGTCACGGCTGGCGCGCAGGTGCCGGCTATCAGCCGGGCGAACCGAATTTCGTCGCTATCCAGGGCTGGAACGCGGCAACCGTCTACCAGCAGGCGATCGCCTATATCGGCCAGCAGATCGACGGCGGCCAGTAAGCCACCCATTTGCAATTGAATTGAAGGCGCCGCTTGCGGCGCCTTTTTCATTTGGCCTCGGCTTTGACCGTTGTGGCCTGCGGCACCAGCGGACCCGAGACGACACGGTTACGTCCGGACGCCTTGGCGGCATAAAGCGCCATATCGGCGCGCTTGACGAGATCTTCGAAATTGTGCGTGCCACCGCCAAGCGTCCGGCCGGCGCAGCCGAAGCTCGCGGTCACCGAAAGACATTCGCCGCCGGGAAGATCGATCATCGCAGCCTCGATGGCTGTGCGAACGCCCTCGGCAATCTCTGCTGCCTCATCCGGCGACGCATCGGGCAGCAAGGCCAGAAATTCCTCGCCGCCATGCCGGACCAGCAGGTCGAAGCTGCGAAAATGCTGCTTGGCCGTTGCCGCGACATGGCGAAGCACGATGTCACCCGCATCATGACCATGAATATCGTTGATCTTCTTGAAGTGATCGAGATCAAAAAGCACGACGGAGATCCAGCGCGAACCGCTTTCCGCCTGGGCAAAGAGCGCTGCGGCAGCCGCCTCGAATCCGCGGCGATTGTAGAGACCGGTCAAGAGATCCGTCTGCGCAGCGCTTCTGAGTTCGCCAACCAGCGCCTCGCGCTCGCGTGACAGGCGCGAGATCATCCTCAACCCCTTGGTCGCCAGCGTGGCAACGACACCAGCAAGAACGAGCAGACCGCCGCAGAGAACGAGAACCAGCGTCATGTGAAGATGCGAACGCTTGGCGAGCGCCTCTCCGGTGCGGTGGATATCCGCAGCGGCTTCGCCGATCTTTCCCTTGAGAAAATCGATGCGTTCGGCCTGCGCGCGCGACCACTCGTCGCGAACGGCAGCATGCGGACGCGCCTCCCGCGTCAATATCGCGTCGGTCACGGCATCGGCACGAACCTGCGCGGGGCTCTTCAGGTATTCCATGATCGCCGCAACCAGCGGCGACGAACTGTGAAACACCATATGGTCCATGCCCGCCGCCTGCATGGTTCTGCCCTGCATGAAGAGGTCGCTGGAGCGAAGGCTGTAATTGTGTTCGTTGAGGTAGCGCGTGCCGAGTGAGGTGATCAACCGCTCGGCATAATAGGTAAGCAGCACGCCCATCAGCTCGTTCGACTTTCCGAGCAGCACCGGATCCTGGATGAGCGGCGAAAGCGCATCGACGACATCGAGCTGTTTCATCGCCGCCTGCCAATAGACATAGACGGGATCGCTCCCGGCATAGAGCCCGCGATCGACCGCCGCGCGAATGGAGACGATGCGGCTATAAGCCAGCGCGAGATCGGAAAGCTCAGCCCCCAGATTTCCGTCAAGCTGGTCGACCGGCGGCAGACTACCTTTGAACTTCTGACGTTCACCGTCGAGCTGCTGGCGGCTCTGCTGCATCGCTGCAGCGGTTTCGCTGCCCGGATGAGCGAGATACTGTCGCGTCGCGACGATCTCCCCCAAAATTTCTGTCGCCGCAATCGTGCCGCCGCGCGCCAGCACGTCGGCGAAGCGGTAGTCCTTCTCAAGCGACAGATATTGATGAAATGACGAACGGACAACCAGAACGCCTTCGGCGATCATGAACATGAACGGCAGCAGGATTGCCGCCAGAATGATCTTGCTGGTTGTCTCAAATTTCATCGAAGGCCGCCGTAAGCCGGTGGTTGAGGGTGCCTGTCGATGAAATCTTAACGGGATTCCTTAAAGAACTCATAAACCTATAGGCTAAGGCCTATACTTCCGGACGGATAAAATCCCGGCTTTCCGCATCCATGACCCACAGTTCGCCGGTCGAGATATCGAACCAGGCGCCGTGCAAGGCAATCTTGCCTTCCTTCTCGAGGGCTTTGACCTCGGGGAAAGTTCGCAGATTGTTGATCGAGTTGCGGATCGATACACGCTCCAGCGCCGTCTGCCGCTCGGTCTGGGTCATGATATCGTTGCTGCCGATCTGTTCGGCAGCGTCCTTCACCAGCGACATCCAGCGGCCGATGAAGTCACCCGGAGACAGCGGCTCAGCGCTTGGATCGAGGGCAGCTCGAATGCCCCCGCAACGGCCATGCCCCATCACAACGATATCGGTCACCTTCAGAGCCTGCACGGCGAATTCCAGCGCCGCGGATGTGGCGTGAAAATGCCCGTCGGGTTCATAAGGCGGAACGAGATTGGCGACGTTGCGGATGACGAAGAGCTCGCCCGGACCGGCATCGAAGATCAACTCCGGTGCTGCACGGGAGTCGCAACAGGCAATGACGAGTGTCGTCGGGTTCTGGCCGTTTTCCGCAAGAGTCTTGTATCGGTCGCGCGCATCTGCGTAGCGCCCGCTCATGAAGTTGCGATAACCGTCCAGAAGTGTTCCAGGAAAACGCTGCATAGGATTTCGATTAACGCTTGGTGCGCAGAAGATCAACTGCTGCAGTGCAAAATGAGTCGTTGCTATTTCTTGCGCCGCTGTGCCGGATGCAGCAAATGGCGCATCTGCACCATTGCCATCGGCGTTGCGAGGCTCGATGCGTCGCTCGCCAGCGTCAACTCGTCGCTGCCGCGCTTGACCGCCCGCGCCAGAACTTCATAGACGCTGGCCGTTGTCAGTTGCAGCGCCTTTTCATCGTCCATGCCGGAAAGCAGCCGCGACAGGAAAAGAGCCGCAAGAAGATCGCCGAGCCCGTTCGGTGGATTATCGATGAGCCTGTGCTCGGCCAGCAGCGCATGCCGGCCCGAGAGATAGAGATTGCCGGTCCCACCCGTCATCATAGGCACCGCCGACGTGACCAGCATTCGCGACGGACCGAGCGATAGCGCTGCCTCCATCACCGCCGTGTTGTCATCGAGCGGCGCGCCGGCCATCCAGGCAAGCTCGTAGCGGTTCGGTGTTGCCAGAGATGCAAGCGGGATCAGGTGATCGCGGATAGCTTCGGCTGTCGCCTGCGGAACATAGAGACCGCCGAGATCGCCCATCACCGGATCGCAGACATAGAGTAGATCGGGATTATCCTGGCGCAGTGCGCCGATCAGCCGGGCGACGGATTTGGCCTGTGCGGCATTGCCGAAATAGCCTGTCAGCACTGCCTTCACTTCGCCGATCCAGGGCGCCCTGGTCAGGTCGTCGATCGCCGCATCGAAATCGGCCTCGGCAAATGTCAGCCGCGTCGAGCGCCCGTGACCGGGATGCCATGGAAGCACGACCGTCGGCAGGGCCCAGACCTGGTGTCCTAGCGTCTCCAGCGCAAAGACGGCGGCACGGTTGCCGACCGAACCACGCACGACATGGCTTGAAATGACGATGACCGTTCCGGCGGTGGTATTTTCTGGCATGGTGATAGCCCTGAACCTGATGCGCAGTTGATCCACTTTTTACGCCACGCCTGTCAACCATTGTTCATCTCTGCGTGGAAAGGTCGCGAAGCAGCAGTCCAAAGTCGGCCGCAAACAATATTAGTCGAATCGAATAGGCGGAGATTCTTCCGAATTCTGACAAAAACAGGGGCCAGAACGAACGAAAGCTGCCATCAAGCGGCCTCTTTTAGAGATTTTCGGCAAATCTTCTGATATTTTGCACCAAATCGAACAGATCGGGGAACATCTGAAATGGCTGCCAGACACAATCCGAAACGCGAGAAACAGATCGAGAGCGCAAAAAAGATTGCTGCCGCCACCGGCGACAAGCATTTGCAGCCCGAAATTCTGTTCGGTCGCGCCAGCGGGGATGATCTCGATCTCTATACTCCCGAAATGCTCGCTCTCTCCGCCATCCACTCGGCGCGCGAGTTGAAGGCGTGGAACGGCAAGACGCCCCGCGTCAGCATCGAGACAGTAGCCGACGTCGAGCCGTCAGGCGTTCCGGTCTCCATTCTGACGGTCACCGATCACAACATGCCATTTCTCTATGAATCGGTCATGGGTGAGGTCACCAGCACCTATCGCGACCTCTACATGGCGGTGCATCCAATTCTGGTGCTGGAAGACGGCAAGGAGCCGGGGCTTTATTCCGCCGACGAGCCAAGCGATCCGGCCTCGCGCGTCAGCCACATCCAGATCCACCTGTCGCCGCTGACACCGGCGCAGTCCTCCGATCTGCAGAAGCGCATCAAAACCGTTCTCGAACAGGTGCAGCAGGCAGTTTCCGACTGGAAACCGATGCTCTCGAAACTCGACACCGCCATCGATGAGCTCCGGGAATATAGCGCCAGCCGCAAGAAAGCCGATCGCGACGAAGCGCTCGCCTTTCTGACATGGCTGCGCGACGAGAACTTCACCTTCCTCGGCATGCGCGAATACGTCTATTCGGGCAAGGGCGCCGGCGCCAAGGTGGAGCGCGACAAGGGTACCGGCCTTGGCATTCTTTCCAATCCCGACGTTCTGGTTCTGCGCACCGGCAAGGACGCGGTGACGACCACGCCCGAGATCCTGGCCTTCCTTGATGGCCCGGAATTTCTGATCGTCACCAAGGCCAACGTCAAATCGGTCGTCCACCGCCGCGCCTATATGGATTACGTCGGCGTCAAGCGCTTCGACAAGAATGGCAACGTCACCGGCGAACTGCGTATCGTCGGCCTGTTCACATCGACAGCCTACACATCCTGGGCGTCGGAAATCCCGCTTCTGCGATCGAAGATCGCCAAGGTGAAAGAGCATTTCGGCTTCGATCCGATGAGCCATTCCGGCCGCATGCTCGACAACACACTGGAATCCTACCCGCGCGATGATCTCTTCCAGATCGATACGACGCTGCTGTCGAGTTTTGCCGAGCAGATCAACGACCTCGCAGACCGGCCGCGTGTCCGCGTTCTGCCGCGCATCGACCATTTTGACCGTTTCGTCTCCGTCATCGTCTACGTCCCGCGCGAGGAATATGACTCGATCGTCCGCGAGAAGATCGGTACCTATCTGAAGACCATTTATGACGGCCGCGTCTCCGCCTATTACCCGGCCTTCCCCGAAGGCGGCGTCGCCCGCGTCCACTTCATCATCGGCCGCTCCGGCGGCAAGACGCCGCGCATTCCGCAGGCGAAGCTGGAAGAGGCGATCCGGGCGATCACCGCCCGCTGGGATAACCGCTTCGAAATGCTGGCAGGACCGAAGGCGCCCAAGATCGGCGTCAGCAATGCCTTCCAGGAGGCTTTCACGCCTGACGAAGCGGCTGGTGACCTCGCCGATATCACCGCATGCGCCGGCGGCGAGCCGATCCGCATCGAATTCTACTACCGCAACGACGACGAGCGCGGCAGCATCCTGTCGCTGAAGATCTTCCATTGCGGCGAACAGCTGCCGCTGTCCCGCCGTGTGCCGCTTCTTGAAAATCTCGGCTTCAACGTCCTCAGCGAGCGCACCTTCGACATCGAAGTACCGGCTGCCGACGGCGCGATCAACATCGTCGTCCTGCACGACATGGAGCTCGAAGCCCGCAGCGGCAACGCGATCGACCTCCCGCGCTTTGGCGCGGCGCTGGAAGAAGCTTTCGTTGCCGCCTTCAACGGCACCATCGACAATGACAGCTTCAATCGGCTGATCCTTTCCGCCGGGCTTTCGGCCCGCGAAACCAATGTGCTGCGCGCCTATTCGCGCTACCTGCGCCAGGCTGGCATCGCCTATTCGCAGGATTACATTGCCGCGACCCTCGACAAATATCCGGACATCGCCGCCGCCACCTTCCGCCTCTTCCATGAGGCGATGGACCCGGCGCTGGCCGAGAAGCCGCGTCTCAAGAGGCTGGGCGATCTGCATCAGTCGATCGAAGCATCGCTGGCCGATGTCCCAAGCCTCGACGACGACCGCATCCTGCGCCGCTATATCAATGTCGTCGATGCAACGCTGCGCACCAACTATTTCCAGCGCAACGAGGATGGCTCGCCGAAAGCGATGCTCGCGTTCAAGCTCGATCCGCATCTCGTCGACGGCTTGCCGCAGCCGCTGCCCTTCCGTGAAGTCTTCGTCTACGGCGTCGAGGTCGAAGGCGTCCACTTGCGCTTCGGCAAGGTCGCCCGTGGCGGTCTCCGCTGGTCGGACCGTGCCGAAGACTACCGCACCGAAGTGCTTGGCCTGGTGAAAGCCCAGCAGGTCAAGAACGCCGTCATCGTCCCCGTCGGCGCCAAGGGCGGCTTCTATCCAAAGAAACTGCCTGCAGGCGGCACACGCGACGAGATCTTCAACGCGGGGCGCGAAGCCTACAAGACCTATATCCGCACGCTGCTGTCGATCACCGACAACATCTCGGGCGCCGACATCGTGCCGCCGGCCAAGACGGTGCGCATCGACGGCGACGATCCCTATTTCGTCGTCGCCGCCGACAAGGGCACAGCCACCTTTTCCGACACCGCCAACGCGCTGGCGCAGGAGGCCGGCTTCTGGCTCGACGACGCCTTTGCGTCGGGCGGTTCGGCAGGCTACGACCACAAGAAGATGGGCATTACCGCCCGCGGCGCCTGGGAGACCGTCAAGCGCCACTTCCGCGAGATGGATATCGACATCCAGACAACGCCCTTCACCGTCGCCGGCGTCGGCGACATGTCCGGCGACGTCTTCGGCAACGGCATGCTGCTCTCGCCGAAAATTCGCCTGCTCGCCGCCTTCGACCATCGCGATATCTTCATCGATCCCGATCCGGATATGGACAAGACGCTGGCCGAACGCCAGCGGCTCTTCAATCTCGCGCGCTCCAGCTGGCAGGACTTCGACAAGTCGGTGCTCTCCAAGGGTGCGATGATCATTTCGCGCGCCGCGAAGTCCGTGACGCTGACCGCAGAGGCCGCCGCCGCAATCGGCATCGACAAAACGGTCGCGACACCGTTCGAGATCATGACGGCCATCCTGAAGAGCCCGGTCGATCTGCTGTGGTTCGGTGGCATTGGCACCTATGTGAAGGCCGCGGCTGAAACCGATACGGAAGTCGGCGACCGCGCCAACGACCCGATCCGCATCATTGCCGACGATGTCCGCGCCAAGGTCATCGGGGAGGGCGCCAATCTCGGCGTAACCCAGAAGGGCCGCATCGCCTATGGCATGAAGGGCGGCCGCAGCAATTCCGACGCCATCGACAATTCCGCCGGCGTCAACACCTCGGACGTCGAGGTCAACATCAAGATCGCGCTGGCAAATGCCATGCATGACGGCCGCCTAACGCGCCCGAAGCGCGACCAGCTGCTGTCATCGATGACCGATGAAGTCGCAAGCCTCGTTCTGCGCAACAACTATCTCCAGTCGCTGGCGATCTCGTTGACTGAACGCAAGGGAACCGGCAACGGCCTCGAGCTCGCGCGCTTCATGACCGTGCTCGAATCCGCAAAGCAGCTGAACCGCAAGGTGGAGACGCTGCCTGACGACGCGACGCTTGCCGAGCGTTATGCGGCCAACAAGCCGCTAACCCGCCCGGAAATCGGCGTTCTGCTATCCTACGCCAAGATCGTTCTCTTCGACGCCCTGATCATAAGCGATCTGCCCGATGATCCCTATTTTGCCTCGACGCTGTCGAACTACTTCCCGGCAAAGATGCAGAAGACCAACGGCTCTGACATCACCCGCCACCGGCTGAAGCGTGAAATCGTCGCCACAGTGCTCGCCAACGAGGCGATCAATCGCGGCGGCCCAGCCTTTGCCGTCAGCATGGTCGATGCGACAGCCGCTTCTGCGGCCGAAGTCGTCCGCGCTGCGATCATCGCCCGCGACGGTTTCGACCTCAACCGCCTCTGGAGCGAAACGGACGCGCTTGATGGCAAGATTTCCGGCCAGACGCAGAACCGCGTCTACGACGAAATCAGCCAGAGCTTCACGGTCCTGACGCGGTTGATGCTGAAAACGGGCATGGCCAAGGGCGATATCGCCGAAACCGTTAGCCGGCTGCAGGCCGCCCTCAAGAAACTGAAGCCGTCTTTCCCGGCACAGGCTCCTGTCGAGTTCGAAGCGCGCCAGACGGAGTATCAGGAAGCAGGTCTTCCGGAGAAACTGGCAGCCGACATTACTGGTCTGCCGGGCTTTGCGCTCGTGCCTGAAATCATGCAGATTGCCGAACGCACCGGCGAGCCTCTAGCACGTGCTGCGGAAAGCTACTTTGCCGTCTCGCAGACCTTCCGGATCGGCAGGCTCCTTGCTGCGGGCGGGCGCATCGTCACCTCGGACCACTATGAAAATCTGGCACTTGCGCGCAGCATCGACCAGATCGCCAGCGCCCGTCGCGACATCGTCATCTCCGCACTCTCGGATCACGGCAAGGAAAAGCTGCCGGTTCAGGCATGGCATGCGGTCGATCGCATCAGGATCAATCGCATCACCGAGGAACTCTCCAGTCTCAGCGATAGCGGCGAGCCGAATCTCGCCCGCATCACCGTCGCCGCGGGCCTTCTGACCGATCTTGCGCGCGACCGGACGAGGTGACACAGTCCGCCGCGACAATGGGAGCGGATGCGTGAGCAGAATTGACTGGACGGGAGACGGAACTCCGGCGCCGCATAAGGCGCCGGGGAGGGGCATCTGGGGCTGGATGTTTTTCGATTGGGCGGCCCAGCCGTTCTTCACAGTCGTCACCACATTCATCTTCGGTCCTTACTTTGTCTCCCGGCTGACCTCTGATCCGGTCCATGCGCAAGCCATGTGGAGCAACACGGCAACGATCTCCTCGGTGATTATCGCGGTCCTGTCGCCAATCCTGGGCTCGATCGCCGACCAATCCGGCGCCCGCAAACCCTGGATCGCATTCTTCGCGGTCATCAAGATCACCGCGCTCTTCGGCCTCTGGTTTGCGGCTCCCGGCTCGCCCGTCATCTATCCGATCATCTTCATGATTCTGGCCTCGATCGCCGCCGAATTCTCGATCGTCTTCAACGATTCGATGATGCCGCGGCTGGTGAGCAAGGATGAGGTCGGCCGCTTGTCCAACACCGCCTGGGGCCTTGGCTATCTCGGCGGGATGATCGTGCTGATCGCAGTCGTCGCTCTACTGGCTGGTAGCCTGGAGACCGGCAAGACCCTGCTGGGGATGGATCCGCTGTTTGGCCTCGATGCCCACACTGGCGAAGACGCCCGCATCACCGGGCCGATCTCGGCCGTCTGGTATCTGATCTTCATCATTCCGATGTTTCTTTTCACGCCCGATGCGCCCAAGGGCGTTCCGCTCGGACGTGCGGTGAAAACAGGCTTTGCCGAGCTCCGCAACACGATCGCCGAGCTCAAGCACCGGAAGGGCATCCTGAAGTTCCTGATCGCACGGATGATCTACCAGGACGGCGTCAATGGTCTGCTGATCCTCGGCGGCACCTTCGCCGCCGGCATGTTCGGTTGGGCCACCATCGAGATCGGCCTTTACGGCATCATCCTTAACGTCGTCGCGATCTTCGGCTGCATCATAGCCGGGCGCGTCGATCAGCGGATCGGCTCGAAAGTGACGATCGTCATCAGCCTGACGATGCTGCTGCTTGCCACGATCGGCATCATTTCCACCGGGCCGGGCTATACGCTCTTCGGCGTGATCGAGCTTCCGGTCGCCGACTCAGGCGGATTTTTCGGCACCGCCGCCGAGAAGGCCTATATTCTCTACGGCCTTCTGATCGGTCTTGCCTTCGGCCCGGTTCAGGCCTCTTCGCGATCCTATCTCGCCCGCAGCGTCAGCCTGGAAGAGGCCGGCCGCTATTTCGGGATCTACGCGCTCTCAGGGCGCGCGACGAGCTTCATGGCAACACTGCTGTTCTCGATCGTGACCTATTCTAGCGGTTCCGCCCGGCTCGGCATGGCAACGCTGATAATTTTCCTGCTGGGCGGCCTGATCCTTCTGTTTGCCACGCCATATCCTGCCGACAAGCAGAAAACCTGAACGAAAAAACCCCGGCGCAAGGCCGGGGTTTTCAATTCAGTTATCCGTCTCAGTGGCGGAAGTGCCGCATCCCGGTAAACACCATCGCGACATTGTGCTCGTTTGCGGCGTCGATGACCTCCTGGTCACGCATAGAACCGCCGGGCTGAATCACCGCGGTTGCACCTGCCGCAATCATCGATAGCAGGCCGTCTGCAAAGGGAAGGAAAGCCTCCGAGGCAACTGCAGAGCCATGCGTCATCGGAACAGGAAGACCGAGCGCCTTGGCGGCCTCTTCAGCCTTCAGCGCCGCGATACGAGCGGAATCGACGCGGCTCATCTGGCCGGCACCGATACCCGCGGTCTGGCCGTTCTTGGCATAGACGACGGCATTCGATTTCACATGCTTGCCGACCTTGAAGGCAAACTTCATATCCTCAAGCTCCTGAGCCGTCGGCGCGCGCTTGGTGACCACCTTGAGCTCGAGATCCTCGACCATGCCATTGTCGCGGCTCTGGACGAGAAGACCGCCGGAAACGGTCTTTGCCGTGAGCCCGGCAACACGCGGATCGGGCAGTCCGCCGGCCGAAAGCAGGCGCAGGTTCGGCTTGCGGGCGACGATCGCCTTGGCTTCCTCGGTCACATCAGGCGCGATGATGACTTCGGTGAAGAGCTTGATGATCTCTTCCGCCGTCGCGGCATCCAGCGTCTGGTTCAGCGCGATGATGCCGCCGAAGGCCGAGACAGAATCGCAGGCAAGCGCCCGGCTGTAGGCCTCGACGAGGCTTGACCCCGTGGCGACGCCGCAGGGATTGGCATGCTTGATGATGGCGCAGGCGGGAGACTTCTCCGGCAGGAACTCGGAAACGAGCTCATAGGCGGCATCCGTATCGTTGATGTTGTTGTAGGAGAGCTGCTTGCCCTGGATCAGCGCCGCCGTCGAAACGCCCGGGCGCTGTTCGCCGGTAACGTAGAAGGCGGCCTTCTGATGCGGGTTTTCACCGTAGCGCATCTCTTCCTTCAGCACGCCGCCGATCACGCGATGGCGCGGCGTATCGATCGAGAGAGCTTCGGCGAACCAGTTCGAGATCATCGCGTCATAGGCGGCCGTGCGGGCATAGGCCTTTGCGGCCATGCGCTGGCGGAAAGCATAGCTCGTCTGCCCGGCATCCTCGGCAAGCTGCTGCAGCAGCTCGGCATAGTCGGATGGATCGGTGAGGATGGTCACATAGGCATGGTTCTTTGCCGAAGCGCGGATCATCGCCGGGCCACCAATGTCAATATTCTCGACCGTCGTCGGATAGTCGCCGCCGGCAGCGCGGACTTCCTCGAACGGATATAGGTTGATAACGGCGATATCGATGCCTTCGATGCCGTGCTTTTTCATCGCGTCCTGATGCTCGGCATCGTCGCGAATGGCAAGCAGGCCGCCATGAACCGTCGGATGGAGCGTCTTGACGCGGCCGTCCATGATCTCAGGGAAGCCGGTCGCCTCGGAAACGTCGGTGACGGCAAGGCCGGCGGCAGCAATTGCCTTGTGCGTACCACCGGTCGAGAGCAGGCGGACGCCCTTGTCCGACAGCGCCTTGGCGAGTTCGACGATCCCTGTCTTGTCGGAGACAGACAGAAGCGCGGTCTTTGCTTTGACCTTGTCGGGGGCGGGGATTTTCTTGGAAATGACGGCCATGAACCTTCTCCGTTCGGGGTCCGGGAGACATCCGGCGAGGGACGTATAGGATTATGGCGCCGCGTTAGCACGAGCGCTGCCGCCGCGTAAATGCCGACTAGCTCTTACGGGAAAGAAACCAGCGAATTTCGGGCTTTTCGGCAAAATCGAAATCGATTTCGATCTGGTCGGAGCCGCAGATGCCCGAGGCGTCGGCAAAGAAGATATCTTCCGAAATCAGCACTTCATTGCCCGGCGACGAGAAGAGCCAGCTTTCGCCATCCGGCGCGGTCATCAGAACGGACTCGCGATCATTCTGTTTCAGATTGATTGCCGGATGGACATGAAACCTGACTGCGGCCTTCAACGGATCGTCGCTGACGCGCCCGTCAGGCAGCACAAGGCGGTCGCGGCCGGTAACGATCGCGCCTGTGGCGTTCATCGAGATTTCGCGCTCATGCAGAACCCCGAAGCCACGAAGATAGCCGTCGTGGCTCATCTTCAGCCCGTCACGTCCGTCCTCGGTTTCCGCCCGTTCGACGGTTACGTTCTTTACGGTTTCCGTCATCCGGTGGCCAAGAAACTCCGACGTCGAGAAGCGGCTGGAGGAGGTATCGTTGAGCGTCACCGTCGAATGCGTTGCGGTGGTACGCGCCATCTGCACGTAACGGCGGCCTGCGAACTTCGGAGACCCGGAATTGACAATGAAACGATATCGTCCCGACGACATTTCGAAGGACAGACATCCGGCATGCGCCGTGCGCGACAGCTCGCCGGTTGGTGGAGGTCCGGTATCGGCGATGACGACCATCTTTCCCGCAGCAAGCCGCTGATACCGGGAATGCGGCATTGCCTTGAACGGCTGGCCCGCCGTCTCGTCGTAGCGCAGCACCGACATCAGTTCGTTGGCAAGCGTAGATGTCGCGCCATTGAAGAGCGCGAGATCGCCGTCCTGGTGCCGGAAGAAGCGAAGCGCCGGATACATCCGATCGATGCCTGAAATCAGCTTCTGCGGCAGATCGTGACCAAGATTGACATAGGTCTGACGGAGCGGGAGCAGGTCCAGCAGCAGCTCAAGACCGGCACGCGGATTGCGCGATATGTGGCCACCGTCAGGAAGGATTTGCAGATCGAACTCGTTATCGAGCGCCTGTGCGGCCTTCCGCAGCGCGCCTGCCCGCGTCGGCATGGCGATCGACGCCATGGCGAGGGCGATCCGCAGCCGGAACAGAACCTCGCCCGCCGGCGCATAAGGCGCCATCCGCCGCAGGAAACGCACCTGAAAAGCCAGAGAACGCATGAACCGGCGATAAAAACCGCGGTCGGCATTCTGCAGGACGACAGGCGAATGCGAGAGCCAGGCGATGACGCGCTGCGCCGTCACGTCGATTTCCCAGGCAACGCCTTCGATCCGGCCGGAATGCAGCGAGAGCCAGCTATCGACAATCGAGCGGGCAATCAGCGACGCGCGCTCGCTCTTGTAGGCCCGCATGTGGCGCAGCCATCCGAAACCATGCAGCCGGTTGGCGAAGGCGCGTGAAGGCAGCGTGAAGGTGAAGGGAGACTTGCCGTTGGTCTCGAGAAGGCGGCTCGCGAGCGGAAACCGCCCGTTCATGATCTCGTCGGCGACGTGGGAATCGATCGCCCGCAAGTCTGTTGGCGCGACAATCAGGCGCTCGGGCGCCTGGATCGTATGGCGGAAGAGGCGCAGGCGCACCAAGGCGGCACGGCGCGACAAGCGCCGCCAAGCCTCCCGAACATACAAAGTCGAAAAACGCCCGCCGGATTGCATATTTATTTTCTATTGACCCTCGTTATTAAGAATAGGTGAACGAGAGCAGCTTTCACCGGTAAGGCTGCATTAATTTGTGACAAGGATGAAATATAAGAGACCGTCTTGCAATCAGGCAACACGTCGCAACATCGCGGCGTAGAAGCCGTCGAGGCCGGACGCGATATCATCGGACATCGGCAGCATCACCGGCGTGGTTCTGAAATCGCCAACCGGACTGATCGCTTGTTCGAGACCCGGCCACGCCGCCGGATCGATCGGCACCCTTGCAACGCCGGGCACATCGGCAAGAACGCGCGCCACGACATCTTCGCCTTCGGCAGGGTCGAGCGAGCAATTCGAAAACACGATGACGCCATTGGGCTTCAACAGCGTCAGCGCGTGGCGCAGCAACCGCTCCTGAACACCGGCAAGCTTGCTGATCTCTTCGGCCCCCTTTGTCCAAAGCACATCGGGGTGACGACGCGTCGTACCGGTCGAGGAGCAGGGCGCATCAAGCAGGATCGCGTCGAAACCCTCATCCGGCTGGAATTTGGTCAAGTCGGTCGCAAGGGTGTCAGCCTGCAGCCCTAGACGCGCGAGATTGGAGCGCAGACGCTTCAGCCGGCTCTCCGATTGGTCGATGGCTGTCACATTGCCGCCCGCGAGAATAAGCTGGGCCGTTTTGCCGCCGGGAGCAGCGCAGAGATCGGCAACGCGCTTGCCTGTCAGATCACCGAACAGCTTTGCCGGGATGCTGGCGGCGGCGTCCTGCACCCACCATTCACCATCCTCGAAGCCTTCCAGAGACGGAATGCTGCCATCGAAGGCCGCGAGACGAACGCCGCCCGTTGGCAGCACCGCGCCGTTCAGCCGCGCCGCCCAGCCCGCAGCATCCGATTTGACGGTCAGATCGATTGCCGCAGGTTCCAGCTGCGATTCCGAGATCGCCAGCGCCGCATCCTTGCCATAGGCCTTCTTGAGCCGCGCCAGGAACCAGTCGGGCATTGCCGGGACATCGGCGACGGAAGCGAGGATTTCCTCCTTCTCGCGGCCGATACGGCGGAGAATGGCATTGACCAGCTTGGCAAAGCGGCGGTTGCGGGGATCACCGTTCGCCTGCTCGACGGCGAGATCGACCGCCGAATGGTCGGGCACGTCGAGATAGAGGATCTGCGCCGCGCCGACGGCAAGGACGTGATGCAGCGCCCGGGCGCCTTCCGGAAGCGGTGTATCGAGAAGCGAAGCGATGGCCGCATCGATCCGCGGCATGTGCCTCAGCGCGCTGTTGAGAATGGCACGAACCAGCGCGCGATCGTTTTCACCGAGCGCCTTGTAGGCAGGGTTGCCGTTTTCATGGTCAAGCGCGCCATCGAGCGGCAGCTTCTTGTCGACGACGGCCGCCAGAATCTTGACCGCGGCCGACCGCGCCTGCAGGCCGGGCTTGGCGGGGGCACGTTCCGAATGGCTGCTGCTGTTTTTGAAGGGCTTCTTGCCGTTTGAAGTCAAGACCACGGACCTTTTGGCGGTTGCGAACCACCGCGGCCAACACCGGTATCCGGAACCGAACGCGATTTCCGCGACGGATTAGCAGTCCGCACGGGTGGCGTCGAGATATTCATGCCGCCAGCCGCCATTTCCCGCAGTGCCGCAATGCGGTTCTCGGTGTTCGGATGGGTCGAGAACAGATTGTCCATACGTTCGCCGGAGAGCGGATTGATGATGAACATATGCGCGGTCGCCGGATTGCGCTCGGCATCGTAGTTCGGAACCTCCGCCGCACCGCGGGCAATCTTGCCGAGAGCGGAAGCAAGCCAAAGCGGATTGCCGCAGATCTCCGCACCACGCCGGTCCGCTGAATATTCGCGCGTCCGGCTGATCGCCATCTGCACCAGCATCGCCGCCAGCGGCGCAACGATCATGGCGGCGAGAACACCGATGAAGCCGAGCGGATTGTTGTTGTTCTCGCGATTGCCGCCGAAGAAGAAGGCAAAGTTTCCCAGCATCGAGATCGCACCGGCGAGCGTCGCAGTGATCGTCATCGTCAGCGTGTCGCGGTTCTGGACGTGGGCAAGCTCATGCGCCATGACGCCGGCGACCTCTTCCGGCGACAAAACCTGAAGAAGTCCGGTCGAGGCCGCGACGGCTGCATTCTGCGGATTGCGTCCGGTCGCGAAGGCATTCGGCTGCGGGTTGTCGTAGAGATAGACTTTCGGCATCGGCAGACCGGCCCTTTGCGACAGATCACGAACAATGCCGTAGAATTCGGGTGCATTCCGCTCATCGACCTCCTGGGCACGATAGGCCGACAGCACCATGTTTCCCGAATTCCAATAGGAGAAGAAGTTCATTCCGGCAGCGAGCAGGAAGGCGATCATCATGCCGCCACGGCCGCCGATCAGAAATCCGACAAACATGAACAGGGCCGTCATGAAGGCAAGCAACATGGCAGTGCGAACGAGGTTCATCGAGGTCTCCGTCTCCTATGACCGGTATTGAGGGTTCCAATCGGCGCCCCGGCGCACTATGATTTGGTTATTCGCCCGCCATTTTCAATGTTTTCCGGCAGGAGAGCGCCATGCAGTCAGCCGACAACGACAATACCGAAAGCCAAGCCGCGGACAGCACCGCGCCACGCAAGGTATTGTCACCTGCCGCCAAGCGGGCGCTTGCCGAAGCCGAGGAACGCCGGCGCAATGCCGCACCGCTGGAATTGCCGCCGGAAATCGGCGGCCGCGGCGGCGCCGAGCCTGCACGCTTCGGCGACTACGAGATCAACGGCCGCGCCATCGATTTCTAAGTAAATATTCCTATTGACTGCGTCAGGAAATCGGAATTTATTCCTTGCATGAGGAAGCTGATCCCGATTATTTTTGGCCTATGCCTGATCCCGGCTTCAGTCGCGGGCGGCGAAAAGGTTGCCGGTCCTGTCGCGGCCGAGATCATCAGGGTCATCGACGGCGATACGATACTGGTGGAAGCGACGCCATGGCCGCAACAGCGGGTCGAGGTTTATGTTCGCATCCGCGGGATCGACACACCGGAAATAAAGTCGAAATGCCCGGCCGTTCGGCGCGGTGCGGAAGAAGCACGTCTTGCGCTGGATGCGATGGCAGCCGTTTCACCGCATGTGCTGCTCACCAATATCAGCGGCGATAAATATTTCGGCCGGATCGTCGCTGATATGCTGTTCGAGGACGGGCGGAATCCGGCTCACGAAATGATGGAGGCCGGTTTGGCCACTGGCTACGATGGCGGGCATAAGCCGCGTATTGACTGCGCCAGCAACGATTAAAAAAGCCGCCCCGTATGATCGGGGCGGCTTTGAAGGGTCAGGCGCTCGCCTTGTTCTGCCGGTTGGCGATGAGATCGTCGACGACGGCTGGATCGGCCAGCGTCGACGTATCTCCCAATGCGCCGAATTCGTCTTCGGCGATCTTGCGCAGAATGCGGCGCATGATCTTGCCGGAACGGGTCTTCGGCAGGCCGGGTGCAAACTGGATCTTGTCGGGCGAAGCGATCGGGCCGATCTCGGCACGCACATGCTTGACCAGCTGCTGACGCAGCTCATCGGTACCCTCATTGCCGGCCATCAGCGTGACGTAGCAATAGATGCCCTGACCCTTGATCGGATGCGGATAGCCGACAACCGCCGCTTCCGAAACGAGATTATGGGAAACCAGAGCCGATTCCACCTCCGCCGTTCCGAGGCGATGGCCGGAGACGTTCAACACGTCGTCGACGCGGCCGGTGATCCAGTAGTACCCGTCTTCATCTCGGCGGCAGCCGTCACCGGTGAAATACTTGCCCTTGTAGGTGGAGAAGTAGGTCTGGATGAAGCGCTCGTGGTCACCATAGACCGTGCGCATCTGGCCCGGCCAGCTGTCGGTGATGCAGAGATTACCATCAGCCGCACCTTCGAGAACCTTGCCTTCATTGTCGACCAGCTGCGGCTTGACGCCGAAGAACGGCACCGTTGCCGAGCCTGGCTTCAGGTCGATCGCACCCGGCAGCGGCGTGATCATGTGGCCGCCGGTTTCCGTCTGCCACCAGGTATCGATGACGGGGCAACGCTTGTCGCCGACCACATTGTAATACCATTCCCAGGCTTCGGGATTGATCGGTTCGCCGACAGTTCCAAGCAGGCGCAGCGAGGAGCGCGAGGAGCGCGTCACGAACTCGTCGCCGGCACCCATCAGCGAACGGATCGCCGTCGGCGCCGTGTAGAAGATGTTGACCTTGTGCTTGTCGATGACTTCCCAGAAACGGCCCTGATCCGGGAAATTCGGTACGCCCTCGAACATCAGCGTCGTCGCGCAGTTCGCAAGCGGGCCGTAGACGATATAGGAGTGGCCGGTAACCCATCCGACATCGGCCGTGCACCAATAGATATCGCCCGGGTGATAGTCGAAGACATATTCATGCGTCATCGACGCATAGACGAGATAGCCGCCAGTCGTGTGCAGCACGCCCTTCGGCTTGCCCGTCGAACCCGACGTATAGAGGATGAACAGCGGGTCTTCCGCCTTCATCTTTACCGGCGGGCATTCCGCCTTCACGGTCGCGACTTCCTGGTGGTACCAGAGGTCACGGCCCGGCGCCCAGCCGGTCTTGCCGCCGGTGCGGCGAACGACGAGAACCTTGTCGACGATGACGTGCTGCTTGGCTGCGATATGGATCGCCGTATCGGTGTTTTCCTTGAGCGGCACCGGCTTTCCACCACGCACGCCCTCGTCACAGGTGATGACGAAAGTCGATTCGCAGTCGACGATGCGGCCGGCCAGCGCTTCCGGCGAGAAGCCGCCGAAGACGACCGAATGCACGGCACCGATGCGCGAACAGGCGAGCATCGCGTAAGCCGCTTCCGGGATCATCGGCATGTAGATGGTGACGCGATCGCCCTTCTTGACGCCGTGCTTCTTCAGCACATTCGCCAGACGGCAGACATGCTCGTAGAGCTCGTTATAGGTGATCTTCTTGTCGACATAGGGATTGTCGCCTTCGAAGATGATGGCAGTCTGGTTGCCATGTGTCTTCAGGTGGCGGTCGATACAGTTATAGGAGACGTTGGTCTGTCCGTCTTCGAACCACTTGATCGAAACCTTGCCTGTGAATGAGGTGTTCTTGACCTTGGTATAAGGCTTGAACCAGTCGATCCGCTTGCCATGCTTGCCCCAGAATTTGTCAGGGTTCTCGACACTCTCTTCGTACCACTTTTCGTATTTCGCCTTGTCGATCAGGGCATGGCTCTTCACCGGTTTGCTAACCGGATAGATCTTTTCCGACATGGAAACTCCTCCTCACACGGGCACCGGTTTCGCCGCTTCAAGCGGCGCCCGGGACTCAATTCAGGGCATTCATAGCAGGTCAAAACGGCCCGGCAATTAGACAAAGGTCATTTCAATCCACATCAATTGCAATTCTGTGTCACTCCGGTTATATACCGCCCATATTTCCCGGAAATTGTGGTGACAATCCACGGACCGCGACACCGGCGCGGACGACAGAAGGACTATATCCATGGCTCAACAACTGCTTATGCCGAAAGCGACCGCCATCTGGCTGGTTGACAACACGGCGCTGTCTTTCGACCAGATCGCACAGTTCTGCAAGCTTCACCCGCTGGAAGTGAAGGCAATTGCCGACGGTGAAGCCGCACAAGGCATCAAGGGCCTGGATCCGATCTCGACCGGCCAGCTTTCCCGCGACGAAATAGCGCGCGCCGAAGCTAACCCGAACCACAAGCTGAAGCTTTCGGAGCCGAAGGTTCGCGTGCCGGAATCCAAGCGTCGCGGTCCGCGCTATACGCCGGTCTCCAAGCGCCAGGATCGCCCGAACGCCATTCTCTGGCTGGTTCGCAATCATCCGGAACTGAAGGACGCGCAGATTTCGCGCCTCGTCGGCACCACCAAGTCGACGATCGAGCAGATCCGCGAACGCACCCACTGGAATGCAGCGAACTTGACGCCGATGGACCCGGTCACGCTCGGCCTCTGCAGCCAGATCGACCTCGACATGGAAGTCGAAAAGGCATCGAAGGGCCGTCCGCTGCCGACCGCCGCTGAACTTGGCGCGACCTTGCAGTCCGCACAGGAAACTGAGCGTCTGACGCCGAGCTTCGAGCGCGAAGAAGAACCTGAAATCGACGCCGATGCCGTCTTCGCCAAGCTGAAGTCGCTGAAGTCCACGACAAACGATGAGGACGAAGACGATCGTTTCTGATCGCCGCTTCTCGTAAATGTAAAAACCCGCCGGATCGCTCCGGCGGGTTTTTTGTTGGCCGCTTTTCCGGGCTTAGCTGCGGAAGAGCGAAAGGATGTTCTGCGAAGCGGAGTTGGCGATCGACAGCGACTGGATGGCGAGCTGCTGCTGCGTTTGCAGCGCCGTCAGTTTCGACGATTCCTCTTCCATGTTCGCATCGACAAGTCGCCCGACACCCGATTCGATCGAGTCGCTGAGCGTTGAGACGAAATTCTCCTGCAGCTGAATACGCGTCGAAATCGAGCCCAACTGCGAGCCGGCGCTGGTCATCGCCTTGAGTGCGTTCTCGACATTGTTCAGTGCGAGCGCAATATCGTCGGAAGACAGTTTGCTGATGTCCATCGCGTATACCGAACCGACCGAGCCGTTGGACGTGCCGAGAATGCCCGTCGAAGTATCGATGATGCCGCCGGTGGAAGTGCCGAACAGCACGTTGCCCATCGAACCGCTATCGAGAACGTAATCGGTCATCTTGACCGAAATGCCATTCGAGCCGTCGCGAACGAAGGTCGAGACGACGCTCTTTGTGCCGTCGCCGGCAACCCAGTTCTCGCCCGAGAAGGAAGCAGATTCGGAGATGCTCTTCAGCTGCGCCTGCAACTGGGTGATTTCTTCCTGGATCTTCGATTTGTCGACGCCCTTTTCAGTCGCGGCGACGATCTTCGCCTTGATTTCGCTGACGACGTCGATCGCGCTGTCCATGGCGGAATAGGCCGTGTCGACCTTTGCCGCGCCAAGACCCAGCGCGTCGGAAACGGCCGAGAGAGCCTTGTTATCGGATTTCATGGTCGTGGCAATCGACCAGTATGCCGCGTTGTCAGCGGCCTTGGCGACACGCAGACCGGAGGAGACATGCGCCTGAGTGGTCTGGAGACTCTGGTTTACGTTACGCAGCGTCTGAAGGGCTGACATTGCAGCCGTGTTTGTCAGGATGCTTGACATCGCTTTTTCCACTTCTCTTGAAAATGAAGGAGCATTCCGGCAATGGCCGGCTGGGGCGGTGCTTCATGCTTCACCTGCAATCAGGTGTCCGTTGAGTGGAAGCTAATGAGAACATGGTTAACAACTCGTCAACGACGGTCATAACTCGTCAATGATTGTTACCGAATAGGAAATTTTCTATATAATCGGGGAACCTAACCCCTTGCGCCGCAGGGCTTCTGCGACCTCGTCCAGAATGGCCGGATCGTCAATTGTTGCAGGCATTTTCCACGGTATGCCGTCCGCGATCTTCTGCATCGTACCGCGTAGAATCTTTCCGGAGCGCGTTTTCGGTAATCTTTCGACAGTAATCGCTGTCTTGAAGGCAGCAACCGGGCCGATTTCGTCGCGAATCATCTTAACGATTTCCGATTCGATCTCCGGTGATTCGCGCAACACACCTTTCTTCAGCACAAGAAACCCGCAGGGCACCTGACCTTTCAGCGAATCAGCAATGCCGACGACGGCGCATTCCGCGACATCCGGATGCTTGGCGCAGATTTCTTCCATCGCCCCGGTCGACAGACGATGCCCGGCGCAATTGATGATGTCATCGGTCCGGGCCATGATGAACAGATAGCCGTCCTCATCGATATAGCCGGCGTCGGCCGTCTTGTAGTGACCCGGAAACTCCTCGAGATAGGCAGCTCGAAACCTCGAGTCCGCCTGCCATAGCGTTTGAAGGCAACCCGGCGGCAGTGGCAGCTTGATGGCAATGTTGCCGAGTGTGCCCGCCGCAACCGGATGCCCTGCGTCATCAAGCACGCGGACATCATATCCAGGCATCGGCACAGATGGTGACCCGTGCTTCACCGGTAGTTTGCCGAGCCCCAGGGGATTGGCCGCAATCGGCCATCCGGTCTCGGTTTGCCACCAGTGATCAATGACCGGCACACCGAGTGTTAGCTCTGCCCATTTCAGAGTTTCCGGATCGGCCCGCTCCCCGGCAAGGAAAAGCGCCCGGAACTTCGATCTCGGATAGCGGCCGGCAAGATCGCCATCGGGGTCTTCCCGGCGGATCGCCCGGAAAGCGGTCGGGGCAGTGAAGAGAACGCGAACATCGTAATCTGAGACGACCCGCCAGAAAGCGCCCGCATCCGGCGTGCCAACGGGTTTACCCTCGTAGATCACAGTCGTGACACCTGAGAGCAGCGGTGCATAGACGATATAGGAGTGCCCGACGACCCAGCCGATATCCGATGCCGTCCAGAACACCTCACCAGGCTTCAGCCCGTAGATGTTCACCATCGACCAGTGCAAGGCGACCAAGTGGCCGCCATTGTCGCGAACAACACCCTTCGGCTGTCCTGTCGTTCCCGATGTATATAGAATGTACAGCGGATCAGTTGCCAGCACCGGTGTGCATTCAACCGCAATGCCTCGGCGTTGACCGACCGCCACCTCGAAATCAAGGTCGCGCCCGGAGAGCACGTCTGCCCTGAGCTCCGGCCGCTGCAGCACCAGGCAATGCTCCGGTTTGATCCTGGATAGCGCGAGAGCCTGATCGACGAGCGGTTTATAGGCGACGACTCGGCCCGGCTCAAGGCCGCAGCTCGCGGTAATCACCAGCTTGGCACCGCAATCATCGATTCGGGATGCGAGTTCGTTTGCAGCAAAACCGCCAAAGACCACCGAATGCACGGCGCCGAGACGGGCGCAGGCAAGCATCGAGAAGATCGCCTCCGGCACCATCGGCATGTAGAGGATCGCCCGATCACCCTTGGCGATGCCGAGATCGCGCAGCGTCGCGGCAATCGCCTGTACCTCTTCCAGCACCTGATCATATGTGTAGCGCGCCCTGGCGCCGTTCATCGCGCTGTCGAAAATGACGGCCGTCTCGTTGCCCCGGCCTGCCTCTACGTGCCTGTCGAGGCAATTGAAGCAGGTATTGGTCTCACCGCCCACAAACCAGCGGCCATAGACCCCGTCTTCTGGAGCGAAAATCTGCTTCGGCTCAACGAGCCAGTCGATCGCCTGGGCAGCATCCCGCCAGAAGCGTTCAGGACTGTCTTTCCAGCCGCTGTAGACGTGGTGATACAGGCTCTGCATCTGCTCCTCCCCAGGATATGCAAGCGATGACGCCAATCTAGGGGAGGGAGAGACGAACAGGAAGCCCGACGAAAGGCGGTTCTATCGCGTACCGAAGATCGCCGAACCGACCCGAACGCAGGTCGCCCCGAAAGCGACAGCCGTCTCGTAGTCGCCGGACATGCCCATCGACAACTTCTCAAGGCCGCAGTTCTTTGCAAGCTTGGCGAGGAGGGCAAAATGCGGGCCCGGATTTTCTTCCGCCGGCGGAATGCACATCAACCCCTCAATGGCGAGCCCAAGTTCGCCACGGCAGAGATCGACAAAAGCCGCGGTGTCATCAGGCGCGATCCCGGCTTTCTGCGGCTCAAGCCCGGTATTGACCTGGACATAGAGGCGAACCGTCTTGCCCTGCCGCTTCATCGCATCGGCAAGTGCGCGGGCGATCTTTTCCCGATCGACAGTCTCGATGACATCGAACAGCGCCACGGCATCGTCAGCCTTGTTGGATTGCAACGGACCGATCAGGTGGAGCTCGATCCCCGCCGTTTCGCTCTTCAGCTCCGGCCATTTGCCTTGGCTTTCCTGCACGCGGTTTTCACCGAAGACCCGTTGACCGGCCGCAATCGCGGGCCGGATCGCCTCCGCGTCGAAGGTTTTCGAGACGGCTACGAGCTGCACCGCACCATCAGGACGCTTCGACTGCTTCGCTGCTTCCGCAATGCGCGAACGCACCTCGTTCAGGCGCTCTTGAAGTTCCATCGCCGATCTCCGACATGATGCTGCGAGAATACTGGCAATGCACTAACTGCGGCATGCGTGATTGCCAAGACCCACCCGGCCGAAAACACCTTTTCCGGCGCTTTGCCGGACACTTGCTGTACCCTCAAAACTTGACGCTACGGTGGTTTCGTGGTGAAGGTCACCACCAACTTCCCCTGATTTTCCGGAAATTTGAATACTATGGCTACCGAACGTTATAATCCGCGCGACGCCGAGCCTCGCTGGCAGCAAAAATGGAACGAGGCAAAGGTCTTCGAGACCGATAATGCCGATCCGCGCGAGAAATACTACGTCCTCGAAATGTTTCCCTATCCATCGGGCCGCATCCACATGGGCCACGTTCGCAATTATGCCATGGGCGACGTGGTTGCCCGCTACAAGCGCGCCCGTGGATACAACGTTCTGCACCCGATGGGCTGGGACGCATTCGGCATGCCTGCCGAAAATGCCGCCATGGAACGTGGCGTTCATCCTGCATCCTGGACCTATCAGAACATCGGTTCGATGAAGGCGCAGCTGAAGGCCATGGGCCTGTCGCTGGATTGGAGCCGCGAATTCGCGACCTGCGACGTCGAATACTATCAGCATCAGCAGCATCTCTTCGTGGACTTCCTCGAAAAGGGTCTGGTTTACCGCAAGCAGTCCAAGGTCAATTGGGATCCGGTCGATAATACCGTTCTGGCAAACGAACAGGTCATCGACGGCCGCGGCTGGCGCTCTGGTGCGCTCGTCGAGCAGCGCGAACTGACACAATGGTTCTTCAAGATCACCGACTTCAGCCAGGACCTGCTGGATGCGCTCGATACGCTGGATCAGTGGCCGGAGAAGGTCCGTCTGATGCAGAAAAACTGGATCGGCCGGTCGGAAGGCCTGACGATCCGTTGGGAAATCGTACCCGAGACCGCACCGGCCGGTGAATCCGAGGTCACTGTTTATACTACGCGCCCTGATACCCTCTTCGGCGCATCCTTTCTGGCGATTGCCGCTGACCATCCGCTGGCGAAGGAAGCGGCAGCAAAGAATGCCGATATTGACGCTTTCTGCGAGGAATGCCGCCGCGCCGGCACGTCTCTCGCGGCACTGGAGACTGCCGAAAAGAAGGGCATCGACACCGGAATACGCGTCCGGCATCCGCTGGATGCGTCCTGGGAATTGCCTGTGTATGTCGCAAACTTCGTGCTGATGGACTACGGCACCGGCGCCATCTTTGGCTGCCCATCCGGCGATCAGCGCGACCTCGATTTTGCGCGCAAGTACGGCCTCTCGGTCGTGCCCGTCGTCATGCCCAGGGACGGTGACGCTTCCAGCTTCACGGTCGGCGATGTCGCATATGACGGCGACGGCGTGATGATTAACTCCCGCTTCCTCGACGGCAAGTCCACGACCGAAGCCTTCGATATCGTGGCGGAGAAGCTGTCTTCGACGCAGATCGGCGGCGCAGCGCAAGGCGAGCGAAAGGTCAATTTCCGCCTCCGCGACTGGGGGATCTCCCGCCAGCGTTACTGGGGCTGCCCGATCCCGGTCATCCATTGCGAAGACTGCGGCGTCGTGCCGGTGCCGAAGAAGGATCTGCCGGTTCAGCTGCCGTCCGATGTGACCTTCGACCAGCCCGGCAACCCGCTCGACCGGCATCCGACCTGGCGCCACGTGGCCTGCCCGCATTGCGGCAAGGATGCACGGCGCGAGACGGACACGATGGACACCTTCGTCGATTCCAGCTGGTATTTCACACGCTTCACTGCACCGTGGGAAAAGCAGCCGACCGATCCCGCAGCGGCCAATCGCTGGCTGCCGGTCGATCAATATATCGGCGGCATCGAGCACGCGATCCTGCATCTGCTCTATTCGCGCTTCTTCACCCGCGCCATGCGCGAGACGGGCCACGTTGATGTGAAGGAGCCCTTCAAGGGCCTCTTCACGCAGGGCATGGTCGTGCATGAAACCTATCGCCGCGGAACCGGCTCTCATGGCGATTGGGTGGCACCCGCGGATATCCGGATCGAGGAAGTCGATGGTACCCGCCGCGCTTTCCTGCTGGAAGGCGGAGACGAGGTATCGATTGGCTCTATCGAGAAGATGTCCAAGTCGAAGAAGAACGTCGTCGATCCTGATGATATCATCGCGTCCTACGGCGCTGACACTGCACGCTTCTTCGTGCTGTCGGATTCGCCGCCGGAGCGCGACGTGATCTGGTCGGAGGCCGGTGTCGAAGGTGCACACCGCTTCACGCAGCGCCTGTGGCGGCTGATTTCGGAGGCAGCTGAAATTCTTGCTGCCGTCCCGGCGACTCCGGCTAAGGAAGGTGAAGCACTGGCGATCTCGCAAGCTGCTCACAAGACGCTAAAAGCCGTCCAGAATGACTATGACAAGCTGTGGTTCAACAAGGCAGTCGCCCGCATTTACGAGCTGGTGAATGCCATTGCCTCGCCACTGACCAAGGTTGCCGCCGGTGAAGGCGACGCCGCGTATCGATCGGCCGTGCGCGAAGCCGCACAGATCGTCGTGCAGCTGGTTGCGCCGATGACCCCACATCTTGCAGAAGAATGCTGGGCGGCACTCGGCAATACTGGCCTGTTGGCGCAGGCAGCGTGGCCGGCCTATGACGAAGCGCTGACGACCGAGAACGACGTGATTTTGCCGGTGCAGATCAACGGCAAGAAGCGCGCCGAATTGACAATTTCTCGCGACGCGGATCAGAATGCCGTAACCGAAGCCGTTCTGGCTCTCGATGCGGTTATCAGTGCCTTGAATGGCCAGGCGCCGAAGAAAATTATCGTGGTTCCACAAAGGATTGTGAACATTGTCGTCTGATTTCGCTTCGAAACTCGGCCGCCGTGCCGCACTCGGCCTCATCATTGCATCGGCAGCTTTGCTCGGCTCCTGCCAGGTCCGTCCGCTCTACTCGGAATCATCGGGCGTGGCAGGCAAACTCTCGTCGGTCGGCTTTTCCGAGGCGACATCGCGGGTAGAACAGGAAGTGCGCAACCGGCTGATCTTCATCGCCGGTCGCGGCGCCGGCGAGTCGGAGAATCCGGAGTATGAAGTCGAAATCCACGTTCGTTCGAGCGTCACCGACACCCTGCTCGTGAAGTCTTCGGATACGTCACAGGCAGGACGCGTCACAGTCAGCGTCGACTACACGCTCCGTTCAAACAAGGACACGCAGGTCATCAAGGCCGGCAACCGTTACGCCACGGCCCTGCTTGACTATCCCGGACAGGAATTCGCAAAACAGCGTGCTGTCCGCGACGCAGAAAACCGTGCGGCGCGTGAGGCCGCAGAATTCGTAAGTCTCGATATCGCCGCCGCACTCGGCCGCTGAGGAGAGAGCAGTGGCGGAGATCAAGTCCCACGAGTTTGAAGGTTTCCTTCAACGCTCCGCCACGATCTACCGGCTTTTCGTCATCTACGGCCCCGATCGCGGCCTGGTGTCGGAGCGTGCGTCGCAGATCGCCGCCAAAACGGGTGTCGCTCTCGACGATCCCTTTTCGCTCATCAAACTGGATATTGGCGACCTGCAGAAGGATCCGGGCCGCCTGATCGACGAGGCCGGATCTATCGGTCTTTTCGGCGGTCAGAAACTGATCTGGATCCGCGGCGCAGCGAACGAGAAATATCTTGTCGATTCGCTCCAACAGCTTTCCGAAAAACCGCTGGAGGGAACCTCCGTCATCATCGAAGCCGGCGACCTGAAGAAAGGTGCATTGCTTCGCAAAATCGCCGAAACTGCGCGCAGTGTTGCGACGATACCCTGTTACGCTGACGACGCGCGCGCCCTTAACGCCCTGATCGACAACGAGCTCGCAGCAGAAGGCCTGCGCGTGACCACGGCGGCCCGGCAGGCACTCGTTGAGCTTATTGGCGGAGATCGTATCGCTTCGCGCAACGAAGTCCGCAAGCTGGCGCTCTATTGCCGCGGTATGGAGACGGTGGAAGAGCATCACGTCAACGAGATCATCGGGGACGCCAGTGCCGTCTCCGTCGATGATGCGGTCGATGCGATCCTGAGTGGAAACACATCGACCTTCCTGCATGCCATGCAGAAGATCACAGCATCAAAGACCGCGATCTTTCTCGTCATTCATGCATGTCTGAAGCAGTTTCAGCTGCTCGACACCATGCGTGCGGAAATGGATGAGAAACGGCTTCCGCCCGGCCAGGTGATGCAAACGCTAGGACGTCACCTGCATTTCCGCCGCAAACCGATTATCGAGCAAGCATTGCGGACCTGGTCGGCAGACGCCATTGCGCGCGAGACGGGCCGCTTGCAGGCCGCCATTCTGCAGACACGCAAACGGCAAAGCCTGGAAGACAGTATTGCCCTTCAAACCTTGCTGTCTACAACACTGCAATCAGGCCGAAGGGCCTGATCAACGGCGCTCCAGCAGCCTGCATATTTCTTCCAGTTGCTCGAGGGACTTGTAGGCAATCTTGATCTGGCCGCCGGACGCCTTGTGATTGATCGTCACATCAAGCCCGAGCGTGTCGGAGAGGGTTCGCTCCAGAGCGATCGTATCCGAATCCTTCTGGTCAAGTCGCGGGCCGGTGTTCTTCGGCTCCGACTGCGCCTTGATATCGTTTTGCGCCAGGCGTTCGGCATCGCGCACCGACATGCCCTTGGCAACGATCGTCTTCGCCAGCAGAGCCGGATCTGATGTCGAGACAAGTGCACGGGCGTGACCGGCGGACAGGCTGCCTGCGGCAAGAAGGTCACGAACGGGATCCGGCAGCTTCAACAGCCGCAACGAGTTTGCCACATGGCTGCGGCTCTTGCCGATGATCTCGCCAAGATCATTCTGTGTATATCCGTATTCGGCAATCAGCTGCTCATAGCCGAGCGCTTCTTCAAGCGCATTGAGATCGGAACGTTGAACGTTTTCAACGATCGCAATTTCCAGCGCGGTCTTATCGTCAACATCGCGCACCAACACCGGGATTTCCACCAGCCCGGCAAGCTGCGCGGCGCGCCAGCGTCTTTCGCCGGCTATAATCTCAAACCGGCCTTCGGTGGATGTGCGAACTACGATCGGTTGGACGATACCGTGCTGGCGAATCGAGCTCGCAAGGTCATGAAGCTCGCTATCATCGAAAAACCGACGCGGGTTGCGCGGGTTGCGGCTGACAAATTCGATTGGAATCAACCGGTCAGCGCTGACATTCGGCTTTTCACCCTCGACGGGCAACGGCTGATCCATTTCGCCGATAAGGGCTGCAAGACCGCGCCCCAGACGGCGCTTTGAGACATCGTCGTTCATCGTCTGATACTCGCTTTACAATTCACGCCGCGAGGCGTTGGCGTTCGCGCTGGATGACCTCCGACGCGAGCTGCAGATAAGCCTGACTGCCGGCACATTTCAGATCATAGAGGATCGCCGGCTTTCCGTAAGATGGCGCCTCAGAAACGCGAACATTCCTCGGAATCAACGTGTGGTATACCTTATCGCCCAGATGCGTCCGGACGTCGTTGACAACCTGCTGCGCAAGATTGTTTCGGGCATCAAACATTGTCAGGACGATACCCTGAATGTCGAGCCGCGGATTGACCGTGCGGCGAACCTGATCGACAGTTTCCAATAGCTGGCTGAGACCTTCAAGCGCAAAGAATTCGCATTGAAGCGGCACAAGCACCGAATGTGCCGCAGCCATCGCATTCATAGTCAACAGGTTGAACGACGGCGGGCAATCAAGAATTATATATGAAAAATCAAAAGCTTCCTCGGATGCGAGAGCCTTCTTCAGCTTAAAGACCCGATCCGACTGCTGTGCAATCTCCATCTCGATACCAAGAAGATCCATGGTCGATGGCACAATGAACAAGTTCGGAACTGCCGTCTGCTGCGCCGTTTCGCGAACACCGGCTTCGCCCACAAGGAGATCATAGGACGAGACCAATCGGCTCTTCCGATCAATACCAAGCCCGGTGCTGGCATTTCCCTGGGGATCGAGATCGACGATCAGGACGCGTTCACCGATCGCGGCGAGGGCGGTAGCGAGATTGATCGCCGTCGTCGTCTTGCCGACGCCACCCTTTTGGTTTGCAATGGTAATAATCCGGTTGCGTTCGCCAGCCATCGTTTGATGATCCAAAATCGTTAAACCAAGTGCCGGAGTTCGGAGATTTCAAGAATAATGGAATCCCGCTCGACGACACTGGTATGTTCTACCAGATCGAATTGCCATCGGCCATGCGCTTTCGTAATCTCGCTCTGGTAATCCCGGCCTTTATGGAAGAAAGCCCGGCATTTCTCATTCTTCCGCATCCAGGGCAGCGAGAACTCCAGCAACTTGTCGAGATCCGCAAGCGCACGACCAGAAATGGCATCGCAATCTCCGACCTCGCTGTATACATCTTCGATCCGCACGGCATGGACAGAACCTCGTGCACCTGTTTCCCGCAACGCAAGCCGCAAGAATGACGCCTTCTTGTTATTACTCTCCACGAGATGCACCCAGCCGTCCTTCTGTTCCGCGAGGAGGATGGCCGTGATGATACCAGGGAAGCCGCCGCCACTTCCGAGATCCACCCAGACTTTCGCATCGGAACTCAACTGAAATATCTGAGCGCTATCGACGATATGCCGATCCCAGGCATCGGCCAAAGTCGATGGTGCGACGAGATTGATCGTCTTTGCCCACTTCTGGAACAGCTGAAGAAAATGCTCAAGGCGAGACTGTGTTTCACGTGAAACACTTTGACCGTTCAGGTTCATTCGATGACTCTTTCCGCGTGTATCAGATCGCGCGCGCCATGTCGGCTCGCCGGAGGTGGACAAGCAAGAGCGATATCGCCGCCGGCGTCATACCATCGACTCTCGCCGCCTGAGCGATGTTGAACGGCTGCGCGCGCTTCAGTTTCTGCTTTAGCTCGTTGGACAGGCCTGAGAGCACCGAATAGTCGAAGTCTGCCGGTATCGTTCGGTCTTCGTCACGCTTTATGTCCGCAATATCAACGGCTTGCCGCTTCATATACACCGCGTATGACGCCTCGATATCCATCGCCTCGGCCACCTTGGCGGACAATGACCGAAGTTCCGGCCAGATCGAAGCGAGCTTCTCAGTGTCATGATCCGGATAGGACAGCAGCTCATAGGCCGTACGGCGCTGTCCATCCTGATTCAGCATCAGCCCGGCTTTGCGAGCCTCGTTCGGTGTTGTCTCCAACGACTGAAGCAGCCTCCGGGCTTCGTCGAGCTCGCTCTTATACGCCTCAAAGCGAACTGATCGCGCCGTCGCTACGCAGCCAATTTCCTGTCCCAGAGGCGTCAACCGGACGTCGGCATTGTCCGCTCTCAGCGACAGCCGGTACTCCGCTCGCGATGTAAACATGCGATAAGGCTCTGCAACACCGCGCGATGTCAGATCATCAATCATCACGCCAATGTAGGAATTGGTCCGGCTGAGGTAGATCGGATCGCTGCCGCCAGCCAGGCGCGCAGCATTCAGCCCCGCCACCAACCCTTGGGCAGCGGCCTCCTCGTAACCCGTCGTACCGTTGATCTGTCCCGCCAGGAAAAGCCCCGATAGTTTCTTGACTTCCAGAGACGGTGTCAACTCGCGAGGATCGACGTGGTCATACTCGATGGCATAACCCGGCTGCAGGATCGTCACGGCCTCTAGACCTGGGATCGTACGGATAAACTGATCCTGTATATCGGCGGGCAGAGAAGTCGAAATCCCATTCGGATAAACCGTATGATTATCGAGGCCTTCAGGCTCGAGAAAAATCTGATGCCCGTCGCGTTCACCAAACTTGACGATCTTATCTTCAATTGACGGGCAGTAGCGCGGGCCGACACCCTCGATCTGCCCGGAATACATCGCAGACTTGCCAATGTTCTCACTGATGATCCGATGCGTCGCCTCGGTCGTACGGGTTACGCCGCAATCGACTTGTGTATTGGTAATTTTGTCGGTCATGAACGAGAACGGCGTCAACTCGTCATCGGCTCCCTGGCGGCCGACACTCGCCCAATCGATGGTGCGGCTATCCAGACGCGCTGGCGTTCCGGTCTTCAAACGCCCAAGCGAAATGCCAAGACGCTGAAGCGTGCCTGACAGGCCCATAGACGGATCCTCGCCGACGCGGCCGGCGGGAATCTTCGTATCGCCAATATGGATCAATCCCCGAAGAAAAGTTCCGGTCGTCAGAACAACCGCACTGCATGAAAGAATTCGGCTATCTTTCATGATGACACCGGTAACGGATCCGCCCGCGGTCGTCAGATCGAACGCGTCGCCTTCGATGATATCGAGATTGTCGATCGCTTCGATTTCCCGCAGCATCGCTTCGCGGTAAAGCTTGCGATCAGCCTGTGTACGGGGGCCGCGGACGGCTGGACCCTTCTTGCGATTGAGCATGCGGAACTGGATACCCGCTGCATCGGCGACCCGGCCCATCAGCCCGTCAAGCGCGTCAACCTCGCGAACAAGGTGTCCCTTACCAAGGCCGCCGATCGCGGGGTTGCAGGACATCACCCCGATCGTATCACGCCGATGGGTGACGAGCGCCGTCTTAGCACCCAGACGCGCAGCGGCGCTTGCCGCCTCTGTTCCGGCATGACCGCCGCCTATGATAATGACATCGTATTTCATGAGCCAAACCAAGTTTGTTTCAGACGTTTCACGTGAAACTCACGCAAGTAACATCCGTCCGGTGTTTCACGTGAATCATTTCCCAATACAAAATTCGGAGAAGATCACGTCAAGCAGGTTTTCCACATCCACGCGGCCGGTGATGCGGCCAAGGGCATTTGCCGCGATCCGCAACTCTTCAGCCCTCAAATCGAGATCAACAGCGCCATCCATACGAAGAGATCGCTCAATCGCCGACAAACATTCCGCCAGCGAATCCTTATGGCGGAGCCTGCTCGGCAACGAGAAACTATCTGGCCGGACCATCTTTTCAATCCGGCGGCCAATCATCGACCGAAGCTCGTGAAGCCCGGCACCGGTCTGAGCGGAGATTGAAAGATCAAGCTCGTTCCTAGCCGGCGCCAGGTCTGCCTTCGTCCCCACGGTCAAGACGCGCGGATCAGCAGGTGTCGAAACCGCGGCACCAACAGATAGGTCATGCAGATACAGCACCAGATCGGCCTCGGCAACCATGTTCTCGGCGCGGCGAATGCCCTCACGCTCGACGAGCTCGTCTGTCTCTCTCAATCCCGCCGTATCATAGAGCTTCACAAGATAGCCGCCGATATCGAGATCGATTTGCAGCACGTCCCGCGTCGTGCCCGCGACATCCGTGACGATTGCCAGATCGCGCTGTGCCAGCGCATTCATCAAAGACGATTTTCCGGCGTTCGGCGCGCCGGCGATGACGACCTTAAAACCATCCCGGATGATTTCACCGGCTGCTGCATCCGAGAGATGTGTTTCAACCGCAGCTCTGAGAACGGCAACTTCTGCCCAGACCTGGTCGGAGACCGACCCTGGTACATCATCCTCATCAGCAAAATCCAACTCCGCTTCGATCAGTGCACGGCACCGCGTCAATCGTTCCGCCCACGAATCGTATAGAGTGGACAGGTGACCGGAGCTGTGCTCAACGGCCAGACGGCGCTGCATCTCGGTCTCCGCCGCGATAAGATCGGCTAGTCCCTCGACTTCGACGAGATCCAGCTTTCCATTCTCAAAAGCCCGGCGCGAGAACTCTCCCTCGACCGCCATGCGCGTCGCCGGGAATTCGCCAAGTCTTGATAGGAGACGCTGCACAACGGCCCGGCCGCCGTGAACCTGAAGCTCAGCGCAGTCTTCGCCGGTGAAAGAGGCCGGGGAGGCGAAGAATAGTATCAGGCCCGAATCGATCGGTAGACCGTTCCGGTCACGAATCGTTCGAAGACTTGCTAATCTCGGAGCGGGGATACTGCCGATCAGATCCTCAAGGATGGCGGATGTGGCAGGGCCGCTGATGCGGATGACCGCAACACCGGACGGCAATCCGCCACTCGACAGCGCGTAGATCGTCTCTCCTGGCATTTCCCAAATCGCCTCTTTCTCTACAAATGACAAAGCCGGCCGCTATTCGCGACCGGCTTGCTAGATGAATCCGGCTAAAGACTATGTATTCATCGAGTCGAAGAAATCCGGATTGTTCTTCGTCTGCTTCAACTTGTCGATCAGGAATTCGATCGCATCGGTGGTTCCCATCGGTGCAAGGATACGGCGCAGAACGAAGATCTTCTGCAGATCCTGGCGCGGCACCAGCAGGTCTTCCTTGCGCGTGCCGGACTTGAGGATATCCATCGCCGGGAAGATGCGCTTGTCAGCGACCTTGCGGTCAAGCACGATTTCCGAGTTGCCGGTACCCTTGAATTCTTCGAAGATGACTTCGTCCATACGGCTGCCGGTGTCGATCAGCGCGGTCGCGATGATCGTCAGCGATCCGCCTTCTTCGATATTGCGCGCAGCACCGAAGAAACGTTTAGGGCGCTGCAGGGCGTTGGCGTCGACACCACCGGTCAGAACCTTGCCCGAAGACGGAACGACGGTGTTGTAGGCGCGGCCGAGGCGGGTGATCGAATCGAGCAGGATGACGACGTCACGGCCATGCTCGACAAGGCGCTTGGCCTTCTCGATGACCATTTCGGCAACCTGGACGTGGCGGACCGCCGGCTCGTCGAAAGTCGAGGAAACGACTTCGCCCTTCACCGAGCGCTGCATATCCGTCACTTCTTCCGGACGTTCATCGATGAGGAGAACAATCAGATAGCATTCAGGATGGTTTGCGGTGATCGAATGCGCGATGTTCTGCAGCAGAACCGTCTTACCGGTGCGCGGCGGAGCGACGATCAGACCACGCTGGCCCTTGCCGAGCGGAGCCACAAGATCGATGACGCGCGAAGAGAGATCCTTCGACGTCGGGATGTCGAGCTCCATACGGAAGCGCTCGTTCGGATAAAGCGGCGTCAGGTTGTCGAAGTGAACCTTGTGACGGATCTTTTCCGGGTCGTCGAAATTGATCGTGTTGACCTTGAGCAGCGCGAAGTAACGCTCGCCTTCCTTCGGTCCACGGATCGGGCCCTCGACGGTATCGCCGGTCTTCAGCGAGAAGCGGCGGATCTGCGAGGGGGAAATGTAGATATCGTCAGGACCAGGCAAATAGTTGGCGTTTGCAGAACGCAAGAAACCAAAACCGTCCTGCAGAACTTCGACGACGCCTTCGCCGATGATTTCAACGTCCTGGCTGGCAAGAACCTTCAGGATCGCAAACATCAATTCCTGTTTGCGCATTGTACTTGCATTTTCGACCTCGAGCGATTCGGCAAAGGCCAGAAGATCGGTCGGGGATTTACTCTTAAGTTCCTGAAGCTTCATTTCAGCCATGAAGTGACCATTACTCTATATTTCAAAGGGGGAAGGCTATGTCGGGACGTATTCGGTCTCGCGAAAGGCTCGCAGACGACTGAACTCAAAACACATGCCACGAAGATGAGATGCGCGGAAAATAGCGACTAAGATAAGGCGCCGCAAGGGGGCTGCTTAAAATGAAGCAAATTTAACCTGAGACCGCCACAGCCCCTAAAAAGGCTTCACCACCACCAGGATAACGATCAGGATCATCAGCGCCGTCGGCGCCTCGTTCATGAACCGCCAGTAGCGCGCCGAACGCCTGTTCCGGTCGGCTGCGAAGTCCCGGACAGCCCGGCTGAAGAACATGTGCACGCCCGTCAAGAGAACGACGAGGCCGATCTTCGCATGCAGCCAGCCGCCCTGAAAACCATAGACCGACCACGCGAGATAGAGCCCGAAAATCCAGGTCAGCATCATTGCCGGGTTCATGATGATCTTCAGCAGCCGGCGCTCCATCACCTTGAAGGTCTCGGACTGAGCGGAGCCCGGCTCCGCGTCCGTGTGATAGATGAAAAGCCGGGGCATATAGAACAGTCCCGCCATCCAGGAAATCACAGCGATGATGTGAAGAGCCTTGATCCAGAGATAAAGGTTCTCCGGGTTCCAGGCGAAAAGCCCAACTGCCAGAAGCGCAAAGAAGATCAACGCGAAATGAGCGCGGCGCCGCGCATAGGCGCCTGGCCGGGCGTCGGTCTGCTTCTCCATCCTCAGCCTCGCGATCCGCGCACGCGCTCGACAAGCAGCCGCACGTTCTCGGGGTCAGCCTGCGGCGTGATGCCATGACCGAGATTGAAGATCAGCGGCCCGTTCCCGAGCTTATCGAGAATTTCATCGATCCCTTCCTCCAGAGCTTTGCCGCCGGCAACGACGCGCATCGGATCGAGATTACCCTGGACGGGACCATCCTTCTGCAGCTCCTGGGCAAAGGCAAGCGGCACCGACCAGTCGAGCCCGATCGCATCAGCGCCGGTCTTTTGCCGGTAATCCTTAAGCTGATAACCGGCGCCCTTCGCAAATGCGATGATCTTGGCTTTTGGCCGCTGGGATCGGATCGAGGCAATCATCCGCGCGACCGGACGGATCGCGTAGGCCGCGAATTCCTTCTCTCCGAGAACACCAGCCCAGGAGTCGAAGATCTGAACGGCATCGGCACCAGCATCGATCTGCGCCACCAGATAATCCGCCGAGACGTCGGCCAACAGCATCAGTAGACGCTCGAAGGCTTTCGGATGCTTGTAGGCGAACAGCCGGGCAGGGGCCTGATCTGGTGTGCCCTTGCCGGCAATCATATAGGTCGCAACCGTCCAGGGAGCTCCACAGAAGCCGAGCAGTGTCGTTTCGGTGGGAAGCTCGGCGCGCAGGCGTCTGACGGTCTCCATGACCGGCTGCAAATAGGAAACGATGTCCTCATCGCTGAGATTGGCGATACCAGCTTCGTCGATCGGATCCATCTCCGGTCCATGCCCCTCGGTAAAGCGAACGTTGCGCTTCATAGCATCGGGAATGACGAGAATATCCGAGAACAGGATTGCGGCATCGAAGGCGTAGCGCCGGATCGGCTGCAACGTCACTTCGACGGCATGCCGGGGAGAATAACAGAGGTCGAGGAAACTTCCGGCGGTCTGGCGCGTTTGTCTGTATTCCGGCAGGTACCGTCCTGCCTGTCTCATAAGCCAGACTGGCGGAGGGGTGAGAGTTTCACCGTCGAGAACTCTCAGAATTTTCCGGCGCGTTTCGCTCAAGCGCTTCTTCCCTATAAAAAAACAAAGATATTTTAAAAGGTTTCTATTTCTTAGAGTCGGTGACTATCAAGGATTAAAATCCATCCACTGAAGATACGATTTGTCGCGTGTCGCTCGCTGGCGCAGGACAAATTTGCCCGGCTTCGCCAGTTTCTGTTGAAAGTTTTGAATCACGAAGGGATTCCAATTGCTTCTAAGGACCCGCTGATTGGCCCAATCTGTGGATAAGCTGTGAGCATCAGATGGGCAGAGAAGAGCTGTCCACAAAGTCCACAAGCCGGCCTGAGCCGTCTCCTGAGAATCCGTATTGTGGAAAACTGGGCATGTTTTCCCTTGCCTCGGACCCTCCGGCTCCCGTAGCTCTTGGTCATCCAGTCTTTTCAACAGGTGGCGGAAAATAACGTGGAGAACCGGACGAACTTCTTCCATCTGCATCTGATATCTGACTCAACGGGAGAGACTCTGATCTCGGCGGGCCGGGCGGCATCGGCGCAGTTCAAGTCCTCGCAGGCGATCGAGCATGTTTATCCGCTGATCAGAAACCGTCGGCAGCTGCTGCCCGTTCTTGACGCAATCGACGGCGAGCCCGGGATCGTCCTTTACACAATTGTCGACCGCGAACTTGCGACCCTGATCGACGAACGATGCGCGGAGATGGGTGTTGCCTCTGTGAATGTGCTGGAGCCGGTCATGGCGGCATTCCAGATCTATCTCGGCGCTCCCTCGCGCCGCCGGGTTGGCGCGCAACATGTCATGAACGCCGGCTATTTCGCGCGTATCGAAGCCTTGAACTTCACCATGGACCATGACGACGGCCAGATGCCGGATGATTATAATGACGCCGACGTCGTCATCGTCGGCATCAGCCGGACATCGAAAACGCCAACCAGCATCTATCTCGCCAATCGCGGGATCAAGACTGCCAATATCCCCATTGTCTACGGCGTGCCGCTGCCCGAGGCGATCTTCTCGGCGACCAAGCCGCTCATCGTCTGTCTGATCGCGACGACCGATCGCATTTCCCAGGTGCGGGAAAACCGTGTGCTCGGAGCGACTGCTGGTTTCGACCGCGGCGAATATATTGACCGAGCGGCGATTTCGGAGGAGCTGAAATATGCCCGCTCGCTCTGCGCCAAACACAATTGGCCGATCATCGACGTGACACGCCGCTCGATCGAGGAGACGGCAGCGGCGATCGTTGCCCTGCGGCCAAAGCTGCGCTAAGCGCATCATCACCAGTGAACCGATCGCGAGAACCAATGACATCGCCGCTGATCCTTGCTTCTTCCAGCCCCTTTCGCCGAACGTTGATGCTGAACGCCGGTCTGGCATTTGACGCCCACGCCGCCAGCATTGACGAGCGGGCGATCGAAGCGCCACTTGAGAAGAATGGCGCCTCTCCGGATGAGGTGGCCCTCGTGCTTGCGCGGGCCAAGGCGGAGGACGTAAGCAGGCGATTTCCGGATGCCCTGGTGATCGGCTCCGACCAGACCATGTCGCTTGGCGACCGGGTGTTTCACAAGCCAGCGGATATGAAACAAGCCGCGGCCCATCTTGCGGCGCTCAGCGGCAAGACCCATCGCCTCAACAGCGCAATTGCTCTCTACAGCGGCGGCACTGCACTTTGGGATCATGTCGCGCATGCGTCTTTGACCGTCCGTCAGTTGTCGCCGCTATTTATCGAACGGCATCTTCAGCGCGTCGGAACCAAGGCCCTGTCGAGCGTCGGCGCCTATCAGCTGGAAGGCGAGGGCATCCAGCTGTTCGAGAAAATCGACGGCGATTATTTCACGATCATCGGCCTGCCCATGGTGCCGCTGCTCGCCAAACTGAGGGAACTGGGGGCGATCGATGGATGATTCACGTGAAACATTTGGTCCCAAGGCTTTCGTCACCGGCTTCCCCGTCAAGCATTCGCGCTCGCCCCTCATCCATGGCTACTGGCTGAAGACGCTCGGTCTGCCGGGCAGCTACCGCGCCCATGAAGTAGCACCGGCGGATTTCCCCGGCTTCATTGCCAGCTTGAAAGATGGAAGCTCCGGTTTCACCGGCGGCAATGTCACGATCCCGCATAAGGAACTGGCCTATCAACTTGCCGACTGTCCGGATGCGCTTTCCGAAGAGTTGGGAGCGTCGAACACCCTCTGGATCGAAGGTGGCAAGTTGCACGCCACCAACACAGACGGTCGCGGCTTCACCGCCAATCTCGATGAACGCCATCCGGGCTGGGACCAAACCGGCACGGCCGTCATCTTCGGTGCCGGGGGCGCAAGCCGCGCTGTCATCCAGGCGGTGCGCGATCGCGGGTTGAAGAACATTCACGTCGTCAATCGCACGCTCAGCCGGGCGCAGGAGTTGGCCGATCGCTTCGGTGCCCAGGTTCGAGCCCATGCGCCGGAGGCGCTAAACGAAGTGATGTCCGGCGCCGGACTTTTCATCAACACCACGTCGCTCGGCATGGATGGTGAGGCAGCACCTCAAATGGACTTCTCGCCGCTCGCTTCAGGCGCAGTCGTGACCGATATCGTCTATGTGCCGCTGCGGACACCGATGCTCATCCAGGCAGAACAGCAGGGCTTCGCAACGGTCGATGGGCTCGGCATGCTCTTGCATCAGGCCGTACCGGGTTTCGCAAAGTGGTTCGGCAGAACGCCCGATGTCGACGCCGACCTTCGTACGCTCATCGTCGCCGACATGGAAAAGCATTGATGTTGCGGATCGGCCTGACGGGCTCCATTGGAATGGGAAAATCGACGACGGCAAAGCTCTTTGCCGCCGCCGGTATTCCCGTCAACGATGCTGATGCCGTCGTGCACGACCTGTATGCCGGAGAGGCAGTAGCCGCGGTCGAAGCCGAATTTCCTGGAACATCGAAGGAAGGCGCCGTCGATCGCGCCGAACTGGCCCGGCAACTCGCTCTGCGCCCTGATGGCTTCAAGGCACTGGAAGCGATCGTTCATCCGCTCGTGCGCCAGCGCGAAGCCGCATTTCTGGCCAATCAGCAAGCTGCGGGTCAGAGCATCGTATTGCTGGATATTCCCCTGCTGTTCGAAACCGGCGCGGAAAATCGCGCCGATGTGATTGCTGTCGTCAGCTGCGATCCACAGATTCAGAAGGCGAGGGTGCTTGCGCGCCCGGGCATGACGGAAGACAAATTCAAGATGATTCTCTCGCGGCAGATGCCCGATGCCGAAAAGCGCCGGCGCGCCGATTATGTGATCGACACCGGTCACGGCATCGAAATGGCGCAGCAGCGGGTCAGCGAGATCATTGCCGATCTTCAAAGCAGGATCGCCAAAGGAGAGTTCCGGAATGCGTGAGATCATCTTCGATACGGAAACCACCGGCCTCGACAATCGCCTGGACCGGATCATCGAAATCGGCGGTATCGAGCTCTTCAATCATTTCCCGACGGGCCGGACGATCCATATCTACATGAATCCCGGTGACCAGAAGGTCCATCCGGACGCGCTCGCCGTTCACGGCATCACCGACGAATTCCTCAAGGACAAGAAGGGCTTTGCCGACGTCGTCGAGGAGATCATCGAATTTTTCGGCGATGCGAAGTGGATCGCTCACAATGCCACCTTCGATATGGGTTTCGTGAACGCCGAGCTCGCCCGCATCGGCAGGCCGCCAATCCTGCCGGAACGGGTGATCGATACCCTCTCGCTTGCGCGGCGCAAGCATCCGATGGGCCCGAATTCGCTCGACGCTCTTTGCCGTCGTTATGGTATCGACAACTCGCATCGCACCAAGCACGGCGCCTTGCTCGACTCTGAACTGCTGGCCGAAGTCTATATCGAGATGATCGGCGGCCGGCAGACGGCACTGGGGCTCGGCGTTGCGGCAGCGACTGGATCCGAAAACACCGACGATGAAACAGATGACGTCGTCCTGGCAGTGCTGGAAAGGCCGCGCCCGCTGGAGAGCCGACTGAGCGAGACCGAGGCCGCGTCGCACGACGCGCTGATCGCCAAGCTCGGGACCAAGGGCATCTGGTCGAAATACGATCGCCCAAACTAAAAATGCCCGGCTTCTGACCGGGCATTTCGAATTTCATCAGCACAAATCAGATCAGTTCGTCTGAACCTTGGCGCGGGTCTGCTCTTCGGCAACGCGCTGGGCGAACATCTGCGCGAAATCGATCGGGTCGATCATCAGCGGCGGGAAGCCGCCGTTGCGTGTCACGTCGGCAATGATCTGGCGGGCAAACGGGAAGAGCATGCGCGGGCACTCAATGAAGAGAACCGGCAGCATGTGTTCCTGCGGGAAGCCCGCGATGCGGAAGACGCCGCCATAGACCAGTTCGGTGTGGAATACCGTCTTGTCACCATCCTTGGCTTCCGCGTTCAGCGACAGAACGACGTCGAAATCAGTGTCGGACAGCGGGTTGGCGTTGACGTTGACGCTGATATTGATAGCCGGCGCGGTGTCGCGAGCCTGCAGCGAACGCGGTGCGCCCGGGTTTTCGAAGGAGAGATCCTTCGTGTACTGAGCGAGAATGGTGAGGCTCGGGCTTACTGCACCGGCGCCGTTGTTTTCATCAGCCATTGGATTTTCCTCGAAGGGGCATTTTGATGGTGCCGCCATCTACCATTTCGCGGAAAGGCTTACAACCCTGAGCAAATTCAGCGTTCAGTCGCCAAGCCGCTTGCCCGACCAGGGAGAATTCGGGTCGGGTTGCCGCTTGAAATCGTCCTCGTCGAGATCGACAACCTTGCCTCCGGCAGGGCCGCGGGGACGAAAATCACCACCCGATCCTGCTGACGCGGTAAAGCTACTGGTTCTGCCGACGACGACGAAACGGCGGCTGACATATTTCCAGGCCAGATCGCGCACAGCCGGAATGCAGATCAGAAGAGCGATGATATCGGAGATGAAGCCCGGGATGACGAAAAGCAGTCCGGCAATGACAAGCATCGCAGGCTTCAAAAGTTCGCGGCCCGGAGCAACGCCGTTCCGGCCTTCGGCGGACATGCGCTGCAGGATGCCGAGGCCGTGGCGGCGCAGCATCGACATGCCGACGACCACGCCAAGAACCACCAGTCCAAGCGTTGCCAGAACACCGATCGCCTTGCCGACAATCACGAAGCTCGCGATTTCCGCCAGGGGCAAAAGCAGCATGAAACCGGGAAGCATCGTCAATCGCATCGCTTTCAACCCGCAAGCTCGCGGGCTCCTATTTGAATCATCTGTCTATGCGGACTATATGGGAGTAGAAATTTGGGATGTTAACTGCAATCGCGGGACAATATGAGTTCAAACGACTTCATCACGTTATTTTTCCTGGTAGCGGCAGTGCTGATTTTTTTCCAGCTCCGCAGTGTTCTTGGCCGTCGCACCGGAAATGAAAAGCCGCCGCGTGATCTCTACACGCCCCGTGATGCAGCCGGCCAGGAGCCAGCCGATGCCGGAAAGGTCGTGACCCTTCCGCGCCGCGACGGCAATGGCGAGGAAGAAGATCGCTTTGCCGCCATCGATGCCTTCGCTCCGGCAGGCACGCCGCTCAACGAAGCGCTGCGCGCCATGAACAAGGCCGATCCGTCGTTCACGCCGAAGGAATTCCTGAATGGCGCCAAGATGGCCTACGAGATGATCGTCATGGCTTTTGCCGACGGTGATCGCAAAACCCTCAAGAACCTGCTGTCCCCTGAAGTCTACGATGGCTTCGATGCGGCGATCGCCGATCGCGAAGCGAAGGGCGAAAAGGTCAAATCGACCTTTGTCGGCATCGACAAGGCCGAGATCACCAATGCCGAAGTCAAGGGCAGCGAAGCGCAAATGACATTGCGGATCTCCAGCCAGCTGATTTCGGCCACCTATGACAAGGATGAAAAGCTGATCGATGGCAACGCAGAGGATGTTGCCGAAGTCAACGACATCTGGACCTTCGCCCGCGACACCCGTTCGCGCGACCCCAACTGGAAACTCGTGGCAACCGAATCGGAACATGAGTGACGGTCTGGCAGATTTCACGCTGCACCCCATCAGCTTCGATGAATTGAAGGGCTGGAAGGATGATGATCCTTCCAGCCTTTTTGAAGTCATGGAAGCATGTCGCCGGCAGATCTCCGGCGTAAAGCCTTACCGAACCGGTTCGCTAGGCCTGACCGCCGAGGACCTTATGCCGCTTCTTGAGAAGGCGCGGGATGCCGGCGTTTCAAACGCGATGCAGGCGCGCCGCTTCTTCGAACAGAACTCCCGCCCGTTTCTGATCAGGAAGAGTGACGGGATGCCGGGCTTCGTGACGGCGTTCTACGAGCCGGAAATCGCCGTTTCGGCCAAGCCGGATGACGTCTATCGTTTTCCATTCTATCGGCGCCCCGATGATTTGATCGATCTCGACGATACGAACAGGCCAGCCGGGCTTGATCCCTATTACGCGTTCGGCCTGTCGTCGAAGGGCTCGATCAGCGCTCATCCGGACCGGCGGGCAGTCGATCAGGGCATTCTCTCCGGGCGCGGTCTGGAGATCGCCTGGGCGAAATCGAAGGTCGATGTCTTCTTCGTCCACGTCCAGGGTGCGGCTCGCTTGCGGTATGCCGATGGTACGATGGGCCGCATCACCTATGCCGCCAAAGCCGGACACCCATTTTCGGCGATCGGCAAGCTTCTCATCGACCGGGGCGAGATCGATCGCAACCAGATCTCCATGCAAGCGATCCGCGCATGGCTTGCCGCTCATCCGGACCAGGTTGACGAGGTTCTCTGGCATAACAGATCCTACATCTTCTTCCGCGAGGCAGAGCCAGCCGCGGCAACGAGCGGCCCGATTGCCGCCGCCAAGGTTCCGCTCCTTGCCGGCCGTTCGCTCGCAGTCGATCGCCTGATCCACACATTCGGCTTCCCGTTCTTCGTCCACTCGGAAAGCCTTACCCATCTGGATGGCGGACGCGGCTTCGCGCGATTGATGCTGGCGCTCGATACCGGCTCGGCGATCGTTGGACCCGCACGCGGCGATATTTTCACCGGCTCCGGAGACGATGCCGGTGAACAGGCCGGAACGGTCAGAAATGATGCGGATTTCGCCATCCTGATACCCAATGAAGCCGCGGGGCGTTTCCTCTGATGGCTAGGGATCGCAAGCTCAGCACCGACGAGCGCATTCTTTGGGGCAGGGTGGCACGCAGCACCCGCCCGATGGCGGGCAAGACCGGCGAACTGACCGAACTCGATGCCTTCCTGGCTGCCGCCGAGGCGGAAATCGAAGCGACCGAAAAGCAGCGCATGACGACGGCGCCTGTAACGCCTCCGGTCCAGCAACCCGCCGCCAAGCCGTCCTCCGGTCAGCACCATCCACTCGAGCGCCCGGTTAAGCGTAAGATCGCCAAGGGACGCCTGGCGCTGGAAGCCCGCATAGACCTGCATGGACTGGTGCAAAGCGAAGCCCATGTCATCCTTCTCGATTTTCTGATCCGTGCCCATGAGCGCGGCATGCGGCATGTGCTGGTCATCACCGGCAAGGGAAGCTCGCTCGGCAGCGAAGGCGCACTGAAGCGCGCCGTGCCGTTGTGGTTCTCGAAGCCTGAGTTCCGCTATCTGATCTCGTCCTACGAATCTGCGGCGCAGCATCATGGCGGCGAGGGCGCTCTCTACATCCGTCTCGCCCGCCGGGCGGGAGATCGCTCATGACGACGCCCTTCGGCGAGGCTGTCCGCAAGCTGCGATCCCGCAAGGGCGTTTCGCAGAAGCAGATGGCGGCAGCGCTGAATGTGTCGCCTGCCTATCTATCGGCGCTGGAGCACGGAAAACGCGGCCTGCCGACCTTCGACCTGCTGCAGCGGATCGCCGGCTATTTCAACATCATCTGGGATGAAGCGGAAGAACTCTTCCTCCTGGCGCGCTCTTCCGACCCGCGTGTTGTCATCGATACGTCAGGTTTGCCGCCCGAATACACGGCCTTTGCAAACCGTTTGGCGGGTCAGATCCGCAGCCTTGACGCGCCCGTCTTGGTGGAGCTCAACGCGGTGTTGGAAAAAGGCGGAAAAGCGGACGGAAAACCGTCATAATCCCCTGTTTAATGCCGGATTTCAGGGCTCCGGCATTGGGATTGGCGCGCAAAAACCCTATATTCCGGAATGAGAAACGCCGGTGATTCGCAAGGTCATCCAGGCCGTTACAACAGGGAAATTCAAAGACAGTATGACCGATACACCCGCGACGGAAAACGGCGTTAGCACCGAGTATGGCGCAGATTCCATCAAGGTCCTGAAGGGCCTCGATGCGGTGCGCAAGCGCCCGGGCATGTATATCGGCGACACCGACGATGGTTCCGGCCTTCACCACATGGTCTACGAAGTCGTCGACAACGCGATCGACGAGGCGCTGGCCGGGCATGCCGACATCGTCACCGTGACGCTCAATGCCGATGGCTCCGTCACCGTTACCGACAATGGACGCGGCATCCCGACGGACATTCACACCGGCGAGGGTATCTCTGCAGCCGAAGTGATCATGACCCAGCTGCATGCCGGCGGTAAATTCGACCAGAATTCCTACAAGGTCTCGGGCGGCCTACATGGCGTCGGCGTTTCGGTCGTCAATGCGCTCTCCGTCTGGCTCAAGCTGCGCATCCGCCGTCAGGGCAAGCTGCATGAAATGAGCTTCACCCATGGCGTTGCCGATGCGCCGCTGAAGGTGATCGGCGATGCCAGCGAAACCGGTACCGAAGTCAGCTTCATGCCGAGTGGTGAGACCTTCACCATGACGGAATTCGATTATGGCACGCTGGAACACCGTCTCCGGGAGCTCGCCTTCCTGAACTCCGGCGTTCGCATCCTGCTCACCGACAAGCGCCATTCCGATATTCGCCAGGAAGAGCTTCTTTACGATGGCGGCCTCGAAGCATTCGTCGCGTATCTCGATCGTGCCAAGAAGCCGCTGGTCGACAAGCCCGTTGCCATTCGCAGCGAGAAGGACGGGATTACCGTCGAAGTCGCCATGTGGTGGAACGATAGCTATCACGAGAACGTGCTGTGCTTTACCAACAACATTCCGCAGCGTGATGGCGGCACCCACATGGCCGGCTTCCGCGCTGCCCTGACCCGCCAGATAACCTCTTATGCCGATAGCTCGGGCATCACCAAGAAGGAAAAGGTCTCGCTGACCGGTGATGACTGCCGCGAAGGCCTGACGGCGGTTCTGTCGGTGAAGGTTCCCGATCCGAAATTCTCATCGCAGACGAAAGACAAGCTGGTTTCCTCGGAAGTCCGCCCTGTCGTCGAAAACCTTGTCAGCGAAGCGCTCAGCACCTGGCTCGAAGAGCATCCCGCGGACGCCAAAATCCTGGTCGGCAAAGTGGTGGAAGCCGCTGCCGCCCGCGAAGCGGCCCGCAAGGCCCGCGAACTGACGCGCCGCAAGGGCGCGCTCGATATCGCATCGCTGCCCGGCAAACTCGCTGACTGCTCCGAGCGTGATCCGTCGAAATCCGAAGTCTTCCTCGTCGAGGGTGATTCGGCAGGCGGTTCGGCAAAACAGGGACGTTCGCGCGAGAATCAGGCAATCCTGCCGCTGCGCGGCAAGATCCTGAACGTCGAGCGCGCACGTTTCGACAAGATGCTATCCTCGGCGGAAATCGGTACGCTGATCACCGCACTCGGCACCGGCATCGGCAAGGATGAGTTCAACGTCGAAAAGCTGCGCTACCACAAGATCATCATCATGACGGACGCTGACGTCGACGGCGCCCATATCCGTACATTGCTGCTCACCTTCTTCTTCCGACAGATGCCTGAGCTGATCGAGCGCGGCCATCTCTATATCGCCCAGCCGCCGCTCTATAAGGTCGCGCGCGGCAAGTCGGTCCAGTACGTCAAGAACGAGAGTGCACTGGAAGACTACCTGATCGGCCAGGGTCTCGAAGACGCTGCGCTGAAGCTTGCAAGCGGTGAGGTCCGCGTCGGCCAGGACGTGCGCGAAGTCATTCAGGACGCTTTGCGCCTGCGCACGCTGCTCGACAATCTTCATTCGCGCTATAATCGCGCGGTTGTCGAACAGGCAGCGATCGCCGGCGCGTTGAATGCCGAAGCCGTCAGCGATCGTAGCCGTGCCGAAGGGCTGGCTGCCGAAGTCGCCAGGCGTCTCGATATCATCGCCGAAGAAACCGAACGCGGCTGGGAAGGCGGACTGACGAGCGAAGGCGGTCTCCGTCTCGAGCGCATGGTCCGCGGCGTCAAGGAAGTTGTCGTTCTCGACATGGCGCTGATCGGCTCGCAGGATGCCCGCCTTATCGACCAGCTGTCGGCGCGCCTCAAGGAAATCTACGACGTCCCGCCAAAGCTTTCGCGCCGCGACGGCGAAGTCGAACTTGCCGGGCCTCGCGCCCTTCTCGAGACGATCTTCGCCAGCGGCCGCAAGGGGCTGACGATGCAGCGCTACAAGGGTCTCGGGGAAATGAATGCCGAGCAGCTCTGGGAAACGACGCTCGATCCGAACGTCCGCTCGCTGCTGCAGGTCAAGGTCAACGATGCGACCGATGCCGATGGATTGTTTGCCCGTCTGATGGGCGATGAAGTCGAGCCGCGCCGCGAGTTCATCCAGGAAAATGCGCTCAGCGTCGCAAACCTCGATATCTAATTGATATCAAAGAAAAAGGCCGCGCAGCGAGAGCTGCGCGGCCTTTTTTGTTTTGGTTTAGTTGGCGACAAATTTGCCGTTGAAGGCAACTTCTGCCAGCGGCTTGCGCTGGCTTGGAAACTCGCGTGCCTGGTTACGCTCCGAAAGCACGCTTTTGTCCGCAAGGCGGCCAAGCGCGATGCCGGCTTCGACGCGGTAGCCTTCGGGGATAGCAAACGTCGTCATGATCTCGTCGTGCTTGATGCCGCCCATGCCGTGGGCATAGAAGCCGGAGAAGCGTGCCTGCATGGCAAAATGGCCCCATGCGGCACCGGCGTCGAAGGAATGCGTGTAGCTTTTCTTGCCCTCTGAAAAATCACCGCTGAAGCCGCGCGAAACCACGAAAAGCAGGGCTGAGGCGTTCTTGGCCCATTCCTGGTTGGCTTCAGCAAGCAATCCAAGCGCGGTTTCGAAATGCTCGGAACCCTTCAGCGCATAGATGAAGCGCCAGGGCTGCTGGTTGGCAGAGGAGGGCGCCCAATGCGCGGCGTCGAGGATCGTAAGGAGCTGCTCTTCGCTGATGGTTTCGCCGGTGAAAGCGCGCGGCGACCAGCGGTCGAGAAACATGGCTTCGATGGGAAATTGGGATTCGCGGCTATTGCTTGTGGTCATGGGGGGGCTCCGGTCCATTCTGCCTATGGTCATATTTCCCGGCCCCCTCACTTGGCAAGCGCCGGTTTCGCGATCGCATGACAGTCTGTTTCCAAAAACAGGGCCTCCCAGCCATGCGAACACGCGGTATCTATTCGCTTCGCGCGATGACGAAGGAGCCGGTGATGCTGGTGAATGGAAAATGGACCGAGGATTGGCAGCCGGTACAGGCGACAGATGCCAAAGGCGGCTTTGTGCGCCAGACATCCAGCTTCCGCAATTGGGTCACACCGGATGGATCGGCAGGTCCGACAGGCGAGGCGGGTTTCAAGGCCGAGGCCGGCCGCTACCATCTCTATGTCGCCTATATCTGCCCCTGGGCATCCCGCACATTGATCGGACGGACTTTGAAGGGCCTCGACGACGTCATCAGTGTTTCCATCGTCGAGCCGGCGCTCTCGAAGCAGGGCTGGCGTTTTGGTGACTATCCGGGAGCGACCAGAGATACCGTCAACAGCGCGACCTATATGCATGAGATCTATACGAAAGTTGACCCGGATTTCACCGGCCGGGCAACCGTCCCTGTACTTTGGGACAAGCAGCAGCAGACGATCGTCAACAACGAATCGGCTGATATTCTGCGTATGCTCAACAGCGGATTCGGCGATCTCGCGAACAGTGCGATCGACCTTTATCCGGATAACAAGCGTTCGGAGATCGATAGCTTCAATGAGCATATCTATTTGCGGCTGAACAACGGTGTCTATCGCGCCGGGTTTGCAACGACGCAAATCGCCTATGACGAAGCTTTTGCCGATGTCTTTGCCTGCCTCGATTGGGTCGAGCCGCAATTGCAGGGACGGGCCTTCCTCTTTGCCGATCATCCGACCGAGGCCGACATCCGTCTCTTCGTGACCCTGGTGCGTTTCGATCCCGCTTACCACGGCCTCTTCAAGTGCAACCTGCGCCGTGTCGCAGACTATCCCAATCTCAAGGCATTCTGCCGCCGTATGCTGGATTGGCCGGGCATCGCTGCCACTGTCAACATCGATCACATCAAGCGTGGCTATTATTCGATCGAGAAACTCAACCCGACCGGGATTATGCCGGCAGGCCCAGATTTGTCGGAGATTTTTTAAAGCCGCGTACCGCTTCGGGGAAAACCCGTAATGACATGGTTGGACAACTGGTCCATAGCTCTTTGCGAATTCTTTTCGATGAGGAGGACATCCCATGAAACTGATGCGTGTAGGCCAAGCGGGTAGCGAGAAGCCGGCGATTCTTGATGCAGACGGCAAGATCCGGGATCTTTCCGCCCATGTTTCCGATATTGGTGGTGCTGCGATTTCTCCCGAAGGGCTGAAGAAGATCGCGGCGCTCGACCCGAAAAGTCTGCCGGAAATTGCGCCGGGCCGTATCGGCGCCTGTGTCGCCGGCACCGGCAAGTTCATCTGCATCGGCCTGAATTTCTCGGACCATGCCGCCGAAACCGGCGCCACTGTGCCTCCCGAGCCGATCATCTTCATGAAGGCGACCTCCGCCATCATCGGTCCTGATGACAATGTCGTCATTCCGCGCGGCTCGGAAAAGACCGATTGGGAAGTCGAACTCGGCGTCGTCATCGGCAAGACCGCGAAATACGTCTCGGAAGCCGAAGCGCTTGATTATGTTGCCGGTTATTGCGTTTCCGACGACGTCTCCGAACGGGCCTTCCAGACCGAGCGCTCCGGCCAGTGGACCAAGGGCAAGTCCTGCGACACCTTCGGCCCGATCGGCCCCTGGCTGGTCACCAAGGATGAGATTCCCGATCCGCAGAATCTCGGCATGTGGCTGACCGTCAATGGCGAGAAGATGCAGGACGGCTCGTCGAAGACCATGGTCTATGGTGTCGCCTTTCTCGTTTCCTATCTCAGCCAGTTCATGTCGCTGCATCCCGGCGATGTGATTTCGACGGGCACGCCGCCCGGCGTCGGCATGGGCCAGAAGCCGCCGCGTTATCTCAAGCCCGGCGATGTGGTGGAGCTCGGCATCGAAGGTCTCGGCACCCAGAAGCAGACTTTCGTCGCCGATATCTGACCGAACCGGGTCTCTTAACGATTGAAGAGCATGATGATGCCGGGGATGTGATGCCCCGGCATTTCTTTTGCGGTGCGCACACCTATGTTGCTATGCAACAAAAGCCTGCTAATCTGCGTTGAAGTGCCAGCAGAGATAATGGAAAGAAATGTGTGCCAGCCCCCAAGGCGCCGTCTTTTCCGGTAAAGAAAGGTGGCGCATCTCATGTTTTATCAGCTCTACGAACTGAATCACGCTGCAATGGCGCCGTTTCGCGCTGCCGCCGATGTGATGCGGATGGCCTATGCCAATCCGCTCAATCCCTGGTCCCAGACCCCGTTCGGCCGCACGATCGCTGCCAGTCTCGAAATGTTCGAGCGCACCACGCGCCGCTATGGCAAGCCGGAATTCGGCCTCCCCGAAACCGTTGTCGATGGCAAGAAGGTCAAAGTCCGCGAAGAGATCGTCTGGTCGAGGCCGTTCTGCAATCTGCTGCACTTCTCGCGCAATCTGCCCGCCGATCATCGCGATCCGCGAATCCTGATCGTCGCGCCGATGTCCGGCCACTATGCGACGCTGCTGCGCGGCACAGTCGAAGCTCTTCTGCCAAGCGCTGATGTTTACATCACTGATTGGATCGATGCCCGCATGGTGCCTATGACCGACGGCACGTTCGATTTCGACGACTATGTCGACTACGTCATCGAGATGCTGCATTTCCTCGGTCCCGACACGCATGTCGTTGCCGTCTGTCAGCCCTCGGTACCGGTGCTTGCCGCCGCTGCCGTCATGGAGGAAGCAAATGATCCGCTCTCTCCGGCGTCGATGACGCTGATGGGCGGCCCGATCGATACGCGCATCAACCCAACGGCCGTCAACAAGCTTGCGAAAGACAAGCCGCTGGAATGGTTTGCCGACAACGTGATCATGAATGTTCCGTGGCCGCAGCCGGGTTTCATGCGTCCCGTCTATCCGGGCTTCCTGCAGCTCTCCGGCTTCATGTCGATGAACCTTGACCGGCACCTTGTGGCGCACAAGGAGTTCTTCATGCATCTGGTGAAGAACGACGGCGAGCCTGAAAAGCACCGTGATTTCTATGACGAATATCTGGCGGTCATGGATTTGACGGCGGAATTCTACCTGCAGACCGTCGATCAGGTGTTCATCAAGCACGCGCTGCCGAAGGGTGAACTGGTGCATCGCGGCAAGCTTGTCGATCCCAAGGCGATCCGCAACGTCGCATTGCTCACCGTCGAAGGCGAAAACGACGACATATCGGGCGTCGGGCAGACGCATGCCGCGCAGACGATCTGTACGAACATTCCAGACAGCATGCGCATGCATTATCTGCAGCCGGATGTCGGCCATTACGGCGTGTTCAACGGCTCGCGTTTCCGCAAGGAGATCGCCCCGCGGATCGTCAATTTCGTACGCGAGCATGCGCGCTCGTCGAAACCCGCCGTCAAACGCGTGATCAAGGGCGGCAAATCGGGCTAGTTAGCGATTGCTGATTTAATCCTTGTCATTCAAGGCATTGTCCGATTTCGCGGGCAATCGTCTTGAAGGGCCGGGGAGCGGTAACCACATCGATTTCCAGCATTCGGTATTCTGCCGGGTGCAGAAAGCGAGGATACCGCACGATGAACCAGTCAGCATTGCTTCGCCCGGATTGGACTCCGGCTACCATTGCCCTGATGGTGCTGGGCTTCGTGGTCTTCTGGCCTCTCGGCCTGGCCATGCTTGCCTATATCATCTTCGGCGAACGCCTTCGCGGCTTCAAGCGCGATGCCAACAACGCTGCCGATGGCTTCTTTGCCAGCTGCCGCCGTTCGACGAATGGCCGCCACCGCCCGCATTCCTCGACAGGCAACGTCGCCTTCGATGACTGGCGGAAAGCCGAGATCGACCGCATCGAGGAAGAGCGCCGCAAGCTCGACGAGATGCGCGAAGAGTTCGACAACTACATGCGCGAGCTCCGCCGCGCCAAGGACCAGGACGAATTCGACCGCTTCATGCGCGATCGCAAGAACGCCAAGCGCGACGACAACGGCCCGGTCGCTGAATACCAAACGCCTTGAAGGCTTTGGTGAAGAACGAGCGAACCGGCATCATCGATGCCGGTTTTTCTTTGTCTGGAATTGCCCGAATCGTATAGAAAAGCACCATGTTTCCGCTTCTTTCCAAGCCGCGGCGCCCGTCCGTCCGAAAGCCTGCTCCGCCGGAGACGCGGACGCTTGATGTCGCCGGCCGATTGATGCCGCTGACGATCAAGCAGCATGATCGCGCCACGCGGATCACGCTGCGGATCGAACCCGGTGGCCGGGCGCTGAAGATGACGGTGCCGCGCGGGCTCGCCCAGCGCGAGGTCAACGCCTTCCTCGACCGCCATCAGGGCTGGCTGCTGACCAAGCTCGCCAAGTTTTCACAGGATACCGGGCTTCAGGATGGTGGCGAGATCCTGCTTCGCGGCATCCGCCACCGCATCAGACTTACCGGCAGCCTGCGCGGCCTTACGGAAGCGGTCATCGTCGATGGCGATCATATCCTCAGGGTCAGCGGAATGCCGGAGCATCTCGGCCGGCGGGTCGCCACCTTCCTGAAGAAGGAAGCCCGCGCCGATCTCGAACGCCTGGCGCATTTCCACGCCAGGTCGATCAAGGCGCCCATCAAGTCAATCTCGATGAAGGATACCCGCAGCCGCTGGGGATCCTGCTCTTCCGAGGGAAATCTAAGCTTTTCCTGGCGCATCGTCATGGCGCCGCCTTCGGTGATCGACTACCTCGCCGCCCATGAAGTGGCCCATCTCAAGGAGATGAACCACGGCCCGCGCTTCTGGGCGTTGTGCGAGAAGCTCTGCCCCGATATGGACGAGGCCAAGGGCTGGCTGAAGCGCCACGGAAGCCTGCTTCACGCCATCAGTTTCGACTGAGCGGAAACCGCGTGAAATTAAGCCTCCATCGCAAATTGGCTCGACTCTTTTGCCTTTTCGTGTCACTTCGCTGCCATGAAACCGGACATCAAAATCTGTGGTCTGAAGACGGCCGAGACGATCGATCGCGCGCTGAAGCGCGGCGCGACCCATATCGGCTTCATCTTCTTCGAAAAAAGCCCGCGCTATATCGAGCCTGACGTCGCTGGAAGGCTGGCGGACGCGGTGCGCGGCAAGGCCAAGATCGTGGCCGTCACGGTTAACCCAACAAACGACGATCTCGATGAAATCGTTGCACTTTTGCGCCCCGATATCATTCAGCTTCATGGCGATGAAAGCCCGGAACGCGTTTTGACCATAAAGGCCGTTTACGGTCTTCCTGTCATGAAGGCTTTCTCGGTGCGCACCTCCGACGATCTGAAGCGGGTCGAGGCCTATATCGGTATCGCTGATCGCTTCCTCTTCGATGCGAAGCCGCCGAAAGGCTCCGAATTGCCCGGCGGAAACGGGGTTTCGTTCGATTGGAGCCTGCTCGACTGGCTTGACGGCAGCGTCGATTACATGCTTTCCGGTGGACTGAACAAGGACAACATTGCCGACGCGCTGATCATCACCAAAGCGCCAGGCATCGACGTTTCCTCCGGTGTCGAGAGTGCACCGGGTGCGAAAAGCGTCGCGATGATCGATGAATTTTTCGATGCGGTCGAGAAGGCGTATCAGCCTGAAACCGCTTCAGGGAGTTAAGAGTGAACGAGACGCCTAAACCGAATTCCTTCCGTTCCGGCCCTGACGAAGACGGCCGTTTTGGCATCTATGGCGGCCGTTTTGTCGCCGAGACCCTGATGCCCCTCATTCTCGACCTGCAGGCCGAGTGGGACAAGGCGAAGGACGATCCGGAATTCCAGGCGGAACTGAAAAACCTCGGCGCCCACTATATCGGCCGCCCGAGCCCGCTGTATTTTGCGGAACGGCTGACGGCCGAGCTCGGCGGCGCGAAGATCTACTTCAAGCGCGAAGAGCTGAACCACACAGGTTCCCACAAGATCAACAATTGCATCGGCCAGATCCTGCTCGCCAAGCGCATGGGCAAGACCCGCATCATCGCTGAAACCGGTGCCGGCCAGCATGGCGTTGCTTCGGCAACCGTTGCCGCCCGTTTCGGCCTTCCCTGCGTCGTCTATATGGGCGCCACCGATGTCGAGCGCCAGGCGCCGAACGTTTTCCGCATGAAGCTCCTGGGTGCCGAAGTGAAGCCGGTCACGGCTGGACACGGCACGCTGAAGGACGCCATGAACGAGGCGCTGCGCGACTGGGTCACCAATGTCGACGACACCTATTACCTGATCGGCACCGCCGCCGGCCCACATCCCTATCCGGAGATGGTTCGGGATTTCCAGGCGGTGATCGGCACTGAAGCCAAGCAGCAGATGCTGGAAGCCGAGGGACGTCTGCCGGATCTCGTCGTTGCCGCCGTCGGTGGCGGCTCGAACGCCATCGGCATCTTCCATCCGTTCCTCGATGATGAAGGCGTCAAGATCGTCGGCGTCGAAGCGGGCGGCAAGGGTTTGCAGGGTGACGAGCATTGCGCCTCGATCACCGCCGGTTCGCCGGGCGTTCTTCACGGCAACCGCACCTACCTGCTGCAGGATGGCGACGGCCAGATCAAGGAAGGCCATTCGATTTCGGCCGGCCTCGATTATCCCGGCATCGGCCCGGAGCATTCCTACCTGAACGACATCGGCCGTGTCGAATATGTGCCGATCATGGACCACGAAGCGCTCGATGCCTTCCAGACGCTGACGCGCCTTGAGGGCATCATTCCGGCGCTGGAACCGTCGCATGCGTTGGCCGAAGTCATCAAGCGCGCGCCGAAGATGGGCAAGGACGAGATCATCCTGATGAACCTCTCCGGCCGCGGCGATAAGGACATCTTCACCGTCGCCAAGATTCTCGGAATGGATGCTTAAGTCATGACCGCACGTATGGACAAACGCTTTGCCGATCTGAAGGCCGAGGGCCGCCCGGCGCTGGTCACCTATTTCATGGGCGGCGACCCGGATTACGACACGTCGCTCGGCATCATGAAGGCGCTGCCGGAAGCTGGTTCCGATATTATCGAGCTCGGCATGCCGTTTTCGGATCCGATGGCCGACGGTCCGGCAATCCAGCTGGCCGGTCAGCGCGCCCTGAAGGGCGGCCAGACGCTCAAGAAGACGCTGCAGCTGGCTGCGGACTTCCGCAAGTCCGATGATGCGACGCCGATCGTCATGATGGGCTACTACAACCCGATCTACATCTACGGCGTCGAAAAGTTTCTCGACGATGCGCTGGCATCCGGCATCGACGGTCTGATCGTCGTCGATCTGCCGCCGGAGATGGATGACGAACTGTGCATCCCGGCGATCCGCAAGGGCATCAACTTCATCCGCCTGGCAACGCCGACCACCGATGAAAAGCGCCTGCCAGCCGTTCTGAAGAACACCTCCGGCTTTGTCTATTATGTTTCGATGAACGGCATCACCGGTTCGGCTTTGCCGGATACGTCGCTGGTCTCGGGTGCCGTCAAGCGCATCAAGGAGCACACCGATCTGCCTGTTTGCGTTGGCTTCGGCGTTAAGACCGCCGACCATGCAAAGGTCATCGGCGCTTCGGCTGACGGCGTTGTCGTCGGTACTGCCATCGTCAATCAGGTGGCCACAAGCTTGACCAAGGACGGAAAAGCGACAGCTGATACGGTTCAGGCCGTCGCCACGCTGGTCCGCGGTCTTTCATCGGGAACGCGTTCGGCGCGCCTTGTTGCTGCCGAATAGTGTCCCCACATTGGCTGTCGTCAATCAGGAGTTTTCGACTTGAACTGGATCACCAACTACGTACGCCCGCGGATCAATTCCATGCTGGGCCGCCGCGAAGTTCCTGAAAATCTCTGGATCAAGTGCCCGGAAACGGGCGAGATGGTCTTCCACAAGGATCTGGAAGACAACAAGTGGGTCATCCCGGCCTCCGGCTATCACATGAAGATGCCGGCCAAGGCCCGTCTGCTCGATCTGTTCGATAATGGCGAATACGAAGCGTTGGTGCAGCCGAAGGTGGCTCAGGACCCGTTGAAGTTCCGCGATTCCAAGAAATACACCGACCGTTTGCGCGATAGCCGTCTGAAGACTGAGCAGGAAGACACGATCGTCGCCGGCGTCGGCAAGGTTCGCGGCCTGAAGCTCGTGGCCGTCGTGCACGAATTCAACTTCATGGGCGGCTCGCTCGGCATCGCTGCCGGCGAGGCAATCGTCAAGGCATTCGAGCGTGCGATCGCGGAAAAGTGCCCGCTGGTGATGTTCCCGGCTTCCGGCGGCGCCCGCATGCAGGAAGGCATTCTGTCGCTGATGCAGCTGCCGCGCACCACTGTCGCGGTCGACATGCTCAAGGAAGCAGGCCAGCCCTATATCGTCGTTCTGACGAACCCGACCACGGGCGGCGTGACCGCTTCCTATGCCATGCTCGGCGATCTTCACCTGGCCGAGCCGGGCGCGGAAATCTGCTTTGCCGGCAAGCGCGTCATCGAGCAGACGATCCGCGAAAAGTTGCCGGAAGGCTTCCAGACGTCGGAGTATCTGCTGGAACACGGCATGGTCGACATGGTGATCAAGCGTCACGATATCCCCGATACGCTGGCGCGGGTCCTAAAGATCCTGACGAAGAAGCCGGCAAATACCGTCGTTACCAACGGCAGTGCGGTCGCGCTGGCAGCGAGCGCCTGATCGATCCAGAACCTGCCTGAGCGGAGGGCCGAATGATACCCAGGGGTCAGACCGTCGTGAGCGAGGCAGCACAGGAAATAGACAAGCTCTTGGGATTGCATCCCAAGGGCTTCGATCTGTCGCTGGAGCGGATCACCCGCCTGCTGGAAGTTCTCGGAAATCCGCAGGACAAGCTGCCGCCGGTAATTCATGTCGCCGGAACCAACGGCAAGGGTTCTGTTACTGCCTTCTGCCGGGCGCTCCTCGAAGCTGGTGGCTACAGCGTTCATGTCCACACTTCGCCTCATCTGGTGAATTGGCACGAGCGCTACCGCATCGGCGTCAAGGGCGGACGCGGAGAGCTGGTCGAAGACGCGGCTTTCGCCGATGCCGTACGCCGCGTTGCCGAAGCCAATGGCGGCCAGAAGATCACCGTTTTCGAAATCCTGACGGCGGTCACCTTCCTGCTCTTTTCCGAACAGCCTGCCGACGCAGCTGTTATCGAAGTCGGCCTTGGCGGCCGCTTCGACGCGACGAATGTCATCTCCGATCCGGCCGTTTCGGTCATCATGCCGATTTCCCTGGATCATCAGCCCTATCTCGGTGACCGGGTCGAGCTGATCGCCGCCGAAAAGGCGGGCATCATGAAGGCGAAGCATCCTGTCGTCATTGGTCAGCAGCCTTATGACGCAGCGCTCGAAGTGCTGATGTCGACGGCCGAGCGGCTGCATTGCCCGACCGCCGTTTACGGCCAGGATTTCATGGCCCACGAGGAATATGGCCGTCTCGTCTATCAGGATGAGTTCGGCCTTGCCGATCTGCCGCTCCCGCGGCTTCCCGGCCGCCATCAATATGCCAACGCCGCCGCTGCCATCCGCGCCGTCAAGGCCGCCGGTTTCGTCGTCACCGAAGCGATGATGGAGAAGGCGCTTCAGGGTGTGGAATGGCCCGGGCGTCTGCAGCGGCTGACCGAGGGGCGGCTGATGTCGCACGCACCTGCCGGTGCGGAGATCTGGGTCGATGGCGGACACAATCCCGGCGCCGGCGAGGTGATCGCCGAGGCGATGGCGAATTTCGAGGAAAAGCTGCCAAGACCGCTCTATCTGATCACCGGCATGATCAACACGAAGGATCCCGTCGGTTATTTCAAGGCGTTTGCCGGACTGGCGGAGAAAGTCTTCTGCGTTCCGATCCGCGGAAGCGATGCGATGATCGACCCGGTCATTCTGGCCAATGCTGCCTACGACGCCGGTTTGGTGGCCGAGCCGATGTCGACCGTCGGAGACGCGCTCGATGCGATCAAGGAAATCCTCGATCCGGCCAAGCCGCCGCCACGCATCCTGATGGGCGGCTCGCTCTATCTGGTCGGCGACGTTCTCTCGGATAACGGCACGCCACCAAAATGAAAAAAGCCCGGTCGAAGCCGGGCTTTTTCGTTGAATGCGAAAGCGTCTTAGGCGGCGCTGGAAATCCAGCTCGAAAGAGCCGTCTTCGGAGCGGCGCCAACCTTGATGTCGGCAACTTCGCCAGCCTTGAAGATCGCAAGCGTCGGGATCGAGCGAACGCCGAACTGAGCAGCCAGTTCCGGGTTTTCATCGATGTTGAGCTTGGCAACCTTGACCTTGCCGGCCAGTTCGGTTGCGATTTCTTCGAGGCTCGGGGCAATCATCTTGCACGGGCCGCACCATTCAGCCCAAAAATCCACAACAACAGGTTCTGCAGATTCCAGAACTTCCGACTGGAAGTTATTGATATCGACTTTCACGGTAGCCATAGGCTGCTCCTTCACGGGAATTATCGTTGAACCACATGTGATGGTGCGGTGTCATAATTTCAATGTCCGGTATTTCACTTTGTCTTGAGTGCCGCAAGCGCCAATTCAAGGGTCCGCTTGGTGAGGCGGTGAACCGTCGCGTTTTCAGTATAAACGAGCACGCACTCGATTTCCGTGCCGGGATAAAGCGGTTTCAGGATTTCCCGGTAGATCGCGAGCTGCGCCTTATGTGCAAAGGGAACGCTCTCCTCGGTCTCCGGCGGAACACGATTGGTCTTGTAATCGAGGATAACGACCCGGTCTGTCAGTACCGCGAGACGGTCGACCCGGCCCGATACGGCATAGTGCTTTCCGTCGAGGTCCAGCGTGCCCATGATCGAGACTTCAGGCTGCGCATGGGCTGCAAAGACCGGCTGCAGGCTGTCTTCGCCCAATAGTTTCAGAACCGAATCGACAAGCCGGCGCCGCTCCGCGTCCGGCCAGAAGCGCGCCGCGCGCCCAGCATAGCGCTCGGCGGCAAGCTGGCGCTCCTGAGGCGGGATGTCAGGCAGCATCTGCAGCATACGGTGGATCAGCCGGCCTTTTTCCAGCGACCTGTCGGACCGCTCCGGGGTGCTAAACAAAGGCGAGGTCACCAGAAGGTCGTCGGCTTCCTCATCGATGACGGTGCCCGCGCCCGATGGGCTGAGGGGTCGCGGCAGCGCTCTCTGCGGTGGCAGAGGCTTGAGTATACCAGCTGGCAGGACGTCTTTTTCGCGCTTTTCCGCCAGCTGTTCTGCCCGCTCGAAGCTGCGCTCCACCTGCGGAACCCGCCAGGTCACGCCTGGCCAGCTGCCGTCCGGCCCTTCGAATTCGACAGCGTTCACCTGCGGATGGCTTTCGCTCATCGCGGTGGAAATCATCGCATGCCACGTATCGGTATTGGCGCGCACGCCGCGATAGCCGCAAACGATCAGCCGGTCGGCCGCGCGCGTCATCGCCACATAGAGCAGTCGGCGGTATTCCTCTTCGGCCAGCGTCTGGATGCGGGCTGCGTCGGCCTGCGTACGGGAATTGGCGAGATCGCTGACCGGTATCCAGACCGGCATCGGATCCTCGTTGGCTGTCTCGAGCAACCTCAGTTTCGGCATATGCGTATGGGTAAACGCCTTGCCGCCACTATCTACCAGGAAGACGATCGGCGCCTCAAGGCCCTTCGAGGCATGCACCGTCATGATGCGCACCTCGTTTCGCCCTTTGTCCTGCTCGCGCTTCACCTCCGGGGCCTCGAGTTCGAGTGTCGAGATGAAGGATTGCAGGCCGGGCAGGCCAGAGCTTTCATGATCGAGCGTGAAGGTCAGGAATTCGTCAAGAATATCGCTGACTTCGGTGCCGAGCCGCGCCAGAAACTGACTGCGGCCACCGTGAACGCCAAGCACACGGGCGTAGAAATCATGCACGGACAGGGTTCGTGATTGCTCCAGGAAAAGCTCAAGCCGTTTCGCCGCCGCCACGAAGCGCTCGTGGCCGTCGGCGGCGAAGCGCTGCAGATGGCTCCAAACGCTCAGATGTTCGCTTCGGAGCGCCGCCAGCGCAAAGATATCGTCTTCCGTGAGATCGAAGAGCGGGCTTTTCAGCACCGCTGCAAGCGAAAGATCGTCCTGCGGCAGAAGCAGGAAGCGCCCTAGCGCCAGCAGATCCTGCACGGCAATGTGGCTCGTCAGCTTCAGACGGTCGGCACCGGCGACCGGAATGTTGTTCCGCCGTTTCAGCGCCCGCGTCAGCGCGTTGACGAAACTGTCACGCTTTCGAACCAGCACCAGAATATCGCCGGCCTCGATCAGCCGTTCCTTGCCCTTCTCGACGATCGTTTCGTGTCCGACCAGCGCCTCGATCGTATGCGCCATGCGTCGCGCGAGGATCGCCGGCGGTGCGCTCTCGGGCGTGGCATCGAAAGGTGCCGTCCAGTCCTCTTCCTTGACGGCGACTTCGGGCGCTACCATTGCCCAGAGATCGACTGCGCCTGGATGGCCGATCCGGCTTGACCGGTGGATGACCGGCTCGCCCTCGGCGCTCAGCCCACGCGCATTTTCAGGTGGTGTGAAGACATGGTCGACGGCGGCGAGAACGTCGGACGTCGAACGGAATGACAGCGGCAGGCGCACCGGCGTGAATTGCTGGCCGCTGGCCTGCACCTTTCGCTGCGTCCGTTTGCTTTCTTCCGAAAAGCGCTCCGGCCGCGCGCCTTGGAAAGAATAGATGGACTGCTTCTCATCGCCGACGGCAAATAGCGTCCGGATCACCGGCCGGGCACTCTCGCCCGAGAAGAAATCCTCCGCCAGCGACTGGATGACGCTCCATTGGATCGGGCTGGTATCCTGGGCCTCATCGACGAGAATGTGGTCGATGCCCTGGTCAAGCTTGTAGTGGATCCATGGGCCGATGCCGCTCTTCGTCAGCAGATCGGCCGTGCGCGTGATCAGGTCCTCGAAATCGAGGTGGCTGCGCTGCTTTTTCAGGGACTCATAGTCGCGGTTCAGGCGCTCGGCGAGCACGAGTGCCGCATGCGTTGCCGTATACATCCGCATGATTTTCAGCCGGTCCCGGCAGGCGACGACGTGATCGCGGGCAGCTGCGATCGCCGCCGTCAGTTCTGGCGCATCGGCAAGCATCGCCTTCACGGTGAATTGCGAATCCGTTTTCGGCTGCCCGTCCACCTTCAGGAAGATCTTCTCCAGAATTTCGGCCCGCTTCGCCGCGCTTCGCTCGTTCGACGTTTGGCGAATACCGTAGGCAACCTCCTGCGCCTTGGCGCCGCCTTTCTGTGCCGCCAGCGTCATGTAGAGATCGAGCGTCAGCCCGGAAAGCTCCGGTAGCGGCCAGTATTGCTCGGCGATGCTGGCTTCGCTCTCCGTATCGGAAAGCTTCAGGTTCTTGCGCAGTGCCGCGGCAATGCCGCCATGCGCTTCGGCGGCCTGCGTGAAGCGGCGGATGGCGTTGCGATTGGCGACGATCTCTTCGAGCAGCGCTTCCAGCCCGCTTTCGTCGCCGAGGTTGAGAACGTATGAGAACGCTTCGGCAAGCGTCTGATCGTCTTCCGGTCCCGTCGCCGTCAGCAGCGAGCGGCGCGCATCCGCAAGAAGGGTCGCCGCTGCACGATCGTCGAGAACCGAGAAGTGTCCAGCGACATTTGCCTCCAGCGGAAACTGATGCAGCAGCGCCTCGCAGAAGGCGTGGATCGTCTGGATCTTCAATCCGCCGGGCGTCTCCAGCGCCTTGGCAAAGAGCCGCCGTGCTTCGGCGAGCTTGACGCGATCGGGTGTTTCTCCCTCGATCAGCGCGATGCGTTTGCTCAATTCCTGATCCGGCAGAACCGCCCATTCGGCAAGCCGCGCGAAGACGCGGTTCGACATTTCGGAGGCCGCGGCTTTGGTATAGGTCAGGCAGAGGATCGCCGAAGGCCTGGCACCGGCCAAAAGCAGCCGGATCACGCGTTGCGTCAGGACGTGCGTCTTCCCGGATCCGGCATTGGCCGACACCCATGCCGAGCGTAACGGATCGGAGGCGATCGCCTGCTGAATGGTCGTCCAGCCGATCCAGACGCCCGGATCGTCGCTATCGGGGAGAGCGGTAATGTCATTCATCGCCGCTGGCCTCCTCGTCTTCTGCCGTCGACCATTCCGAGACCCGTGCCAGATGATCGTAGTCGCCGCCGAACTCGAACTGTTGTGCCGGGATAAGCCGCGACGTGAAGCCCCGCTCGCCGGATTGCAGCAGGGAGACGAATTTGACGAGCTGATCGATCGACTCCTCGGCAAGATCGAGCGCCGACTTCGCCTTGTCGCTGCGTGTCGAATTTTCGTTGTTGACGGTATCGGCCCGGAAGCGGCTGCCAGGCCGAAGCCGGACGTAAAGCAGATCCTGCGGAATGAGGCTGCCGGCATCGCGGAAGGCACCGGCGCTCAGCGCGGCAGCTTCGAGAGCCAGCTGCGGGTCGAGCAAGGCGCGCGCTTGCGCAGGCGATGGGTTGTAGCCGGTCTTGTAGTCGATGATATCGGCAGATTTCGGCCCGGTGATATCGATCCGGTCGGCGATTCCCGTTAGCCGGATGTTGATAGTCTCCAGCTCGACGCTGCCGCGAACTTCGGTCACTGTCTTGCGGATGCCCGGCCGCCGCTCGGCTTCCCACGTCAGGAAGCTGCGGGCCACCTCGCGAAAGCGCGGCCGCCAGACCGCGTCGATATGGGCGGGCAGTTCTTCGCTGTCGAAAAGATCGTTCAGGATAGCCTCCATCGCCCTTTCGCCGTCAGGCGTTCCGGCGATGTGCCCTTCGCGCACGAAGCGGTCGATGATCGCGTGATAGAGCGTGCCGCGTTCTGCGGCACCGGGATCGCGGTTAAACGGTTCGACAGGGTCGAGCCGCAGAATGCGCCGCGCATAGATCGCATAGGGATCGCGCCGGAGGCGGCCGACTTCGCTGAAGGAATAGGATTTCGGCTGCAGTTCGGAGGGTGGAACCGGCGAGGGGCGCTGCGCCGGCGCCTGGGTCTTGCCGTCATCGAGAAGATTGACCCAGTGCACGAATTTTTCGCCACGGTCCTTCAGCGCGGCTTCGAAAGCGGTGCCGCCCAAAGCCAGTAGACGCTGCAGCCAGCGCGAGGCAACCGTCGGCGTCGAGCCCTGGCGGAGTGCGCGCGTATAGATCAGCTTCCGGGTGCCGCTCGCCATCTCGAAATCGTGGGCCAGCTGCCCGATACGCCGCTCCGGCGGCTCGAGGCCAATCTCCGTTTTCATCATCCGCGAAATGAAGGGGTTGTTGGCCGTCTGCCCCGGCCAGGAACCTTCGTTCAGACCGCCGAGCACCAGCGTGTCGACAGCCTGAAGACGGGCTTCCAGCGTACCGAAGATGAAAACCCGGGGATGGCTGAGCGCGCGCGGCTTGGCGGCCTGTCCGGCCGACAATGCCGTCATGATGTCGATCCACTGCGGACCGTCGGCCTCGATCTGCCCGTTGGTGTCGATCACTTCGCCGAGCAGTACTGCAAGCGCATCGCCGGCTTCTCCGCTCCAGAGACCGGCAAGGTCGCCGCGGTGATCGCGAGCCACGGCCTCGAGCACGCGGCCGGTCCTTGAGGCCCATTCGGAGAGCTGCAGGTTCACTGTCAGGCTGCGCCCGTCAGGTCCACGCTTGACCATTGCCGATGCCAGCGGCTCGGTCGCAGCTGCGATCCGCTGTGCCAGATTCCGGGCCCGATCGATCGCATCCGATGGCAGCGACTTCCGCCAGTTCGGCGCGTAGCGATCGGCCTGCTGTTCGGCAAGCTGACGCTCTAGCAGGGCCGGCAGCGTGTTGATATCGACCTCGGCAACACCGCCTCGCAGCGCGAGAAGCTCGAGGGCTTCGACGGCGCTTGTCAAAATGGTCTTCTCAAGGCTGAAATGCGTGAGCGGATGCTTGAGGAGCGCCACCAGTGCTACCGGATCGCCGGGCCGCAGCGTCGCTTCCAGAACCAGCTGAAGGAAGGTCCCCTGCGGCATGGCGGAAAGCGGCGTACCGGCCGAATCGTCGGCGATAATGCCGAACCGGGCGAGTTCGGACATGACGCGGCGCGCGAGATTGCGATCGGGCGTAATCACCGCTGCCTGGCTTTCGCCGTTGCGGCCCGGCTCTTCCAGGGCAAGGCGCAAGGCGATGGCGATTGCCGTTGCCTCCTCCCGCTCGTTGGCTGCCTCGATCAGCGCCACGTCGGCAAAGCCCGCCGCCAACGCGTCCGCGGGAAGCTCGTTCTTCCACTCGCCCCAGCCGCTTGTCGCCTCTGCTGGTGCAAGCGCCCGCGATAGTATCTCAGCGCGCCGTTGCAGGTCAGGCTCCGCGTCGATCAGCGGGGCGACATCATTGCGTGTCAGTTTCAGGCGTTTCAGCAGATGCGACAGACCATATTGGGAGTGGCTGCGGCTCGCAGGATTGGCCGTTCGTCCTGGTTGCGGATCCGGTGCTACCATTCGCCAATGCTCGTCCGGCATCGACAGATCGAGGCCTGGCAGCACGATGACGCCCTCGGGAAGATTGGCAACGGCGGCAATCAGATCGGCGGTAGCAGGCACGGAGCCCGTCGAGCCGGCGATGATGATCGGTCCCGCCGGCCGGGACGTTGCAAGACGGTTCGCTTCCGCCCGCAAAATTGCGTTGCGGTGCCGGGCAGGGGACGAGCGCCCGAGTTCGGCCAGCCGTTCCGGCCAGAAAGCGCTGGCAATCTGCAGAAATTCGGCGGTCAGCTGCCACCAGAGTGCATGATCGGAGGCGTCGAGATTGGCAAGCTCCGCCCATTCGCGGTCCTCGGTCTCGATCGAATCGATCAGCTCGGCCAGATTGCGCGCCAGCCAGATCGCATCGGCCGGGCTTGCCGGGGCTGCGAGAGGCGACTCGGCGTGGATGCGGCGGACGATATCCGGCAGCCTGTTCCGCCAGGCAAGGATGAGCCTCGCAAGCTCCAGCAGGCGGGCAGTGTTGGAAAGTGGCTGCGCAAGGTCGAGGGTCGCAGGCAGCGCCTCCTCGAAATAGCCGCTGTCGTCATCCGTCTCACCGAGCGGCCGGATGACCGGCAGAATGGCCGAGCGGCCGCCGAGCAGATCGACGAATTCGGATCGGAGCACGCGGGCGGCGCGCCTGGTCGGTAGGTAGATCGTGACTTTGGAGAGTGATAGCGGATCGTCCGGATCGTGCCGGAAGAGCGGCGTCAGCCGGCCGTCGCAAAGCGTCTGCGCGAGCACTTTCAGAAACGGCGCTCCTGCCGGGATCGTCAGGATGCGCGGCTGATGACGCTCGCTCATCGCTTAAGCAAACGTCCGGAATTGCCGGATCGTTTCCTCTGCTTCATCGACGGCTTCGGGCGTGCCGACGGTCAGCCAGTGCCCGTCCATCATCATTCCGTAAAGCCTGCCGCGGCCGATCGCCTTGTCGAAATAGGTGTTGATGTTGAACGGCTCGCGCGGAGCATCGTCGAGAAATTCGGGCCGCATCGCAAAGGCACCGGCATAGACGACGGGGTTCGACTGGTCGTCCCGGTAGCGTGTCAGGCGGCCATCCGCTGCCATGCTGAAATCATTGATGCCGTTATGGCCGGTCGTGTTCTCGATGCGCACGCAAAGCATCGCCATGTCCATGCTGCCGGCATCGAAGAATCCGGCTAATCGATCGAGATTGCTGGGCGCACCCGGCTGTTCACCGATCCAGAAGAGATCGGCGTTCATCACGAAGATCGTCTCCCGGTCGAGCAGCGTTAGGCCTTTGACGATGCCACCGCCATTGTTCAGCAGGCCGCCGCGCTCGTCGGAAATCAGGATATCGAGCCCGTGATACGACTTCAAATGCGCTTCCATCTGGTCGGCGAAATGGTGGACGTTGACGGCAGCGCGTTCGACGCCGGCCTGCTTCAACGAGTCCAGCGTATAGTCAATCATCGGCTTGCCGCCGATCTTCACCAACGGCTTCGGCATCGTATCGGTGATCGGGCGCATGCGGGTGCCAAGACCCGCCGCCAATACCATGGCTTGTTTGATTGTCATCGTGGTCCGGAACTTATGATTCGCTCATGCCTATTCCAGCCCTTGCGCACCATTCGCGCAAGGGGGCGAGCGCTTCATGCTCAAGAGCGACCTGAAGATAGGCCAGTGTACGCGGCATATGCTTGAGATAGCCGGGTTTGCCGTCGCGCTGCAACAGCCGGACCCAGAGCCCGGCAAGTTTGCAATTGCGCTGCGCAGACATGATCGCCCAGCTCTTCAGGAAGGACGTTTCATCGAAGCCGCCTTGGGCCCGGCGGATCGACAGATAGTCTTCCATGAGCTCCTGGAAGAGCGAAGGCTTGATGGTAACGCGCGCATCCTGGGCGATCGATGCCAGATCATAGGACGTCGGGCCGATCATCGCGTCCTGGAAATCGATCAGGCCGATTTTCTGGATCCCCTGCCGGTCACCGCGCCAGATGATGTTCGGCGAATGGAAATCGCGCAGCAGCAGGTTCTTTTCGGCATCGGCCAGCTGGTCGATGAGGTCGTCCCAGATTGCAAGATACGTGTCCCGCTCCGCATTCGAGGCCGTCTGGCCGCCGCGCTTCCACGGCAGATGCCAGTCGAGCACCAGGCGGACTTCCATCTTCATCGCCGTCCGGTCGAAATCCGGGATGTGGTGAATATGATCCTTTGTAACGGCGATATCCTGCGGGATCTGCATGCCATGCAGATGCGCCAGGCAGGCAACGCTTTCGCGGTAGCGCTCGGCAATCGGTCGTCCGCCGGGGTCCAGAACACCTTCGGTTCCGAGATTCTCGATCAGCAATATGCCTTGGTCGTAGTCGACGCCGTAGATTTCAGGCGTCGCGAAGCCGCGCTGCCGCAGAGTATCTGCGATGGCAACAAAGGGATAGGCGTTCTCTGCAAGATGGGCGACCTTCGGGTAGGGCTTGCCGTCAAGGACTGCGGGTCCTTCCGGCAGCGGCGGCCAATCCATCAGGATCTTCCGCTCGCCTGTCGCGGGATAGACCGCCTCATAGGCGCGCAACGATGCATCACCCGTCAGGAAGCGGCGTCCGGCGCCGGCATAGCCGAGACCGGCGAGAAATGTCCGGATAGCCAGGACGCGCTGGATACGCTCGGCTTTCTTCGGCGGTGCCTTGATGGTCAGGTGGCGCCCGGCACCCTCGTGCGTCAGGGTCAGTTCAATCCGATCACCAGGCATCTCGTCCGCGGCCATCTCGGGCCACTCGACGAGGCAGATACCCGATTGCAGCGCTTCATCGAAACCAAGTTCTTCAAGCTCGGAGCCATCGGCGAGCCGGTAGAGGTCGAAATGCGCAACTGGAATTCTAAGATCATAGGCTTGGACCAGCGTGAATGTCGGGCTTGGCACTTCCAACGCCGGATCGTCGGCGATGGCGCGGATCACCGCCCGGGCCAGAGACGATTTTCCCGCGCCGAGATCACCCGACAGCGTCAGGCAGTCGCCCGGCTTAACGGCAAGCGCCAGATCCTCGCCGAGACGGCCGGTTGCCGCCTCGTCTTCCAGAAACAGGGAGATCGCGCCAGCGTCGGCCGTCATTCGGCGGCTGCGACGGCACGCGGCAGGTTGACGGATGGAATCCGGCAAACGACCGTGGTGCCGCGGCCAGGCTTGCTGTCGATCGTTACCTTGCCGTTATGCAGGCTGACGAAGCTGTCGACGATCGAGAGACCGAGACCGGCACCGCCGCGCTTACCGCTCTTTGCACCGGTGGCGAAGCGATCGAAGACAGTAGCGATCATCTCCTGCGAGATGCCCGGCCCGCGATCGGCGACGGAAAATACGAAATCGGTGCCTTCGCGATGGCATTCGAGCGCAATCGCCGCACCCTCGGGCGAAAAGTTGGCGGCATTCGATAGCAATTTCAGCAGGATCTGCTTCAGGCGCTGCGAATCGGCAACGATGGTGCCGAGCTGCGACGGCGAGGTGATCTCAAGCGTTACGCCGCTTTCCTGCAGTCGGTCGGCGATCTGCATCGAGACGTCGTCCAGCAGGTCGCTGAGATCGATCTCGGAATAGTTCAGCCGCATAATGCCTGCATCGACGGTTGCCAGGTCGAGAATGTCGTTGACCAGCGTCAGCAGGACAGACGAGGAAGTGGCGATATGGTCGATATACTCGGCCTGCCGATCGTTCAGCGGACCGACGCCCGGCGTGCGCAGCAGATCGGTGAAACCGATGATGTTGGTCAGCGGCGAACGGAGCTCGTAGGAGACGTGCTGAACGAAATCGTTCTTCAGCTCGTCGGCCTTGCGCAGCGCTTCGTTCTTCTCGGTCAGGGCGCGCTCGGCGCGCACCGAATCCGTCATGTTAACGAAGGTCAGCATCGTCTGTGCATTCGGCAGCGGTATCACTGCATAGTCGAGCACGAGGCCGGAGAACAGTTCCAGCGTGCCCTGGCTCGAACGGCGTTCGTCGTCGAAGCTGGTGATGAGCTCGGCAAAGGTCTTCCAGCCATCCGGCTTGTCATAAGACGGAGCACAAGCTTCGCCGACGGCGCGGATATGGGTGCCCGGCTTGGCTTCGGCCTCGGTGATTCCCCAGAGCACGCGGAAGGCAGGGTTCGACAGGCGGATTCGTCCGTCAGGCCCGAACACCGCAACACCTTCCGAAAGGTGGTCGATCGTCTCGCCCTGAACCTTCACCAGCGTGTTGTAGCGCGTTTCGAGATCGACCTGCTCGGTGAGGTTCTCGAATACCCAGGTAGCGCCACCTTGTGGATGCGCTGTGGCGAAGACGCGCAGCGTCTGGCCGTTCGGCAGATGCCAGAGGTCGGATTTCGTATCGAGAGCCTGGTAGACGGAAAGCGCTGTTTCCTTCCAGCTCTTCCAGTTCAGCTGATCCGGCAGTTTCTTGGCCGCCCGCAGGCGCTCGAGAAGCTCGGCATTGTCAGGCTTGCGCTCAAGGAAGGCGATATCGAGCTCCCAGAGGGTCACGAAGGCCTGATTATAGAATTGCAGCCGCTGCTCGCCGTCGAAGATCGCAACCGGTGTTGCCAGATGATCGAGGGTCTCGGCGTGGCTTTTCAGCGTCCGCTCAAGCTCGGCACGAACCGCCTCGGCATCCGAGACGTCGATGGCGATGCCCGCCGAGCCGGTGGGAACCTTGACATCGACGACGTCGAAGAATGTCCGGTTGCCGCTGACGACGGTCGAAATCTTGTCGTGAAAAGGCGATTCGGGCGTTGCCGTGGCGCGGATGCGCTCGCGGGCGATCGTCGTCAGGAATTCACGGCTCTCGTTGATTGCCTGCTGCGGCGACTTCGCCTCGACGGCATCGCCGTAAGCCTGGTTGACCCAGGTCAGGCGGCCTTCGACGTCGCGCTGCCAGGCCGGCAGGTCGATGGCATCGAGCAGGCTCTGGAAGGCCGAGATCGACGACATCAGCCGTTCGCGCTCGATCTTCAGTTCGGCGAGTTCGGCGCGCAGATTGTTGAGCGCGACGAAGCGAACAAAGGCGCGGCCGCCGGATACACGGCCCTGCGCCTCGAGAATTTCATCGCGATTGGTTTCGACCACCATATCGAAGCTCTGGCCTGCTTCACGCAGACGATCGATTGCATGGTCAAGCTCGGACGCCGAACGGGGCTTCAGCCACAGGCCGAATGCCAGGAATTCGTTGTCCTGCGGCGCGCCCGTTTCGGCCGGCAGCTGTCCCAGCAGTTCGGGGCGCTCGCTGCCGTCCCAGACGACGATGCGGCGGTTCTTGTCGGCAATCAGTGCCTGATATTGCGAGATGCGCTGCTGCGCATCCGAAAGCGCGGTGCGGATATCGCGGCTCTCGGTTTCCAGGTTGCCGCGCTGGCGCACCAGCCAGAGGGTGGAAAGCAGAGCGGCGGAGATGACCCCGATGACAACGGAAACGCCGACGACCTGAGATGACGTGAACAGGTGTGCCGATGCCGCAGCCTCGGATTCGACCTGAGCCAGAACCGGCCGCGCAAGCGCTGCGATCGCCGTGCCACCGGCACAAATCTTCGCCAGCTGCGTCAGCGAGCTTTTTCCCTGCTTCACGGCCCGCCCGGCCGCCGCAGGTGTATTGTGTTGTGCTGCCGCTACCTGGCGGATATCGGGCCGAGCGCCGTCATCCACCTGTGCTGGCAGGCTTTTCTCTACGTCCGGCATTCCCGGTCTGTCTCCGTCCTTTAATGTGCCGCATCACGACAAGACATCCCATTTTCGGGCAAACGGACGAGTCCGGGCCACGAATCGAGTTCTAAAACAATACTTCGGATGGGATTCAGCGGGAAGGTAGGAGGCAAAAAATAAGGGCGCCGCAAATGTCAATGCGGCGCCCATCAAGATGTTGTGGATACTGGCGATACGATTAGTATCTGTAGTGGTCAGCCTTGAACGGGCCCTGCGGCTTTACGCCGATATAGGCAGCCTGCTCTTCCGAAAGCTGGGTCAGCTTCACGCCGAGCTTGCCGAGATGCAGGCGGGCGACCTTCTCGTCGAGGTGCTTCGGCAGGATGTAGACCTGGTTGGAATACTGGTCGGGCTTGGTGAAAAGCTCGATCTGCGCCAGCGTCTGGTTGGTGAAGGATGCCGACATCACGAAGGACGGATGGCCGGTGGCGTTGCCGAGGTTCAGCAAACGTCCCTCGGACAGCAGGATGATGCGGTTGCCCTTCGGGAACTCGATCAGGTCGACCTGCGGCTTGACGTTGGTCCACTTGAGGTTACGCAGCGCCGCAACTTCGATTTCGTTGTCGAAATGGCCGATGTTGCCGACGATCGCCATGTCCTTCATCGCCCGCATATGGTCGATGCGGATGACATCCTTGTTGCCGGTCGTGGTGATGAAGATGTCAGCCGAAGATACGACGTCTTCGAGCAAAACGACTTCATAGCCATCCATGGCGGCCTGCAGGGCGCAGATCGGGTCGGCTTCGGTGACCTTGACGCGAGCGCCGGCGCCGGAGAGCGAGGCGGCAGAACCCTTGCCGACGTCGCCGTAACCGCAGACGACGGCAACCTTGCCGGCCATCATGACGTCGGTGCCGCGGCGGATACCGTCGACCAGCGATTCCTTGCAGCCGTACTTGTTGTCGAACTTCGACTTGGTGACGCTATCGTTGACGTTGATTGCCGGGAACGGCAGCAGGCCCTTGGCATGCAGCTGATAGAGGCGGTTGACGCCAGTGGTGGTCTCCTCGGTGACGCCCTTGATCGCGTCGCGCTGCTTGGTGAACCAGCCCGGCGATGCGGCGAGGCGCTTCTTGATCTGTGCGAAGAGGATTTCTTCTTCCTCGGAATGCGGGTTCGACAGCACGTCTTCACCGGCTTCGGCGCGCGCGCCGAGCAGGATGTACATGGTCGCGTCGCCGCCATCGTCGAGAATCATGTTGGAGAAGCCGCCATCGGCCCACTGGAAAATCTTGTCGGTATAGGTCCAGTAGTCTTCGAGGGATTCACCCTTGATCGCGAAGACCGGGATGCCGGCAGCGGCGATCGCAGCAGCAGCGTGATCCTGCGTCGAGAAGATGTTGCACGAGGCCCAGCGAACTTCGGCGCCGAGCGCCGTCAGCGTCTCGATGAGAACGGCGGTCTGGATCGTCATGTGCAGCGAGCCGGTGATGCGCGCGCCCTTCAGCGGCTTCGACTGGCCGAATTCCTCGCGGCTGGACATCAGGCCCGGCATTTCGGTTTCGGCGATCGTAATTTCCTTACGACCGAAATCTGCAAGACCGATATCGGCGACGACATAATCTTTTTCAGTGCTCATTGAGGTCTCCAGCTGAAAAGCATCTCAAAATCAAACCTGCGCCGCAAATATCGCGCAGCGCCAACACGTGCCTTATGCACGGCCATGCCAGCCGTTTATCAGGCTTCAGGGACCATGGCAATAAAGATATAAAGAAGTCTTTATATGGTTATATGACGGCGCGGATCAGATCTCTTCGCCGAACTTGTTCTGGATCAGCTGATCCAGGGCATCGAGGGCTTCGATCGCCTGGTTGCCGCTGGCGGTGACCAGCACGGTCGAGCCGGGACTCGCGGCAAGCATCATCAGGCCCATGATCGACGTGCCGCCGACGGTCATGCCGTCCTTGGAAACGGTGATCGCAGCGTCGAACGTGTCGACCATCTGAACGAATTTCGCCGAGGCGCGTGCATGAAGACCGCGCTTGTTGATGATGAGGAGTTCCCGGGAGAGCTGCGTCGTGGTCATGAAGGCCCGTTATTTTCCGCTGAGAACGCGGCTCGCGACGTTGATGTATTTCCGGCCGGCTTCCGAAGCTTCGGCCAAGGCCTTTTCCATGTTGTTCTCGCCTCTGACGCCAGCGAGCTTGATCAGCATCGGCAGGTTCATACCGGCAATCACTTCGGTATGGCCGCTGCTCATCACCGAGATGGCAAGGTTGGAAGGCGTACCGCCGAACATATCGGTGAGGATCACCACACCATGACCATCATCGGCGCCGGCGACAGCTTGAAGAATATCCTGCCGCCGCTGATCCATATCGTCTTCGGGGCCGATGCAGACCGTCTCGATGAATTTCTGAGGACCGACGACATGCTCGACAGCATGACGAAACTCTTCAGCCAGCTTGCCATGAGTGACAAGCACAAGTCCGATCATGATTTAACTGCTCCCAATGGCATATCAACGGCGGCCCCAATATCGCAATGCAACAATCGCGTCCACCGGTGGGGGCACATCTTGGCGATCAAAAGCCGAAGTGCAAGACAAAAATGCGGAGATCGCAGGCAATTCTGCCGGATTATGAGGCATTATCGACCGATTTCCGGGGCTTTCGCCATCAGAACCGCGAGCGGCAGCCGGGTATCGCCAAGCAGCCGGATGACCGGCAGCAGAAAGCCACTGGCGACCTCTATTTGCTCATTTTCCGGCGGCAGGCGATTTTCGCCGGAGGCGCTGCCGGGCAGGATGGCGAAATGCATGGCGGCCTCGGCAATGCTGTCCAGCGCCACGATGCCGGTGCCTCGAAGTTCGATCAGCCCGGCGATCGAATCCGGCCGCTGGGCGATGATCTGCCCGTCCCGGTTCTCGAGAAATACCTGATCGTCGGCAACGAGGACGGCGTCGAGGCCGATCCGCTTCGCCTCGTTCAGACAGGTGAAGGCCAGCATCGACTTGCCCCAGCCGGATGGCCCCGAAAACAGCAGTCCGGTGCCGTTGATCTTGATCGCCGTCGCGTGAACGTTGACCGGCGCGCTCATCAGCTATTGGCAGCCGCGGGCAGGGCGAGGATGAAGCGGGCGCCAAGAATCTCGGCACTTTCCGCATCGATAATGTTCTCGGCACGCAGCGAGCCGCCATGGGCTTCGGCAATCTGGCGGCTGATCGACAGGCCGAGACCGGAATTCTGCCCGAAGCCTTCCGACTCAGGCCGGTCGGTATAGAAGCGCTCGAAAATGCGATCGATGTTTTCGGCCTGGATGCCCGGACCGTTGTCTTCGATATAGACGAGGCAACGGGAACGGGTCCGCACCAGCCGCACGATGATCCGGCCGCCTTCCTGGGGAACGAAGGAGCGGGCATTCTCGATCAGGTTGGTGACGATCTGGCCGATGCGCAGGTCGTGGCCGTTGACGACGAAGCGGGTCTTCACCCCAGGCTTCCGCTCGATCACCAGCTCGATATGCACATCCTTGTTCTTGCTGCGGATCTGCCTGGAGACATCGACGAGATCGGTCAGGAACTTTTCCAGATCGACAGAGCGGGCATCGACGCGCGCCAGTTCTGCGTCGAGACGCGAGGCGTCGGAAATATCGCTAATCAGGCGATCAAGGCGGCGAACGTCATGCTGGATGACATCCATCAGCCGCTTCTTGGAATCGTCGGATTTCGCCAGCGGCAGCGTCTCGACCGCGCTTCGAAGAGAGGTCAGCGGGTTTTTCAACTCGTGGCTGACATCGGCAGCAAAGCTCTCGATCGCATCGATGCGGTCGTAGAGCGCGGTCGTCATTTCGCGCAGCGCGATCGAAAGATTGCCGATTTCGTCCTGGCGGGCCGAGAAGTCGGGGATCTCCTCGCGCTCCTTGGCGCCGCGCCGGACGCGGATCGCGGCCGCCGACAGGCGGCGGAGCGGATTGGCGATCGTTGACGACAGAACGAGCGACAGCAGCACGTTGACCAGCGTCGCGACACCGAAGACACGCATGATCGCCAGACGTTCGGCATGAACGATGTTGTCGATATCGCCGGCCTGGGTCGATAGCAGCAGTACGCCTAGAACGGCGCGGAAACGTTGCACCGGTACGGCGACCGAGACGATCAGCTCGCCCTTCTCGGTGGTGCGCACCACTGCGCCGCGCACGCCGGTCAGCGCATTCATCACTTCAGGATAGATCGAGCCGTCGCCACCCGGCGCTTCCTTGTACACCGGCAGATTGCCGGGCTGCAGCGCCTTGTTGAACAGGGTCGTGAACCATTCGCCCCATGTCTGTTTCTCTTCCTCGACTGGCGGAAGATCGAAACGGAGCACCTGGCCGCGGGAATAGAGATGGCGGGAATCGAGCAGCAGATTAGCATCGGCGTCGAAGATGCGGGCGCGGGTGCGGGTCGGCGAGATCAGGCGGCGCAGAACCGGCGCCACCTTTTCCGGATCGATCGGAAATTCCAGATCCTCGTCGTTCGGAACCGGGGTGATGCTTTGGCCGGCTTGTAGTTCCAGCAGCTTCTGCGGATCGATGGTGATCGAATTTGTATCGACCGATGCCGAAGCGGAGACCGCACCGGCAATGATTTCGCCCTGCGTCAGCAAGCTTTCGACACGCGCGTCAATCAGCCCTTCGCGGAACTGGTTGAGGTAGAGAATGCCGCCGACAAGGACGAGCAGCGCCGCCAGATTGAAGAACAGGATGCGGCGCGTCAGGCTCGAAAAGACGGCATTGCCGAAGATCCGGCGGATGATGGTGAAGGGATGCGACCAGCGCCTTCCCCGGACGCGGCGGCCGGTTACGCCATCCGCATCGTCCAGATCCCTTTCCTGCACCAACTGTGCCAACGACAGGCCCTTTCGGAGGGCGCGGCCGGAGATCCGGCCAGCGAGCCCTCAACAATACTCATGTGCCCCGCGGTAACGCGTCAGGCTGCTTCGCGGAAGCGGTAACCCACTCCGTAGAGCGTTTCAATCATATCAAAATCGTTGTCGACCATCTTGAATTTCTTGCGCAGCCGCTTGATGTGGCTGTCGATGGTGCGGTCGTCGACATAGACCTGCTCGTCATAGGCCGCGTCCATCAGCGCATCGCGGCTCTTGACGACGCCCGGGCGCTGCGCAAGCGAATGCAGGATCAGGAATTCGGTCACGGTCAGCGTCACCGGTTCGGCTTTCCAGGTGCAGGTGTGGCGCTCCTGGTCCATGACCAGTTGTCCGCGTTCCAGCGAGCGGGCGGGCTGTGCTGCACCGGGCTTCGGCGCGGTACCGCTTGTGCCTGCGGCCGCGGCTGCTTCCCGGCTCGAGGCGCGGCGCAGCACGGCGCGAACGCGCTCGACCAGCAGGCGCTGCGAGAACGGCTTGGTGATGAAATCGTCGGCGCCCATCTTGAGGCCGAAGAGCTCATCGATCTCCTCATCCTTGGACGTCAGGAAGATGACCGGCATGTCGGACTTCTGACGCAGGCGGCGCAGAAGCTCCATCCCGTCCATACGCGGCATCTTGATGTCGAAGATGGCGAGCTGCGGCGGACGGGCGATGAGACCATCGAGCGCCGAAGCGCCGTCCGTATATGTCTCGACCTTATATCCCTCGGCTTCCAGTGCGATCGACACTGACGTCAGGATGTTGCGGTCGTCGTCAACGAGCGCGATTGTCGGCATGGTGTTCGTCTCCGTCATTTATGCGCATCTCCCGGAATTTTTGATGTCCCCAGGCGGCCTCTCCAGCCGGATGCGCTTATGGAGGATAAAGGTGGAACAAATTGTGGCAAAGATAAAGGGGCGGATTGTTCGAATATTCCGGCTGCAATCAAAGGTGGTGCGACATACTGAACCAAACCATCCAGTTCAAACGATTTAAAAATAACGATTCTTATTTAAATCGATTAAATATATGATATCATTACACTTTTCGAATTACACTCTCTTGCTTTTTAAAATTTCCCACCTTAGGTTCGCGTCAGTTTTAACGGCTGTATGCCTGAGCAAAGGGAAGAGCGATGGAAACGTTCGGAGTTCATAACCCGGCGGTAGCGCTGGCGACGATCGGTTTGGAGGGCGCTGCAAGCGTCCGCTATAACTTTACCGCCGCCTCCCTCTATGAAGAGTCGATTCGCCGTGGAGAAGCCGAACTCACCGCCCAGGGCGCGCTGCGCGCATTGACCGGCCAGCACACCGGCCGTTCGCCGCGCGACAAGTTTGTCGTCCGCGATGCCGATACCGAAGCGCAGATCTGGTGGGACAACAACAAGCCGATGTCGCCGGAGCACTTCGCCGTGCTGCATGCCGACATGCTGGCTCACGCAAAGGGCAGGGAGCTTTTCGTGCAGGACCTGATTGGCGGTGCCGATGCCGGTCATGCTCTGCCGTCGCGTGTCGTCACCGAGTTTGCCTGGCACTCGCTGTTCATCCGCAATCTGCTGATCCGCCCGGAGCTCGAAGCGCTTAAGACCTTCGTGCCGAAGCTAACGATCATCGATCTGCCGAGCTTCAAGGCTGATCCGGACCGCCATGGCTGCCGTAGCGAAACGGTCATTGCCTGCGACCTGACCAAGGGTCTCGTGCTGATCGGCGGCACGTCCTACGCCGGTGAAATGAAGAAGTCGGTCTTCACCGTCCTCAACTACCTGCTTCCGGCCAAGGGCGTCATGCCGATGCACTGCTCGGCCAATGCCGGGCCGGATGGCGATAGTGCGGTTTTCTTCGGCCTGTCGGGAACCGGCAAGACGACACTGTCGGCCGATCCGGCCCGCACGCTGATCGGCGATGACGAGCATGGCTGGGGCGAAAACGGCATCTTCAACTTCGAAGGCGGCTGCTACGCCAAGACCATCCGTCTCTCGGCAGAAGCCGAACCAGAGATTTACGCGACGACGCAGCGCTTCGGCACGGTTCTCGAAAACGTCGTGCTGAACGAACAGCGCGAGCCGGATTTCGATGATGGCTCGTTGACGGAAAATACCCGCTGCGCCTATCCGTTGGACTTCATTCCGAATGCCTCGAAGACCGGTCTTGCCGCGCATCCGAAGACGATCATCATGCTGACGGCAGATGCTTTCGGGGTCATGCCGCCGATTGCCCGACTGACGCCTGAACAGGCCATGTATCACTTCCTGTCCGGCTACACCGCAAAGGTCGCGGGTACCGAAAAGGGGGTGACCGAACCGGAAGCAACCTTCTCGACCTGCTTCGGCGCCCCCTTCATGCCGCGTCATCCGGCTGAATACGGCAATCTGCTGAAGGAGCTGATCGGCCGTCACGGCGTCGAATGCTGGCTCGTCAACACCGGCTGGACCGGTGGCGCTTACGGCACCGGCAAGCGCATGCCGATCAAGGCGACGCGCGCTTTGCTGGCTGCGGCTCTCTCGGGCGAACTCGCCAGGGCCGATTTCCGCGCCGATGCGAACTTCGGCTTTGCCGTTCCGGTGTCGGTCGATGGTGTCGACAACGGTATCCTCGATCCGCGCTCGACCTGGGCCGATGCTGCAGCCTACGACCGCCAGGCCGAAAAGCTGGTTGGCATGTTCATCGCCAACTTCGCCAAGTTCGAGGACCATGTCGATGGTGGCGTCCGCGACGCGGCCCCGGGCCTGAAGATCGCTGCCGAATAATCTAAACGGCTGATGATTCACGTGAAACCCGGCGGGCGACCGCCGGGTTTTTCTTTGCGTGTTCCAAAAGTCCGGATGATGTGAGATAGGTCGAGAATGGCCAGCGACGCGCTCTATATCAACGACCGGATCACCATCGCCGGATGGGAGCTGACGGAACAGTTCGTTCTGGCAGGTGGCCCTGGCGGGCAAAACGTCAACAAGGTCTCGACCGCAGTCCAGCTGTTCTTCAGCCTGGAGAGCTCGCCATCCCTGCCGGAGCGCGTCAAGGCGAATGCAATCAAGCTCGCCGGAAGACGCATGTCGAAGGACGGCGTCTTGATGATCGAGGCAAGCCGCTTCCGCAGCCAGGACCGTAATCGCGAGGATGCCCGCGAGCGCCTCAAGGAGCTGGTTCTCGAAGCCGCCAAACCACCGCCGCCGCCGCGAAAGAAGACCCGCCCGACCAAAGGCTCTGTTGAGCGCCGTTTGAAGGAAAAGTCGGGACGATCCGAGGTCAAGAAGATGCGCGGCCGGCCGGCCGGAGACTGACATGCTCGAAATCTCCAGCGGCATCAGGCATTTTCCAAGTTATCTCGATCGCCCGCGTCAGGAGACGATGATCGAGACGATCCGCGAGATCGTCTCCGCCGCGCCTCTGTTCACGCCCGTCATGCCCGGCACCGGCAAACCGATGTCGGTGCGTATGAGCAATTGCGGCGAGCTTGGGTGGGTGACGGACAAGGAGCGCGGCTATCGCTATCAACCGGTCCATCCGCTGACTGGAGAGGTCTGGCCGCCCATCCCGAACGCACTCATGCAGATCTGGAACGACGTTTCCGGCTATCACCTGCCGCCGCAGGCCTGCCTCATCAATTTCTACGCCGACGACGCCAAGATGGGCCTGCACCAGGACAAGGACGAGCAGGATCTCCGCGCGCCGGTCGTTTCCGTCTCGCTTGGCAACACCTGCCTCTTTCGCATCGGCGGAACCACGCGAACCAACAGTACCCAATCGCTGAAGCTCGCAAGCGGCGACGTCATCGTCCTCGGCGGCGAAGGCCGCCTCTGCTTCCACGGTGTCGATCGCATCTATCCCGCCACCTCGACGCTGCTGAAAAGCGGCGGCCGGATCAATCTGACGTTAAGGCGTGTGACGCCGTGAATCCGGCTAAAGCTTCCTGAGAGCCACCTGTTCGATCAGGTGGTTTGGTCCCTTGCGCAGGATCAGATCGGCGCGGGGGCGGGTCGGCAGGATGTTCTGGCGCAGGTTCTTCAGGTTGATGTTGGCCCAGAGCCCCTCGGCGATGCCGAGCGCTTCCTTTTCGCTGATCGAGGCGTAGCGGTGGAAGTAGGAATTCGGGTCGCGGAAGGCGGTTTCGCGCAGGCGCATGAAGCGGTGCACGTACCAGTTATGGATCTGCTTCTCCTCGGCATCGATATAGATCGAGAAGTCGAAGAAATCGGAAACCATCGGCACGATCTTGCCGTCAGCCGGCAGATCCCGAGACTGCAGCACGTTGATGCCCTCGAAGATCAGGATGTCAGGCCGGTCGATGATCTTGTATTCGTTCGGGATGACGTCATAGACGAGGTGCGAGTAGATGGGCGCCTTGACGTCCGCCTGTCCCGCCTTGATCGCCGAAAGAAAACGCAGGATCGCTCCAGTGTCGTAGCTTTCCGGAAAGCCCTTGCGCTGCATCAGGTTTTCGCGTTCCAGCACGGCATTCGGATGCAGGAAGCCGTCGGTGGTGATCAGGTCGACCTTCGGGCTCGACGGCCAGCGGCGCAGCAGCTCTTTCAGGACGCGCGCGGTCGTCGATTTGCCGACGGCAACCGATCCGGCAATGCCGATCACGAAGGGTGTCTTGGCCACGCCCTCAAGATTGAGGAAGCGGTTGCGCTGTTCGAAGAGCAACTGCGACGACTCGACATGCGAGGACAGCAGGCGCGACAGCGAGAGGTAGATGCGCCTGACTTCGTCGAGGTCGATCGGATCGCCCATCGAGCGCAGCCGCGTGACTTCCTCGCTGGTCAGTGTCAGCGGCGTATCGGCGCGGAACTTCGACCATTCCTCAGAGGAAAAGAAGTGATAGGGCGAATAGGAATTCGCCTGGAAGTGATCGAGCGCCTCGGGCGCTCCGATGATTTGCGACACGATACTCATGAACTCTGCCGGCTGGCCTTTTCCTTGAGGCCGGACTGAGCGGTCCGCCGCTCAAGTTCGGCCATGACATCCTGCAACGGAATGCCTGCAATCTTCAATACGACCAAAAGGTGATAGAGGACATCGGCCGACTCATAGGTCAGGTTAACCCGGTCATCAGTCACCGCCGCCATCACGGCTTCGATTGCCTCTTCACCAAGCTTCTTGGCTGCTTTCGGCTGCCCGGCCAGGACAAGCTTGGCCGTCCAGGATTCGTCCGGAGATGCTTTCGACCGCTCGTCGACGATCTTTTCCAGATCGGAAAGGGAAAATCCGCTCATTCTATCGCTTTCACTCAGTCGAGCCGCATCGCAATGCCGTTTGAAGACATATAGCGCTTCGCTTCGCCGACGGAATAGGTGCCGAAATGGAAGATCGAAGCGGCCAGCACCGCCGTCGCATGGCCTTCCTTCACACCCGCCACAAGATCGTCGAGGCTGCCGACGCCGCCGGAGGCGATGACGGGGACGCGAACGCTGTCGGCAATCGCTCGCGTCAGCTCCAGATCGTAGCCGATCTTGGTACCGTCGCGATCCATCGAGGTCACGAGCAGCTCACCGGCGCCGCGGGCGACCATCTTCTGCGCGAACTCGACGGCATCGATGCCGGTCGCGTTGCGGCCACCATGGGTATAGATCTCCCAGGCGCTGAGGTTGTCCTGCCCGACGGCTTGCGTGCGGCGGCGCTTGGCGTCGATCGAGACGACAATGCACTGGTCGCCGAACTTGTCGGCAGCGTCGGCGACGAAATCAGGGTTGTTGACGGCGGCCGAATTGATCGAGACCTTGTCGGCGCCGCAGAGCAGCAGCTTGCGGATATCGGCAATGGTGCGAACACCGCCGCCGACCGTCAGCGGCATGAAGCACTGTTCGGCGGTGCGCGAAACGACGTCGAAGATCGTCTCGCGATTGTCCGATGACGCGGTGATGTCCAGAAAGCAGAGTTCGTCGGCACCGGCAGCGTCATAGGCTTTCGCGGCCTCGACGGGGTCACCGGCATCGATCAGATTGGTGAAGTTGACGCCCTTGACGACACGGCCGTCCTTGACGTCGAGGCAGGGGATGACACGGGCTTTCAGCGTCATTGTGCGATCTCCTTGGCGCGGGCCGCGTTGATCAGCGAAAGCGCTTCCGCCGGATCGATACGGCCATCATAGAGCGCGCGGCCGGAAATCGCGCCTTCGAGCTTGCGGGCATCCGGCCACAGCATCCGCTCGATATCGGCGATAGAGGCGAGGCCGCCCGAGGCAATGACGGGGATGGAGACGGCAGAAGCTAGTTCCAGCGTTGAGGCCCAGTTGATGCCGGCAAGGATGCCGTCACGGTCGATATCGGTATAGATGATCGCCGCGACACCGGCACCTTCGAATTTCTTCGCCAGCTCGATAATGCCGAGCTCCGAGGCCTCGGCCCAGCCCTCGACGGCGACCTTGCCGCCTTTGGCATCGATGCCCACGGCAACGCGGCCCGGAAAGGCCTTGCAGGCTTCGATGACAAGCGCCGGATCGCGAACCGCGACCGTGCCGAGAATGACGCGCGCCAGACCGCGCGACAGCCAGCTTTCGATATGATCGAGCGTGCGGATACCGCCGCCGAGCTGCACCGGGTTCTTCGTCGCTTTCAGTATCGCATCGACGGCCGCGCCGTTGACGCTCTCGCCGGCAAAGGCGCCGTTGAGATCGACGACATGCAGCCATTCGAAACCCTGGTCTTCGAAAGCTTTGGCCTGTGCGGCAGGGTCGGGATTGTAGACCGTCGCCTGGTCCATATCGCCGAGCTTCAGACGGACGCACTGGCCGTCCTTCAGGTCGATGGCGGGAAAGAGGATCATGATGTCTGTCCTTGCTTCGCGCGAGCCTTACGGCTTCCAGCGCAGGAAATTGGTGATCAGGGCGAGGCCGAGCTTCTGGCTCTTTTCCGGATGGAACTGGGCGCCCACCATGTTGTCGCGGCCGACAAAGGCGGTCATTGGACCGCCATACCCGGTGGTCGCGATGACATCAGACGCGTTTTCTGCCGCCAGATGATAGGAATGCACGAAATAGGCATGCAGCCCGTCCGATCCGGTGGGGATACCGTCGAAGAGCGGATGCGGAGACCTGATATCGAGCGTGTTCCAGCCGATCTGCGGGATCTTCAGCGAGGCATCGTCAGGCGTCATTTCCTTGACGTCGCCGGGAATCCAGCCGAAGCCTTGGGTGACCGTCTTTTCCAGACCGCGCGACGACATCAGCTGCATTCCGACGCAGATGCCGAGGAAGGGCTTTGCCTTCTTCTCGACCGCCTCGATCAGCACCTCGGCCATGCCAGGCACGGCATCGAGACCGCGGCGGCAATCGGCATAGGCGCCGACGCCGGGGAGCACGATCCGGTCCGCAGCGGCAACGTCTTCCGCCTTGTCCGTCAAATCGATATGGGCGTCGATACCGGCCTCGCGCGATGCGCGTTCAAAGGCTTTCGTTGCCGAGCGCAGATTGCCCGAGCCGTAGTCGATAATTGCGACGCGCATCAGCGTCCTCCATCAAAACCAAAGAGACCAAGAGACGTAGCGTTGCCGTGGCGGCCGGTGGAGCGTCGATGTCGCTCCCATTCCGGTGCCGGCACGCTGCTGTCCTGCTCGATGGTCTCGATACCGGAAAAATAGATCTCTTCGGCCGCATCGACGGAGTCGGCCGTAACGATGGCATCCTCGTTCCAGCCCTTGGCGGCGAGGCTGCGGATACGAAAGTTCTGCCCCTCGAGCGCAACGATCAGGCTGGCTGCGAGCGTGATCGCAAAGCCGGCCGGCCACAGACCCTGCCGCTCCATCAGAATGCCACCGATAGCCTGTGCGAGAAAAGCGGCGGCGGCATGCAGCCAGAGGCGATGAGCCAGCAGCCACAGCCATGGGAAGAAGAAACCAAGAAACGTGAAGCCGTCGCGGATGACGCGCGTCTTCTCGTGGCCGGTATCGGCTCCGTCAGGCGCGGTGAGAAACAGATAGCTGGAAGTCAATGTCGTCAAGCTCCCTTAAGGGGCTCAGACGAGCGTGCCCTTCGTCGAGGGAACACGGCCCGCCTGTCTCGGATCGATCTCTGTCGCCGTACGCAGCGCGCGGGCAACGGCCTTGAAGCAGGTCTCTGCAATATGGTGGTTGTTGGCACCATAATGGTTGAGCACATGCAAGGTGATGCCGGCGTTCTGCGCGAGCGCCTGGAAGAATTCGCGGACCAGCTCCGTATCGAACGTGCCGATCTTCGGCGCGCTGAACGCAACGTTCCAGACGAGGAACGGGCGGCCGGAAAGATCGACTGCGGCCTTTGTCATCGTCTCGTCCATGGCAAGGTCGATCGAGGCGTAGCGGGTAATGCCGCGGCGGTCGCCGAGCGCTTTCGAAATTGCCTGGCCGATCGCGATCCCGGTGTCTTCGACAGCGTGATGGTCGTCGACATGCAGATCGCCCTGTGTCTCGATCTCCATGTCGATGAGCGAATGTCGCGACAGCTGGTCGAGCATATGGTCGAAGAAGCCGACGCCCGTCGAAATCTTCGACTTGCCGGTGCCGTCGAGATTGACCGAAACCGAAACCGAGGTTTCGTTGGTCTTGCGGGAAACGGCGCCCGTGCGGCTTGCTGCTGTCTCGGCCATATGGCTGCTCCATCGGGAATGACGCGGGTTCCATATCAGGCGTTCCCTAAAATATCCAGAAGCGGGGCGGCAGAAAAACGGCGCCATTTGCAATCGGCCGAAGCCCACTTACATAGGTCTCAACAGGGCCGGTGAGCGGCCTGACCAGAAGCGCCCGGCATCCGGGCAAGGATGTTTTATGACAACGATTATTACAGTTCGAAAAGGCGGCAAGGTGGTCATGGCTGGCGATGGCCAAGTGAGCCTCGGCCAGACCGTCATGAAGGGCAATGCCCGCAAGGTTCGCCGTATCGGCAAGGGCGGCGAAGTGATCGCCGGTTTCGCCGGCGCCACTGCCGATGCCTTCACGCTGCTTGAGCGCCTCGAGAAGAAGCTGGAACAGTATCCGGGCCAGCTGATGCGCGCGGCCGTCGAGCTTGCCAAGGACTGGCGCACCGACAAATATCTGCGCAACCTCGAAGCCATGATGCTGGTGGCCGACAAGACTGTCACCCTTGCCGTCACCGGCAATGGCGACGTTCTTGAGCCGGAGCATGGCACGATGGCGATCGGCTCCGGTGGCAATTTTGCGCTCGCTGCATCGCTTGCGATGCTCGACAGCGATAAGTCGGCCGAAGAGGTTGCCCGCAAGGCGCTCGGTATCGCCGCCGATATCTGCGTCTATACCAACCACAACATCATCGTCGAAACGCTGGACACCGATGGCTGAGGACGGACCCCGCTATCATTTCCGCGATGTCGAGGCCGGGGACATCCCTGTGCTGAGCCGGTGGTTCGCAGAGCCGCATGTAGCGAAATGGTGGGACGGGGATCCGCAGCAGAATGCTGAGCATGTCGTCGAAGCCGTGGAAAGCATTGAAACGCGGCCAATGATCGTTGAGCTGGAAGGACAGCCGATCGCCTATCTCCAGCATTACGATCCGCATCTTGAAGACGGCCATCCTTATCAAGACCAGCCGAAAGGCACGCTCGGTCTCGATATCTCGATCGGCATTCCCCAGCTGATCGGCAAGGGCCACGGCAGCGCCATCATCCGGCAGATCGCCGGCGAGCTTTTCTCCGCGGGCACTACAAGGATCGTCATCGATCCTCATCCGGAAAACGAGGCGGCGATCCGGGCCTACGAGAAAGCCGGCTTTCGCTACGTCGATACAAGAACATCCATCTATGGTCCTGCCCATTTCATGGCGCTGGACGCACCCGAAGAAACGGATTTGCCATGACCACCTTTTCCCCCCGCGAGATCGTATCCGAACTCGATCGTCACATCATCGGCCAGCACGACGCCAAGCGCGCCGTGGCGATTGCGCTGCGCAACCGCTGGCGCCGCCAGCAGCTCGACGAGAGCCTGCGCGATGAAGTAATGCCGAAGAATATCCTGATGATCGGGCCGACAGGCGTCGGCAAGACGGAAATCTCCCGCCGTCTTGCCAAGCTCGCCGGCGCGCCTTTCATCAAGGTGGAAGCCACCAAGTTCACCGAAGTCGGCTATGTCGGCCGCGACGTCGAACAGATCATCCGTGACCTCGTCGAGATCGGCATCGGGCTCATTCGCGACAAGAAGCGCGCCGAAGTCGAAGCCAAGGCGCATATGAGCGCCGAAGAGCGCGTGCTCGATGCTCTGGTCGGCGCAACGGCCTCGCCTTCAACACGCGATAGCTTCCGCAAGAAGCTTCGCACCGGCGAGCTCGACGACAAGGAAATCGATATCGAAGTCGCCGATTCCGGTTCGGGCATGGGCGGCTTTGACATCCCCGGCATGCCGGGCGCCAATATCGGCGTTCTGAACCTGTCCGATATGTTCGGCAAGGCGATGGGCGGCCGTACCAAGAAGGTCCGCACGACGGTCAAGGCATCCTATACCGATCTGATCCGCGACGAATCCGACAAGCTGATCGACAACGAAGTCATCCAGCGCGAAGCGGTTCGCTCCGTCGAGAACGATGGCATCGTCTTCCTCGACGAGATCGACAAGATCGCTGCCCGCGATGGCGGCATGGGTGCCGGCGTGTCTCGCGAAGGTGTTCAGCGCGACCTGTTGCCGCTCGTTGAGGGAACGACGGTTTCGACCAAGTATGGTCCGGTCAAGACCGACCATATCCTGTTCATCGCGTCGGGCGCCTTCCACGTCTCGAAGCCTTCGGATCTTCTGCCGGAACTGCAGGGCCGCCTGCCGATCCGTGTCGAGCTCCGGCCGCTCAGCAAGGAGGATTTCCGCCGCATCCTGACGGAGACGGAGGCCAGCCTCATCCGCCAGTACCGGGCGCTGATGCAGACGGAAGAACTGAGCCTCGACTTCACCAGCGACGCGATCGACGCGCTTGCCGATGTTGCGGTTCACCTGAACTCGACGGTCGAGAATATCGGCGCCCGCCGCCTGCAGACGGTCATGGAGCGGGTGCTGGACGAAATCTCGTTCAACGCGCCGGATCGTGGCGGCAGCGCCGTGACCATCGATGCGGATTACGTCCGGGAACATGTCGGCGATCTCGCCAACAATACCGATCTCTCCCGGTTCATCCTTTAAATTTCCCAATGCGCGAAATGCTTTGCGTTTCGCGTAGGCGATTTTGACGATCGAACCCTCGACAGCGGGCCTTTTACTTTTTAGTGAAGGGCCCGGTTTCTTTTGCGGGCGCGGCTTTATTAGGACAAGATTCTGGTTCAGTCACCGCGCTTCGCAGACAGGACGACAAACTCGACGGGATAGCGGATCGTGCGACGCCTTTTGACATGCCTTCTGATCGCCGTAACGGCCTTCGCCTCGGCGCCGGCCTATGCCATGCAGACCGTGCCGCCCGGCAATCGCAACGTCGAGCAGCCGCCGGTCCCTGGCGCTTCGGTCCGCCGCACCAAGGGTACCAAGACGACCTTCGATCGCAAGTACGAGAAGATCTATGAGCTTCTGTCGACCGATCACGAGTTGATGGGCAAGATCCGCAAGACCGCCGCCGCCTATGGTATCGAACCGATCCATATCATCGGCGCGCTGGTCGGTGAGCATACCTACAATGTCGATGCCTATGACCGGCTGCAGTCCTATTACGTCAAGGCAGCGTCTTACGCAGGCGAAAGCTTCCGTTTTGCCTATGACGGCGAGGATGTCGATACCTTCATCGGCCGCCCGGAATTTGCCGGATGCAACGGCAAAAGCGATTCCTATCAGCTCTGGAGCTGCCGCGAGGACGTCTGGGAAACCGACTTCCGCGGCAAGACGGTCGGCGGCAAGAAATTTCCGGACAACCGCTTCAGCGCCGTCTTCTTCCAGCCCTTCTATGCCGGGCAGACTTTCGGCCTTGGGCAAATCAATCCGCTGACCGCCCTGATGCTGTCCGATCTCGTCACCCGCGTCTCGGGCTATCCGAAGCTCAGCGAGAAGGATGCCAGTGGCGTCTACAAGGCGATCATGCAGCCGGATATTTCTCTGGCCTTCGTTGCCGCCTCCGTCCGCACCTCGATCGACGACTACAAGCGGATCGCCGGCATGGATATCTCGGACAATCCGGGCCTGACGGCGACTCTCTACAATGTCGGCAACTCCCGCCAGCGTGCTTCGGCGATCGCAGCCAAAAACCACGGCGGTGCGACAGTTTGGCCGGAAGAGAACTATTACGGCTGGCTGATCAACGACAAGCTGGACGAGCTGAAGGCACTGAACTAACCTTCTGCCTTGCCGGGAAGGCCCAAATCTTCCACGAAAGGCTGAAATATCATGGACATGCGTCCGGATCCCTTCGTCCCACCCGCACCGGTGCCGCGCAGCGTGCCGCCGTCACGGCTGGAGATCATCCGCACCATCCTGCGCAATCCGTTGGAGCTCTGGGGCGAACCGTCCTACACGCTGCCTTGGATTAAGACCCGCTTCTTCCGTGACAGCACGATCATCGTCAACGATCCCGGCCTCATCAAGCATGTGCTGGTCGACAATGCTTCGAATTACCGGATGTCGGATATTCGCCAGCTGGTACTGCGGCCAATCCTGCGCGATGGTCTGCTGACCGCCGAAGGTCCTGTCTGGAAGCGTTCCCGCAAGGCCGTTGCCCCGGTTTTCACCCCACGGCACGCGAAGGGCTTCGCCGGGCAGATGCTGCAGCAGTCCGAGCTCTATGCGGAGAAATACGAGGCGGGCGGCAATTTCGATATCGCCGCCGATATGACCGAGCTCACCTTCGCGATCCTCGCCGATACGCTGTTTTCAGGCGAGATCGCCTCGGTCTCGGATAATTTCGCCGGTGACGTCAATGCGCTGCTGCATCGCATGGGCCGCGTCGATCCGATGGATCTGATGAGGGCGCCGTCCTGGGTGCCGCGCATCACGCGGATCGGCGGCCAGAAGATTCTCGATCAGTTCCGCAACATGGTTCACCGGACGATGGATCTGCGCCTCGAGCAGATGCGTGCCGACCGCGCCGCCGTGCCTGAGGATTTCCTGACGCTGCTGCTCGAACAGGCGGGGCCTGATGGCCTGACGAACGAGGAGATCGAGGACAATATCCTGACCTTCATCGGCGCCGGTCATGAAACCACGGCCCGTGCGCTCGCCTGGACGCTCTATTGCATCGCCAATAGCCCGCATATCCGCGAAGCGATGGAGGAAGAGATCGACCGCATTCTCGCAAGCGGTGCAGAGCCGGTCGAATGGCTGGATCTGATGCCGGTGACCCGGGCGGCCTTCGAAGAGGCGCTCCGTCTTTATCCGCCGGCGCCCTCTATCAACCGCGCGGCCATCGCTGATGACAGCTGGACCGATGCCAAGGGAGAGCGGGTCGATATCCATGCCGGCATGACGGTGCTGATCATGCCGTGGACGCTGCACCGCCACGAACTCTACTGGGAAAAACCGCGGGCCTATATGCCCGAACGCTTCCTGCCGGAAAACCGCGGGAAGATCGGCCGCTTCCAGTTCCTGCCCTTCGGAGCCGGACCGCGCGTCTGCATCGGCGCAACCTTCGCGTTGCAGGAAGCGGTGATTGCACTTGCGGTGCTGATGAAGCGCTTCCGCTTTGATGTCACCGAGAAAACCAACCCGTGGCCGGTGCAGAAACTGACGACGCAGCCGCAGAATGGCCTACCGATGCGGGTTACGCCCCGCACTCTTTCCGGTCAGGCATAAATCTTTCTAACTATTGAACAATTGACTATGAATGAAAGCGGCGCAAAGTGGCACCATCACCCTTTTCCGTCTGCCGGAGGAATATTGTATGAGCACCATTGAAAAGCACGGTCTGTCGATCGAGCCCGTCCTTCATGATTTTCTCGTCAAGGAAGCGCTGCCTGGTCTTGGCCTCGACGCGGAAGCATTTTTCGCCGGCTTCTCGAAGATCGTTCACGATCTCGCGCCGAAGAACCGCGAGCTACTCGCAAAGCGCGACAGTCTGCAGGCCGAGATCGACGGCTGGTACCGCAAGAATGGCGCGCCCGTTGATATGGAAGTCTACGAGGCCTTTCTGCGGCAGATCGGCTATCTCCTGCCCGAAGGCTCGGATTTCACCGTCTCGACCAGCAATGTCGATGCCGAGATTTCCTCGATCGCTGGTCCGCAGCTCGTCGTTCCGGTCATGAACGCCCGGTACGCACTGAATGCCGCCAATGCCCGCTGGGGCTCGCTCTACGATGCGCTCTACGGCACGGATGCAATTCCCGAGACCGACGGCGCGGAGAAGGGCAGGGGCTACAATCCGAAGCGCGGTGAAAAGGTCATCGCCTGGGTTCGCGACTTCCTGGACAGTGCCGTGCCGCTCGAAGGCGGCTCCTGGAAAGATGTCGGCAGCCTGAAGGTTGAGGGTTCAACGCTTGCGATCACCGACGTCGATGGAGAAGCGTTGCCGCTGAAGGACGCCGCACATTTCGCCGGCTACCGGGGCTCTGCCGAAGCGCCCACCCACATCCTGCTCAAGAATAACGGCATTCACATCGAGATCGTCATCGACTCGTCGACGGCCATCGGCAAGACCGATCCGGCTGGCATCTCGGATGTCTGGCTGGAATCGGCGATCACGGCCATCATGGACTGCGAAGATTCGATCGCTGCCGTCGATGCCGAAGACAAGGTGGTCGTCTACAGGAACTGGCTCGGCCTGATGAAGGGCGATCTGCAGGAGGAAGTCTCGAAGGGCGGTTCGTCCTTCATCCGCAAGCTCAATCCGGATAGCGAGATCACGGCGCCTGATGGCTCCACCTTCGAGCTGCACCGCCGCTCGCTGATGCTGGTGCGCAATGTCGGCCACCTGATGACCAATCCGGCGATTCACGACCGGGATGGCAACGAAGTGCCTGAGGGCATCATGGACGCGGTCGTGACGGGTCTGATCGCGCTTTACGACGTCGGCCCGAACGGCCGCCGCAAGAACTCGCGCGAGGGTTCGATGTATGTCGTCAAGCCGAAGATGCACGGCCCCGAGGAAGTCGCCTTCGCCGTCGAAATCTTCGGGCGCGTCGAAGAGCTGCTCGGCATGCCCACGAATATCATCAAGATGGGCATCATGGATGAAGAGCGCCGCACAACGGTCAATCTCAAGGAATGCATCCGCGCCGCGCGGGAGCGCGTCGTCTTCATCAACACCGGTTTCCTCGATCGCACCGGCGACGAAATCCATACCTCGATGGAAGCGGGCCCGATGATCCGCAAGGGGGACATGAAGCAGGCGGCCTGGATCTCGGCCTACGAGAACTGGAACGTCGATATCGGTCTCGAATGCGGCCTGTCCGGCCATGCCCAGATCGGCAAGGGCATGTGGGCGATGCCCGACCTGATGGCGGCGATGCTGGAACAGAAGATCGCTCATCCGAAAGCGGGTGCCAATACGGCCTGGGTACCATCGCCGACAGCCGCAACCCTGCATGCCACGCATTATCACAAGATCAATGTTGCCGGCGTTCAACGCGGCCTGAAAGACCGGGCTCGGGCAAAGCTGTCGGATATTCTCTCGGTGCCCGTCGCGCCGCGGCCGAACTGGACGCCCGAGGAAATCCAGCGCGAACTCGACAACAACGCCCAGGGCATTCTCGGCTATGTCGTCCGCTGGGTCGACCAGGGCGTCGGCTGCTCGAAAGTCCCTGACATCAACAACGTGGGCCTGATGGAGGACCGTGCGACGCTTCGCATCTCCGCCCAGCACATGGCGAACTGGCTGTATCACAAGGTCGTCACCAAAGCGCAGATCGTCGAGACGATGAAGCGAATGGCCGCCGTCGTCGATCAGCAGAATGCCGGCGATGCCGCCTACCAGCCGATGGCCGGCAATTTCGATCGCTCGATTGCCTTCCAGGCTGCCGTCGATCTCGTGCTCAAGGGTCGAGAACAGCCGAACGGCTACACCGAGCCGGTTCTCCATCGCCGCCGGCTGGAGCTGAAAGCCGCGCAACCGGCCTGAGACTTGAAAGAATAAAACGAGAAAGGCCGCCGGAAGCAATTCCGGCGGCCTTTTCTTGTAGCGTATCAGGCAAAGCGCTTACTGAATAACGATGACCTTCGAGGTCGCGCGGCCCGGACGGACGCGGCTGTAGAGGTCGATTACGTCCTGGTTCATCAGGCGGATGCAGCCCGACGAAGCGGCGGTGCCGATCGAAGCCCATTCCGGCGTGCCGTGCAGGCGGAACAGCGTGTCCTGGCCCTGCTCGTTGAAAAGATACATGGCGCGGGCGCCGAGCGGATTGGTCAGGCCCGGATCCATGCCGTTTTCAACATACTTGGCGATCTCAGGACGGCGGACCGCCATTTCCTTCGGCGGGTGCCAGTTCGGCCATTCCTGCTTCCAGGCAACGTAGGCGGTGCCTGCCCATGCAAAGCCTGCCTTGCCGACGCCGATGCCGTAGCGCATCGCCTTGCCGCCGGGCAGGATATAGTAGAGGTGCCGCTCGCGGGTGTTGACGATGATCGTGCCCGGGCGCTCGTCGCTCTGGTAGCTGACGATCTGGCGGCGGAATTCCGGCTTCACGCGCTGGATCGGGATGGCGGGCAGTGAGTATCCGGCATCCGTCTTGACGCCATAGGCGTCGTCGAAAATCTGCGCCGTCTGGACAGTCGGGCCAGCGGCCTTATCTTCGACGGAAGCGCTCTCGGAGCTGGTAGAGCAACCGGCGAGGGCAAGTGTTGCCATCAGGCCGAATACAGGGAATGCATTGCGGATGCGCATGGATATCTCTTAAGTTTTTGGGCAATCAGGGAGGGGTCGCCGAACCATCTTTGATTATGGTTTATTTTCGATTAACTTCGGCTTTGCAAGATGCTGCATCGCGACAAAAGTTACCCGCAGCGGCAAATTAAAAGCGCATTGCTTTTTTGCAACAACAAGCACCCTCTTCCGGCGGTTATCCATGACGATTTTGAGCGTTTACAATAACAATCCGTTAATAGATGGCCGGCAATCGGACAGAGCTATGCTTGTGCGCCGCGGGACTCAGATTTTACTTCACGACATGCGTCACGCGCTGCTTCCCGAACTGCCGCTGGCAAGCGGCAGGCGGGCCGACCTGATCACCATTTCCGAGAAGGGCGAAATCTGGATCATCGAGATCAAGACGTCGATCGAGGACTTCAGGGTCGATCGCAAATGGCCGGAATACCGCGCCCATTGCGACCGCCTTTTCTTCGCCACTCACAAGGATGTTCCGCTCGACATCTTCCCGGAGGAGTGCGGCCTGTTTCTATCCGACGGCTACGGCGCGCACATGATCCGCGAGGCGCCTGAACACCGTCTGGCACCGGCGACCCGCAAGTCGGTGATGCTGAATTTCTCGCGCGCCGCCGCCCAGCGGTTGATGATGGCTGAATGGGCGAACGGCAAGCCGCTCGCCATCGACGATATCTGAGGACGGTTTTTAGGCGCGCCTACTTCGGCGCGCGCTTGGCGAGAATACGCTGCAGCGTCCGCCTGTGCATGTTGAGCCGCCGCGCCGTTTCCGAAACATTGCGCTCACACATCTCGTAGACGCGCTGGATATGTTCCCAGCGCACCCGGTCGGCCGACATCGGGTTCTCCGGCAGTTCGGCCTTTTCGCCCGGGCGCTGCGTCAGTGCCGCAAACACGTCGTCGGCGTCGGCAGGTTTTGCAAGATAGTCGACCGCGCCGAGCTTCACCGCAGTCACTGCCGTGGCGATATTACCGTAGCCGGTCAAAACGATGATGCGGGTATCATCGCGGCGCTGGCGGATCGCTTCGATGACGTCGAGCCCGTTTCCATCGCCGAGACGAAGATCGACCACCGCATATTTCGGCGGATGCGCCTTCGACTTCGCAACACCTTCCGCAACGGACTCGGCCGTCTCGACCGCAAAGCCCCGCGTTTCCATAGCCCGCGCCAGACGCCGCAGAAACGGGCCGTCGTCATCGACGATCAACAGGCTCGCATCGGGACCGATATCGTGCTCGGAGATTGCAAGGATTTCGCTGGTCTGTTCGTTCATGGTCTTCAATCCCGGCGGTTGCGCGCCCTGATATACGTCAACTGCTCATGTCTTTATGCCGATAAAGTCATTTTGTCGAATGGGCATCTATCAGCATGCGCGGCCATTCGACACGGATCCGGGCGCCCTCGCTTTCGGGATCGCGGTTCTCGAAGACCAGCGCCGCGCCAGAGCGTTCAAGCAGCGTCTTGGCAATGAAAAGCCCGAGCCCCAGGCCGCCTGCGGTGTCTTCCTTCTGCCGCCTGGTCATGTAGGGTTCGCCGATCCGGGTCAGGATGTCGGGTGCATAACCGTTGCCGTCATCCTCGATGATGATCAGGACACGGCGATGGTCGTGTTCGACGGTTATGGTCACTTTCTCGCGAGCATAGTCGACGGCATTCTCGATCAGGTTTCCGAGACCGTACATGATGCCGGCATTGCGCTCGGTTACCGGCTCGCCCTTGCGCGGGCTCTTCTCGATCAGCTCAAGCGTGATACCGGATTCGCGATAGGGCTCGACGATCTCCTCAACCATCGACGACAGCGGCAGCCGGCGCATATGCGCATCGCCTTCCGCAGACAGGCTCGTCAACCGTTTCAGGATATCGCGGCACCGTTCGCTCTGGCTGCGCAGAAGCTGCACATCCTCACGAAACCGGTCATCGTCCTTCAGCTCGCGTTCCATCTCCTTGGCAACGACGCTGATCGTCGCCAGCGGCGTGCCGAGTTCATGGGCGGCGGCGGCGGCAAGACCGTCGAGCTGCGAGAGATGCTTCTCCCGCTGCAGCACCAGTTCGGTTGCCGCAAGGGCATCGGCAAGCTGGCTTGCCTCCATCGACACGCGGTAGGCGTAGAAGGCCGCAAAGGCCATCGTCGAGGCAATCGAGCACCAGACGCCGAACTGCATGACGTTGTGGACGTTGATCTCGACGCCGTCGAACCAGGGAAGCGGGAAGGGCGAAAAGGCAAGAATGGTGATGCAGACCATCGCAAAGACGATCAGCGCCGTGCTGTAGCGGATCGGCTGCGAGGCAAAGGAGATGATGACGGGGACACAGACCAGAGCGGCGAACGGATTGGCAAGCCCGCCGGTGATGAAAAGCAGCGCCGAAAGCTGCAGCAGATCGAGCCCGAGCAGCGCAAAGGCGGCCGGCGGTTCCAGGCGATGTGTCGCCGGGTAACGAATGGTCAGATAGAAGTTCACCCAGGCGAGCGCGGCAATCAGCGAGCAGCTGGCGATTAGCGGCAAAGGAAATTTCAGCCAGAAGGCGACGATGAACACCGTCACCGCCTGACCGGCGACTGCAAGCCAGCGCAATCGCACGATCGTCTGCAGCCGGAGTCTGCGGCTGCTATGCCTGTCTTCCTGCGTCTTGCTCTCGGCGTCATCCACCATCGTCATGTCCTTATGTACCACGCGGCCTCACGCGTGTCGTCGGCGCTGCCTCTTCCGGCCGCTCGGGCCAGGGATGCCGCGGATAGCGCCCGCGCATCTCGGCGCGCACGTCCTTCCACGATCCGGCCCAGAATCCCGGCAGGTCGCGTGTCGTCTGGATCGGCCGGTGCGCCGGCGATGTCAATTCGAGAAGCAGCGGCAGGCGGCCGCCGCTGATCGCCGGATGCTCCCGGAGGCCGAAAAGCTCCTGCACCCGGATCGTCAGCAACGGCTCCTCGCCGTCATACTGGATTGGATGGCGCTGCCCGGTCGGGGCCTCGAAATGCGTCGGCGCCAGCCGCGCCAGATCGCGCTGCAGGGCGTGCGGCACAAGTGCCATCAAGCCGTTCGACAACGAGCCTGCGGAGATCTCGGCAATGCCGCGGGCCTCCCCCTGGAACGGCACGAACCAGTCGTCGAGCCGCGCCAGCAGCGCCCCATCGCTCATGTCGGGCCACGGATCGCCGATCGTCCGGTGCAGGAAGCCGATCCGGTCGCGAAGCTGGGCGGCTTCCTTGGAAAAAGGCAGCGGCCCAAGTCCGAGCTGGCGCACGCCGTCGGCCAGCGCTCTGCCGACTGCTTCGCCGCTGGGCCTCGGCAAGGGCGTCTCGTCGAAGACGATGGCGCCGAGCCGCGTTGCCCGCCGGGCCCGCACCTGCTTGCTCGCCAGATCGAAATAGGTCTGCTCGCCGCTCTTGATGGCGCCGGGAAGCTCGGCTTCGACATCGCTTCGCGAGATCTCGGCGGCGGCAAGGATACGTGCCTGCGCAGCCCGTCCCGTCAGGTCGGCAATCACCAGCATCTGGCTGCCGGCCAGCCGTTCGGTTTCGGCAAGCTCCGCGCCGCGGCCATTCGCCATCACATACCGCCCGCGAGCGCCGCGCTGCAGCGCCACCCGATCCGGGAAGGCATGCAGCAGCAGCTGTCCGGCCGTCGGCGGCGTCGGCGATGATGTCTTGTCGAGACCGGCAGCCAGCCGCTGGGCCAACCTGCGTGCCGATTCGGCCCGCTCGCCTTTTTCCGTCTTGAACCGCCGCAGCCGGTCCTCGAGATCGAGGCTCGTTCCGCCGAGTCCCTGTTCGGTCATCAGCACGGCAAGCAAGGCCGCTTCCTTGGCATCGCCGTTCTCCCCCGCCGAAACCACCATCGCCGCCAGCCGCGGCGGCAGCGCGAGCTCGCGTATCGTCCGGCCGCGTGCCATCAGGCCTCCATCGCTGCCGAGCGCGCCGAGATCGGCAAGCAGTGTCCGCGCCTCGGCAAGCGTGGTTGCCGGCGGCTGATCGGCAAAGGCGAGGGTAGCAGGGTCCTGTACGCCCCAATGCGCCAGATCGAGCAGCAGTCCGGAGAGATCGCTCGACAGGATTTGCGGCGGCGTAAAGGCGGGCAGGGCCGCCGTCTGGCCCTGATGCCAGAGGCGGATGGCGATGCCGAGCTCGGTGCGTCCCGCACGGCCTGCCCGCTGGTCGGCGGACGCGCGGGAGACCCGCACCGTCTCGAGCCGCGTGATTCCGGTCGAGGCCTCGAAAACAGGCAGACGCTGCAATCCGCTGTCGACAACCACGCGTACGCCGTCGATGGTGATCGAGGTCTCGGCAATCGACGTAGCGAGCACGATCTTTCGTTTGCCTGGCGGCGCCGGGCGGATCGCGGCATCCTGTTCCTTCTGGCTGAGATTGCCATAGAGCGGGGCAATCAGCGTGTCGTCGCCAAACCGGCCGGTCAGCCGCTCCGCAGTGCGCAGGATCTCGGCCTGCCCGGGAAGGAAGGCGAGGATCGAACCGCCCTCTTTCAGGTGGCAGTCGAGGATTGCCTTGGTGACGGCGTCCTCGATGCGTTCGCCGCCCGGCCGGTCCTGATAGCGGATCTCGACAGGAAAACTGCGCCCCATGCTTTCGATGACAGGTGGGTTGCCGAGCAAAGCTGCGACCCGCTCGACATCGAGCGTCGCCGACATCACCAGGATGCGCAGATCTTCGCGCAGCGCGCCCTGGACGTCGATCGCCAGCGCCAGCCCGAAATCGGCATCCAGCGAACGCTCATGGAATTCGTCGAAGATCACGGCCGAAACGCCGGATAGTTCCGGATCGTCGAGGATCATCCGGGCAAAGACGCCTTCGGTGACCACCTCGATGCGCGTGGCTGCCGAGATCCGGTTATCGAGACGCATGCGATAGCCGACGGTCTGTCCCACCTGTTCGCCGAGCAGCGATGCCATGCGGCCTGCCGCGGCGCGCGCCGCCAGCCGCCGCGGCTCAAGCAGAATGATCTTGCCGTCGCCGCGCCAGGACTGCTGCAGCAGGAAGAGCGGAACCAGTGTCGTCTTGCCGGCGCCGGGCGGCGCCGAAAGCACGGCACGGCGATACTCGCCGAGCGCGCTGCCGATTGCAGGCAGGACGTCGGAGACTGGCAATGTTGGAAGAGACACTATGTCCGTTACCCCTGCGGTCGATCGATCCACTCACCGCTATCGGATGAGCGTCCCTGTAAGAAAACTGCCGCGAAATTAGCGATCGCCGGGGGTTGCGCAAGCCGTTCCGGCATTGGGGTGCCCCGTTCCTATATAAGGCGAGCGGGAAACCGGGTATTTTCGAAGCAATAACGGGGCTGGGGAGCTCCAGCATCAAAGCCGGGCAGAATGAGATCGGCGGCAATCAAACAGATCGCGAGAATCTCCGAGCCAAATCAATCTGTTACAAAAATGTCAAAAAACTTTGTTGGGTGCTGTTGACTGTTATCGGGTGATAGCCGTATAAGCCGCGTCACTGAACGAGGGCGGCGGCGCTGCAGGCGACGAAGTCTTTCGCTCTAGGATTTCTTGAAGGTTGGC
>NZ_JBFTID010000002.1:0-617083 GCF_056394605.1 Rhizobium sp. 10N427 | reverse complement strand
GCGACCGGCTCGTCGCAGCCGGCAAGCCGAAGATCGTCGCCCTCGTCGCAACCATGCGAAAGCTCCTCACCATCCTCAACGCTATCATCCGGGACGCAAAACCATGGCAAAACGCTTGACGCCGAAGACAGTCGCTCTCCCCGAGGGGAAAAGGGAATCGCCGCACTCTCTCGCGTGCTCGCGATGTTGGATTTCGGGGGCTGCAGTTGCCTCAAGTCCCTTCTCCCCAGCGGGGAGAAGGTGGCCCAAAGGGTCGGATGAGGGGGCTACGCCCGCAAACCTCAAACGAATTCAAATCCTAGGCTTCATCACTCCGCAGCGATCGCCGCCTTCCGCCTTGGCAGGGTCTTGGCATATTGCCAGGCGCGCTTCCATTTCGGGGCGATGACGCCGTTGGCGGCGCGGATGTTGTTGATGAACTGCTGCGTTGCCGCTTCCCAGGAATAGTTCAGCGCCAGCTCGCGGGCCTTTTCGCGGGACGCCGAAAGTGCGGCAAGGCAGGCGGCACGCAGGTCATCATCCAGCGCGCCAACTTCGCCGTCATCGCCGATGATGTCGAGCGGGCCGGTGACCGGATAGGCGGCGACCGGGACGCCGGAGGCGAGCGCCTCGAGGATGGTATTGCCGAAGGTATCGGTCAGCGACGGGAAGACGAAAACGTCGGCCTGGGCGTAGATCGCAGCCAGTTCCTCGCCGAACTTGATGCCGGTGAAAAGAACATCGGGGTAGCGCCTGGCAAGCTCGGCACGGGCCGGACCATCGCCGACGACGACCTTCGAGCCGGGCAGATCGAGATCGAGGAAGGCGGGCAGGTTCTTTTCCAGCGCCACACGGCCAACGGTCATGAAGACGGGGCGCTGCAGGCCGAAGGGCTTTTCCTCGAGTTCGGCCGGGTGGAACTGCGAGGCGTCGATGCCGCGTGTCCAAGGCATCAGGTTGCGGATACCCTTTTCCGCCAGTTCGCGGGCGAGGCTGGGGGTCGCCACCATGCAGCCGGCGCCCGAATTGTGGAACCAGCGCACGAAAGCGTAGAGCCAGCTCTTCGGCACCGGCAGGCGGGCCGAGACATATTCCGGAAAGCGGGTGTGATAGCTGGTGGAGAACGGCATGCGGTTCTTCAGGCACCAGCGCCGCGCCGTCAGCCCGAGCGGGCCTTCGGTGGCGATGTGAACGTAGGACGGCCGGTGTTTCTCGATCTCGCGGGCAACGCGGCCATAGCGGGCGACCGACAGGCGGATCTCGGGATAGGTCGGGCAGGGGAAGCTCGCGAAGCGCTCGGGCGTGACCATCGACACCTCGACGCCCATCTTCGCCAGCTCGCGATTGGTATTCTCGATCGAGCGCACCACACCATTGACCTGCGGGTGCCAGGCGTCGGTGACGATGACGAGGCGTTCGGGCACCGTCCCGGGCGCGGCATTGGCCCAGCTCTCGCCACTCTGGCTCTTCGAAGGATGTTGAAGCATATCCCGTATCCATCCAGGCCGCCGGCTTCGGCGGACACGACCCCAGGCGGGCTTGCTCCACAGATGGAGCGATTCCCGCGTTCCTTATTTTGAAGGCTTTCCGTGATGGATTTATTACAGAGCGCCTGGAGAGCCGGGCCTAGAGCCCAAGCTTGTCCCTGGCAACCAGCGCGCCGTGTTCGCTGACGACGCGGGCGGCGACCTTGGCGGCGAAGCGGGCGCTTGTCTCGGCGTCCCTGGTTTCGAGGTATTTCGCCAGGAAGGAACCGTTGAAGCTGTCGCCGGCGCTGGTCGTGTCGACGACGGTCTCGACTTTTTCGGCGGGAACCGCGGCGCGCTTGCCTTCGAAATCCAGCGTGGCGCCATCGGCGCCGTTCTTGACGACGATGTTGGGGGCGCCGAGCGCGCGGTAGCGGTGGATGGTCGCCTCAATCGAGTCGTCGCCGAAATGCGAGGCCTCGTCGTCGAAGCTCGGCATGACCAGCGTCGAGGCGCGGGCGCCTTCGCTGATGACCGTGTGCATCACGTCATAGCTCGACCAGAGCCGCGGGCGGATGTTCGGATCGAAGACGACTGTTTTGCCGGAGGCCTTGGCGCGGCGGGTTTCGGCCAGCAGGGTATCGGTATCCTCGCGCGGCAGGATGGCCAGCGTGATGCCGGAGAAATAGATGACGTCGGAGGCTTCGACCGCCTCGCGCAGGCGGTCGGGGTCGGCCGCCAGCTGCCTGGCGGCGGAGCTGTCGCGCCAGTAGCTGAAGGAGCGCTCGCCGTTCCTGAGGTTGATCATGTAGAGGCCGGGCGCCTTGCCCTTGATGCGGCGGATATGGCCGGTGCCGATGCCGTGGCTCTCGAAGAAGGCGGCCATCTCGTCGGACATGGCGTCGTCGCCGAGCGCGGTGAAGTAATCGACGGTCCAGGAGGAGGGCATGCAGGCGCGGGCATACCAGGCCGTGTTCAGCGTGTCGCCAGCAAAGCCCTTTCGCAGCAGGCCTTCACCAGCCTGCGACAGCTCCACCATGCATTCACCGATCGAAAGAAAGCGTCCGCTCAAATCAGCCTCCCGGAATTCTTAAGCGTTTGCTGCTTACGCGCAGAGGCCTCGGGTGGCAAGCGCACAGCACATGCAAACGGCCCGCTTTGGGCGGGCCGTCTCTTTTCGAAACGCGGTTTTTGAAGCTTAGCCGATTTCCGGGCAGCCACGGCGATTGGCGAAAATGATCCGGTCAGGACCACCGCGCGTCCAGCCGCGAACGGTGACACTGCGGTCGGTAACGCGGACGACTTCGGCGCGGCGCAGGCCCGCATCGCGGGCGGCCATCACGGCTTCGCGCGGGCTGCAGCCGCGGCGGAAATCGCGATCGCGGTCACCGTAGCGATCCCTGTCGCGGTCGCGATCGTAAATGCGCACGCCATCTGGACCAATGCGGAACTGCACGTCCTGCGCCTGCGCAAAGCTTACGGGCAGCGCGACGCTGCCCAAGGTGAGTGCCAGGGCAAGACCGGCATTCGAGATCAATTTCAGCATTATTCTTTCCTCCATTCGGAGCCCTACCAAGACCCGGAACATGTGTTTCACGAGGAGGAAACTGCCCCGGAGCGTCATTTGTTCCGCTCCGGGGCAAGCGCTGGAGCTGTCCGCGTGTTGCGCGCGTCAGTCGCCAGGGCGGATTTGAGATCAGCGATCCATGTGATAGCAGGCCGCCGATTGCCCGGGCCGAACCTGCTCTGTCGGCGGCATTTCGGTGCGACAGATGTCGGTCGCCTTCCAGCAGCGGGGCGAGAAGACGCAGCCCTTCGGCGGGTTGAGCGGCGAGGGCGGATCGCCCTGCAGACGGATGCGGGTGCGCTGCCGGGCAAGCTTCGGATCCGGGATCGGGGCTGCCGAGAAGAGCGCCTGCGTATAGGGGTGAGCGGGGTTTTCGAACACCGTCGCGCAATCGCCTGCTTCGACCACCTTGCCGAGATAGAGCACCAGCACGTCGTCGGAAATTAACCGCACAACCGAGAGGTCATGGCTGATGAAGATCAGCGTCAGGCCGAATTCCTTGCGCAGTTTGCGCAAGAGGGTGATGACCTGGCCCTGGATCGACACGTCGAGCGCGGAGACCGGCTCGTCGCAGATGATCAGCTTCGGCTTGGTCACGACGGCGCGGGCAATGCCGATACGCTGCGCCTGACCGCCCGAGAATTCATGCGGGTAACGGTTGATCATTTCGGGCACGAGGCCGACGGCATTCATGATGTCGCGGACGCGGTCCAGGCGCTGTGCTTTCGACAGCTTCGGTTCGAAGACCGTCAGCGGTTCGGCGATGATGTCGCCGACCGTCATGCGGGGATCGAGCGAGGCGATCGGGTCCTGGAAGATGATCTGCATGTCGCGGCGTGCGGCCCGCATCTCCTCGTCGGAAAGATCGAGCAGGTTGCGGCCCTGCCAGAGGATGCGGCCTTTCTGCGAGGTCAGCAAGCGCAGGATGGAGCGGCCGAGCGTGGACTTGCCGCAGCCGGATTCGCCGACGATGCCGAGCGTGCGGCCTTCCTTGAGATCGAAGCTCACATTGTTGACCGCTGTCAGCATGACCGGCGGCTTGAAGAAGCCCTTGGCGGGCAGTTCGAACTGGGTCGTCAGATTTTCGACCCGGAGCAGGGAACGGTCAGCCATGGATCAGAAGCTCCTCGCGGCGCGGGAAGGGATGGTAGCAGGCGGCACAGTGGCGCGGCGCAAGCGTTTCGAGCGTTGGCGGGCGATTGATGCAATCGTCCTGGACCTGCGAACAGCGGGGCGAGAAATTGCAGCCTTTCGGCAGATGCTGCAGGTTCGGTGGCCGTCCGGGGATGACGACGAGTTCGTCGACATCCTGATCCGGGCGCGGGATCGAGGCATGAAGCGCCGCCGTATAGGGATGCGCCGGGTTGTCGAAGAGTTCGTCGACCGGCGCTTCCTCGACGATGCGCCCGGCATACATGACGGCGACGCGGTCGGCGAGGCCGGCGACGACGCCGAGATCGTGAGTGATCATCACCAGCGCGGTGTTCATCTCCGAGGTCAGGTCGTTGAACAGATCGAGTATCTGCGCCTGGATGGTGACGTCGAGCGCCGTCGTCGGCTCGTCGGCGATCAGGAGCTTCGGCTTGGTCAGGAGCGCCATGGCGATGACGATGCGCTGGCGCATGCCGCCGGAGAGCTCGTGCGGGTAGAGATTGAAGCGCCTTGTCGGGTCAGGAATGCCGACCCTCTTCAGCATGTCGAGGGCTTCGGCTGAGGCGGCGCGCGCCGTGAAACCGCGGTGAACCTCAAGCTGTTCCGTCAGTTGCCGGGAAATCCTGAGAGACGGATTCAAGGCGGTCATCGGGTCCTGGAAGACCATGGCCATGTCCTTGCCGCGGACTTGGTCGAGCTCTTTCGGCTTCAGCGACAGCACGTCGCGTCCCTCAAGCAGCGCCTGGCCCGATGTTCTGCCGTTCTTGGCAAGCAAGCCCATGACGCCGAGAAACGTCTGGCTCTTGCCGGAGCCGGATTCACCGACGATGGCGACACGCTCGCCGCGCTTGATCGACAGGTTCATGTTGGAGACGGCCTTTACCTGGCCGTCCGGGGTCTCGAAGGTGATCGAGTAGTCTTTGAGTTCCAGAAGGTTTTCGGTCATGTCAGCGATCCTTCGGGTCGAACGCGTCGCGCAGGCCGTCGCCGATGAACAGCAGGCTGAGCAGCAGGGCGACAAGGAAACCGGCCGGGAAGATCAGCAGCCAAGGCATGCTTTCCATGGCATCGGTGCCCTCGGCGATCAGTGTGCCGAGCGAGGTGAGCGGTTCCTGCACGCCGAAGCCGAGATAGGAGAGGAAACTCTCCGTGGCGATGATCTCGGGCACGGTCAGTGCCGCGAAGATCACGACAGGGCCGATCAGGTTCGGGATGATGTGTTTGATGATGATCTTGAGGGGCCGCTGGCCCGAAGCGCGTGCGGCTTCGATGAACTCGCGGTGCTTGATCGACAGCGTCTGGCCGCGAACGATACGGGCCATGGTCAGCCATTCGAGCGCGCCGATCGCTGCAAAGAGCAGGTAGACGTTGCGGCCGAAGATCACCATCAAGAGGATGACGAAGAGGATGTAGGGGAAGGCGTACATGATGTCGACGAAGCGCATCATGATCGAATCCAGCCGTCCGCCGATATAGCCTGAGATGGCGCCGTAGAGCACGCCGATGACGACAGAGACCAGCGTTGCGGTGAAGGCGACGGCCAGCGAGATGCGGGTGCCGTAAAGCACGCGGGCCAGCAGATCGCGGCCGTTCGGGTCGGTGCCGAAATAGTGGCCGGTTTCGAAGGAGGGCGGGATGCGGAAGGCGGCCCAGTCCGGATCCTCGTAATTATAGGGGATGAACCACGGGCCGATGAAGGCGACGAGAACCAGGAGCACGAGGACGACGATCGAGACTACCGCGGCCTTGTTGCGCGACAGGCGACGGAGCGCGTCCTTGGTGAGCGAGCGGCCTTCCGGCGCCAGGCCTTCGGCCTCCAGCAGTTCGGCTGCCAGCAACTCGCGTTTGGCAGGATTGAGGATCATCGGTTTCTCACTTTCGGATCGAGCCACGCGTAGGCGATATCGACGAGAAGGTTCAAAAAGACGATCAGCACCATGTAGAAGATGACCGTTCCGAGAACCATGCCGTAGTCGCGGTTCAGCGCTGCATTGATGAAATAGCGGCCGATGCCGGGCAGTCCGAAGACGCTTTCGACGACCAGCGAGCCGGTGAGAAGATAACTGGCCGCCGGGCCGAGATAGGAGACGACGGGCATCATGGCGGGCTTCAGCGCATGACGCATGACCGTCAGGCGCGGACCGATGCCCTTGGCCTTGGCGGTGCGGATATAGTTCTGGCCCATCACCTCGATCATCGAGCCGCGAGTGATGCGCGAGATGCGGCCGGCATGCGGCAGCGCCAGCACCACGACGGGCAGCACCAGGTATTTCAGCGAGCCGTCACCCCAGCCGCCGACCGGAAGCCAGGCGAGATGGATGCCGAAGACCAGCTGCAGGATCGGCGCGATCAGGAAGTTCGGCAGCACGACGCCTACCAGGATCAGAGCGCCCAGAATGTAATCCGGCGTCTTGTTCTGATAGAGCGCCCCAAGACAGCCGACGAAGACGCCGACGATGATGGCGAGCAGGAAAGCGGCCGTGCCGATCGTGAAGGTATAGGGCAGGCCGATCATGATCTGCTGCGCGACGGTGAAGTCTTCGCTGGCAAATGACGGGCCGAGATCGCCTCTCAGCAGATCACCCACATAGATGAGGTACTGCTGGATGAGCGGCTTATCCAGATTGTAGTGGACAGCCAGGTTCTTCAGGATCACCGGCGGCAATGGCCTTTCGCCATCGAAGGGGCCGCCGGGGGCAAGGCGCAAAACGAAAAAGCAGGCTGTGACGGCGATCCACAGAACCGGGATCGTCGACAGCAATCGACGGAGTGCATATTTGATCATGATCGTGGACCGGCCCTTTCCGCAAGGCGCGGAAAGGGCCGTTTTCCTTTACTCTTTCATCGACAGCCAGCGGGTGCGGTGGATGTCCTGGACGTTGTCGACGAAGCCCTCGATCTTGGGCGAAACGACGTTCTTGGAGACGTAGTAGTAGATCGGCAGCGCGGCGGAATCATCCAGCGCGATCTGCTCGGCCTTCTTGAACATTTCGGCACGCTTGGTCAGATCGGTCTGGGCGTTGCCGTCCTTGATCAGCTTGTCATATTCCGGGTTCGACCAGCGGCCGTAGTTCATCTGGACGCCTGTCACGAGCAGGTTCAGGAAGTTGTCGGGGTCGTTGTAGTCGGCGAGCCAGCCGGCACGGCCGATCTGCACTTCGCCGCGCTGCAGCTGGTCGTAATGCACCTTGGTTTCGGCATTGACGAGCTCGACATTGACACCCAACGGCTTCCACATCGAGGCGATCGCCACGGCGATGCGCTTGTGGTTGTCGTTGGTGTTGTACTTGAGCTCGGCCGTCAGCGGGTGATCAGGACCGAAGCCTGCTTCCTTGAGCAGCTTCTTGGCTTCCTCGACCTTGTCCTTGTAGGGCAGGTCCTTCCAGGAGACGTAAGCCGGATCGCCGTAATTCGCCGTGCCCGGCGGGACCCAGGAATAGGCCGGCAGTTCGCCGGTGCCGAGGATCTGCGGGCCGATGACTTCGCGGTTGATCGCCATGGACAGGGCCTGGCGGACGCGCTTGTCGCTGAAGGGCGGTTTCTGTGAATTGATGACGTAGTAGTAGAGACCGGAGAACGGCGCGACATGCGCCTGGCCCGGCAGGTTCTTCTTCATCCACTCGTACTGGTCGGTCGGGAAGTCGGTGAGGATGTCGAATTCGCCGGCGCGGTAGCGCTTCAGCGCCGCTTCCTGGTCTTCGAGGACGAAGAACTTGGCGCCGTCGATCTTCACGTCCTTGGCGCCGTAATACTGGTCGTTCTTGACGGTGGTGACATGCGAACCCGGAATCCATTCAGTCGGCTTATAGGGACCGTTGGTGACGATGTTGCCGATCTTCACCCAATCGGCGCCCTTGGCTTCCACCACATGCTTCGGCAGCGGATAGGCGGTGTAGTGCATCAGCGCGTTGATGAAATAGGGGGTCGGATTTTCGAGCGTGATCTCGAGCGTCTTGTCATCGACAGCCTTGACGCCGAGCTGGTTGAGATCGGCGATCTCGCCCTTGTTGATTTTTTCCGCGTTCTTGATGGTGAACTGCAGGTAGGCATAATCGGCGGCGTTCTTCGGATCGACGAGGCGCTGGAAGGCGAAGACGAAGTCTCCGGCCGTTACCGGCTGGCCATCGGACCACTTGATGCCGTCGCGAAGCTTGAAGGTGTAGACCTTGCCGTCATCGGACACTTTCCAGCTCTCGGCCTGGCCGGGAATCGGATTGTCCTTGGCATCTTCCGTGACGAGACCTTCGAAAATGTCGCCGGCGATGCGGTTTTCCCAGTCGCCTGACAGTTTCTGCGGATCGAGCGATGTCGGGTCGCCGCCATTGTGGATGTTGATCGTGGCCGCGTGGGCCGAGAAAGCCAGCAATGTGCCAAACATTGCGGAAGCTAGAATTTTTTTCGTTATATGGTTCATGGTTGGGCCACCTTTCCAGGCTTTGTCGCCTGTTTTTAGTCATTTGTTCCCGGTTTTGACCTGTTACGTGCAGGTCAACGCGCACCTTATCGCAAAGGTTTGGCGTTGCAACCCCCCTTGCGAAGGGGTCGTCATGGGTGTGGACAAGCCTATATGCGGCACGAATTTGCCTTTCCGCGTCTACCCCAGAATAGGCTGTTAACGCAGTTGTTTTTTGTTTTCACGGCTTTAGTCTGTCTGCATTCGGACTATTCGGAGAGTGCATTCATGGCAGGCAAGACGGCGGACTGGTGGCGGGGCGCGGTGATCTATCAGGTCTATCCACGCTCTTTTCAGGATACGAACGGCGATGGTCTGGGCGACCTGAAGGGAATCACGCGCCGGTTGCCGTATATTGCCAGCCTCGGCGTGGATGCGATCTGGCTGTCGCCCTTCTTCAAGTCGCCGATGGCCGATATGGGCTACGACGTTTCCGATTATTGCGACGTCGATCCGATCTTCGGCACGCTCGACGATTTCGACGAGATGATGAAGGCCGCGCATGCGCATGGCATCAAGGTGATCATCGACCAGGTGATCTCCCACACCTCCGACCAGCATCCGTGGTTCATCGAGAGCCGGGCGAGCCGCGATAATCCGAAGGCCGAATGGTATGTCTGGGCCGATCCGAAGCGCGACGGCACGGCGCCGAACAACTGGCTGTCGATCTTCGGCGGGCCGGGCTGGGAATGGGACGGCGTGCGCCGCCAATATTACCAGCACAACTTCCTGACCTCGCAGCCGGATCTGAATTTTCACAACAAGGAGGTTCAGGACGCGGTGCTGAAGACCGTGAAATTCTGGCTCGACCGCGGTGTCGATGGCTTCCGGCTCGATACGGTCAACTATTACTTCTGCGACAAGCTGCTGCGCGACAACCCTCCGCACGAGCCCGACGAGAGCGATGCAGGGCTCGATGCGCCCGACAGCAATCCCTACGGCATGCAGAACCATCTCTACGACAAGACGCAGCCGGAGAATGTCGATTTCCTCAAGCGCTTCCGGGCGCTGCTCGACCAGTATGAAGACAGGACGACGGTCGGCGAGGTCGGTGATGGCGCGCGCTCGCTGAAGACGGTGGCGGCCTATGTCGACGGCGGCGACAAGCTGCATATGTGCTACACGTTCGACCTGCTCGGCCCCGATTTCACCGCTGCCCATATCCGCAAATGCGTCGATACGTTCCAGCGCATGGTGGCAAACGGGTGGGTCTGCTGGGCCTTTTCCAACCACGACGTCAACCGCCATGTCAGCCGCTTCGCGAAGACCGAGGCAGAGCGGCCGGTGATCGCCAAGCTGGCGATTTCGGTACTGGCGGCGCTGCGCGGTTCGATTTGCCTCTATCAGGGTGAGGAACTCGGCCTGCCCGAAGCCGAGCTCGCCTTCGAGGACCTGCGCGATCCCTACGGCATCCGCTTCTGGCCGGCCTTCAAGGGCCGCGACGGATGCCGCACGCCGATGCCCTGGGAAGCGGCCAAGGCGCATGCCGGTTTCACCGGCGCGGAGAAGAGCTGGCTGCCGGTGCCCTACGAGCAGGCAGCGCTATCCGTCGACACCCAGGAAGCGGACGCCGCTTCTGTGCTTTTGCATTACCGGGAAACGCTGGCATTCCGCAAACAGCATCCGGCGCTCATTGACGGCGACATGGACTTCCTCGGCACCAACCAGGACCTGCTGGCATTTACGCGGACGAAGGCTGGTGAGAAGCTGCTTTTTGTTTTCAACCTGACGCGCGAGGCGGCGGCGTTTGAACTGCCTGCGGGTGTGAAGGTGGCTGGCGCTGTTGCGGTGCCGGGGCTCAAGGGAGCGGTTTCCGGAACTTCGCTGAAGCTTGCGCCGCTGAGCGGGTATTGCGGCCGCTTGACGTGATACGCCGTTGACTAAGGCTTGAGCAGCTTGTCGTATTCCGCGTGCGAGCCAATCCACCACCAGATGAAGTCGTCGCCGTCTCTGACGGCGAGGGTTCGCCATGACGCACCGACTCGCGCGGACCAGAAACGGCCGATATTCTTGAAGTGCAAAGAGGGGTGTTTGGGATCGGATTTTAGAAGCTCGAAGCTTTCGTCGGCGTGCTGCCTTACGTGTTCGGGGAGCTTATTATAGGCTCGCCAGAAGGAGTCGGTGGCGTGATGCCTCAAAGCGGTCTCGTCTTCCTGGCGCGGAATTCAGCAAGCGCTTCATCGGCGAATTGGTCGAGCTTGCCGCTCGCTGCATCGGCTTCCAATTGCCGATCCCAACGCTCCATCTGCAGCGTCTCGAACCATTCTGCAAAAGCGCTGAACTCCTGCTGGGTCAGTTCAGTCACTGATTTTTCGATCTGCTCAAGTTTGCTCATGGCACTCTCCGGTCTGATCGAAAGATAGTGAAGCTGCAGCGCATTGCCAAGATCGCTCACCCGATCAGCATGAACCGGTCGACATCCACCATCCCCATATCCGAAATCTTCAGGTGCGGGATCACCGGGAGCGGCAGGAAGGCGACCTGGAGGAAGGGCTCTTCCAGAGTCGTTCCAAGGGCATAGGCGGCCTTTCTCAAGTGATGCAGCGTGTCGCGGACGGTCTCGTAGGGCTCAAGGCTCATCAGGCCGGCGACGGGGAGCGGGATTTCGCCGGTGACCTTGCCGTCCTCGACGACGACGAAGCCGCCCTTGATTTCTCCGAGGCGGTTGGCGGCGAGCGCCATGTCGTCCTCGTTGACGCCGACGACGCAGATATTGTGGCTGTCATGGCCGACGGTCGAGGCGATCGCGCCCTTCTTCAGCCCAAAGCCCTGAACGAAGCCGTTGGCATGGTTGCCGTTCTTGCCGTGGCGCTCGATGACGGCGACCTTGATGATGTCGTTTCCGAGATCGAGATCGGTCTGGTTGCCCTTGACCGGCAGGCGGTAGCGGCGGTGCTCGGTGATGATTTTGCCGGGCATGACGCCGATGACAGGCGTTTCACCCTCGGCAACCGGCACCCCGAAATGCATGGCCTGAACCGGACGGGCCTTGACGCTGTCGAGGCCGACGGGGGCGACCGGCTTGCGGGTGGCGAAGAGCGCGTCGGTGAAGCGGCGTCCGGCGGCGAAGACCATCTCCGCCTTGCAGTTTTCGAGGCTGTCGATGACCACGAGATCGGCGCGCCAGCCGGGCGCCACAAGGCCGCGGTCGCTGAGCCCGAAGGCGCGGGCGGCGGAAATCGAGGCGGCGCGATAGACGGCGAGCGGCTCGACGCCGTGCTTGATCGCGGTGCGGATCATGTAGTCGAGATGGCCCTGTTCGGCGATATCGAGCGGATTGCGGTCATCGGTGCAGAGCGCCAGATAGGGCGACAGGCGCTCGGTGATGATGGGCATCAGAGCGTGCAGGTCTTTCGAGACAGAACCCTCGCGCACCAGGATATGCATGCCCTTGCGGATCTTTTCGAGCGCCTCTTCGGCGGTCGTGCATTCATGCTCGGTGCGGATGCCGGCGGCGAGATAGCCGTTGAGGGCGGTGCCGCGCAGCAGCGGCGCGTGGCCGTCGATATGGCCGCCCTGGAAAGCCTCGAGCTTGGCGATGCAGACCGGATCCTTGTTGATGACACCGGGGAAATTCATGAATTCGGCGAGGCCGATGACCTTCGGGTGATCGCGGAAGGGCAGGAGCTTTTCGATCGGCAGATCGGCGCCTGCCGTCTCCAGATGCGTTGCCGGAACGCAGGAGGAAAGCTGGACACGGATGTCCATGATGGTTTCGTTCGCCGACTCCAGAAAGAAGCGGATGCCGTCTTCGCCGATGACATTGGCAATCTCGTGCGGATCGCAGATCACCGTGGTGACGCCGTAAGGCAGGACGCAACGGTCGAATTCATGCGGGGTGACAAGCGAGGATTCGATATGCAGATGCGTGTCGATGAAGCCGGGGACGACGATCTTCCCTGATATATCGATCTCGGTGGCACCCTGATAATCGGCGCAGGTGCCGACGATCCGGTCGCCGGAGATGGCGATGTCTGAGGCCACGATTTCGCCGGTTACCAGATCGAAGAACCGTCCACCCTTGAGGACGATATCGGCCGGTTCGCGGCCGGTTCCCTGGTCGATCATCGTTTCGAGGCGGTTGGTCATGGTGGCTTCCTCAGGCTGAATCGGTTGCCTAGCCTAGACGTTCTCAGGCGCCACGGGGAGAGGCGATCGACGGCGCGGTGCCGATCAGGCGATATCGGTCCGTACATTCGCGCCGCAGAGGATGGTTGCCACCGTCTGGCCCTTCAGGCTGGCGCCGTGGCTGATCAGGCCGGCGATGCCTGCGGCGCCGGCTTCCTCGACAATGAGGCCATAGTGCTGGCGGCAGAAGTCGCGGGCGTTGGTGATATCGGCCTCGGTGACTTCCCAGACATCATCGACAGTCGCTTTCATGCAGTCCAGCGCATAAGGCACGCATTCGCGAACGGCAATGCCATCGGCTGCGGTCGATGCCGTCTCCGTCGAAACCAGCCGGCCGGTTTCCCAGGAGCGTTTCATCGCCGGGGCGTTTGCGGCAACGACGCCGATCACCCGGCAGTTCGGTGCGTGCGCCCTGATCCAGGTTCCGACGCCGGTCAGCAGCGCGCCATTACCGAGTGGGACGGCGATCGCATCGAGCGCGGTTGCCGCATCGCCAAGTTCTTCCGTGAGTTCCAGGGCGATCGTGCCTGCACCCTCGGCAATTGCGCGCAGGGCGCCGTCCTCCACGAAAGGGCAGCCGTTTGTCTCGGCATGAAAACGAGCCGCTGCCTTGGCGGCATCGAAATCATCTCCCTCCAGGCGGACTTCGGCGCCGAGCCGCCTCATGGCTTCGACCTTGCCGGGATTGGCGGTGGTGGCGGCAAAGATGATGACGCGGCGGCCCTGGGAACGGCCGGCATAGGCGAGGCCCTGACCGAAGTTTCCGGCCGAAGCCGAGACAATCGGCGCATCACTCGGCGGTTCGTTGCGCAGCCACCAATCGGTGCCGCGGCCCTTGAACGAGCGGATCGGGTTGAGCGTCTCGACCTTGGCAAGGAGCCGGAGGCCGAGCGCCAGATTGGCGCTTTGCTGTTCGATCAGCGGGCTGTTGAGGAAGACGGGATCGATCGCTTTCGATGCTGCGCGGATGCCGTCGGCGGTAGGGTGTTGCTCGATGTTTTTCATGCGGTGAGGATGACAATGAAAAGCCGCGGATTTTCCCGTTATCTCTGGATAAGACAGGAATTACTCCGCAAGAAACGCAACTATTCGGGAATTTTTCTCATGACGCTGACGAAGGCCGACCGCGAGATCATCAAGCTGATGCAGGAGGATGCGACGATTACGCTGGCCGCACTTTCCGAGCGCGTCGGGCTGTCGCAATCGTCGACGCAGCGGCGGCTGCAGAAGCTGCGAGACGAGAAGGTGATCCTCCATCGTTGATCCGAAAAAGATCGGCACGGCGGTTTCGATGCTTGTCGAGGTGGAGCTGGAGCGCGACAGGCCCGAGCTTCTGCAGCCGTTCATGCGCTGGATTGCCGAGACGCCCGAAGTGCAGGAGGCATGGTGCACCTCCGGCCGCGGCGACTATACGCTGGTCATTCTGGCGCAGTCGGTGGAGCATTTCGACGTGCTGGCCGACCGGATGATGGAGCTCAATCGGAACATCCGAAAGTTCACCACCAGCGTCGTGCTGAAGACGCTGAAGCGGACGCTTGCCGTGCATGTCGAATGATCCGCAGCGCAAAAGAAAAGGGCGCCTCGCGGCGCCCGATCCATGGTTCTTGCTATAGAGCGGCTTATTCGACCGGAACGGCCTTGCCAGCTTCCCACTTGTAGAGCTCGAAGCTCTTCGAGGAGAGGTCGCCGGTTTCGCCGTAGGTGAGCTTGCCGATTGCGGTCGGGATGGCCTCACCGCCCTTGAGGGCGGTTGCGACGGCTTCCGCGTCTTCGGCGCTCTTGGCCTTCTCGATGCCGGCCTTGATGACTTCGACGGCAGCATAGGCGTTCAGCGTGAAGGCTTCGGCCGGGATTTTCTTGGCGGCGAGCGCTGCAGCAGCGGCCTTGGAGTCCGGGCTCTTGGTGGCGTCGGAAGCGTTGGTGAAGATCGTGCCGGCAGCGGCTTCGGTACCGATGTTCCAGAATTCGTTGTTCGACAGGCCGTCACCGCCGATGATCGTCGCCTTGACCGAGAGGTCGGCGAGCTGACGGGCGAGCAGGCCGCCTTCCGGGTGGTAGCCGCCGAAATAGACGACGTCGACCTTTTCAGCCTTCAGGCGGGTGGTGAGCGCGGAGAAGTCCTTGTCGCCAGGCGTGACGGCGTCGTCGATGACTTCCTTGACGCCACCGGCGTTCAGGGTTGCCTTGAAGTTGTCGGCGAGACCCTTACCGTAAGCGCCCTTGTCGTTGATGATGGCGATACGCTTGTCCTTGAAATGCTTCAGGGCATATTCGGCAGCAACGCCAGCCTGCTGGTCGTCACGGCCGCAGGTGCGCAGGACGTTGGTCAGGCCGCGGTTCGTCAGATCAGGAGAGGTTGCCGTCGGGGTAACCATCAGCACGCCGTTTTCAGCCAGCACGTCGGATGCCGGGATGGCAACGCCCGAGGTGACCGGGCCAACGACGAACTTGATGCCTTCGCCGACCAGCTGGTTGGCGGCGGAAACGCCCTGCTTCGGCTCGCCGGCGTCGTCAGCGGTCTTGAGGATGACCTTCTGGCCGAGGATGCCGCCATTCTTGTTGATCTCGTCGACAGCGGTCTGCGCGCCGTTCTTCACCTGATCGCCGTAAGCGGCAACCGGGCCGGTGAGGGGGGCGATGAGGCCGATGGTGATATCGGCATGGGCAAGCGGTGCAAAAGCCAGCGATGCGAGCATCGTCGCGCCAGTCAAAGTCTTCAGACTCATTTTTCGTTCTCCTTGGGTTGGGCTTTCGGCCCGCGTGACTGCCGCGACATCGAAACCGGTGCGTACAACAACTCTTTTGAGTTGCGCCAAGACGGCGGCTTCGGTGCGGTCAATGCGCCCTTCCGGCCATCTTTGACTTCGGCGGGCGCATGGCGATTTTCTAGGAATTCTGATTTGATTTCGCAAGGAAATAACAAAATCACTACCAAAATTGTTCTGGATTGAGCGAAACGAGCGGTGCCTCGCGTCATTTTCGTAAAATTCGGGAGTTTTTCAGAGGTCGTTAGCCGGCATCTACCTTGGGCTAAGTGCTCAAAACGATTTAATCCACGAGTTGCAAATAACGCCGAAAATATACCAAGAATAGTCTGTGAATCTTTGTGCGTGAGAATATTCGTAAAATAGAACCGATTAACATTTGCATGCTATGAAGGTTGTAGAGGGGTGGCCGATCTGGAGTGTGTCTCAAGAATAAACTCGGCCCAGCAAGTCTAATCGTGCGTTGGGACTAAGCGACTGAATGCTAAAGCGCATTGAAGCCAGCCAGGTGAGGGCTGGGATGTTTATCGAGGCCGTCGAAGGGGCCTGGAACGACCCATTGCTCGGGCGTCACCGGTTTCTCGTCAGGCGGGAATCCGATGCCCAGCGGTTGCGTGGCAGCGGTGTCGCCGGGGTGGTCATCAACACAGCCAAGGGCGTCGATACCAACGGCCTGCGCTCCAATGTGCCTGCCTATGCGTCCGAGGATCCCCGTGCCGTCGAGGCGCAGACCAAGGCCGCCCGCGAAACCATCCAGAAATCCGCCGAGCAGCTCGAAGATGTCTTCAGCAAGATTCAAGGCGGGGCGGGTGTCGCGATCGATGATATCGCGCCCGTCATTTCGGGACTGTCCACGTCGCTCGATGAAAACCCGGCGATCTTCCTCAGCGTCACGCGATTGAAGTCGAAGGACGAGACGACCTTCGTACATTCGCTGTCGGTCAGCGCGCTGATGATCCATTTCTCCCGCTATCTGGATTTCGACGAGGAGACGGTTCGAGTCCTCGGCATTGCCGGTCTGCTGCACGATGTCGGCAAGGTGGAAATCCCGCACGAGATTCTCGCCAAGGAAGGCAAGCTCGACGACGAGGAAATGCAGCTGATCCGCAGCCATCCGGAACTTGGCCATGCGATCCTGAAGCGGCAGGCGGGCATGCCTGACATCGTTCTCGACGTCTGCCTCAACCACCATGAGCGGATCGACGGGCGGGGATATCCGAACATGGTTCCCGGCTCGAAGCTGAGCATCTATGCAAAGCTCGCGGCGATCTGCGACGTCTATGACGCCATCACCTCGATCCGCCCCTACAAGCAGCCCTGGACGCCGGCCGACGCCCTGAAATGGATGCTGAGCCGCGAAGGGCATTTCGACATCAAGCTGCTGAAGCGCTTTGCGCTCTGCCTATCGGTCGCTTCGGCGCACAAGGCCTGAGATCAAAGCTTAAGATCAAGACATGAGAAAGCCCGCCGGAGATGCGCTCCGGCGGGCCTTTCTGTGTTTCCAGTTGCTGACAATCAGATGTTGTTCTGCAGGATTTCGCGCAGTTTGCCGAACAGCTCGTCGATATGGTGCTTCTCGATGATCAGCGGCGGAGACAGCGCGATGATATCGCCGGTCGTGCGAATCAGCAGACCCTTCTCATAGGCCTTGAGGAAGGCCGTGAAGGCGCGCTTGGTCGGTTCGCCGGCGATCGGGTCGAGCTCGATGGCGCCGATCAGGCCGGTGTTCCTGATGTCGATGACATTCGGGCAATCCTTCAGCGAGTGCAGCGCGTCGGCCCAGTAGTCGGAAAGCTCCGCGGCGCGGGTCAGCAGGCCTTCTTCCTTGTAGGTGTCGAGCGTGGCGAGTGCAGCGGCCGAAGCGATCGGGTTGCCCGAATAGGTGTAGCCGTGGAAGAACTCGATCATGTGCTCGGGGCCGCTCATGAAGGCGTCGTGGATCTCCGAGGTCACGAAGACGGCACCCATCGGGATGACGCCGTTGGTCAGGCCCTTGGCGGTGGTGATCATGTCGGGCATGACGTCGTAATATTGGGCGGCGAACGGCGCGCCGAGGCGGCCGAAACCGGTGATGACTTCGTCGAAGATCAGCAGGATGCCGTGCTTGGTGCAGATCTCGCGCAGCTTCTGCAGATAGCCCTTCGGCGGGATCAGCACGCCGGTGGAACCTGCGACCGGCTCGACGATGACGGCGGCGATGGTCGAGGCGTCGTGCAGGGTGACGATGCGCTCAAGTTCGGTGGCGATATCGCCGCCATGCTCAGGCTCGCCGCGTGTAAAGTTGTTCTTGCCGGGCTGGTGGGTGTGCGGCATGTGATCGACGCCGGTCAGAAGCGTGCCGAACATCTTGCGGTTGGAGACGATGCCGCCAACCGAGATGCCGCCGAAATTGACGCCGTGATAACCGCGCTCGCGGCCGATGAGGCGGAAGCGCGAGCCGTTGCCTTTTACCCGGTGATAGGCCAGCGCCACCTTGAGCGCGGTCTCGACCGATTCAGAGCCGGAGTTGGTGTAGAGAACGTGGTTCATACCCTCCGGAGCGATATCGACCAGGCGGTTCGCCAGTTCGAAGGCCTTGGGGTGGCCGAGCTGGAAGGCCGGGGCGTAGTCGAGTTCGCCCGCCTGTTCGCGGATCGCCTCGGTGATCTTCGGGCGGCAGTGGCCGGCATTGACGCACCAGAGACCGGCGGTGCCATCAAGCACCTGACGGCCGTCATGGGTGGTGTAATACATGTCCTTGGCGCCGACGAACATGCGCGGCTCCTTCTTGAACTGGCGGTTTGCCGTAAACGGCATCCAGAAGGCGCGAAGGTCGTTCGGGGTATTGAGGCGATTGGACATGCTGTTCTCCTGGCCGCGAGGCCCGTTCCCCGGGCTTGAGCCCGTATTTTTACCGTCCGGTCAAACTATCAGCGCGGAATCGGGCGTCAAGAGACCGAAAGCGCACGAAACCAGAGTTTACCGCTCATTGCTATGCGCTTTGCCGCCGCATGGAAATACCGCCGGAACGGTATCCGGCCGAAACGAAAAAGACCGGCAAATCGAGCGATCTGCCGGTCAAGAAGTAGGGTTGACGTGCTGAAATACTGCGTCCGGTCCATTCCGGAATGATTCCATTGGCGGACCGGTTCTTGGCTGACGTGATGTCAGCGTTGACTTTAGGCCGCGGAACGGCTCCGGTTCTGAACAGCGTAAATGTCTTCGAGCGTTGCCAGGATTTTCATCACAGGCTCGGAATTGCTCGAGTAATAAATGGTCTGCGCATCCCGGCGGGTCCGGACCAGCTTCTGGGCGCGAAGCTTGGAGAGATGCTGCGACAGGGCAGACTGGCTAAGGCCAACCTGCGTCGCGAGGACGCCGACGGGAACTTCACCCTTCACGAGGCTCACGAGGATGAGCAGGCGCTTGGGGTTTGCCATTGCTGACAGAAGCGCGGCCGCCACATTAGCGTGATCTGACAAGTCAGTATTTTCCATTATTCCAATCTTCCTAATGCGAATTTTTTCCGTATAGGCACAGGGCGTTAGACGGGGTTTGGCGGACGCCCGAAAAGTAGCAATTGGGCATGAAGATTGTATATACCTAAATTTCGGGTATCGAGTATGCTATTTTAGATATGTGTGGAATAATTTCCCCGGGTTTTGTGACAGGCTCTTCGAATTCACAACGTGACAAGTTATCGCCCGAAATCACGTCAAAACCAGCACTATCCAGGCCACAAACCCTCAAAGTCCCGTCAATTGTCCCCTTGAAACGGGTTTCAAGCGCCCTAAGCACCTCTGGGTGGTTGTCTACTAAATCTCGCACTATGGCATCGGCTTCCGCCGCCACCGCATCGTTGGCGGGGGAGAGAATCGCAAGGTCCGAACCCTCCAGGAGATAGGCCCGGCCGAAGCCTCCGTTGAGGCTGGCGGACTGCGGCAGCAAGCGGAAAAACCGGAAGTCCGGGAAGTCTATATAGAGCTTGGCCTTGGTATGCCGGTTCAGGAAACGGCCGCGGATGCGCTCGTGAAGCGGGCTGCCGCGCTCCACCGGTTCGGCGATGCATTGCGTCGTCAGGCGCGGGTAGGCGAGCGGATCGCCCTTGCCGGGCTCGCCTGTTAGCAGCGAGGCGCGGGGATCGGCTTCCAGTGCCTTGGTATGGGTGGAGAGCGCCGAGACGAGGACGACGGGCGTGCCGTCTATATCGGTGCCGAGCAGCACGCGGCTGGCAAAGGGAAAGCCGGTCGCCGGATCGAGTACGGCGAGGCCGGCATAGCGGGCCGAACGGAGCAGGGTGCGGGCGAGCGTCCGGGCCTGCCCGTCCGTCTCCCGCAATACGGAAGCTTGATCTTTCATGTCCACTTTTCTGGCGGAAGTGGACTAAAGGATCAAGCCTGTTCTTTGCGCCGGTGGCGGGTGAGGCCGCTGACGATGTCCTGCGCCGAAATCGTGCCGACGATCGTGCCGTTGTCGACGACGCCGATGCTGCCCGGCTGGCGGGACAGGGCATCGAGGATATCGACGAGAGGCGTTGCGGGCTTGGCCGTCGCGGTGACGGTGGCGCCCACGGCAGACTGGCCGAGACCCGGCTGCATGACGTCCTGTGCCGTCAGCATGTTGATCGGGTTCATGTTCTGCACGAAGTCCGCAACATACTGGTCGGCCGGGTTCTTGACGATTTCCTGCGGGGTCCCGCACTGGATGATGCGCCCGCCTTCCATGATGGCAATACGATTGCCGATGCGGAAGGCTTCGTCGAGATCGTGGCTGACGAAGAGGATGGTCTTCTTCAGGCGGCGCTGGAACTCCAGGAGTTCGTCCTGCAGGCGGGTGCGGATCAGCGGATCGAGGGCGGAGAACGGCTCGTCCATCAGGAGGATCGGCGCACCGGTTGCGAAGGCGCGGGCGAGGCCGACGCGCTGCTGCATGCCGCCCGAGAGTTCGTTGACCTTGCGGTTTGCCCACTTTGTCAGGTTGACAAGTTCGAGCTGCTCATCAACGCGCTTCTTGCGCTCGGCGTCGGCCATGCCGGCGAGTTCCAGACCGAAGCCGACATTGTCGGCGACCGTGCGCCAGGGCAGCAGCGCGAACTGCTGGAACACCATCGACACGGTGTGCATGCGCAGATCACGCAGCGCCTTGGCGCTGCATTTATAGGGATCGACGGGGCCGGTGGCTGTAGAGACCGTCACCGAGCCGCGAACGACGGGCGCCAGCCCATTGACGGCGCGCAGCAGGGTGGACTTGCCGGAGCCGGAGAGGCCCATGAGGACGAGGATTTCGCCTTCCTCGACGGTGATAGAGGCATCTGCGACACCGAGCACGAGGCCGGTCGACGCGCCGATCTCGTCGCGGGTCTTGCCCTGATCGACCATCGAGAGGGCGGCTTCCGGCTTGTCGCCGAAGATGATGCTGACATTGTCGAAACGAACGGAGGTCATACGCCGTCTCCTTCACCTGCAGTGCGGAACATGCGGTCGAGGATGATCGCCAGGATGACGATACAGAGACCGGCTTCAAAGCCCTTGGCGACGTTGACGGTGTTCAGCGCGCGAACGACGGGGACGCCGAGACCGTCGGCCCCGACGAGGGCGGCGATGACCACCATCGACAGCGAGAGCATGATGGTCTGGGTCAGACCGGCCATGATCTGTGGCGTGGCGAAGGGGAGTTCGACCTTGCGCAGCACCTGCATCGGTGTCGCGCCAAAGGACTCGGCGGCTTCGACGAGGGACGGCGGGGTGGAGATGATGCCGAGGCGCGTCAGGCGGATCGGGGCGGGAATGGCGAAGATCACCGTAGCGATCAGGCCCGGCACCATGCCGAGGCCGAAGAGGATGAGGGCAGGAATCAGATAGACGAAGGTCGGGATCGTCTGCATCAGATCGAGGATCGGGCGCAGGACCGAATAGACCCAGGCGCGCCGCGCTGCGGCGATGCCGAGCGGAATGCCGACCAGCATGGAGACGAAAGTGGAGGCGAGCACGAGCGCCAGCGTTTCTGTCGTCTCTTTCCAGTAACCCTGGTTGGTGATCAGTAGCAGCCCAAGACAGGTAAAGACCGCGACGACGACCGACCGGCGTATCCAGTAGGCAATGCCGGTGATGGCGGCGATGACGATCAATGGATGCGGCGCCTGCAGCACGAAGAGCATGCCGTCGATGACATGCGACAGGATGAAGGCCAGCTGGTTGAAGAACCAGTCGGCATTGGTCGTCAGCCAGTCAACGAACAACTTGGCCCAAGAGCCGATCGGAATTTTAGCGTCAGTGATCCAGTCCAAGGGGCGTGCCTATCCAAAAAAGATCAAGAATTCGGGATGAAATGGAGGCGGGACGGCAAAGCCGCCCCGCGCACGTCATCGTCAGAGGCCAAGGCTCTTCTTGACGGCGGGCAGGCCATCGGCACTGCCATCACGCGTCTTGACGCCTGCGAGCCAGGGATCGAGCGCCGACGGGTTGGCCTTCAGCCATTCCGCAGCAGCCTTTTCCGGCTCTTCGCCGTCATTCATGATCTTGCCCATGATCTGGTTTTCCATCTCGAGCGAGAAGGTCATGTTCTTGATCAGGGTACCGGTGTTCGGGCATTCGCCGAAATAGCCGGCACGAACGTTGGTGAACACCTTGGCGCCGCCGAAATCAGGACCGAAGACGTCGTCGCCGCCGGTCAGGTAAGTCAGCTTGAAGTTGGTGTTCATCGGGTGCGGTTCCCAGCCGAGGAAGACGACCGGCTTGCCGGCCTTCTCGGCGCGGGCGACCTGCGCCAGCATGCCCTGTTCGGAGGATTCGACGACCTCAAGGCCCTTCATGCCGAAGGTGTTCTTGTCGATCATGTCGATGACCAGGCGATTGCCGTCGTTACCGGGCTCGATGCCATAGATCTTTCCGTCCAGGTCATCCTTGTGGGCAGCGATGTCCTTGAAGTCCTTGATGCCGCGTTCGGCGCCTTTGGCGTTGGTCGCGAGCGTGTATTTCGCGCCGACGAGGTTCGGACCGTAGGATTCAACCGACTTGTCGTCGAGGAACGGACGGACGTCCTTCTCCTGGGTCGGCATCCAGTTGCCGAGGAAGATGTCGATGTCCTTGTTCTTCAGCGACTGATAGGTGACCGGCACCGACAGAACCGTGGTTTTCGGCTCATAGCCGAGGCCCTTCAGCACGACGGTTGCGGTTGCGGTGGTTGCGGTGATGTCAGTCCAGCCGACGTCGGAAAAACGCACGGCGGTGCAGCTTTCAGGATCTGCTGCGAATGCGGCCGTGGCAATGGAAAGAGCTGCAACGGCAGTTGCGGTAAGCAGTTTGGATGCGCTTGTCGTTCTCATTTATAGACTCCCAGTCTTATCGTCCCCAAGCCAACCATCAATAGCTGACATTTACAAGCGACCACAGTGCGTTTGCGGCGGTTTGGCATACTCGATTGCGACGTCGCGCAATTTTCCGTGATGGCCTGAAAAGCAAGGATTCCGGCGGGATTCGCGCGTGGATTTCCTGTGGTTATCAGCTCTGCGCTCTTCTCATCGGCGATTCGAGCCGTCAAAAGCGAGGAACGGAGAAAAACATGGCGAAACTCTACTTCAATTACTCGACGATGAACGCCGGCAAGACGACGATGCTGCTGCAGGCCTCCTACAATTACCAGGAGCGCGGCATGCGCACGGTGATGCTGATCGCCGCCTTCGACGAGCGCACCGGCAAGGGCATCATCGGCTCGCGGATCGGCCTGGAAGCCAAGGCCATTCCCTTCGAGGCGGAGACCGATCTGCTAGCACTGGTGGCACGGCTTGCCGGTGAGGGAGAGCCGATCGCCTGCGTCTTCGTCGACGAGGCGCATTTCATGACGCGCGAGCATGTCTGGCAGCTCGCCCGCATCGTCGACCGCCTCGGTATCCCGATCATGGTCTATGGTCTGCGCACCGACTTCCAGGGCAAGCTGTTTCCGGCCTCCGAGGAGCTGCTCGCCATTTCTGACGAGATGCGCGAAGTGCGCACCATCTGCCACTGCGGCCGCAAGGCGACAATGGTGGTGCGGCTCGACGGCGAGGGGAAGGTGCTGCACGAGGGCGCGCAGATCGATGTCGGCGGCAACGAGAAATATGTTTCGCTCTGCCGCAGGCACTGGGACGACGAAATGAACGGCCCCTTCGTGGCCGAGGCCGTCTGAAAAGGTGGATTTTCATCCCGTCTCCGACCGGTTAGCTTGAGGCCAACGATTCCCAGGAGAAGCGGGTGCGCAAGGCTCCATCATTCGAAATTCTCATGGAAACGGCAAGCGCGCTGGCGGAAGAGCTGCGCGCCGAAGCTGGCGATTGCGCCGCCTTCATCGGCAGCTTCGCGCGCAACGAGGCGCAGTCCAGCGACGAGACGTTTCTGGACGAGAACCAGCGTTTCCAGGCCGCAGGCCAGAAGCGCGAGGCGCTTGATGCCGCGCTCGGCGAGCTCGCCGGTGAACTCGACCGGTTGTCTGAAGACGTCTCTGCCGATCTCGACAGTTTTCGCGGACTGACGCGCCGCGAACGGATCACCGGGTGGTTCTCGCGCCAGCGGATGTGGAGATTGCACAGCCAGCGCGTCAGCGAGGCACCTGTTGTCGAGCGGCTGCTTGATCTTTTCGCCAAGAGTGATGCGCTTGCAGGCCTTGTAACCCAGCACCGCGGCTTTGCCGGCGAATGCCACAAGACGGCCGAAGGCGGTGTCGTCGATATTATCGAGCACCGCCGCCGCCTCGTCGATGCGATCGATATCGCGCGGATGCGGATGAAGGAGCTGAACGCCAAGGCGCTGACGACGCAGGGGCGCATCGGCGTCTATGGCGGCAGAACGGAGTGGGAGCGGCTCGAGGAAGAGCGCCGTGCTCTGAAAGGCGAGGCTGACCGGATTTCCAGCGAAGAGCAGGTGATGCGCGACGAGAGCCAGCGGCGCGAGCGCTTCATCACCATGTTCCAGAGTTTCGTCGATGCGCTGAATAGCCAGATCGCGCTCTGCAACGTGCTGACCCGGAAGCTGATGGTCGATACCGAAGAGCGGCTGGTGCTCTACCGTGCCCAGGTCGATACCGACCGGCCGGGTGCCAAGGCGAAGATCAGCCAGACGATCTTTCCGAACATCGCCGCACCGATCTCGCTTTTCGAGCGGGGCATGCTGGTGCCGCAGGATATCGAGCAGCGCAAGAGCGCCGCAAGCATCGCCTTCGAGAAGAAGTTTTCCGCGTTTGTGCCTGTTATCAGCATGGAGCACGACAGGCCGCTGATCGACCTGACCAAGCGGCTGCCGCGTCTGAGATTGAGGTTCGGGCGCTCCTAGCTGGCATCAGCGCCGGACCTCCGGTCTTTGCAAGAACCGGCCAAGCCGCTATGCCTCGACCGGGGAATTCCGCGACACGCATGGTAGGGCCAAACGATGGAAACGATTGAAACGATAGGCAACTCCAATCCGGTCCTGCCGGAAGGCTATTCTCTTGTCCCAAAGGGCAAGCTTGCCAACGCCGTCACCTGCCTTGAAATGCGGAAGAAGCCGGAATCTGTCGCCGCCGCCGAACGCTCAGACCTTTCCCTCGCGCGCATGACCGTCCCCGATCTCGATACCTACCGGCAGCTTTTCCGGGCGATCGGCGAGGAATGGATGTGGGTTTCACGGCTGGTGATCAGCGACGGCGAACTGGCGGATATCCTCCGCGATCCCAGGGTGGAGATCCACGTGCTGTCATCGGGCGGCAAGCCGGCCGGGATGATCGAACTCGATTTCCGGGAGCCGGGCGCCTGCGAACTGGTGTTTTTCGGCGTCACCAAGGAGACGATCGGCACCGGCGCCGGGCGCTATCTGATGAACCATGCGCTTTCCATCGCCTGGGCGCATCCGATCGAAAGGCTGTGGCTCCATACCTGCCATTTCGACCATCCGAATGCGCTCTCGTTTTACCGGCGCTCGGGCTTTTCGCCCTATGCCCTATTGATCGAGGTCGCCGACGATCCGCGGGTGACCGGCATCTTGCCGCGGACCGCCGCGCCGCATGTTCCGATCCTGGAATAGCGGTCACGGCAGCGCGAAAATCTTCACCTCTCTGGAAATGCCGTGCAGCTCCTCCATGCGGGAGACTGAGGTGATGCCGCTGTCGCGCAGGATTTCGCAGACCCGTTCGTTTCCGACAATCGCTTCAGTCGTCAGGATCACGTGAGGATCGGCAAGGTTCTGGACGCGAGAGGCGATGTTGACGGTCTGGCCGAAGTAATCCTGCCGGTCGTTGAGGCTGACGGCGAGGCAGGGGCCTTCGTGGATGCCGATCTTGAGCAGCAGATCTTCGCTACCGCGTTCGGTATTCAGGCGGAGCATCGCTTCGCGCATTCGCAGGGCTGCCGTGACGGCGCGGTCAGGGCTCGGGAAGGTCGCCATGACTGCATCGCCGATGGTCTTGACGACCGCGCCTGCCTCGGTGGCAACGATTTCGTGCAGCACCCGGAAATGAGCGCGCACCAGATCGAAGGCGGCGAGATCGCCGACACGCTCGTAAAGTGCCGTCGAGCCTCTGAGGTCGGTGAACAGGAATGTCAGGCTGGTGATCCTCAGGCGCTGGTCGACGTCGAGCGTATCGGTCCGGTAGATATCCCTGAAACTCTGGTTGGTCAGCAGACGCTTGGCGGTCAGGAATGGCCGCCTGCGGCCGAGGATCTCGTGCAGGTCGTCGCCGGCGATGCAGACATTCGGTAGCACGCGGCGGTCGGTGTGGTTTTCGAGCGTCAGCCGCAGCAGACCGGGGCGCAGGGTCTCGGTCTCGTTCGGCGTATGGCTGCGGCTGATGACCATCGACAGGTTCTGGCGCTCGCCTGTCGGCTCGCCCTGGACGTCGATGAACTGCGCCGAATGCGTCACGGCATCGAAGATGATGATGAATTGCGGTGGCAGCTGCACCGAGACAAAGGCCTTTTCACCGGGGTCCAGCTCAATCATTTCCAGGAGGATGCGGCCGAACCGCTCTTCGAGATCATCGGGAAGGTCGACGCCGGTGCTGAAGAACACCTGGCGGTAATATTCGAGTGCCGGCAGCCGGTCGGGCTCGTGGGCGGCGATTCTGCGCACGCGTGGACTGACGGTGAAGGTGACCTCGACCATCTCGTCGAGGGTCGGCTCGTAACCGGCGGCGCAGAGCGCGCAATGATAGCTCTCGCGATCAACAGCCTTCAGCGTGGTGCCGCTGTCGAGGACGCCGCCGCAGCCGGGGCAGAGCACATTCCAGGTCATTTCGAAGGCGCCGATCCGGGCCGCATGCAGAAAGCCCGCGATCGTCTTCTCTTCGTCGAGATCATGCGCCTTGGCGAAGGCGAGCGCGTTGATGCGGTTGAGATCGCGATCCGAGCCGTTCCTGACCGCATTCTCGATGCAGCCGGCCGTCTGCTGGCCGGCCGCATGCCTCAGGGTGGCGAACAGCACGTCGACTTCGCTCATCACACAACCTCCCGGCAGGCGGGCCCACGGCGGACGACGCCAAGCGCGGCATTGTACCATGAGGATTTGCTCATAGAAATCCGAGCCGCCGGAGCCGCCGCCCACAGGGTGGCGCTTTGGTGCGCGCGGCAAAAATCTCGTGCTCTTGTTGTGCTCGCTTCGGCAAGCACTTATGTGGATGAGGAAATTCTGCGCAAGGGGAGATGGCAATGCTCGACCGGATTACCGGTTTCTTCAGGTCTATCGGAAGCGCCATCGGCCGCTGGTTCGGCGTTCTGGCTGCCGGCATCCTCTGGCCCTTCATGGCCGCACATGGCTGGTATCAGCGGCGCAGCTGGATGATCCGTTTACCTGTCATCGCCGTCGTCGCGCTGTTTGCGGTGCTCTACGGCTATTTCTTCTGGCAAACGCAGGTCTGGTCGGGCTTCAATCCGAACTTCGTCGATCAGTACCGCTTCTCGGAGCGCAAGGTCGCCGCCGGCCAGGAAATTCCGGTTGCTGATACCGGCACGGCTTCGGCGTCGTCGCCGGCGCCTGCCAAGACCTGCCAGCGTTCTGCGATCGTCGATGTCACCGCCGATCTGATCGATTCCAACGTCAACCAGAATGCCTGGATCTCCTCCATGCTGCTCTATCGCATGGGCTTCTTCGGCGTCGACTGGGATCACACGCCGTTCCTCGACAACAAGGCGTCCTTCCAGCGCGGCATCAACCAGGCGGTTCGCCGCACGTCCGCCGAACTTGTCGATACGCTGGGGCGCGTTCGCGGTACTTCAGGGATCAACGGCGACCTGCAGAGCGCCCGCGGCAATCTTCAATATGACGAGTACAGCTGGTATTTCGGCATGAACCCGTTCGGCCCGAAGACGCCGACGCCGAGCTACTACCGCTCGGCGATCGAGAGCCTGCGGAAGTTCAACACCGATCTTGCGAATTGCAATGCCGTGTTCGACGGCCGCGCCGACAACCTGCTGCAGTTCATCGATCGCATCGCCAACGATCTCGGCGGCACGTCCGACATTCTGGCGGAGCGCTCGGAGAACCACAATTTCGGCTGGTTCGACACCCGGGCTGACGACCGCTTCTGGTTCGCTTATGGCCAGCTGTATGGCTATTACGCGATCCTGACGGCAGCCCGATCCGACTTTTCGCAGGTGGTGGCCGAGCGCAATCTCGGGGCGCTGTTCAGCGGCACCACCAAGCAGTTCCAAGCGGCGCTGCGTATCCAGCCGGCGATCATTTCCAATGGACGCGAAGACGGCTGGATCATGCCGAGCCACCTTGCGACGATGGGCTTCTATATGCTGAGGGTGCGCTCGAATATCGTCGAGATGCGCGCGGTGCTCGGCCGCTGATGCGGCCGGCTCAGGCGCCGTTATCCTCGAATCCGACGACGCGGAGCTGCTCGACGAATTCGTAAGTGATGCCGACGATCTCGTTGTTGCGGAATTTCCCGACGGAACGGACCGTCTTGTAGCCGCCAAGCCCGTTATCGACGCGATAGGAAAAGTGGAAGCCCGTCTTGTGCAGGCTCGCCTGCTCGAAGGTTTCGGTGATCAGAACCCGGTCTTCGGGATGAATGCGCGAGAGGAGCTCGACCAGATTGGCGGGGCCAGAGGTGAAGGTCATGCGGAAAATCGCGAAGACATCTTCACTGGCGAAGAAATGTCCCGATTCCACTTCGATGCGCCAGAATCCGAAATTTCGGTAGGCTGCAACCATCTGGACGATCTCGAGATCAGAGATGCCGATATGGTCGCGCGTCTGCTTTTCTTTGCCGTTGGCGGGCTGTTCAAATCGAAGAGGCACGTTCCCTCCCATGAGGTTTGCGCACTGATTCTCTTCTGATTTCTCAGCTGATCAGCTTCAAGCGTATGGCCTTAGCTACCAACTGCGTTCTGTTCACGCAATCGAGTTTTTTGATCGCATTGGTCATGTAGGCGTTCACGGTATGGTCGGAGAGCGCCAGGATCTGGCCGATCTCGACCGAGGTCTTGCCCTGCGCCGTCCAGCGCACGACCTCAAGCTCGCGGGCCGACAGCGCATTGTAGGCGCTGTCCTCGTTGCGGCGCACGGTATTATAGGCGTCGAGCGCATGCAGCATGATCATCGCCAGCTCGTTGACCTCGTTCTGGGCGAAGGGAGCACGCTCGCCGCCGAACCAGAAGACCAGCCGGTTTCCATCGAGTGCGTTTATCGGGAAGGTGATGCCCGTCGGCATGGCGTAATGCATCATCAAATTACGTAGCTCGGCCGGGAAGTTGAGCCCTTGCAGAGTTTCCGCCAGATTCCAGTGCTGCGGAACGGCTGATTCACGAAGCTTTGCCGTGAAGGGACAGCTGCGCAGCATATGCGCCCGGTCGAATTCGCGGATATAGGAGGCGGGCAGCGAGCTTTCGATGATCAGCGACTTCAACAGCAGGTCTTCGGCGGACGGTGTGTGCAGGAGCGTCGTCTGCGACAGGCCGAACGCGCCGGCAACCCTGTGCAGTGCGTGAACGAACAATACACGCGTGCGGGCAGCAGCCAGCTCTCCTGTCAGCAGCGATTGCCGTTCAGAGGTAGTCATGTATGACATTATGCGCCCCGATCACTCGAATGTTACCGCTAACACATACGTAAAACTCCACGGGATGCTAGCCACAATTCGCATCGGCCATGCTGATTAATTTATAGTGTTAAAAATTAATCACACATACGCACCCATTGGTTGCATAATGTATTATGCAGGTAGTGATCGCGGCTATTTTACTTCTTCCATTACTACGAAGCTGTGGATTTCTCCCGCGCCGAGAGGAGAAGAATCACCTCAGAAGTTGGTCGACGGTAGACTTAAATTCCTAAAAGGCTGCCTCTGAAGCGATGAATACGGTTTCACTTTAGCATAGCGTGCGGCTGTGGCGCTTGCTGCTTCGGGTCGCTATTGCTAGCGTCAGGCGATCCAAACGGGACGACCGCTCGTGCGCTGCGCCACCATTCTTGCCGTCAAATATTTCGTCATTCTTTCGCTGATTTTCTGCCTCCAATTGCCTCCTGTCTCCGGTTCCGATGCGTGGGCTGCCAAACCCAAGCGGAACCAGCCGCCTTCCATGAGTTTCATCCTCGTCCGCAGCGCCGATTGCCTGGCGGATTGCGCCGAGTGGGTATCGGCAGAAGGCCGGATCACGCGCGACACACCGCTGCGGCTGAAGAAAATTCTGAAGCAGCTGAACGGGCGCAAGCTGCCAGTCGTCTTCCGGTCGGAAGGCGGGGAGGTGGATGCCGCCTATGCGATGGGCCGGATGATCCGCAAGAATGGTCTGGAAACGGCAGTCGGCGGCACGCGGCTCAAGGATTGTCCGATCGCCGACATGCGATGCAAGGCGGCGATCGCCAAGGACGGCACGGCTGCCGGCCTCACTTATTCAGGCGGCGCCTACTGTCTTTCTGCCTGTCCGATCGCACTTGCCGGTGGGACGTCGCGGGTTGCGTCGCAATGGGCCTATATCGGCGTCCATCAGATCACCACGATCTATGATAAAATCCGGGTGTCCTACCGCATCGAATACCGGATGCTGAACGGGCGGAAACACGAGGTTTCCCGCACCGAGATTGGCCGCAGGAGCGAGGGCGAGACGAAATCGACCAAGCTCGGGAAGAAGGCCGCAGCTGCACTTTCCACCTATCTGAAAGAAATGGGCGTCAGCCAGGATATCATCGCACTGATGATGAGTGCGACGCCGCAGACGCTGCGGCTTCTGCCGACATCGGAGGCTTTGAAGCTGGGGCTGATCACCGACATGCTTGCCTCGAACGAGAGCCCGGGCATCCGGCTCTGCCAGGCGGACGATCCGGCCGGCGCCCGCTGCCACCGCCACGGGGAACCGCAGCCGGCGACTGGAACGCCCGCGGAATCACAACCGGCACCGGCTGCTCCCGGCGGTTAGTCCTTGTCCTTGAGATCGTTCTTCTTGGTCGAGCTCATCAGCTTTTCCAGGAAGCCGAGCATGAGCGCGGAGACGACGAATGCGATGTGGATCAGCGTCAGCCACATGATCTTGCCGTCTTCATACTGATCGACATTGAGAAATACCTGCAACAGGTGGATCGACGAGATTGCCACGACCGACGAAGCGACCTTGATCTTCAGGCTGCCGGAATCGAGCTTGCCGAGGAAGGACACTTCGTGCTCCTTTTCGCCGTCCGCCTCGTCGAAGCGGCTGACGAAATTCTCGTAGCCCGAGATCATCACCATGACGATCAGGCTGGCGACCAGGGCTGCATCGATGAGACCGAGCATGGCGAGGATCATCTCGTCTTCGCCAAGTGTGAAGACGGCGCTTGCGACCTTCAGGAATTTGTAGCCGAAGGAGATCGCATAGACGGCAAGGGCCGCCACGAGACCGAGATAGAACACGACGAGCAGCCAGCGGCTCGACAGGATGATGCGCTCGACGAGCAGCTCAAGTGATTTCATCTTTAGGTGCCCCCGCACGCTGAAACGATAGAGGGGGCATAGCCCATCCATGCAAGTTGCAGCAAGCCTTGACGGTGGATTTCATCCCGGCCGATGGCGCGGTTTGTCGTGGAACGGCGTGAAAAGCGGCATGCGGGGTCTTGTTTCCGACGCGGCGATGGCAGCATGGTCGGACAATAACACAAACTCCGAGGACTACGCCGTGGCCATCAAATCCGACATCGAAATCGCCCGCGCGGCCAAGAAGAAGCCGATCTTCGAGATCGGCGCCAAGCTTGGCATTCCGGAGCAGGATCTGGTGCCCTATGGCCACGACAAGGCGAAGATCAGCGCCAGTTTCATTGCTGCGCAGGCGGAAAAGAAGGACGGCAAACTGATCCTCGTCACAGCGATCAACCCGACCCCGGCGGGCGAGGGGAAGACGACGACGACGGTCGGCCTCGGCGACGGGCTGAACCGCATCGGCAAGAAGGCAATTGTCTGCATCCGCGAGGCCTCGCTCGGTCCCTGCTTCGGCGTCAAGGGCGGGGCGGCCGGTGGCGGTTATGCGCAAGTCGTGCCGATGGAAGACATCAATCTGCACTTCACCGGCGATTTCCACGCGATCACCTCGGCGCATAATCTGCTGGCGGCGATGATCGACAATCATATCTACTGGGGCAACGAGCTCGATATCGACATTCGTCGCATCACCTGGCGGCGGGTGATGGATATGAACGACCGGGCGCTGCGCTCAATGGTGAGTTCGCTCGGCGGTGTTGCCAACGGCTTTCCGCGCGAGGGCGGCTTCGACATCACCGTTGCCTCCGAAGTCATGGCGATCCTCTGCCTGGCTTCCGATCTGAAGGACCTGGAAAAGCGCCTTGGCAACATCATCGTCGCCTACCGGCGCGACAAAACGCCCGTCTATGCCCGCGACCTGAAGGCGGATGGCGCGATGGCCGTCCTGTTGAAGGACGCAATGCAGCCGAACCTGGTGCAGACGCTGGAAAACAATCCGGCCTTCGTTCATGGCGGCCCCTTCGCCAACATCGCCCACGGCTGCAACTCGGTGACGGCGACGAAAACGGCGCTGAAGCTTGGCGACTATGTCGTCACTGAAGCAGGCTTCGGCGCCGATCTTGGTGCTGAGAAGTTCTTTGATATCAAATGCCGCAAGGCCGGGCTGAAGCCTGATGCTGCGGTTATCGTCGCTACCGTCCGGGCACTGAAGATGAATGGCGGCGTGAAGAAGGAAGACCTCGGCGCAGAGAATGTCGCCGCCCTCGTCAAGGGCTGCGCCAATCTCGGACGGCATGTCTCGAACGTCCGCAAGTTCGGCGTGCCTGTCGTCGTCGCCATCAACCATTTCGTTTCGGATACCGATGCTGAGATCGCGGCTGTGAAGGAATATGTTGCGCGTCTCGGCGGCGAAGCCATCCTCTGCCGCCACTGGGCCGAGGGTTCCGCCGGGATCGAGGAGCTTGCCCACACAGTCGTCGAACTTGCCGATTCCGGTCAGGCAAAGTTCCAGCCGCTCTATGGCGACGACCTGCCACTGCTGGAAAAGATCGAGATCGTCGCCTCGAAGATCTACCACGCCGGCGAAGTGACCGCCGACAAGGCGGTGCGTGATCAGCTCATCGCCTGGGAAGAGCAGGGCTACGGCAAGCTTCCGGTCTGCATGGCGAAGACGCAATATTCCTTCTCCACCGATCCAAACCTGCGCGGCGCGCCGGAAGGGCATATCGTGCCGGTTCGTGAAGTCCGGCTCTCCGCCGGCGCCGGCTTCGTCGTCGTCATCACCGGTGAGATCATGACCATGCCGGGTCTGCCGAGGTCGCCATCGGCGGAGCGGATATTCCTGAACGAGCAGGGGTATATCGAGGGGGTGTTCTGAGGCTAGAGCTTGTCGGGCCAGCGCTGGGAAGTGTGCAGGATGGTCAGGATTTCCAAGTTCGTTTCCGTCACCCGGTACGCGATGATGTAGGGAATGTCGCTCAGCGCCATCTCTCTGGTTCCAGAAACGCGCCCTTCGCGACCGAGGAGAGGGCGGGTTTGAAGTGTTTCAGCTATTGAGGACAGCCGGCGGACGACCCGGCCCGCGGCGACCGGATCATGCTTCGCGATGTAGGTGCCAATCTGGTCGAGGCGGGCGAGCGCCCGGCGAGTCCATAGCAGATCGCGCTTCATCGTCCGGTGGGCGGCGCCGTATATTTGGAAAGGACGGCGTCGACCTCGTCGGCGCTTGCGAAGTCACCTTTGTCTGCTTCTCTGACGGCTGCTTCTATCTCGGAGATCTGCCATTCCTCGCGCTCGACGAATTCTTCGATAGCGAGAGTAGCGACTTCTTCCGGCGACAGTTTTCGGCGCTCGGCGAGGCGGTCGAGGCGGGATATCGTGGATTGATCGACTTGAAAGCTGAGTAGCGTCATCGGAGCTCTTTTGTGCATTCCTATGATGGAAGTTTAATGCGCCGATATTTCGATTCAAGCTGGAATCGCAAGTCATTGATCTACTGGGGTTTCGCTAGTGACAATACCGGTATCCGCCCTTGCGCTCGAGAACATCGAGATGGAAATGCGTCTCGTGCGCCGCGTCGCTTTCCGGATCGAGCACGGTTGAGAAATAGAGGCAGCCGGAGGCGCTGACGGTGCGCTGGAAGGCGCCGGTCAGTGTTGAATCCTCGCGGCGCGGCTTGACCGCGATGTCCTCGCCCTTCTCGAAGCTGAAGCTTGCGACATCGATGGCGTTGCCGCGGGCGTGTTCGGAGATCTTGCCGGTTTCGGCGCTGTTGCGCAGTCGGCAGATATAGGCGGAAGCCTGGTTGATGGTGGTGATCTTGCCCTGATCCTTGGCGGCGACGGCGGCGGCCGGGATGACGCTTTCCTTCATCCAGTGAGCGAGCGCCCGCGCCGTCGGGCAGCGCAGCGTCGCTTCGGGTTTCACCTTGATGCCGGGGAGCGCTTCCGACAGGACGATCGGCTTGTCGATGCCGCAGCCGTTGCCGTCATCGATCCGGGGGATCTCCTTGAAGACGACGCCGAGGCTCTGCAGCTCCTTGACGCAATCGGCATGGTCGCCATCGCTCTCCGGCTCGATCGTCAGGTGCTGATCTTCCAGCGTCTCGGCTTTCGGTGTTTCGGGCCTGGCATCCTCCGGTTTCTGATCGGCAGGTTGCGACGCATCGGGTTTGGCCGTTTCCGGGGGGGGCTCTTCCGGTTTGCCTGATGCGGCAGGCGCCTGCTTGCCGTCATCGAATTTCGGCTGTTCGGGCTTTGCCTCTTCGGGTTTGGGCTGGGGAACGGGTGCTGTCTGCACCGGCGGAGCCTGGTCTTGCGGCGCTGCCGGTTCGGCTGCTTCAGGCTTCTGTTCAGGTACCGGCCCGTTACGGGGCAGGGTGGCGCCCGAGAGCATGAAGACGGTGAGGCTCATGGCGGCAATTGCGGAAGCGATTTTCACATGTCCATCCCACGTTGCTGTTAGCGGCAGGAGGGACAACGCAAACGGGCTGTTTTCGTTGCAATTTCGCAACGTTTGCGTGGATCGTCAAAACATGATGGTTATTATCAAGATAATCGCCGATGATATATTGACACAAATAGTCATGTTTTTTATTGCGGCAAAAAGAAGGCGGTTTTTGGGGCCGCCTCAATCTGAAAACGCCTAGCCAGCCCCTCGATCGCGCCCGCGAACCGACCAGCCAGCCCGGTACTTCATCATATAGAGGGTTGGTTTTATGGTTGTCCGCAATTCGCGTTCGCTGCTGCTTGCTTGCACGGCGCTTGCTCTAATTTCTCATTCGTCGATCAGCCTTGCGCAGAGCGCGACCCCGGCCGGGCAGCAGTCGGATGATAAGCAGACGAAGGACGGAGAAACGTTCCTTTCTCCCATCATCGTCAAGGGCGATCGCAAGGCAGCGAATGACCCCTACGACAAGGCCGGTCCTTCCAGCACGGTCACAGCGGACCAGATCGACCTGCAATCGGGGCAGGAAACGGACGATCTGTTGCGTGGCGTTCCAGGCACGTCGACTGCCAACAATCCGCAGAATCCTGGCGTTGCCGTCAACATCCGCGGCTTTGAAGGTTCTGGCCGTGTCAACATGATGATCGACGGCGTTCGGCAGAACTTCCGCTTCACCGGCCATGAGGCGCAGGGCCTCACCTATGTCGACCCGGCATTCCTTGCAGGCATCGATATCACGCGCGGGGCAGTCAACGGTGTTGGCGGCGGTGCGCTTGCCGGTTCCGTCAATTTCCAGACCTACAATGTCGACGATCTTATCCAGGGCGACAAGAGCTATGGCGGCATCGTTTCGGCGACCACCGGCGATAACGGCATGGGCTGGTCGGAATCCGCAGTCGGTGCCTACCGGTTCAATGATGTGTTTGCCGTTGTCGGCGGCATCAGCAAAAGCGATCCCAAGAATTTCGACAACGGCGATGGCGTCGAGGTGCCGTTTACCGAAGAGGACCTGATCTCGGGCCTGCTCAAGGCGGAAATCACGCCGAACGCCGAAAACACCATCCGCATCGGCGGATTGACCTATGACAACGACTTCTTTGCCAACTCCTACTACCAGAATCTGAAGAACAAGACCTTCAGCGCGACCTACGAATACAAGCCCGGCGACAACGATCTCATCGATTTCAAGACCGGTTTCTATTACAACCGTTTGAAGATGACGTATGATACAAACGCGACTGGCGGAGGAACCGCGGCCGGACGCGAGATCACCGATACCGGTATCGGTTTCGACGTCTCGAACACCTCGAAATTCGATCTCGGCGATGTCTCGGTCTCATCGAACTATGGTGTCGAATATTTCCACGACGACTATGACGTCATGAACAGCACGGCGCAGCCGCAGGGTGGAGTGAACGGCGACGGCAAGAATGGCACGCTCGGTGTCTTCAACAGCACCACCTTCACCTATGGAATCGCCGATTTGACGCTCGGCCTGCGCTACGACCATTTCGACCTCAGCGGATCCGGCGCGGTGACTGCCGGCAATCCGGTCGGTCTGCCTGCCGGTCCTTACTCCGTCGACAGCTCCGACGGGCGGCTCAATCCCAGCGTGACGCTGGCCGTCAATGCGACCGATTGGCTGCAGCCGTATGTGACCTATGCCGAAACGATGCGGTCTCCGACGATCAGCGAAACCTTTGTCGGCGGCAACCATCCCGGTGGTTTCATGTCCTTCTTCCCGAACCCGTTCCTGGAGCCTGAAGTGTCCAAGGGCTGGGAAATCGGCGCGAACATCAAGGTCGACGGCCTGTTCGACTCCGGCGACAGCTTCCGCTTCAAGGCCAACTATTTCTACGACCGCGTCGACAACTACATCACCGCAGCGTTCAGCCCGATGGGCGGGGTCTATTTCGCCAATAACCCCGGCACGTCGACGGTTCAGGGGATCGAAATCCAAGCTGGCTACGATGCCGGTTTCGTCTTCGGCGATCTGTCCTACACCCACACGGACACCGACCTGCCATCGCAGATCAACGGTTTTGGCGTTCAGTCCTATCTGCCTGACGACATCTTCACCGCGACGCTTGGTGCACGCTTCCTCGAAGATCAGCGCCTGACGGTCGGCACGAGGCTTTACCTCGCAAGCCGCTCGAATGTCGGTGAGATAAACGTTGCACCGGGCGATAGCGCCTACAAGCCAGGCTACGGCCTCGTCGATCTGTTCGCCAACTACAAGTTCGAGCAGGGCTTCGAGGTTACTGCCAGCGTCACCAACGTGTTCGACAAGGCCTACACGCCGGCCTCCAGCACGATCGCGGGAAGCGCCGTCGAAACCGGTCGCGGACGCACCTTCATGCTGACGGCAAAAGCAAAATTCTGATCGGTATTTCGTGAAAAGGGCGGCCTCGAGCCGCCCTTCTTCATTGCGCATTCGCCTCTTGCGCTCTCCCTCATCTCACGCTAACAATTTCGCCCATGAACACGTCTAAGAACATTGCAGTTTGGTGGTGGGCTCGCTGAGGCGGCCTCGACCAATCGTGTCTTCAGACGACGAGTGAGCCGCCCGAAACTTTCGAGGCGGCTTTTTTGTTTTCTGGCCGCCTTGCGTCCGGGCACCGATAACGGAGTGGAACTATGGTTACGATCCTTCGGGATGATGGTGCGGAAATCTACGAGACCAAGGGCGGCATCACCGTCACCCGGCAGCGGCGGCCCATTCCCTATGCGGATGCCGTGGTGTCCTATGTCGACAAGCTCGATGAGCGCCGCGGCGCGGTGTTCTCGTCGAACTACGAATATCCGGGCCGCTACACGCGCTGGGATACGGCCGTCGTCGATCCGCCGCTCGGCATTTCCTCCTTCGGTCGCGATGTCTGGATCGAAGCCTATAACGAGCGCGGCGAAGTGCTGCTCGGCTTCGTGACCGAGCGCCTGAAGGCCGTGCGCGAGCTGGAGCTTGGTGCTGCCACCGCCCGCCGGCTCGATCTCAAGGTGAAGCTGCCCGACCGGGTGTTTACCGAGGAAGAGCGCTCGAAGATGCCGACGGTGTTTACGGTGCTGCGCGCCGTCACCGATCTCTTCTATTCGCAGGCCGATGCCAGCCTCGGGCTTTACGGCGCCTTTGGCTACGATCTGGCCTTCCAGTTCGATGCGATCGACCTGAAGCTGAAGCGTGCCGACGACCAGCGCGACATGGTTCTCTATCTGCCGGACGAGATCCTCGTCGTCGACAACTACTCGGCCAAGGCCTGGGTCGATCGCTACGATTTCGCCAAGGGCAGCCTGACGACCGAGGGCAAGGCGGGCGATATCGCGCCGGAGCCTTTCGTGCGCACCGATGCCATTCCGCCAAAGAGCGATCATCGCCCCGGCGAATATGCCGAGCTGGTCACCAAGGCGAAGGAAAGCTTCCGCCGCGGCGATCTGTTCGAGGTCGTTCCCGGCCAGAAATTCATGGAGCGCTGCGAGAGCAAGCCATCCGATATTTCCAAGCGGTTGAAGGCGATCAATCCTTCGCCCTATTCCTTCTTCATCAATCTCGGAAACCAGGAATATCTGGTCGGCGCGTCGCCCGAGATGTTCGTGCGCGTTTCCGGCCGCCGCATCGAGACCTGCCCGATCTCGGGTACCATCAAGCGCGGCGAGGACCCGATCGCCGACAGCGAGCAGATCCTGAAGCTGCTGAACTCCAAGAAGGACGAATCCGAACTGACGATGTGCTCGGATGTCGACCGCAACGACAAGAGCCGCGTCTGCGAGCCGGGCTCGGTCAAGGTCATCGGCCGCCGCCAGATCGAGATGTATTCGCGCCTGATCCACACGGTCGATCACATCGAGGGCCGCCTGCGGGATGACATGGATGCCTTCGACGGCTTCCTCAGCCACGCCTGGGCGGTCACGGTGACAGGGGCGCCGAAGCTCTGGGCGATGCGCTTCATCGAAAGCCACGAGAAGAGCCCGCGCGCCTGGTACGGCGGTGCGATCGGCATGGTCGGCTTCAATGGCGACATGAACACGGGGCTGACGCTGCGCACCGTGCGCATCAAGGACGGGATCGCCGAAGTCAGGGCAGGGGCGACCTTGCTCAACGATTCCATCCCCGAGGAAGAAGAAGCCGAAACCGAACTGAAGGCCTCCGCCATGCTTTCCGCTATCCGCGATGCCAAGGCCGGCAATTCCGGCAAGGTCAGCCGCGACGTCGCTGCCGTCGGCAAGGGCGTCAATATCCTGTTGATCGACCACGAAGACAGCTTCGTTCACACGCTGGCGAACTATTTCCGCCAGACAGGCGCCACGGTCTCGACAGTGCGCACGCCGGTGCCGGACGAAATCTTCGACCGGCTGGATCCGGACCTGGTCGTGCTGTCGCCGGGACCGGGCAATCCGAAGGATTTCGATTGCAAGGCGACGATCAAGAAGGCGCGCGCCCGCAACCTGCCCATCTTCGGCGTCTGCCTGGGTCTGCAGGCGCTGGCCGAGGCCTATGGCGGCGAGCTTCGCCATCTGGCGCTGCCGATGCACGGCAAGCCGTCGCGCATCCGCGTGCTGGAGCCCGGCCTGGTCTTCTCCGGCCTCGGCAAGGAAGTCACCGTCGGCCGCTACCACTCGATCTTCGCCGATCCCTCGACCCTGCCGCGTGAGTTCATGATCACGGCGGAAAGCGAGGACGGCACGATCATGGGCATCGAGCATACGAAGGAGCCGATCGCTGCGGTGCAGTTCCACCCGGAATCGATCATGACGCTCGGCGGCGATGCCGGGATGCGGATGATCGAGAATGTCGTGGCGCATCTGGCGCGGAAGGCGAAGACCAAGGCTGCCTGAGCCAAGGATACCGATCGGCCGCCGCCATCCGGTGGCCGATCATTCTCCATTTCTCCTGCGGATGATCGCATGCTCCTGAAGCTGCTCAAGGGACTGGCGATCATTATCGTGCTGGCCGCCATGGCCGTCGTTGCCGGAACGGTGATTCCAAGGCCCTGGCGTGCGCCGCCAGCCGAAACGACGGGTGCGACCGACCGCATTCTCGTTCTCAGCAATCCCATTCACACAGATTTCGCGATCCCTGCCACGCGCGATATTCTCAAGCGCTTCAGCTTTCTCGCCGATGCCGGTCTCGATCTCGGAAGTCCCGATGTGCGCTACATCATCTTCGGCTGGGGAGGGCGCGCTTTCTATACCGAAACGCCGACCTGGGCCGACCTGAAGCCGATGCCGGTGTTCAAGAGCCTGACGCTGGATAGCGCCGTCATGCATGTGCAACTGGCGGGAGATATTCCGCTTGATCATCCCGATGTGACGCCGATCGACGTGTCCGCTGCAGGTTTCGCGCGGCTGTCGGACTACATCGCGTCGAGTTTCACCGATGGCGATGAAAAGCCTGTGCCGCTTGGTTTCTCCTACGGTCAGGGCGACGCCTTCTTCGAGGCGCAGGGCCGTTTCAACGCGCTTGTCGGCTGCAATACGTGGACCGCTGCCGGCTTGCGCGAAGCCGGGATTGCGACCGGTCTGTGGACGCCACTGCCGTGGCTGCTGCGTATTTCGCTCTGGCTTCACAACCCTCCCGGGGCCTTTCGCCCAGGAGAGGAAGTAACTGGTTGACTTCCCATTCCAAATCAGAACATTTCAGGAACGATAAATAAGGATATCGTCGTGGCCAATGCTGAGAAGTTTATCGTCCTCCCGTACCGCAAGAACCGGGGCAACCTGGTGCCGGGCGAGATGCGGCAAGCATCGAATGCCATGAGTGCAGAAAAGATTGCGACCTCGATGGCCGCGCGGTTTATCGGCGTAGCCGCCTATGCGGTGATGGTCGATGACGAGACCGGCGATATGTCGTCGCCGCGGCTGCTCATTCGCCATGGCGAGATCGCCGATCTCAATCCGGCATAACGCTTCCCGATGGAAACTTCGCTCTATCTGCCGGTCAAAGCCTTTCTGGAGGCGGCGGGTTATGCCGTCAAAGGCGAGATCGGCGGATGCGATCTCGTGGGCCTCAGCGAAGGCGATCCAAGCGTGGTCGTGATCTGCGAGCTGAAGCTCAGCTTCAACCTCGAACTTATCCTGCAGGCGGTCGATCGGGCGGCGATGAGCGACGAAGTCTGGATCGCGGCGCGGGTTTCGGCCAAGGGGCGCGGGCGCGAGGCGGACAAGCGCTATCGCGATCTCTGCCGCAGACTGGGGATCGGCATGCTCGGCGTTTCCGATATCGGAGAGGTCAGCGTCATCGTCTCGTCCATCTCGCCGATGCCGCGGACCAATCCGAAGCGCCGGTCGCGGCTGGTCAGGGAGCATCAGCGCCGCCGCGGCGATCCCGTTCTCGGCGGCAGCACGCGCGTGCCGCAGATGACCGCCTACCGACAACAGGCGCTGATCTGCGCCGCTGCCCTGCAGCAGGGGCTGGTCAGGCCGCGGGACATGAAGGCGCAAGCGCCGGATGCCGGAAAGATCCTGCTCGGCAATGTCTATGGCTGGTTCGAAAAGCAGGGGAAGGGCGTCTATGCCCTGACGCCCTCGGGTGCCGAGGCGCTGCTGCGCTGGCCGCAGACTGTCGCCTTTGGTGCCGATGATGGTGAGGCGTCCGTAGAGGGCGCCTGATCTCAGGCGTTTGGAACGCCGCGCTTTTATCAGTTCTTGCCATGGCCGAGGTTGATCGTCGCCCTAGCTTATTCGTCGTGAACAAAGCTGCGATGCTCGCTGGGGCCGCAATGGGTCCAGCCAAATTCCCCGAGGCTCGACCATGGTTACTTTCACGCTCAATGGACAGACGAAGACGTTCGACGGCGATCCGGATACGCCGCTTCTGTGGGTCATCCGCGATTTCGAGAAGCTGACCGGCACCAAATATGGCTGCGGTGTCGCCCAATGCGGCGCCTGCACCGTGCATATGGACGGCTTCACCCGCCGCTCCTGCATCACCCCGATCTCGACGGTCGACGGCTCCGAGATTTTCACGATCGAAGGTGTCGAAGGCAAGGAAGCCGATGCGGTGAAGGCTGCCTGGGTCAAGATCGACGTGCCGCAATGCGGGTACTGTCAATCCGGCCAGATCATGTCAGCCGTCGTATTGCTGCAGAACATTCCCAAGCCGTCCGACGAAGATATCGACGGGGCGATGGCCGGGAATATCTGTCGATGCGCCACCTACCACCGGATCCGCGCGGCCATTCACAATGCCGCCGCGTCGATGGAGGGCTGAGCGATGACCATTCAGGAGATTGCAACGACACGCCGCGGCTTCCTGGCCGCAACAGGCGGCTTGGTGATCGGCTTTGCGCTGCTGCCGAAGACCTCGGCCTTTGCCGCCGAAAAGGGTGTGCAGGCGGGCGGCGCGGACGCGCTGGTGACGCTGAACACATTCGTCAGGATCGGCACCGACGATACGGTGACGATCCTTTCCAAGCATATCGAATTCGGGCAGGGGCCGTTCACCGGCCTTGCGACGCTGGTCGCCGAAGAGCTCGATGCGGATTGGGGGCAGATGCGCGCGGTGCATTCGCCTGCCGATGACAAGGTCTATGCGAACCTTGCCTTCGGCCTGCAGGGCACCGGCGGATCGTCCTCGATCGCCAATTCCTACGAACAGTTCCGCCAGGCTGGGGCAACGGCGCGGGCCATGCTGGTTGCCGCGGCGGCCGACGAGTGGAAGGTGCCGGCCGGTGAGATCACCGTCGAGAAGGGCAGGGTCAAGCATGCGGCTTCCGGCAAAGACAGTGGTTTCGGTGCGCTGGCCACCAAGGCCGCCGGTATCAAGCCGCCGGCCGACGTGAAGCTCAAGGATCCCTCCAAATTCACGCTGATCGGCCAGGAATTGCCGAAGCTCGATACGGTATCGAAGACCAATGGCCAGGCGATCTATACCCTGGACATCATTCCTGACGATCTGCTGGTCGCCGTCGTCGCGCATCCGAACCATTTCGGCGCGGCGGTGAAATCCTTCGACGATAGCGAGACGCGCAAGGTCAAGGGCGTCGTCGATGTCAAGCAGCTGCCGCAGGGCGTTGCCGTCTATGCCGACAACACGTTTGCGGCGTTGAAGGGCCGGTCGGTGCTGAATGTGGACTGGGACCTTTCGCAAGCGGAGACGCGTTCGAGCGGGCAGCTTTCGGCCGACTATGCGAAGGCGTTGACGGAGAAGGGCATCACCGCATCCGAAAAGGGCGATGTCGAGAAGGCCTTCACCGATACCTCGCTGAAGACGCTGGAGGCGCAGATCATCTTCCCGTTCCTGGCGCATGCGCCGATGGAGCCGCTCGACGCGGTGTTCATCAAGGCGGCGGACGGCAGCCTCGATGTTTATAACGGGGCGCAGTTCCCCGGCATGGACAAGGCGACGGCGGCCAAGATCACCGGCATCGATCCGGCTAAGGTGCGGCTGAACACGCAGATCACCGGCGGAAGTTTCGGGCGCAAGGCGCAGTTCGGTTCGCCCTATATGCAAGAGGCGGCGTCGGTCTTCGCCGCGACCGACCAGTCGCGGCCGGTCAAGCATATGTGGACGCGCGAGGACGATATTCGCGGCGGCTATTACCGGCCGATGTATCTCCACAAGATGCGTGGCGCGATCAATGCCGATGGCCGGATCGTCGCCTGGGACCAGGCGATCGTCGGGCAGTCGATCATGGGCAAGGCCGATCTCGACAGCACCTCGGTCGAGGGCGCCTCCGACCTGCCTTACGATGTGCCGAACCTCAGGGTCATCTCACATAATGTGAAGCTGGCGATCCCGCCGCTCTGGTGGCGTTCGGTCGGCCATACGCATACCGGTTTCGCGGTCGAGACCTTCCTCGACGAGCTGTTCCAGATGGCAGGCAAGGATCCGGTGCAGGGAAGACTCGAGCAGCTGACGGAGGACCCACGCTATGCCGGGGTTCTCAAGAAGGCGGCGGAGATGGCCGATTGGGGCGGCAAGATCCCCGAGGGACGGCAGCGTGGCGTTGCCGTGGTCAAGAGCTTCAACACCTATGTCGGCCAGGTGGTGGAGGTCTCTGCCGGTGCCGACGGGGCGCCCAGGGTCCACAAGGTCTGGTGCGCCGTCGATTGCGGTGTCGCGATCAATCCGAATGTCGTCAAGGCCCAGATGGAGGGCGGCATCGGCTACGGGCTTGGTGCGGTGCTGTTCGATGCGGTGACGCTCGGCGAGGGCGGGGCGATCATGCAGTCGAACTTCCACGATTACCGCTCGATCCGCATCAACGAGATGCCGGATGTGGAGGTCGCCGTCATCAAATCCGGCGAGCCGCCCACCGGGGTGGGAGAGCCGGGCGTGCCGCCGGTCGGACCCGCGACGGCCAATGCCTGGCGGCGGCTCACTGATGCGCCGGTGCGCAGCCTGCCGATCGTTGCCGTGGCGACGAGCTGAGGGGGGCGGAGATAACAAGTAAATTGGTACTCGCCTGCATGGCAGGCGGTCTCTCGCTCCTTGCGGCCTTGCCCGTATCGTTCATGGCATTTGCCGAGACGGCGCCTGCATCAGACAAGACGACCCTAAAGCCGGTCGCCTCCTTCGCATCGATCGCCGATCAGAAGGCGCGGTCGGTGGCGCTCTTCGAAGAGGCGGGCAAGGTGATCGAGCATCCGCGATGTCTGAACTGCCATCCGGCGGGCGACAGGCCGCTGCAGACGATGGCCATGCATCCGCACCAGCCGCCGGTGACGCGCGGCGATGGCGGCATGGGCGTGCCGGGCATGATGTGCAACACCTGCCACGGCCCCGAGAACGCAACGATCGTCGGCCAGTCGCCGACGCTGAAGAGCATTCCCGGCAATCCGGCCTGGCATCTGGCGCCGATCGAAATGGCCTGGGTCGGCAAGTCGCTCGGCGAGATCTGCCAGCAGCTGAAGGATCCGAAGCGCAATGGCGGGCGCGATCTGTCGAAGATCGTCGAGCATATGGCGCATGACAGCCTGGTCGGCTGGGGCTGGAACCCGGGCGACGGGCGCGAGCCGGCGCCCGGCACGCAGGCGGAGTTCGGCGACCTGATCAAGGCCTGGGTCGATACCGGTGCAGCCTGCCCGGCAGGCTGAGGGGAGTATTCAGGCGCCGGTCAGTCCCGGCGCCTGACGATCTTGAGGTCGAGTTCCCAGCGCTGCTCGAAGCCGAGTGTCTTGTAAAGCCCGATCGCCCCGGTGTTGAGCGCATTGACATGCAGGTACGCGGTTGCGCCGGATGCTGCGATTTGGCCTGCGACATAACGGAAGAGCAGCTTGCCGAGACCCTTGCCCTGGAAGTCCGGGTGGGTGCAGAGGCCGCTCAGTTCCGTAAAGCCGGTCTGCTTCAGCCGCTGACCGCCCATGGCGATCAGCTTGCCGCCGCTCTTGACACCCCAGAAAGTGCCGAGTTTCTGGGCTCCTAGGGTGAAGGGGCCGGGTTTGGTCAGCTGTGCCAGCGCCAACATCTCTTCGGCGTCGGCCGCAGTCAGCGGCGCAATCCGGGGGTCGGAAAGCGGATCATGCGGCGTCGTGGCGATCATCTGGATCAGCGTTGCTGCGCCGACGATGTCGAAACCATCCGGAACGGTTGCCGATCCGGGCTCCACAAGCGCCATCGTCTCACCGGGCCGGGGGAGCGCAGCCAACGCTTCCAGGCTCTCCGGCGTGTGGTCGGCGGCCGCCGCGAAGGGCACGATGCCGGGCGGGTAGCGTCGGGCGAGCGGGCCGCCTTCGGCGATGCCTGCATGCGCGGTCTGCAACGCGTTCCAGATCGGGCGGTCGAGGATATGTGTCATGGTTTCTTCTCCTTCGGCGGCGCGCGGCGGATGAGCGATGCTGCGGCCAGGCCGTCTTCGATTGTTGCAAGCTGATCGAGAAGCGGGCCGTCGAGGCTGCCGCAGAGGTCGGCGACGGCGGCGGCGATACGCGGCCAGACTTCGGCGCGCGAGACATCGACGAGCTGCTTGCCTTTTTCCGTCAGCGACACAAGCCTGCGGCGCTGATCGTCCGGCGCCGGCTGCATATCGACCAGTCCGAGGTCCAATAGCTGGCCGACGGTGCGCGTGGCGCCGGGCTGGGTAATGCCGACCGACTGGGCAAGCTCGCCGATCGTCAGCGGTCCAGCGCCGTCGATCGCCGCCAGGAACGGATATTGTCCAGCCTGGATGCCGAGGCCCGCCTCGTCGATGAACTGTTGCGTGTCGGCCTGCAGGCGCTCGCCGATGCGGCGCATTCTGCTTCCGAGAGTCAACAGGCCCGATGTCCGCACGATGTCTTCGACCATGCTGTGCTCCATTATGCATGCCGAGTTATATAACGCGTTATGTAATATCCGTCAACGTGGATTTATGAGCTTGCCCTTTGACAAATCGTCCGTCTTCGACCATATGAGCCGCATTAGCCGCCTGCGCGATTTTCGCGTGGGCGGTTTTGCGTTTGAATGGGCCAAATGCTGCAATTCATTCGCATCCGCAGAGGGATACGAGATGACGGAACAAGGCAATATGACAGTCCGGCGGCTGGCATTCTGGGGCATCCCGATGTCGCTCGGCGTGATGGGGCTGAAGCTCGCCGCCTGGTGGGTGACGGGGTCGGTGGCGCTGCTCTCCGACGGCCTGGAATCCTTCGTCAATGTCGTGGCGGCCTTCATCGCCTTCTTCGTGATCCGCTATGCGCAGAAGCCGGCCGACCACGACCATCCGTTCGGCCACCACAAGGCCGAATATCTCTCAGCGGTCACCGAGGGCGTGCTGATCGTCGTCGCCGCCATCCTGATCGTCAAGGAAGCCGTCGGGTTTCTCAGCGATCCCAAGATGCTGGAAGCGCCGGTGCTCGGTCTTGCGATCAACTTCGCGGCCGGTGTCATCAATTTCGTCTGGGCAAGGCTGCTGATCCGGGTTGGAACGCAGCATCGCTCGGCGGCGCTGACGGCGGATGGCCAGCATATCATGTCGGATGTGGTGACTTCGGTCGGCGTGCTCGTCGGCCTGCTTCTGGCGCTCGCCACCGGCTATCCGATCTTCGACCCGGTGCTCGCCATCCTAGTCGCCGTCAACATTCTCTATCAGGGCTACAAGGTCATCTCCCACTCGATCGGCGGCCTGATGGACCACGCGGCGGAACCGGAAGAAGAGGAGGCTATCAAGCAGGCGATCGCCACGCATGCGGTGGGGTCTCTCGGCGTCCATGATCTGAAGACGCGCCGGGCAGGGGCTGTGACCTTCGTGGACTTTCATATGGTCGTTCCGGCTGCCATGTCGGTGCGCCAGGCGCATGATATCTGCGACCGCCTTGAAGATGCCATCCGCGCGGTGCATCCGGGCGCCAGCATTGCCATTCACGTCGAGCCGGAAGGCGAAAAAGCCCATGGGTTGCGCGTCAAAGTCATAAAGGAAGCCTGACGGCGCGCCGATATGGCCGTCTGCCGGTTAAGGTCTCCGGGCGGAGACACTCTCAGAGCGCTCCTGTGCATGCGGGTAATGTGAAAATCTGCATGTGCGCGGCAGCATTGGCGCGGTGCAACGTTGCTGATGGTGACGGCATCTTCGGGTTGCAATAGAGCCAGTGCCTGCTCTGTATTTCCGGGGATTGCATATAAATTCAATTTGCTATGCATCATAAAGTTGCTTCGCTGCGCCGCGCAGTACTACAATTTTGTCCAGTAATAATCTCTGTTGCGCTGCAATATCGGCTTAATAATTCCAATCTAATCGATCCCTAGATCGCCGAAGTCAAAGTCTTGGCGCGGCATTTTGAATTGCAAACTTATTATTCTGTTTTAGCAATATCTAGGATTTCCATGACCGGACCTTACAAGCGTGCCATTTCACGCGGCGTTGACCCTGCGCGCCAACCGATATCCGCAATCTTGCTTTCAAGTGTCAGCTTTTCAGCCATCGTTCTGTCCTGCATATTGTCCACTCCTGCGTGCGCGGCCGACTATTTGGTGACCAACGAGACGGAGCTTCGCAACGCGATCACGTCGGCAAATGCCAGCGGCGATCCCAGTTCGACGATCGTCATGGCCAACAGCTTCTCGATATCGGCCGGCATCCTGCCGGAGCCGACCAGTCCGATTTCGATCGATACACAGGGCTTCACGCTGACCGGGCTCTATGATGCCTCGACCGTCGGTACACGCGCCAATCTGACGATTCAGGAAAGCGGATCTGGTGGTATCGGCGTCACGTTCTCGGGAACGCTGACCGGTGGCAATGCCGGTGCGGCGGATACGACTGCGGGGCAGGTGGCGGTGTGGACGACACGTACCGCATTTACCAACAATGGGACGATCACCGGTGGCGCAGGCGGCGGCGCCGGTGGTTCCGGCGGTGTGGGAACTCGCATTTTTGCCAGTTCGAGCTTGGTCAATAACGGCACGATTGCCGGTGGTTCCAGCGCCTCCGGTGCGGGTGGAGCGGCCGTCGATTTCGGCGGCATCGGCGCCGCTGGCACGCTTGTCAACAATGGGACGATCCGGGGCGGCAACGGCGGCCTTACCGGTGGCCTGGGCGGTGTCGGTGTGATTGTCCGCGCTGGCAGCGGCGCGGTCACAAACAGCGGAACGATCGAAGGTGGCGCCGGGGGAGTGGCTATCCTGTCGAACACCGGGGCTAGCGATATCGACATCACCAATAGCGGAACCATCCGGGCCGGTGCAGGACAGAGCGACGCGATCACGCGCACCGTTGCGGCGACCACGGGTACCATGACGCTTGAATTGCAGGCAGGATCGGTGATCGAGGGTAATGTCGTGGCAGGGGCTGGGGTTGCCACCGATACGCTACGCCTCGGCGGTACGGGCAGCGACAGTTTCGATGTTTCGGCGATTGGCCCGCAGTACCAGAATTTCGATATCTTTCAGAAGACCGGCACCGGCACCTGGTTCCTGACCGGCACGGGGAGCGCGGTGACCGACTGGGATATCCAGGCGGGCACATTGGCGATCGGCAATGGCGGCACCAGCGGCAGTGTCACCGGTGATATCACCAACAACGGCACACTCGCCTTTGACCGTTCGGACAGTTTCACCTTCGCCAATCTCGTCACCGGCAGCGGTACGATCCGCCAGATCGGCAGCGGCACGACTTTCCTGACGGGCAACAATGGCGCGTTTGCCGGCACCACCTCGGTCGAGGCCGGAACATTGTCGGTCAACGGCATTCTCGGTGGCACGCTCGACATATTCTCCGGCGGGCGGCTGCACGGCATCGGACAGGTCGGCAATACGGTCAATGCCGGCACCGTCGCGCCCGGTAATTCGATAGGCACGCTGACGATTTCAGGCGACTATGCCGGCAGCGGCGGCGTGCTCGAAATCGAGAGTGTACTCGGTGACGATACCTCATCCACCGACCGTCTCGTGGTAACCGGCAATACCTCGGGCAATACCAATGTCCGTGTCGTCAATCTCGGCGGCGCAGGCGGGCAGACGGTCGAGGGCATCAAGATCGTCGATGCCGGCGGCATCTCGGCGGGGACGTTCTCGCTCATCGGCGACTATGTGCTGGACGGACAGCAGGCCGTCGTCGGCGGCGCCTATGCCTACCGGCTCTATCAGAACGGCATCACTACGCCGGGCGATGGCGACTGGTATCTGCGCTCGGCCGGTTTGCAACCCGGTATTCCGGTCTATCAGGCCTATCCACTGCTGATGCTGCTCGGGCTCAATCAGGCCGCCACGCTTCAGCAGCGGATCGGCGACCGGATGCTGTCGAGCGATTTCCAGACGGTTTCCGATGGATCTGCAGGCGGAGCCGCGGATGAGATCGAAGGCGTTTGGATGCGCACCGAGGGTCTGCATGGCCGCCTCACGGCCAATGATGGCACCGTCGATACGAGCCATGATTACGACATCTGGCGAGTGCAGGGCGGGTTGGACGGCGCGCTTTATGACGGCAGCAATGGCAGGCTGATCGGCGGGCTGACGGCGCAGTTCGGCACGATGTCGAGCGACCTGGGCTCCAGCATCAGCAATGGCCATATCGATACGTCGGGCTTCGGACTTGGCAGCACCCTGACGTGGTACGGCGATCAGGGCTTCTATGCCGATGCCCAGAGCCAGTTCAATTTCTACGACAGCAACCTGAGCTCCGATCTCGTCGCTTCGCCGCTGAAGAGCGGCAGTGGCGCCGTCGGCTACATTCTCAGCATCGAGACCGGCCAGCGTCTTGATATCGCAGGCTCCTGGTCGGTTACGCCGCAGGCGCAGCTGACCTATTCATCCGTGGATTTCGGCAGCTTCTACGACAAGTTCGGCGCCGAGGTGTCGCTTGATCGCGGCGCCAGCCTGAACGCCCGGTTGGGGATGGCGGTTGATCGGGAAGCGAGCTGGCAAGCCGACGACGGGACCGCGACACGGCTCAAGCTCTATGGCGCGGCCAATCTCTATTACGAGTTTCTGGACGGTGTCTCGGTGAACGTGGCCGGCAGCCATTTCGTCAGCCGTGGCGATGACCTTTCGGCGGGGCTTGGTCTTGGCGGTTCCTATAGCTGGGGCGACGAACGCTATTCGGTCTACGGCGAGATGGCCGCGAAATCCTCGCTGTCCGGCGCCGGTGACAATTTCTCCCTGGGCGGCTCGCTCGGCGTTCGCGTCAAGTGGTAGGCCAAGCCGGCCGATACACGCCGCCGCCGCTTTTTGTCCGCTTGGAAGATCGGCGCAAAAGGACTATTTGCGGTCCCACATGAGCAATCCATGTGGTGCGCGACGATCGGCGCCCGTGGACGGACGATCGATTTGGAAGGAATAGGGAAATGGCGACGACGGATGTCAGCGGGCTTTCGCAGCTCGGTTCGCAGGTTGAATCACCAACGAGCCCGGAAGCGGCCGTCCTCGAAAAGGTGCCGAACGGCAGCCAGGGCGCCGACTATGTCGTGCGCTTCACGGCGCCTGAGTTCACCTCGCTTTGCCCGATGACGGGCCAGCCGGATTTCGCCCATATCGTCATCGATTACATCCCGAACGATTGGCTGGTGGAATCGAAGTCGCTCAAGCTTTTCCTGCATTCCTTCCGCAATCACGGTGCGTTTCACGAGGATTGCTCGGTCTACATCGCCAAGCGGATCGTTGAGCTGCTCGATCCGAAATGGCTGCGCATCGGCGCCTACTGGTATCCGCGCGGCGGCATCCCGATCGATGTCTTCTGGCAGACGGGCAAGCCGCCCGAGCATGTCTGGCTGCCTGATCAGGGTGTCGCGACCTATCGCGGCAGAGGCTGACCTGCGCGTGCACGAAAATGTGATCGCTGGGCAAAGCCTGCCGCGGCGTTCCGCATCGGCGTTAAGTCGATATTTATAATCATCTTTTGGCGGCAGCGGATTTCGCGGCCGCCTTTTCGCGTTAAGTGGCTTGGATTGCAGCAGAGTTTCCTCCCCGCTATGTGCGGAGGGCATCCTGTCACACACTTCATTCAAGAGATAAAATTATGGCCATTGATCAAGCCGCCGCTGCCCCGCGTGCGGCCGCCGATACGTCCCGCTACGACAAAATGACGATTGCCCTGCACTGGCTGACCGCAATCCTCGTGATTGCGCTCTTTGCTGCCGCCTATGTCTGGAACTCGCTTCCGAAGGGTACGCCGCTTCGCAAGGAACTGCAGGCCATTCATATTTCGCTCGGACTGCTGTTCACCGTCGTGTTCATCGTCCGCCTCGTCTGGCGCAGCTCTGGCGGCAAGCGGCTTGCGGCCGCCGAGGCCGGCGTCAACGCGCTGTTGTCCAGGGGCATGCACTGGCTTCTCTACTGTCTGCTGATCGCGCAGATGCTCCTCGGCTTCCTGCTGCGCTGGGCGCAGGGCGAGCCTTTCGAGTTTTTCGGGCTGTTCTCGGTGCCGAGCCTGTTTGCGCAGGACAAGCCGCTCGCCCATACCTACGAGATGCTGCACAACGATGCGGCCTGGATCATCATCGTGCTGGCCGCCAGCCACGCGCTCGCAGCACTCGGCCACCACTATCTGCTGCGCGACGGCGTTCTCAGGCGGATGATGCCGCACGGCTGACCATCGAGCTGGCATACGGCGCCCTGCGCCATATGCCACCCATATCAGACGTCTGAGGTGTCGCCGCTATCCTGTGAATCGTCGAAGCTGTCGTCATCGTCGGACGGATCGTAGTCGGCCTGCTGGATATTGCTATTGTCGTCGTTGCCGGCCGAATTGTCGGCTGCCTGCTTGCTGTCGTCACCGCCGTAGTAGTTGTTGATGACGGTCTCTTCCGTCGGTGCCGGCGTGTTGCCGAACGGGCTTGAGCCGAAAGGCGAACCCCAGCCGAGCGACGACATGTGATTGCCGAAGACGCCACTCAGCGAATTGGCGAGCAGCATGCCGCCGGCAACACCGGCCGCCGTGCCGAGCGCCCCGCGCAGGAAGCTGCCGCCTGCCGAAGGAGCGTCCGGCTGCGGGTTCCAGGGGCCGGACGGCTGCTGCTGCCGCGGCTGCATCGGGCGTACATTGTCGTCGTAGCCGCGGTCCTGATAGCTCTGGCGCGGGGCATTGCCCCAGGGGCCGGAAGGCTGGGCCGCCTGTTGTGTCTGGCCGCTGCCGAAGATCGAGCTCAGGAAGCCGCCGCCTTGCTCGGCCTGGCGGTGTTCGCTCTCGCCGGCTTCCAGCTGGCGGACGCGCTCTTCGAGCTCCTTGATGTGGTTGGCGGCTGCTTCCAGCCCCTTTTCCTGCACGATGACGGCCTGTGCCAGATAATACGTCGTGTAGGGCTGTTCGCGCACGCCCTGATCGATCAGCGCCTCGGCGTCGCGATCGCGCGGTGTTGCGGATGCGGTGCGTACCCTGTCGAAAAGGCCGGTCAGCAATTGGCGTTCTTCCGGTGACATGGCTCTCTCCTGTGTTACGTGCGGGATAAGCCCGCCTACGAATGACGTAGGAACGGATTCCGGCTTTTCAAAGCCTTGGCAACTTACATTTCGGTAAGCTCAGTCGCGCGCCCAGATCCGCAGCCGGCCGAGCGCGGTAAAGCCGAGGGCCAAGGCATTTTCCAGGTCGTCGCCGCTCTCATAGCCGACGATCGGTTCGCCGGGAAAAAGCCGCCGCGCTTCTCTGACGAGCCCGGTGCGGATCGGCTGCTCCTTGCCGCCGATGGCAAAGACATTCGAATGGCCGATCACCTCGGCCTGGTGATTGAGAATGGCGCCGCCCTGCAGCTCCTCGCCGGAATAGGCGGCGAGGAAGGCGATCTCGGGTCTGTGCAGCAGCGGCTCGGCGAAAATGGGCGTGGCCTGCGGTTCTCCGCCCGTCCAGGCTTTCTCCCAGGCGGCGAGTTTCCCGGCGGTTTCGACGCGCTCCCATGTCAGGCCAGAGCCGTCGTCATCGAGATCGTCATCGGCGTCCAGACCGATCCATTCGGCCTCGAACAGCACGGTAAAACCCTGCGGCGCGAGATCGAGGGCGCAGTAGCTGTCCTTGATGCCCCAGCCGCCCGGCCGCGAGCGGGTGAGGACGGCGATTGTCTCCTCCTGTTCGGCGGCACTTTCCGCGCCGGCGAGCGTGATGGCATCGGGATAGAAGGGCGGAGTGCCCTGACGGTGCAGCCAGAGTGTTCGGGCAAACTCGCCGCGCTGGCCATGAGCGGCGCAGACGGCGTCGCACCAAAGCGCGTTGTTTCTGACGGCCCGATGAAGCAAAAGCGATGTCATCTTTTCCTCCCGCCTGGGGATAGCAGCATAATGCTGGCAGTTCTCGGGTTTGTCATAAGAATATCTTCACCCGTTCCGTGGCTTGTCTTTTTCCCGCATTGTTTTACGCATTGAGTCACACTATGTCCGGGAAACCCGAATGAAGCCGAGAGAGGTTCGAATGAACGACGAAGAACAAGAGGACAAGACCAAGGAACTGTCTTTGGGGAAGGACGCAGAGGCTAACCTCTTCAAATCGCGTTCGATCTTCATCTACGGCCCGATCACCATGGAGCTCGGCCAGAAGGTTTGCTCGCAGCTCGTGGCGCTTGCCGCAGCCAGCGACGAAGACATCCGCATCTACGTGAGCTCGCCTGGCGGCCACGTCGAGTCGGGCGATTCGATCCATGACATGATCAAGTTCATCAAGCCGAAGGTCTGGATGATCGGTACCGGCTGGGTCGCATCTGCCGGCGCGCTGATCTATGTCGCCGTTCCCAAGGAACAGCGTCTCTGCCTGCCGAACACCCGCTTCCTGCTGCACCAGCCCTCCGGCGGCACGCGCGGCATGGCGTCCGACATCGAGATCCAGGCCCGCGAAATCATCAAGATGAACGAGCGCCTGAACAAGATCTTCTCGGTGGCAACCGGCCAGCCGGTCGACAAGATCGCCAGGGACACGGATCGCGACTACTGGCTCTCGGCCGAAGAGGCCAAGGATTACGGCCTGGTGTCGCGCGTCATCACCTCGCAGAGCGAGATCTGATACAATCCGGGGCGTTCGCGCCCCGTTTTTTCTTTCCGCCTGCCGGTCAGCCCGGCGCCGGCTTCCAGCGCTCTTCGATGATCTCCTGCGCCAGTTCGAAGACGCCATCTTCATCTTCGCCCGCATTGTCGCCAAGCAGCGCGATCGCCGCGTCATAGACGGCGTTTTCCTCGTCGTCCGACAGAAGATTCTTTTCGTTCAATGTTTTGATGAGCGATGCGAGAATTGCCGCCGAAGAAAGGCCAACCGCTGCTCTGCTGAGGTCATCGGGATCGTCCGACATTCATTCACCTGGATTTTTGGTTCTCCACCGCAACTAAATTAGGCTTTTTTGCTCGCATAGCAAGCATTTGCCAGTTTCGGGTTCGACCGGACGTGCCTGGCGGCAGGAATCCCCGGGCTGCCAGCAATGATCCGCCTCACTGCCGCAGCAGGTTCTATCTGTGATTGTTCAACCTAAGCGCAAGTTTGAGGCATGCTTGGCGCGGCAAGATTGCCGTATTGTCCGTGTACGCATTTCAACGTGAGGTTTTGGGCCGGTTGCCGGCAAATGAATTTTCGGGGGAAGATTCCATGACAAATACGAGTGGGGTGACGACAGGTTTCTCGTTTCTATGGCGGACGCTGGACAGGGTTCCGCAGCCGCCGGAGTTCGACAAGGTGCACTCTGCCGCGACAGGCGCGCCGAGTGGTAAATCGGCGGACGAGACGCAGATAACGTCGGCAGAACTTCGCAATGCGGCGGATCGCTGGCAGGCGACCGCGATCCGCGTCCTGATCGGCGGCGCAACGGATGACTCGCTCTCTGCAGCGGCCAACAGCGTTGTCGATGCCGGGGCGGGGGACGACACGGTGAGTGTTGGAGCAAAGAGCTTCGTCGATGGCGGCGGCGGTGACGATACGATCGGCGCCTGGTCCGACAGCGTCATCTACGGCGGCGAAGGTAATGACGAGATCGATGCCTGGAGCGGCAGCGAGATCGACGGCGGCGCAGGCAACGACACGATCAAGGCATGGAGCGACAGCCGCGTGTCCTGTGGTGCGGGTGATGACACGATCGACGCAGGAGGTGGTGGGAGCTATGTCGATGGTGGCGACGGCAATGATGACATCAAGGCGTGGAGTGACATGGTCGTCAGCGGCGGAAGCGGCAACGATCGCATCAGCGCTTGGTCCGAAAGTCATGTCGACGGCGGTGCGGGCGATGATGTGATCGACGCCTGGTCTGACAGCTATGTTCATGGCGGCGCGGGCAATGACGTGATCTCCATTCATTCCGGAAGCGTGGCCGCCGGCGGCACGGGCGATGACGTGATCGATCTCGGCCCCAATGCCACAGCACGATTTGGGGCAGGAGACGGCCACGACACGATCCTGAGCCCGGGCGGGAGCGGCCGCCTAGAGCTTGGAGAGGGCTTGACCGCTGACAAGATGCGCATCGAACACAAGGACGGCAAAACGATCATATCGTTCGAAGGTCATCCGAACGACAGTATCACTCTGTCAATTTATCACAGGGTGACGGTCAACTTCGCCGACGGCTCTTCGCAGCAGCTCGAGCAGCCCATCGATCCCGAAGCCCAGGCTGCCCTAATGGCGCGGTTCAAGGAGAACTTGGACAAGCCGATCCCGCCATTCGCGACCAGATAGCGGCAGACGAACGCTTGCAGGGCCGCTTGCACTTGCATGCGGCCCAAGCTCCATGCTCCATGCGGTATTCGCCCCCCATCACGCGAGTCCCGCAATGCTCAAAGACTTTTCCGTTCAAAGCCTGTTCATGGGCGTTCTCGCGGCTTTCGCCGGCTTTGCCAGTTCGTTTGCCGTGGTGCTGCACGGGCTGCAGACGGTTGGCGCCACCGAGGCGCAGGCGGCATCGGGCCTGATGGCACTGTCGCTGGGGCTCGGGATTTGCGCCATCGTGCTGAGCTTCACGACGCGGCTGCCGGTCAGCATGGCTTGGTCGACGCCGGGGGCGGCGCTGCTTGCCAGCACCGGGATCGTCGAGGGCGGGTTCAATGCGGCCGTCGGCGCCTTCATCATCTGTGCGCTGCTGATCGTGGTTGCCGGTCTTTTCAAGCCGCTGGGCCGGGCGGTGGCGGCCATTCCCGCGCCGCTCGCCAATGCGATGCTGGCGGGCGTGCTGATCGGGCTCTGTTTTGCGCCTGTTAAGGCTGTCGGTTTCAATCCGTGGCTTGGTCTGCCGATCGTGCTGACCTGGATGGTGGTCGGCGCCTTCAAGCGGCTGCTCGCCGTACCGGCGGCACTTGCCGCCTTCGGGCTGGTAGTGGCGTTCGGTGTCGATATTCCGGATGGAGCAGGGGCGGCCGTTGGACGGGCGCTGCTGCCGACCGTCGAGTTTGTCGCCCCGGTCTTCAATCTGCCGGCCTTCATCTCGATCGCGCTGCCGCTGTTCATCGTCACCATGGCCTCGCAGAATATTCCCGGCATCGCGGTCATGAAGGTCAACGGCTACGAGCCGAAGCCCGGGCCGCTGTTTGCGATCTCCGGCGTCTTTTCACTGCTGGCTGCGCCCTTCGGTGGCCATGCGGTCAATCTGGCGGCGATCACCGCGGCGATGTGCGCCGGTCCCGATGCGCATCCGGATCCGGCCCGCCGCTACTGGGCAGTGCTGGTCTGTGGCATCTGCTACCTGATCCTCGGGCCGCTTGCCGGTGCCGTGACGACTGCGGTGGCGCTGGCGCCGCCGGTGCTGATCCAGGCGGTCGCCGGTCTTGCGCTGGTCGGCGCCTTCTCGAGCTCCGCCATGGCGGCGTTCCAGGCGCCCGAATCGCGCGAGGCGGCGGCGATCACGTTCCTGGTTACCGCGTCAGGCGTTTCCTTTGCGGGCATCTCCGGTGCTTTCTGGGGATTGCTGGCGGGCGGATTGATGCTGACGCTGCAGCATCTGGTGAAAAAGGCAAAAGCATAGGTGGGGGGTTGCCAGTTTTTTAGCGCACGGCTATAAGCCCGAGCATGAAGACCACAGGCGCAAAGATTTCTGGCACGATTGCACGCGGGCGTATCGCCCTGCGCGACAACGCGCATGCCCTGACCTCGCTTCTTCTCCTCGGCCTTACGCGCGGTTGCCGGGTCCGTTGAGGAGCGCCCGGCGGCCGAAAAGCCTGCCGGCATAAGAGCTCCTCTCACGAACGTTCAAGACCAGGCCACACAAGACCCCTACAGGTCCGCATCGAAGACGGCTCATCCCCGAACGGGCGCCGGCTTATGCGTGAAGCGAGAAGAGACGACGACAATGGACGCCAACAGCAATTCCTCCCAAACCAGCACCTCCCCGAAGGCCGGCATGCCCGAAGCAGGGCTGAAATACCGCGCCTATCCGACGATCAACATTCCTGACCGCACCTGGCCGTCGAAGACAATCACCAAGGCGCCGATCTGGTGCTCCGTGGATCTGCGCGACGGCAACCAGTCGCTGGTCAACCCGATGGGCCACGACCGCAAGGCCCGGATGTTCCAGCTGCTGCTCGACATGGGGTTCAAGGAAATCGAGATCGGTTTCCCCTCGGCTTCGCAGACCGATTTCGACTTCGCCCGCTGGTGTGTGGAAGAGGGTGGTGTGCCTGACGACGTTTCCCTGCAGGTGCTGGTGCAGTGCCGCCCGGAACTGATTACCCGCACCTTCGAATCGCTGCAGGGTGCCCACAAGCCGATCATCCATTTCTACAATTCGACCTCCGAGCTGCAGCGCCGCGTGGTGTTCGCCAAGGATGTCAACGGCATCAAGCAGATCGCCGTCGATGCGGCGAAGATGATCACCGACATGGCGGAAAGGGCCGGTGGCGGTTACCGCTTCCAGTATTCGCCGGAGAGCTTTACCGGCACCGAGCTGGAAGTGGCGCTGGAAATCTGCAACGCGGTTATCGCCGAAGTGAAGCCGACCGCAGACGACAAGCTGATCATCAACCTGCCATCGACCGTCGAGATGGCGACGCCGAACATCTATGCCGACCAGATCGAGTGGATGTGCCGGCAGATCGACAACCGCGAAAACATCATCATCTCCTTGCATCCGCATAACGACCGCGGCACCGGCATCGCCGCGACCGAACTCGGCCTGATGGCGGGTGCCGATCGTGTCGAAGGCACGCTGTTCGGCAATGGCGAGCGCACCGGTAATGTCGACGTGGTGACGCTGGCGCTGAACATGTACACGCAGGGTATCGATCCGGAACTGGATTGCTCCGATATCGAGCGGATCAAGGCCGTCTACGAATATTCCAACGAGATGGTCATTCCGGAGCGCCACCCCTATGTCGGCGAACTGGTCTATACCGCCTTCTCCGGCTCGCATCAGGATGCGATCAACAAGGGCATGAAGGCGATCAAGGTCGCCAACCATCCGGTCTGGGAAGTGCCGTATCTGCCGATCGACCCGCAGGATGTCGGCCGTTCCTACGAGGCGATCATCCGCATCAACTCGCAGTCGGGCAAGGGCGGCATCGCCTATATCCTGCAGCAGGATTACGGGCTCAACCTGCCGCGCAACCTGCAGGTCGAATACCGCGAGGAAATCCAGCGGATCACCGATGAAGAAGGCAAAGAAGTGCCATCGAAGCGGATCTACGAGCACTTCATCGACCGCTACGTGACGCAGCCGAAGGGCCGCATCAAGTTCGTCGATCACCACACATTCGCCGACCCCGAACGCAAGGGCGTGCGAGTGGTTGCTGCCGAGATCACCGACAACGGTGTGACCAAGAAGATCGAAGGCCGCGGCAACGGCCCGATCGACGGCTTCATCAACGCGCTCTCGGACTATCTCGGCGTCGAGATGTCGGTGCAGGATTATTCCGAGCACTCGCTGCAGCACGGCTCGAACGCCTCGGCGATCTCCTATGTCGAGACCGCCTATCCGGGTGGAAAGCTGTTCGGCGCCGGCATCAGCACCAATATCGTCGGCGCCTCGCTGGAAGCGATCGTCTCGGCCGCCAACCGCGTGCTCGACGTCAAGGCCGGCAAGAACTGAGATATCGACAATGAAAAGGTGCAGCGGAGCGATCCGCTGCACCTTTTTGATTCCGTTTTGCTGGGGAGCTTAGATCTCTGCCGCGACTTCCATGGCGATCTGGCTGAGCGATGCTTCGGCGGAGGGGCCGACGAGGGCGTAGGACGTACCGGCATTGTGCCAGGTCACCAGACCGACTTCGTCCTTGATGGTTTCCTTGAAGTCCTCGGTATCGGCAGGCTGGCTATCCTTGCGGAAATAGATCGAGATCAGGTCGCCGTCGGCGCTTGAATAGACCAGCTGCCCGGCCGGGCGGCCATCGCCAAGCACGACACGGGCACCCTGGAACGTCCAGCCTTCGCCGGTCAGGTCAGGCACGCGGAAGGCGACGCCGACGGTCGAGGTCAGCCAGCTTGAGATTTCTTCCGCCTGAGAGGCGGGCACTTCCACAAGATGACGGGGCTGACGGATGATCATCCGCTGATAGCCAGCCACATCGTTCAGCCAATCCTTAGTGCGCGGGCTGTCGTCGGTGACGTGCTGATCGTCGCCCGGCGTCGGATCGCCCGGGCCGATGCCGACGAGATAGCCGATGCCGCAGCCGGCAGCGAAGAGAATGAGTGCGGCGGCAAGCGCCTTCGGCCCGGAAGGCGACAGCTTCAGCGACGGGCGCGTGGCCCGCGGCGCGACAGGCGCCTTTGGCGGCTGCACGCTCTTGATCGAACGCACCAGCGCCAGAGGAACGGGCTCCTTCAGCACATCCTCAAGCCTGCGGCGGCCAAAATCGGCGCCGTGCCTCAGCTTGTCGTAGAGCCTGCGGGCGCCTTCGTCGCTGGCGATGCGCTCTTCCAACTCATGCTTCTGCTCCGGCGTCGTTTCGCCGTCGAGAAGGGCGGTCAGCTGTGCATCGAGCGGCAGTTTCTTGAAATCCGGCAAAGGTCAGTACCTGTGGTGAAAGTCGTCGGCGAGGCTGGCGAAATGCAGTCTCGCGGCGGCAAGCTGCGCCGAAACGCCGATTGCCGGAATGCCCATGATCTCGGCCGTCTGCTCGTAACTGTGACCTTCGACCACAGTCAGCAGGAAGATGCTGGCGAGGTTCTCGGGCATTTCGGCAAGCATCCGGTGGACGAGATCGGTATCGGTAACGGTGGTGCGCTCGCGGGCGGCCTCGCGGATGTCGGTGACGTTGCCTTTCGGCGCGGCAGGGCGGGGGCGGCGCTTGCGGCCTTCGTCATTCCAGAGATGCCGCGCGAGCGTATAGACCCAGCTTTCCAGCCGTCCTTCGCCGTTCCACTGCTGGCTCTTGGCGACGGCGCGCTGACAGACGCTCTGCACCAGTTCATCGGCTGCCGCGACATCACCCGTCAGCGTCATCGCAAAACGGCGCAACCGCGGCAGCAAGCCGACTAGGTCGCGTCGGATGTCGATGGTCGTTACGGGCTGACGCATAGTCTCATTTCATGAACATGTCCGGCGCGAAGCGCCGGTGCGGGTAAACGATTTTATATCGCGAATGTGACCTTTATGAAACAAGTTTGACGTGCTTCGCAACCAGAAGAGAGGCTAAGCGGCGATTTCCCAAAGGTTTTCCGCCGCTCATCACACGCTCGTGTTTCAATAGGTCCTGTAACCGTTCAAGCTCTGCAGCAGCGCGCGGTAGGCCCAGGTGTTTTCGCCGCCGCGATCGCGGATTTCGACGAGCTGAACCTTGGCGCCCTGAACGTCTCCTTGTTCCACCAATGCCTGGCCCATGTATGACCGGGCGAGGATATAATTCTCATCGGCCTGCAGTGCCTTGCGGTAGTAGGACATGCCGAGTTCGAAGCGGCCGGCCTTGCGGTTGGCATAGCCGAGATAGTTGAGGATGCGCGGATCGCTCTGGTTCTTGGCGAGGTTCAGAATGTTGATGGCATTCTCATACTGGCCGGCATAGGCGAATTCGCGGGCGAACTTTTAGAGATCGTCGTCGTTGAAGCTCTGCTTCTTGGCGTCGACGCATTCCTTCTTGTCCTTGTCCCAGACCTTGCCATCGGCGCATTTGGTCGTCGTCTCGGTCTTTGGCGGCGGGCTGGTCTCGTCGTTCTCGTCACCGACTGCGAAGGCCGGTGCGGCAAGCCCGGCGGCAAGGCCAAAGGCGAGGGTGAGGCGGCAGATACGGTTGGCGGCGATGCGCATGAGAGGCTCCCTGATCGGCGTCGATGGCGCGATTGTACGCCTCGATCTGGAAATACCAAGGGCAGGATTACCGCGCGGGAAAAATCCTCGCAAAGCGATTCAAGCTGCGGCGAAACTGATTCCGCTTTTGCTGCTAAAGCTTGAAAATATCGACGCTTTCGGGCGAAACGCCATCGCCCTGATCGTTGAGGCTGAAGCGTTCGCCCTTCAGTTCCCAGGCGCCGGGCGAGCCATCGATCGAGAAGAGATTATAGGCGGCGCGCGGCTTCATGCCGCCGGGGCCCTGAGAGGCGGATGCGATGCCGACGACGGGGACCGGGCCTGTCTGTCCCTTCAGCCAGTATAGCGTATTGAGATGGGTGTGGCCGTGCAGCACGAGCTCGGCGCCGCCTGATGTGACGACGGCGGCGAAGCGGCGGATGCCAATCATCCGCTTGTGAAACGAGGTGGCGCCACGGATCGGCGGATGGTGGATCATCACCACGCGGAAGAGCCCGGCTTCACCTGCGGCGCGCAGCATGTTGACCGCCTCGCGAGCCTGGCGCTGGCCGAAGAAACCGCTGGCGGCAAAGGGGGGCGTTGCGACGGCGGTCGAGCAGCCGATGATCGCGACTTTGCCGCGGACCCTCAGATAGGGGAAGATATGCTTGTCTTCCTGCCATTCGGCAGGCGCCAGGTCGCCGCGCACATAATCGTACCAAGCACGCATCGACTTCTCGTAGGCACCCGGCACATAGGCGTCGTGATTGCCGGGGACGATCGACGTCTCCTCGGGATCGCCGAGATCGCGCAGCCAGCCGGCGGCGGAGCGGATTTCCAGCCCGCTCGCCAGATTGACGAGATCGCCGGTGACCGCCAGATGGTCTGCCTTATGAGCGCGGATGTCTTCCAGAAGCAGATCCAGCGTTCCGCCGAAAAGATGCTTGCGCCGGTTACGGTGCCAGTTCACAAAGCCGGTGATGCGCTTCGAGAAGAGCTCGCGGAATGAAAGACGGGGAAGTGGGCCGAGGTGAATGTCTGAGATATGCGCGAGCTTGAACATGCTACGACACATAGACCAGGATATTTACAATTCAAACACATCTGCTTGAACGAAATAGTGAAAACGGAACGATGGCGAGCAACGAGATCAGGTCTTGGCAGTCGAAAATCCTGATGCGGGTCGTCCACGTTTACTTCGCCATGACGCGCGGGATGACGATGGGCGTGCGCGCGGCCTGTTTCGATCCGTCGGGCAAGGTGTTCCTCGTCCGACATAGCTATGTGCCGGGCTGGCATATGCCGGGCGGCGGCATCGAGCGGCGGGAAACGTCGCATGAGGCGCTGGTCAAGGAATTGCGGGAAGAGGGGAACCTTCGGATCGTCGGCGAGCCGAAGCTCTTTCAGGTCTATCTGAACAGGTCGGCCAGCCGGCGCGACCATGTGGTCTTCTACCGTGCCGATGTCGAGCAGACGGCGCCACGCCAGCCCGATATGGAAATCGTAGAGAGCGGTTTCTTCGCGCTCGATGCGCTGCCGGAGGGGACCACCGATGCGACGAAGCGCCGCCTCAGGGAATTGAGCGGCGCAGAGCCGGCCGCTCAATATTGGTAGGGGTCAGGCGGCCGCAAGCTTGGTGCGGCCATGCGGCCGGTCGAGATCGAGCTCCGGGCCGACAGGGACGATGCCGGTCGGGTTGATCGTCTTGTGGCTGCGGTAATAATGTTCCTTGATGTGGCGCATGTTCACCGTCTCCTTGACGCCAGGCGTCTGGTAGAGGTCACGCAGGTAGCCCGACAGGTTCGGGTAGTCGTCGATGCGGCGGATATTGCATTTGAAATGGCCGACATAGACGGGGTCGAAGCGCACCAGCGTGGTGAACAGCCGCCAGTCTGCCTCCGTCAGGGTATCGCCGAACAGGTAGCGGCCCTTGCCGAGGCGGGCTTCCAGCACATCCAGCGTTTCGAACAGCTTGACGACGCTTTGGCCATAGGCTTCCTGCGTGGTCGCAAAACCGGCCTTGTAGACGCCGTTGTTGACGGTGTTGTAGACCAGCGCGTTCAACTCGTTGATTTCGGCGGCGAGAGTGGCCGGATAGAGGTCGAGCGTCGAGCCGGTGATGCCGTCGAAGGCGCTGTTGAACATGCGGATGATTTCGGACGACTCGTTGTTAACGATCGTGCCGGTCTTCTTGTCCCAGAGAACCGGAACGGTGACACGGCCCGAATATTTAGGATCGGCCTTCACGTAGATTTCCCAGAGCGCCTTTGCGCCGAACAGGTGGTCGCCGGTGGCGCCTTCGCTGATCTGGAATTCCCAGCCGTTTTCCACCATCAGCGGATCGACGACGGAGACGGAGATGATGTCTTCCAGCTTCTTCAGCTTGCGGAAGATCAGCGTGCGGTGTGCCCAGGGACAGGCGAGCGAGACATATAGATGGTAGCGGTCGCGCTCGGCCTTGAAGCCGCCGGTGCCGGAGGGGCCGGCCGCGCCATCGGAAGTCACCCAGTTGCGGAACTGCGATGCGGCCCGTTTGAAATGGCCCTTGGTTTCCTTCGTATCGTACCAGACGTCATGCCAGACGCCTTCCACCAGCATGCCCATTGCGTGTTTCCTTCGAATTGGTCTCGTTGAGGCAAAGATATCGCAGACGGCCGGTCTTTGCAGCGGGCAAAGATTGAACAGTGCGTCACAGGCCATTTTGCGCTGCCTGCATTTTGCGTTGGACGGCGGATTTTTTTCCTGCTATCGGCCTTTTCACGATTTTCCTGCGGAACCCGATTTGATGCACGCAATCAGAAGCCTGCGACGACGCTGAAGCTCCCGAACGCCTGAGGGCGTGTTCGAGAACCCCAGCTTTCTGTCTATCCGGTTTCTGTCTCATCATGCACAAGCACGATCTGGTCTACCTCACTGAGGATGCGTCTCACGACGGCGCAATCGAACTCATCAACGAAGAAGCATTTGGTCCCGGCCGGCACACCCGTGCGGCAGCGCGCATCCGCGAGCAGGGGCCGCATGATCTGTCGCTCTCCTTCATCTGCGCCGACGACGGCGAGACCATCGCTTCCGTGCGGATGACGCCGGTGACGGCCGGTGGCGTGAAGGGGCATCTGCTCGGGCCGCTCGCGGTGCGCCCGTCGCACAAGAGCCGGGGCATCGGGCGCGAGCTGGTGCGGATCGCGGTGGAAGCTGCGAAACGCAAGGGTTCGGAGGCGATCATCCTTGTTGGCGATCCGCCCTATTATTGCCAGCTCGGCTTCGAAAGGGTGGCGCATAACGCGCTCAGCTTCCCGGGGCCGGTCGATCCGGCGCGCGTTCTCGTCGTGCCGGTCAGCGATGACGCCCATCAGCGGCTGAAGGGCTCAATTAGCTGGCGTAAATAGAGCTTATGCTTTATCAAGCCCCTGATTTTGCTTGGGACTCACCAGGCGCTTTTCAGCTGGGGGCGGCATGAGCGGACTATCGATGGACGAAGCGCTGGAGCGTGCCGGAACCGGCGCTTTCCAGCGGCGGCTGATGGGGATCTTCGGGCTCGTCTGGACAGCGGATGCGATGCAGGTGCTGGCCGTCGGCTTTACCGCCGCCTCGATCGCCGCGACCTTCGAGATCACCGTGGCGCAGGCGTTGCAGACCGGAACTGTGTTCTTCCTGGGCATGCTGATCGGTGCCGTGGTCTTCGGGCGGCTGGCTGATCGTTTGGGGCGGCGCTACGTGCTGATCCTCACCGTCGCCTGCGATGCCATCTTTGGCCTGCTGTCGATCTTCGCGCCCGATTTTACCAGCTTGCTGGTTCTGCGCCTGCTGACCGGCATGGCGGTCGGTGGCACGCTGCCGGTCGACTACGCGATGATGGCTGAATTCCTGCCGTCGAAGAACCGTGGCCGCTGGCTGGTGATGCTCGAAGGCTTCTGGGCCATCGGGACGCTGATCGTGGCGCTCGCGGCCTGGGCGGCAAGTGTGGCGGGCGTCGCCGATGCCTGGCGCTATATCTTTGCCGTCACGGCGGTACCGGCGATCCTTGGCGTCGCGCTCCGCTTCTTCGTGCCGGAATCGCCGCATTACCTGCTGCGGTCGGGCCGGGCTGCCGATGCCAAAGCGATCGTCAACCGGATGCTCGAGGCCCATGGGAAGCCACCGCTTGCCACCGGCGACGAGATTGTCGCCGCGCCGCATGCCGCCTCGGAAGGGCTGTTTTCGCCCGATCTTCGCCGCCGCAGCCTGATGATCCTGGCGATCTGGTTCCTGGTTTCCGTTTCTTATTACGGCGTCTTCACCTGGATGCCCGCGAAGCTGGCGGGCGAGGGCTTCGGTTTCGTGCGCGGCTACGGCTTCCTGGTCTTCGTCGCGCTAGCGCAGATCCCGGGCTATGCGCTTGCGGCCTATGGCGTGGAAGCGTGGGGACGGCGGCCGACGCTGATCAGTTTCTGCCTGCTGTCGGCTGCCGGGTGCCTGCTGTTCGTCCTGTCGCCCGATGATCTCCTGATCGGTGCCTCGCTGCTGATCATGAGCTTTGCGCTGCTCGGCACCTGGGGCGCGCTTTATGCCTATACGCCCGAACTCTATCCGACCGCATCGCGCGCCACCGGCATGGGCGCTGCGGGCGCCATGGCCCGCCTCGGCGGTCTCGTGGCTCCTTCGGTAATGACCTTCGTGGTGACGATGGGGCTTGGCGTGGCGATCGGGCTGTTTGCCGGATTGCTGGTGATTGCCGCTCTGGCGGCGCTGGCGATCGACGCGGAAACGCGCCAGACTTCACTTACTTAAGCCTCGAAACGCTTCTTCAGCCAGGTGAAGGTATGGCCGCCGGCGAATTCGCCGAGCGCGCCGATCGTCTCGTAGCCGTAGCGCTGGTAGACCTTGAGGGCATCCGGGCTCATCGTATCGATAAATGCGCCGATGCAGCCGCGGCGCTTCGCTTCGTCTTCCGCCATATGCAGTAGCGTTCCCGCCATGCCTTTGCCGCGCAGGTCCTCGGGAACGAAGAGCATCTCGATATAGAGCCAGTCGCGGGCGGTGTAGCCGACGAGCCCGCCGCATATCTCGCCGTCATCGCCGCGCAGGCGGATCGCCAGCTTTTCGCGGCCGCTCTCGCCGAAGCGGGCGAGATTGTAGGCGATCAGCGGGTCGGCGATCTTCTTGCGGTCCTTCTTGGAAAGAACCTTGGTGACCTTCAGCTTCTGCGGGGCCATGGCTGCACTCTTCGGCGGCGATTGCTATCGCCTGCCGATATCAGAGTCTCGCCTTCGCACAAAGCCGCTCAGCGCCCCTCACGCCACCACATGGCGCCGAAGGCCAGCAGCAGGACGCCGACGCCGGCAAAACCGGCAAATAGCGGCAGCGTGTTGATGCCCTTCAGCACCGTTTCGTTGGTGAGCTTGATCTGCATGCGCTCGCTGTCGGCGACACGGATCTGGCCGCGCACCGGCAGAACCGGCGGCACTTCGATGGCGCCGCTAGCATCCGAAACGCGGGCGACGAGGCCGCGGGTCTTGTCGGTGATCGGCTTCAGGGCTTCAGTCGTCGAAACCATCGCCTTGAACTCGGGCGCATCGACGGCGCCGACATGGACGAGGGTCGTCAGGTCGCCGTTGCGGATCTCGAAGAGGCCGATCTCGTCCATCTTCTTCTCGGCCTTGTAGAGGCCGGGCTCGGACTGGGCGAGCGGCAGGTTTTCGGTCTTGCCGGATGGATAGCGGACGGTTGCCTCGCCGGGATCGCCGCCGATCGTCTGGCGAGTGATCTCGAGCGTACGGCCCTGGGCGCGGGCGGTCAGCGCCTCTTCCTCAAGAGCCGGTTCCTTCATCAGCCAATGGGCGATGCGTCGGTAGAGCGAGACGTGCGGACCGCCGCCCTCGAAGCCGCGGGCCCAGAGCCAGCCCTGATCGGAGAGCAGCATGGCGACACGGCCCTGGCCGGCGCGGTTCAGGACCAGCAGAGGATTGTTGTCGGCTCCGACCATGACGGTCTGGCCCTGCGGCTGCTCGACGCCGACGGAACGGAACCAGCGGCCCCAATGCGGCGGCTCGTCGGCGGAACCGTCGAGGCCGCGGGTGACCGGGTGCTTGCGACCCTCGTCCGAGAGGCGGGGATAGAAGGCTTTCTCGATCATCTGGCCCGTCGGTGCCGCAGGCAGAACCGATTGCAGCGGCGTCAGCGCGATCGAATCCTGGCCGGCATGTTCGGGGCCGGCGGCGATCAGCAGCGCACCGCCGTTTTCGACGTACTGGGCGATGTAATCGTAATAGAGGATCGGCAGCACGCCGCGATGCTGATAGCGGTCGAAGATGATGAGATCGAAATCCTTGATCTTGTCGACGAACAGCTCGCGGGTCGGGAAGGCGATCAGCGACAGCTCGTTGATCGGCGTGCCGTCCTGCTTTTCCGGCGGACGCAGGATGGTGAAATGCACCAGATCGACTGAGGCGTCCGACTTCAGCAGATTGCGCCAGGCGCGTTCGCCGGCATGCGGCTCGCCCGACACGAGGAGCACGCGCAGGTTTTCGCGGATACCGTCGATGACATGGACGGCGCGATTGTTGGCTTCCGTCACTTCGCCCGGCAGGGCGGCGACGGCAAATTCCAGCACGTTGCTGCCGCCGCGCGGCACGCGGAAGGAGAAGGGCGTATCCTGACCGGGTGTGGCCTGCAGCGTGGCGATCTCGTCGCCGTTCAGTTTGACGGTGACGGTCGCGGTGCCGCCCGGGCTCGGGCCATCGTCGAAGACGCGCAGGACAAGTTGCTGTTCTTCGTTGACGATGCCGAAGCGCGGCGCCTTGATGACCTCGATGCGGCGGTCGAATTCGTCGGGCTTGCCGGTGATCAGCCCGTGGATCGGGGCGTCGAAACCGAGTGCCTGGTTGACACCGGGAACATCGTGAACCTCGCCGTCCGTCAGCATGATCGCGCCGCCGATGCGGGCGGGCGGAACGTCGGCGACGGCGGCCGAGAGCGCATTGAAGAGGCGCGTGGAGGGCGCGTCGGAATCCTCGGGTTCGGTCGCCTCGACATAGCGGGGCTCGATATCGGGGAAGCGTGACAGCCGGTCTTTCAGCTGCGCCAGCGCATCGTCGGTCATCTTGATGCGCTCGGGCGTCTGCTGGCTCTGGCTGCGATCGACGATCACAGGGACCACCGTCGAAAGCGGCTCGCGGTCCTCCTGCATCAGCAGGGGGTTGGCGAGGGCGGCAAGCAGGGCGATGGCCGCGACCGTGCGGATCCAGGCGCCGCGGACGCCACGCAGGATGGCAAACGCGGCAACGGCAGCGACGATCACGGCGAGGACGGCCAGGATCGGCCAGGGAATGAAGGGGGCGAAATTGAGCGTCATGTCACTGCCCCAGACGTTCGAGGAGGGCGGGGACGTGGACCTGATCGGTCTTGTAGTTGCCGGTCAGCATATACATCATGATGTTGACGCCGGCGCGATAGGCATATTCGCGCTGCGCCTCGTCCGGCGGCACGGTCGGCAGCAGCGGCGTTCCGTTTTCATCGACCGCCCAGGCACCGGCAAAGTCGTTGCCCGTGATCAGGATCGGCGAGACGCCGTCGGCGGAGGCGGCGGATTTCGGATCGCTGGCGCGATTGTCCTGGCGGGCCTCGATCCACAGCGGGCTGCCGGCATAGCGGCCGGGGAAGCTCGACAGCAGATAGAAGGACTTGGTCAACACGTGGTCGGAGGGCACCGGTTCCAGCGGCGGAATGTCGAGATTGGCAAGGATCTGCTGCAGCCGTTCGCCATTGGCGCTCTGCGCGCCGGCCGAATTGTCGAGGGCACTGAACTGGTCGCGGGTATCGAAGAGCACGGTGCCGCCAGCGCGCATATAGGCATCGATGCGGTTGATCGCTGCGGTCGATGGCATCGGGGCGGAGGCGGAAACCGGCCAGTAGATGATCGGGTAGAAGGAGAGCTCGTCCTTGGTCAGGTCGAGGCCAACGGGCGGTGCCGGTTCCAAGGTCGTGCGGTAGGTCAGGAATTCCGTCAGCCCTTCGAGGCCGCGCTCGGAAATATTGTCGACGTCCTGTTCGCCGGTCACGACATAGGCGAGATGGGTGTTGTCGAGCCGCTGCAGGATCAGGTCGTCACCGGGCTTGGAATCGTCGGCGCGCAGATCATGCGGCTGCAGGAAGAGGCCGGCGGCAATCGCCACGGCGATCAGCGCGGCGCTGCGGGCGGCCGGGCGAAGGCGCGAGAAGGCGCCGCTCATGAACATCACGATCAGGCTGTCGGCGAGCAGCAGCAGGAAGGCGATCAGGAAGAGGGCAGGCTTGGCCGACCACGTTTCGCCGCCGATCAATCCGGCGCGGATGACGGTGACGCCTGCGGTGTCCAGCGGCTTCAGTTCGGCATTATCAGGCAATACATTCAACGCGGTAAAGCCATCTTCTGAACCATAGAGTCCGGGCGGGTTGTCGAAGTTCGAGACCGGTGCGGCCTTGGCGTTCAGGATCAGCGGGCGGGCGGTTCCGGTTTCGGTGGTCAGCACGCCCTTGGCGTCCAGCAGCCGGAAGGGCGGCAGTGCTTCGGCGGTCGATGCCGCACCGGCCTCGGAGGTCACGCCGCCGGAGCGGGAGAGCTGGACGATACGGCGGAGCATTTCCACGAAGTTGCCGGAGATCGGCAGGTTCGACCATGTGGCCTCGGCGCTGACATGGAACAGCACGATGCGGCCGGCACTGATCGGCTTGGTGGTGACGAGCGGCGTGCCGTCGGCAAGGCTGGCCCAGGTGCGTTCGGCAAGGTCGGGTGTCGGCTCGGCGAGCACTTGCCGCTTGATCGTCACGTCGGTTGGCCTCGCCATGCCGGCGAAGGGTCCGAAATTCGGGAAGTCGGCCAGCGGCTGCGGTTCGGCCCAGGAGAGAGCGCCGCCGAGCGCACGCTCGCCCTGGCGCAGCGTCACCGGCACCAGCGGATCATCGGCGGGGGCTGCGGCAAGGCGCGGACCGGCGAAGCGGATCAGCGTGCCGCCATTGGCGATCCAGCGCTGCAGCGGCTCGTAGGTTTCCTGCGGCAGACGGCCGATATCGGCCATGATGATCACGGACGGGTTCTGCGCAAGAAGATCCGGGATCGAGGTGGCGAGATCGGGCGAGTTCGGTTCGATCAAATCCGCGTAGGGCTGCAGGGCGCGCTGGATGTAATAGAGCGGCGAAAGCAGCGGCTGGAATTCGTCACCGGCTTCGCCCGACAGCAGCACGACGCGGCGGCGCTTGAAGCCGTCGTCGAGCAGGTGGACGGAACCAGCCGTCGCATGGGCGTCGATGCTGACGCGGGCGAAATCGTTGCGCATCTCGAAGGGGGCGGCGATCGACCCCGTCGCCACCGACTGGCCTGGCTGGAAGGTGACGGAACCGGCGGCAATCGCGCGGCCCTGGGCGTCCTGCGCCGTCAGCGGCAATTGCGAGGCGGCCGACGTGTCGAGGCGGGTGGCGGTGACGGTCATCGCATCGGCGGCATTTGCCGCACCGGTGATGGCGATCGTCTGCGCCCTGTCGCCTTCGACGAGGCGCAGTTCGGCTGGCTGCAGGTTGGCGAGGTCGCGGACGACTGTTTCGTTGTCCCTGGAGGCGGCGCCGTCGGACAGGAAGGCGAGCGTGCCGGGCTTGGTGCCGTTCAAGGCCGCACGCAGCGCCTCGAAGGCGCGCTGGCGGTCGGGAACGAGGGGCTTGGGTTCGGCGGCGCGCAGCTTGTCGCGGGCGACGGCCGCGGTGCCGGGAACCGCATCGTTGGTCGGGTCGGCGGTGAAGGCGATGGCGACGGGGCTGCCTGCGGATTCCGCGTCGTCGATCAGCGCTTCGGCCGTCTGCACGCGGCGCTCCCAATCCGGTGCGGTTGCCCAGCCGTTATCGACGAAGAGCACGAGCGGGCCGCCGGAGGCCAGCGAATTGGTGCGCGGATTGAATACCGGATCGGCGATCGCCAGGATCACGGCGGCGGCGAGCAGCATGCGCAGCAGCGTCAGCCACCAGGGGCTCTGCGCCGGTGTTTCCTCGCGCTTTAGAACGGTCGCGAGGATTTTCAGTGGTGGAAAGACTTCGGTCTTCGGGCGCGGCGGCGTCAACCGCAGCAGCCACCAAATGACGGGGAGGGCGATGAGAGCGCCGAGGATGGCGGGATAGGCGAAAGCGAAGGGAAGGGCGTTCACAGCTGCCCTCCATGCGTTGCCTTGGCCGGCATGCCGGAGAGATACATGTGGATCGCCACCAGCGCTTCGGATGCCAGATGGTCGGTCCGGTGGGTGACGAAGGTCCAGCCGAGATGACGCAGCGACTGGCCGAGACTGTCGCGCCGGGCGAGATAGGCGCGGGTATAGGCATCGCGGATATTCTCGGCGCGGCCGGAGACGAGCTTGGAGCCGGTTTCCGGATCGGTGAATTCGGTGCGGCCGCTATAGGGGAAGATTTCCTCGGCCGGATCGGCCACTTCGACGACATGGCCGCGCAGGCCGCGGCGGGCAAGCGGCGTCAGCCGCGCCATAACGGCATCGGCATCGTCAAGGAAATCGCCGATCAGCACCAGATCGCTCCAGCCGCGGATCATCGCCACTTCGGGCAGCCCGCCGGTGAGCTGCGAATGCATCAGTGCGGTTGCCAGACGCTCGGCGGCATTGCGTGCCGAAACCGGCTCCATGACGCCGGGGCAGCCGATGCGTTCGCCTGAGCGCGCCAGAATTTCGGCAAGCGCCAGCATGATGACAAGCGCGCGGCTCTCCTTGGACACGCTGCCGAGCGTCGACTTGTACATCATCGACGGCGACATGTCGGCAAAGAGCCAGATCGTGTGGGCGGCTTCCCATTCGCGTTCGCGGATATAGGTGTGGTCGTCGCGGGCCGAGCGGCGCCAGTCGATGCGCGACAGGCTCTCGCCTTCGGTATAGGGGCGGAACTGCCAGAAATTCTCGCCGATGCCGCGCTTGCGGCGGCCGTGCCAGCCGGCGATTACCGTGTTGGCGATGCGTTTGGCTTCGACCAGACAATCGGGCACCAGCGAGGCGCGCTGCCTTGCTCGTGCAAGCGCATCGCTGCCCGGTGTCGGATTGACGATCTGTCCGATAGACGCCACGCGTTCTCTATCCTTGTTCTTATCCCCGGGCCTGCTTGACGAGGCCGGCAATCACATCGCGGACCGACATGCCTTCGGCGCGGGCGGCGAAGGTCAGCGCCATGCGATGTTCGAGCACGGGTTCGGCCAGAGCATAGACGTCATCGAGCGAAGGCGCGAGGCGGCCTTCGTAGAGTGCGCGTGCGCGGGCGCAGAGCATCATCGCCTGGCCGGCGCGCGGGCCGGGGCCCCAGGCGACATGCTTGTCGGTCGCGGCATTGCCCTGGCCGGGACGGGCCGAGCGCACGAGGCCGAGGATGGCATCGACCACCTTGTCGCTGACGGGCATCTGGCGGATCAGGCTCTGAATCTGCGTCAGCCTGCCGGCATCGAGCACCGCCTGCGGCTTGGTTTCGCTGAGGCCGGTGGTTTCGAGCAGGATCTGCCGCTCGGCAGCGAGCTCCGGATAGTTGACGTCGACCTGCATCAGGAAGCGGTCGAGCTGTGCTTCGGGCAGCGGATAGGTGCCTTCCTGCTCCAGCGGGTTCTGGGTGGCGAGAACGTGAAACGGCGCCGGCAGGTCGTAGCGTTGGCCGGCGACGGTGATGTGATATTCCTGCATGGCCTGCAGCAGCGCCGACTGGGTGCGCGGCGAGGCGCGGTTGATTTCGTCGGCCATCAGCAATTGGGCAAAGACCGGCCCCTTGACGAAGCGGAAAGAGCGGCGTCCGCTCTCGTCCTGGTCCATGACTTCGGAGCCGAGAATATCCGAGGGCATCAGGTCGGGCGTGAACTGGATGCGGTTGGCGCCGAGGCCGAGCACTTCGCCGAGCGTAGTGACGAGCTTGGTCTTGGCAAGGCCGGGAACACCGACCAGCAGCGCATGGCCGCCCGAAAGCACGGCGAGAAGCGTGTTCTCGACGACGCTTTCCTGACCGAAGATCACCTTCGAAACTTCTTCGCGGACAAGGGCAATATCGGCAAGCGCCTTTTCGGCGGCGGCAATGATCGCCTTTTCATCGAGGCTGTCTTCGGTCTTCATCATACCCATCAGGCATCTCCAACGGCTAAATCATTCGTCGCGAATCGGCGGACTTACACCTCTGCCTCATACCCGATAGAGTTATGAAGATGTTGCGGGCTGACAAGTTCGTTTCGAATGACTATCTCGTGACTTCCCCTCGTTAAGTGCAAACCGGGACAGAAGAATGGCAGGCGAAGAGATCAGGGCGAGCGAAGATGCCGCGGGGCTGGCCGCGCTGATTTCGCGTGCCGCCGGCGAAACCGGTGGCAAAACGCGCCGTCTGCCGCCCGTGGACAAGTGGAATCCGCCCTTTTGCGGTGATATCGACATGGAAATCCGCGCCGACGGCACATGGTTCTACATGGGCACGCCGATCGGCCGGGCGCCGCTCGTCCGGCTTTTTTCGACGGTTCTGCGCAAGGATGAGGACGGCAAGACCTATCTTGTGACTCCTGTGGAAAAGGTCGGCATCCGAGTCGCCGATGCGCCCTTTCTCGCCGTCGAGATGAGTGTGACGGGACGTGGGGACGCGCAGGTGCTGACGTTTCGCACCAATACTGGCGATGTCGTCGAGGCCGGAGACGAGCATGCGCTGCGTTTCGTCATCCATGGCGAGAACAGCGAGCTGAAACCCTATCTGCATGTGCGCGGCAGGCTGGAGGCGCTGGTTGCGCGTCCTGTGATGTACGAGCTGGTCGAGCTTGGCGAAGTGATCAAGGTCGAGGGACGTCAGATGTTCTGCCTGCGATCCGGCGGGCGCATCTTTCCCGTCATGGCTGCGGATGAACTGGACGCGCTTTCCCGATGAGTGAACCGATTGCATCCCGTTATCCGCTGTATTCGGCCGATGAATTCCGTCGCCGGGCGCTCAACCAGAAGGGCGGGCCGATCGATCTCGCCTGGCGCGACCACGGCGATCACCTGATCAACCAGGATCTTCTGCCCTATGTCGAGACCATAAAGCTGCGCGATGCGGCGGTGCTGGTGCCTGTCATCGATGACGGTGACGACGCGCGGGTGATTCTGACCAAGCGTACCGAGATGCTGCGCAAGCATTCCGGCCAAATCGCCTTTCCGGGCGGTTCGATGGATCCGACCGACGACTCGCTCGAGATGGCGGCGATCCGCGAGGCTGGCGAGGAGATCGGCCTCGCCGACATGTTCATCGAGCCGGTCAGCCGCCTGCCGGATTATCTGGCGGCGACCGGCTTCCGCATCACCCCGGTTCTTGCCGTCATCAAGCCCGGCTTCACGCTGACGCCGAGCCCGGATGAGGTGGAAAGCGTGTTCGAGGTGCCGCTGTCATTCCTGATGAACCCTGATAATCACGCGCTCGACAGCCGCCTCTGGAACGGAGTGCAGCGCCAGTTTTACCGCATGCCCTATGAGGAATGGATGATCTGGGGCATTACCGCCGGCATCATCCGCACGATTTACGAAAGAATGTATGCATGACCAGTGTGGCTCACGAAGCCTGGTTTCAGGATCCGCGCCTTTCGCGCGTCTTTTCGCTGCTGAATGCCGATGGCGGCGAGGCCCGGGTCGTCGGCGGCGCGGTGCGCAACAGCCTGATGGGGCTCGATGTCAGCGACATCGATATGGCCACGACGCTGACGCCGGAAGCGGTGATCGAGCGGGCGAAGGCCGCGGGTATCAAGGCGGTGCCGACAGGGATCGCGCATGGCACGGTGACGCTGGTTCTCGACGGCAAGCCCTTCGAGGTGACGACGCTGCGCACCGACGTCGAGACCGATGGACGGCACGCCAAGGTCGCCTTCAGCACCGATTGGCAGGTTGACGCGGAGCGGCGCGACCTGACGATCAATGCGCTCTATGCCAATGCGGCAGGCGAGGTGATCGATCTCGTCGGGGGGCTTGCGGATATCGAGACGCGCAACATCCGCTTCATCGGCGATGCGGCGACGCGGATCTCCGAGGATTACCTGCGGGTCCTGCGTTTCTTCCGCTTCTTCGCCTATTACGGCTCCGGCAGGCCGGATGCGGCCGGGCTGAAGGCTTCCGCCGCGGCGCGCTCGAAGCTCGCAACGCTTTCGGCCGAGCGTGTCTGGTCCGAGCTTCGCAAGCTGCTGTCGGCCAAGGATCCCGGCCGCGCGCTGCTCTGGATGCGGACCGTCGCGACGCTGAACGAGATCCTGCCGGAGACGGAAAAGTGGGGTATCGACGCCATTCCGGGGCTGGTGGCGACTGAGCAGGCGCTCGGCTGGGCGCCGGATCCGCTGCTGAGACTGGCCTCGATCGTCCCGCCCGATGTTCCCCGCCTGGTGGCGATGTCGGCGCGGCTGAAGCTTGCCAATGCCGAAGCTGCCTGGCTGAAAACCTGGGCGCTTGCCGTCCCCGTCAACGACGAGATTTCGTCTGCCGCCTTCGACCGGCTGCTTTACCGCAACGCGCCCGAAGGCATCATCGCACGGCTGAAGCTGGCGCTCGCAGTGGCGCGGAGCAAGGCGGAAGGCGACATGAAGGAAATGAGCCGGGCGGCGCGTCTCGGCAAGCTGCTCGATCAGGCGGAGCGGTGGCAGAAGCCGAAATTTCCACTGAGCGGCGGCGACGTGATTGCGTCCGGCATACCGTCGGGTCCGCGCGTCGGCCAGCTGTTACAGACGCTCGAAGAGCAATGGGTCGATGAGAATTTCGTTGCCGACCGGGCGGCGCTGCTCGCCCGGCTCAACGATATCACGAAATGATCAGGCCGCGTTCGCTTCGTTGCGGATGCGGGCCTTGATATTGTCGACCATGTTTTCGCGGATGGTGGTCTCGCCGTGGGCGGTCTTCATATGCTCAACCGCGCGGCGGACGACTTCGGCGTCGTCATTGGCACGGGTATGCCAGTCGCAGCCTGGAACGAGCGTACCACATTCGAAAAGTCGCATTGTATCCTCCTTGATCCGGAACGTGACAGGATCGCGCAAATTCACGCGTAGCTTGAATGTGCAAAGAGGGGAGAAGGTTCCGGCCGATCGCGGCGATCGGCCGGATTGATAGGCTTATTCCGGCATCGCCCAGAAACGGTAGCAGTCGGATGACTGATAGGGCGTGTTGGAATTGGCGCTTTCGCGGCCCTGTCCCTGCAGCTCTTCGGGCGATTTTCCGCCGGCGAGCTGAAGCTTGACCTGCTCGATGAAGCAGGAAAGGGGCAAATCCGAGCCGCTTTTCGCCCGCATGTCTTCTGCGAGACGGCTCAGAAATTCCGGGGCATCGATTACGCGGGATGATTGCTGCGCATCCGCGGATGAACCGCTTTGTATCGTCATGGACAATCCTCCTCCGATTGTTATGCACATACAAATTGATTTAGAACGCGTTCACCCTTCTTGAAGGGCATTCAACATGTTTTTACCCGTACGTTATCGTACAGTCTGATCTGCAGCGCCTACGGCCATTTCACCGTTGGCGGCATGGACGAGAGAATCGACTCGATATTGCCACCCGTCTTCAACCCGAAGATGGTACCGCGATCGTAGAGGAGATTAAACTCCACATAGCGGCCGCGACGAATCAATTGTTCCTCACGATCCTGTTCCGTCCACTGTTTGTTGAAATTGGCGCGAACAATCTGTGGATAAACTGCGGCAAAGGCCCGGCCGACGTCCTGCGTGAAGGCGAAATCGGCGTCCCAGCCGCCGGCCTCAGGGCTCGAATGCAGCCAGTCGTAGAAGATGCCGCCGGTGCCGCGCGGCTCGTTGCGGTGCTTCAGGAAGAAATATTCGTCGCACCATGTCTTGTAGGCATTGTAATCGGCAACCGCGTGCTGGCGACAGGCGAGCTCCAGCGCCTTGTGAAAGAGCTGCGTATCCTCGTCCTCCTGGCTGCGGCGCCGGTCGAGAACCGGCGTCAGGTCCGCACCGCCGCCGAACCAGCGCGTGGAGGTGACGACCATGCGGGTGTTCATGTGGACGGTGGGCACATTCGGATTGACGGGATGGGCGATCAGCGAAATGCCCGAGGCCCAGAAGCGCGGGTCCTCGTTGGCGCCGGGGATCTGGGCGCGGAAATCGGGGGCGAATTCGCCATAGACGGTCGAGGTGTGGACACCGACCTTTTCGAAGACGCGGCCATGCATCATCGACATGCGGCCACCGCCACCTGCACCATTGTCGCGCGACCAGTCCTTGCCGATAAAGCGGCCCGGCTCGCGATCGGACATCGGTCCGGCGAGTTCGTCTTCCAGTGCCTCGAAGGTGGAACAGATCGTGTCGCGCAGCTGCCGGAACCACGTCTGGGCCGCAAGCTTCTTGTCTTCGATGTCGGCGGGAAGGCCTGCCGGCAATACTGGTCTTTCCATACTAACCCCCATAGGCCGCAGCCGGAGCCGCGACCCGTCATTCCTGATTGCGACGCCTCCTATCAGCTAGGAACGCCAGTCGCCAGCGGGCGGAAGGCCGCAGCCAAGATTCGACTCGCAAATTAGCGGCTTCGATACTACCTTTTTCCGGCAGAGGTAGGTTTCATGAATAAAATTCCGGGACCTCCGTCATTCGACGGCTTGAAACGAAGGATCGAGCGGCATCGTGCCGAGGGGACGCCCCGCACGGGCGCGGACCGCTTCGTGCGCGAAACATACCGGCTTGCGCTGCTCGATGCGCGGGCCAAGGCCCGAGAATGGTTTGCCGAATATCCGAAGGCAGCCTACTGGACCGAAGTCGAAAGCTGGCGGCAGCTCGATAATGATCAGATCGAGTTCACGATGCGCCGCCTGCCATCGGCCGACTGATCATCTCTATTCCGCAGCGTCCTTGAGGCGGCTTTCGATGAGGAGGCCGTGTTCGTCCATGATCGGATGGGCGACCGAGACGATATGGGCGTTGATGCGCTTCAGGTCGCGCAGCATATCGAGATGCAGCGAGCTGGTCTGCAGGCTGTCGGCGCGGCCGTCGCGCAGGCGTTCCAGGTGGCGCTCGGAGGACTGCTTCTCCATCCTGCGGACCTCGACCTTCACTTCCATCATCTGCTTGGCGAGTTTGAAATCGCGGGTGACGAAGATCGTCTGGGCGATGCGAAGATTGTCGATCGTCAGGTGGAAGAGCTTCTTCAGCTCCTCATAGCCGTCCTCAGAGAATTTCAGGCCGAGCGAAGCCTTCTTGGTGACCTGCGGCAGCAGGCCCTTCTCGATGATGTCGCCGATATGTTCGAGGTTGATCGCATAGTCGATGATGACGATCGAGCGGCGGCCGTTCTCTTCGCTGAGCCCTTCGCGGCCGAGCTTGGAGAGATAGATCTTCACCTCCTGCTGCAGGCTATCGACCCGCTTTTCGAGCGAGGGAATTTCCTTGAGCTTGGCGAGGTCGTCCTTCTCGAAAGCATCGGAGGCGCGCATCAGCATGCGCTCGATGAGATCGCCGACACCCAGCGTTTCGCGGGTGGCGCTGGCAAGAGCCACGACCGGGGTCGAGAGTTCGCCCTGATCCAGATATTTCGGGGCGTTGTCAGGCTGCGCCTCTTCCGGAACGAGCCGCAGCATCAGCTTCGACAGCAGGCGCGAGAAGGGCCAGGCGACGGCTGCGAGCATCAGGTTAAAGCCGAGATGGGCGTCGACGGGCAGTTTTGCAGGCGCCAGCGGGAGAAGCTCCAGCAGTTCCGCCCCGTAACCGGCGAGCGGCAAAGCGATGAGACAGCCGATAGCGCGCACGATCAGATTGCCGAGCGTGACACGCTTGGCCGAAGCCGGGCCGGAGAGCGAGGCGACAACCGGCGGAATGGCGCCGCCGAGATTGGCGCCGAGCACCAGGATGATCACCAGATCCGCAGAGAGAATGCCTGTCGATGCCAGCGACAGGATCAGCACGACGGCGGCCAGACTGGACGAGGAGATGAATGCAATGCCTGCAGAGAAGGCGAGCGCTACCGGCCAGGCATTATCGAGCAGGCCGACGAAGGCCGCGAGTGCCGGCGACTGGCGCATCGGTTCTGTGGCGCTGCTGAGCAGATGCAGCGACAGGAGCATCAGGCCGATCCCGATCAGCGCCGTGCCGCCGCCCTGGCGGGAGGTGGAGCCGCTGCGATAGAGCACGATGCCGGCGAGGATGACCAGCGGCGACAGCCACTCGATGCCGGTCGCGACGATCCAGGCGGTGACGGCGGTGCCGACGTTGGCGCCGAGCAGCACGATCTGCGCCATGCGCGGCTTGACCAGTTCACGCTCGACGAAGGATGCGACCATCAGCGCGGTGGCCGTTGAGCTCTGCAACGCGACTGTAGCGACGAAACCGGAGAAGAAGGAGCGCAGACCGCTGCGCGTGCCGGTCGCAAGCCCTGTCCGGAGCTTGGCGCCGAAGGCCCGCGACACGCCATCTTTGACCTGCGCCAGGCCGAATAGCAGCAAGGCTACGGCACCGAACAGGTTTATCATGACGATCGTGGATTCCATTATCAGCAGTCTTCTTCTTGGTTGGCGTTTGCAATGCTGTGCATATTAGAATCACGTCATTGCCAATTCGTTGAAATTGCTGCGCAGTGACGGATTTTTGTTTGCCCGGCTAACAATAATAGGCCGATTTGGCAGCAACACAACGCCGTTTGCGACATATTGCAGGGATGTGCCGTCATCTACGGCAGAGCCGCTGGAAATCAATGGCATCCGGCGGCGAATGCTACCGGATGCCGCAGATGATTTCGGGTTCGAAGGGCCTTGGTCAGCTCTGCGAGGAGGCCAGAAAAACCGCCAACTGTGCATCGAACGCGCGCTTGTAGGCGGGCCGTGCCTCGCCGCGTGCGACATAGGCCGCTAGGTTCGGGAATTCATCGAGCAGATTGGAGCTTTTGAGCCGCTGAAGCACCGAGATCATCTGCAGGTCGCCGGCGCTGAAATCGCCGTCCAGCCAATCGGCGGTGCCGAGCCGTCGTGACAGCTCGGCCAGCCGCTTGCGGATACGGCCGGTGAGGAGGGGCAGGCGTTGTTCGTACCAGCTCTCGTTGCGCTCCAGAAAGCCTGTCGCCTCCCGTTCGACAATCGGCGGCTCGATGGTGCTGACGGCGGCAAACAGCCAGGCGATGGCGCGTGCCCGGCCGTTCTGATCCGCGGGCAGCAGACCGGGGAATTGTTGCGCGATATGGAGGATGATGGCGCCGGACTCGAAGATCGCCAGGTCGCCGTCTTCGTAGGTCGGGATTTGCCCGAAAGGCTGGAGCGCCAGATGGGCGGGCTGCTTCATCGCCTCGAAGGACACGAGACGGACCTCATAGGATTGCTCGACCTCTTCGAGTGCCCAGCGGACGCGCATGTCGCGGGCCATTCCGCGGCCGCGATCGGGCGAGCATTCAAAGGCTGTGATGGTGATCGTCATCGTTTCCTCCAGAACATGTCTGTCTTGAAGACGTCCGGACAGCCAGGGTTCCGACATCGGCTTGTATCTTGGCACCGCTTTCCGGCCGCGGCGCGCCCCTAGGATTTGCGGGAGACGATCAGGCCCATTCGCGCTATGAAAAGCAACCACAGATCCTGCCCATCACATACCGAGGTCTCTTCCATGACTTTGAACGTGCTTTTCATCGGCGGTACCGGCCAGATCTCCTATCCCTGCGTCGAGCGCGCGGTTGCTCAGGGAAACCATGTCAGCGTCTTCAACCGCGGGCTGAGAGGCGATCCGCTGCCTGCCGGCGTGACCTCGATCACCGGCGAACTCGGATCGGCAGCCTACGCCGATCTCGCCAAGGCCAATTACGACGTCGTCTGCCAGTTCATCGCCTTCACGCCGGATCAGATCGCCCGCGATATCGAGATATTTTCCGGCCATTGCGGCCAGTACATCTTCATCTCGTCGGCCTCGGTCTATGAAAAGCCGGCGCGTCATTATGTGATCACCGAAAACACGCCTGCCATCAATCCCTACTGGCCCTACAGCCAGGCGAAGATCGCCTGCGAGGAACTGCTGAAGAAATCCAGCAATCTCGCCTGGACGATCGTCCGCCCCAGCCATACCGTCCGCACCGGCCTGCCGATCATGATGGGCGAGAGCGATATCATGGCGCGGCGCATGCTGGATGGCGAGCCGACGATCGTCGCCGGCGATGGCCACACGCCCTGGACGCTGACGCGTTCCGTCGATTTTGCCGTTCCCTTTGCCGGACTGTTCGGCAAGCAGGCGGCGCTTGGTGAGATCTTCCACATCACTTCCGACCGCGCCCATATCTGGAACGACATTCAGAAAGCGATCGCGCGGCTGCTCGGCGTCGAGGCCAAGATTGTCCATGTTCCGACCGATACGCTGATCAAGTACAATCCGGACTGGGTCGGTCCGCTGGTCGGTGACAAGGCCTGGACCGCCATCTTCGACAATTCGAAGGTCAAGCGCGTCGCGGGTGATTTCAGCTGTGCCGAGAACCTCGACGACATCCTGGCGGAACCGATCCTGCATCTGAAGCAGCGTCTGGCGAAGAACCGCCCGCCGAAGGGCGAGTTCGATGCGCTGATCGACCGGATCTGCGCGGCGCAGAGCGCGTTGGGGTAGGGCATCCCTTGAGCAAACGATCGATGACGACGATCTGCCGTCATCGATCCCGTTGCCGAGGTGCGGTCAGATTTCTTCAAGCTTCGTTGAGCCATCCAGGCTTTTGATAAGAGTGGCACTGGCATCGTTTAATCCCAAGACACGGGATGCGATACCATGGGTATTGAAACGGTCTACAACCCGATCGAGCGCGGCGACTGCCGTGATGTCCCAGAAGTGAGCCTGTGAAACGTCGATCGTCACGTCCATGCCCTTGGACTGCTCGATGTCGAATGCGTCGATGAAGACGTCGGCCGAGGCAAAGAATACCTGCCCCGACACCAGATATCTGACCTGACCGGCATCGGCGTCGATCTCCGTTTTCACCTGCAGGAGACGGGCCACCTTGAACATGAAGAACACGCCGCTCAGCAGGACGCCGACGGTGACGCCCAGAGCGAGGTTGGCGCTGAACACCGTGGCGAGAACGGTCACGAGCATGACGGCGCTCGACATTTTCGGGTGAACGACCATCGTCTTCAACGACGACCAGTCGAAGGTGTCGATAGACACCATGACCATGATGGCAACGAGTGCGGCGACCGGAACCTGAGAGACCCAAGGCTTCAGCAGCACCATCAGCACGAGCAGCAACGCGCCGGCGAAGAGAGTGGAAAGCCGGCCGCGGCCGCCGTATTTCACGTTGCTCACCGTCTGGCCGATCATGCCGCATCCGGCGATTCCACCGAACAAGCTGGAGGCCATATTGGCGATGCCGAGGCCGGTGCATTCCCTGTTCTTCGAGCTCGGCGTTCCGGTCAGATCGTCAACGACGCTCGCCGTCATCATCGATTCCAGCAGTCCGACCATGGCAATGGCCAGCGCCGGTCCGGCGATGATCGTCAGCGTTTCGAGCGTGATCGGGACGGCGGGCCAGCCGAAGACCGGGAGGGAATCGGGAAGTTTGCCGAGGTCGGCAATCCTCATGACGGGAAGGTTGAATGAGATCGCAGCGGCCGTCAGGATGAGAATGCAAATCAGCGGAGAGGGGATGACCGTGGTCATTCGCGGCGCAAGGTAGATGATCACCAGACCTGCGGCCAGCATGCCATAGGCAAGCCAGTCTCCGTCGATGATATGCGGCAGCTGAGCGGCGAAGATCAAGATTGCGAGCGCATTGACGAAGCCCGTTCGTACGGATTTCGAGACATAGCGCATCAGGACGCCGAGGCGCAGAATGCCGAAGGCGATCTGAAACAGCCCCGCGAGTAATCCCGCGGCGAAGAGGTACTGAATTCCATGGGCATGAACCAGCGGTGCTGCGACGAGGGCGACCGACCCTGCCGCAGCCGATATCATCGCCGGACGGCCGCCCGTGAAGGCAATGACGATGCCGATGACAAATGACGCGAACAGGCCGACCTGAGGATCGACACCGGCGACGAAGGAGAAAGCGATGACCTCCGGGATCAAAGCGAATGTCGCGACGGCTCCAGCGAGCATTTCGCGCCTGGGGTTGGCGGACCAATCCCTGCGGACGGAAGAAAATTGCATGTGATGAGTTCTCGCAAAGCATGACGAACGCGCTCTTTCGAGCGGCCGGTTGATTGGCATGCAGGTTTTGCGTGGTCTGGCGGATCGGCGGCCAGAAGAGCCACCCGGAGTTTCACCGGGTCCGTGGTGAGTGAATTCGTATTATCGCAATTCGTCCGCAAAGCAATACGCCGCCGCTCTGGCGCGAAGCGGCTGCTATATCATCCGGCGACTTTCCGTTCGTCGATGTTCTCCTCGCTGCTTACCCCCGCAAGCTCCCATATATCCACCTTCTCGGCGCGCCCCTTGACCTGCACCAGACCGAGCGGGTGCATTTCGAACTGCCCGGCAACGGCATCGCGTGTTGCCGCGCTCAGCAGGATCGAGGTGTTGAACTGCTTATTTAGCCCTTCCAGCCGCGAGGCGACGTTGATCGTGTCGCCCATCGCCGTGTATTGCTGCCGCGAGATGGCGCCGAAGCTGCCGACAACGGCGGGGCCGGTATGCAGGCCGAAGCGGGTGAAGAGTTCCGGCAGGCCGTTTCCGGCATTGGTTTCGTTCATCGCATCGATCGCCGCCTTCATCGCGAGCGCGCAGCGGCAGCCGTTCTCCGCATGTCTCAAATCTTCGACTGGGGCATTCCACATGACGAAGATGGAGTCGCCGAGATACTGGACGACGGTGCCGCCATTGGCGCTCGGCGATGGTGTTCAAGAGCTCGAAATAGGCCGAGAGTATATCGACGACGTCCTCGGGCGAGTGCTGCTCGGATATGGTGGTGAAGTCACGGATATCGGTGAAGAGGACGGTGACCTCCTGCCGTCTCGCCTTGACCATCGTGCGGTCTTCGGAACCGACGATCCGCCGGACCACTTCGCGCGGCACATAGAGCGCAAACTGGCGGATGGCGTGGCGGCTTGCGGCCAGCGCCGTCGCCAACGTGTTGATCTCCGAGATCCAGGAATGCGAGGCCGCCTTCTCGCCGACATCGAGATCGCCGATCCGCCGGGCCTCGTCGGCAAGCCTGTTCAGCGAGCGGCTGACGATGCGCGACAGGATCACCGATGCCGCGACACCGGCGATCAGGAACCCCGCGGCGATCAGGAGATTGTGGATGAGCAGCCGGTTGGCCTGCGCTACCAGATCCTCCAGCGGCACGACGATGGCGACGACATCCCCCTTGAACAGGCCGGAGACGCTGACCGGGGCGATCTGCAGCAGGTGTCTTTCGCCGTCGAGCTCGATGCGCGCCAGGCCGCCATTGGCAAAGGCCGGGTCGTGGCGCAGCCGTGCCACGGTTTCGAGGCTGCTGTCGAAGCTGTTGGCGGTCGTATCGGCCGGGCCCGTGCTTTTCGACCAGATGTCGAGCAGCCTCTGCATGATGGCAGGGTCGGAATGGGCGACGAGATCGTCCGCATCGTCGATGATATAGGCGCGTGCGCGCGGCGCGATACCCTGCGCATCGAGCAGGCGGCCGACGGTTTGCAGGTGGATATTGATGCCGACGACGACCTTGGCGTTGTCGCGCATCGGTGCGGCGACGGTCAGCGTCGGGACCTGAAGCGTTCCGGCGACATAGGGGCCGATCGAGATCGCCTGGCCATCGCGAACGGCGGATTGATACCATGGGCGCTGGCGCGGATCGAAGGAGGCGTAGTCGATGTTCTTCTCGCCGAGCGGTCTTGCCTGACTGTCGAGAAAACGGAGCGTCGAAATGACGTCGGCGCTTTGCCGCTCGGCGATGGTTCTGATCGCGAAGGCGGTGCCATCGGGCGCCGCAAGTGTTTGGCGCACATCGCGCCTGCTGGTGTTGATGACCTGCACATAGGAACCGTCGGGGTAGCCGGTGTAGATGCTGGTGGCATTCGGAATGTTGCGCAGGGCTTCGAGCAGGAATTCCTGCTTTGCCTGCAGATCCTGCGGCGGCGGGGAGGCGAGCTGCGGCAAGGTCGAGGCGAGGGCGACCGCCTCGGTGCCACCTTGCAGCGTGTTGCGGTAGCCCTCGATCAGCCGCAGGCTCATTTCGCGCATCTGCTGCACGCCGGCGCTGACAGCCGCCTCGCGGCCATGGCTGAAGGCCAGCCAGATGATTGGCGTCGAGGTACAGAGCAGCGATGCGACGACGAGGACGCCGAGATGCAGCCTTAGGGGTTTGGACCAGCCCACGCAATTTTCCTCGACATCAGGAGAGGCGACGGCGCCTGGAGAAAGCGCGCCACCAATCCGGTCAGACGGCGTCCGGTTCCTTGCGCAGATTGGTCACGACGCGGCGGTTCTGCACCTTGCAGGAGCGATCCGTGCAGTCGCGAACCTCGCGGTCCTTGCCGTAGCCCTTGGCCCACATCCGCTTGGCATCGACGCCCTTCGAGACGAGGTAGGCCATGGCGGCGTCGGCACGCTTCTGCGACAGCGTCTGCATCTTGGATTCGGAGCCGGAATCATCGGCAAAACCCTGCAGCTTGATCAGCCATGCCGGATTGCGGCTCAGCCAGGCGGCCTGGCTGTCCAGCGTTGCCATGGCAACGGAATCGAGCGTGGCGGAATCCTGGGTGAAATAGATGCGGCGGCCGACATTGAGGATGAAATCCTCCTCGCTGCCCGCCGCGACCGTCTCGAAGCCGGGGGCGGGGTCATTGGTCTTGCCGGTCATCGGCGTTGGTGCAGGTTCCTCCACCGAGGCGATGTTGCTCGTGGTGCAGGAGGCGAGGGCCATCAGCATGGCTGTGGCGGCGAGGCGGCCGGTAAATCCGGTCTTGAAAGGCATCTGGTGATTTCCTCATTCGACCGGGGTTGTCTGGCTGACCTGGGCTGCAGGCTCTGCCTGATCGGCAATATGCGGCAGGACCTGGACGGCGGTGCCGATCGGGCAGCGCTGATAGAGGTCGATCGCATCCTCGTTAAACATGCGGATGCAGCCGCTCGAGGCGTCCTTGCCGATGCTCCAGGGCTCTAGCGTGCCATGGAAGCGGTAACCGGTATCGACGCCATCGCGCAGCAGATACATGGCGCGTGGCCCGAGCGGGTTTTTCGGCGAGCCGCCAGCCACGAATTCCGGCAGTTCCGGATGGCGCTTGCGCATTTCAGGCGGCGGCGTCCAGCGTGGCCAGAGCGCCTTGCGGTCGATCGTGGCGCGTCCGAACCACTTGAAACCCTCGCGGCCGACGCCGACGCCGTAGCGGATCGCCGTCTTGTTTTCCATGATCAGGTAGAGGAAGTGGTGCCGGGTATCGACAACAACGGTGCCGATCGGCTCGGTGCTGAAATACTTGACGACCTGGCGCTGCCAGCGCCTGTCGATCTTGGAGAAGTTGGTGCTTTGATAGGTTATGCCGTTATCGACGGCGGTTCCGGCAAAATACGAGGCGGCGGCGGCAAATGCCGGGCGCTGAACCGCGCCCGCTGCAAGTAATGCCATGCCCCCATGCAAAATAGTCCTGCGGGTCCACTCCATCGGCAAGATCCCCCTCAAAGCCAAGCAGCGAAACCGCAGTAAATCAGGTTTTCTATTTGCTACAACAGAAAATTCTCCAGCAGGGGTGGCTCACGTTACGGCTTTCGGGAAACTGGTTCCTTGGCCATTACTCGGCGATGGCAATATCGCCCCAAGATTTCGCCGAAGCGGGGCCGGAGCTTCAGCTCCAAACCGTCTGCCGCATCGCTTCTCCCGTTATCATCGCGGCGGAGACGGCGACGTTGATCGAGCGCTGTCCCTCGACCATCGGGATGAGGAGCCGCCCGTCGGCCTTGTCATGGACGTGATCGGGTACGCCGGCACTTTCGCGGCCGAAGAGCAGGATGTCATCGGGCCGGAAGGTGAAGCTGGTGTAGGGGCTGGAAGCCTTGGTCGATGCCAGGATCAGGCGGCGCCCTGTGGTTGCGCGCCATTCCTCGAAGCGGTTGAAATTGACATGGCGGGTGAGGGCGGCCGATGAGATGTAATCCATGCCGGAGCGCTTCAGATTGCGGTCCGATATGTCGAAGCCGGCTGGCTCGATGATATCGACGGCAAAACCCAGACAGGCGGCCAGTCTCAGGATCGTGCCGGTGTTGCCGGGAATGTCTGGCTGGTAGAGCGCCAGTCTGAGGTCGGTCATCGCTATCTCCGGGAAGGGCGTGCCAGCCCTAGAACATGTGTGTTTTGAACGCAACAGGACGCATTTTGACCCTGAAATGTTCAATTTCCGCCGATTTTCAGCTGGAAACTTGGCGATTTTCGCGTTATCGGTGCACATCTTCAAACGCCAGCAGGGAGGCCGACATGAATATTTTGCTGCTCACGCGCCTTCCGGCCGTCATCCGACCGCTGGTGATGGCGCGTTCCTGACGCGCAAAAGCGTTCTCAAAACCCCCCATTGATCCATTGCGCGGCCGTTGTGGCCTCGCCCCTTGAACGTCCGGTTCCCATATGTGCTCAAGCGCGGATTTGCGCGGGCCGGGAGACGGAACGGTACGGTTTCGGAGCATTTTCATGTTTGGCTGGTTCGAACAGCGGTTGAATCCCTTCCCCAGCGAGGAGCCTGTGGCGCCTCCCACGGGACTTTTCGCCTTTTGCTGGCACTATACGAAGCCCGCGGCACCCTGGCTGGCGATCATGGCGGTCCTCACCGCGCTGATCGCTGTCGGCGAAGTGGCGCTTTTCCAGTTCCTCGGCGATATCGTCGACTGGCTCGGCAACGCCGACAAGGCGACCTTCATGCAAAACGAGTGGCAAAGGCTCGCCTGGATGGGCGCGCTGATCCTGATCGGCCTGCCGCTGGCGGCGGGCATCGACTCGTTGATCATGCATCAGGTGCTGCTCGGCAACTATCCAATGATCGCCCGCTGGCAGATGCACCGCTTCCTGCTGCGTCACAGCATGACCTTCTTCGCCAACGAGTTCGCCGGACGCGTTGCCACCAAGGTGATGCAGACGTCGCTGGCCGTGCGCGAAACGGTGATGAAGATCCTCGACGTCTTCGTCTATGTCGTCACCTATTTCATCTCGATGATCGTGGTGATCGCTGCGGCAGACTGGCGGCTGATGATCCCGATCCTCGTCTGGCTCGGCGTCTATGTCGGCATCGTCTCCTATTTCGTGCCGCGGCTGCGCCGGATCGCCAAGCAGCAGGCCGATGCGCGCTCGATGATGACGGGGCGTGTGGTTGACAGCTATACGAACATCGCGACTGTTAAGCTGTTTTCGCATGCCGGGCGGGAGGAGAGCTACGCCAAGGAAGGCATGGACGAATTCCTGCAGACGGTGCATGCGCAGATGCGCCGCGTGACGCTGTTCCACATGTCGGTCTACATGAACAACTGCATCGCGCTGTTCGTGATTTCGGGCCTGTCGATCTGGTTCTGGCTGAACGGCGAGATCTCGGTCGGCGCCATTGCCATCGCCATTGGCCTGGCGATGCGTGTCAACGGCATGTCGCAGTGGATCATGTGGGAAGTGTCGGCGCTCTTCGAGAATATCGGTACCGTCTATGACGGCATGGATATGATGACGAAGAACCACGACATCACCGATCTGCCGGGTGCGCCGGTGCTGCAGGCCAAGCGTGGGGCGATCCACTACGAGCGGATCGGCTTCCACTACGGCAAGGGCAAGGGCGTCATCGAGAACCTGTCGCTCGACATCAAGGCCGGCGAGAAGGTCGGTCTGGTGGGCCGCTCGGGCGCCGGCAAGACGACGCTGATGAACCTGCTGCTGCGGTTCTACGACCTGGAAGCAGGGCGTATCACCATCGACGGCCAGGATATCACTGCCGTGTCGCAGGAAAGCCTGCGGGCGCTGATCGGTGTCGTGACGCAGGATACGTCGCTGCTGCACCGCTCGATCCGCGACAACATCGCCTACGGCCGTCCGGATGCGACGGACGCGGAGGTGATCGAGGCGGCGAAGCGGGCGAATGCCTGGGAGTTCATCGAAGGGCTTTCCGACATGCACGGCCGCAAGGGGCTGGATGCTCAGGTCGGCGAGCGCGGCGTGAAACTGTCGGGCGGCCAGCGCCAGCGTATCGCGATCGCCCGCGTCTTCCTGAAGGACGCGCCGATCCTGGTGCTCGACGAGGCAACCTCGGCTCTCGATTCCGAAGTGGAAGCGGCGATCCAGGAAAACCTCTTCGCGCTGATGCAGGGCAAGACGGTCATCGCCATCGCCCACCGCCTGTCGACGCTGACCGAGATGGACCGGCTGATCGTGCTCGACAAGGGCAAGATCATCGAGTCCGGCTCGCACAGCGAACTGGTCGGAGAGGGCGGCATTTATGCCGACCTCTGGACCCGCCAGTCCGGCGGCTTCCTGGCGGATCACGAGGAAGAAGCCGACGCCGCGGCGGAGTGAAAATGAGAAAGCCCTTCCGGCGGAAGCCGGGAGGGCTTTTGCTTAGGCGGTATGGCGTTTTGCGGTGAGTTCCAAGCCCAGCGATTGCATCACCGCCAGGACCGTCTTCAGCGTCGGGTTCCCATCTTCGGCGAAGGAACGGTAGAGTGCTTCGCGTGCCAAACCCGTCTCCTTGGCGATTTCGCTCATCCCGCGCGACCTTGCGACGATGCCGAGCGCATGGGCGATATAGCCCGCGTCTCTGCTTTCAAACGCGTCCTTCATGAATTCGTCGATCGCCTCGTCCGAGGTCAGCGCATCCGCCGGATCGTAATCGTGTAATTTCTCAGCCATCGTTCTCGTCCAGTTCGCGCGCAAGCCTCTTGGCAAGCGCTATGTCGCGGCTCTGCGAACTCTTGTCTCCTCCACAGAGAAGAATGATCAGCTCTTTGCCGCGCCAGGTGATATAGAGCCGGTAGCCCGGCCCGTAATGAATGCGCAACTCGCTGACGCCGTCGCCAACCGGCTCTACATCGCCCGTGAGGCCATAGCTCAACCGCGTCAATCTGGCAGCGATAGCCGCACGAGCGCGCTTGTCCCTCAGCTTTTGCTCCCATTTTCGATAGATATCGGTTTGCGAAAGTCTGATCATCGGTTTGTGATTTATAAATCACAAAACTGAATTTTCAAGTGCGACGCCTAAAGGCTATCCGCCCAGTCGCGGATGCGGTGGGTCTCGACGATGAACATGGTGTTGGCGCTGGCAAGCGTGCGCAGGTCGAGCAGGCGGCGTTCCTCTTCTCGCTCCAGCCATACGGCGACGGCCTCGCTGACGATCGCGTCGTGCTCGATCCCGAGATGTTCGGCGGCGGCCATCAGCCTTTCCGCAATTGGAAGCGGAATATGCACTCTCAGCATTTTCGTTTCCATGCCTGGATGTCTCCGTTGAGCGTCGATTGTACTCCGAGATTGTGGCTAGGTCAGCGGCATTCAACACGCCTCACGCCGATATTATCGAATATTACCAAAATATAAGGTTGTGTCAGCCGCCGTTACTCTTTGCCGGTCCGGGGTTTTTGCCTATATCGGCAATCATGTTGCTGCGCCCCATTCTCAACCTGTTCGAAACCTGGATCGACCCCTTCCGTCAGCGGGATGATATCCAGCCGCTGCGTTCGACGCTGGGTTTCATCTGGTTCTACATCGGCCAGGCACGATGGCCCTTCATTGCGATGCTCGTGCTCGGCGGAATGTCGGCGGCGATCGAGGCGGCGCTCTTCTGGTTCGTCGGCCGTCTCGTCGATATCCTGAGCACCATCAAGCCCGGAGACGGCTGGAGCAAACTGCTTGGCGATCACGGCGCTGAGCTCTTCGGCATGCTGGCGCTGATCGGCATCGTGCGCTTCGTCGTCGCCTTCCTGATCGCGCTGGTCGATCAGCAGGTGATCACGCCGGGCTTCTACAATCTGGCCCGCTGGCAGTCTTATCTGCATGTGTCGCGTCAGTCGCTGCAGTTCTTCCAGAGCGATTTTTCCGGCCGTATCGTTTCCAAGGTCTGGTCGGCGGGGCAGGCGGTCGGCGATCTCGTGACGTCGCTGATGGAGAGCGTCTGGTTCGTCGGCATCTATGCGGCTGCGACGCTGGTGCTGGTTGCGAGGCTCGATTTCTCGCTCGCGGCCGTGGTGTTTTTCTGGATCGTCGCCTTTGGCGTGCTGGCGCGCTATTTCGTTCCGCGCATCCGCTTCCACTCCCGCGAAACCGCCGAGGCGGCGTCGATGCTGAACGGCCGCATGGTCGACTCCTACAGCAATATCCAGACGCTGAAGCTGTTTGCCCGCGACGAGGAAAGCGACCGCTATATGCGGCAGGGCTTCGACATCTATCAGGAAACGGTGCTGCGCTTCACGCGCTTCATCACCGGCGTCCGCGCCTCGATGGCGTTGCTGTCGGGCCTGATGATCGTCACCATGGCAGGTCTCAGCGTAGATCTGTGGCTGCGCGGACTCATAAGCTCCGGCGCCGTCGCCTTTTCGCTGGCGCTGGTGCTGCGCCTGAATTTCCTGCTGGGCCGGTTGATGACGCAGTTCAACGGCATCATGCGCAATCTCGGCACGATCCAGAACTCCGCGGAGCTGATTTCTCAGCCCCTCGGTCTCGTCGATCAGCCGGATGCGAGGGAACTGGTCATCCGCGAGCCGAGCATCCGCTTCGAGAACGTTTCGTTTCACTACGGCAAGAGCAAGGGTGTGATCGATAACTTCTCGCTGACAGTCGCACCCGGCGAAAAGGTCGGTATCGTCGGGCGTTCAGGTGCCGGAAAATCGACGCTCGTGAACCTGCTGCTCAGGATGTACGACGTCGAGGGCGGCCGCATTCTCGTCGATGGACAAGACATCGCCGCCGTGCGCCAGGAGACGCTGCGCATGCAGGTCGGTGTCGTCAGCCAGGATACGTCGCTGCTGCACCGCTCGGTGCGCGACAACATTCTGTTCGGCCGTCCTGATGCCGGCGAGGGCAAGCTGATCGAGGCGGCGAAGCGCGCCGAAGCCATGGGTTTCATCGGCAGGCTGCAGGACCAGAACGGCCGCAAGGGCTTCGACGCCCATGTCGGCGAGCGTGGCGTCAAGCTTTCCGGCGGCCAGCGTCAGCGCATCGCGATTGCCCGCGTGATGCTGAAGGACGCACCGATCCTGGTGCTCGACGAAGCCACTTCGGCGCTCGATTCCGAAGTCGAGGAGGCGATCCAGTCGAACCTCAACCGCATCATGGACGGCAAGACGGTGCTGGCGATCGCTCACCGGCTCTCGACCATCGCCGCGCTCGACCGCCTGATTGTCGTCGATCAGGGGCGAATCATCGAGGAAGGCACGCATGAGGCGCTGATTGCCAAGGGCGGGCTTTATGCCGAACTCTGGGCCCGGCAGTCCGGCGGGTTCCTCGCCTCCGATGACGGCGCTGGCGAGGGTACGGGCGGACGTGAGGCCAAGGTGGTCTAGAGCAGAGGCTCCAGCGTCCCCCAATCCCGCGAAGCCTACGGATTGACTTGAAAATTTCATCTGAAATTTCCCGCGACATTGTGCCGTCAGCCCCTTGTCAAGGGTAGACATAATTTGCGATCAAGCATAGAACGCGCCGGATTGGTGGGGAGTCTGTGGCCGAATTGTGTCTTCAACAGATTCGTCGCTGAGAGGGGCAGGGCGGAATTCCGCGAAAATTGCGCAGAGGATGGTTTAGCCGTGAGCGAACACGATACGACAAGCGGGGCTTCATCAGAGCCCACTCGCCGTGATTTCCTATATCTCACCACTGGTATGGCGGGTGCTGTCGGCGCCGTTTCCGTCGCATGGCCGTTCATCGACCAGATGCGGCCGGACGCCTCGACACTGGCACTGGCTTCGATCGAAGTCGACGTGACGAGCCTGACGCCCGGCATGTCGCTGACGGTCAAGTGGCGCGGCAAGCCGATCTTCATCCGCAATCGTACCCCGGAAGAAGTGAAGGCGGCTGCGGATACGCCGCTGGCCGACCTCAAGGACCCGGTCGCGCGCAACGCAAACCTGCCGCCAGACGCGCAGGCAACCGGCGTCGATCGCTCCGGCGGCAAGGACAAGGAAAACTGGATCGTCATGATCGGTACCTGTACGCACCTCGGTTGCGTTCCGCTCGGCCAGGCCGGCGAATACAACGGTTGGTTCTGTCCCTGCCATGGTTCTGTCTACGATACGGCCGGCCGTATCCGTAAAGGCCCTGCGCCGCAGAATCTGGCTATTCCGACCTTTTCGTTCGTGTCCGACACTAAGATCAAGATCGGTTGAGGGGAGACTGATACATGAGTGGCCATTCCAGCTACGAGCCATCAACCGGCTTGGAAAAATGGATCGATGCGCGCCTTCCGCTGCCGCGTATGATCTATGACAGCTTCGTTGCATACCCGGTTCCGCGTAACCTGAACTATGCCTATACCTTCGGTGCCATGCTTTCGGTCATGCTGATCGTTCAGATCCTGACCGGCATCGTGCTTGCCATGCACTACGCCGCCGACACGTCGATCGCCTTCAACTCGGTTGAAAAGATCATGCGTGACGTCAATCACGGCTGGCTGCTGCGCTACATGCACGCCAACGGCGCATCGTTCTTCTTCGTTGCGGTTTACCTGCACATCGCCCGCGGCCTTTACTACGGTTCGTACAAGGCACCGCGCGAAATCCTCTGGATCCTCGGCGTCGTCATCTACCTCCTGATGATGGCAACCGGCTTCATGGGCTACGTTCTGCCCTGGGGTCAGATGTCCTTCTGGGGCGCGACCGTTATCACCGGTTTCTTCTCGGCCTTCCCGCTGGTCGGCGAATGGATCCAGCAGTTCCTGCTCGGCGGCTTTGCCGTTGATCAGCCGACGCTGAACCGCTTCTTCTCGCTGCACTACCTGCTGCCCTTCATGATCGCAGGCGTTGTTATCCTGCACATCTGGGCACTGCACGTGACCGGCCAGACGAACCCGACAGGCGTCGAAGTCAAGACGAAGACGGATACCGTCCGTTTCACGCCTTACGCGACCCTCAAGGATGCGCTCGGCGTTTCGATCTTCCTGCTGGTTTACGCCTATTTCGTCTTCTACCTGCCGAACTTCCTCGGCCACGCCGACAACTACATCCCGGCTGACCCGTTGAAGACGCCTGCTCACATCGTTCCGGAATGGTACTTCCTGCCGTTCTACGCGATGCTGCGCTCGATTACCTTCAATGTCGGCCCGATCGACTCGAAGCTCGGCGGCGTTCTGGTGATGTTCGGCGCGATCATCGTGCTGTTCTTCCTGCCCTGGCTCGATACCTCGAAGGTCCGTTCGGCCGTCTACCGTCCGTGGTACAAGCTGTTCTACTGGCTGTTCGTGATCAACGCGATCATCCTCGGCTGGCTTGGTTCCCAGCCGGCGGAAGGTCTCTTCACCACCATCTCGCAGATTTGCACGCTCCTCTACTTCGCCTTCTTCCTGGTGGCGATGCCGGTGCTGGGTCTTGTCGAGACACCGCTGCGCGTTCCGAACTCGATCACCGAAGCGGTGCTTGAGAAGAAGAACAAGTCTGCGGCCAAGGCATAACCGAGCGGCGGAAGGAATTAAAAACATGAAAAAGCTTGTTACAAGCATTCTGTCGCTCGCAATTGCAGCCACCTTCGCCGGTGCTGCTCTTGCCGAAGACGCGGCGCCCGCGGCTGGCGCAGCGCCTGCTCATCACGAGGAGGCGACGCCTCATTATCCCCTGAAGGAGCCGACCGAGGAAAAGTGGAGCTTTGCCGGCCCCTTCGGTCACTATGACAAGGGTCAGCTGCAGCGCGGTCTGAAGGTTTATACCGAAGTCTGTTCCGCCTGCCACTCGATGAACCTCGTCCCGTTCCGCATGCTGAGCAATCTCGGTTACTCGGATGCGCAGGTGAAGGCATTCGCGGCCAATTACGAAGTGCAGGACGGCCCTGACGCCAGCGGTGAGATGTTCACCCGCAAGGCTGTTCCGTCCGACCATTTCCCGTCGCCATATCCGAACCCGGAAGCGGCTGCGGCCTCCAACAACGGTGCTGCCCCGCCGGATATGTCGCTGCTCGCCAAGGCACGCGAAGTCGAGCGTGGTTTCCCGCAGTTCGTCTTCGACATCTTCACGCAGTACCAGGAAAGCGGCCCAGATTACATCCACTCGCTGCTGACGGGCTACCAGGATCCGCCGGCTGGCTTCCAGGTTCCGGCTGGTGCCCACTATAACCCCTACTTCCACGCCGCTGCCGCTTTCGCCATGCCGAAGCCGCTCTCCGACGACCAGGTCACCTATGACGATGGTTCGCCGCAGACCGTGGATCAGTATTCGCGCGACGTTTCGGCCTTCCTGATGTGGGCTGCCGAGCCGCATCTCGAAGAGCGCAAGCGCACTGGTTTCATGGTGATGATCTTCCTGCTGATCTTCTCGGGTCTCATCTATCTGACGAAGCGCTCGGTCTATGCCAGCAAGGACCACTAAGCGGTTCTCGTTCGAATAAGCAAAAGGCGGCCTCCGGGCCGCCTTTTTTGTTGGTTCCGGGAATGGCAATTGATAGGGTGCAGCCTCTTTGTGCCCTCGCAGACAGACGGACTTTCCATGAACAACGTTGCCTCGGAGCTTGCCGCCAGCATTCGCTCCATCGCCGATTATCCGAAGCCCGGCATCATCTTTCGCGACATCACCACGCTGCTCGGCAATCCGCGCGCCTTCCGCCGCGCCGTTGATGAGCTGGTGCAGCCCTATGCCGGTCTGAAGGTCGACAAGATCGCCGGCATGGAGGCTCGCGGCTTCATTCTCGGCGGCGCCGTGGCCCACCAGCTGTCCGCAGGCTTCGTGCCGATCCGCAAGAAGGGCAAGCTGCCGCATGAGACGGTGCGGATCGCCTACAGCCTGGAATATGGCGTCGATGAAATGGAGATGCATCGCGATGCGGTGCAGCCGGGCGAGAAGGTGATTCTTGTCGACGATCTGATCGCGACCGGGGGCACAGCTGTCGGCGCGACGAAGCTGCTGCGTCAGATCGGCGCTGAAGTCGTCGGCGCCTGCTTCGTGATCGACCTGCCGGATCTTGGCGGCCGCAAGAAGCTCGAAGAGCTCGGGGTCGACGTTCACACGCTGGTGGAGTTTGCCGGGCACTGACGCCCGGCTTGTCCTATTCGAATTCGAGGACGCTGCTTTCGAAGCGGATCACCGGGATGCCGTCCTGATTGATGCCTTCGTTGAGGATCTTGTTCAGGTGCCAGCCCGGGCGTGATGCCAGCGGGCGGCTGGACAGGAAGGTCACCGAATAGGCGACCGTCTCGTCGACGAAGACGGGCTTCAGCCATTGCAGCTTTTCGAAGCCGGGCGAGGGGCCTAGCTTCGGGGCGGCGAGCCCCTCCTTGGCCAGGCGGACGCTTTGCGCCATCCAGTAATCCAGGAAGGTGCGCATCCAGGCGGCGCAATTGTGCCAGCCGGAGGCGCAGAGATCGCCGAACAGCGTGTCCTTGGCGGCCTCGCGGTCGACATGAAATCGCTGCGGATCGAAACGGGTGGCGAAGTGGACGATGCGCTCCTCGGTGAAGGTGTAGCTGCCGATCTCGACCTTCTGGCCAATGGCATAGAGCTCGGTCATCCTCATGGGCGTGCCTCCGCCGCTTCGCGGGTGCTGAACATGATCCAGTTCTCCGAATAGCAGACGAGCTCACCGCGCTGGTTTTCGATCTCGTGCTTGAAACGCGCAATACCGATGCCGGGCCGCGAGCGCATAAGGCGGGATTCGAGCACGATCGAGCGTCCTGAGAGCGTATCGCCAGATAGCACCGGCTTCTTCCATTCCATGATGTCGATGCCGGGGGCCCCCTGCGAATAGGAGTTCAGCAGATAACCTTCAGCCATCATCCGCATGAACAGGGCCGACGTGTGCCAGCCGGATGCTGCGAGGCCGCCGAGGATGCTCGCCTTGCCACCAGCTTCGGACATATGCATCGGCTGCGGATCGAATTCGGTGGCGAATTCGATGATCTCTTCTGATGTTACAGGGATCGGGCCGAGCGGGAAGCTGCGGCCCGGCGCGAAATCTTCATAGCTCAGTTTCTGGTTGTTCATTGCAGGCCTCGTCAGTCCCTGCCTTCGCAGATGGCATGTGAGGTGTCGGGAGTGCAAGTCTTTTCAGACTTGGAGACGGGAACATCAGGCACAGGATCACCGGGCTTTTCGCCTATTGATTGCGAAATGATCCTGTGATCTTCATGGGCTGTATTCAACGATGCGGGATGTTCATGAGCAATCTGGAGACGGCGCTGCAGGGCGCAACCGAAGACGGCATCATCACCGAAACCCAGGCGCAGACGTTGTTTTCCTATCTCGGCCAAAGACTTGCAGCGGCCGAGCCGACCGCGGGGGGAGAGCAACTGCTGGCGAAACGCCGACGAGATGCCGCCAACCCGCTGGAAGATAGCGAGGCGCCCAGGTTCGTTCGCGGTTTTCATGACATTCTCATCACGATCGGCATCATCGTTGCGCTTCTCGGCTTCGGCGGGGTGGGTTCCGTCTATGCAACCCTGCCTGCGATCATCATTTTTGCCGAAATATTTGTTCGCCGCCAGAGGCTAGCGCTTCCAGCCGTCGCGCTTACCGTCGCGACGGTGCTCTGGATAGGAGCTTCAGTCATGCTATTGACCACGGAACCCTCTCTCGGACTGGAGCAGAGATACATCCACCCGTATCCGTCTTTGGGCGCGTTCCTGTTGCTCGTGCCTTTTCCGCCGCTACTGGCGCTGTTTCATTGGCGCTATCGTGTACCAATAGCCCTCGCGGCGCTTTTGATCTCGCTCTTCCTCGTGTTCCTCGCAGGCGTTTTGGCTTTCATGGCGCCTGCGGCCGGGTGGCACGATGCAACAGGCTCCATACGATATCAGACCGTCAGCATCTTCTTCGTCTGCGTGATTTTCATGTTCGCGGTTGCCATGTCGTTCGATCTCAGGGATCGCGAGCGGGTGACGCGCAGTTCTGACGTTGCTTTCTGGATGCATCTCGTGACGGCGCCGGCGCTTCTCTATGGAACGATGTTGTTGGGCTTCCTGCTGCTTGGCGTGACCGCGAATGACGTCGATAACTACACCGGACCGGCTGTCGTGGTTGCTATCGTCCTTGGCATGATGGCCATTGGGCTGATCATCGACCGTCGCGCGTTCGTCACGTCCGGCCTGCTTTCATTGGGTGTCGCGCTCAGCGCAATCCTGCAGCACAGCAATATGCGGATGGACGGCTTGCTGTCCGCAGAGCTCGTCACTATCGGAATTTTCGTGCTGCTGATCGGTATGAGCTGGCTGCCGTTGCGCCGCGCCATCGTCGGTAGGCTGCCGCTCGGCCTGCAGGCAAAATTGCCGGCGTTGCGATAACGCCGGCACGAGCTGCCCGCCAAGGCGGCAGTGCGCTTTTTGATCAGGTGTTGAAGCGGAAGTGGATCACGTCGCCATCGGCGACAACGTATTCCTTGCCTTCGTCGCGGCCCTTGCCGGCTTCCTTGGCGCCGACTTCACCCTTGAAGTTGATGTAGTCGTCATAGCCGATGGTGAAGGCGCGGATGAAGCCGCGTTCGAAATCGGTGTGGATCACGCCGGCGGCGGCAGGCGCCTTGGTGCCGCGGACGATCGTCCAGGCGCGCGTTTCCTTCGGACCGACCGTGAAATAGGTGATCAGGTCGAGCAGGTGGTAGCCGGCGCGGATGAGGCGGTCGAGACCGGCCTCTTCCAGGCCGAGCGCGGAGAGGAATTCCTTCGATTCTTCGTCCGGCAGTTGTGCGACTTCGGATTCGATCGCGGCAGAGATGACGACGCATTCCGCACCCTGCTGCTTTGCCATCTCGGCAACGGCCTTGGTGTGCTCGTTGCCGGTGGAGGCGTCTGCCTCGGCGACGTTGCAGACGTAAAGGACCGGATGCGAGGTCAGGAGATTGAGGCCCTTGAGGATCTCGATTTCCTCAGGTGCCAGCGTCTTCAGGAGAAGGCGGGCCGGCTTGCCTTCGTTCAGCAGCTTGATAACGGCTTCCATAACCGGCAGCTGGGCCAGCGAATCCTTGTCCTTGCTGGCAGCGCGCTTGCGGGTCTGTTCGACGCGGCGCTCCAGGCTCTCGAGGTCGGCGAGCATCAGCTCGGTCTCGATCGTGTCGGCATCGCCGACCGGATTGATGCGGCCCTCGACATGGGTGATGTCGTCATCTTCGAAGCAGCGCAGCACGTGGACCACGGCATCGACTTCGCGGATGTTGGCCAGGAACTTGTTGCCGAGGCCTTCACCCTTGGACGCGCCGCGCACCAGGCCGGCGATATCGACGAAGGAGATGCGCGTCGGAATGATTTCCTTGGAGCCGGCAATCGCTGCCAGCTTCTGCATGCGCGCGTCGGGAACGGCGACTTCGCCGGTGTTCGGCTCGATCGTGCAGAACGGATAGTTTGCCGCCTGCGCTGCTGCCGTCTTGGTGAGCGCGTTGAAAAGGGTCGACTTGCCGACATTCGGCAGACCGACGATACCGCATTTGAAGCCCATGGCTGAATGTCCGTATTCGCTGAAATCGTTGCCTTGCCTATGGGGGAATGGCGCCCCGCGGTCAAGACTTGCGATGATCCGCGAGGCATCAACCTTGCCGGTAAGGCAGATTTGCCTTACTTTGAACGAGAAGGAGAAAGCCGATGGTGCGGTTGAAAGTGACGGCCAAGGGACAGATCACGCTGAAGAAGGAGGTGCTCGATCACCTGGGCATCAGCCCGGGCGATGAGATCGACGTCAATCTTCAACCGCAACGCCAGGCAACACTCCATGCGATTTCAGGCAAGCTGCCGATCGAATCCCTATTTGGGATGATCAAGAACGAGGCAGGCGTGCATCTTACCATTGACGAAATCAACGAAGCTATTTCGGACGGGTGGGCCAACAGGCGATGACGATTGTCATCGACACGAACGTGCTGTTGCGCTTGGTGATCGAAGATGACACCGGAGAGACGGAGCAAGCGCAGGATGCCTTGGCCAGCGCCAGCCGGGTTGTTGTACCTGTTGTCGCAATCTGCGAAGCAATATGGGTTCTGCGAAGCCGCTATAAGGTCGGAAGAGAGCCGTTGCAGGCGTTTGTGAGGCGTCTTCTCGAAACGGATAAGCTTCTTATGGACCGGGTTGCCGTCGAGGCGGGAATAAACATGATGGAGCGGGGCGGCGATTTTGCCGATGGTCTCATCGCTCTCGACGGCAGGCGTCTCGGTGGCGAGACCTTTGTCAGCTTCGACAAGAAGGCTGTAGCACTTCTCACTGCTTCGGGCTTGAACTGCAGACTTCTACGGCCACATAAATGATTGCGCATAGCTGATCGCGATCAGGCGCATCTTTCCCATATGATAACGGCAGACTCCCGATGAGTGACAATGATGTTGTCCTGACACCAAAAACCAAGACGAAGCTGAAGCTCGACAAGCCGAAGCTCTACAAGGTCATTCTGTTCAACGACGATTATACGCCGCGCGAATTCGTGACCATGGTGCTGAAGGCCGTGTTCCGGATGAGCGAGGAGGCCGGCTATCGCGTCATGCTGACGGCGCACAAGCTCGGGTCGAGCGTCGTGGTCGTCTGTACCAAGGACATTGCCGAGACCAAGGTCAAGGAGGCGATGGACTATGCCAAGGAAGCGGGATTCCCGCTGATGCTGACCGCCGAGCCCGAAGAATAGCGTCTCAATCTCTTAACCAGCCTCCTTAATCGGATATCCGTTGTTTTCAGCCAAAGTGGCGGAAACGGCGGAGGCTTGAGATGCCTGCGGAAGCGGCGACCTGGCATTATTTCGTAGCGGCGGCGATCTTTGCGCTGCTCGGCGCCATCGGCCATGTCTGCAGGGCGGTGTTCAACGTTTTGCCCGACCGTATCACTGACCGGCCGCTGCTCGATCTGCCGCTCTCCAGCGGCTACGATCTTCCCGACCTGCTGTTCGGCACCGAATATGACGACAACGGCTATTACCGGCTGGACAGTCTCAAGAACTTCCGCATCTCGGTGATGCTCAGCACAGCTGGCGGATTGCTGGTCATGCTGTTTTCGCCGGGTGCCTCGGGCGCTGTCGCCTGGATGATCGACAGCGGGCTTTCGGCCTTGTGGAACCTCTTTCTCTACCGGCTGCACGAGACCGGGTTGTTCTGAGGTCAGCGTTCTGCAGGGCGCCGGATCTGATAGCCGATCTTGTCCTGCGCGAAGCCGCAGCGCTCGTAGAAGCGCAGCGTTGCCGGATCCTTCGAGCCTGTCAAAAGCATCACCTTGTAGCATCCGGCGTCCCAGGCTGCGTCGATCGCGTGGGCGATCAGTGCCGCGCCAAAGCCATGCTTGCGATGGCTTGCACCGGTGACGACGTTCTCGATCAGCGCATAGGATGAGCCGTTGCGGGTGAGATTGGGGATGACGACCAGCGTCACGGTGGCGGCGGCCACCTTTCCGGCAAAGCCGATGAAGATGCGCATGCCCGGCTGTGCCAGGATCGCGGTCATGCGCTCTCCGGCAACGGCTGTATCGATCGGCGGATCTGACGGGTTCAGCTCAGCATAGAGGCCAAGCAGAGCAGGGAGATCGTTGACCTCGGCTACGCGGATCGCGAGCGGCGTGCTCATCCGGTCAGTCGCCCTTGTTGCCGAGCAGCTTCTTCAGCATCTCGGCCATCGGGCCGCTGGCTGGCAGGATCTTCGGCTGGTTGTGGTTGCGGGCCTGATGGATGTGGGATTTGGCCACCGGCTTCTTCTCCGCCTTCGACTTTTCTTCGTCGGCCTTACCGCCGGTGGCAAGCGCCAGCTTGTTCATCAGCTGCGAATCCTCGTTGCGAACCAGCATGCCGGCATTGTCGGCCAGCGCGTCCAGCAGCGGCTCCAGCCAGCTCTGGTCTACCTTGGCGAAATCGCCGAGGACGTGATGCTGAACCATTTCCTTGACGCCGGGGTGGCCGATGCCGAGGCGCAGGCGGCGGTATTCGCGGCCGCAATGGGCGTCGAGCGACTTGATGCCGTTGTGCCCGCCATGGCCGCCGCCGGTCTTCAGCCGCGCCTTGCCGGGCGCCAGATCCAGCTCGTCATAGATTGCGACGAGATCGGACGGCTGCAGCTTGTAGAAACGCATGGCTTCGCCGACGGATTCGCCCGACAGGTTCATGTAGGTCTGCGGCTTGATCAGCAGCACCTTTTCGCCGTCGAGTTCGCCCTCGGCGATCTCGGCCTTGAACTTCTTCGACCAGGGCGAAAAGCTGTGGCGGCGGTGGATCGCATCAACCGCCATGAAACCGATATTGTGGCGGTTGCCGGCATATTTGCTGCCGGGATTGCCGAGACCCGCGATGATCAGCATGGGCCAATCCATTCCTTGAAAATCCGATGCCCGTTTCACCACCGCGAAACGGGCATGAAGTCAAGCGCTAAGGCTGGAGCAGCCTGTCATTGCAGCAGGTTGAGGCCGTATTTCAGGAAGATCTGCTTCTGCGTGCCGTCGGCAATCAGCTTGTCGAGCGAGGCCTGCATCTTGCGCAGGAGATCGTCCGGAAAGTCCTTCTGGCAGGCAATGCCCATCGGCTGGCTGGAGAGCACCGTCACCATCTCCAGCGGCTGGTCCTGTTTCAGCTTGTCGAAATAGAGTTCCGAAATCGGCATCATATCGATGCGGCCGCCCAGCAGCTTGCGCATCGTGGCGTTGAAATCGCTGGCGACATCGAGCTTGGGGAAGCCTTTTTCCTTCAGCGTCGTCTCGGTGTAGTCCTCGCGCCAGGTGCCGACCAGGTACTTCTTGGCTTCTTCCAGATTGTCGGCGGTGACAGCGGAGTCCTTGGCCTTGATCAGGATGTTGCGGTCGATGAGCAGCGGCTCCACCCATTTGAACAGGGGATCGCGAAGACCGTTATGGGCTGTGGCGAAGACGCAGGTCATCGGCGTGCTTTGCGCCAACGTATAGGCGCGGGCCCAAGGCATCATCTCGATCGTATAATCGACGCCGATATCGGCCATCACCTTCTCGACCTGCTCGACGGTGGCGCCCTTGATGACCTTGCCGTCGCGGTAGTTGAAGGGTGCGTAGTCTTCAGTCGTGAAGGACACCGTTTGCGCGGAGGCTGCGGCAGGCAGGATGAGGAAGGCGAGAAGCAGCAGCTTTTTCATCGCATAACTCCTGATGTTCGTTGGTCTATGACGCACGCGCCACGAAGGGGATGACGCCGCTCAGCTTCTCGATCAGCTGCGCTGCGGTCTGCGGCCGGTGGAAGAGATAGCCCTGTCCATAATCCAGCCCCATCTGCTGCAGCGTCCGGCATTCCTCTTCGGTCTCGATGCCCTCGGCAATGACTGTGCAGTTCATCTTGTGCGACAGCGTGGTGATCGCCTCGATCAGCATCCGGCTCTTCATGCCGACATCGTCGTTGCCTTCGTTGATGGCGCGGGTAAAGGACTGATCGATCTTGATGATATCAACCGGGAAACGGTTGAGATAGCTCAGAGACGAGTAGCCGGTGCCGAAATCATCCAGCGCGATGCGGCAGCCGAAGCGGCGCAGCTCGGTGACGATCATGCGGATCTGCGGGTTGTCGTGCATCAGCACGGCCTCGGTGATCTCGACGACGATGCGTTCGGGACGTATGCCATGGCGGCCGAGCAGACCGGCCAGACGCGAGGGCAGGGCGGGCTCGAACTGCAGCGGCGAGAAATTGATCGCCAGATAGGTGTCCTGCATGCCGGTGATCCGGGAGATGCGGGAGAGGTTGGAGATCGCCTTCTCCATGATGACGTTGCCGATGCGGACGATCTTGGCGGTCTCTTCAGCGACGTTGATGATCTCGGCCGGTGGCATCAGGCCCTTTTGCGGGTGGTTGAGGCGCATCAGCGCTTCGAAGCCTGCGATGTTGCCGTGGGTCAGGCCGACGATTGGCTGCAGGTAGGCTTCGAACCAGTCCTCGGCGAGGCCTGCCTCGATGCAGCTTTCGATCTCGGCGCGGCTGCGTGCGGTATCGAGCATCGCGTTGTCGAACAGGCGGGCGCCGTTCTTGCCGTCGCGCTTCTTGGCATACATCGCCATGTCGGATTTCTGCAGCAGTTCTGCTGCATTGGCCGCATGGCGCGGATAGATGGCGACGCCGACGGAGGCGCTCAGATGCAGTTCGGGGCCGAAAGGCGTGTCGAAGATCGTGGCGATCTGATCGCACATGGCCCGTGCCCGCTTCTCGGCATCGGCGGCCGGCAGCAGGATGGCGAATTCGTCGCCGCCAAGGCGGGCGGCTTCGTCAGATGGGGCGAGATGGGTCTTGAAGCGGGCAACGAGCTCGCGCAGCGCCCGGTCGCCTTCGGCATGACCCATATTGTCGTTGATCCACTTGAAGCGGTCGAGGTCGACGAACAGGCAGGCAAGCTCCTGGCCCGCGGCATCCGCCTCGGCGATCTTGCGGTCGAGCACGGCTTCGAAGCCCTGGCGGTTCAAGAGGCCCGTCAGGTGGTCGGTGATGGCCTGGCGGTGGTTGCGGTCTTCGGAGGCCTTGAGCTCGGTCACGTCGGTCATGACCGACAGCGACAGCTTGTCGGTGCCGCCGGTCGCGGCGTTGGATTCCAGGATCAGCACGTCGATCACGCGGCCATCGGCGCATCTGAACTTGACCGTGACGTCGAGCGCGCCTTCCTCGGCAGTGTTCCTGCGCGACAGGAAGATGTCGCGGGTATCAGGCATGACGAGATCGGCGAACTTGCGGCCGACGGCGTCAGTGCGGCTGTAGCCGGTGGCGACCAGCCAGTAATCGCTGACGGCTGTGATGCGGTCTTCCTCGTCGAGCGAGAAGAGCATGGCGGGCGTCAGGTCGTAGATGTCGGTGGCGCGGCGATGGGCGAGCTTCAGCTCCTTTTCCTCGCGCTCCAGCTTGGTCTGCATGTCGTTAAAGCTGCTGGCAAGGCGGCCCATCTCGTCACCGGACTGCCAGTCGACGTGATGGCGCGAGCCGAGCTGGCTGGTGGCCTCGATCGCGGCGATCAGGCGCATCAACGGGTGGATGACGAAGATGCGGTTGCCGATCAGCGCGCTGCCGAAAACGGCGAGAACGGCGAAGATGAAGATCGAGATGAAGACAACTTCCTCATGCTTCAGGCCGGAGAAGAGGCCGAGCTTCGGATAGTAGACGGAGATGCTGCCGAGGTTCTTCGGACCATCGACATTGTTGTAGATGATGGCACGCGAGACCTGCTCCAGCTCGCCACTGAACGACTTCGGAATGGTGCTCTGGGTGATATCAAGCTGGCCGGACTGGTCGCGGACCTCAACCTTGACGATGGCGCCCTGGGAAACGATCGTCGCGGAAATCTGCGTGACGCTGTCTTCGTCGAGATCCCAGAGCGGCTTGGCGAGCGCCTGGGAATTGGCAACCAGAAGCACGGAGATGTGGTCGCGGATTTCCTTGTCGGCGCGTTCTGAAGAGAGGAAGAGAAAAAGCACAAAAAGCGGCGCGACAAAAACAAGTAGCGCACCGCAGACAATCGCAAAAAATCTATTTTCAACGGAATTATTCATTGTTCCGTTTTCTCCCCGGCCGCTTCTTCTTCGGCCGCCTTCTAATATACGGCGATATGGCAATAACTTTGGGGAGAATGCTTCCATGAATGTGTTAAAGCTTGCTGAAACGGTTGTAGCCAGCAAATGAAAAGGCCCGCTTTCCGGGAAGGAAGCGGGCCTTATGCTTTACAAATTGATAGGAAGCTTATCAGGCTTCAGCGCCGCCTTCGGCTTCAGACGTGTCTTCTTCGACGCCAGCTGCCGGAGCAACGATGGTGGCGATCGTGAAGTCACGGTCGATAACCGTGGTGACACCCTTCGGAAGGGTAACTTCCGAGATGTGGATGCTGTCGCCGATCTTCTTGCCGCTCAGGTCGACATTGAAGAATTCCGGGATGGCATTGGCCGGGCAGTGAACTTCAACTTCGTGACGAACGATGTTGAGAACGCCACCGATCTTGAGACCCTGCGACTTCTCTTCATTGATGAAGTGAACCGGGATCTCAACGGTAACCTGCGTGTTGCCGGAAACGCGGAGGAAATCCACGTGCATCGTGAAGTCACGAACCGGGTCGAGCTGGTAGTCCTTCGGGAGAACCTGATACTTCTTGCCGCCGAGGTCGATCGTGGCAACGGTGGTCATGAAACCGCCGGCATGGATACGCTTCGTCACCTCGTTGGTGTTGAGCGTAATGGAAATCGGGGCCTGCTTGTCACCATAGATGACAGCGGGAATCAAACCGTTGCGGCGAAGTTCACGGGCGGACCCCTTACCAACCCGTTCGCGCGCCTCGGCCTTGAGCTCGTAAGTTTCGTGGCTCATGGCTATTCCTTTCGAGGTTATATGGAGAGTCGAAGTCCGGCATATGCCGTCCTTTGACTGGAAGCACCTTTTTTGGGAAGCTTCATCCGCATTGCCTCCAAGGGTGTCTGTGCGGACGCGTGCGCTATAGTATAAGTCCGGCTGAAACGCAAGCTCGGCAGGGCCGGTCGCGTCCTTTGCTCCTGCGGTTGTGGCTTTCTTTTGCGCGGTTGTAAAATCTGACGGTTATTTAACCAATGAATCGCAATTAAAACGCCAATTAATGAATCCTACTATGCGAATACATATAGGTGATCACGGTTTCAATCGCGGTCTCAATCATGTTGCGTATCATCTCCTGCATCACAGTCGAACACAGCCTGTCGCATCTCCTTTTCGCGACCGTGATCTGCGTTCTGGGCTCACTGCTGACGATGCGGCTTTTCACGCGGGTACGGCGCACAGAGGGCCTGCAGAAGTTCAACTGGCTGTTTCTCTCCGGCTTCGTCGGCGGATCGACGATCTGGACGACGCATTTCATCGCCATGCTCGGCTACCAGTCGCCGGCGATGAACGGCTACGAGCCCGAACTCACCCTGATGTCGCTGTTCATCGGCATCGCTGCCAGCATCATTGGTTTCACCGTTGCCGCCAGCACGCCGAAGACCATGCTGGTCGAAGCGGGTGGGGCGATCGTCGGCCTTGGTATTGCCTGCATGCATTATGTCGGGATCGCCGGATACAAGGTTGCAGGCCACATGGTCTGGAGCCAGCCCTACGTCCTGACCTCGCTGGTGCTGGCCGCGGCCTTCGGCGCCGTTGCCACCAATCGCGTTGCGCGTCCGGTCACCCGGTTCTGCAAGCACGGCTCCGGCCTGGCGCTGATCCTGGCGATCGTGCTGACGCATTTTACCGGCATGGCTGGATTGACGATCGTTCCCGACAGCGCCATTCCGGTTGCGGGAGAGCTGATCTCGGTCAACATCATGACCGGCCTTGTCGTCGCAGTCATGGTGGTTATCCTCGCGCTTGGTGCATCGACCTATGTCATCGACATTCAGTCCAGCCAGGCGGCCGTCGAGCGCTATCGCCATCTGTCGCTGCACGATCCGCTGACCAATCTGCCCAACCGCGCCGCCTTCAACGAGCATCTCGCGGCGCTGACGAAACGGCCGAAGGACATGACGGCGAATATCGCTGTGCTCTCCTTCGATCTCGACCGCTTCAAGGAAATCAACGACGTTCACGGCCATGCGGCCGGCGACGCCGTGCTGCGGACGGTTGCCGAGCGGCTGATGCTGCTCAGCAACGACAGCCAGTTCATGGCCCGTGTCGGCGGCGACGAGTTCGTGGCCGTGATGCACAAATATTTCATCCGCGCCGATGCCACCGGCCTGGCGCAACGGATCATCGACGAGATCGCCAGACCGGTTTCCTGGGAAGAGCAGACGCTCTGCGTCGGCACCAGCGTCGGTATCTCGACCTTCCCGGGACAGGCAACCACGATCGATGATCTGCTGTCGCAGGCCGACATTGCCATGTACCGGGCGAAATCGACCGCTAGCAACAGCATCTGCTTCTACGATGCCTCGATGGACCAGATCTCCCGCGAGCGGAACGCGCTCGCAATCGAGATGCGTGAAGGATTGCGGCGCCGGGAGTTCGAACTGTTCTACCAGCAGCAGAACGATACGGTGACCCGCGAGGTCGTTGGCTTCGAGGTGTTGCTGCGCTGGAAGCATCCGGTGCGCGGCTATATCGCGCCGATGGAATTCATTCCGATCGCCGAGCGTAACGGCTTCATTCTGGAACTCGGCGAATGGGTGATGCGAGCCGCCTGCGCGGAGGCTGCGACCTGGAAGAACCCGCTGCGCATCGCCGTCAACGTCGCGCCGCAGCAGCTGAGCGATCCCCGCCTGCCGCAGATCGTCCACGAAATCCTGCTGCAGACCGGCCTCCCGGCTTCGCGTCTCGAAATCGAGATCACCGAATCCGGCATCATCGCCGACCACCAGCACGCGCTGCATGCGATCCGCCGGCTGAAGGCGCTGGGGATCAAAGTGGCGATGGACGACTATGGGACCGGCTACTCGTCGCTTTCGACACTGCAGAGCTTCCCCTTCGACAAGATCAAGATCGATCGCGCTTTCGTCGACGGCGTCGTCACCAACAAGCAGTCGGCGGCAATCGTTCGCTCGACGCTGATCCTTGCTGCAAGTCTCGACATCCCGGTTCTGGCCGAAGGCGTCGAGAATGAAGATCACATCGACTTCCTGCGCCGGGAAGGGTGCCTGCAGGTGCAGGGCTTCCTGTTCGGCAAGCCGGTGCCGCGTTCGGGCATCGAGGCGATCGTCGGCACCGACGCGCCCGCCAAGCCTCAACCTGAAGTGATGGCTGTGGATGAGATCAAGGCCGCGGCAGCCGCCTGAGAAGAAAATATCAACCCGCGGATGAGGCTGGCTTGACATCCGGCCTCTGGCAATCTCACATGCGCGCCTTCATGCCCCAAGGGAGAATTATCGAGATGCGTCACAGGCTTATCACGGCGACGAGCGCCATTGTTCTGGCTTTGGCCACGGGAGCGTCCGCCGCTGACATCAGTCAGGACGGTGCGAACGCCATCCGTGACAATCTCAATCACCTGCTGCCGAAGGACATCGCCAAGAGCCAGCCGGTCACCGTGAAGCCGGCAGGCTCGCGCTACGAGATCACCTATGATTTCGCCAAGCTCCTGGAGAAGGTCAAGAAGCAGGATTTCGAGATCAAGGGTCTCGTGCCGTTCAAGATGTTCGCGTCACCGCAGGATAGCGGGCTGTGGAACCTCGAAGGCAACAACAACCTGAACGTGACCGGCCATTTCGGCGGACCGGACAAGGCGCGCACGGACTTCACTTACTCGATCGCTCAGATGGATTTTACCTCGGTCTTCGACCCCGCGATCAGCTATCTGCGCTCGGGTGATTTCAGCGCCAAGGACCTGAAGATCAGCTCCACGACCGATACGGAATCCGTCAATGCCAGCTTCGGGGACATGGTCTACAAGCTGAGCTCGGCAGACAGCGCCACGGCCGGACGTCTGGATTTTGCAGCCAACGGCAAGTTCAGCGCCTTTGCCGAGCAGGTCAGCGGCAAGGAAATGCCGCCGATCCAGATCTCTGCCGATAGCCTGGATTTCGATGCCAAGGTCAACGGCATCGCCGCCAAGGACATCAAGGAGATGGTCCTTTTCGTGCTCGATCATGCCGATGAGAAGCAGCTGACCAAAGAGAGCGAGGCGAAGCTGAAGGGCATGCTCGGCAATGCTTTCCCGCTGCTCAGCTCGCTTGAGGAAACCATCAAGCTCAACAACCTCGCCGTCACCAGTGCGGTTGGCAGCGGCGGCGCCAAGTCCTTCGGCTATCACTTCACCGTCGATGGTCCGAGCAATGCGACGCGTATCGGCGTCGCGATGGATGCTGCCGACGTGACACTCGACAGCGCCTTCGTTCCTGCCGGTTACACCGCTTTCCTGCCGCAGGCGCTCGATATCCAGTTCGGCGTTCCCGGCATGGATTTCGCGGCCTTCGCGGACGAGTTCATGAAGATGGACTTCACCAAGTCCACCGACGACAGCGAGAAGGCCGGGCAGCAGGCTGCCGAGAAGCTTTTCCCAGGCGGTATTCTGAAGGTCGATTTTCCGAAGGTCAGCGCCAAGTCCAGCGTCTATGACGTCGAGGTTTCCGGCGAGCTGGAAGGCCGGGTCGATACGCAGAAAGATTACAAGCTGAATGCTTCGATCGTGGCGCGCGACTACGACAAGACGATCGCCGCCATCCAGGAACTGGCAAAGACCAATCCAGACCTGACCCAGGCATCCTTCGGCCTGATGATGATCAAGGGCTTTGCCAAGGCTGATCCTGATGGCGCGCAGCGCTGGGATGTGGCTGTAGCAAGCGACGGCTCGGTCAGCGTCAATGGCCAGCAGATCAAGGGTCCGGATGCACCGGCCACTGAAGAAGCTGCTCCCTCCGACGAGGCGGATCCTTCGGATGAGGCCGCTCCTTCAGACGAGGCTACTCCGGATGAGACCGCTCCGTCTGACGATGCGGCGCCCTCGGATGATGCTACGCCGTCCGAAGAGACCAAGCCCTGATTTAAAAAAGGCCCGCTGCGAAGCGGGCCTTTTTCGTTCGGCTGGATAGTAGAGACGCGCGGCCTACTGGCGGCACTCTCCACCGCTGATGATGCGGAAGCCCGCATTGCCGGCTTCGCAGGCGTTTGGGAAGGTTTGCGTCTGGCGGCCGCGTTCGCCGCAGACCGGGCGGTATTCGCGGGTGCAGATGCCATCGGGGCGGCCCGGGCGGTCGGGTCTATCCGGTCTTTCAGGCCGGTCGGGCCTGCCTGGGCCATCCGGCCAGTCCGGGCGGCCGGGACGGTCTGGTTCCGGACGCGGGAAGGGTGGCGGCCCGCCGCGGCATTCGCCGCGTCCAACGATCATGAAGCCGCTGCTGCGCGCCTGGCAGGAATTGCTGAATGTTTGCGTGCGCCCGCCGCGCTCGCCGCAGACCGGGGCATATTCCATCGTGCACATCTGCGGCTGCGGCGGCCGGGGACGCGGCGGTGGCCGCGAGTAGCCGGGATCGACGTCGACGGTGCAGGCCGACAGCAGCGGAATAAGCGCTATCAGCGCCAGCCGCCTGCCGGTTTTCAGTTGGTTTCGGATGTTCGTCACAATTGCTCCCCCGTGCAAACAAATCACAGGGGAAGCCTAGTTGAAACGGTCAACGTGATGAAGCGGCAAATGCAACTTCGCCGCTCCGAACGGGGCAGGGATGGAACCGTCAATCGAAGAGACTGGAGACGGACTCTTCCTGGCTGGTGCGGTTGATGGCTTCGCCGATCAGATTGGCGGTCGTGATGACGCGGATATTGTGGGCCGACTGCACAGCCGTGGTTGGCTGGATGGTGTCGGTGATCACAAGTTCGCGCAGCTTCGACGAGGTGATGCGGGTGACCGCGCCGCCGGAGAGAACGCCGTGGGTGATATAGGCCGTGACGCTGGCTGCGCCCTGGGCGAGCAGCGCATCGGCAGCATTGCAGAGCGTGCCGCCGGAATCGACGATGTCGTCGATCAGGATGCAGTCCTTGCCTTCGACTTCGCCGATGATGTTCATGACTTCGGATTCACCCGGGCGGTCGCGGCGCTTGTCCACGATCGCCAGCAGACAGTCGAGGCGTTTGGCAAGCGCGCGGGCGCGCACCACGCCGCCAACGTCAGGCGAAACAACGGTGATGTTGCTGGTGTCGTAATGAGCCTTTATGTCGCGCGTCAGAACCGGCACCGCATAGAGGTTGTCGGTCGGGATATCGAAGAAGCCCTGGATCTGGCCGGCATGCAGGTCGAGCGTCAGAACGCGGTCGGCACCGGCTTCGGTGATCAGGTTGGCGACCAGCTTGGCCGAGATCGGCGTGCGCCCCGAGGCGCGGCGATCCTGGCGGGCATAGCCGAAATAGGGAAGAACTGCCGTGATGCGGCGGGCCGACGAGCGGCGCATCGCATCGATCATGATCAGCAATTCCATCAGATGGTCGTTGGTCGGGAACGATGTCGACTGAACGAGGAACACGTCCTCGCCGCGCACATTTTCCTGAACTTCGACGAAGATTTCCTGGTCGGCAAATCTTCTGACGCTGGCCTTGCCCAAGGACACATTGAGATAGGTGCAGATCGCTTCGGCGAGATGCCGGTTCGAATTGCCTGCGAAAACCTTCATTTTGGCCCGCCTATTGTCTGCTGATAGCCGCGCTTTTTAGCCAGCTTGCTTCTGAATGCAAGCGCAAAGGCGACACAGGGCTTGATATTTATCAAAACCCTGTTGCTAACCGCCCTGAGATTGGCGCCAGACGTTGAATTCGGCGATGGTTTTGGTGCCGATCTGCTGCATGACCGAGGCGGGGACGCCGGCCCAAGGGTCCTGAGCGGCGGAGGGGACCTTCTCTTCGCCTTGAATGCGGTGCAGGCGGCCGCCGCTGCTGTCGAGAACGTCCCAGACATAGGTGACGGTGACATTGCCTTCATCGGTGAAGGCCGAGAGATAGCCCTTCAGGATGTAGTCGCTGCTGTTATCGGTGGAACTCTTGATCGCTAGGCCGTGCGAGCGGGCTTCCGAGCCGAGCTGGCGCGAGAGGGGCGTGACGGCCTGAACGGGCGCGCCGATGATCGGCAAGAAGCGCACGGTGTTGCCCCTGGTCGAGCCCGACTCCACCGGATCGATGGCGGCCACCTGTTGCGTCTCCTGACGCTGCCGGCGCGGCGGCGGCGCCTGGTCGCCCATATCCTGCTCTTCGGCTTCGGCGTTGGATAGCGGCTCGCTCTCGACGGCCTCGGGCGCGCGATAGCTTTGCGGCGCCTGCGCCGAAAGGGCGTCGGCCTGTGCCTGCATGGATGTCGGCGGTGCGCCGGGGCCGGGGCGGTAGGCTTGATTATAGGCGGGGTGATAGCCTTCCTGTGGCTCGGCGGCGAAGGCCTGGCGGGATTGCGACCCGGCCATACGCTCGACTTCGCGCTGGGTCACCGGCGAGGAGCGCGGCGCCGTGGAGGAATCGCCGATATCGACGAGCGGCGTCATCGCGTCGGTCGTATTGCAGGCGGCGAGCAGGCTGGCGAGGCATGCAAGAAGTGCTGGCGCAGTCAGCGATCGCGTCATCCTTCCAGCTTTCCTTCCGTCATTCGCATCAGCCCCGCCCAGTTTATGCGGGCGGGGATGGTCTTGTGTCAATTCCGGATTCTTGCCGGTGAAGTCTCTCAGGCGCCGAGGAAATCCAGTCCGTGGCGCGAAAGCGCCCGCGGTGCACCCGATGTCGTCAGATAGGTCTGGCCGAGCGTCATGGCAGTTCCGCTGTCGGAATCGGCGATGATCATGTGGACGAAGAGCGACATGTTGGGCTCGATCGGCTGCGGATTGCCGACATGGAACATCTGGTGCTCCATCCAGGACGGCGAGAAGCGGGCGCCGAGCGAATAGCCGCAGGCGTTCAGGCGGTGGCGGGCAAGGCCGCGCTCGTCCATGATCTTGGCATGCATGTCGAACACGTCGCCGAAGGTATGGCCGGGCGTCAGCACGGTTTCGATCGCCTGCAGGTTTTCGAGGCAGGCGCTGAACAGCTCGCGGTGACGGTGCGTCGGTTCGCCGACGACGATCGTGCGCATCATCGCCACATGGTAATGCGCGTAGGTGCCGGCCCATTCGATCGTCAGCTGGTCATTGGCATCGAGCTTGCGGCGGCCGGCCTTGTAGCGGCAGAGCAGGGCGTCGGCGCCGGAGCCGATGATATATTCGTTGGCCGGATAGTCGCCGCCGCCGCTGAAGACGGCGCCCTGCATGGCGGCGAGAATGTCGGCTTCGTCGGCGCCGGCCTTGGTGAGCCGGATCGCCTGATCCAGCGCATCGTCGGCGAGGGCTGCGGCGCGCTCGACATAGGCGACTTCTGCGGCGCTCTTGATCAGGCGCAGGCGGCTGACGAGATAGGAGGCATCGCTGATCTGGCCGAAGCTCGAAAGCTGGGCATCGAGCAGGCGGGCGACCCGGCCGGTCATCCCATGGGTATCGTATTCGATGCCGATGCGGGCGCCGAGCAGATCCATTTCGACGAGCAGGTTCTTGAGATCGACGGTCGGATCGGCGTTGACGCGATCGACCCAGACATGGACGTCCTCAAGGATGGAGGTGTGCTTGGCCTGGCGAAGGTCTGCCGAGCGGGTGATCAGCGCCATCGTGCCATCCGCCTTGACCACCAATGTCTGGAAGAAGCAGTAGCCGAAGGTGTCATAGCCGGTCAGCCAGTACATGCTTTCCTGGGCGAAGATCAGCAGAGCGTCGAGCTTTTCCTCGCGCATCTGCTCGGTGACGCGGGCAAGGCGGCTGGCGAATTCGCTCCGTTCGAAGTGCAGTGCCATTGTCTCAAATCTCCCTGATGCTGATCGCTGAAATCTGGCGGCCGTAATCCGGCTCGTTGTTATGGGTGGTGCGGCGGTACGAGAAGAAGCGCTCGCTGTCCGGATAGGTGCAGAGCCCGATGCTTTCGGCGCGCACACCGGCCTTCGTCAACCGGCCGACCGTCAAGGCCGGCAGGTCAAACATCGAATGACCGGGTTTTGCCGACGGAATGAAATATTGCGCGTAAGCAGGGTCCTGCGTGACAAAGCGATCGACGAATTCCGGACCGACTTCATAGCTTGCCTGACTGATCGATGGTCCGAGGCAGGCGACGATCGCCTCGCGCCGGGCGCCGAGTTTCTCCATGGCAATGATCGTGTTTTCGAGCACGCCGGTCAGCGCACCCTTCCAGCCGGCATGGGCTGCGCCGATAACGCGGTTTTCGGGATCGGCAAGCAGGATGGGGCCGCAATCGGCGGCCAGCACGCCGAGGACGATGCCGGGCGTGGCCGTCACCAGCGCGTCGGCCTGCGGGCGGTCGCCATCGTAATTTCCATCGACGGTCACGGCGTCGGGCGAATGGACCTGGTGGACTGTGGCCAGCTTCTCCAGCGGCTGGCCGAACCAGGCGGCGACGCGGCGGCGGTTCTCGTTGACATGGTCGCGGTCGTCGTTCGATCCGAGGCCGACATTGAGGCCGCGGTAAAGACCTTCGGAGACGCCGCCTTGGCGGGTGAAGTAGCCATGAATGATCGCGTCGTTCGCCGCCTGTTTCAGCAGCGCGCTTTCGATCGGTGCGGGTGAAGCCGCGTTTTGCATCAGCGATTCCGGGATGTTTAGAACGGGGTCATTGTTCACCGGATCGTCCGGTGAAGCATTGTCGATTGCGCCGGATGTTGGCGCAGGGCGGCGCGCTCTGTCAATTCACCGGGCGGAAAGGCATGAGATCGACGGCCGGATAGGAGACCGCCATCGCCTTGAAAAGCTCGCCCATGCGGCCCTCACCCGAACCTGCCAGTCGGTCGACGGCGCTCTGGATGATCTGCTGGGTCCGCGGCTCGCGGTCGCGCCCAAGAGCGCTGGCACGATCGAGAATGCCGAGGCCGACGAGGAGGTCGCCCTGATGCAGCGCACCGTTCAGATGCAGTCCCGCCGCAACGGCGGTTCTGGCCAGATGTTCGAAATCCACATGGCTGGTCAGATCGGCTTCGCCGGGATTGGCGAGCGGCGGGTCGAATTCGTGCATCCGCACTGCCTGCAGCGTATCGCCGAAGCCGCTGACGAGGTGGCCGTAGTCGATGGCGAGCGCGGTACCGCCGAAAGCCTTGAGGCGCTCGCAGATGGCGATCATCACCGATTGACGGGCCGGCGAGAATTCGAACAGCGTGCCTGCAGGCATGGTCTGCGCGCCCTCCGGCAGCAGCGCCGGATCGATACCGGCAACACCGGCGGCAAATGTCAGCTCACCCTCTGCGTCGAGGCCGACCATGCGTTCACGGAAACCGGTCGGTGTCTTGACGAACTGGCGGATCGGGATGGCGTCGAAGAGTTCGTTGGCAGCAATCAGCGTGAATCCGTCAGGGACTTCGTCGAAATCATTGTGCCAGGTGATCTTGCCATCATGAGCCTCGAGCGTCTGGCTCTGGACGTCGCGCAGCCGCTCGCTGGTCTCGACCAGATGCACGGTCATGTTTTCGAAGAGCGGTGGGGCGAGACGGGCGATGACGCGCAGCATGTCGGCCATCATGGTGCCGCGGCCGGGGCCGATCTCGACGAGGCGGACACCTGCCGGCGTGCCGTGCTGCTGCCAGGCGTGAACGATGAACACGCCGATCATCTCGCCGAAGAGCTGGCTGACCTCCGGGGCGGTGACAAAATCGCCGGAACGGCCGAAGGGTTCGCGGACACGGTAGTAGCCGTGTTCGGGGTCAGCGAGGCACAGCGAGAAGTAATCGGTCACGCTGATCGGGCCGTTCGCCTGGATGATCGCCTTGATCTTTTCACCGAGTGCGGTGGTCATGGTGGTCACGTCCGGTCTGCGTTCAGTTCTGCAGCGCGACCTGGCGGCGGGCGCGCATGATCGCCCAGAGGCCAAGCAGGATCATCGGGAAGGACAGCACCATCCCCATGGTCAGCCAGCCGGTGCCGAGCAGGTAGCCAAGCTGCGCATCCGGCTCGCGGAAGAATTCCACGAAGATACGCGACAGCGCATAGCCGCAGACGAAGACGCCGGAAATGAGGCCCGGCGATTTAAGGGCGCGGAAGCCGTAGATCAGAAGCGCCAGAACGGAGAGAAGAACGATGCCCTCAAGGCCCGCTTCATAGAGCTGGCTCGGATGGCGGGCAAAGGGACCACCGCTGGGGAAGACGACGGCCCAGGGAACATCTGCAAGGCGGCCCCAGAGCTCGCCGTTGATGAAATTGGCGATGCGACCGAAGAACAGGCCGATCGGGACGACACCGGCGACGATGTCGAACAGGTTCCAGATCGGGATGCTGTTCTTGCGGGCAAACAGGATCATGGCGATCGTCGTGCCGATGATGCCGCCATGGAAGGACATGCCGCCGTTCCAGATCTGGATGGCGCGGATCGGGCTCTCGATCACCGCAGGCATGTCATAAAAGAGGATGTAGCCGATGCGTCCGCCGAGAACGATGCCGAGGGCGGCCCAGACGACGAAATCGTCGAGCTGCGCCTTGGTGACCGGCGAAGCATTGCCCGGCCACAGGCTGTCATTGCCGGCGATGCGCCGCGCGTAAGACCAGCCGAGCATGATGCCGACGACATAGGCCAGGCCATACCAGTGGATGGCGAGCGGGCCGATCGAGAAGGCGATCGGATCGATATCCGGAAACGGCATGATTGCCATAAGATTGGCTGCAGTCGGCAAAGCTTTCCCACCCGTTGATGTGCGCGGAACATGGCGTTGCGATACGAGGCGGTCAAGTCGATTGTGAGGCAGCGCAGGGCGAGGCGGGCTCTTATCCAGAGCAAAGCGCTTGCATCCTTAACGGCGAAGCCCTACCTCCATTTTCAGAGGCTACAGGCCTGAGGAAACTTGTCGTGCGAAGGAGAAGACTGCCATGACGACTGGAACAAACCGCATCATGGACGAATTCGCAAAGTTGATGACCGACGCAGCCGGCGCCGCCCAGGGCGTGCGCAAGGAGGTCGAGACGGCCTTCAGCGCTCAGGCCGAGCGCTGGCTGAACAGCATGGACGTCGTCAAGCGCGAGGAATTCGAAGCCGTGCGCGAGATGGCCATTAAGGCGCGCGACGAAAACGATGCGCTGCTGGCACGAGTCGCAGCGCTTGAGGCGCAACTCGCCGCAAAGAAGAAATAATTCCCGTTTTGCTACAAGATGTGGTGTGGCGCTTTTGCGACACGCCGCATCTCAGACAGAAAATCGGGTGGGTTTATCCACCTGTGGACACTGCCAAAAAAGCCAATGGGCAGAGTCGCTTATCTCCCCCTCCTGAATCTGATTTCGAGAAGCTGTCCACAGTACCTTTCGGGAAATAGCCCGGTCGGGGGCTGGCTTGTCGCCGGTCTGATTATACACTGATTTTAAATGATGATTCGAACCGGACGGCGGTAAGCTCCAGGCAGGTTTCCTGCGTTAAGTCTGGGTTGCGGTTCAAGGGTCATCGAAATGGTGTTCCGGTATTTGCGTGTGCTTTGCTTGTGTTTTGTAGACCCAAGTCAGTCGCATTCATTCCCGGTCAAGAAGGTGCTGCATGAGCCTGATGGAAATGGAATTCGAGCGTCAGTCGAACCCGGTCGATATGATCGAGTACGTCGCCGCCAATAATGACTGGGCATTTGAACGGTCAGGCGAGGACGAGATCGCGATGACGGTCGAGGGGAAGTGGGCCGATTACCACATCTCCTTTTCCTGGATGGAGGAGTTCGAAGCCCTTCATCTCGGTTGCGCCTTCGATATCAAGGTGCCGGAAAATCGGGTCAACGAAGTCACCAAGCTGCTGGCTGCCATCAATGGCCAGGTGCTGATGGGCCATTTCGACCTGTGGCGCCAGGAAGATGTCATCATCTTCCGTCAGTCGCTGCTGCTGGCCGGTGGCGCGGAGCCGACGAACCGTCAGGTCGAAGTGCTGCTTTCCAGCGCGCTTGATACCTGCGAAGTCTATTATCAGGCATTCCAGTTCGTCATCTGGTCCGGCCTCGATGCCGCCAAGGCGATGGAAGCCGTTCTTTTCGAAACCGTCGGTGAAGCGTAATTCCTCATGTCCAGCCTGTCTTCTGATCCCATCGTTCTCATCGGCGCCGGCAATATGGGGGGCGCGATGCTCTCCGGCTGGCTGAAGAACGGCGTGCCCGGTTCGTCCGTGGTCGTCGTCGATCCCGGCCCGTCGCCGGCGATGATGAAGACGATCGAAGATGCGGGCGCCAGGCATGTGACGGCGGCTCCGGATGGTCTGAAGGCCGGCGTCCTGTTCATCGCGGTCAAGCCGCAGGTGATGGAAGCGGTTCTGCCGCCAGTGAAGAAGACGGTCGGGCCGAACACGGTCGTGGTTTCGGTCGCTGCTGGCAAGACGCTCGGCTTCCTGGAAAAGCATCTCGGCGAAGCGGCCATGGTTCGCGCCATGCCGAATACGCCCGCCATGGTCGGCCGCGGCGTCACCGGCGCCTTCGCCAATTCCAAGGTCGGCGCCGATCAGCGCGACCGTGTTCATTCTCTTCTTCGCGTATCCGGTCCAGTTGAGTGGGTTCCGGCCGAGTCCGACATCGATTCCGTTACGGCCTTGTCGGGCAGCGGCCCTGCTTACGTGTTTTATCTCGTCGAGTGCATGGCTGAGGCAGGCCGTAAACTTGGCCTGCAGGCGGACCTGGCCATGCGTCTTGCACGGGAAACGGTCGCGGGGGCTGGTGAACTTCTCCACCAGTCCCCCGACGACGCTTCCAAACTTCGCCAGAATGTTACGTCTCCAGGCGGCACCACTGCCGCGGCTCTTGCCGTGCTGATGGCGGAGAAGGGGATGCAGCCGCTGTTCGACGAAGCTCTCGAGGCGGCGCGCACGCGTGCGCAGGAACTGGCAGGCTGACCGAAATGGCTGACGAGATCACCTATGCCGATTTCGAACGCGTCGATATCCGTGTCGGCACCGTCATCGAAGCCTCGCCATTTCCCGAGGCGCGCAAGCCGGCGATCAAGCTGCTGATCGATTTCGGCCCCGAGATCGGCGTCAAGAAGTCTTCGGCACAGATCACCGTGCACTACAATCTCGACAACCTCGTCGGCCGCCAGGTCCTCGGCGTCGTCAACTTCCCGCCACGCCAGATCGGCCCGTTCCGCTCGGAAGTGCTGACGCTCGGCTTTGAAGACGAAGCGGGCGCGATCGTGCTCGCGGCAACGGACAAGCCGGTGCCGAACGGTAAGAAGCTGATGTAATCAATGGATATCGCGCGAGACCGGGTCGGTCAGCGTGAAGGAATGGAATGTTGCTTCGAAGCCGCCGCGTTGCGGTGAGCAGAAGGCGGGGCCGACCTGCAGTTCTTCTATCGATGGGTCGAACCAGGCAAGGCGCGCCATGCGCCATTCGGTCATGACATCCGTGCGATACTGAATGAACAGCGCGTCGCCGTTGCGGGTGACGCGGACAGACATCACGTCGAAGGCATGGTCGATGCGGAAGGCGGACCAGTCGGAATGAGTATTGGTGACGACGGTGCTGAAATGCATGGCGCCGTCGGTATATTCGATCCCGCATTTCATCCAGCGCTTCTCATCGGCGCGGATCATCAGTCCCGCCTGGTCATAAAGCGCCTCGTAGCGGCCGGAGAAGCTCACCTCGGCGGTGAAATCGCCCTTGCGCTGCTGATGCAGGAAATGCCCGTCGTCCCGGCGGAACCCGTAATAGGTGCCTTGCCAGAAATCTGTCTTCTCGCCGGAGCGCACCTGCAGCGCGTCGTCGCGGACATCCGCTGAAACAGGTGGGTTGAGCCAGGTCATCTGGTTGAAAGCGGTCATTGTGGGGCACTCACGCGGGAACGCGGATGATGGCGCGCAGGCCACCCAACGGGCTGTCACCGAGCGTCACGTTGCCGCCGTGACTGCGGGCGATGTCGCGGGCGATGGCGAGGCCGAGGCCGGTGCCTGAATCGTCGAGGTTGCGGGCTTCGTCGAGGCGGAAGAACGGCTTGAAGACGTCTTCGCGGTTCTTCTCGGGAATGCCGGGGCCGTCGTCGTCGAAGGTCAGCGTCAGCCACTTGGCGCTGTGCTTGGCCTCGATATTCAAGGAGCTGGCGTAGCGGCGTGCATTCGAGGCGAGGTTCATGACCAACCGGGTGAAGGCGTTGGGGCGGACGGAAATCTCGTCGTCGCCTTCGATGGAATAGGTGAGGGCCTTTTCGTGGAGCGAGAAGTCGGCCTCGATCCGTTCCATGATCTCGCTGAGCTTCAGCTCGCCGACATCTTCCTCCACCTCCGTGCGGGCGAAAGCCATATAGGCCTCGAGCATCGACTGCATGTCGTTGACGTCGTCGGCCATGCCCTGCAGGTCGGGATTGTTGCCAGCGAGCGCCAGCTGCAGCTTGAAGCGGGTGAGGATGGTGCGCAGGTCGTGGCTGACGCCCGTCAGCATGGCGGTGCGCTGCTCCATCTGCCGCTCTATGCGCTCGCGCATCAGGATGAAGGCAAGGCCGGCGCGGCGGACCTCGTCGGCGCCGCGCGGATAGAAGTTCTCGGCCTTCTGGCCCTTGCCGAAGCTTTCCGCGGCGGCGGCTAACGCCTGGATCGGCCGGATCTGGCCGCGTAGGAAGAGGATGGAGACGCCGATCAGCACCAGGGAGGCGCCGACCATCCAGACGATGAAGATGTGAGTGTTCGAGGCGTAGGTCTGATTGCGCTTGGTCAGAACCCGCAGGATCTTGCCGTCCAGCTTGATGCGGATTTCGACGAGATTGGAATCGCCGAGCGTATCGAGCCAAAAGGGCCGTTTGATCTGGTCGGTGAGCTCATCGGACAGGATGCCGTCAAGGATCGAGAAGAACGGTTTTTCGCGCGGCGGGGGCAGATCGCCATCAGGCTCGACCGAAATCTGCAGCTTCATCTGCTCGCGGGCGATCCGCGTGATCGCGGTATAGTCGGCGTCCTGCGGATAGGTATCGATGATCTGGATGATCGCGGCGATATCCTGGGTGACGGCCATCGACAGGCGCTGTGTCACCATCTGCCAGTGGCGTTCCATGAATACGGCGGCGACCACCGACTGCAAGAGCAGCATCGGCATGATGATGATCAGCAACGAGCGGACGTAGATGCCCGTGGGGAGGCGGCGGCGCAGAAAGCGCGCGAACCACTTCCAGCCGGTGGCGGGCAAGCGCTCTTCGCGCCGCAGGCTTTCGAAAGTCACCATCTCAGTTGCGATCCTGACGTCCGGAGCTTCAATCGATACTCAGCCTGTATCCTATACCACGAACCGTCTGCAGCCAGACAGGGTTCGCCGGATCGTCCTCGATCTTGCGGCGCAGACGGTTGATCTGCACGTCGATGGTACGTTCTCCAACCTCGACATCGTCGCCGATCAGCTCATGGCGCGGAATGGTGTCGCCGGCGCGCTTGGCGAAGAGCAGCATGATTTCCTGCTCGCGATCGGTCAGGCGGATGACTTCGGCCGCCTTCTTCAGCTCCTTGCGAGTCAGCGAGAAGGTGTAGGGGCCGAACATGATCTGCTCGATCTTCGGGGCATCCGATGCGTTGCGGCGAAGGATGTTATTGACGCGCAGCACCAGCTCGCGCGGATCGAAAGGTTTCGACAAATAATCGTCGGCGCCGGCTTCAAGCCCGGCGATGCGATTGTCCGACTCTGCCAGCGCTGTCAGCATGATGATCGGAACGTTTTTGATCGCCCGCAATCCGCGAGTGACGTCGATGCCCGACTCTCCCGGCATCATCACGTCCATGATGATCAGGTCGAAGTCGAGGCCGGCAAGCTTGCGCTGCGCCTCGGCGCCATCTGCCGCCACGGTTACCCTGAAGCCGTTCTCGGTCAGGTAACGGTTCAACAGCGCCCGGATGCGTGTGTCGTCGTCGACGACAAGCAAATGCGCCGCATCATCTGAAATGATTGTCTTTCCCGTCATTCAGTCCGCTTTCGATGTTTGCCTGTCCCGCATGCCCCTCAGAAATGCCTTCACGCTCTCGCGCGTCTCAAGAGAAGCATTGTCGAATGCCCTCTCAATGCGGCGCGATTGCGGCTCCGCCAGAGCAAGCGCCAGTTCGCGCCCCGTCTTTGTCGGATAGAGTTTGCGCTGGCGCCGGTCTTCCGGGCCTGCGACTTGCCTGATGTATCCAGAATCGATCAGCTGTTTGAGCACTCGAGCGAGGCTCTGCTTGGTAATCTTCAATGTATCCAGAAGATCGGCAACGGTCATGCCGGGTTCACGGTTAACAAAGTGTACCACCCGGTGATGCGCCCGGCCGAAGCCGCTGGTTTCGAGGATCGCGTCCGGATCGGAGACGAAATCGCGGTAGGCGAAGAAGAACAGCTCGATGATCTCGAAGTCGATGATGCCGGTATTTTCCATCGGCGTGGCCAACGGTTCAGGCTTGCCTGCTTTCGGGCCTGTCTGTCTTGCCGGCACGTCATTTCCTTTCTCATCCAATGCGTTCCGGGAAATACGCGCAGACAACGACTCAGCATTATCCGATGCAAATCCATGCTGCCGACAGTTCCCCCGGACTTTGCAGAGTATCGGCCTCGACCCGCCTCTTTCAAAGCCGGCCGATCTCCGCTTCCCAATACAAGGCATATTTTGCCGGCGGCGTCAGTCGATAAAACGCAAATGGGACAACAATCAACAAGGGATGGCATGCGCGCGCCGGAGGATAAACTGCGGCTGCACTCTCCTGTTCACGCCTGCGGCAACCTTTACGGAGTAACTTGTCCACAGAAATGCAAAAAGGCGGCCAGGCGGCCGCCTTTTCTGTTTCATTGCGGAACGTCTGACCGGTCTTACTGGTAGACGTAGACGATGCGGCGCGTACCTGGATCAACCAGGACGGGCCGGTCGTTGATCCGCGTATAGCGGTACTGATAGTCCGGAATCTCCTGGAAGGTCACGTCATTGGGCACCTCGGCACCGACGACCACCTGACCGCCAAGCTCTACAGTCTGACCGGGATTGGTGTCGATATAGGTGCGGACCATCTCCGGCGGCGTGACTTCCTCGACCGATCCGACCGGACCAATCAGTTCGTCACCGGGCTGCGGATCGACAGGCTGCGGATCTGTGGCAACCACGCTCGATGTGCTTTCATAGGTAACGACGGGCACGCCAAGCGTTGTCTGGTTCTGCTGTACGACGACAGGCGTGCCTTCGCGCTCGACCTGCAGATAATCGGCATAGACCCAGCCGCGAACACCGTTCACATCGACGCGGCACCAGCGGCTACCTTCGATGCAGCCATCGAGATAGGCAGAAGAACCGCGGGTTGCGATGCCGACAGATGGGTATTGAGGGCCGGGGCCGGCGCGGACGTTGAGATCGTTGATGGCCGTGGCGGCCATTTCCGCATTGGCAAAGCCAGCGCTTGCGGCAAGCACGGCGCCTGCCAGGAAAAGGTTTCTCGTCATGGTCATTTCCATTTCTCCTTTTTGCTGGGCTGGAAACGCACCGTTCACTTTCCGGTTCCAAAACCGGCCAGTCTATTAATTCCACCTTCGAGCGATATTTCCTTAAGCCATTGATGTTATGTAATTATCGATGAATTTTTAACCTGCTCTTGCGCTGTAAACTGTTGTTACGGCCTGTCGCGGCCGCGTGAGGCCTGGGCAAAAGCTGCTTTCAACGGACGGCTTTCCGGCTATAGCTAGGGCCTGAAACAAGAGAGGCACACATGGGCATGCTCCAGGCCGGCATCATTCCGGTGACACCCTTCCAGCAGAACTGCACGGTTCTTTTCGACCCCGATACCAAGGAGGGCGTGATCGTCGATCCGGGCGGCGACGTTCCGGCGATCCTGGAGGTGATCAAGGAGAACGGCTTCAAGATCAAGGAAATCTGGTTGACGCATGGCCATCTCGACCATGCCGGAGGAGCGAAGGATCTGAAGGCGGCGCTCGGTATCAATATCGTCGGTCCGCACAAGGATGACCTGCCACTGCTGCAGCGGATCGAAACGCAGCAGCAGAAATACGGCATAACGGGGCTGAAGAATGTCGAGCCTGATCGCTGGCTCGAAGATGGCGGCAAGGTGTCTTTCGGCAGCCACGAATTTGAGGTCTATCACACGCCGGGCCATGCGCCCGGGCATGTCATCTATTTCAACCGCGCGCAAAACTTCGCCCATCTCGGCGACGTGCTGTTCAACGGCTCGATCGGCCGCACTGATCTTCCGGGCGGCGATCACGAGCAGCTGCTTCAGTCCATTCGCGAGAAGGTGCTGCCACTGGGTGATGACGTCGGCTTCATCTGCGGTCATGGGCCGGGGAGCCGTATCGGCGACGAGCGGCGCAGCAATCCATTTCTGCAGGGCATCTGACAAAACAAAAGCGCCGCTCGATGAGCGGCGCTTCGTTATTCGCTACAGCTTGCGAACTCAGCCGGCGGTGCAGAAATGTTCGCGGCCATCGTTGCCGATGAAGGTGCCGGTGCCCGGGTCGAAGCTGCGGTAACGGTACGAGCAATAACGCTGCCACTGCGGCGTCCAGGGCTCAAGGCCAGCGCGGACCGGCTGGTAATAGCGCGGCGGCGGCGCACGATAGACCGGCGCGTCATATTCCGGCTCGTAGACCGGTTCGGCATAGCGCGGCTCGTCGTAATAATAGCGCGGCTGGTTCGAGTTGGCGATTGCCGAGCCAACGATCAGGCCGGTTGCGAGGCCCACAGCACCGCCAACGAGGGCGTCGTTGTTGTGGTGACGGCGCCAGCTGTCGGCGGAGGCTTCGCTGACAGCGGAAAGGCTGAGAGCGGCGGCGGCAGCCGTCAGAATAAGTGTCTTTGCGATCTTGTTCATGACCTTGTCCTACTTTCCAAGACAGCGAGAAGTGCTGTCTATAAACTCTTCAAAGCGGCAGCGGGTTCCTGCGCCGTTAGGATGAGACGATAGTGGCGGCTATCTGAACGGATGCTGAATAACAAAACCCGGCATCTCTGCCGGGCTTCCACTCGAATAGATCGCGTTGTTTCGGGATTAGCCGGAAATCTGAAGATTGACGGCCTTCGGTCCCTTGCCGCGGCGGTCCGGCTCCGTGTCGAAGCTTACCTTCTGATTTTCCGTCAGACCGGCCAGGCCGGAAGCCTGAACGGCAGAGATGTGAACGAAGATGTCCGCGCCACCCCTGTCCGGCTTGATGAAGCCGAAGCCCTTGTCAGTATTGAAGAATTTCACAGTCCCAGTCTCGGCCATGCGTCAGGTCCTTTTCTCTCTGCCCGCCATCCACACGGGCAGCATCAATTAAGCCCCTTCCGGAGCGTTGGCAGGCAGTTCTTGAATTTCGAGAAAAAGGTCCCCTCTACCTCGGCCTGTCTCGTGGTGGGATTATTCCCCATCTTATTGAGACTGGCTGACCGGAATATTAGCGTTTCCGGCGCGCACTTTCTTAAGGACTTCCCATGCTCGCAAAATGCCCGAACGCCCCGAGATTGCTGCGATTATTGAGAATTGGCAAGCAAAAGTTTTTTAACGTGTTGTCGGAAGCACAGTCCCGCCGGGTATCCTATTTGCGCCAAAACGCAAAAAATCGCTCCCCGCGCGCGCATGATTAACGTTTTGTATCGTCTGCAATATATTTTGTGAGGAGATTTTCCCAAAAACACAACGCTAGCGGGTTATCGGAGCATTCGAAAAAAAATTTCGAATCAAGCCGGGTGCGCGTACTGGATGCGGTTTCAGGCAGGCTGGGTGCGGCGGCGGGTCAATTCCGGGACGATTTCCACCACAAGCATAGCGGTAAACATCAGCGCGCATCCGATATAGCCGACAGGCGGAATGGTTTCGCCGAGGATGAGGGCGGCCAGCGACGAGCCGAACAGCGCTTCCGAAGACAGGAAGATCGCCGCTTGCGACGGCGTCGTGTAGCGCTGGCCGATGACCTGCAGCACGAAGGCGACGCCGGACGAGAAGATACCGACATAGAGGATCTCGGGTGCTGCGCCGCGGATGGCGTCGAGGCTGATCGGCTCGATGATGGCAGCGACGATGAGGGCGCAGACCGCGGTGACGGCAAACTGCGATGCCGAGAGCGCCAGCGGCCGGCCGGTCTCCTTGACGGTGATGCCGGCAAGGGTGATCTGGATGGCCCAGAAGCCGGCGCAGATGACCGTCAATCCGTCTCCGACCGTGAGTGCCGAGAGATGGCCGCCCGATAGAAGAAAGATGCCGGCGATCGCCATGGCTGCTGCCGGCCAGATGATCCAGTGCGGCGGGCGGCGCAGGAAAAGTACCGCGATGACCGGGACGAAGACGACGTAGAGGCCGGTGATAAAGCTCGAATTGGTGACCGATGTGGTCTGCAAGCCGATCTGCTGGGTCGAGGCGCCGCCGAAGAGGGCCAGTCCGATCGCAAGATAGATGCCGAGCTGCCGCTTACTGGTTTTTACCTTCGCCTTGCGGCTTTCGAGAAAGACGAAAGGCAGGACGGCGGCGGTGGCGACAGCGAAACGCAGGCCGATGAACCAGAACGGGCCGATGGCTTCCATCGCCGTCGATTGCGCGACAAACCCGCCGCCCCAGATGGCGGCCGCAAGCAACAGCAACAGGTTCGCTTGGACGCGAGTCATGGCATTCCTCGATGCGGGGAGAGTGATGAAGTTGTGGTTAGCAGTTGCCTTTTGTTTCAGCAAGCCGGAATAAACGGAGAGGTTGGTCTCAAGGGTGACCGCATGACAGAGCATAACGGCAGAACGTTTTGCCATCAGCCGGCACGGCTAAGCCGATGAGCGCCGGCTATTCGGGAACGCCGCTCGAAAAGAAGCTAGGGCTGAAGGCAGGGCAGGCAGCGCTGCTGATCGGCGTGCCTCAAAGCGTCCCAGCGCTTGCCGATTTCGCGCATTTCAGCCGGGTCGAACTGGTAGCGCCTGAGAAGGAGGCGCGCTTCGACTACATCCATATCTTCGAGACCCGGCGTGCAGCGCTGGAAGCATTGGCGCCGCGATTGCGGCAGCTGGTGCAGCCTGACGGGGTGATCTGGATATCATGGCCGAAGAAGGCATCGAAGCTGCCGACCGATATCGCTGAAGACGTGCTGCGCGAGGTGCTGCTGCCGACCGGTCTCGTCGATGTGAAAGTCTGTGCCATCGACGAGATATGGTCGGGCTTGAAATTCGTCGTCCGCAGGGAGCTCAGGGGCGCTTAGCCGTCCTGGTTTGCAGCGCGCGAGACGCGCAGCAAGGCGCCGTCGCTCTCGTCCGTCACCATCAGCAATGCTCCATCCGGTGCGACGGTGATATCGCGGATGCGGCCGTATTTGCCTTCGAACATGCGCTCCTCGCCAACGAACTTGCCGCTGCCATCGCGCTGCATGCGCGACAGCAGCTGGAATTTCAGTGCGGCGACCAGCATGTCGCCATCCCATTCGGGAAACATCTTGCCGCGATAGACGGCGATGGCGCCGGGGGCAATGGATGGATCCCAATAGTGGAGGGGCTGTTCCAGTCCTTCCTTGTTCGTGCCTTCGCCGATCTTGGCGCCCGAATAATCGACGCCATAGGTGATGACGGGCCAGCCGTAATTCTTGGCCGGCGCGATGAGATTGATCTCGTCGCCGCCGCGGGCGCCGTGCTCGACGGTGTAGAGGTTGCCGTCGGCGGCATCGAAAGTGATGCCCTGCGGGTTACGATGACCCTTCGACCAGATTTCAGGCCGTGCCTTGGCGCCGTCGCGGAAGGGATTATCCGCGGGGATGCTGCCATCGGCGTTCACATGGATGATCGAGCCGGCGTCATCCTTGAAGTCCTGGGAACGGTCGCGGCTGCCGCGGTCGCCGACGCTGATGAACAGGCTGCCGTCCCCGGCGATGGCGATGCGCGAGCCATACTGGATGTTGCCGCCGGTGAATTTCGCCATGGTGAAGATCGGCTTGACGTCTTGGATCCCGGTTTCGTCGGCTGAAAGCCTGGCGGCGAAAGCCTCGGTGCCTGATCCCCTGGCATTGGCGATTGCGGCGGTGAAGTAGAAAATGCGGCTTTGGGCGAAATCGGGGGAGAGCGCCACATCCATCAGGCCGCCCTGGCCGCGGGCGCTGACCTCGGGCACGCCGGCAAGCGGTTCGGAGACCTTGCCATCGCGAATGATCCGGATATTGCCGGGACGTTCGGTCACGAGATAAGCGCCATCGGGCATGACCTCGACAGCCCAGGGATGATCAAGCCCGGTTGCCAGCGTATCGACGCTGACCGCGACGTCCTTGGTCTGCACCCTGTCGGCTGCATATGCAGCGCCAGCCATTGCAAATGCGGCACCTGCCGTCAAAGCGACGCGCAATCCCTTGAGCATGTTGATAATCTCCCCGTTTTACCATCCAGCTGGTTAGGTGGCGCGCGGGGGCGATCGCTTCAACCTCGCTAGGTGCCGGATAACGGCTTTGTGTTGCCGGGTTGAACGGTGCCGGTCTGGATCGTATCGACCAGCTCGGCCTCAACGATGTAGCGCATCGGGCCGCGTTCGGTGGCGTCGAAGGGCCAACAGGTGGTCAGCACCAGATGGCGGCCGTTTGCCGCCGCATCGATGCCGCTTTCGTCCCACCGCGCGACGCGGGCGTCGGTGGTCTTGAAGGTCAGCACGGTGCCGTCACGGCGCTTGATTTCGATGTCGTCGCCGGGTTTGACGTCTTTCAGCCAGCGGAAGTGGGTGTCCCTGTGGGCGGCGATCACCGATGTGCCTTCGTCGCCCGGCTGCGGCGTGTTGCTGAGCCAGGCCGGGCCGAAGGCCAGCGCTTCGCCGGATGCGCCCGACAGCACGATCGCCGTCTTGCCGAGACGCGGGGCGCTGACTTCGGCTTCGGTGGTGAAATCGGCCCAGGGCCACGGCTTGGCATCTTCGCCCCGCAGCTCCGCGGCGAAGGCGCGCTTCAGGAGAACCTGCGAAAGCTCTGCCTTGCCCTTCAGATAGAAGCCGCTGCTGACCAGTGCGACACCATAAAGGCCAAGACCGAGAATGCCGAAGGCGACGATCTTTTCCATCGGCGAGAGCCGGGAGAAAAAGCTCCTGCGCGGCTGCTCCACGTCAAATGCGGTGGCGGCGGCATTCGCCATCATCATTTCCAGATAGCTCGGAAGGGGCGCGAATTCGCCCGTTTCCTCGTTCCAGCTGCCTCTCTGCGTGCCGGCCATCAGCGGCCTCCCGGGATGACGAGGCCGCGCAGGCGGCGGCGCCAGATGGCAAAGCCACCGGCTGCGGCGAGCGCTGCCAACAGCATGGTCAGGCCCTGCATGATCTGCTGGTCGGCGAGCGTTGCGGTCTGCGGCAGCTTTACCGACGCGGAGCGCTGAGCGATGAGATTGGCGGCCGCCGGGGTCGGAGCGGCGGCCATCTGGTTGGCGAGGGCCGCGAACTCCATCTGCGGCTTGGCCATCGCGTGATCCGGTGCGCTGCCTGATGGGGCAGGGGCTGCGGGTTCGCCCATCACCTTCTCGAAGTCCCAGCCTTCGGGCAGGTTCAGCCGCAGCTTGGTCGAGGTAACCGGCTGGCCATCTGGGCGCGATGGCGTGACGTCGATGGCAACGAGGCTGGTGACGCGGGAAACGAGATGATGTGCCATGGCGATCGTCTCGACATCCTTGTCGAGCGCGGCCGGATCTTGGCGCTCATAGGCGCGGGCTTCGAGATCATCAATCTTGCGGCGGGCCCAGAGTTTGGAGAGGCCCTTGCCATCGGCCGCATTGGCGATGTCCATCTCGACGCGCCAGGGCTGGGCGCCGGTCTTGCCGGTGATCTGCAGTTTGCCTGCGGGTTTATCTGTTGGCAGTTCCGCCGTCAGGACAACCGGCTCGCCGGTATAGAGATCGGGCATCGGGTTTGGAGTGATGTCGCTTGCCTGCGTGCCTTCGAAGGTGGCGGCGATATCCGTCATCGCCGGGTTCTGCAGCTTGGCGAAGAGCTCGCCCATGCGCGTCGCGACCTGATCGGTGGAGCCGATATGGGTGAAAGTGCCGCGGCCAAGCTCGGCGGCCTTGGTCATGAAATAGGAGTTCGGGGCCGAGCCGATGCCGACGGTGAAGACGCGGGCATCGCTACGGTTGTTGGTGATCTCCATGAACAGTTGCTGCTCGTTGCCGATTGCGCCATCCGTCAGGAAGACGACCTGGCGGAGCGCGCCATTGGCGACCGATCCCTGATTGCGCAACGCGTCCTCGAGCGCTGGCAGCATCTCGGTGCCGCCGTCGGCCGTCAGGCCGCGGACATAGGCGATCGCCTTTTCGCGATTGTCGGGCGTGGCGCCGACGAGGCCGCCGAAATAATCGGTCATGGTGTCGTCGAAGCGGATGACGTTGAAGCGATCGTCCGCACCGAGTTTGGAGATCGCCAGAGCCAGGCTTTCCTTCGCCTGGGCGATCGATTCTCCGGACATCGAGCCGGAATTGTCGATGACGAAGATGACCTCGCGCTTCAAAGGTGCCGCCGATGCATCCGGCGTTGCGGGCGGGGTGACGAAGGCAAGCAGATAGGTCTTGCCATCCAGCACTTCGCGGAACAGGCCGGCGCTCGGCGTCTTGCCTGGTGCTGCCTTCCAGGTGAGCTCGAAATCCTTGTCGGCCGGAACGGACTCGCCCTTCAGGCTGATGACGCGGTTCTGGTCGCCGTCCTGTTTGATATCGACATCGTGGAAGGCGGACTTGACGTCGCCGAGCGGGAAGCCGGCTTTCAGGTTCACGGTCAGCGCGACAGGGTTGATCTTGGCGTTCTCGCGCGGGTCGAGGACCGGCGCCTCGATCTTGTCGCGGTTCGGAACCGGGTCATTCGGCACGGCGAAGCCAGCACCATTGTTGAACTCGACGGTCTGGACGACGGGAGCCGGATTGTAGCGGGGGGCAACGACCATCGGGAAGCGGAGCGAGAATTCGCCGCCGGACTGGTGGACGGCCTGCTGATACTCGATCTGCACGACGATGGTTTCGCCGGGGCCGATGTTGGCGACCTGGTTGGTGAAGATGTTCGGGCGCTGCTGCTCCAGAAGCGCTGCCTTCTTGCCCTCGGCTTTCGCCTGCTCGTAGATCTCGCGGGCTTCCTGGCGCGGCTTGATCTGGCCCTCGATGAAGCGGTCGCCGATCTGCATCTTCAACTCATCGACGGCGGAATTTTCCGGCAGCGGGAAGACATAGGTGCCTTCGACCCATCCCTTGCTGGGATTCTGGAACCGTTGGGTGACCTTGACGCGGGCGACCGGGCCGGAGACGTCCATCTCGACATCGGTCTTCAGCCGCGGCGCCTCGATGAAAAAGCCCGGATCCTTCGACGGGAAGAGCAGCGAGCCACTGTTGACATCGTTCGGGCGAACGAGACCGGCCAGCTGCGTGGCCTTCGGTGCAGCGGCCTCTTCGGCGCGGGCAACGGACACCAGCCCTGCCGTCATCATGATCGATGCAAAAAATGCGGTGAACGCAATCAGGAATGAAATGGCCACGCGGCGGACGCGGAGCCGCTCTGTCGCAAACTCGTCTTCCAGAAACATTGGCATACCCTCAATAACCAACTTCGGATGTGCAAGATTGAGGCTCCGATCCCGGCGGGCTCACGACGGAATTGCGGCATGCCGCGGCATTTGTTGCGGCTTATTCGTGGCAAAGGCCCAAAACGGGGAAGTTTCTGATTTTAAGGGGTAAATCCGGACCAGCTCAGAGATTGATTCAAGAGCTTCGCAAACTGATTCAACCGGGCGTCACAAACGATCTCTCAGCGTGCGGCAATCGATCAATAAGAATCATCGGCGTCATCGCGCCTTTGCGCTTGAAATGCCTGCGCACATTGGACATAGACCTTAGCGCAGAACTCCGGTCCCGGTCTTCTGCCCGTTTCAACCGTATAGGACCGATATCATGGCCTTTCTTGCCGATGCTCTTTCCCGTGTGAAGCCTTCAGCCACCATCGCCGTCGCTCAGAAAGCGCGCGAGCTGAAAGCCAAAGGACGCGACGTGATCGGGCTTGGCGCCGGTGAACCGGATTTCGATACGCCGGATAATATCAAGGACGCGGCGATCGACGCGATCAAGCGCGGCGAGACGAAGTACACGCCGATCTCCGGTATCCCGGAACTGCGCAAGGCGATCGCCGCCAAGTTCAAGCGCGAGAACAATCTCGACTACACCTGGGAGCAGACGATCGTCGGCACCGGCGGCAAGCACATTCTCTTCAACGCCTTCATGGCGACGCTGAACGCCGGCGACGAAGTCGTCATCCCGACGCCTTACTGGGTTTCCTACCCGGAGATCGTCGCACTTTGCGGCGGCACGCCTGTCTTCGTCGCGACGACCCAGGAGAACAACTTCAAGCTCCAGGCAGCCGACCTCGAAAAGGCGATCACGCCGAAGACCAAGTGGTTCATGTTCAACTCGCCGTCCAACCCGTCGGGCGCCGCCTATACGCATGACGAGCTGAAGGCGCTGACCGACGTTCTCGTCAAGCATCCGCATGTCTGGGTGCTGACCGACGACATGTACGAGCACCTGACCTATGGCGACTTCAAGTTCGCGACGCCTGTCGAAGTCGAGCCGAAGCTCTATGACCGGACGCTGACGATGAACGGCGTCTCCAAGGCCTATGCCATGACCGGCTGGCGCATCGGCTACGCAGCCGGCCCGCTGCAGCTGATCAAGGCGATGGACATGATCCAGGGCCAGCAGACCTCGGGCACGACCTCGATCGCCCAGTGGGCTGCCGTCGAGGCGCTGAACGGTCCGCAGGATTTCATCGGGACCAATAAAAAGATCTTCGAAGGACGCCGCGACCTGGTCGTCTCGATGCTGAACCAGGCCAAGGGCATTTCCTGCCCGGTTCCGGAAGGCGCCTTCTACGTCTACCCGTCCTGCAAGGGTCTGATCGGCAAGACTGCGCCCTCGGGCAAGGTCATCCAGAACGACGAAGACTTCGTCACCGAACTGCTGGAATCCGAAGGCGTCGCCGTCGTCCACGGCTCGGCCTTCGGCCTCGGCCCGAACTTCCGTATCTCCTACGCGACCTCGGAAGACCTGCTGGAAGAAGCATGCCGCCGCATCCAGCGCTTCTGCGCTGCTTGCCGGTAAGCAGTCGCGGCATCGTTTGATCACTTGAGCCCGCCGGAGACGGCGGGCTTTTTGTTTGGGCATGCAACTGTGGAGATCGATCCGGTGATGTGATAGTTTTCGGTCATGGATCGAAAAGACGTGCTCGAAAGTCTGCGGGAATATTCCGATGCCGTACGCGGCATGGGCGCGACGGGGCTTTATCTTTTCGGCTCTGCGGCACGCGATGAGCTTGGCAGCGATAGCGACCTCGATATCTTCATCGACTACGATAGCGGTTCGCATTTTTCCCTGATCGATCTGGTCGCCATCAAGCAGTTTCTCGAAGACGAGCTGAATGTCGAAGTAGACGTGACGACACGCGACAGCCTGCATCCAATGCTCAAGGCGGACATCGAGCAAAGCGCTATCCGGGTCTTTTGATGCCGAGAAAGCTCAAGCCTGTCATCACTGAGATTATCGAGACCATCGACGGTGTGCTGGCAGCGACGTCAGGCAAATCTCTCGACGATTTCAAGGGCGACTGGCTTCTACGGCTCGCGATCCAGCGGGCGTTGGAAATCATCTCGGAAGCGAGCCGCCATTTGCCCGACGACCTCGTCGCCTCGGAGCCCTATATCCCCTGGAAGCAGATTCGGGGTATCGGAAATGTTCTCAGGCATGAATATCATCGCATCGCCGATGACATTGTCTGGACCGTCGTTGCCAACAACCTCGGGCCGTTACGCGAGGCAGCGCTGAGATACTCGCGCGAGCCGAAGACTGAATAGCGTGATTTGACGGTGTGGCTACAAGTAGCTACATTAGCCCGATGAAGACCGTATCGATCCGAGATGCCAAGAACCGGTTGACTGAACTTGCCCGTGAGGTCGAGGAGGGCGAGACGATTGTCGTGACTCGCAATGGCCGACCGGTTTTTGATCTCGTGCCGCACAAGCCGCGCGGCGGTTTGGATCTTGCGGCGGGGCAGGCCTATCTGAAAGCGCACGGGATCACGCGGGCAGCCGGGTTCATTGCCGATGACTTCGATGAACCGTTGCCCGAAGACTTTCTGCTCAGGCCGCTGCCGTGACGCTTCGCTTGCTTCTGGATACTCATATCGTTCTCGCGATTGTTGATAACGAGCTTGCGGAGCGATTTCCGGCCGTCGCGAAGAGCCTTGCCGAAGATGATACGGACGCTTTTGTCAGTGTCGCCAGCCTATGGGAAATCGCCATTAAAGCCCGATTGGGAAAGCTCGTTCCGCAGCTTTCGCTTGATGTCATTCCGAATTATCTGACGGCTGCTGGCCTGAGATTTCTGCCGATTGAGATCGCCCATGCCATCACGGCCGCCGAGCCGGAGCCTGACACCCGCGATCCCTTCGACCGGTTGCTGCTTGCCCAATGCCAGGTCGAAAATCTCCAGCTCGTGACTATCGACCGCGCGCTTGCGGATCATCCTCTCGCCGCGCGCCTCTGACGATCACAGCCCCAGCGCCGTCAGCATCAGAAATGTTGCGAACAGGATGAAATGGGTCATGCCCTCGATGGCGTTGGTTTCGCCGTCGTTGAGGTTGATGGCGGCGGCGATCAGGGTGATGGCGACCATTACGGTCTGGACGGGCGTCATCGCCATGACGAAGGGTTGGCCGGTGTAGAGCGCGATGGCTTCCATCACGGGAACGGTCAGGATCACCGTCGAGAGCGAGGCGCCCATGGCGATGTTGACGGTTGCCTGCATGCGGTTTTTCAGCGCCGCCCGAAGGGCAGTGAGGATTTCAGGCGCGGCGGAGATGGCGGCGACGACGATGGCGGTCAGAGCGACCGGCGCGCCGGTGTCGCGCAGGCCTTCGGTCATGAAGGCGGACATGAATTCGGCAAGACCGCCGATGATGACGACGCCGACCAGGATGGTGATGATCGAGGCGGAGGCCGGTTCGTCCGCATGTTCCTTGTCTGCTGATCCTGCCTTCCGCTCGACGCGGGGATAGCTGTAGCTGAAGAAATAGCTGTGCTGGCCGACCTGCATGCGCAGGAAGAGCCCATAGAGCGCGATCATCGCGACGATGGTGAAGGCCGAGTAATAGTGCCATTTGGCTTCCGGAACGAATTCCGGGACGATCATCGAGATGCCGATGGCCGTTAGGATCATTACGCCATAGGTCTTGCCCGAGTTGTCGTTATAGGGCTGTTCGCCATGCTTCAAGCCGCCGAGCAGGGCGGCAAGGCCGAGGATGCCGTTGATATCCAGCATCAGCGCCGAATAGATCGTGTCGCGCACCAGCGTCGGCGAGCTTTCGCCTGACATCATGATGGCGAGGATGATGACTTCGACCAGCACCGCCGACAGCGTCAGGATCATCGTGCCGTAGGGATCGCCAACCTTGACGGCGAGGATTTCGGCATGGTGCGCCACCCGGATCGAGGCGAGAACGATGGTGCCGACAAGGGCTGCTGCGGCGATCAGCGCGGCACCGCGGCCCATCGCCATGACGCTATGTTCGAGCGCGTAGCCGGCGATGGCGGCAAGGAACGCGACAATCAGAAATTTCTCGTCCCGCAATCGTGAAATCAGTGTCACGCCTGGCTCCGGATTTGATTCATGCGATCAATCTAAGCCGATGATTTCTTTAATCAAGATGGTGCTTCAACGGTGCAATTTGCGCTAATGCGGATTTAATGGAATACTGCCTCATCGGTTTGCCGGACACAATCGCGGCGTGCCCTCGTCTTCTTTTGCCGCCGCGACCGGCCGGATCATTCCCGGAAGTTCTTTGCCGCGCCCACGAGAAAAAGGAGAGGTGCATGGTCAAGGTGGTTTATGAGGTTGTCCCGCATGACGGAGGCTGGGCCTACAGGTTCGGCGGCGTCTATTCCGAAGCCTTCCCGTCGCATGCCGAGGCGCTCGAGGCGGCCCGTATCGTTGCTGCCGAACAGCAGGTCGGCGGCGATTCCGCCGAGATCAGCTGGCAGGACGACAAGGGCAAGTGGCACGAGGAATATGCCGAGGGCGGTGACCGTCCTGAAACCGAAGTGGTGGATGGCCTGCTCGCCGGCCGCCGCGGGGCGGAAGCCTCTCCCGGCGTCTGAGAGACCGGAAATCCGTCCTTCGATCGTGCGCCGTCAGGCGCGCGTGCTCACGCAATTGTCCAGATAGATCTTCAACCCTTCGACCAGGGCATCGAAGGCGGCGCGGCAGCGCGGCGAGGTCTTCAGGTTTTCGTGCATCGCCACCCAGGTGCCGATATGCATGTCCATGATGCCAGGAAGGACGCGCACGAGGTTCGGGTCGGCGTCGCCGAGACCGGTCTGGCACATGCCGATGCCGCAGCCGCTTCTGATGGCGGCGAGTTGCGCCAGGTAGCTATCGGTGCGGAACGCAAAGGCGATGCCGCCGGCGGCCGGAAAGCGCTGCACCATCGTCCGCACATAGGCTGTTTGCCGGTCGAAACCGATCAGCCGGTGATCCCTGATATCCTCAAGCGTTTCGGGTGTTCCGTGGCGCGCCAGATAGGCGCGGTGCGCGTAGCAGGCAATCGGAATGTCGCCGATGCGCCTGACGACAAGGGCATCCTGCTGCGGCTCCATCATCCTCACGGCGATATCGGCCTCGCGGTTCAGCAGGTCCTCGACATCATCCGATGCGGACAGCTCGATCTCGAGCGCCGGGTGGCGTTCCTGCAGGGATGCAAGGATCGGCGGGAGCACTTCGACGGCAATCACCTCGCTGGCGCTGATGCGCACCGTTCCCTCGATCCTGTTACGGTGACCGGATGCAGCCCGCAACAGCGCAGACGAACTTGACGCCATGGTTTCGGCGAAGGGCGCCAAGGCGCGGGCGGCCTCGGTCGGCAGCAATCCGCTCTGCGAGCGGGTAAACAGCTGCGTGCCGACAGCCTGCTCCAGCGCGTCGATATGGCGGCCGACGGTCGGCTGTGTCAGGCCGAGTTCGCGGGCGGCAGCCGAGAGCGACCCATGGCGGAGCACGGTCAGAAAGGTGCGGTAGAAATCCCAGCTTGGCTCTTCGATCATAAATTTATGTATAGATGATTCAGTTATTTCGTCAATTTCGTTTATGTGTGATCTGCGACACAATCATCTCCATCAAAGGAGATCGATATGACTGAAGATCGGAAGATTGCGCTCGTGCTTGGTGCGACAGGCGGCATCGGCGGCTCGGTGGCGCGGAACCTCGCTGGACGCGGATGGCATATTCGTGCGCTTAATCGTGATGCCGCGAAGGCTTCCAGAAGCCAGCCGGTACTCGAGTGGGTACAGGGCGATGCGATGAATGCTGCTGATGTTGCCGCGGCAGCCGATGGCGCCAGTGTCATCGTCCACGGCGTCAATCCGCCCGGCTATCGCGATTGGGAAAAGCTGGTGCTGCCGATGCTCGGCAATACGATCGCTGCGGCGCGGGCTGTTGGCGCGCGGATCGTGCTGCCGGGAACGGTGTATAATTTCGGCCCTGATGCCTTTCCCATCCTGCGGGAAGACAGCCCGCAAAACCCCGTCACCCGCAAGGGCGCGATCCGTGCCGAGATGGAGCGGCGGCTGAAGCGTGCGGCGGATGCGGGGACCGGCGTCATCATCGTCCGTGCCGGCGATTTCTTCGGGCCGGGTGCGACCGGCAACAGCTGGTTTTCGCAGATCGTCGCGCCCGGAAAGCCGGTAAAGACTCTGAAGAACCCGTCGCCCAAAGGCATCGGCCACCAATGGGCCTATCTTCCGGATGTCGCGGAAACGATGGCCGAACTTATCGAACGGGCATCCTTGCTGCCTGCATTCGCCGTCTATCACATGGAGGGCTTCTGGGACCGCGACGGCAGGCAGATGGCCGAGGCGATCCGCCGCGTCTCCGGCGGGCGGGCGAAGATCGGCGCCTTTCCGTGGTGGATCGTGCCGCTTGCTGCGCCCTTCGTCACCGTGATGCGGGAGGTGAAGGAGATGCGCTATCTCTGGAAAGAGCCGATCCGGATGTCGAACGAGAAGCTTGTCGCAGAGCTTGGGCGTGAGCCGCAGACGCCTGTTGACGACGCTGTGCGGGCCTCATTGATGGCGCTCGGCTGCCTGCCGAAGCCGGCGGGATTGCTGAGCGATAGCCGTGCGGCGGTGCTGCGCTAGCCGAGTTCGGCGATGGCAATGCGGGCAATGGTGAGCTGCAGTTCGGCACTCTCCGTCGAGCCGTCGGCCAGGAACCAGGCAGCGGAAAGACCGGAATAGGCGGCGATCCATTGCAGCAGGCGGCGTGGATCGATGCCTGTCTCTTCGGCGACGATGGGCAACTGGCGCTGCAGCCGGCCGGGTGTGGCAATGATCTCCAGATCCTCGTTGGCGAAGGTGTTGGCGAAATCGAAGCCGCGCTCGCCATGGAGCCCTTTGGGGTCGATCGCAAGCCAGCCATCTTCGCCGAAATCCAGAATGTTGCTGTGATGGATATCGCCGTGAAGCACGGTGATATCTTGAGGGGTCACCAGAAGCTCTCGGGCGATCCGGTGGCAATCGGCGAGTATGCCGCCATGGTGGGCGGCAGCCGGTGCAAGGTCGTGAAACCATCGATCCAGCGGGATCAATGCGGGCAGGGGCTTTGTCCGTGACGCATGCAGCCTGTTGGCGGTGCGGCAGATGATCCGCGTTGCCTCGTCATCCAATTCTTCGTGAGCCATGGCCAGCAGCGAGCGGCTGCTGAGCGAGCGCTCCATGAGAACGGCATATGCGTCATGTGCATAGACTTTGGCCGCGCCGTCGCCATCCCACCAGTCGAGCACCGCACCTCCGGCACGTTCGGCCTCGTCGTCGGACATTTTCAGCATCGCCGGTTTGCCGCGCCAGAGCACCGGCAGGAGATTGCTGCAATGGGTGATGATCGGTGGGCCGTCCGGGGTGAGCGCCCAGCGGGAGAGGTAGGGTTCGAACATGAGGGTGAAGGTAGTGGGCCGGGACGTGCGTTTGAAGAGTTCCGGCTCCCGCACTCCCTCATTTCTGTGCTTGTCGCAGAAATCCAGCCACGGCGCGTCTGCGCCGTGAATGACAGCCTTAAGGAGTCTTCTGCCGCGCAGACGCGCGGCGCTGGATTTCTGTGACGACCACAGGAATGAGGGAAAGCGTGGAGGCGGGTCCAAAAAAGAAATCCCGCCACGAGGGCGGGATCTCCAACTGCCATTTTGCCGGCTTACGCGACCTTGTCGGCCAGCGGATAGTCGATATAGCCCTTCTGGCCGCCGCCATAGAAGGTGGCCTGATCCGGGGCGTTCAGCGGCAGGTTCTTTTCCAGGCGCTTCACCAGATCGGGGTTGGCGATGAAAGGCTTGCCGAAGGCGACGAGGTCGGCGCGGCCGCTGTCGACGGCGTCGATGGCCGTTGCGCGGTCGTAGCCGTTGTTGACCATCCAGTCGGCCTTGCCGCCGGCCTTTTCATAGGCCTGGCACAGCGCCTTGTAGTCGAAGGACGGGTTGTCGCCCTGCTTGTAGTCGCGCTCGCCGCCGGTCTGGCCCTCGACGATGTGGATATAGGCAAGGTCGTACTTCGCCAGGCCTTCGACCACATGGGTGAACAGCGCCTGCGGGTTGGAATCGTAGCTGTCGTTGGACGGTGTGACCGGCGACAGGCGGATCGCCGTGCGGCCGGCACCGATTTCCTTGGTCACGGCGTCGACCACTTCGAAGGTCAGCTTGGTCCGGTTCTCGATCGAGCCGCCATACTGGTCGGTGCGGTCGTTGATGCCGTCGCGCATGAACTGGTCGAGCAGGTAGCCATTGGCGCCATGGATTTCGACGCCGTCGAAACCGGCATCGATAGCTGCGCGTGCGGCCTTGCGGTAATCCTCGATGATGCCGGGGATTTCAGAGGTTTCGAGCGCGCGGGGCTCGGAGGTCTCGGCGAAGGAACCGGTGCCGTCGGCATTGACGAGATAGGTCTTGCCCTTGGCGGCGCGATTGGTCGAGGAAACAGGCTTGCCGCCATTTGGCTGCAGCGTGTTGTGCGAGATACGGCCGACATGCCACATCTGCACGACGATCTTGCCGCCTTCAGCGTGAACGGCATCGGTGACACGCTTCCAGCCGTCGAGCGCTTCCTTGGTGTAGAGGCCGGGCACGTCGGCATATCCCTGGCCCTGATGGGTGATCGGGGTTGCCTCAGTGATGATCAGGCCGGCGGTGGCGCGCTGGCGGTAATATTCGACATTCAGGTCGTTCGGAACGGCACCCGGCGAGCGGTTGCGCGTCAGCGGCGCCATGACGATGCGGTTCTTGACGGCGATATCGCCAACCTGTGTCGGTTCAAAAAGCTTGGTCATAAAGGTATTTCCTTTTCTGGCGGGAGATCACTCGGCCGGGGCGGGGGCTGTCTTGCCCTTGGCGGAGAGATAGGTGAGTGCCGTGGCGCCGAGGCCGATAAAGGCCATGAGCGCTGCGGCCAGGGGAACGCGAGTCAGTTCGAAGCCGCTCTCGATCACCATGCCGCCGGCCCAGGCACCGAGCGCATTGCCGGTGTTGAAGGCGCCGATATTGATGGTCGAGACGAGGTTCGGGGCATCCTTTCCGAAGCTCACGACGCCGACCTGCAGGGCGGGAACGGCGGCAAAGGTGGCGATCGCCCAGACGAGCAGGGTGATTTCGGCCGGGATGAAGAAGCGGCTGGTATAGCTGAAGACGATCGAGGTGACGGCGATTGCGGCGAAGACGCCGGCAAGCGTTACGCCGAGCTTCCAGTCGGCGAGCTTGCCGCCCAGCAGATTGCCGACGGTGAGACCGAGACCGATCAGGAACAGCGTCCAGGTGACGCCCTTCGGCGACAGGCCGGTAACGTCGCGCAGAAGCGGCGCGATATAGGTGAAGAGCGCGAACATCGAGGCCGAGAAGAACACGGTGGTCGACAGCGCCAGCCACAGGCGGCCGTTGCGCAGCGCCGAGATTTCGGCGAGCAGGCTGCCCTGCGTTTCGTTCTTGTCCTTCGGCAGGATGGCGATCAGGCCGAGGATGGTGACGATGCCGACGACGGTGACCACGGCAAAGGTGGAGCGCCAGCCATAGGCCTGGCCGATGGCGGTGCCGATCGGCACGCCAAGCACGTTTGCCAGCGTCAGGCCGGTAAACATCAGGGCGACGGCGCGCGCCTTGCGGTCTTCGCTGACGAGGCCGGCGGCGGCGACAGAGCCGATACCGAAGAAGGCGCCATGGCAGAGCGCGGTGACGACGCGCGCGAACATCAGCACCCAATAGTTCGGGGCGATGGCGCAGAGCAGATTGCCGGCGATGAAGATTGCCATCAGCGCGATCAGCGCCGTGCGCCGCTTCAGCTTGGCGGTCGAGACGGCCATCAGCGGCGCGCCGACGGCAACAGCCAGCGCATAGCCGGTGACGAGCCAGCCTGCCTGGGGAATGTTGACGGAGAGATCGGCAGCGACCTCCGGCAACAGGCCCATGATAACGAATTCCGTGGTGCCGATCGCAAAAGAGCTCAGGGCAAGGACGAGGAGGGCGAGGGGCATGATCAAAGATCCCGGGAGAGCTGCTTAAGGAAGTCGGCGATCGTTTCTTCGTTTCGCTTGTAGAAGATCCACTGGCCAACCCTGCGGGTGGTCACTAGGCCGGCGCGGTGCAGGGTGCCGAGATGCGAGGAGACGGTGGATTGCGACAGACCGCAACGTTCGAACTGGCTGGCGCAGACACCCATTTCCAGCGGATGCTCCTGAGACTTGAAATGTGCCTCGGGATTCTTCAGCCAGTTGAGGATTTCCATCCGTGTCGGATGAGAAAGCGCCTTGAGGATTTCGTCCTTATCCATCGTTCCGTGCCGATCCGTAAATCGAAATTTCTCGATATATGGATCGACGGCCTACGATATGCAAGTCACGACGGTGTGAGCTCTTGCGAGATATTTTTCTGATTAAATTTTAAGCAAAAAAAGAGGGCCACCGGAAAGCCGGGGCCCTTTAAAGGTGTGAAGGTCAATAAACCTCCAGAGGGGAACAGCTAATGCGGTGGCACTGGGAGAGAACCACGAAATGCATCAGCTATGTGCGATATGGTGGTTTATTGGGCAGGTTGCAATGCACTTTTGTGCATGCCTGCTATGCGCTGCACAAATTATGCTGCGATGCAGCGAATTTTGGGCAAAAAAAGAGGGCCACCGAAAGCTCGGGGCCCTTTTAAGGTGTGAAGGTCAAAAACCTCCAGAGGGGAACAGCTAATGCGGCGGAACTGGGAGGAAAAGCCGCCATGTGCATCAGCTATGTGCGATATGGTGTTTAAATGGGCAAACGGCAACCCCCTTTTGTGCATGTCAGTCATGCGTGAGTTGCATAGTCTGCAATTTATTCCAGGAAACGCCGCCTAGAAGTTCCAGTTTCTGGCCTTGGTGACGATGAAATCGCGGAAGGCCTTGAGCTTCGCGGCGTTCTTGATTTCATCGGGATAGCAGAAATAGGTATCGAAAGACGGCACGTCCGCATTGATCGCCAGCTGGATCAGGCCGGGGTCGCGGCCGACGATATAATCCGGCATGCAGGCGACGCCCATGCCAAGCAGGCAGGCGCGCTTGATCGAAGTCTGGCTGTTGATCTGCAAATGCGGAATGCGCTTGTTGTCCGACGAGCGGCCGGCGATCTCCAGCCAGTTGACGTCGAGCAGGTAGTTCGGCGCCGGTTCGCCGAAGGTGATGATGCGGTGGTTGTCGAGATCCTCCACCGTCTGCGGCTCGCCGTAACGGTTGATGTAGGAGGGGGCCGCATAGACGTGCATATGCACGGTGAACAGCTTGCGCTGGATCAGATCGGATTGCTGCGGCTGGCGCAGGCGAATGGCGCAATCGGCGTGGCGCATGTTCACGTCGACTTCCTCGTTGTCGAGGATCAGCTGGATCTGAACATCCGGATAGAGCTGCATGAACTCCTGGATCTTGTCCGTCAGCCAGCCCTGGCCGAGACCGACAGTCGTGGTGACGCGCAGCTTGCCGGACGGCGTTTCCGTCGTTTCGGTAAGCTGCATCTTCACGGTTTCGAGCTTCAGCAGCACGTCGTGAGCGGTGCGATACAGAAGCTCGCCCTGTTCCGTCAGGATCAGGCCGCGCGCGTGGCGGTGAAACAGCTTGGTGCCGACATCCTGCTCCAGCGCGCTGACCTGGCGGCTGATGGCCGATTGAGACAGATGCAGTTTATCGGCCGCATGCGTGAACGAACCCGCTTCGGCAGCTGCGTGAAAAATACGCAGCTTGTCCCAATCCAATGGCATTCCCCCACCCCTCATAGCCATGCTTACTCCGCGGCCACGGCAACGGGCATGTGGCCCGTCAGATATCGCTCGGCCTCGAGCGCGGCCATGCAGCCGAGACCGGCGGCGGTGATCGCCTGCCGGAAGGTATCATCCGTGACGTCGCCGGCAGCATAGACACCCTCTATGCTGGTTGCGGTGGAATCGGGGGCAGTCCAGAGATAGCCGTTGTCCTTGAGCTTCAGCTTGCCCTTGAAGAGTTCTGTCGCCGGCGCGTGGCCGATCGCCACGAAGACGCCGTCGATGACGGTATCGGAGATTGCGCCGGTGCGCGTATCGCGCAGCCTGACGCCCGAAACCGACGGCGGCATCGGCGGCTTGGCCGGGGTGCCGGTGATTTCGGCGATCTCGGTATTCCAGAGGATCTTGACGTTTTCCTTGGCGAACAGGCGCTCCTGCAGGATCTTTTCCGAGCGGAAGCTGTCGCGGCGGTGCACGACCGTAACCGACTTGGCGATGTTCGAGAGATAAAGCGCTTCCTCGACGGCGCTGTTGCCGCCGCCAACGACGATGACGTCCTTGTTGCGGTAGAAGAAACCATCACAGGTGGCGCAGGCCGACACGCCGAAGCCCTGGAAATGCTGCTCGCTTTCGATCCCGAGCCACTTGGCCTTGGCACCGGTGGCGATGATCAGCGTATCGGCGGTCCAGACCTGGCCGCTATCGGTGCGGGCGACGAAGGGGCGCTGGTTCATCTCGACTTCGGTGACGAGGTCGTTGACGATTTCGGCGCCGACATGCTTGGCCTGCTGCAGCATCTGCTCCATCAGCCACGGGCCCTGGATCGGATCGGCAAAGCCCGGATAATTCTCAACGTCGGTCGTGATCATCAGCTGGCCGCCTTGCTCCATGCCTGCAATCAGCACCGGCTTCAGCATCGCGCGCGCCGCATAGACGGCAGCCGTATAGCCGGCAGGGCCGGAGCCGATGATGAGCACCTTCGTGTGGCGGGCGGACATGTCTGAATTCCTTTCGACTGGCGGGGACGCTGCGGCTAGAGAGCGAATGAGGCCGTTTCGCGTTCCTCGCTCATTTATGAACGTCCAGTGCTTTTATTCAAGGGCAGCCTTGCATTACTAACAAGGCATTGCGATCTGCTGTGCAAGAATCCACCGCAACGGCGAAACATTCTTGCCTATTACGGCACTTTATATAGAAGCTGGCGCGACCGAATTAAAGAAAGGCTGAGGCTCTGTGCGTGCCGAACTCGATGTCATCGACATAAAGATTCTGAGAGAGCTGCAGGCGGACGGCCGCATGACCAATGTCGAGCTCGCCGACCGCGTTGGCATCTCGGCGCCGCCATGCCTTCGCCGCGTGCGCAAGCTTGAGGAAGCCGGCATCATCGAGGGCTATCACGCGATGCTGAACAGCCCGAAGCTCGGCTTCGATCTCGTCGCCTTCTGCATGGTCGGTCTGAAGCACCAGTCCGAAGCCAACCTGAAAGCCTTCGCCGCCGCCACCTCCAACTGGCCGCTGGTCCGCCAGGCCTGGATGGTCTCCGGCGACAGCGACTTCCTGCTGCATTGCGTGGCGGAGAATTTGACCCGCTTCCAGGACTTCGTGATCGAGGTGCTGACGGCGAACGAGCATGTCGATACCGTGCGCACGATGCTGACGATCCGGCAGGTCAAGCGGTTGGGACTGGTTGAGGTTTAAGGGGCAGGCTATGCTCACTGCCGAAAATACGCTGCTTTGCATCTTCTCCTATAATATGGGGCAGACCTTGGAGCGGTGTATCTTGTCGACGCTCAAGATGTGCCCGGGCTTTGATCTGGCGATCATCGATGATCAGAGCGAGGACGAACAGACGAGGGCGGTCATCGACAGGTATCGCGGTTCGTTCCGGTATTGCCTGACATCGGAAGGTGCCAAAGAAGGGCGCCGCCACGGCCACTTATACAACAACATTCAAAGAATGTGCGAGCTGGCAGGCGCTCAGGGCTACGAGTATATCTTCCTGATTCAGGACGACATGCAGTTCGTGCGGCCGATGGATGAGGCTATTTGCCAGCAATATTACGATCTGTTTAACAGCGATAAAATGGTTCTGCAGGTCGATCCCCGGTTCCTGCGGAAGGGATACGAGTATGAAATATTGGAGCCGCAGCGCGCTTACGCGTTTCCAGCAGGCGACCCGCGCCGTTCCTATGCTGACGTAGGCATCATCCGGCTATCTGTGTTAAATTCGCTCAAGTGGGAATTTCGCGACAGCGAAGCCGACAACAAGAAAATATTGAGCCGTTTGGGATGCGTCCGGTTGTTTCCCTTCACCCCGATCATGATGCATGTACCGTTTCCGGTCTCATATCGCGGCGGCAAGAAGAAGCGTTCGCTTCTGCCGTTTTACCGGGGGACCTACGAGTTTCATGAGCTTTCGCAGCGTCAAAAGCGTGCGATGGATGAGCGGGATCTGTCTGACATCCCTTATTTTAGAAAGTTTCTGCGGCCGAAGAACATGTATCTGGCCCGGCTCGTCTATGCGCTGGTGACCGATGCATCAGCGCTTAGATGATCGGGGCGCGTCTGTGAGCAGAGGAACCTTGCAGCGGCTGACCAATCGCTTCAGCGCTAAACTGGAGAAGAGGCGAGGCCGCGTGGTCGGAAAGTTTCGCCGGCTGTTTGGCCTGACCTATGTGTCGCCGTTGAGCGAGGCCGATATGTTCGAAGCCCTCCGGTTCAAGTCCGTCGCCTTGGTTGGCAATGCGCGTAGCCTGTCTGAGAGTGATTTCGGCGCGTCGATCGATAACCACGACCTCGTCATTCGCTGCAATCAGGCGCCTATGCCTGACAAGCGTTCTCACGGGGCAAGAACAGACTGGATTGCGACCAGCATAGAACTCGATCGCCAGATCATGGCGCAAAAGGGAGCCAGCCACCTGTTGTGGATGTCGCCGCCACGCAACGCGCTACCGGGCTGGATATTGAAGTGGCCGAATTTTTTCCTTTACCCGTCTGCGAGCCACAAGGCACTCTGCGCTAAAGTTGGCAATAGGCCGACGACAGGGCTGATGCTGATCGATCTGCTCGAACGTTCGCCCTGCTTGGCGGTGTCGCTGTATGGCTTTGACTTCAACCGGAGCCTGTCATTGTCCAACGAGCATAACAGCCGCGAGACACCGCACGACTACGGCACAGAGGAAAGCTATGTCCGGAAGCTCTTGGCTTCCGATCACCGATTCTCGCGGAATATTAATGCTTGAAGATTGAGGCGCAGGCGACGTAATTTCGTCAGCGGCGATCGTCGGCCAGGGCCCGAATGCGGTCGAAAAGTCTGGAAGCATCGATGCTGGCCCTGTGGAGCGCACTGGTTATCGTTTTTTCTTCTTCCAATGTGTAGGCAAACTCTTCCGGTCTTCTCAAACGCTCCTGAAGCTGGCCGATTTCGGTCAGGCGGCTTTCATCTAGGCCAAGATCTTTGAGCAGGGCTTTTGTCTTCCAGGAATTGGATTCCAGAGCCAGGAAGGGCGTGCCTGACAGAATGCAGAGGCATACGGCATGAAAGCGGCCTGTCACATGCAGGTAGCCATGCTGAAGCGCGTTGATGAAACCGGCCTCGTCCTTGTTGAACCAGACATTGCGCATCTTTAGTCTGAAAGCTTCCGCATGGAGGCGAATGTAGGCCTCGCGTAACATTTTCAGCGGTGCTGGGAAATGTGGTTTGCTGGCCTTGATGGTCTTGAGGATTGGCAGCAAACGCGCGTCAGGGCGGGATGCAGCCAGATCAAGCAGGGCTTTCGATACCTCTCGAGACACTGAGTCTCCAACAAGAAGCATATCGCGCGCAACTGTGGCATTGGGGCTGATGGGGCCGCTGCAAAGCGAGAGGTCCGGCAGGAAGTCGATTTTTCGGCCAGCGGCAGCGGATGCGGCCTCGGCGCTCCAGGAATCACGGGTCGATATCAAATCTATGCGCTCAAGATATTGGGCCCATTCCGGTGGGTTTTCCTGGTAGAGCGCATTGATCAGGGCGACCGGCTTTTGGCCGCGCGCCGGATGAGTGGCTATCCGCAGCAAGCGTTCACCGGCACGAGCTCCATGATGCAGCGTGCCCTCGCCATTGATGATGATGAGGTCGCATTGAGCTATGGCACGCAAGAGCGGTCTGTCGTGTTCCCAGTCGTTGCGGACAATGCTATGTGCAGCGATGTTGATTCCGCGACTGATGAGATTGTCTTCTATCGTGCGCATCACACGGAAACACCCGAAATGATTGTCGCCGCGCGTATCGTTCAAAATGACTGCATTTATTGACAATACGGTGCCTTCCCAGGTCGCCATCCATTGAACTATCGATGCTTTTAAAGCGTTTACCCTCTCGCAGAATACCTATCAACTTTTGCATGCTTGACGCCTGCCGGTGCGTTTGCGATTTCCTGTTTGAATGGCAAAGTAAATGGTGGGCAAGGAAGGCCTTATTGTGCTGGGATCCGAACGGCCGTGGCGCCGGTCCATCTTTAGAATTCTTATGTACGTTCTTTGGGGTAGAAGCGGAGCGCATACTCAGGACTGGCTGCCCGGTCTCTCTTTGACCATTCCACAGCAGCCATTTGAGACCGGAACCATCGTCTATCGCGGGAATAGCATTTCGCCCTTGTTGCACCCCGCTGTCTTGAAGAACTCTGCAAGTCAGGAAATTTTCATCATCGGCTCGGGCCCTTCTCTGCGGTCGAACGATTTGTCCCTTATTGGTCCGCGCACGGCTATCCTGCTGAACGGGGCGATCAGCCTGTTGACGGAAGGGATCGATGCGCCCCTCGCTATCGCCATAGAGGATGAGCGCTTTGTCTGGCGGCATTTCCAGCTTATGGCCGAAAAGATTCGGGCGGGAAGTACCTGCCTGTTTTCGACGGCGGTTATCCGCGCCATATGCGAAATCAATGACGACTGGCTTGCTGACAAGACCGTGATCCTGATCGACAACATTCGCAAACCTTACGGCGGCAAGCGGCGGGAATATCCTCAGTTGGCTGACCTGAACTTCGTACGGGTCCATGCCGACGAGGCCGGATTTTCATCCGATCCATCCAAAGGGGTCTTTCAAGGTGGTTCGGTGGCAGTTAGCGCATTTCAGTTTGCTGCTTACTGCAAACCGGCGACCATCGGTTTCTTTGGCGTCGATATTTCCAATGCGAACGGGCCGCGCTTCTACGAGAGAATTGGTAGCATCGCGAAGTCAGGAATAGCGAATGCGAAGCGGCGCATTCTCTCCCACATCTCGCTTGGCATAGGCGCCTGCATCGCTCAGGGAACTGAAGTGCTGAATTTCTCGCCGATTTCCGCACTGTCTGAATGCGGCCTGCCGTATGATTCACGCTATGCTTGGGCTTCCGCGCAGAAGGATGATTTGGCCGTCGAACATAGTGAATGATGCATATCGTTCGCGAATTCAGACGCTAAGCTGTGCTCCGGGGCGATCTGCCGCGCCTATATCGAGCTTTTCAAGCGCGGGCCGTAGTTTGCGTCAGGCGGAGCGGTAGACGGCGGCGATGCGCTTGGCTTCCATGTCGATCTGGAAATCTTCAAGAACGTGGGAAAGCCCTTTTTGGGCCAGCGTTTCGCGCAGCGGCACATCATCCATGTAGAGCGCCGCCGCGCTTGCCATAGCCTCGAGGCTGTCGCGTGCAATCATGGCCTCCGGGCCATCGCCGCTATTCACCAGCAACTCCGGAAACGCCCCGACATCCGTGGCGATGACAGGCACGCCCGATGCCATTGCTTCCAGCGGCGTCAGACCAAAGCCTTCCCAGCGTTGGGGGGCGATGAAGAGGTCGAGGGCGCGGTACCACTCGTTGATATCGGTGTGCTCGCCGACGAAAAGGATGCGGTCTGTAAGGCCAGCTGCGATGACGCGGGTTTTCAGGCTGTTTTCGAAATCAATATGCTTGGCGGTGGCGCGGCCGGCGATGATGGCGATCCAGTCCGGGCGATCCGGGAGGAGGCGGATCATGGTGTCGACGAAGAGGTCGGTGCCCTTCTGATGCCGCACACGGCCGAAGCAGCCGGCGATTTTCTTCGTGGAGTCGAGGCCGACGGCTGCCTTTGCCGCCGCCTTGTCAGCAGGCGGAGAGAAGCGGGCAGTGTCGATGCCGTGAAGGATGACGGTGTTCGCGACTTCGAGATAGGCCGAGGTCTTGCCGCTGGTGGCGATGACGGCGTCCATTTTCGAGATCAGCCATTTGGTCCAGCCGGTATGCTTGCGCTGGGAGGCCGAGGTGAAAACGATCTTCAGCTTCATGCGCAAGAGATCGCGCAAGATGATCGCCGGCAGCATCTCGACATTGCGCCGCGCGTGCCAGACGCGATGCTTCCTGCCTGTTGGCGGCGTCCAGAGATGGATGAGGTCGCGGAAGCGGATATGCGGCAGGCTTGCGGGCAGGCCAGGGCCGAGCGCGGCGATCTTCTGGCCGAGCGCCCGCTGCACGGGAATCAACTGAATGATCGTCGACGTGACGCCGGACAGGCGCCGCTTGAAGTTCGGCGCGATGATCTCGACGTCACGGATATCGATGATGGCGGGGTCGCGATCTGCGGCCACGGAAGATCAGCCCCAGGAAACCTGGAGGATTTCATAGGCCTTCGAGCCGCCGGGCGCGTTGACCTCGATGGAATCGCCGACTTCCTTGCCGATCAGCGCGCGAGCGATGGGCGAGGAGATGGAGATGCGGCCGGCCTTCACGTCGGCTTCCTGATCGCCGACGATCTGGTAGGTCTTTTCTTCCTCGGTGTCCTCGTCGATGAGCTTCACCTTGGCGCCGAATTTGATCTTGTCGCCTGACATTTTGGAGAGATCGATGACTTCGGCGCGTGCCGTCAGGTCCTCGAGCTCGCCGATACGGCCTTCGTTATGGCTCTGTGCTTCCTTGGCGGCGTGATATTCGGCATTTTCCGACAGGTCGCCATGAGCACGCGCTTCGGCGATCGCTTCGATGATGCGGGGACGCTCTTCCTGCTGGCGCCAGCGCAGTTCTTCCTGCAGCTTGACGAAACCACCCTGCGTCATCGGTACCTTATCTACCATTTTCCCGTCCTTTGATCTTCGTGTCTTCCGGTAGGCACAGACACAAAAGAAAACAGGTCCCGAAGAGAACTTCGGAACCGTGCAAACCATCCTAGTTGCTTTGCTTATAGCAGATCGCAAATGGCGATTGCCATAAAATTCGTATCGGGATCTCCAACCTAGCGCTGTATTCGCAGCCGTTTCCGGCAAAAGCCCGTGGTTCGCTTGACTTTTAGCAATGGAACATATAGTGAACAAAATGATGAAGAAGACGCTGAAAGAAAGACTGGCGATCCTTTCGGATGCCGCGAAATACGATGCCTCCTGCGCTTCCAGTGGCACCACGAAGCGCGATTCGGGGGCGAGCGGCGGCCTGGGTTCGACGGAAGGTTCCGGTATCTGCCACGCCTATGCGCCTGACGGGCGCTGCATCTCGCTCTTGAAGATCCTGCTCACCAATTTCTGCATCTATGACTGCGCCTTCTGCATCAACCGCTCGTCCAGCAATGTCGAGCGGGCGCGCTTCACGCCTGAGGAGGTGGTCTGGCTGACGCTGGAATTCTACCGGCGGAACTACATCGAGGGGCTGTTCCTGTCGTCGGGGATCATCCGCTCATCCGATCACACGATGGAGGAGATGGTGCGGGTAGTGCGGGAGCTGCGCGTCACCCATAATTTCCGCGGCTACATCCATCTGAAATCCATTCCCGAGGCGTCTGCGAAGCTGATCGAGGAGGCGGGGCTCTACGCCGACCGCCTGTCGCTCAATATCGAGCTGCCGACCGATAGCGGCATCACCCGTCTTGCCCCGGAAAAGAAGCCGTCCGGCATCCGCCGGTCGATGGGCGATCTCCGGCTGAAGATCGAGGAAGCCGGCGAGCCGACGCTGCAGACGAAGCGGCGCAAGCGCTTCGTGCCGGCCGGCCAGAGCACGCAGATGATCGTCGGCGCCGATGGCGCCAGCGATGCCACCATTCTCGGCACCAGTGCCCGACTCTACGGCAGCTACGGGCTTCGCCGCGTCTACTATTCCGCCTTCAGCCCGATCCCGGATTCGTCGAAAAACCTGCCGCTGATCAAGCCGCCGCTGATGCGCGAGCACCGGCTCTACCAGGCCGATTGGCTTTATCGCTTCTACGGTTTCGGGATCGACGAGATCACCGCGACGCAGGAGGGCGGCATGCTGGATCTCGATCTCGATCCGAAGCTTGCCTGGGCGCTTGGCCACCGCGAGCAGTTTCCTGTCGATATCAACCGGGCCGCCAAGGAAATGCTGCTGCGCGTGCCGGGGCTCGGCACCAAGGCGGTGAAGGGCATTCTCTCCGGCCGCCGTTTCCGCAGGCTTCGCATCGAGGATCTGGCGCGGCTCGGCGTGTCGATCAAGAAGGTACAGGCCTTCGTGACGGCCGAAGGGTGGACGCCGAAGCGGCTGATCGAGCGGCCGGATCTGCGCGCCATGTTCGAACCGAAACCCGAACAGCTGCAGTTGCTCTGATGCTGAAGGTGGCGTTGCAGGGCAAGGGTGATTTTTTGGAGTGGCGCGATGCCGCCCGGTCGCTGGCACTGGCAGGCATTCCACCCGAGGATATCGAGTGGCGGGAGAGGGGCGGCGACAAGCAGCTGTTCTGGGAGGAAGACGTGCTGCCGCCGCAGCCTGCCGGCGGCAAGCCGATGACGGTGCCGCAGGCCTTCATCGATCTGGCATCCGCGGTCATCTGCCATTGCGATCCGGTGCGCTTCTCGCTGCTCTACCGGCTGCTCTGGCGGCTGCAATCCGACAAAAAGCTGCTCAATATCGTTTCCGACGAGGATGTGTCGCGAGCCCGCCTTCTGGAAAAGAGCGTGCGCCGCGACGCGCACAAGATGACCGCCTTCGTGCGGTTCAAGGAGGTCGGCAGCGGTATCTCGATGAACGGGCGGCGGAAGTTTCTCGCCTGGTTCGAGCCGGATCATCATATCGTCGTGCGCAAGGCGTCGTTCTTCCAGCGGCGGTTCAACGACATGGACTGGATCATTCTGACGCCGAAGGGTTCGGCCGGGTGGGACGGCGTGAAACTGACGACCAGCCACGAGCCCTGCGAGAAGCCTGATCTCACCGACGATGCCGACGAATTGTGGCGCACCTACTATGCCAATATCTTCAACCCGGCGCGGCTGAAGGTGAAGGCGATGCAGGCGGAAATGCCGAAGAAATACTGGAAAAACCTGCCGGAGGCCGATCTCATTCCCGGGCTGATTGCCAATGCGGAGAGCCGGGTGATCGAGATGGCCAAACGCCAGGCGAGCACGCCGCAGCCCTTTCACGATCGCCTGCAGGAAGCGGCGCGCAACCAGCCGCAGCCGGAGCCGTCGCCTGCCGGGACGCTCGAGGCGCTGCGGGAGCAGGCCGCCGTCTGCACGCGCTGTCCGTTGCATGCCAAGGCGACGCAGACGGTGTTCGGCGAGGGCCCCGGGAATGCCGATGTTGTTTTCGTCGGCGAGCAGCCGGGCGATCAGGAGGATCTGGCGGGGCGCCCGTTCGTCGGGCCGGCCGGCAAGGTGTTCGATCAGGCGATCGAGGCAGCCGGTATCGACCGCTCGGCCCTTTATGTCACCAATGCGGTCAAGCATTTCAAATACGAGCCGCGTGGCAAGCGGCGCATCCACCAGCGCCCCAATATGGGCGAGGTGCAGCATTGCCGCTGGTGGCTGAAGCTGGAGCTCGATCTGATCAAGCCGAAAATCGTCGTGGCAATGGGCGCGACGGCGCTCGCTTCGCTGACGGAAACGAAGCACAAGCTGACCGATATCAGGGGGCAGGCGATGCGGATGGCGAACGGGCGGCTGCTGTTCACCACCGTCCATCCATCCTATCTGCTGCGGCTCCCCGATGAGCGCGACAGGGCGGAGCAGACGGCGCTGTTCCAGCGGGATATGGTGGAAATACAGAGGCTTATGGCGACGCTTTCGAAAACTGATTCCGCTGCCTGATAATCTGATTCAAAAAGGCCCCAAGAGCTGTCGGTTGCGGGCCGCCTCAAGCGTCCTTTGCCTGAGGTAACGATAAGGGAGACTGCAGTCATGGCACTGAAGCGGATGGACAACATCGGCATCGTCGTCGACGATCTCACGGGAGCGATCGCGTTCTTTGGCGAACTTGGTCTGGAACTCGAAGGGCGCGCCACGATCGAAGGCGCGTGGGCGGGGCGCGTCACGGGGCTCGGCGATCAGCATGTCGAGATTGCCATGATGCGTACGCCGGATGGCCACAGCCGGCTGGAACTCTCCCGCTTCATCCGGCCCGAGGTCGTGGCTGATCATAGGAATGCGCCTGTCAACGCCTTCGGCTATCTCCGCGCCATGTTCACCGTCGATGATCTCACCGAAACGCTCGAGCGGCTTCGTGCATGTGGTGCGCAGCTGGTGGGAGACGTCGTCAGGTACGAGGATGCCTATCTGCTTTGCTACATCCGTGGGCCCGAAGGGTTGCTGATCGGGCTTGCCGAGGAACTCGGCTAAGGCGAGATCAACGATGGCATCTGAGCGCCGCCGTTATGGGTTCGAAGCGGCGCCATTCGTATCCGTCACCGGCAGCGACGTCATGAACGCGGCGATCAGGCTGGCGGTCTTCTCAGGCGCTTCGATCTGCGGGATGTGATTGACGCCGTCGAGCACGGAAAGCTGTGCCTTCGGCAGCAGGCTGGCGATCTCTTCGCCCTGCGCCAGCGGCGTGACGCTGTCTTCCTTGCCCCAGATGAGGAGCGCCGGCTTTTCGAAGCCGCGGTAATTTTCCGCTTTGAAAGCGCGCGAATTTTCCTCGTTGCCGAACAGGCCGGTGACGAACCAGTCGGCGATCGCGTGGCTGGTGCCCTTGACGTCAAGTGGGCGACTATAGACCGCGATCCGCTCAGGCGTCGCGACAGCGTCGTCATCGGCGACGAAATCGCGCAGGCCCTTGCCGATCATCAAGGGGTTGGTGAAGGTGGCGGCGATGATGGCTTCGCGCAGGCCGGGTGCCGAGAAAAGCAGTGCCAGCGGCGGTTCGGCGGGCGGGCGTCCGAGGCCGAGTGCGACGTCGAGCAAGACGAGGCCGGAGATGCGGTCCGGCTGGGTCAGCGCGGCCTCGACGGTTGCGCCGCCGCCGAAGGAATGGCCGAGCAGCACGAATTGCTTTAGCCCCGCGGCATCGGCAAAGGCCAGGATGCGCCGCGCCTGTGCCTGACGGGAGTAATCGCCGGAAGAGGGGCGTTCGGAATAGCCGAAGGGAGGCAGGTCGGGGGCGATGACGCGGAAGCCGTCATTCCCCAGCCGTTCGGCGATCGGCGCCCAGGTTTCCGACCATGCCATGGCGCCGGGGATGAGCAGGATTGCGGGACCGCTCTGTGGTCCCCATTGCTTGTAGTGGAGGTCGAGGCCATCGGCCTGGAGATATTGGCCGGGCTCGCCATTGCGGCCCGGCGGCAGGCTTTCACGCCAGAGCGATGCGGCGTAGAAACCAGCGAATACGAGAAGCGCGATGCCGATGACAGCTCCTGCTATACCGGCAAGAATTTTGGCGATGCGGATGCCGATGCTTTTCATGCGTGCTCCCCCGCCGCACTGTTACATGCGGCGAGGAATAGCAGAAAGCCGGTTAATTTCGCGATTAGGCAAAATAGCTCTGCAGCGGGCGGACTTCGAGATTGCCGGCGCGCAGCGCCTTGATCGCCATGGCTGCGGCTTCGGCGCCGGCCATCGTCGTGTAGTAGGGCACCTTCTGCATCAGCGTGGCACGGCGGAGCGACTTCGAGTCCGAGATCGCCTTGTTGCCGTCGGTCGTGTTGATGACGAGCTGAACCTGGCGATTGCGGATGGCGTCCTCGATATGCGGGCGTCCCTCCAGAACCTTGTTGATCTTCGTCGCCTCGATGCCATTTTCGCCGAGGAAGCGGGCGGTGCCGCCGGTTGCCAGAACCTTGAAGCCTTCGCCGACTAGGATGCGGATCGCCGGCAGGACGCGCGGCTTGTCGGCATCACGCACAGAAACGAAGACCGTGCCGTCACGCGGCAGTTCGACGCTGGCGCCGAGCTGCGACTTGGCGAAGGCCAGCGCGAAATCGGTGTCAAGGCCAATGACTTCGCCGGTCGAGCGCATTTCCGGGCCAAGCAGCGTATCGACGCCCGGGAAGCGGGCGAAGGGGAAGACGGCTTCCTTGACGGCGATGTGCTTCAGGTTGCGGGGATCGGGCTTTTCGCCGTAAGCGGCAAAGGTCGCATCGAGCTTCTCACCGGCCATGGCGCGCGCGGCGATCTTGGCGATCGGCGCGCCGATGGTCTTGGCGACGAAGGGAACCGTGCGCGAGGCGCGCGGGTTGACTTCGAGCACGTAGACGGTGCCGTCCTTGATCGCGAACTGGACGTTCATCAGGCCGACGACGTTGAGCGCCTTGGCCATGGCCTTCGCCTGACGCTCCAGCTCGTCGAGCATTTCCGTCGACAGCGTGCGCGGCGGCAGCGAGCAGGCCGAGTCGCCGGAGTGAATGCCGGCTTCCTCGATATGCTCCATGATGCCGGCGACATAGGCGTCGGTACCGTCGGAGAGGCAGTCGACGTCGACTTCGATGGCGTTCGACAGATAGCTGTCGAAGAGCAGCGGGTTCTTGCCGAGCAGGGTGTTGATCTGGCCGGTCTTGTCGTTCGGATAGCGCTGCTTGATGTCTTCAGGCACCAGTTCCGGCACGGTATCCAGCAGGTAGGTCTGCAGCATCGATTCCGAATGGATGATCTGCATGGCGCGGCCGCCGAGAACGTAGGACGGGCGCACGACCAGCGGGAAGCCGATTTCGGTGGCGACGAGGCGGGCCTGCTCGACCGAGTAGGCGATGCCGTTGTTCGGCTGCGTCAGGTCGAGCTTGACCAGCAGCTTCTGGAAGCGGTCGCGGTCTTCGGCAAGGTCGATCATGTCAGGCGCGGTGCCCAAGATCGGGATGCCGTTTTTCTCCAGCGCCTCGGCAAGCTTCAGCGGGGTCTGGCCGCCGAACTGGACGATGACGCCGACGACTTCGCCCTTTTCCTGCTCGGCGCGCAGGATCTCGATCACGTCTTCGGCCGTCAGCGGCTCGAAATAGAGGCGGTCGGAGGTGTCGTAGTCGGTCGAGACGGTTTCCGGATTGCAGTTGATCATGATGGCTTCGTAGCCAGCGTCGCGGAGTGCGAAAGCGGCATGGCAGCAGCAATAGTCGAACTCGATGCCCTGGCCGATACGGTTGGGACCACCGCCGAGGATGACGACCTTCTTGCGGTCGGAAACTTCGGCTTCCGAGCGTGCAGCGCCGACGAAGGGCGTTTCGTAGCTCGAATACATGTAGGCGGTCGGCGAAGCGAATTCGGCGGCGCAGGTGTCGATGCGCTTGAAGACCGGGCGGACGTTCAGGCTGTTGCGCAGCTCGGCCACTTCCTTCGGACGCTTGCCGGAGAGGGTCGCCAGACGAGCGTCGGAGAAGCCCATGGCCTTGAGGCTGCGGAGATTGGCGGCATCCTGCGGCAGGCCGTGCTCGCGGATGCGGGCTTCGGTATCGACGATCGCCTTGAACTGGGCGATGAACCACGGATCGATCTTGCAGCCTTCGTGCACTTCTTCCGGGCTCATGCCCTGGCGCAGCGCCTGGGCGACCATGCGAAGACGATCCGGCGTCGGCGTGCCGATGGCGGCGCGGATGGCGTTCTGGCTGGATTCACCCTCTTCGACGCCAGGGATCTCGATCTCGTCGAGGCCGGTGAGGCCGGTTTCGAGGCCGCGCAGCGCCTTCTGCAGCGATTCAGCAAAGGTACGGCCGATCGCCATGACTTCGCCGACCGACTTCATGGCGGTGGTCAGGACAGGTGAGGCGCCCGGGAACTTCTCGAAGGCAAAGCGCGGGATCTTGGTGACGACGTAGTCGATTGACGGCTCGAAGGAGGCCGGCGTTGCGCCACCGGTGATGTCGTTGTCGAGCTCGTCGAGCGTGTAGCCGACGGCGAGCTTGGCGGCGACCTTGGCGATCGGGAAGCCGGTGGCCTTCGAAGCCAGCGCCGAAGAGCGCGAGACGCGCGGGTTCATTTCGATGACGACGAGGCGGCCGTCCTTCGGGTTGACGGCGAACTGGACGTTGGAGCCGCCGGTCTCGACGCCGATCTCGCGCAGAACCGCGATCGAGGCGTTGCGCATCATCTGGTATTCTTTGTCGGTCAGCGTCAGGGCCGGGGCAACGGTGATCGAATCGCCGGTGTGGACGCCCATCGGATCGATGTTCTCGATCGAGCAGATGATGATGCAGTTGTCCGCCTTGTCGCGGACCACTTCCATTTCATATTCCTTCCAGCCGAGTACCGATTCCTCGATCAGCACTTCGGTGGTCGGCGAGGCATCGAGGCCGCCGCCGATGATTTCGAAGAATTCCGAGCGGTTATAGGCAATGCCGCCGCCGGTGCCGCCCATGGTGAAGGACGGGCGGATGATGGCGGGCAGGCCGACGACGTCGATCGCCTGTGCGGCGATCGCCATGGCATGGCTGATATAGCGCTGCTTGCGGTCTGTCTCGCCGAGGTTCCACTGGTTTTCGAGTGCGTCGAGCGCCTTGTCGAGATCGGCGCCGGACAGGCTTTCCTTGAGCTTGTTGCGCTCGGCCTCATGCGTCTTGCGGTCGAGATCCTTGATGTCGGTGGCGTTGGCCAGCATCGAGCGCGGAGTTTCCAGGCCGATACGGTCCATGGCTTCGCGGAAGAGGGCGCGGTCTTCGGCCATGTCGATGGCCGCGGGCTTGGCGCCGATCATCTCGACATTGTAGCGGTCGAGAACGCCCATGCGCTTGAGGGAAAGTGCGGTGTTGAGTGCCGTCTGGCCGCCCATGGTCGGCAGCAGCGCGTCCGGGCGCTCCTTGGCGATGATCTTTGCGACGACTTCGGGGGTGATCGGCTCGACGTAAGTGGCGTCGGCCAGGCCCGGATCGGTCATGATCGTTGCCGGGTTGGAGTTGACGAGGATGACGCGGTAGCCTTCCTCCTTCAGAGCCTTGCAGGCCTGGGTTCCCGAGTAGTCGAATTCGCAAGCCTGGCCGATGACGATCGGTCCTGCGCCGATGATGAGGATCGATTTGATGTCTTGGCGCTTCGGCATGGCAATATCCGTTTCTAGCTGCGCAGAAACCCGGCCAGGGTGGGAGGCACCGGGTCGGGTCGCGCATTGAGGGTCTTTTCAGGCTAGAAGCGGCTTATAGGCAAAGCGAAACCGAAACGGAACCCCATAATTCAAGGAATCGACAGGAATTAAGAGGCGACATGCCTGCTGCGTATGGCCATGCATCTGAAATTCTCTTATAGGTTGATTTAATGTATTGTGATGAAGGTACGTGCAGTTTGATGCCGCGATCACGCTTGTTTCTGATTTGCCTGACTTTGGTCTCTTATCCAGCACTTCTCATTCTGGCGGCCTTATTTGGCCTGGATGTTGATTATGAAGCTTTCGTGTTGCCCGCGGCGTGTATTGCAATCTTGGCGATAGTAAATGCCAGATATTGCTCGTTAAGACAGAAGCCGTTTCTGCGTGAGATGACTGAGCCTCTGTTGCTTGGCGTTTTGTTGGCTGTACCGACACTGCTATCAACCTACCTCGCAGCCCACGCCGGGATTCCACTTGCCGACCAATGGCTTTCCGCAACTGACCGGGCGCTCGGTTTTAACTGGCGATCATTTATCGACCTCGTCGACCAGCATCTGATCGTCGCCCGATTGCTGGAATTCAGCTATGATTCATTCACTCCACAGCTCATCGTGATGCCTGTCCTGCTGTCGTTTATGGGAGGGGTGGACCGGTCTTACCGGATGGTCTGCGCCTACGCACTGATCTGTTTCGGAGCCAGTTTTATCGCCGCATGGGCTCCAGCCATTGGTGCATACCCCTACTACCAGATACCGATCGGTTCACTGTCGAACATCAATGTGTATCACGGCTACTTTTTTCTCGATGAGTTCAATGCTGTCCGTGGGGATGCGGATTTCGTTTTCACGATGGGAAAGGTGAAAGGTATTTTGACGTTTCCCTCGGTGCATGCTGGTATCGCAGTCCTCTGTGGCTGGGCGGCCTGGAGGCTTAAATATCTGCGATATCTTTCTCTCGTCCTGAATGCCGGCATGGCAACTGCGGCGCTAAGCCATGGCAGCCATTATCTGGTTGATATCCCCGCGGGCATTGCGCTGGCATGCCTGTGTATCGCGGTCGTGAATGTGGTGTGCGGACCGTCGCCGGTCTGGGCGGCCCGCCTTTCACAAGCGACCTGAGCCTGAGCTGGCCGCCGGTATCACCAGCGCCCGGATCTCGCCTCCCGGCGCTGGATTGGTGATTGCCTCCAGGGCTTCTTCCAGGCCGATCCTGCGGGAAATCAGCGGCTCGACCTTGATGGCACCTGAGGCGATCAGATCGGCGGCGCGGGCGTGGGTGAAGGGGTTGACGAAGGATCCGAGCAGGCGGATTTCCCGGAACAGCAGGTCGAAGGGTTCGATCGAAACCGTTGCGCCTTGCGGCATGACGCCGAGGATGACGGCGGTGCCGCCTTTTCGGGCGAGGCGGGGCGCCTGCTCGATGGTCTCCGGAACGCCGGCGCATTCGATGACGACATCGGCGCCGCCAGGCAGAATGCCATTCCTGCCGCAGATCAGCTCGACGATATCGCCGGCCGACGGATCGACGGTCGATGTTGCGCCGAGTTCTTCGGCGAGCCGACGCTTTTCGGCGTTGCGTGTAGCGAGAACGACGCGCGTTGCGCCGGCAAGGCGGGCGAGCTGCACGACCAGCAGGCCGATGACGCCGCCGCCGAGCACGACGACCGATTGGCCGGTCGTGATACCGGCCGTGTCGACGCCATGGATGCAGCACGCCAGCGGTTCGCAGAAGGCACCGTGCAGCGGATCGAGACCGGCTGGCAGCGCGTAGGCCTGCGTTTCCGGCATGCAGACATAATCGGCGAAGCCCCCGTCGCGGTGGATGCCGATGGCGCGCAGGTTGCGGCAGAGGTTGACCCGGCCGCGCTGGCATTCCGGGCAAAGGCCGCAGGAAATGTTCGGATCGCCTGTAACGCGCATCCCGGCCCGGAAATTCTTCACGCCGGAACCGACCGCCTCGACGATGCCGGTGAATTCGTGTCCGAGGATGACGGGCGGCGTCGAGGGAAATTCGCCGTGGAAAAGATGGCGGTCGGTGCCGCAGATGCCGCAGGCATCCACCTTGACCAGGATATCGTTCGGGCCGGGAACCGGCTTTTCGGCTTCCACCACGGCAAGTCTGCCGGTTGCTTCCAGACGCAGGGCCTTCATGATTTTCTCCTCGCTCCGACGCCATCAGGCGCCAAAATGGGCTGATGCGTCAAGGCTTGACGGCAAGGCCCACGGAGGAGAGCCGAAAGAGTTGGCACTCGCCTCTTGCGCGGCGCTTCATCCGGCGGAAAGATCTTGGCGTTGCCGAGGAGATAGTAGATGACCCTAGAACCCTTGCTCGATGCGCAGCCTGCAATCCAGATCCATGTTGCAACGGTCGTGCCGGCCGCCTTGCTCGGCGCCTATCTGCTGTCGCGGCCCAAGGGCACGCCGCGGCACCGGTTGCTCGGCAAGATCTGGATGGGGCTGATGGTGATTACCGCGCTTTCCACCTTCTTCATTCACGAGCTTAATCTGTTTTACGGTTTCAGCCCCATTCACCTGCTGTCGATCGCCACGCTGTTCGGTGCCTGGCAGGCGATTGCTGCAGCCCGGCGCCACGATGTCGTCAGGCATCGCCATATCGTCCGCTCGATCTATTTCGGCGGCATCGTCATTGCCGGGCTGTTTACCTTGCTGCCGGGGCGGATCATGAACTCAGTGGTGTTTTCCGGGCACGACATGGTCGCGCTTGCCGCGGGGCTTGTGGTGACCTCTGCCGCCGCAGCCATCGTGCTCTCTTCGCGAATGCGGCCGGCGGCATGAAGCCGCTGGAATTCACAGTCGCGGCGGATATATAACTGTTGGCTGCAGAGGTGCATTTGGCACTGCCGGGGAGAGTTGAGATGGAATGGAAGGGCCGCCGTCAATCGGACAATATCGAGGATCGCCGCGGAGACCCTTCCAGCGGTGGTTTTGGCCGCGGAGGCGGGTTCAGCTTTCCCTCGGGCGGCATGCGCCGCGGCGGGGGCGGGCTGTCGATCGGCACAATCATCTTCCTCGTCGTCATCTATTTCATCTTCAAGGCGATGGGCATCGACCTGATGCAGGTGATGGACGGCACGATGAATGGCGGCTCCGGCTACGAACAGAGCCAGTCGCAGGGCAATGGAACGCCTGCCAATGACGACATGACGGCCTTCGTGCGCACCGTGCTTGCCGATACCGAAGATACCTGGACCGGCATCTTCCAGGCATCCGGACAGACGTATGAGAAGCCGGCTCTGGTGCTGTTCTCGGGCTCGACGCGCTCCGGCTGCGGCGCTGCATCAGCCGCATCCGGCCCATTCTACTGCCCCGTCGACCGCAAGGTCTACCTCGATACGGATTTCTTCCGCCAGCTCAGCCAGCAGTTCGGCGCCAAGGGCGAATTTGCCGAGGCCTATGTCATCGCCCACGAAGTCGGCCATCATGTTCAGAACATTCTCGGTGTGCTGCCGAAGTTCAACGAGGCCCGCCAGCGGATGAGCGAGGTCGATGCCAACAAGATGTCGGTGCGCGTCGAGCTGCAGGCCGATTGCTTCGCCGGGGTCTTCGCCAAGTTTGAGCAGCGCAAGGGCTATATCAATCCAGATGATATCCAGGACGCGCTGAACGCCGCCCAGCAGATCGGCGACGATACGCTGCAGAAGCGCAGCCAGGGCTATGTGGTGCCCGACAGCTTCAACCACGGAACCTCAGCGCAGCGCGTCAAATGGTTCAAGCAGGGCTTCGACAGCGGCAAGGTTTCGGCTTGCGACACCTTTAGCGGTCCGGTCTGAGCCGGGAGGCTCCGCCTCTCCGGCGGAGCCATCCGATTAGCGTTCACTATCCATATGCTTCAGCTGCACGTCCGGATAACGGGCGCCCGCAGCGGCGTCCTTTGGCACGGCGCGCTCGATTGCCGCGATGTCGTCCGCGCTGAGCTCAACAGCGCTTGAGCCGAGTGCTTCGGTCAGCCGGTCGCGGCGGCGGGCGCCGATCAGCGGGACGATATCCTTGCCTTGTGCCGCGACCCAGGCGATGGCGATCTGGGCGACGCTGATCTGCTTTTCCGCAGCGATCTTGCGCAGTTCCTCGACGAGAGCGAGGTTCTGATCGATATTGGCAGCCTGGAAGCGCGGGCTGACGGCGCGGAAATCGCCTTTGCCGCCATCCTGGCCCTTCTGCCAGTGGCCGCTGATCAGGCCGCGCGACAGCACGCCATAGGCGGTGATCGAGATGCCGAGTTCGCGGCAGGTGGGCAGGATCTGATCCTCGATGCCGCGGGAGATCAGCGAGTATTCGATCTGCAAGTCGGCGATCGGGTGAACGGCTGCAGCGCGGCGGATGGTATCCGCGCCGACTTCGGACAGGCCGATATGGCGGACGTAGCCGGCCTTGATCATGTCGGCGATGGCACCGACGGTTTCCTCGATCGGCACGTTCGGATCGAGACGGGCAGGGCGGTAGATGTCGATATAGTCGGTGCCGAGCCGCTGCAGCGAATAGGCGATGAAATTCTTCAGCGCTGCCGGGCGGGAATCATAGCCGTTCCAGGCGCCGAGCGGATCGCGCAGAGCGCCGGTCTTGACGCTGATGATGAGGTCCTTGCGCTTGCGGTTCTTCAGCGCTTCGCCGATCAGCATTTCGTTGTGGCCCATGCCATAGAAATCGCCGGTATCGAGCAGGTTGATCCCGGCATCCAACGCGGCGTGGATCGTCGCAATGCTTTCGGCCCGGTCGGCGGGTCCATACATGCCGGACATACCCATGCAGCCGAGGCCGATGGCGGAGACTTCGGGGCCGGTCTTTCCCAGGCGATAGGTTTGCATTGTCTTCTCCTTGTGATGCGTTCGGCACTCTTTCTATCGGCTGCGGATGTGTGCGATAATCCGGATAGTGGCGAATGAGCCGTACGGGAAAATGCACAATGGATGATCTGCCCCTCAGTGATCTGGATGCCTTCACGGCGATTGCAAGGGAGCGAAGCTTCCGTGCCGCGGCCCGCAAGCGCGGCGTTTCGCCGTCGTCGCTCAGCGATTCTCTGAGGCGGCTGGAGGAGCGGCTCGGCGTGCGGCTGCTCAACCGCACGACCCGCAGCGTCACGCCGACCGAGGCAGGCGAACGTCTCCTGGAACGGCTGGCGCCGGCGCTGGGGGAGGTTGCCTCGGCGCTCGGGCAGCTAGACAGTTTCCGCGACAGCCCGGCCGGCACTTTGCGGCTGAACGTGCCGACCATCGTGTCGCGGCTCTTCCTGCCTGAGATCGCCAGCCGGTTCCTGGCACTTTACCCGGAGATCAAGCTGGAGATCCTTGCCGAGGACGACTTTGTCGATGTCGTCGAGGCGGGCTTCGATGCCGGTATCCGTTACGACGAACGGCTGGAGCGCGACATGATCGCCGTGCCGATCGGTCCGCGCCGCCAGCGCTATGTCACGGCTGCATCGCCTGCCTATCTGCAACGGCGCGGCACACCCGCTCATCCGCGCGACCTCCTGGAGCATGACTGCATCCGCCATCGCTTTCGCAGCCGGGCGCATTTCGCCTGGGAGTTCGACCGCGGCGAGGAGACGCTGACACTCTCGGTGTCCGGACCGCTGGTCGCAAACTCGATCGAAATGGAAGTGGGGGCCGCGATCGCCGGACTGGGCATCATCAGGACTTTCGAGGAAGTGCTGCTTCCCGGATTTGAACGGGGCGAACTGGTGCCGATCCTCGAGGAATGGGTCACGGAATTCTCCGGGCCGTTCCTCTATTATGCCAGCCGCAAGCACATGCCGCCCGCGCTTCGCGCATTCGTCGATTTCGTCAAGGCCGAGGCGCGGAGGGGCTCATAATCCCGTTTTGTTCGCGGCCGCGATCAATTTCGTTGTCTTCGCCATCAAAAACTTTGAAATGTTCACGTATTGTTTCATTTTTCTGCTTCGGCTATGTAACATTCCCGGCGATGAGATCGTCTTTCCAGAAAACAGCAGCTGTTGAGAGATGCCTCATGCTTGATCCCAAATTCGTACGCCGCGGCCTGTTCCTGGTTTTCATGATCCTATTTCTCGATGTCATCGGCATCGCGATCATCATGCCGGTTCTTCCCGCCTATCTGGAAGAGTTGACGGGCGGCAGCGTTAGCGACGCGGCGCTGGATGGCGGCTGGCTGCTCGTCGTCTATGCGATCATGCAGTTTCTGTTCGCGCCGCTGCTCGGCAATCTCAGTGACCGGTTCGGACGCAGGCCGATCCTGCTGATTTCGGTGCTCACCTTCGCCATCGACAATTTCATTTGCGCGGTCGCCACCAGCTTCTGGATGCTGTTTGTCGGCCGGGCGCTGGCGGGCTTCAGTGGCGGCAGTTTCGCCACCTGCTCGGCCTATATCGCCGATATCAGCACCGAAGAAAATCGGGCGAAGAATTTCGGCCTGATCGGCATTGCCTTCGGCGTCGGCTTTACCATCGGCCCTGTTATTGGCGGGTTTCTCGGCGAATTCGGTCCGCGCGTGCCGTTTTTCGGAGCGGCGCTGGTGTCGTTCCTGAATTTCGCCGCTGCCTATTTCCTGCTGCCCGAGACCTTGGATGCCAAGCATCGCCGCCCCTTCGAATGGAAGCGCGCCAACCCGCTCGGCGCCTTGAAGCAAATGCGCCACTATCCCGGCATCGGCTGGGTTGCCGCCGTAATGTTCCTGTTCTGGCTCGCGCATTCGGTTTATCCAGCCGTCTGGTCCTTCGTCGGCACCTACCGCTATGGATGGAGCGAGGGTCAGATCGGCCTGTCGCTCGGCATCTACGGCATCGGCGCGGCGATCGTCATGGGGCTAGTGCTGTCGAAGGTCGTTCCTGTTCTCGGCGAGTGGAAGACGGCGGTCATCGGTCTCTGCTTTTCGGTCGTCGGCTTGACGGGCTATGCCTTCGCCTGGGAGGGCTGGATGGTCTATGTGATCATCGTCATGACGGTCATGGAGAACGTCGCTGATCCGCCGCTGCGCAGCATTGCGGCCGGCAAGGTGCCGCCGTCGGCGCAGGGTGAGTTGCAGGGCGCGCTGACGAGTCTGAGCAGCATCACCACGATCATCGGCCCGGTGATCTTCACGCAGCTGTTCGGCTATTTCACCAAGCCGGATGCGCCGGTTACCTTTGCAGGTGCCCCTTATCTGATGGCGGCTTTCTTCATTCTCGTGGCGGCGGTGGTGTTCTTCATCAAGGTGCGACCGTCGCGGCCAAAGACGATCGAAGCTCTGGCAGAATAGCCATCAGATTCAGTGATGCTGTGATGAATATTTCAGCATTTGCCTGTTTTAGGGTAGCTCTTTGCCGGGCTTTGATCTAAGGCCCGGTAATAACTTGCCGCCATTCCGCGGCCGAAAACGATTCAAAACAATTGGACTTTTGCCATGGACACGCCTGTTGACGTGAACAAGCTCGCGCCGCACACCGACAACCATTGGGGATCGCATTTCGGTGCGACGCTGGCGCTCGGCATACCCTTCATCGGCGCGCAGCTCGCCCAGCTCGGCATCAACACGACCGATGTGATGATCGTCGGCCAGCTCGGCGCCGAAAACCTGGCGGCCATGGTGCTGTCAGCGCAGTTCCTGTTCACCATTCTGATCTTCGGCTCGGGCTTTGCGATCGCCGTCATTCCGATGGTGGCGCAGGCCTATGGGCGTGGCGATATCGTCACGGTGCGCCGCTCGATGCGCATGGGTCTCTGGGTCGTTACCGCCTATTGGCTGGTGATGCAGCCAGCCTTCTTCTATGCCGAGGAAATCCTGCTGGCCGCCGGGCAGAAGCCTGAGGTAGCCAAGCTCGCGCATGGCTATATCCTGATCGGCCATTTCGCCGTACTGCCGGGCCTGCTCTACAATGTCATACGGGCGCTGGTGAGCGCCATCGGCAAGGCGGCCGTGGTGCTCAACGTCACGATTGCCATGCTGGTCTTGAACGCGATCTTTGCCTACATCCTGGTGCTCGGCCATTTCGGCTTTCCGGCGATGGGTCTGGAAGGCGCGGCGATCGTTTCCGTTGCCGTGCAGACGGCGGGCTTCCTGTTCATCCTCGCCTATGTGCAGATGAAGGAAGAGACGCGCCGCTACGAGATCCTGGTGCGCTTCTGGCGGCCGGACTGGCACGCGCTTTGGGACGTCGTGCGTCTCGGTCTGCCGATCAGCATCACGATCCTGGCCGAAGTCAGCCTGTTTACCGCAGCGTCGCTGTTGATGGGCCGCATCGGCACGATCGAGCTGGCCGCCCACGGCATCGCACTGCAATGGGCGTCGATCGCCTTCATGATCCCACTCGGCCTCAGCCAGGCGGCAACGGTTCGCATCGGTGTTGCCCACGGGCAGGGCGATCATCTGGCCGTCGTGCGTGCCTCGATCACCGTGATGATCATCGCCTGTGTGGTTTCGGCGCTCGGCGGTATCCTGTTTGCCGTCATGCCGGAGTTTTTCGCGCGCTGGTTCCTGGATACCAGCCACCCGGAAGCTGCCGCGGTGCTCGCCTATGCGGGTCCGCTGATCGTCGTTGCGGGGCTGTTCCAGCTGGTGGATGGCATCCAGGCGATCGCCAGCGGTCTGCTGCGCGGGCTGAAGGACGCGCGGGTGCCGATGATCCTGGCGCTGATCGCCTATTGGCCGATCGGCTTCTTCCTGGCATGGCTGCTGGCCTTCCCGCTCGGCTTCGGCGGCGTCGGCATCTGGTTCGGCTTCCTGGTCGGGCTTGCGGCAGCGGCGACCATGCTCTGCGCCCGCTTCTATATTCTCGTGCGCCGCGAGGGGAGAATGGCCGGCGCCTGAACCCGGCCATTCGTCACCATCAGTTGCTACCGGTCCGTGACTGGCAATGCCGGCGCGAATGCCGAGGCGTGCGCCTGCACGGCTGTCATTCGTCAAGTCAACTTGAGGTCAAGAGCTCCGCCTTGTGCGGATTGCGGCGCTTCCAGCGATTGACGAGGAAGATGCGGCATGGCGCCTCGATGACGTGGTAGCTCGCGGTGGCGACTGCGAGCGCGACGGCACATCCGATGGGGATGACGAGCCAGAGCGGCATGCCTGCGAGCAGCTTGGCCGTCAGGAACAGGCACGGCACATGCAGGAGATAGAGCGAAAAGCTGATCGTTCCTAGAAAACAGAAGGGGCGGGAGGCGAACAGCGCGGCGGAAATCGGATGCTCGCGCGCAACGAGCAGGACTGAGAGGGCCGCAGCAAGCGCCGTCGACATGCCCCAGAGAGTGTCGGAGACCTCGATCGAGAGGGCGCGATGGCTGAGCAGAAAGGCCGGCAAGAGGATTGCCATGACGCCGACTGTCAAGCCGCGGGCCGCACTTTGCAGGCGCGGGTGCAGGTGGCCGGCCAGCACGCCGAGCAGAAAATAGGGCAGCTTCGATATCAAGAGGATGCCGCTTCCCGGAAAGCCGAGGAGACCGTCGATCGCCAGCAGGCAGCCGATCAGCACAGCGATCCACTGGTAGCGGACCGGATTGGCGAGGAACATCCAGATGAACGGGAAGACCAGATAGAACTGGATCTCGGGCGGGATCGTCCAGAGAACGCCGGTCGAGCCGAGCATGACGATATGGCGGGCGATCTGGAAGGGTCCCATTATCGGATCGATATAACCGAGGCCGGGAACGGCCGAGAGGACAACGACCAGCAGCACGGCGGCGAGATAGACCGGATAGATGCGGGCAAAGCGGTTGACGAGGAAATCGGCGGCATTCTTTCTGGAGAATGGCCTGTCGCCATAGAGGTAGGCCATCAGGAAGCCGCTGATGGCAAAGAATATCGCCACGGCGCCGCTGCCGATATCGGGCAGAGGCAGCGGACCGAGCGCTGGAAAGACCAGATAGACATGCGCCATGACGACGGCGAGCGCGGTGATGCCGCGCAATCCGTCAAGGCTTGCAATGTGGCGGCGCTCTCTCATTCATTGTCCAGTCAACGCATAAACTGACTGATGAGTAACACCGCCGCACTTAAGGTGCTGTTAAGAAATAGCGGCTGCTCTTACCGTTCAGCAAGCGCCTCTTCACCCTTCTTGGCGCGCACCATGTTGATGAAGCGGCGGAAGAGGTAGTGGCTGTCCTGCGGGCCGGGAGAGGCTTCCGGGTGATGCTGCACCGAGAAGATCTGCTTGCCGGAGACGCGCAGGCCGCAATTGGTGCCGTCGAAGAGCGAAACGTGAGTCTCCTCAACGCCTTCGGGCAGCGACTTCGTGTCAACAGCGAAGCCGTGATTCATCGAGACGATCTCGACTTTGCCCGTCGTGTGGTCCTTGACCGGATGGTTGGCGCCGTGATGGCCCTGGTGCATCTTTTCGGTCTTGGCGCCGAGCGCGAGGCCCAGCATCTGGTGGCCGAGGCAGATGCCGAAGACTGGGATATCGGTCTTGATCAGCGTCTGGATGACCGGAACGGCATATGTGCCGGTGGCGGCCGGGTCGCCCGGGCCGTTCGACAGGAAGATTCCGTCGGGCTTGACGGCAAGCACGTCTTCGGCGCTCGCCGTTGCCGGCATGACGGTGACCTTGCAGTCGAGGCCGGCGAACAGGCGCAGAATGTTGCGCTTCACGCCGTAGTCGAGGCAGACGACGTGGTACTTGGCATCGGCAGCGCCGAGTTCGCCATAGCCTTCGTTCCAGATCCAGGGCGTCTGCGTCCACTGCGAGGACTGACCCGACGATGCGATCTTGGCGAGGTCGAGACCTTCGAGACCGCTCCACGCCTTGGCTTCGGCCTTCAGCGTATCGACATCGAAGACGCCGTTCGGATCATGGGCGATGACGGCGTTCGGCGAGCCGTTTTCGCGGATCCAGGCGGTGAGGGCGCGCGTGTCGATGCCGCAGAGGCCGATGATGCCGCGGGTCTTCAGCCAGGCGTCGAGATGCTTGGCGGCGCGGTAGTTGGACGGTTCGGTGATATCGGCCTTGAAGATGACGCCGACCGCGCCGTGGCGTGCTGCCGGCGTCAGGTCTTCGATGTCTTCTTCGTTGGTGCCGATATTGCCGATATGCGGGAAGGTGAAGGTGACGATCTGGCCGAGATAGGAGGGGTCGGTGAGGATTTCCTCGTAGCCAGTCAATGCGGTGTTGAAGACCACCTCGGCCTGGACCTTGCCGGTCGCGCCGATGCCCTTTCCTTCGATCACGGTGCCATCTGCGAGAACAAGCAGGGCGGTCGGCTTTTCAATGGTCCAGGGGGCTGTCGCGGTCATCATCATCCCGTTTCCGGCTGCTCTCGACGTCTTGGGCCGTCAGGCTGCCATTTGTGTTCGCAAGCGTATGGGCGCAGCTCGCCGCCGCGCGTCTCAGGCCTGATCACGAATTTTGGTGCAGGTGGCGGTAGATAGCCACGCTCTCGCCTGCCGTCAATCTTTTCTAACGTATCGGGACACGCTTTTCCTGCGGTTTCTGGCGCTGATATCGCAATTTATTTGATCCTCCCCATTTGCGTGGTTTATGTAGCGCCATTCAACAGGAGTGAAATAATGCTGCGCGATCAACTCGCCACCGCCCTCAAAGAGGCGATGAAAGCCAAGAATGCCGAGCGCCTTTCGACGATCCGTCTCATTCAGGCCGCCACCAAGGATCGTGATATCGCCAACCGCGGCGCTGGCAAGGAAGAAGCCAGCGACGACGAGATTCTGCAGATCCTTGCCAAGATGGTGAAGCAGCGCGACGAATCGGCGAAGATCTACGAAGAGAATTCACGGCCCGAGCTGGCCGCGAAGGAGCGCGCCGAAATCACCGTAATCCAGGATTTCATGCCGAAGCAGCTTTCGGATGCCGAAGTGCGCGCCAATATCTCGGCGATCATCGCGGAGACCGGCGCCGAGGGACCGAAGGACATGGGCAAGGTGATGGCGGCTCTCAAGGAGCGCTATGCCGGCCAGATGGATTTCGCCAAGGCTTCAGGCGCCGTAAAGGAACTCTTGAAGTAAATCAGTGATGTAAATCAGATGGCGCGGCCGAGCACAGTCTCGGCCGCCGCATCGACGACCGCGAATTTTGCCGCCTGGTAATCGCGGTATTCAAGAATGAAGCCGCGCGAAAGCCACAGGTCGCCCTTGCGCGGCGGCTCGTCCCAGCCGACGCTTCCCATCTCCGCCGCCTGGCTGAGAAGGCGCTTCAGATGGGTGTTGGAAATCATGAACTGGGTGCGCAGGTCGCTGAGCGATACCGGGCCAATGGATATCCGTTCGGCCGTGCCATCGAATGCCGGCAGGCGGGACATCAGATAGTCCATGACAAGACCGCCGGAATTTGCCCAGTTGAAGAGATTGTAGGTGGCGCCGGGATCGCGCACCGCCTTTGTGGCGATGATAGCCTGAGCAATCAGGGGTTGAATTTTGGCAATGAGTGCCGGCTCGGTGCTGAGCTTTTCGGCGCGCGTGCCACCGTCCAGGTTGTCGAGAATGAAAAGATGTGTCTGCAGCCACTTGAAGAAGTGCTGCTCGGCAGTCTCCGTCGGCTCGACGAGGCGCGTGCGCCGGTCGGCCTGGCCGCTTGAGGGGCGCAGGAAACGATAGACGAGCATTTCCTGGAGGAAGGCGGCGGCGGTGTTGCGGCTGGCGATCTTGTTGCTGACGACGAAATCCACGAAACGCCCGGAATACAGGCCTTTTTTCTCCTCGCCCGGCAATCCGTAATGCAATGCAAAGCCTGAATGCGCCATCAGCCATCGTTGCTGCGCAGCAAAAATGGACGCGATTCTCGGGCTTTCCTTATAGATCGTCAGCATCTCGTTGGCGCAGATCAACACTGCTCCAAAAAAGCGATCGTCTATAGCAAGTGTTTCGGCGGTCAAGGACATCTGGGAACTCGGCAAGGCGACGGCTATTCCATTTGCCTTCTCAGCGTCCCGAGTCAATGTCCGTTTTGTACCGAGTGTCCCAAAAATGGTTAGGTCAGTTAACCAGCAAGATTAAATTGCAAAAATCCGGGACAGCTGTGCCGGAAATTAAAGAAGGCAGGAGCTGGGGGCGCTCCTGCCTTCTTGCTCTTTGCTGCCGACAGCGACGCTGGGCTAGGCCCACACTGGCGGTGTATTTGCAAAGGCACCCTTGCGAGGCGGCGCCGGGGGTAGGGATGGTGCCTCGCTCGGGGATCGCTTTGATGAGAAGACGGTATTGCGCCGCAGCGGAGTATTCAAATTACAAAAATATAATAATTGGGTTGTGGATAGTCTGAATGCCCGCCAAGGCTTTTCATTAGCACGCTTCCCATCAGGCGTTTTCACCGCCGCAGATAGAAACAAGTCATTGAAATAACGAAAACATCAATATTTTCATATGTTTTTGGAAATGCTTGAAAACTGGCGTGACAGCGGCCCTGCGTGCACAATTGTCGCACCCTCCTGCCGCAGGGCGTCACGCTTTATTGATCGTCATTTCTGACGCTTTTCTTGCTTCATCTTCTGCTGATCGACGTAATGGCGCAGCACAGTATTAATACGCGTCTGATATCCCTTGCCGCTCGATTGAAAGAAATCGACGACATCCTGATCCAGCCGGATCGAGAGAGGCTTTTTGGCCGGCGGCTGAACGATCTCTGTGGTCGACCAATCGATATCGAGAGTATTGGCCCAATCGGGGTCGTCGCGCATGGCGCGCTCAATTTCCGCATCGCTCATGGCCCCGACCCGGGCGTGATCAGTTCGATCCTTGCCCTCGGCGATCATTTTCTCGATGGCTTCAGCCGAATATCTGACGATACGCTCTTTGCTCATTGTTGCGTGCCGCACGGGCAGAAATGATCCGGCAGTATTCACCGCGCATCGTATAAACGATCGCGATCAGTCGCTGCGAATCGGGGCAAACTGCCAGTGTGCGAACTTCTCCATGCCGGTCGGACGTCTTTTCCAGATGCGGTTTGTTCAATGCGGCCGCCGCTGCCGGAAAATCGATTCCATGTTTCAGGATATTTACCTGCCGCTTATTCTCATCCCATTCGAACGACGAGAAGTGCTTGGCTATAGGTTCCACGCTGCACCCGAAGTTCCATTGCTTCCAGGCACGCATGCGCCGCTGTATATGCAATTGTATATACAATCATCTCGGCGTCAAGCCTGTGAATAGCGCGTAATTCCCTCGAAGTTCGTGGCGGCGGGGGGGAAACCTGCTTATATGATCGCTCAGCCACGAGGTCCTGATGCGCTTTTCCAATTCCTTTCTCGATGACATACGCGACCGCGTCCAGATTTCGGACGTGATCGGCCGCCGTGTCAGCTGGGACAAGCGCAAGACCAATGTGCCGCGCGGGGACTACTGGGCCTGCTGCCCGTTCCATGGCGAGAAATCTCCGAGCTTCCACTGCGAGGATCGCAAGGGCCGTTACCACTGCTTCGGCTGCGGGGTGACGGGCGATCATTTCCGGTTCCTGACCGAGCTGGAAGGCTTGAGCTTCCCCGAAGCGGTGCAGCAGATCGCCGATATGGCGGGCGTGCCGATGCCGGTTGCCGATCCGGCGATGGAGAAGCGCGAGAAGGAGCGGACGTCGCTGCTCGACGTCATGGAGCTGGCGACACAATTTTTCCAGGATCAGCTGCAGACCGCAAACGGGGCGAGGGCGCGCGCCTATCTGCGCGACCGCGGCCTGACGGGGCGGACGATCGATACCTTCCGGCTCGGCTTCGCGCCAGACAGCCGCAATGCGCTTAAGGAATTTCTGTCGGGCAAGGGCGTCGGCAAGGAGCAGATCGAGGCCTGCGGTCTCGTGGTGCACGGGTCCGACATTCCCGTCAGCTACGACCGGTTCCGCGATCGAATCATGTTTCCGATCCTTTCGTCGCGGGAAAAGGTGATCGCCTTCGGCGGCCGCGCCATGTCGCCCGATGCGCCGGCGAAATATCTGAACTCGAACGAGACCGAGCTCTTCCACAAGGGGCAGGTGCTCTACAATTTCGCGCGCGCCCGCCGTTCGCTGCAGGGCGCCGATGGCGAGCCGACGGTGATCGCCGTCGAAGGCTATATGGACGTGATTGCGCTGCACCAGGCGGGGATCGAAAATGCCGTGGCGCCGCTTGGCACCGCGCTCACCGAAAACCAGCTCGACCTGCTCTGGAAGATGACGTCGCAGCCGGTGCTCTGCTTCGATGGCGACGGCGCCGGTATCCGTGCTGCCAACCGCGCGGCCGATCTGGCCCTGCCGCATCTGAAGCCGGGACGCACCGTGCGCTTCGCGCTGCTGCCCGATGGCAAGGATCCTGACGATCTCGTGCGCAACGAAGGTCGCGCGCCCTTCGACAAGGTGATGAGCCAGGCGAAGCCTTTGGCGGAAATGCTGTGGGGCCGGGAGGCCGGCGGCGGCAATTTCGATACGCCCGAGGCGCGCGCCGAACTCGAAGCGCGGCTGAAGCAGATGGTGGCTGTCATCGGCGACGAGAACGTGCGCCGCCACTACCAGCAGGATATCCGCGACCGCCTGAACAGGTTCTTCCAGCCGCAGTTCCAGAACAGGGGCGGCGACCGCCGCAATTTCGAACGCGGTGGCGGTGGTGGAAATTTCCGCGGCAAGGACGGCCAGGGCCGCCCGCCGGCGGGTGGTGCGCGGACTGTCAATCTGGTCTCCGAGCGGTTGACGCGATCAGGTCTGGTGCGCGGCCACCAGGAAATTCCGGCGCTGCGCGAAAGCGTGCTGGCGCTGACCGTCATCAATCATCCGGTGCTGATGCAGGATGACTACGACGAAATCGCCGCCATCGAATATGACAACCGCGATCTGCAGCGCCTGTGGTCGGCGATGCTGGGGGCGGCGGCTATGGTCGCCAGTCCGCATCTGACGCGCGAGTATCTGTTCGAAGAGCTGGAGCGGCAGGACTTTGGCGGTCTACTCAAGGGGCTCGATCAGCAGGTGCGCAACGCGCGGCTCTGGACCGCCACCGAAGAGGCGGCGATGGAGGATGCGCGCGAGGGCTACCGTCAGGCGCTTGCCTTCCACAAGCGCGCCAAGGCGCTACGCTGGCAAAAAATCGAGCTCGAGCGGGAAATCGCCGAGGCGACGGAAGAGGGCAATGCCGAGATCATCGACCAGCTGATGCGGGCCTTGCAGGAAGTGCATTTCGAAGGTCTGCGGCTTGAAAACCAGGAAGCGATCATCGACGGCTTCGGCGTGCTTTCCGGCCGGGTCAAGGGCGCGGCGAGCCATTGATGGACGGCGGTGACAAGGCATTTTCGGCGGGTGGCGCGTTGTTCGGCAATGGCAAGGCGCCGCTCGACATCTTGAAGCGCGTCTATGGCTTTCCGGCCTTTCGCGGCAAGCAGCAGGCAGTGGTCGAGCATGTCGCCTCTGGCGGCGATGCCGTGGTGCTGTTTCCGACGGGTGCCGGCAAATCACTTTGTTTCCAGATTCCGGCGCTCTGCCGCGATGGCATCGGCATCGTCGTTTCGCCGCTGATTGCGCTGATGCGCGATCAGGTGGAGGCGATGAAGCAGCTCGGCATCCGTGCTGCAGCACTCAACTCCTCGATCACGCGCGACGAATATGTCGAGATCCGCCGGGGCATTTCATCGGGCACGCTGGATCTGCTCTATGTGACGCCCGAGCGGATCCTGATGGATGGTTTCCGCGAGATCATCGGCGATGCCAGGATCGCGCTGTTTGCGATTGATGAGGCCCATTGTGTCTCCCAGTGGGGACATGATTTCCGGCCCGAATATCGCGAGCTCGGCAGGCTTTCCGAGCACTATCCCGGCGTGCCGCGCATCGCGCTGACGGCCACCGCCGATCCGCATACGCGCGAGGACATCATCGAGCGGCTGAGGCTCGAGGGCGCAGAAGTCTTTACCACCAGTTTCGACCGGCCGAACATCGCCTATGAAATCGTCGAGCGCGACCAGCCGCGCCAGCAGCTGCTGCGGTTCCTGTCCGGACACAAGGGCAATAGCGGCATCGTCTATTGCCTGTCGCGCGCCAAGGTCGAGGACACGGCGGAGTGGCTGAACACGCAGGGCATCCGGGCGCTCGCCTATCACGCCGGCATGGACCGGGCGATGCGCGACGCCAACCAGGATGCCTTCCTCAAGGAAGACGAACTCTGCCTCGTCGCCACCGTCGCCTTCGGCATGGGGATCGACAAGCCGAATGTGCGCTATGTCGCGCACCTCGATCTGCCGGGCTCGGTCGAGGCCTATTATCAGGAGACCGGACGCGCCGGGCGCGACGGACTGCCCTCAGAAGTCTGGATGGCCTATGGCATGGCCGACGTCATCCAGCGGCGGCGGATGATCGACGAGGGCAATGCGGCCGATGAAATCAAGCGCATTGAGCGCGGCAAGCTGAATGCATTGCTCGCCATCTGCGAGACCGCCTCCTGCCGCCGCCAGGCTATTCTGGCGCATTTCGGCGAGGCGCATGTAGGCGGCTGCGGCGGCTGCGATACCTGCACCAAGCCGGTCGAGACCTGGGACGGAACAGAGGCGGCGATCAAGGCGCTGGCAGCCGTCTACCGGACCGGCGAACGCTTCGGCACCGGCCATGTCATCGACGTGCTGCTTGGCAATGCCAACGAGAAGACCGAACGCTTCGGCCACACGACGATGCCGGTCTTCGGTGCCGGGAAAGATATCGCCGCGAAGACCTGGCAATCGATCTTCCGCCAGCTGCTCGCCATGGGCCTGATCCGCATCGATCACGACGCCTATGGGGCGATGAAGCTGGAAGCGGAGGCACGTGCCGTCTTCAAGCATGAGCGGCAGGTGTTCTTCCGCAAGGATCGCGTGGTTGCGGGGCGCAGCAGCCGGAAAGCCGAGCGGACCAACCGCCATGCCGGATTGTCGGGTGCCGACGGGCTGCTGTTCGAGGCGCTCCGGGCCGAGCGCACCTCGATCGCCAAATCGCTCGGGGTCCCGCCCTATGTCGTCTTCCCCGACACGACCCTGATCGCCTTTGCCACCGAGCGGCCGCGCAGCCGCAAGGAACTGCTGGATATCTCCGGCGTCGGCCAATCGAAGCTCGAGCGCTACGGCGACGCCTTCCTGGACGTGATCCTTAGCCACGACGACTAAGGGGCGGCGCCCAGGCATGGCGCGCGAAAAGTGCCTGTCCTTGAAAATATTTCGTACCGGATCGGCGACATCTGCACTTGCTTTGTGCTAATTGCAGCGCCCATCGGAGGAATTTTTGGGGATTATGGCGTTTACAATGACAAAAGCATTTCTTTCACACCTCACCACCGAGCTCGCGTCCCTCAAGGACGCAGGGCTTTACAAGTCCGAGCGTGTCATCACCTCGAAGCAGGCGGGGGAGATCGCCGTTGCTTCCGGCGACCGCGTCCTGAACTTCTGTGCCAACAATTACCTTGGCCTTGCCGACAACGAGGAGCTTGCCGAAGCCGGCAAGCAGGCGCTCGACCGGTATGGCTACGGCATGGCCTCGGTGCGCTTCATCTGCGGGACGCAGGAAGAGCACAAGCAGCTCGAGGCGCGCATCTCCTCCTTCCTCGGCATGGAAGACACGATCCTCTATTCGTCCTGCTTCGATGCCAATGGCGGCCTGTTCGAGACCCTGCTCGGCGAAGAGGATGCAATCATTTCGGATGCGCTGAACCATGCCTCGATCATCGACGGCGTGCGCCTCTCCAAGGCCAAGCGCTTCCGCTATGCCAATAATGACATGGCAGCTCTCGAAGAAGAGCTGAAGAAGGCCGAGGGCAGCCGCTTCAAGATGATCGCAACCGATGGCGTCTTCTCGATGGACGGCATCATCGCCAATCTGCAGGGCGTGTGCGATCTCGCCGATAAATACGGTGCGATGGTCATGGTCGATGACAGCCATGCCGTCGGCTTCGTCGGCAAGAACGGCCGAGGCTCGCCCGAATATTGCGGCGTCGAGGGCAGGATCGATATCATCACCGGGACGCTCGGCAAGGCGCTGGGTGGCGCGTCTGGCGGTTACACGTCCGGCAAGGCCGAGGTCATCGACTGGCTGCGCCAGCGCTCGCGCCCCTATCTGTTCTCGAACACGCTGGCCCCGGTCATTGCGGCGGCGTCGCTGAAGGTCTTCGACCTGATCGAAAACGGCGATGGTTTGCGCGAAAAGCTTACGGCCAACGCGACGCTGTTCCGCACCGAAATGACCAAGCTCGGCTTCACGCTGGCAGGCGAGGGACATGCGATCATTCCTGTGATGCTCGGCGACGCGAAGCTGGCGCAGGACATGGCGGCACTGATGCTGACGAAGGGCGTCTATGTGGTCGGCTTTTCCTTCCCGGTCGTGCCGAAGGGCCAGGCCCGTATCCGCACGCAGATGTCGGCGGCGCATTCGACGGGTGATGTCGAGCGGGCGATTGCCGTCTTTGCCGAAGCGGGCAGGGAGCTTGGGGTTATCTAGATGCGGTTTCCCCCTTCTCCCCAGCGGGGAGAAGATGTCCGTCAGGACAGACGAGGGGGCGAGCGAAGCGAGGCTCGGAGCGCAAGCGAAGAGCAGTTGATGTTTACGGGGGCAGCCCCCTCATCCGCCCTTCGGGCACCTTCTCCCCGCTGGGGAGAAGGGACAGTGAGGCCGGGCGCCAATCGAAGGAAGAAAATTATGTCGAACATGATGAAGGCGCTGGTGAAGTCGAAGGCAGAGGTCGGGCTCTGGATGGAGAACGTCCCGGTTCCCGAGGTCGGCCCGAACGACGTGCTGATCCGCGTCAAGAAGTCCGCGATCTGCGGCACCGACGTGCATATCTGGAACTGGGACCAGTGGGCGCAGAAGACCATTCCGGTGCCGATGGTCGTCGGTCACGAATTCTGCGGCGAGATCGCCGAGATCGGTTCCGCAGTCACCAAATACCATGTCGGCGAGCGTGTCTCCGGCGAGGGACATATCGTCTGCGGCAAGTGCCGCAACTGCCGTGCCGGCCGCGGGCATCTCTGCCGCAACACGCTCGGCGTCGGCGTCAATCGCCCGGGCTCCTTCGGTGAGTTCGTCTGCATTCCCGAAGCCAATGTCGTGCCGATCCCGGATGATATTCCCGATGAGATCGCGGCGATCTTCGATCCGTTCGGCAATGCCGTTCACACCGCTCTGTCCTTCGATCTCGTCGGCGAAGACGTGCTGGTCACTGGTGCCGGGCCGATCGGCATCATGGGCGCGCTGGTTGCCAAGCGCTCCGGCGCCCGCAAGGTCGTGATCACCGATATCAACCCGAACCGTCTGGATCTCGCCCGCAAGCTCGGGATCGACTACGTGGTCGATGCATCCAAGGAGAACCTGGCCGACGTGATGAAGTCGATCGGTATGACCGAGGGCTTCGATGTCGGGCTTGAAATGTCGGGTGCGGCACCCGCGTTCCGCGACATGATCGACAAGATGAACAATGGCGGCAAGATCGCCATCCTCGGCATCGCGCCGGCCGGCTTCGAGATCGACTGGAACAAGGTGATCTTCAAGATGCTAAACCTCAAGGGCATCTATGGCCGCGAGATGTTCGAGACCTGGTACAAGATGATCGCCTTCGTCCAGGGCGGCTTGGATCTTGCGCCTGTCATTACTCACCGGATCAAGATCGGTGAATTCCGCGATGGCTTCGAGGCGATGCGCTCGGGCAATTCCGGCAAGGTGGTCATGGACTGGCTGTAAACGAGGAGGAAACCGGCATGAAATACGAGGGAAGCTGTCACTGCGGCAACGTCGCCTTCGAGGTCGAGGGCGATTTCGCCGAGGCACTGGATTGCAATTGCAGCTTCTGCCGCAAGCGCGGCGGCTTGCTCGGTTTCGTGCCGATGACCCAGTTCGAGCTGAAGACGCCGCGCGAGAAGGTGTCGACCTATACGTTCAAGAGCCACGCAATCCGGCACAATTTCTGTGCCGATTGCGGTATTGCGCCGTATAGCGAGGCGACGGCACCGGATGGAACGGCAATGGCGGCGATCAACCTGCGCTGCATTCCGGCGGTCGATATCGGGGCATTGAAGATCAATCCCTTTGATGGCGCGTCGCGGTAGCGGCCTATACTGCGGCGCCAAGACATGGGGCCGCAAATGCCACTATAAAACCGCCATTGACTCGGATAAGAGGGGACGAGAGCTTTACGCCCTTGTCTTTCACTGGTGACATCCTATCTAAGGCTGGCAATCGCTTAAGCGGTTCGTCAGCCTGTGGATAAGGCATTTTCCGTGTTTTCGGCAGCTTTTTTTGTGGAAAAGCTTGACGAGATGAAAAATTGTGGGAATCACCGTTCGACTTAAAGCGGTGAACTTGGGTCAAGGCGGATCGCACAAACCATGGCCGGAAATTTAGAAGCATTGAAGCTCTGTCATCCGGCGCCGGCAATCGTGGTTAATCAGGCTTTAAAGGTCATCCCGTTAGGTGGGTAATTGGTGATTCGAGACCGGCGGTTGCACGCAGTCTCGTAGCGGCCATCACCAGCGAGTTTGAATAGCGTCAGGAAGGCGACGACATAAATGGCAACGAAGGTCAAAGAGAACGAAGAAGCGGAAGTCGAACGCGACGGCGCAACCGACGGCCCTCTTCTCGATCTTTCCGATGACGCGGTCAAGAAGATGATCAAGGCCGCGAAAAAGCGCGGCTATGTGACGATGGACGAGCTTAATGCCGTTCTTCCGTCCGAAGAAGTGACGTCCGAACAGATCGAAGACACGATGTCGATGCTCTCCGACATGGGCATCAACGTGATCGAAGACGAAGAAGCTGAAGAAGCCCAGGGCGGCGGCAACAGCGACGACGACGACAGCGGCAGCGATGACGACAACGAAGGTGGCGAACTCGCGCCTTCGAGCGGCACCGCGCTTGCGACGGCGAAGAAGAAGGAACCGACCGATCGTACCGACGATCCGGTGCGCATGTATCTGCGCGAAATGGGTTCCGTCGAGCTGCTGTCGCGCGAAGGCGAAATCGCCATCGCCAAGCGCATCGAGGCCGGCCGCGAAACGATGATCGCCGGTCTCTGCGAGAGCCCGCTGACCTTCCAGGCCATCATCATCTGGCGCGACGAACTGAACGAAGGCACGACGCTGCTGCGTGAGATCATCGATCTCGAAACGACCTATTCGGGTCCGGAAGCCAAGGCCGCGCCGCAGTTCCAGAGCCCTGAAAAGATCGAGGCGGACCGCAAGGCTGCCGAAGAGAAGGAAAAGACCCGCCGCGCCCGTACCGGCGACGACGACATCACCGATGTCGGCGGCGAAGGCATGCCGATCGAGGAAGAGGAAGAGGACGAAGACGAGTCCAACCTTTCGCTGGCCGCGATGGAAGCCGAGCTGCGCCCGCAGGTCATGGAAACTCTCGATCTGATCGCCGAGACCTATAAGAAGCTGCGCAAGTTGCAGGACCAGCAGGTCGAGCAGCGCCTTGCCGCGACGGGTACGCTGTCGTCGGCCCAGGAGCGCCGCTACAAGGAGCTCAAGGACGAGCTGATCAAGGCCGTCAAGTCGCTGTCCTTGAACCAGAACCGCATCGAGGCTCTGGTCGAGCAGCTCTACGACATCAACAAGCGTCTCGTTCAGAACGAAGGCCGCCTGCTGCGTCTGGCCGAATCCTACGGCGTCAAGCGCGACAGCTTCCTGGAACAGTACCAGGGTGCCGAGCTCGACCCGAACTGGATGAAGTCGATCGCCAATCTGGCCGCCCGCGGCTGGAAGGAATTCGCCAAGGGCGAAAACACGACGATCCGCGACATCCGCCAGGAAATCCAGAATCTGGCGACCGAAACCGGCATCTCGATCTCGGAATTCCGCCGTATCGTGCATATGGTGCAGAAGGGCGAGCGTGAAGCGCGTATCGCCAAGAAGGAAATGGTCGAAGCGAACCTTCGCCTCGTCATCTCCATCGCGAAGAAGTACACGAACCGCGGCCTGCAGTTCCTCGACCTCATTCAGGAAGGCAATATCGGCCTGATGAAGGCGGTCGACAAGTTCGAATACCGCCGCGGTTACAAGTTCTCGACCTATGCGACGTGGTGGATCCGTCAGGCGATCACCCGCTCGATCGCCGACCAGGCCCGCACGATCCGTATTCCGGTGCACATGATCGAAACGATCAACAAGATCGTTCGTACCTCGCGCCAGATGCTGCACGAAATCGGCCGTGAGCCGACGCCGGAAGAACTGGCCGAAAAGCTTGCCATGCCGCTCGAAAAGGTCCGCAAGGTCCTGAAGATCGCCAAGGAACCGATCTCGCTCGAAACCCCGGTGGGTGACGAAGAGGATTCGCACCTCGGCGATTTCATCGAGGACAAGAACGCGCTGCTGCCGATCGACGCCGCCATCCAGGCGAACCTGCGCGAGACGACGACCAGGGTTCTGGCCTCGCTGACGCCGCGCGAGGAACGTGTTCTTCGCATGCGCTTCGGTATCGGCATGAACACCGACCACACGCTCGAAGAAGTCGGCCAGCAGTTCTCGGTTACCCGCGAACGTATCCGCCAGATCGAAGCGAAGGCGCTGCGCAAGCTCAAGCACCCGAGCCGCTCACGCAAGCTGCGCTCGTTCCTCGACAGCTGAGCGGACGACATCACGACATACGAAGCCCGGCCATGTGCCGGGCTTTTCTTTGGGGCGGAGTGCAACTAAGGCGTTTGCCTGCCGCCGTCATGCCACAATTCGGCAGAGGATGGCCGGAGTTCCAGCAAACAACGGGCCGCAGTGCATGACGATCACGTCGCATCCAAAGACAATGGCGGGATGACCGGTGGCGTGGGCCGGGAGACAGCCAGAGGCGGGTTTCAACTGGGGCGCTCCGGCTTCCCTGCTGGTGCACGCGCTGTTCATCGCCTTGCTGCTCATCTATCTGCCGAAGCCTGCAATTTTCAATGCATCCGGCGAGGATAGCGTCAGTGTCGATATCGTCCCGGCGCCGCCCGCGGATGTGCCTTCCGAACGCCGCGCTAATCCTGTTCCGCAGCAAGCCGAAGCGGGTACAGTTCCCGCAGAGCCTTCACCCGCCGTCCCAGTCTTCAAGCCGCTACGGCCGCCCGTGATCAAGATCGATCCGCCTGCCGATGCGCTGGTGCAAGCGCCCCAGCTGTTCTCCGGCCGTACGCTCAGCGATCCCCGCAGCAGAAAGGCCAAGGCGGCGCTGCGCCAGCTTTCCGGTGACGAACGCAATCTACAGCTTTGCGGGGCTCGAGGCGATGGAACAGCTGCGCCGGTCGCGGCCGGGTATCAGCCCCGATGCAATCGCGCCCTATGCCATGGCACCGGAGAAGGTCAGGGGCGGCAGCATCGATGTCGAAGGTGGCGCCTTTCGCAGCGGGAGGATGTGGTACGCGATTCGCTTCCACTGCGAGGTCGATATTGCTTCCGGCGTGGTGCGCTCGTTTGCCTTTGCCGCCGGCGATCCCATTCCGCGCAACCTCTGGCAGGATCACAATCTCGTGGCCGACGACGGCCCGGCCGACTAACCCCGCCATATTCGCTGGAAATCATGCATCTTTCCGTTTTGCGGCTTGATGCTGCCTGCTTTTGACGCCACATCGGCATCAAGCGGTTTTAGGTGCAATGCAGAAGCTATCGAAGAAGCATTTGGCAGGGATCAGTTGGGGTGTGGCGGCATCGGTTGCGCTGCATGTGCTGGTCGCTGCCGTGCTTCTGGTGAAGCTTCCGACGCCGCAGCCTGAGCCGCAGCAGGAAGAGGCCGTGCAGGTCGAAATGGTGCCGCCGCCGGAGGAAAAGAAGGAAGAACCGAAACCCGAGGCGCCGAAGCCCGAGGAGAAGAAGCCGGAAGAGCAGGCGAAAAAGGAAGAGCCGCCTCCGCCACCGCCGCCACCGGAAGAGAAGAAGCCGCAGGAGGAGGCGAAGCAGGAACCACCGCCGCCGCCCCCTCCGCCTGAGGAAAAGAAGGCCGAGGAGCAGGTCAAGAAGGAAGAGCCCCCACCGCCGCCTCCGGAAGAGAAGAAACCGGAAGAGCAGGCAAAGCAGGAGCCCCCTCCGCCACCACCACCGCCGCCTCCGCCGGAAGAAAAGAAGGCCGAAGAGCCGAAAGCCGAACCGCCGAAGGCCGAGCAGGACGCCGCAAACAAGCAGGCTGAAGGCAAGCAGGGGCAGGGTTCACCCATGCCTGTGCTTCGGCCGGTCTTCCAGTTCGGCGACAAGGATAGCGGCCCGAAGAAGTCCGATACCGGCAACAGCGCCGAGGGCGAAGCCAAGCCTGCCACCAGCGCGCCAACCCATGAGGATGCCGCGGGCGAGCCGAAGCCCAAGGCCGATGCCGGCGACAAGCCCGATGGCGCCAAGGAGCCACCTGCCAAGCCGGTGCCCGACGACATCAATCTTCCGCAGGTGGATATTGCCGACGCGCATTCGGAGAACAACGCGCCTGAGATCGATGCTTCGGGCACGGCGATGACCAGCATCGAGCAGGCAAAGCCTGTCGAAAAGCCTGTTGACGCCGCGAAGCCGGACGCGCCGAAGGACGGCCTTGCCGAGGCAAAGACGCTGTTTTCGCAGGATGACGACGGCGATCAGGTGGCGAGTACAGCAATGAACGGTATTCCGCGCGGCCGCCGCGCTGCGCAGCTCTGCAGCACCGAACTGCGCGAGCAGCTGGTTCACGGATCGCCAGCCTATCGCCCAGTGATCGTGCCGATGTACAGGCTGTCGAAGGGCACGGTTCTTGAGGTGAAGCGTGGCGCCTTCCGCACGGCTGAAACTTGGTATGACGTGCATTTCCGCTGCGAGGTCAATGACAACGCGACTGAGGTCGTGTCCTTTGCGCTCGATGTCGGCAACGCGGTGCCACGCAGCAACTGGCGCAGCCGCGGCTTTCCCGAGTAGCGCCAGCTTTGCGCAAGACAGCCCCCGTATTCTCCCGTCATCGCCGATGTTCCGGTGAATGAAAGGACGATGATATGTCGAACGATGTCGAGCACTTCCTCGAATCCCAAGATGAAGCCGTGGCTCTGGCTTTTATCGAAAACAAGTCGGACGAACTGACCGATATCCTTGTCGCAGCCCTTGAAGATGCGCTGCATATCCTTTCCCAGGAATTTGGCCCGCAGACGGTCCATTGATCGCTTGACGCCTTGTGCCGCCATCCGGCGGCTGGCACTCTTGGCTATTGCGGAGAGTGCAGCATGGATGGCGGGTTCAGAATGTACCGCTCGGCGGTATCAGGTATCGACGCTGTCGAGGCGGTAAGCCGGCAGAGTTTCGCGCGCCATACGCATGAGCAGTTCGGGATCGGGTTGATCTATCGCGGCGCCCAGAAATCGCTGAGCGGCCGCGGCATGGTCGAGGCCGAAGCGGGCGATATCATCACCGTCAATCCCAATGAGGTTCACGACGGCATGCCGCTCGGCGAGGGCAGGGCGTGGCGTATTCTCTATTTCGATCCCGGCGTTTTCGGCGATCTCGCCATGGAAGCGGCCGACGGTGGATCGCGGCGCTGCGAAATTCCGCATCCCGTGCTTCGCGACAACCGGATGGCCCAGCGCTTCCTGGCGCTGTTTTCGGCCGTCACCGGCAGCGGGGAGCCGCTGCGCCTAGACGAACTTCTGGTGACGCTGACGGCCGATATTCTGCGCGAGGGGCGCGAGATCACGGATGCCGCGCCGGTTCCAACCTCGGTCGGCCGAGCCCGGTCGCTGATCGATGACGATCCGGCAGCACCGGTATCGCTTGCCGCATTGGCGCGGGAAAGCGGGCTCAGCCGTTTTCAGCTGGTGCGGGCCTTCAGCCGCGCCACCGGTCTCACGCCGCATGCCTATCTGATCCAGAGCCGTGTTCATCTGGCGAGGCGCTTGATCTGTCGGAAGATGCCGCTTGCCGAAGTGGCGGCTGCGAGCGGCTTTGCCGATCAGAGCCATATGACCCGGGCCTTTACGGCGCGCTACGGGCTTTCCCCCGGCATCTATGCCCGCGGCGCTTCCTGATCGCCTGCAATTTCCTTCAAGACCCCGGCCTGCTTTCCCGCTCATCTGGCTTCGATCCAGGGTGCAGGACATGACACGGCAGCAGCAGGGCTATCTCTATCTGACATTGGCGATGACGACGGTCGGCAGCACCGTGATCGCCAGCAAACTGATTGCAGCCGGCTTGCCGCCGTTCACGGCGACGGCGCTGCGCTTTGCTGCGGCACTGCCGTTCTTCCTGCTTCTGATGCGGGCAACCGGGACACGCTTTCCGCGGCTGCCGCGCCACGACTGGGGTATCCTCGTCATCCAGGCGGCAGCGGGCAGCGTCGGCTATACGACGCTGCTGATCTCAGGGCTGTCTATCACTTCGGCCGCCAATGCCGGGGTGATCATCGGAACGCTGCCGGTCGTCTCCGCTGCTATCTCCATCCTGCTGCTCGGCGAGCGGCCGGATCGCTTTCTGCTGCTGGCGATCGGCCTTGCGGCGGCCGGTGTGCTGTCGATCGTCTTTGCGCCCGGCGCCGGTCACGGGTCTCTTGTCGGTGACGTCATGATCGCCGGCGCGGTTCTCTGCGAGGGGCTGTTCATTCTGCTCAACAAGCGGCTGAGGACTGCCATTCCGCCTCTGGCGCAATCGGCGCTGATGGCGGCGATCGGCTTGGTTGCTGCTGCCATCCCGGCGTTGTTCGAAAGCCACGCGATATCGGCGGCGTCAGGAACGGCGCTGCTTTCCGTGCTCTACTACGCGCTGGTACCGACGGTGGCGGGGTTCATGCTGTGGTATGCCGGGGCCGAACGGGTCAGCGGCTCGGAAGCCTCGCTGTTCACGGCCGTTGCCCCGGTCTCTGCCGTCATTTTCGCCTTTGTGTTGCTCAGCGAACCCGTCAGTCTCAACCAGGTCGTCGGCATCGGTGCCGTGCTGGCGGCGGTCGCAGGGCTTGCCCTCGCTGGCCGCAGACGCGGGGCGGCCTAGCCTTCATCGCGGCGGAAATGGGCGCGGTAATCGCGCGGCGTCATGCCCTTTTCGGCGCGGAACTGGCGATTGAAATTGGCGAGCGAGGCATAGCCGACGGCATCGGCAATATGGGCAACCGGCTGGCTGGTCGAGGAGAGGCGGGCGCAGGCATCGCCGATCCGCATGCGGATCAGATAGTCGCTGACCGTCGTGCCGGTATGGCGGCGGAACATGCGGTGCAGGCCCGAGACGCTGAGGGCGGCAATATCGGCAAGCTCGTCGAGCCCGAGCGGCCGCGCATAGTTCAGATGAAGATGGGTGAGTACCCGGTCGATGCGCTCGCGGCTCTCCTGCAGCGCCGGCTGCTGGCCGGGCGTGCTGGCAAGCGGCGCTGCCTGGCGGTCGGCGGCGACCTGGGTGAGGATCGACAGCAGCGAGAGCAGGCGCTCGGCCGGTGGCCGGTCGAAGATGGTTTCGAATTGGGGGCGGACAGCAATTCCGGTCTCCTTGGAAAACTGCAGGCCATTCTGGCCGCGGACCATCAGTTGCTCGATCGGCCGAAGCTCGACCGCGCCCGCCGTCATCTGCCGCATCCAGTCCGGGTGAAACCAGAGAACCAGAGCGCGGTGCGGCACGGCGGGGTCAAGCTTTTCGCGTGACGCCCAGGTGTGGGGCAGGTTGGGGCCGACGAGCACGAGGTCGCCATCCTCATATTCGCCGGTGTGATCGCCTATGAAGCGCTGGCCGACGGAATTGAGGGTGAGCGTCAGCTCAAATTCCGGATGGTGGTGCCAGACGAAGGGAATGGCATCGTCGAGCCGCCGGTTCAGCATCGGCCAGCTGACATCGGATTGGCGGGGGAGAACTTCGAGATAGGGTCTCATCGGGCGCTGATCACGTTGACGACGCCAAAATAGTATCAGAATAGGCCATAGGCGGGCAACATTGCCGCCACGCTACAGTTACACTCTCCTCATCGCCTGAACCGACAGGGATTACCGCAATGGGAGAGAGACATGCAGCAGACAGCCATGAAGCGCGACGCGCATCCGACCGCAGGTTCGGTCACCACGCAGCTCAAGGATATCAAGAAGAAGCTTCCGCTTCGCGTGCTCTCGGAGGCCGACTGGCAGCACTGGACGAAGAAGGGTTACGTCATTGTCCGTCAGGCGGTGCCTGCGGAGAATGTCGAGCGGCTTGTGGAGGTGCTCTGGCGTTTTGACGAGAAGGACCCGAACGATCCTTCGACCTGGTACGCGCCGCAGCGCCGCGAGCACAAGATGAAGGAACTCAACAACACCGGCATGCTGGAGATCTACAATCACCAGGCGCTGTGGGACAACCGGATGGAGAAGCGCGTCTATGACGTGTTCGTCGACATCTGGGACCGCGAGGACCTGTGGGTGACGATCGACCGCGCCAACCTCAATCCGCCGAAGAAGGTCAAGGGCAATCCGAACGGCTTCATCCACTGGGACGTCGACACCTCGATCGACCCGCTGCCGATCGGCGTCCAGGCGGTTCTCAGCCTGAAGAAGCAGGACGGCGATGTCGGCGGCTTCCAGTGCGTTCCCTATCTCTTCGAGCATTACGAGGAATGGGTGAAGACACAGCCTGCGGACCGCGATCCGATGCATCCTGACATGACCGGTCTGTCGACCGAGAATATCTCGATGGAGCCCGGCGACCTGATGATCTTCAATTCGCTGCTGGCCCATGGTGTGCGCCCGAACCATTCCGACAACCGCGTGCGCATGGCGCAGTATATCTCCATGCATCCGGCGGAATACGACAATGCCGAAGAGCGCGACGAGCGCATCCGCCTATGGCGGGAGCTCGACAGCCCGAAGCGCGACGCCTTCCCGGGCGACCCGCGCGAGTGGGAAAAGAACAATGCGACGACGGCGGAACTGACGCCGCTGGGGCGGAAGTTGCTTGGGCTGGATCGCTGGGCTTGAGCCACTGAGAGGCCACCGAGCTTAATGCAGGGGCGCCTCTCAGGCGCCCCCTCATTTGCGTGACGCAAGCAGGAATGACCGAGATGTAGTGCGTGCGGCCCCCTCATCCGGCCCCCCTTGGGCCACCTTCTCCCCGCTGGGGAGAAGGGATGCCGGAGCCGCAGCATTCGCTTCCCGTCTACCCTTGGGGAGAGGGTAGGGTGAGAGGGCTCCGGGTGCGGCGTGTCAATTTTCGAATAGAGGCAACCGATGACGGCAGAACCAGTTGCTGGCTAATCGCCTCCCGCCTCTTGGGCTCTTCGCCTATCCTCCCTATCTCTCCATGCATCAATCCATTGGAGGCACCCATGTCAGGCAGGCCCGTCAAGATTCCCGGACCCGATCATCCGATCAGCGTCGAGCACAATCCGGCCCGTATCGTCGTGAAACTGGGCGGCAAGGTGATTGCCGATACGCATGATGCGCTGACGCTGCGCGAGGCGTCCTATCCGCCGGTGCAGTATATTCCCCGCAAGGATATCGACATGTCGCTGCTGGCGCGTACCGATCATTCGACCCATTGCCCGTATAAGGGCGATGCTTCCTATTACAGCATCGTGCCTGGCGGCGATCGATCGAAGAATGCGATATGGACCTATGAGACGCCGAACCCTGCGGTCAGCGAGATCAAGGACCATATGGCCTTCTATCCGGATCGCGTCGATTCCATCGAGGAGCTGCAGGTGCCCGAAGCCGGGCAGTTCTAACGCGGGGTGACGATGCGCGGCTTGGCGCCGCGCATCGCGTTCAGTTTGTCCGGACGAGACAGCGCACCAGGCCTTCCAGCGAGACGCGGCCGGCGGGCGTGCCGCTTTCGCCGATGACGGTCGCCTGCGTGGCGTTGTTCTCTGTCATCATCCGCATGGCTTCCTCGACATTGTAGCTGCCCGGAATCCGGACCGAGGAGTCGCCTGCGGGGTTGCTGAGCGGCTCCATCAGCGCGTCGACGCGGATGACGCGGCCGCGGTTCACTTCCTTGACGAAGGCCTTGATGTAGTCGTCGGCGGGGCTCAGCACGATATCGGCCGCGGTGCCCTGCTGGATGACCTCGCCGTCGCGCAGGATGGCGATCTTGTCGCCGAGGCGTAGCGCCTCGTCGAGATCGTGGGTGATGAAGACGACGGTCTTCTTCAGTTCCCGCTGCAGCTCGAGAAGCACGGTCTGCATGTCGACGCGGATCAGCGGATCGAGGGCCGAGTAGGCTTCATCCATGAGGAGGATGTCTGCGTCGTTGGTCAATGCTCGGGCAAGGCCGACGCGCTGCTGCATGCCGCCCGAGAGCTGGTTCGGATAGTGGTTGGAGAAGCCTTCCAAACCCACACGCTTGATCCAGATATCGGCGCGCGCCTCGCGCTCGGATTTCGGCACACCCTGGATTTCCAGGCCGTAGACGGTGTTCTGCAGCACCGTGCGGTGCGGCAGGAGGCCGAACTTCTGGAACACCATCGCCGTCTTGTGGCGGCGGAATTCGCGAAGTTCTTCCTCGTTCATCTGGCAGACGTCGGTGCCGCCATAGAGCACTTCGCCCGAAGTCGGGTCGATCAGCCGGTTGATGTGGCGGATCAGCGTCGATTTGCCGGAGCCTGAAAGCCCCATGATGACGGTGATGCTGCCGCCGGGGATATGGATATTGATGTCCTTCAGACCGAGAACGTGACCGTGCTCCTTGTTGAGCTCGGTTTTCGACATCCCCTTGGTGACGGCTTCCACGAAGTCGCGGCCGCGGGGACCGAAGATCTTGTAGAGATTGCGGATTTCGATCGATTGACTAGCCATGCACGATTTCCCGGTGCTTCTGCAGGCGCAGACCATAGGCCTGGCTGATGCGGTCGAAGATGATGGCGATGCCGACGATGGCGAGACCGTTGAAGACGCCGAGGGTGAAATACTGGTTGGCGATCGCCTTCAGCACCGGCTGGCCGAGGCCCTGGACGCCGATCATCGAGGCGATGACGACCATGGCGAGCGCCATCATGATGGTCTGGTTGATACCGGCCATGATGGTCGGCAGCGCCAGCGGCAGCTGGACATTGCGCAGCTTCTGCCAGCTGGAGGAGCCGAAGGCGTCGGCGGCTTCCAGAACATCCTTGTCGACCATGCGGATGCCGAGATTGGTCAGGCGGATCATCGGGGGGAGGGCGTAGATGACGACCGCGATGACGCCGGGCACACGGCCGATGCCGAGCAGCATGACGACGGGGATCAGGTAGACGAAGCTCGGCATGGTCTGCATGACGTCGAGCACCGGATTGACGATGTTCTGCATGCGGTTCGAGCGCGACATGCCGATGCCGATCGGAATGCCGATGACGATCGACAGAACCGTACAGACGAAGATCATCGATACCGTCTTCATCGTATCCTGCCACATGTCGAACCAGCCGATCAGAAGCAGGGTCACCACACAGCCGGCGACGATCTTCCAGCTGCGGCTCGCCACCCAGGCAATGGCGGCAACGGCAAGGATGACCACCGGCCACGGCGCGCCGGTGAGAAGCCTTTCGGCCCAGATCAGGAAACTTTGCAGCGGGCTGAAGAGCCCTTCGATGCTGTCGCCATAGGCGCGGGTGAAGCCGCGAAAGCCTTCATCCACGGCCCTTTTCAGGTCGCGCAGCATATCGTCGTTCATCGTTGGAAATTTCCAAAGCCAATCCATGTCGGTCCCCATGGCAAAAGCAGCGGCGGCCCATTCTTCTTACGGGCGTCGCTTGAAAACATCGGGCGGGCGGCGTCCTGGTGTCAAGACGCCGCCCGCTTGCGAAATATCGGGGATCAGAGAGAAGCCTTGATCTTCTCTGCGACTTCGGGGGAGACCCACTTGGTCCAGAGATCGCCGTTTTCCTTGAGGAAGTGCTTCGCACCGTCTTCACCGGTTGCCTGGTTGTCGCTCATCCAGGCGATCAGCTTGTTGACCGTGTCGTTGGTCCAGGCGCGCTTGTTCAGGTAGTCCATGGCAGGACCGGCGCGGTCGGCGAAGCTCTTGCTAACGAGGGTCTGAACGTCATCCGACGGCCAAGCGTTCGGCTTCGGATCGGCGCAGTCAGCGATCGAGGTGCAGCGCTTCCATTCGGCCGCGTCATAATCGACGCCGAAGCCGAGCTTCACCATCTCATACTTGCCGAGCAGCGAAGTCGGCGCCCAGTAATAGCCAACCCACGGCTGCTTGCCTTCATAGGCCTTGGCGATCGAGCCGTCGAGGCCGGCGGCCGAGCCGGTGTCGACGAGCGTGAAGTTTGCCTTGTCGCCGCCATTCGCCTTGAATAGCTGCGTGGTGACAACAGTCCCGCCCCAGCCCTGCGGGCCGTTGAAGACGGCGCCCTTGCTCTTGTCTTCAGGGGCCGGGAACAGTTCCGGATGCTTGAAGAGATCGGGAATGGTCTTGATATCAGGGTGCGCGTCGGCGACGTATTTCGGAATCCACCAGCCCTGGATGGCGCCGTCGGAAAGGATCTTGGCAGCGGCGACGACCTTGCCGCCTTCGAGGCCGCGCTTGACGAGTTCCGGCTGCAGGCTGACCCAGGCTTCCGGCGCGATATCGGGCTCGCCCTTTTCAGCCATCGAGGTCAGCGTCGGCACCGTGTCGCCGGTGACGATTTCGGCGGTGCAGCCGTAACCTGTTTCGAGAATGACCTTGTCGAGATTTGCAGCAACTTCGGCAGACTGCCAGTTCATGCTTGCGATCGTGACATTGCCGCATTCAGCAGCGGATGCTGCGCCGCCCATAGCCAACAGGCCGGCAGCAAGGACGGTAGAAGCCAAAAGTGCTTTCATTTTTTTGTTCCCTCTGGTCGCGGTGCAACGTGAACCCGGGCGCTGGCAGCACCGCGTCTGCCAGCAAGCACATTGAGCCTGCACAGGGCGTGCAAGCGCCATTCCGATTGCGTCAGAATATGGCGCAATGGCGCTTTCTTTCAACGATTGCTTAAATGCTTTGTCGCGATCGGGACAATCGTCCCGAATCCCCAAATCGGTAGTGCACTTTCGCCGCAGTTGACATCGGGTTCATAGAGGCAGAACAGGGGCTTATAAAATTCCTATCAATGGCCCGTGGGTTCCGCCGGCCGGAAGTTTCCAAATGGACACAGTTCACGCTCCCCGGGACAGCGTTCTCAAGCACCCCGGCTATCTCAATTTCGCCGCCTCGCGCGTCTTCTCGTCGCTTTCGTTCCAGTGTGCCGCAATCGCGATGGGCTGGATGATTTACGACAAGACGCATAGCGCCTTTGCGCTGGCGCTTGTCGGGCTTTGCCAGTTCCTGCCGATGGTGGTGCTGACCTTCGTCGTCGGCCATGTCGCAGACCGGTTCGACCGGCGGCGGATCGGGCTGATCTGCCAGCTGATCGAGGCGGTCACCGCCGCGGTGCTGGCGATCGCCACATGGCAGGACTGGCTGACGCCGGCGGGGATTCTCGTCGCGGTGACGATCATGGGCGCGACTGTCGCCTTCGAGCGGCCGACGATGGCGGCGCTGCTGCCGAATATCGTGCCATCCTCGATGCTGCAGCGGGCGGTCGCCACGTCGACTTCGATGATGCAGACGGCGCTGATCATCGGCCCGTCGCTCGGCGGTCTGCTCTATGGCGCGCATCCGGTGGCGCCGTTTGCCGTCTCGGCGGTGATGTTCACGGCCGCCAGCATCAACGTCATCTCGATCCGCATGAGCTGGACGCCATCGAAGCGCGAGCCGGTGACGCTGACCTCGGTGTTTGCCGGGGTGTCCTTCATCAAGAGCCGGCCGGTGATGCTGGGGACGATCTCGCTCGATCTGTTCGCGGTTCTGCTCGGCGGCGCCACGGCGCTGCTGCCGATGTTTGCCCGCGATATCCTGCATGCCGGTCCCTGGGGGCTTGGCCTCTTGCGTGCAGCACCTGCCATCGGCGCGCTTGCCATGTCGATCGTGCTGGCGCGGCGTCCGCTGAGCAGCAATGTCGGCAAGAAGATGTTCGCTGCCGTCGCCGTGTTCGGCTTGGCGACGATCGTGTTTGCCGTCTCGACCAATATCGCGCTGTCGGTGATGGCACTGCTGGTCGTCGGCGCGTCCGATACGGTCAGCGTCGTGGTGCGCAGTTCGCTGGTGCAGCTGCTGACGCCTGACGAGATGCGCGGCCGCGTCAACGCCGTCAACTCGCTGTTCATCGGCACCTCGAACCAGCTCGGCGAATTCGAATCCGGCATGCTGGCGGGCTTCATGGGACCGGTCGCCGCAGGGATCATCGGCGGCGTCGGCACGATCGTGGTCGTGCTGCTCTGGACGCGGCTCTTCCCTGACCTTGCCAAGGTGAAGACGCTGCAGGGATAGCCGGTCCGCGTTTTTCTTTTTCCGGTCTGTCGGTTTGACGGGGCGTCATTCGTCCTATGTCCATCGACAGACGAAAAGGAGGAAGAGACATGGCTTATGTGGATGGTTTCATCGTTCCCGTGCCGAAGGACAAGCTCGAGGCCTACAAGGAGTTCTCCGCCTATGCCGGAGCGATCTGGAAGGAATTCGGCGCCCTCGAATATGTCGAATGCGTCGGCGACGACGTACCCTATGGCGAGGTGACGTCTTTTCCGCGGGCGGTGCATCTCAAGGAAGACGAGATCGCCGTGTTTTCCTGGATCCTCTATCCGTCCCGCGAGGTGCGCGACGAGATCAACAAGAAGGTGATGGCCGATCCCCGGCTGGAAGGCGACAAGTGGCAGATGCCATTCGACGGCAAGCGGATGATCTATGGCGGTTTCAAGGAGCTGCTGCGCCTCTAGACGCCATTGACATCGGGCATGCGGAGCGACAGGTGACCCGGAGCTGATAACCGGAGCCTTTCGCATGCCAGTCACGTCGATCACCGTCGCAACCCGCGGCCAGGGCCTCTATGAATTTACCGGCGAGGCCGAGGCCTTCGTGCGGGCGCAGGATGCGGAAGAGGGGCTGCTGACCGTCTTCGTTCGGCACACGTCCTGCTCGCTGCTGATCCAGGAAAATGCCGATCCCGATGTGCGCACCGACCTGAAGGCCTTCTTCGCCCGCCTCGTGCCGCCGACATCCGATCCGTCGATGCGCTGGGTCGTTCACACGATGGAAGGGCCCGACGATATGCCCGCCCATATCAAGTCGGCACTGACGCAGGTGTCGATCGGCATCCCCGTGATCAATGGCCGGCTGGGGCTCGGGACATGGCAGGGGATCTATCTTTTCGAACACCGCGACCGGCCCCATCATCGCGAAATCCTGTTTCATTTCAGTGGCTGAACCGAAACTGAATGCGCAATTCGAACACCATTCAGAATTAGCTCTCTATTGTCGAATCATCCCCGCAAGGGAGCTTCGACCGCCACATGAAACGAGGAAAACCCCATGACCACCTTTATTGCCAAGGCTTCCTTTGCAGCATTGCTTGCCATCGCTTCTATTCCGTTCGGCACCACGGCGGCTTCCGCAGCCGGTGCTGACCGCGCCGCTGTCGTCGATGTGCAGTATCGTCCGCCGATGCGCGGTTGCTCGCCGATGGAAGCTGTGCGCAAGGCGCGCTGGAGCGGCCTGCGCGATGTGCGTATCACTGCCGTTACGCCGCGCCGCGTCGTCGTTACCGGCCGTGACCGCCGTGGCCTTGATAGAATGACCTTTGCGAACGTTCGCGGTTGCCCGCTGATCCGTCGCTAACAGTAGCAGGCGCCGGTCTCCCCGATGCGGCGCCACAGAACCGCCCTTTGCCAAAGTCTCCCCGGATCGCGGCAAGGGCGGTTTTTTATTGCCCAAAACGAAAAAAGCCTCGCACGAGCGAGGCTGAGTTCTAGGCCGCCTCGGGGAAAAGAAGAGGCGACGGGGAGTTATCTAGTACTCCGCGGTACGGTTGCAAAGGACACTTTTGTCTATTCCGGTACGCTTTTGCTTCATTGATTCTGATGCTGGTATCAAGAATGCTGATAGCCGCCGGAATTCAGGGCTTCACGCCCGGATGAACAGGGCTCCCACGAGCCCGAAGACTGCGATCGATTGCAGGATGAACATCGGCAGCTGGTCAGACATGGTTCCCTCCCGTGGGGCGATGCGGAGATGTTCTGATTGTCGGGAGACCCGGGCTCCGCTTCGGCCGGGTCTCCTTGGTGATTTTTAGCGGCAGTGCCTGATCGTCTTGGTGACGGTGCGCTCGCCGTCATCGCGGGTGATGCTCTTGGTCACGCAGCGATCGCGATCCCGCTCGCGGTAGGCGCCAATCGCGACACCGCGGTCGCTGATCCTGATATCCGGGCGGACTTCGCCGCGGTCTTCGGTATAGACGCGCTTCTTGACCACGACCGTCTCGGCCATGGCAGGAACGCTGAAACTCAATGCTGCCACTGCAGCCATCGTAGCACAAATCATCTTTCGCATTATCGAATACCTCCGTTTAGCGATGCAGAGGGAACGGCGGGTGCAGCCAGAGGTTCCGGCCGCATCTGCGCGGCACCGTCACCTTGCGGGACAGGCTGTTACGGAAATTTATGGTGGAGAGGACGAACAATTTCGGCCTTCGCGATGTGAAGGAGCTGCCCGAAGCGCTTGTCCGTTCCATGCCCTTGGTGATAGCGTCATATTTCTCTGAATATAACGCTTCGAGTTCACGATGCCGCCTCTGGCCCATTACAACCGACCGCAGAAGAGCTTCTCCAGCGAACTGACTCTCCTTTCGGGAGGCGATCGCTTGGTGGGTGTTTCCGTAAAGATGCAGAGGCGGAAGACCTGGGAGATTTCGCCAACCTTCCATTGCTCGATCATCGGCACATGCCTGACGGCCGGCGAATTGCGGCAGGTCATCGCCAAGCTCGGCGATATCGATGCGAAGACGGCGAGCGATCATGCGCTGCACAGCCGCGGCGTCCGCGCTGCCGGCCAGCGCGATCTGGCCGGCAAGCTTTTGAACAAGGCGCTCGACCGGCGCCATGAGGCTGTTCTGAAGCGCTTCGCGCGGCTCGGCACCGCAGCGGAGCTTCGCACGCTCTGGAATACCTGCATGGAGGAGGGAGAAATTTCCGGCGCCTATTGGGCGGTGATCAGCCATCCAGCTGCCGATCACGGCTTGCTGCAGGATGTCTTCGGCGAGGTGCATATGCTGTCGCATCTCGTTGGCAGTTCCAGCCGCCTGGATATCGCCCGGCTACGCGCGCTGCAGACCGAGCTTGCCCTGAAGGACGAGAAGATTGCCCGGCAGGAAGCGCAGCTACGCCGGTCTTCTGAGGAACGGAGTGCCTTGCAGCGCCGGGTCGACGCGCTTGAGGAGGTCGTGCTTCGCGCCAAGGCCGTGAATGTGGCGGCGGAGCATGGTGATGGTGTCAATGCCGCGCTGATCGAGAAGCTGCAGGCGGCGCGTGAGCGGGCCGAGGCATTGGAGCGGCGGCTTGACGAGAGCGAAGCGCAGGCACTGGCGGCCGGCAAACGCGCGGCGGCGCTGGCCCGGGAAAATCTGGCGCTGCTGCGTGAAAATGCCGGTCTTGAGCGAGCGCTGCTCGATGACGGGGATGCAGACGCGCCGTCTGCTGCTGCGCAATCCGGCATCACGCTTCTCTATGTCGGCGGGCGGCGGAACCTTTTCGAGCGGTTGCGGCTGCTTGCCGAGCAGGCGGGCATCGGGCTGCTGTTTCACGACGGCGGCGTCGAAGAAAGCACATCGCTGCTTCCCGGGCTGATCGCGCAGACGTCGGTGACGCTGTTTCCGGTCGATTGTGTCAGCCATAGCGCCGCCGGGATCGTCAAGCGGCACTGCCGGGACAGCGGCAAGCCGTTCATGCCGCTGCGCTCGGCCAGCCTTGCGAGCTTCATCGCCGCCCTCGGCGACCTTGCCGCAACCGGGCCGCAAAGCCGGAGAGTGCCGGCATGAGCAATCTCGGGCTCAGCCTGCCGCGAAGCATCTCGCTTCGCGAGCAGGTGACGGATGCGCTGCGCAACTCGATCCTTTTCGGCACGCTGAAGCCCGGTCAGAAACTGATCGAGCGGCAGATCTGCGAAGAGATGGGCATCAGCCGCACCGTGTTGCGCGAGGCGCTGCAGCATCTCGATGCCGAGGGGTTGCTGATCAATGCGCGGCGCGGGCGCTCGGTGATTGCGATCGAGATGCAGCAGGCGCGGGAAATAGAGGAAACCCGCGAGGCACTCGAACGGCTGATCGGCGAGGGCTTTACCCGCAATGCCACGAAGGCGCAGGTCCTCGAACTTCACGCCATTCTCGCCGCTCTGGAAGCTGCCGCGGACGAGCGCGATGCGCTGATGAAGGAGAGTGAGTTCTTTTCGCTGTTGGCGGCTGGATGCGGAAACAAGGTCGCAGCCGGCTTCTTCCGGCAGCTGAATGGACGCGTCATCATGCTGAGACGGCTTTCCAGCAAGACTGGCGGAAAGCGCGGCGAGCGGCTTGCCGAACTGCGGGCGATCACCGAGGCGATCGATGCCGGTGATGCAAGCCGGGCAGGGGCGCTCTGCGCTGCGCGTGCCGCAGGCGGACGCGAGCGGGCGGGGCGCGGCAGGCAGGGCATTGCTGCCGTCTCCTAGCGGTAAAGTGGAACCTTTTGCCGCAGCTCTCCGTTTAGCGCGTACAGGAGGACACCCATGACAAATGATTTCAACAGACCAAACCCTGATTTGCGTACCACGCCGCCCGTGGCCGATCGCCGTTCGCCCTGGACGATGTGGATCGGTATTGCGGCCGTCATTGTAATTATTGCATTGGCCGCATCCTACTGGCCGCGTTCCGGCCCGGCTCCGGCAACGGCGCCTGCAGGCGAAACCAGCACCACGACGACACCGGCGGCTCCTGCTGCTCCGGCCACTCCGCCGGCAGCAACGAGCGAACCGGCTGCTCCGGCAACGCCACCGGCCGCTGCTCCGGCTCCTGCCGCACCAGCGCCAGCAACTCCGGCACCCGCAGCACCGGCTCCGGCCGCACCTTCGGCGCAGTAAATATCAGCGAATAGTCAAAGGCCCGGCCTCAGCGCCGGGCTTTTCTTTGCGCGCTCTTCAGGTGCCTGCCAGCCGCTGGCGCCAGAAAGGCAGGATATGGTCCGCTGTGAGTGCCGCCATCGGAAGGTCTCCCGGGTTGTGCGGATCGATCCAACGGATCTCTTCGATCTCGGCGCGTGGCGCGATCGGCCCGGCAGGCCTGGCCAGCAGGAAGAGATCGGCGATAACGCGGTGATCCGGTTCGTTCGCCGCAAGCGCTTCGAACGTGCCGAGCGGTTCAAGTCGGTCTTCATGCGTTTGCAGGCCGATCTCTTCATCAAGCTCACGCACCAGCGCGGAAATCGCAGTTTCCCCGCCATCGATCTTGCCGCCCGGCTGCATGAAAGCCGCGCTGCCCCGTTTGCGCACCAGCAGCACGTCGCCATTCTCGCCGGCAATCAGCGCCGCTGCGATCCGTATCACCTTCACGACTACCTTCCCCTCCATGATGCCACGAGCGATCCACTGGCTATCCGCACGGCTTTTGACATGAATGGTGCGGGCCGTCTAAGGTCTCGCCAAATCAGGGAGGACATCGGATGAAAATCAGCGCGCGCAACCGTCTGAAGGGCAAGGTTGTCGAAGTCACCAAGGGCGCGACGACGGCGCATGTCCGTATCGATATCGGCAATGGTGCCATCGTCACCGCGTCGATCACCAACGAGGCCGTCGATGAGCTCGGGTTGAAACCCGGCGCCGAGGCGTATGCCGTGGTCAAGGCTTCGGACGTCATGGTCGCCGTCGACTGACATTCGTCCGGTCACGCCTTCTGGCAGTGGGTTGCGGTGCCGGTATCGCCGGTCTCGTAGTCGCCCTTCTGCGGAGGGGCGATCGGCTTGAACAGCGTCCGGTCGGGCTTGAGGTCGAGCAGCGGCGTGCCGTCGAGGCAATCCATGCCGCGCACGAAGAGCATGCCGTCTTCGACCCGCTCCAGCTTGACGATCGAGGTGCCGATCGGATTGGGGCGGACGGGGGAGCGCAGTGAAAACGTGCCGTGGACCTTGCCGTTGCTGGCCGGGCTCTGCAGCACCAGATCCCGGCGTGAGCGGTCGAGCCAGTACAGGATCTCAAGCCGCTCGAAGGCATCGACACCCTTCAGCGCAGCAATCCACGGCTCGAAAATCTCGATGCGGCAGAGCGGTCCGTCGTGCCTGCCCTGGCGCGGCGTTTCCATGCGCGAGGTCCAGGGCGTGTGGACGCGGCCGATGAAGACCAGCCCGGCATCGCTTGCCTCCGGCGGTTCGATCGCCACCTCGTTTTCCCGTAATTCGTTTTCGCGGACCATGGTTCTTCCTTTCTAGGCGGGAAATTGATCGAGGCGCGGAGCGCAGATGCGGGCGCTGCCGTCGAGGGCGCCGACGACGACGTCGATATTGTAGAGCTCTTTCAGCGTCTCGGGCGTCAGCACGTCAGCCGGTGTTCCGAGTGCCGTCAGCGAACCGCCGTTCAAAAGCGCGACGCGATCGGCGGTGAGGAAGGCGTGATCCGGATTGTGGGTCGACAGGACGATCGAAAGGTTCTGGCGAGCAAGCCGGCGGATATGGGCGAGAAGGCGCATCTGGTTGCCGTAGTCCAGGCTGGCGGAGGGCTCGTCCATGATCAGGATCTGCGGCTGTTGCGCCAGGGCGCGGGCGATCAGCACCAGCTGCCGCTCGCCGCCGCTGATTTCTGTATAGGGCTTGGTAGCAAGCGGCGCCATGCCGACGCTCTCCAGCGCATCCTGGGCGATGACGCGATCCTGCCGCGAAGGCATGGCGAAGGGAGCGATGCGGGCGGCACGGCCCATCAGCACGACATCCCGCACAGTAAAGGGAAAGAGCGCGGCATGGGCTTGCGGCACATAAGCGATGCGGGCAGCGCGTTCCCGTCGCGGCCAGCCCGAGAGCGGGCGGCCATCCAGCAGGATTTCGCCCGCCTTGACCGGGAGCAATCCAAGCATGGTCTTGAAGAGCGTTGTCTTTCCGGCGCCGTTCGAGCCGAGCAGGGCGAGCACCTCGCCCGATCTCAGCGCGAGGTCGATGTTGCTGCCGATCACCCTGTTGCAGTAGCCGAAGGTCAGCGATTTCAGCTCGAAACTCATTGCCAGCCCCGCTTTCCCGATGTCAGCAGCCAGAGGAAGAAGGGGGCGCCGACCACGGCCGTCAGGATGCCGAGCGGCACCTCGATGGTGGCGATGCTGCGGGCCAGCATGTCAACGATCAGCAGATAGGCGGCGCCGAGGATCATCGATGCGGGGAGGAGCCTGCGGAAGTCGGGCCCGGCAAGCATGCGGGCGATATGCGGGATGATGAGGCCGATCCAGCCGACGATACCGGTGACCGAGACGGTCGCCGCAGTGATCAGCGTGGCGCCGCAGACCAGCGCCAGCCGGGTTTTCTTGGTATCGATGCCGAGCGTCTGCGCTTCCTCGTCTCCGAGCGTCATGACGTTCATCCGCCAGCGCAGGAGGATGAGTGGGACGAGGCCGATCAGTACAGCAGGCAGGATGGAGAGCACGTCGAAGCGGGTGACGGCGGTCATGCTGCCGAGCAGCCAATAGGTGATGGCGGGGAGCTGGTCATAGGGATCGGCGAGGATCTTGATCAGCGAGATGCCGGCACCCACCAGCGCCTGGATGGCGATGCCTGCCAGAACCAGCGTCAGCGTTGGATCGCGCTGGCGCACGGCAGCGCCGACCGCATAGACCGCGGCGACGGCGAGCAGGCCGCCCGCAAAGGCGAGCGCCTGGATGGCGAGCACCGGCAGCGACAGAAAGATGCCGAGCACCGCGCCAAGACTGGCGCCGACGGAGACACCCAAAATATCGGGTGAGACAAGCGGATTGCGGAAGATGCCCTGATAGGTGGCGCCAGCCCCAGCAAGGGCTGCGCCGATGACGATTGCGGCCGCAACGCGGGGCAGGCGGACGTTCCAGAGGACGGTTGCAAGCAGGGGATCACCGGCCTTTCCACCGGCCAACTCCGTAAACGCCTCGATCAGCGGCCGTGGCCCGCCGCCATATTTGCCGGTCATCATCGACAGCAAGGCGAGCAGCAGCAGACCGGCAAGTCCGGGCCAGAGCCATCGATTGCCGGGTGGCGCGGCTCCCTCGCTCTGATCCCGCGCGGCCATCATTGCGGCGAAACGCCGGAGCCCTTCAGCAGCGTTGCGAGCTGATCCTCGGTCAGGTCGACCTGATAGAAGAGCTTGAAGAAATCACGGACCTCGGCTTTGAGATCGCCGGTGAAGACTGTCAGGTAGAAGAGGCGCTCCAGCCAGGCGATGCCGATCAGCCGGTTGATGCCCGGCGGGGAATCGAACCAGCCGAAGGGCAGGCTGGGCGTGACGAAGACGCGGCCGTTCTTGACGGCATCGAGGCCGGCCCAGAGCGGATCGGTCTTGACGCTGGCCGCGAATTTTCCGGAGGCGGCGAGCATGGTGTCCGGCTTCCAGGAGAGGATCTGTTCGAGCGAAACCTGCGTCAGTCCGCCCTTGCCGGCAGCCGCCGCGACATTGGCCGCGCCGGCGGCTTCGAGAATCTCCAGATTGATCGAGCCCGCCAGGCCGGTTTCCAGACCTTCGGGGCCACGGCCGTAATAGACGCGCGGCCGGTCGCTCTGTGGAATGGCGGCCAGCCTGGCGTTCAGCCCGCCGATTGCCGTCGATGCGTAGTTGGCAAGCTTGGCGGCGCGTTCGGTGACGCCGAGGATCTCGCCGGTCTGGCGCAGCGTTTCGGCGCTTCGGGCAAAACTGCCATCGACGAGCACATAGGGGATGCCGGTCTGGGCCTGCACCTTGTCGGCGAGCGACGCATAGGTCGGATTGACGGTGCCGACATCGATGATGATATCGGGCTTGGCGGCGAGCACCGCTTCCATATTGGCGGTTCCGCCCTTACCGGTCAGCTGACCGAAAACGGGCAGATCGCGGACCGATGGCAGCAGGAAGGCCTTTTCGGCATCACCCGGCTGGCGCACCCAGCCCGTCAGCTTATCCGGCGCCAGGACGTAAATCAGAACCGATGCCGGAGGGCCAGCGGCCAGCGCGCGGCTCACCTTGTCCGGGATCTCGACCTTGCGGCCCGCCGCATCGGTGATGACGCGGGCGTCGGCGCCTGCGGCGAGAAGACTGAAGGCAGCGACGAGAAGGGCGGTAAAAAGCTTCATGGGAAGAGCTGGCTCGTTGGATCGGAGCCGCACTATGGCATAGCGTTATATCTGTTGGAATATCTCCGCGATGCCGAACCTTTGCTTCCTTGCCCTTGAAGCCGGGCGGTGGCCGGGACTATATCTGCGGCAACGAAAAGGCGGGTTTCCCATGTTCCAGTCAGCGACGATCGACACCACCAGCAAGGCGGAATTCTACCGCGAGCTTGCACAGCAGCTCGAGGCGCTGCTGTCGGGAGAGAGCGACATGATCGCCAATGCCGCCAATACGTCGGCGCTGATGTACCAGATGATGCCGGAGCTGAACTGGGCAGGCTTCTATCTTCTGAAGCAGGAAAACGAACTGGTGCTTGGTCCCTTCCAGGGCAAGCCTGCCTGCGTGCGCATCCCGGTCGGCAAGGGTGTCTGCGGCGCAGCCGTCGAGCGCAAGGCTTCAGTGGTCGTCGAGGACGTGCATGCGTTTCCGGGGCATATCGCCTGCGATGCCGCGTCGCGCTCGGAGCTGGTCGTGCCTGTGATCCATGAGGGACGCGTGCTTGGCGTCATCGATCTCGACAGCCCGGTGCCGTCGCGCTTCGATTCCGAAGATCAGGCCGGAATCGAAAAGCTCGCGGAAATTTTCATCGCCGCGAGCTTCTGATTGTCACATCCGCCGCTGGCGGCTGAGAGAGGAGCCGGTACCCGGTCTGGCGCCGTCAGGCGCACGAAGGCCGCGATGCTTGCTTGTAAACACCCATTCCACATTGCCCGGCTCGAAGGGGCGGCGCGGGTTGCGTAGCGCCAACTGGCGCTCGGCCAGGCGCCGGGGGAGGCTGTCCATCATGTCGTTGATGAAGGCATCCGGGGATTCACGCCAGCGCGGCGCGACAGCCACGTCGATGCCGCCATAACGCGAGAAGTCCGGGTGCTTCGAGGAGTAGCAGGCGCCGATCATCCACGCGTGCTGCGATTTCAAGAAACGTTCTTTCAGGGTCATTCCGTCGTCTTTTTCGGCCGAAGCCTTTTATTGATCTGCATTATGTGTCCGGCGCATCATCGACGACATCAGCCTGCGGGCGGTCACCACCGCTCACACGCTCTGTTGCCCACGTGCCATCCGCACGCTGAAAGGTAATCTCCGCATCCTGACCGCCAAGCTGTTGCCGCTCTGCGGCTTGCTTTGCCGCGGCCAATGCGAGTTCGTGAGTTGGAAAGGCTTCTGACCAGACATCGCCCAAGCGGTAAGCCCAGGCCTCGTCATGTTCGCCGACGTGGTAGGTAATCGACATCGGTTTTTCCTTCAAGCGTTTAATATTGATTTTTCGGGGCAGCTGCCATGCACAGGGATCAACGCTTGGCGGTGCTGCCGGTTCCTGAGGATGAGGCGTGCGCGGGGCTGGATAAGCGGTGAGGGCCGTCTTGCACGGTGATGGAACGCTTCGTAGGCTGAGTGCGTTGAAAGATTCGCATCAACATATTTCGACAGGACATTTATGCGCGCTCAATCGAAGCCGTTCATCGTAGAAGTCAAATCGTCCCGCCGCGTCGATCGCAGCAAGGAAAAGTCGATCTGGGGTAACATCGATCTGTCGGCGGTTGCCGACGAGGTCACCAATAACGGCCATGTTCCGGCCGAAGACGCTGACGCCACCGCTGATCGCGTCAGCGCTCAATAGTTTTTCTCTTTCTATCGCCGGCAGGCTATTTCTTGTCCGACGGCTTCTTGCCGGTATGGCCGGGTGCTATCGGATCGCTGGCCGGGAAGGTTTCTTCCAGGGCTTCTTCCAGATAGTCGTCCTGCTCCTTGTCGGTCTTCTGTTCCTCGTCGGATTTCTTCTTGTCGCTCATGCCGAACTCCCGGTTTCCAATGCGGGTGAGATAGCGCGTCTCGTCTGACTGCCAAGCAGGGGAGGCCGGCATTCGGCGGCCTCCCCCCCTTCACGTCAGTGGTCGCGGCGATAGCCTTGCGCCATCTGGTCGAAATGATAGGCGCGCACCCGCGGCGAGCTGTGATCGGGATCGCGGCTGCCGACCGGGCTTTCCTCCGGCATGGCCTGCTCTGACGTCGAAAGATCGTCGGCAGCGCGGCCGCTATTGGCGCTGCCGGCAAAGCTGCTGTTGCGGGCCTCCCAGCCGTCGCTGCGCCACATGTCGGCACGTTCGTCCATGTCGATGCTGCCTTCGTCATCGAGAATGTCGTGGGCGGTGTCATAGAGCGCATCGCCGACACTGACCGAAATCAGGAAGCCGCCGCGGCGCAGGCCCTCGGCATAGGTTTCGCGATCGTCATCCGGGAAGAACCAGTCTTCGAGCGCTGCCCAGAAGCCCGAGCGTTCGCCGGCTCTGGCGGCGGCTTCCGGGTCCGCTTCGTAGCCAGGCATAAAGCGGATGCTTTCATCGGCGACGCCTGCATCCTTCAGCCGCGCGACGGCGCGGTCTGCATCGGCGCGGCTGTCGAAAAAGGCCGTCAGCGTGTTGTAGGCGGAACCCAGCGTGCCAGCCGGGGCATTGTCATTGTAGAGATTTGCCATTGCCGTTTTCCTCCGGTTACCCGGTCCCGCGCGCCATGCGTGGCATCCGGGCGTTCCTTTCCGGCTAACGGTGCGGGTTCGGCTTTGTTCCCGGCTGCCATCTTCTGCACAAAGATGAATGCTAGATGAACGGAATGCGCCGTTGTGCGTTTCACCATCACAGGAGGAACACGACGATGTTCAGCTCATTCATTCAATCAAGCCGGCTTGTCGGCGCCACGCTCGCCGGAGCGGCCGAGAGTGTCTCTTCTGCAATCGCCTACGGCGTTGGTATGGAAGATGCCCATATCGAAGTCGTCGAAGAGGCCGGCACGATCTTTCTCGAAGGGACGGCACCAAGCACGTCGGTGATCGAAAAAGCCGGCGAAATCGCCCGATCGATCGTCGGCGCGCATGTCTGCAACCTTGTCAGAACGCTCTGAGGTTCAATGCACCGGGGACGCCGCGGGAATGCTTCCCGTGGTCACCGGGTCGCCGAGGTTGCGCCCGAAGGGGTTGAGTACGACCAGCCCCGCCATGATGATGGCCAAAACGGATATGCGGAACACCGGCGACTTTAGCAACATCTGACTATTCCCCGTTCAAGCAAAAACACATGCGGAAGCGTAAAGTTCCCGCTCAGCGCGAACCTCCGGCGATTTTCCGGTGTGCCATGGCGCGACACCATAGAGGCGATCGGCAAACGAAGCGTAAACCACACATGCCAACCGATGAAAACCAAATGCGCGCCTGCGCCGTTAACCATGCAGGAGGTGTTCACGATGGACAAGAACTATTGGGAAAATCCGGTCGCTCTTCGCCTTCCGCATCTCGGCCTTCGCACGGTCGAGAATACCTATGACGCGGCGGCCTATCTGATGGAGGAGTGGCCGGTCGATCACGGCGAGGCCTATGACCGGGCAATCAGAATGTGCCTGCTGTCGATTCGTGGAAAGAAGCAGCCCGCCACCGCGCGGCGCGCATTCATCGATGCGGCAAACGAGGCACATATCCACATAAACGTAGCGGCCTAAGCCTTCTGGTGATTGTGCGGCGCAAAAATAACCGAGTGCATTGCGAAAAACCTGCGCGGCAGAGTCGGTAATACGCCAAAAGAATCAGTGGCGAAATAACACACCTTTTTGACGGATATGTCATGTCCCCAAATTTTCCGATACCGCTCGACGGCGTAATTCGCTAATATAGCAGATAGTTTGGTACGACCCTCGACTTCGGTGAATGCACGTAAACGTGCATTGAAATGGTTGACCGTCAGGTGTCCTATCAATTCACGAAACATATTGATTCCCAATGGGATGCAAGATCACGTGTGACGTGATCGGGCACTCCGGAGGCTGTGGCACAACCCGCAATGGAGGCCCCATGCTGAATGAATCGTTGTTCGATGCGTTTGCGAGGAGTTACGAAGCGCGACGCGAAACGGATATGTCGATCGCCGACTATCTGACCCTCTGCAAGAAAGATCCGATGGCCTATGCCAACGCCACCGAGCGGCTGCTCGCGGCGATCGGCGAACCTGAGATGGTCGACAGTTCGAAGGATGCCCGCCTCGGGCGGATCTTCATGAACCGCACCATCCGAACCTATCCTGCCTTCACTGGTTTCTACGGCATGGAAGAGACGATCGAGCGGATCGTGTCCTTCTTCCGACATGCCGCCCAAGGTCTCGAAGAACGCAAGCAGATCCTCTATCTGCTCGGCCCGGTCGGCGGCGGCAAGTCGTCGCTCGCAGAGCGGCTGAAGCAGCTGATGGAAGTGCATCCGATCTATGTGCTGAAAGCCGGCGACGATGTCAGCCCGGTCTTCGAAAGCCCGCTCAACCTCTTCGATCCCGCGATCATGGGCCCGATGCTGCTGGAGCAGTACAACATCCCGACGCGGCGGCTGACCGGGCTGATGAGCCCGTGGTGCCTGAAGCGCCTCGATGAATTCGGCGGCGATATCTCCAAGTTCCGGGTGGTCCGGATGCAGCCGTCGCGGCTTCGCCAGATCGGCATCGCCAAGACGGAGCCGGGCGACGAGAACAACCAGGACATTTCCTCGCTGGTCGGCAAGGTCGATATCCGCAAGCTCGAGCACTATTCGCAGAACGACCCCGATGCTTACGCCTATTCCGGCGGCCTCAACCGGGCCAACCAGGGCATTCTCGAATTCGTCGAGATGTTCAAGGCGCCGATCAAGATGCTGCATCCGTTGCTGACGGCGACGCAGGAGGGCAACTATATCGGCACCGAGAATATCGGCGCGGTTCCGTTCTCCGGCGTCATTCTCGCCCACTCGAACGAAGCGGAATGGCAGACCTTCAAGGCGAACAAGAACAATGAGGCCTTCATCGACCGCATTTGCGTCATCAAGGTTCCCTATTGTTTACGGGTGACCGAGGAAGAGAAGATCTACGACAAGCTCATCGAGGGATCCGAACTGGCCGATGCGCCATGCGCACCCGGCACGCTCGAAATGCTGGCCCGCTTCTCGGTTCTGTCGCGGCTGCGCAAGCATGAAAACTCGACCTACTTCTCGAAGATGCGGGCCTATGACGGCGAGAGCCTGAAGGAAACAGATCCGCGCGCCAGAAGCGTCCAGGAATACAAGGATGCGGCCGGTGTCGATGAGGGCATGGATGGGGTCTCGACTCGCTTCGCCTTCAAGATCCTCGCCTCGACCTTCAACCACCATACGAGCGAGGTCGGCGCCGATCCGGTGCATCTGATGTATGTGCTGGAACAGGCGATCCGCAGGGAGCAGTTCGCTGACGATACCGAGAAACGCTACATGGAGTTCATCAAGGCCGATCTTGCGCCGCGCTATGCGGAGTTCATCGGCAACGAGATCCAGAAAGCCTATCTGGAATCCTATTCCGACTACGGCCAGAACCTTTTCGACCGATACGTCGATTATGCCGATGCCTGGATCGAGGACGTCGATTTCAAGGATCCCGACACCGGCCAGCTTCTCGACCGCGAGCTCCTGAACCAGGAGCTGACGAAGATCGAGAAGCCTGCCGGCATCGCCAATCCGAAGGACTTCCGCAACGAGATCGTCAAGTTCTGCTTGCGGTCGCGGGCGAATAACACCGGCAAGAACCCCTCCTGGACGAGCTATGAGAAGATCCGGGAAGTGATCGAGAAGCGCATGTTCTCGCAAGTCGAGGATCTGCTGCCGGTCATCTCCTTCGGCTCGAAGAAGGATGGCGAGAGCGAGAAGAAGCACAGCGAATTCGTGTCCCGGATGACGGAGCGCGGATATACCGAGCGGCAGGTGCGCCGCCTGGTGGAGTGGTACATGCGCGTCAAACAGGCGGGTTAATGTAAAACTGGAGCCAACATGCACATCGTCGACCGCCGGCTGAATCCGCGCGGTAAAAGTCTGGAAAATCGTCAACGGTTCCTGCGGCGTGCCAAGAGCGCCGTGCAGCAAGCGGTAAAACGCTCGCTGCAGAACCGGAGCATCCGTGATGTGCTCGATGGCGGCGAGATCAGCCTGCCCATCGACGGGATGACCGAGCCGAGCTTCCGGCGCGGCGAGGGCGGCATCAGCGATCAGGTGCTGCCCGGCAACAGAGCCTTCGTCGAAGGCGACATCATTCCGCGGCCGCCCGGCCGCGGCGGCGGAAAGCCGAAGGAAGCGGGCGAGGGCGAAGCGGAAGACAGTTTCCGTTTCGTGTTGACCCGCGAGGAGTTCCTCGACGTCTTCCTCGATGATCTCGAGCTTCCCGATCTCGCCAAGCGCCGCCTCAGCGAGACTGAGGAATTCAGCCCGGCGCGGACGGGGTTCTCCGTCTCGGGCTCTCCATCCAACATCGCTGTCGGGCGCACCACGCGGCTTGCCATGATGCGCCGCATCGCGCTGAAGCGTCCGCGCACCGACGAGATCGAGGCGCTGAAGCGGGAGATCGAGGAGACCGACGACGAGGAGAAGAAGATCGCGCTGACGGCCGAGCTGAAGTCGCTCACCGAAAAGAGCAAGCGCATTCCCTATATCGACCCGCTCGACGTGCGCTACCGCCGCTTCGAGGATGAACCGAAGCCGGTGGCGAAAGCCGTGATGTTCTGCCTGATGGATGTGTCAGGCTCGATGTCGGAGCATATGAAGGATCTCGCCAAGCGCTTCTATCTGCTGCTCTATCTGTTCTTGTCGCAGCGCTACAAGAAGGTGGAGATCGTCTTCATCCGTCATACGGACCGGGCTGAGGAGGTCGACGAACAGACCTTCTTCTATGGTCCCGCGACTGGCGGTACGCTGGTCTCCAGCGCGCTCGCCTGCATGCGCCAGATCATTGCCGCCCGCTTCGATCCGGCCGAGTGGAACATCTATGCCGCCCAGGCGTCCGACGGCGACAATTCCTATTCGGACGGTTCGACGACCGGGCAGCTGCTGCGCCATGAGATCCTGCCGCTCTGCCAGTACTTCGCCTATATCGAGGTTGACGAGGAAAGCGGCGACTCCTCGGTGTCGCGCTCGCCCCTCTGGCAGCTTTACGACAGCATCCGAGCCGAGGCGCTGCCACTATCGATGCGCAAGGTCTGCCGGAAGAACGAGATCTTCCCCGTCTTCCACGATCTCTTCCAGAAACGCGAGGGCGAAAGGGTGGCGCCATGACGGCTGCGGTGAAGGAAAGGCTGCTTTTCGACGGATCGGACTGGGACTTCCCGACGCTGCAACGCATTCACGATGCCTGCGAGGAGATCGCGCTCAAGGAGCTCGGCCTCGACGTCTATCCCAACCAGATCGAGGTGATCACCTCGGAGCAGATGCTGGACGCCTATTCCTCGACCGGCATGCCGCTCTTCTATCGCCACTGGTCGTTCGGCAAGCATTTTGCCCATCACGAGGCTTTCTACCGGCGCGGCATGCGCGATCTCGCCTATGAGATCGTCATCAACTCGTCGCCCTGCATCTCCTACCTGATGGAGGAGAACACGGCGACGATGCAGACGCTGGTCATCGCCCATGCCGCCTTCGGCCATAACCACTTCTTCAAGAACAACTATCTCTTCAAGCTCTGGACCGATGCCGAGGGCATTCTCGATTATCTCGATTTTGCCAAGGGCTATATCGCCCGCTGCGAGGAGCGCTATGGCGAGATCGCCGTCGAGCGGACGCTCGATGCGGCGCATGCGCTGATGTCTCACGGTGTCCACCGGCACGCTGGCAAGGTGAAGCTCAATCTGCGCGAGGAGCAGAAGCGCGAGGAAGAGCGCCGACGCCACGAAGAGCAGATCTTCAATGATCTCTGGCGCACGGTGCCGGCAGGCAAGACGGCAACGGCCGCCAATGTCGATTTGGAGCGCCGGCGGGCAGCCCTTGGCCTGCCGCAGGACAATCTCCTCTATTTCCTCGAAAAATCCGCACCGCGACTAAAACCCTGGCAGCGCGAGATCCTGCGCATCGTCCGCCACGTGGCGCAATATTTCCATCCGCAGCGCCAGACCAAGGTGATGAACGAGGGAACCGCCACCTATGTGCACTACCGGATCATGAACCGGCTGCACGAGAAGGGGCATCTGTCGGACGGAAACTATCTCGAATTCCTGAAATCCCACGCCAACGTGGTGTTCCAGCCGACCTATGACGACCGCCGCTTCTCGGGCTTCAACCCCTATGCGCTCGGCTTTGCGATGATGCAGGACATCGAGCGGATCGTCACCAACCCGACAGAGGAGGATCGCGCCTGGTTCCCCGATATTGCCGGGCGCGGTGATGTCATGGGCGTGCTGCGCGGCATCTGGGCCGATTACCGCGACGAGAGCTTCGTCAGCCAGTTCCTCAGCCCCAATCTCATCCGCCAGCTCAGGCTCTTCCACCTCTATGACGATCCGGAGCAGGAGGAGGGAATCCTGGTCTCGGCGATCCACGATGAACGCGGTTACCGCCGCATCCGCCGCCAGCTCTCCCGCGAATATGATATCGGCTGGACGGATCCGGGCATCGAGATCGTCGACGTCGATCTGGCCGGCGACCGGCGCCTGCTGGTCCAGCACAAGGTCACCAACGACTGGATGCTGCAGGAAAACGACACCAAGCTCGTCCTCCAGCACCTCGCCGATCTCTGGGGCTACGACGTGCTGCTGCAGGAGATCGACGGCAGCGATGCCGTCATCGCCGAGCATCATGCAAGCCCGCGCGGCAAGCTGTTCTGAGCCGTCAGGGCGATCACGTTCTCGTGATCGTGCCGCGCGTCTGCGGCCTCTGGCGGTAGCAGGCGGTTGAAATATGACAATCCATAATCCGGATTAAGGGTCTGTTAGCCTTACCGGCGCTAGCTGGTCTCATGTGCGGAAAGAGGCGCGCCGGCTTCATCCTCCGCAATGTGCATAGCCCATGTCTATTATTCATGCCGTTACCTCCAGAAGTGGCCGGGTCGTCAGACTGACGTTCGGCTCCGGATCCCGCGCCAACAGCCGCGGGGCCAGCCATCGCCGGGACAAGCAGACGCGATCGCGTATCTTCACGCTCGCGGGTGCGCTGCTGCTCGTCTTTTCGACAATGTCGGGAAAGCTCGTCTATTACGCGATGCTGACCGACGATGAGACGTCGAGCATTCCGCCGAACGCCATCGTTGCTTCGCGCCCCGATATCGTCGATCGCAACGGACAGGTGCTGGCGACGGATGTGCGCACCGTCTCGATGTTTGCCGAGCCGATTCATGTCGTCGATGCCGACGAGGCGGTGGAAAAGCTGACGCAGGTCTTCCCTGATCTCGACCGCAAATCGCTCTACCAGAAGCTCTCCGACCGCAAATCGCACTTCACCTGGCTGCGTCGCCAACTGACGCCGAAGCAGCAGAGCGAGGTTCTGGCGCTCGGTCTGCCTGCGATCGGCTTCCGGCCGGAAGTGAAGCGCTTCTACCCGGCGGGGCGCACGGCCGCGCATATTCTGGGCTATGTCGATATCGACAACCACGGCGTTGCCGGCATGGAGAAGTATCTCGATAACCAGGGAATGTCGGACCTTGCCTCGACCGGGCTTGCCAGTGATAACAGCCTGGAGCCGGTGAAGCTGTCGATCGATATCCGCGCCCAGAACATCGTTCACGACGTCGTTTCCGACGCGCTGACCACCTATCAGAGCAAGGCGGCCGGCGCCGTCATCCTCGATATCCACACGGGCGAGGTGATCGCCATGGCCTCGGCGCCGGATTTCGATCCGAACGATCCGAAGGCGACCGGCGGCGAGGGCTGGCTGAACCGCATGAGCAACGGCACCGACGAGATGGGCTCGGTGTTCAAGACCTTCTCGATCGCAATGGCGATCGACACCGGAACGGTGAAGCTCAGCGACAGTTTCGATGCCAGCGCGCCGCTGCATTATGGCGGCTTCACCATCCATGACGACCGCGACGTGCCGCGCCGCGTGCTGTCGATCCCGGAAATCTTCCGCTACTCGTCCAACATCGGCACCGCCCGGATGATGGACAAGGTCGGCATGGATATCCAGAAAGACTACCTGACGCGCTTCGGCCTCTTGTCACGGATGCAGACGGAACTGCCTGAAGTGAAGGCGCCGAGCCAGCCGAAGGTCTGGAAGAAGATCAATTCGATCACCATCGCCTTCGGCCACGGCGTTGCGACGACGCCGATGCAGACGGCGGTCGCGGGTGCAGCGCTGATCGACGACGGCAAGCTGATCGAGCCGACCTTCTTCCCGCGCACGCAGGAAGAGGCGGAAAAGACCGAAACGCAGGTGGTCAAGAAGAGCACCAGCGACACGATCCGCTACCTGTTTCGCCTGAACGGCGAGCAGGGCACCGGCCGCGCCGCCGATGTTCCGGGTTTTCATGTGGGCGGCAAGACGGGGACGGCCAACAAGGTCATCAACGGCGTCTATTCGCACAAGCTGAGCTTCAACTCGTTCCTCGCCGCCTTCCCGATGAGCAATCCGAAATATGTCGTGCTGTCCTTCATCGACCAGCCGCTGACAGGGGTGCACAACCTGAACCTCGCCGCTGAAACGGCCGCCCCGATGGTGCACGACATCATCGCGCGGACGGCACCGTTGCTCGGCGTCGAGCCGGATTTCGGGCAGAATTTGCTGGCGGGCTATTGAGGGGCCGAAGAACGGCCACGTGATCTCGTGGCAGCAGCGTGACGTCAATCGGCCGCCCGACCCCATTCTAAAGTTAATGGCAGTCGCGTTCTCAGGCAGGATTTATAGCATCCTTCCTGCGGCGCAAGGTGGGAGTGGGCGCCTGCCGAAGAAAAGTGCGGCGGGCTTCAATGCACCGAGATGTCGTTATCCTCGACGAACGAGGCGATGCCATCCCGGGCAATCGTCGCCAGAAATTCGTCGAAGGCTTCCCTGGCCGTCCGTCGCCGTGGTGACGGCCTTGCTATCGAGCGTCTTCTCGGGACAACGGAAAAGAGAGAACATGGTGGGCCCGGAGGGACTCGAACCCCCAACCAAGCGGTTATGAGCCGCCGGCTCTAACCATTGAGCTACAGGCCCTTGCGCAGATGCCTGCGCTGGCTTCGGGGCAATGGTTCCCCGCAGCGGTTTCGCTCTAGCGTAATTCGGATGCAGCGACAAGACGTTGCCGCAATAGCTTCACAATCAAACGCCAAAGAAGGGAAAGGGGTAGCGACAACCAAGGAGTGAATCATGGCGCTGCGGAATTCTACAAAGCTTGTGCTCGGCCTTTTGATGACCGCGTCGGCCGTTTTGCCGGTGACGGCGGCGGCTTTGGCCGATGATTCGAAACCGCGCGAGGCGGTCATCACCGTTTCGGGGGACGGGCAGTCTTCGGTGGCGCCAGATATGGCGGTCATCAATCTCTCGGTCGTCAAGCAGGCGAAGACGGCGCGCGAGGCGCTCGACGAGAACAACAAGGCGATGGCCGACGTGCTGGCCGCCTTGAAGAAGGGCGGGATCGCCGAGAAGGACCTGCAGACATCGGGCTTTTCGGTGCAGCCGCAATATAACTATCCACAGAGCAGCGACGGCCAGCCGAAGCAGCCGGAGCTGATCGGCTACCAGGTGTCGAACGGCATCACGGTCCGGGTGCGCGATCTCTCCAAGCTCGGCGCCATCATCGACCAGTCGGTGACGCTCGGTATCAATCAGGGCGGCGATATTTCCTTCACCAATGACAAGCCCGAGGGCGTGATCGATGAAGCCCGCAAGGATGCTGTCGCCTCGGCGCTGAAGAAGGCGAAGACGCTGACGCAGGCGGCCGGCGTCAAGCTCGGCCGGATCATCGAAATCACCGAAAACAGCGGCCGGCCGATGCCGCAGCCGGTCTATCGCGCCGCGATGATGAAGGAGGCCGCCGATTCCTCCGTGCCGGTTCAGGGCGGCGAAAATACCTATAATGTAACCGTCAACGTCACCTTCGCGCTTGAGCAGTAAGCGCTAACATCGCTTTCCGGTGTCAAAAAATGGCCGTTGGTATCCTGAGCGATATCAACGGCTTGTCTGTTTCCGGCAGGCGCTTGCAGAGAGCCCCGGGCATAAATCGCTTTATCACGCGACTGTTACACTATAAAATCGATCGTGTTATTCGGCCGCGCGAGGGAACCCGAGTTCTGTTTTCCGCATTGTACCCGGCCGATGAGGAGGAAATGGCTTCATCCCTGCCAAGAGGAGACAGACATGACGAATGCCTTGCCGCCACTTCACAACGGACACGCCCCGTTCACCCTTCAGGAACTCTTTCGCGAGGCGCTCTATGCCTTCGAAGAATGGGATACGGAACTCACGGAACCGATCGTGACCTTCGAAGGGAAGGTCCTGCCGATCAGCATGGTGTTCGAAGCCATGCGCGAATGCGATGACATCGTGCCGCGGAATATCGTCGGCGCCGTCACCGAACGGCTCACCAAGCCTTGGGAAGGCGAGGGGCCGCTCGATCAGATGACGTTTTCGACGGCGGCGCGCGTCATGCGCGTTCTCGTCCGTAAACGGCTTCTCGCCAATGGCGTGACCGATGTCGTCGCCATCGAGGGACGCGCAGCGCGCGAATCCTGCGAATAGCCTCAGAAGGCTCGGGATCGCTGCCACGCGGCGATCCCATCCCTGCAACGGGAACCGCTCACGCTTCCAGCCGTTGATGGTGATAGGAAGGACGGGCATCATGCTGAAATCATTCGTACGGGAAATCATGGGAACGGCGCCGCATAAACTGCCGGCGCCGCGATGCCTCAGGCAGTTCGCCGGCAAGAAACGCGTTCTCCTGGTATTTGCCGATGCCGAGGACGACCGCGCCAGCAGGCAGGACGATCTGCTGCGCAAGGCGCATATGCGCTTCATCGAGGAAGACATCGAGGTTTTCAATGTCGCCGGCGGCGGGGTGTTTCCGCTGTTCGACGATCCGCACGATCTCGATGCCGACGAACTGCGCGAGGATCTCGATGGTCCGCAGCCGGGCGAGTTCGGGCTGATCCTGATCGACCGCGACGGCAAGGTTAAGCTGCGCGCCAGCGAGCCGATGCGGCCGGAAGAGATCATCGGGTCGCTTGCAACGATGCCGCATTGACGAGGAGCTCGTACGCGGCACCGGCGTGATGCCGCGCCAGCCACTATCGCCGATGCCGCACCAACAGCTATCACTACGATTTCGCTTTACTTTTTTCCGCAGCCTGCGGATGTTCTCTTCCGATTGTTTGTATCGGAAGAGGATTGCTTGTCATGACCATCGAGGACGATCTGGTTCGCATTGCCGAGCAGGAAAAGGTGCTGGCCTTCGACAGTTTCGACCTGACGACTGCCTGGCAGCTCGGCAAGCTCCTGCAGGAGTTGGCGACAGAGCGTGGCCTCGGCGTGGCGATCGATGTGTCGCTGCATTCCATGCCGGTGTTCTATGCGGCGCTGCCGGGCGTCACCCCTGACAACGTCCAGTGGGTGAGGCGCAAGCGCAATATGGTCTTCCGCTATTCGAAGAGCAGTTATGCCTCTGGCCTGAAGCTGAAATCGGACGGCAAGACGATCGAGACCAACGGGCTTTCGAGCGCCGATTACGCCGCCCATGGCGGCAGCTTTCCGATCAATGTGAAGGGCACGGGCTGCATCGGCGCGGTGACCGTTTCGGGCCTGCCGCAGCGCGACGACCACAATCTCGCGGTCGAGGCGCTGGCGCTGATACTGGCCAAGGATCTGGATTCGCTCCGGCTTGGCTAATGCCGGAAAGCCATTCCCGCCGGAGCGGGAATGGCAGATGCCTTTCAGATCTTGCCGCCGGCTTCGATGATGCCCTTGGTGATGCTGCCGGTGGCCGGGAAGAGCGGGATCAGGCAGGCCTGCAGGGCGTGATAGATATCGCCCTTGCCGGGGAAGAGGCTGTGCGAGGGCACGAGGTCTTCCGTCAGTTCTTCGTGCCAGCCGCCGTTCTTGTGGTCGATGAAGCGGCGCTCGATGAGGTTCCAGACTTTGCGGTAGCTTTCCTCGTGGAAATCGCTCGGCTGATGCTCGTTGAGGAAGTGCGCCGCAGCGGCCGCTTCGCAGACCGGCCACCAGAGCTTGTTGCGCTTGGCGGGCTTGTCGTCCCAGTCGAGCGTATAGAAGAAGCCGCCTTTGTCGTTGTCCCAGCCGAGTGCGATCGACTGTGAGAACAGGCCGCGTGCGGCTTCCGGCATCCAGTCCTGCTTCTTGCCGCCGAGCACCCAGAGCTGCAGGATGAGGCGGCACCATTCCAGCGAATGGCCGGGCGTGGTGCCGGCAGGGCGGAACATCTCGTTCGGGTGGTAGTAATTCTTGTCGAGCTGCCAATCGGCGCCGAAATGCTCGGCAACGCGCCAGCCGACGGAACCGGCGGCACGGCGGATGACGAGATCGGCGATGCTTTCGGCCTTGGTCAGGTATTCGCGGTCGCTGGTTGCCTCGAAGGCGGCCATCAGCGCTTCGGTCAGATGCATGTTGGAATTCTGGCCGCGGTAGTTGCCGCCATCGAGCGGCTGCCAGTCGGCGGTGAACTCTTCGGCGATGGCGCCGTGCTTGGTTTCCCAGAAGCGGGTGTTCAGCACTTCGGTGATATCGGCGATCATGCCGTCGGCGAGCGGATGGCCGATGGTCTTGGCAGAGGAGGCGGCGAGCAGCACGAAGGCGTGGCCATAGCCCTGCTTGTTGGAATCGACAGGGCCGTTGTTGTCCAAAGACCAGAAATAGCCGCCGTTCTTGCGGTCGCGGTGGTGGTTCCAGAGATAATCCATGCCGTGGTCGACGGCATCGGATGCGCCGGGGCGGCCTAACAGCGCGCCGAGGGTAAAGCAATGCACGGAGCGGGCGGCGATGTGGATGCTGCGCACCTGTCCTTCGGCATCCAGCGGCTTGCCCTGATCATCGAGATCGTAGAAGCCGCCCTTCGGATTGATGGAATTGTGCTGGAAGAAGTCGAAGAGGCCGTTTGCCTGGGCGAGAAGCCAGTTCCGGTGATAGGCGCGGTTCGTCCAATTGCCGAGGGCGGTGCCGCCAGTTGCGAGTGCCATGCTACTCCTCCGAATTCGTGCACAAAGCTTTGCGGAACGCCTATATAGGGGTCCGCCGAGTCTGTCATCCGCCGGGGCTTGCAAATGGCGGAATCGCGCCGCATATATTGACATAAAGATATCTTTATGTGATTTGATCGCCCTGTTATTAGCGACGTCAAGGAGTCCGCCCGTGTTCGACAATCTTTTTGGCCCCGATGGGGTAAAACGCGACGGCAGTGAAGTGTTCGCAGCGCTGAAGAAAGCTGCCAGCGAACGCATCCTCGTTCTCGACGGCGCCATGGGCACTCAGATCCAGGGGCTCGGCTATGATGAGGACCAGTTCCGCGGTGACCGGTTCATCGGCTGCGCGTGTCATCAGAAGGGCAATAACGACCTTCTGATCCTCAGCCAGCCGGATGCGATCGAAGAGATCCATTATAAATATGCCAAGGCCGGCGCCGACATTCTCGAAACCAACACCTTCTCCTCGACCCGCATCGCGCAGGCCGATTACGAGATGGAAGGCGAGGTCTACGCGCTGAACAAGGAAGGTGCCGAGATCGTCCGCCGCGCGGCCATCCGCGCCGAGCGCGAAGACGGACGCCGCCGTTTCGTGGCCGGTGCCATCGGCCCGACCAACCGCACGGCCTCTATTTCGCCCGACGTCAACAATCCGGGCTATCGCGCGGTTTCCTTCGACGATCTGCGCATCGCCTATGGCGAACAGATCGACGGATTGATCGACGGCGGCGCCGACATCATCCTGATCGAAACGATCTTCGATACGCTGAATGCCAAGGCCGCGATCTTTGCCTGCGAAGAGCGCTTCGAGGCCAAGGGCATCCGTCTGCCGGTGATGATCTCCGGCACGATCACCGACCTTTCCGGCCGCACGCTGTCGGGCCAGACGCCATCGGCTTTCTGGAATTCGGTGCGCCACGCCAATCCGTTCACCATCGGTCTCAACTGCGCGCTCGGCGCCAACGCCATGCGTCCGCATCTGCAGGAGCTGTCGGGCGTTGCCGACACCTTCATCTGCGCCTATCCGAATGCCGGCCTGCCGAACGAATTCGGCCAGTATGACGAAACGCCAGAGCTGATGGCGGCGCAGATCGAGGGCTTTGCCCGCGAAGGCCTGGTCAACATCGTCGGCGGCTGCTGCGGCTCGACGCCGGAGCATATCCGCGTCATTGCCGAGACCGTTGCCAAGTACAAGCCGCGGCCGATCCCGGAACATCGCCCCTTCATGTCGCTGTCGGGCCTCGAGCCCTTCGAGCTCACCAAGGACATTCCGTTCGTCAATGTCGGCGAGCGCACCAACGTCACGGGTTCTGCCAAGTTCCGCAAGCTGATCACCAATGCCGATTACACCGCAGCGCTCGACGTGGCGCGCGACCAGGTGGAGAATGGCGCGCAGGTCATCGACATCAACATGGACGAAGGCCTGATCGATTCCGAGAAGGCGATGGTCGAGTTCCTGAACCTGATCGCCGCCGAGCCGGATATCGCCCGCGTGCCTGTGATGATCGACTCCTCGAAGTTCCAGATCATCGAGTCGGGCCTGAAATGCGTTCAGGGCAAGCCGATCGTCAATTCGATCTCGCTGAAGGAAGGCGAGGAGAATTTCCTGGCGCAGGCAAAGCTGCTGCATCGCTACGGTGCTGCCGTCGTCGTCATGGCTTTCGACGAAACGGGGCAGGCGGACAGCTACGATCGCAAGGTCGAAATCTGCCGCCGCGCCTACAAGCTGCTGACGGAGGAAGCTGGCCTCTCGCCCGAGGACATCATCTTCGATCCGAATATCTTCGCTGTCGCGACCGGTATCGAAGAGCACAACAATTACGGCGTCGATTTCATCGAGGCGACACGGACGATCCGCAAGGAAATGCCGCTGGTGCATATTTCGGGCGGCGTCTCGAACCTGTCCTTCTCGTTCCGCGGCAACGAGCCGGTGCGCGAGGCGATGCATGCCGTGTTCCTCTACCACGCCATCCAGGCGGGCATGGACATGGGCATCGTCAATGCCGGTCAGCTGGCCGTCTATGACAACATCGATGCCGAGCTGCGCGAAGCCTGCGAAGACGTGGTGCTGAACCGCCGGTCTGACAGCACCGAGCGCCTGCTTGAGGTGGCCGAGAAATTCCGGGGCGGGGCGGCGCGCGAAGGCCGCGTGCAGGATCTTTCCTGGCGTGAATGGCCGGTCGAGAAGCGTCTCGAGCATTCGCTGGTCAACGGCATTGCCGAATATATCGAGGCCGATACGGAAGAGGCGCGCCTAAAGGCTGCGCGTCCGCTGCATGTCATCGAGGGCCCGCTGATGGCCGGGATGAATGTCGTCGGCGATCTCTTCGGATCGGGCAAGATGTTCCTGCCGCAGGTGGTGAAATCCGCCCGCGTCATGAAGCAGGCCGTCGCCGTTCTGCTTCCCTTCATGGAAGAAGAGAAGCGGTTGAATGGCGGCAGCGAGCAGAAGTCAGCCGGCAAGATCCTGATGGCAACAGTCAAGGGCGACGTGCACGATATCGGCAAGAACATCGTCGGCGTCGTGCTCGCCTGCAACAATTACGAGATCATCGATCTCGGCGTCATGGTGCCGGCAACGAAGATCCTGGAGACGGCGGTGGCCGAGAAGGTCGATGTCATCGGCCTCTCCGGCCTGATCACACCGTCACTCGACGAGATGGTGCATGTCGCGGCCGAAATGGAGCGCCAGGGTTTCGAGATCCCGCTGCTGATCGGCGGCGCGACGACGAGCCGTGTGCATACCGCGGTGAAGATCCATCCGGGCTACAACAAGGGTCAGGCGATTTACGTGACCGACGCCAGCCGCGCAGTCGGCGTGGTGTCGTCGCTGTTGTCACCTGACAACCGGGACGGCTACGTGGCCGATATCCGCACCGAATATGCCAAGGTCGCGGCCGCGCATGCGCGCAGCGAAGCCGAGAAGGTGCGCCTGCCGCTGTCGCGTGCCCGTGAAAATGCTCACAAGGTCGACTGGACCGGTTACAAGCCAACCAAGCCGAGCTTCCTGGGAACCAAGGTTTTCGAAGACTACGATCTCGCCGATATCGCCCGCTATATCGACTGGACGCCGTTCTTCCAGACCTGGGAACTGCGCGGCCGTTATCCTGCGATTCTCGAGGACGAGAAGCAGGGCGAGGCGGCACGGGCTCTCTGGAACGATGCGCAGGCGATGCTGAAGAAGATCATCGACGAGAAATGGTTCCGGCCGCGGGCGGTGATCGGCTTCTGGCCGGCAAATGCCGTCGGCGACGATATCCGTCTCTTCACCGGCGAGGACCGCAAGCACGAGCTCGCGACCTTCTACACGCTGCGTCAGCAGCTGTCGAAGCGGGACGGCCGTCCGAATGTAGCGCTGTCGGATTTCGTCGCGCCCGAAGCAACCGGTATCGAGGAATATGTCGGCGGTTTCGTCGTGACCGCCGGTATCGAGGAAGTGGCGATTGCCGAACGCTTCGAGCGGGCGAACGACGACTATTCGTCGATCCTCGTCAAGGCGCTGGCAGACCGCTTCGCGGAAGCCTTCGCCGAGCGCATGCACGAGCAGGTTCGCCGCGAGTACTGGGGCTATGCCAAGGACGAGACGCTCTCCAACGACGAGCTGATCACGGAGCAGTACGCCGGTATCCGCCCGGCGCCCGGCTATCCGGCGCAGCCCGATCATACCGAGAAGAAGACGCTGTTCGAACTGCTCGACGCCGAGAAGACCGCGGGCGTGACGCTGACGGAAAGCTACGCGATGTGGCCGGGCTCTTCGGTATCAGGCATCTATATCGGCCACCCCGATTCCTACTATTTCGGCGTCGCCAAGGTGGAGCGGGACCAGGTGGAAGACTACGCCGCCCGCAAGGGCATGGAGGTCACCGAGGTCGAACGCTGGCTCGGCCCGGTGCTGAACTATGTGCCTGCCAAGGTCAGCGACGCGATCGAAGACGCGGCCTGATCTCAGGGCCGCGAGTTCAGAAATTGAATCAAGAAGGGCGGAAAGTGATTCACTTTCCGCCCTTATCGTTTTGAAATGATGCTGTTTTTGGTCTAGGCGCTGAGCTCCGCCAATATCGCCGTTGTATCGTCGCTCTGCTTGAAGCGGGGATAGCGCAGTCCTTCGGGGTCGATCTCCCGTTCTAATTGGCGGAGTTCTTCGATCATCGGGCGCAATCCCTTGTCGAGTGCCGTCCGCACAAGGCTTGCCGCGTCGTAGCGCGCATAAAGGACGACGAGGTCGGCCAGGCCGTCGCTGCAGATGACGGCGTGCGCCCGGGTTTTGACCGTTAGCCGCTCATGGACAAGATGGTCGGCTGCCTCGGAAACGAGGCCGAGCGTCCAGATGCCGCCCGGGGTGTTCTGGCTTTCGCGATGCCGCCGAAGTGCGGCGAGCGTCTCGGTGTCACCGAGCGCGCCGCCGCCCTTGTTGATGCCGCCGGTGCGGGCGATGTGGCTGCGCGCGTGCTCCTGCTCGCGCGCATAGGCACCCGGTATCGCCGTGTGGAGGCTTGCCGAGCCGTCGTCTTGAAGCAGGAATACGCAGGAGTCGCCGAGACCATAGAAGTCGAAGGCCTCATCCGTCGCATGAATCATGGCGAAGGCGGAGAGCGGCCAGGCATAGCGGGGGGCGCCGGGGTGTCTGTCGGTGAAATCCTTGCGGGCGCCCTCGGATACAGCGCGGGCGATATCCGATATTGCCGTCTTGCGCGTAATGCCGCGCTGAAAACCGTCCGCGAAGCGTGCGGCGATCCAGGCGGCATCACTGCCATCAGCATCGATATATTGGCGATCGCCGAGACCCGTTGCGCCGTCGATGACGAAGGCGCAGGCTTCGTTGTGACCGAAGCGGTCTTCGTTTGCCTTTGCCGGATTGCCCGGGTCGGAAACCGCGTCGAGAACGGATATTCTGGGTCCTGTGATCATGATCTCAAGGAATAGCGCCAGGCGAGCGGCTCTTCAATGCGATCCGCTATGACTAGGAGGCGATCGTCAGCTCCGCGACGAAATCATAGGCGTCGCCACGGTAGAGCGAGCGGGTGAATTCCACGGCGCGGCCGGAGGCGAGGTAGGAGATACGCTCGATCGACAGGCCCGCGGCGCCGACCGCGACGCCGAGGAGGTGGGCGTCGGCTTCCTTCATATTGGTGGCCGAGATGCGCTGGACGGCGCGGGTCGGGCGGACCTGGCGGCGTTCGAGTTCGGCGTAGAGCGAGGCGGTGACGACAGAGGGATCAGGCAGGAACTCGCCTGAGACACTGGCGTTTTCGATCGCCAGCGGCTGGTCGTCGGCGATGCGCAGGCGTGACAGGCGCGAGACCTTGATGTCGGTGCCGAGGCCGAGGATCATCATTTCGTCGGGCGAGGGCGTGTGGATGCCCTTGTGCAGCCATTCGGACCGCGAGGTCATGCCGCGCCGCGCCATGTCTTCGGTAAACGAGGTCAGCTGCGACAGGCGCTGTTCGACCTTGGAAACCGGCTTGGTGACGAAGGTTCCCGAGCCGTGACGGCGCACCAGCAGGCCATCGGCGACGAGATCGTCGATCGCCTTGCGGACGGTGACGCGGCTGACGGCGGCGAATTCGGCAATGTCACGTTCCGGGGGCAGGGCATCGCCGTGACCCAGCGTGCCGGTGCGAACGGCCTCTTCCAGCGTGCGGCGAAGCTTGACGTAGAGCGGCCCGGTGCCGCCGGCCTGGACGCGTTCGGGGGAGAGGATGGCGGAGAGATCTTCGGTCATGCCGCCCCCCGCGTCTCGATGTGAAGGCGTTTGACGGCCAGTTCGACAGCCCCCTGCAGCACGTCGCCTTTCGGTTCGGCGAGCAGCGCCACATGGCGCTCCGCGAGCCAGGGGCGATAGGCTTTTGCCAGGCCACCCAGCAGGCAGATCGCCGGGCATTCCGGCCAGATCAGCGCATCGAGATTTTCGCCGATCGCGGCTGCGGCTTCGCTGACGATGCCAACTGCGACTTCGTCATTGTTGTTCGCATGATCGAAGATCACCGGCGCGTAGCGCGCGAAATCCTTGGGCTTGGAGACATGGGCGAATTCGACGAGCTTTTCCGGATCGTTTTCGAACTCGGCCATGATCTTTTCGGTCAAGGCAGAGCCGCGCCGTACCTTGTCATAAGCGAGAAGCGAGCGTTCCAGCAGGTCGCGGCCGAGGCGGGCGCCGCTTGCCTGGTCGCCGACGATGAAGCCCCAGCCGCCGATGCCGCTGATCGTGCCGTGGCGCCGCGCATTGTAGACGGAGCCGGTGCCGAAGGCGCCGATGACACCGTCGGAATCACCGAGTGCGCCCTGCAGCGCGATCAAGGCATCGGTCACAACCTTGCCATCGGCAAAGGGAAGGGCCTTTTCGATACGGCTGCTGTAGTTGCCGACATTGGCGCCTGCCACGCCGACGACGGCGGAGACGCTGGAAACGGTTTCAGGCGGCAATGCGGCATCGCGCAATGCTTCTTTCGCGGCGAGAATGATGTTTTCCAGGGAACCCTGGAGATTGGACAGGATATTGGCGGGGCCTGCGGTGCCGCGGCCCAGAATCTTGCCGCTCCGGTCTGCGACCGCGGCGCGGCAGCTTGACCCGCCGCCATCAATGCCGATTGCCAGTTCCGTCATCGGACCCCCGGATAACGCTGTTCCCGTCGTTTTTTTATTACCATACCAAAAAAATACCATTTACCAAGCAAAATTGGCTTTGAAATTTCATATTTCTATCATGTTGATATTCAATGATAAAAATTTTTTATGAAAATTCGGACCGCCAAAAGTTAAATTCGGCTGGACAATTGGTATTTTTTTGGCCTTAATTCTGAAAAAGGGAACAGCAAACAGGGGCAAATTTACACCGGCGCCAAAATCAAATGCCGGGACGCTCCTGAAGGTGATTGGGTTTGACGCGTAACTGCCCGTTCAGGCAATCCGCCGGCCCGTCATCATCAGCTTTTTCCTTATGAAAACACCGCGCCCCGCTTGTGTATGGGAGGTGCAGTCCGGCCCGGAGGCTTCAAGCCTTCATGCCGGTTCGAGCTTAAGGGACCGCCAGCCCTGGCGATCCTCCAAAGGGGCGTTGGGTGTTTCCTCAGACACTCCGATTGCTTGTTTCAGAACCAAAGACGCGCCTGATGGCGCTTAAAAACAGGAGAGGGAAATGAAAAACACTGCTCTGAAAAGCTTCCTGCTGGCGTCGAGCCTGCTGACGTCGGCCGGTTTTGCCTATGGCGCCGACGTGACGCTGACGGTTGAAAGCTGGCGTAACGACGACCTGCAGATCTGGCAGGAAAAGATCATCCCGGCTTTCGAAGCCAAGAACCCGGGCATCAAGATCGTCTTCTCGCCGACCGCCCCGACTGAATACAATGCTTCGCTGAACGCCAAGCTCGATGCCGGTTCCGCTGGCGACATCATCACCTGCCGTCCGTTCGATGCTTCGCTCGAGCTCTTCAACAAGAAGCAGCTTGCCGACCTGACGAGCCTGCCGGGCATGGAGAACTTCACGCCGGTCGCCAAGGCTGCCTGGTCCACCGACGACGGCAAGTCGAGCTTCTGCGTGCCGATGGCATCCGTTATCCACGGCTTCATCTACAACAAGGATGCCTTCGACAAGCTCGGCATCTCGATCCCGAAGACGGAAGACGAGTTCTTCGCAGCCCTCGACAAGATCAAGGCTGACGGCACCTATATCCCGCTCGCCATGGGCACGAAGGATCTCTGGGAAGCCGCGACCATGGGCTACCAGAACATCGGTCCGAACTACTGGAAGGGTGAAGACGGCCGCGCCGCTCTGATCTCCGGCAAGCAGAAGCTGACGGATGCCGACTGGGTCAAGCCTTACGAAGAGCTTGCCAAGTGGAAGCCTTACCTCGGCGACGGCTTCGAAGCGCAGACCTACTCGGACAGCCAGAACCTCTTCACGCTCGGCCGCGCAGCGATCTATCCTGCCGGTTCGTGGGAAATCGCGCTGTTCAACACGCAGGCACAGTTCAAGATGGGCGCATTCCCGCCGCCGGTTCCGAAGGCTGGCGATCAGGGCTACATCTCCGACCATCCGGATATCGGCGTTGCCCTGAACGCCAAGAGCGCCCATGCCGAAGAAGCCAAGAAATTCCTGTCGTGGGTTGCTTCGAGCGAATTCGCCGACATCTACGCGAACTCGCTGCCGGGCTTCTTCAGCCTGAACTCCAACCCTGTGAAGATGAGCGATCCGCTGGCTCAGGAATTCGTTTCCTGGCGCGGCCCGTACAAGTCGACCGTCCGCTCGACCTACCAGATCCTGTCGCGCGGCACCCCGAACCTCGAAAACGAGACCTGGGTTGAATCGGCCAACGTCATCAACGGCACCGACACGCCTGCCGTCGCCGGCGAGAAGCTCCAGAAGGGCCTCGACAGCTGGTACAAGCCTGGCAAGTAACGCCTGACAGATATTGGGGGTGGCAACCCTTTTGCCACCCTCATTCCTGTGCTTGTCACAGGAATCCAGCCACGCGAAGTCTTTCGCGTGAAAAGAGTCTCCGGCGCCGCAGACGCGGCGCCACTGGATTCCTGTGACAAGCACAGGAATGAGGGAGACGTTGACCTCGGAGCAAACCGTGACCGACCAGACATCGGCAGACATCACCCCGATCAAGCGCCCCATACGCTGGCATATCGGCGTCTTTCTCTTTCCGGCATTCGTCGTCTATTCGGCGATCATGATCCTGCCGCTGATCGAAACGCTCAGGCTTTCGTTCTACAATCTCGTTGACGGTCAGCCGGCCTTCGTTGGGCTGGCGAACTACAAGGTGCTGTTCGGTGACGCGCGCTGGGCGCACGACTTCTGGAACGCGCTGGTCAACAACCTGATCTTCTTCGTCATCCATATGTGCGTGCAGAACCCGATCGGCATTGCGCTGGCGGCCCTGCTGTCGACGCCGCGGCTGCGGTTCGTGGCCTTCTACCGCACCGCCATGTTCCTGCCGACGCTGCTGTCCTTCGTCATCGTCGGCTTCATCTGGAAGCTGATCCTGTCGCCGATCTGGGGCGTTGCGCCCTGGCTGATGGGCCTCGTCGGGCTGAAGGGCCTCTTCGCGCCCTGGCTCGGCCAGTCCGGTCCGGCGCTGATCGCCGTGTCGCTGATTTCCAACTGGCAGTATATCGGCATACCGATGATGTTGATCTACGCGGCGCTGCTGTCGATCCCCGAAGAGGTGATCGAGGCTGCCGAATGCGACGGCATTACCGGCTGGGCGCAGTTCTGGAAGATCAAGCTGCCGCTCATCCTGCCTGCCATCGGCATCATTTCGATCCTGACTTTCGTCGGCAATTTCAACGCCTTTGACCTTGTCTATACCGTGCAGGGCGCTCTCGCGGGGCCTGACATGTCGACCGATATCCTGGGCACGCTGCTCTACCGCACCTTCTTCGGTTTCCAGCTGCAACTCGGCGACCGCTCGATGGGGGCGACGATCGCTACCGTGATGTTCGTCATCATTCTTGCCGGCGTCTCCTTCTATCTCTTTGCCATCCAGCGGCGCATGCGCCGGTATCAGTTCTGAGGGGCGCGACATGTCCAACAAAGCACGCACGTCTCCTCTGCGCACCGGGCTCGTTCACCTGGCGCTCCTCGGCTACACGCTGATTGCCATCTTCCCGGTGTTCCTGACGATCATCAACTCGTTCAAGGATCGCAACGCGATCTTCCGCTCGCCGCTGCAGATCCCGACGCCATCGACCTTCAGCCTTGTCGGCTATCAGACGGTGCTGGGGCAGGGCGATTTCGCGCTCTACTTCCAGAACAGCTTTATCGTCACGGTGGTGGCGATCTTCCTGGTGCTGCTGTTCGGCGCAATGGCCGCTTTCGCACTGTCGGAATACCGCTTCAGGGGCAATACGCTCGTTGGCCTCTACATGGCGATCGGCATCATGATCCCGATCCGCCTCGGCACGGTCGCCATCCTGCAAGGCATGGTCGCTGCCGGTCTCGTCAACACGCTGACGGCGCTTGTTCTCGTCTATACGGCGCAAGGCATTCCGCTCGCGATCTTCATTCTCTCTGAGTTCATGCGCACAGTCTCCGACGATCTGAAGAATGCCGGGCGTATCGACGGTCTCTCGGAATATGCGATCTTCTTCCGCCTGGTGCTGCCGCTGGTGCGCCCAGCCATGGCGACGGTTGCCGTCTTCACCATGATCCCGATCTGGAACGATCTCTGGTTCCCGCTGATCCTGGCGCCGGCCGAAGCCACCAAGACCGTGACGCTGGGTTCGCAGATCTTCATCGGCCAGTTCGTCACCAACTGGAATGCGGTTCTGGCGGCACTGTCGCTGGCGATCCTGCCGATCCTCGTTCTCTACGTCATCTTCTCGCGGCAGCTGATCCGCGGCATCACTTCCGGAGCAGTGAAATGATCAGTTCACAAAAGCCCGTCCGCGTCCTCGTTGCCGGTCTCGGCAATATGGGCCGCAGCCACGCGCTCGCCTATCACAACAACCCCGGCTATGAGATCGTCGGCCTCGTCAACCGCTCGGCGCCGAAGCTCGATCCGGCTCTTTCAGGCTACAAGATCCATCCGGATTTTTATGCGGCCCTTGCCGAGCTGAAGCCTGATCTCTGCGCCGTCTGCACCTATTCCGACAGCCATGCCGACTACGCCGTTGCGGCATTCGAGGCGGGCTGCGACGTCTTCGTCGAAAAGCCGCTGGCGACCACCGTTGCCGACGCCGAGCGCGTCGTGGCGGCTGCGAAGAAGGCCGGGCGCAAGCTTGTCATCGGCTACATCCTTCGCCATCACCCGTCCTGGATCAAGCTGATCGAGGAAGCGCGCAGGCTCGGCGGCCCCTATGTGTTCCGCATGAACCTCAATCAGCAGTCCAGCGGCCCGACCTGGGAAACCCATAAGTCGCTGATGCAGACGACATCGCCGATCGTCGATTGCGGCGTGCATTATGTCGACGTCATGTGCCAGATCACCGACGCCAAGCCGGTCGAAGTGCGCGGCATGGGCCTACGCCTCTCCAACGAGATCGCGCCTGACATGTATAACTACGGCCAGCTGCAGGTGCTGTTCGAAGACGGTTCGGTCGGCTGGTACGAAGCCGGCTGGGGGCCGATGATTTCGGAGACAGCCTTCTTCGTGAAGGACGTGATGTCGCCGAACGGCGCGGTCTCGATCGTCATGGATCCGAACGCCAAGTCCGACGATATCGACACGCACACGAAGACATCCGTCATCCGCCTTCACAACGCCGAGACCGGGCCTGACGGCAAGTTCATCACGCCGGATCAGGACATGACGATGGCGGGCGAGCCCGGCCATCAGGAACTCTGCGATTTCGAGCAGGCCTTCATGCTGAAGGCCATCCGCGAGGATATCGACCTTAACAGGCATATGGGCGATGCGGTGGCTTCGCTGCGCATCTGCCTTGCCGCCGACGAGAGCGTACGCACCGGCCAGCCGGTCAAACTGTAAGGAATTCGACCCTTGGGATCGCTTCAACTGAAATCCATCCGCAAGACCTACGGCACGCACGAGGTGCTGAAGGGCATCGACCTTGAGGTGCAGGACGGCGAGTTCGTCATTTTCGTCGGCCCGTCGGGCTGCGGGAAATCGACCCTGCTGCGCAGCATCGCCGGTCTGGAGGACGTCACATCTGGCTCGGTGCTGATCAACGGCCGCGACGAGACGCTGACGCCGCCTGCCAAGCGCGGTATCGCCATGGTGTTCCAGTCCTACGCGCTCTATCCGCACCTGACCGTCAAGGATAACATGGGCCTCGGCCTGAAGCAGGCGGGCAAGCCGAAGGACGAGATCGAGAAGCGGGTGACGGAGGCCTCCGGCATGCTGTCGCTGGCGCCCTATCTCGCCCGCCGCCCGGCCGAGCTCTCCGGCGGCCAGCGCCAGCGTGTGGCCATCGGCCGAGCCATCGTGCGCGAGCCTGAACTCTTCCTCTTCGACGAACCGCTGTCGAACCTCGATGCCGCCTTGCGTGTCCAGACGCGTCTGGAGATCGCCAAGCTGCATCGTCAGCTGAAGGCGACGATGATCTACGTCACCCACGACCAGGTCGAAGCGATGACGCTGGCCGACAAGATCGTCGTCCTGAATGCCGGCGCGATCGAGCAGGTCGGTTCGCCGATGGAGCTCTATAACCGCCCGGCTAATGTCTTCGTCGCCGGCTTCATCGGCTCGCCGATGATGAACTTCATTGCCGCGGACAAGCTCGGTGACACGGAAGCCAAGACCATCGGCGTGCGTCCCGAGCATCTGACGCTGTCGCGCGACAGCGGCACCTGGAACGCGAAGATCGTCCATGTCGAGCATCTCGGTGCTGACACGATCGTCTATCTGGAGTCCGATCAATGCGGGCTGCTGACGGCGCGGCTTTTCGGCGAGCATCAGTATGCTCCTGATGAGATCGTCTACGCGACGCCGGACCGGGGGCATATGCACCGGTTTGATGGGAACGATCAGGCGATCCGGTAGGGTTTGACGGGGTGAGGGAGGCAGCCGCCCTTCTCCGGGCCGACGAATTTAAAAACAAAGGGCGGTGTTGCTTGGCAATGCCGCCCTTTTTGCGCCGGCCGATGGAATGCCCGCCGTGCATCGCGGAAACTGCACAAAGAAAAAAGGCGCCGCGGTGAGCGGCGCCTGGCAGGAGGGTATGCTGTCCGGTCAGTCGCGGATGACGAGAAGATCCGCCGCCATGAAGCGCAGCGTGACGCTTTCGCCCGACTGGGGCGGGGTGACGCCCGGGTTGTTGAACATGTCGAAGGAAATGATGTTGCCGCCGACATTCATGCGGGTGCGGATGACCGAGCCCAGGAAGTGGGCGGAGACGACTTCGCCGGTCAGCGCCGTGTCGCTCTTGACGCCTTCGGCCAGCGATCCGGCTTCCGGGCGCAGCGCCAGCTGTACGGTATCGCCAGCCTTGTAGGTCTGCACCGACTGCTTCAGCGTCACGCCCTGATCGCCGATCTGGATGCGGTTGGCAGCGGGGTCGACGACCTTCGCTTCGATCAGGTTCAGCGTGCCGACGAACGAGGCGACGAAGCGGGTCGACGGCGTGTTGTAGATCTCGAAAGGCGTGCCGATCTGGTCAGCCTTGCCGGCGTTCATGACGACGATGCGGTCGGAGATCGACAGCGCCTCTTCCTGGTCATGGGTGACGAAGACGGTGGTGATGCCGAGCTGGCGCTGGATGGCGCGGATTTCTTCGCGCAGCGATACGCGGATCTTGGCGTCGAGAGCCGAGAGCGGTTCGTCGAGAAGCAGGACCTGCGGCTTGACGGCGAGCGCGCGGGCGAGAGCCACGCGCTGCTGCTGGCCGCCCGACATCTGGTAGGGGTAGCGCTCCGCCAGGTGGTCGAGGCGGATCAGGCCGAGCATTTCCTTGACGCGCGCGTCGATCTCGGCCTTCGGCTTGCCTGCAACCTTCATGCCGAAGGCGACGTTGTCGTGCACCGTCATGTTCGGGAACAGCGCGTAGGCCTGGAACACCATGCCGATATTGCGCTGGTTCGGCTTCAGCGGGCTCTGGTCCTTGCCGTTGATCGTCAGCGAGCCGCCGGTCGGCGTTTCGAAACCGGCGATCATACGCAGGATGGTGGTCTTGCCACAGCCCGATGGGCCGAGGAAGGAGACGAACTCTCCCTTCTCGATATTCATGTTGAAGTTCTTGACGACCTGAACCTGGCCGAAGGACTTCTGAATGTTGGTCAGCGTGAGAAATGACATGAGACGGATACCTTAAGCCTTGGCCGGACGGGCTTTGCCGAAGCGGGAGACGAGATTGAGCAAGCCCATGCTGAGCCAGGTGATGGAGAAGGCGATCACAGCGAGCGCCGACGGCTCATACGCCTTGTTGGCACCGACGAGCTGCAGGTAGGGACCGAAGGCCGGACGGTTCAGCAGGGCGGCAAAGGTGAATTCGCCCATGACGATCGCCAGCGTGATGAAGGCGCCCGAGAGCACACCGCTCATGACGTTCGGGAAGATGCACTTGAACATGATCGTCGGCCACTTGGCGCCGAGGCTTTCGGCGGCTTCCGTCAGCGTCCGCACATCGATGGCGCGCATCGCCGTATCGACCGAGCGGTACATGTAAGGCAGCGACAGCGTGATGTAGGCGAAGACCAGCAGCACGTTGGTCCCCATGGTCGAGCCGGTCAGCGGCAGGATCGACGAGGAGTTATACAGGCGCAGATAGCCGAAGACGATGACGATCGCCGGGATGACCAGCGGCAGCAGCGTGATGAACTCGATGATCTGGCGCATCTGCGGTACGCGCAGGCGAACCCAATAGGCCGTCGGCACGACGAGCAGCATGCCGAAGATGATGGTCATCAGCGCCATCAGCATCGAATAGCCGAAGGTCTGCTGGAACTGGGCATCGGAGAAGACCGACTTGTAGGCATCGAAGCTGTAGCCGTCGCGGCGCATGCGCAGCGAGAACTCGAGCGTGCCGAGAAGCGGAACGATGAAGTAGGTCGCACCAATGATGATGGCGAACCAGGCGCCGATACGAGAACCCTTCATTTCTGCCACCGTTCAGCGCGCATGCGCAGCATGAGATAAAGAACGTTCGACACACCGGTGATGACGATCATGCCGAGCGCGATCGCGTAGCCGAGGTTGGCGTTGTGCAGCACGTCGCCGCGGATCTGCGCGTAGAGCAGGATCGGCACGATGTTGAGCGAGGAGCCGGTCAGCGCGTAGGCTGTGGCGATGGCGCCGAAGGCGTTGGCGAACAAGAGCAGCGTGGTGCCGAGCAGGCTCGGCCACAGGATCGGCAGGGCGACCATCGTCCAGTACTGGCGATTGGTGGCGCCGAGAATTTCGGAGGCCTCGCGCCATTCCTTCTTCATGCCGTCGAGGGCTGGCGTCAGGATCAGCACCATCAGCGGGATCTGGAAATACATATAGGTGATGGTCAGGCCGAAAAAGGACAGAAGGTTGAAGCCCGTGCCGTAGAGATTGAAGCCGAACCAGTCACGCAGGAAGATGGTGACAAGGCCGGTGCGGCCGAGCGTCGCCAGGAACGAGAAGGCGAGCGGGATACCGGCGAAATTGGAGGCAACGCCCGAGAAGGTCAGCAGCGTGCCGCGCACCCAGGAGGGCAGGCCGCCGAGCACCACGGCCCAGGCAAGGAAGAAACCGATGAGCGCGCCGCCGAGAGCCGATGCGACGGAAACCCGGATACTGATCCAGTAGGCGTTCATGATCGAGGGCGTGAAGAGATCCGAGATGTTCTTCAGCGTGAACTGGCCATTCGGAGTGAAAAAGGCGCCGATGACCAGATAGAGCGTCGGGATGATCAAAAACAGCAGCGCGAAGATGATGAAGGGCGCAATGCCGAGCCAATCCACCACGCGATCGCGGTTGAAGAATGGGGCAGTGCTTGCCACAGGCGCAGTCACAGTGCTCATGGAAGCTATCCGGGGGCGTCGAGGTGAAAAAGAGCCTCCCCGCCGGATGGGCGGGGAGGCGTGGCAGATATTACTGAACGTTGGCGCCGACGATGCTATCCCACTTCGTGGTGATAGCAGCCTTGCCCTTGTCCTGCTCGTCGAGCGTCGGGAAGACGGCCTTCGCATAGCCTTCAGCCGGCGGCAGCTTGTCGAGCAGTTCCTTCGGAACCTTGCCCTTTTCGGCGAGGTCGTTGAAGCGGATCGGGTGGCAATAGCCCTTCAGCCAGCCGAGCTGACCTTCGTCCGAATAGAGGTATTCCATCCAGAGCTTGGCAGCGTTCGGGTGCGGAGCGAAAGCCGAGATCGCCTGAACGTAAACGCCGGCGACAACGCCGGAGGTCGGAACGACGACTTCAACCGGCGGGTTGCCGTTCAGGCTGTCGCGCCAGGAGAGACCGTTGTAGTCCCATGCGACGACGATCGGGGTCGAGCCCTGAGCGAGCGAAGCGGACTTGCCGATAACCGGAACTAGGTTGCCGGCCTTGTTGAGTTCTGCGAAGTAGGAGAGACCTGCTTCACCAGCCTTCGTTGCGTCCTTTTCGCCGGCAGCGAGGCCAGCAGCGTAGACGGCCTGAACAGCCTGGTTCGAAGCGCGCGGGTCACCAGCGAGCGAAACCGAGTTGGCGTATTCCGGCTTCTTCAGGTCGGCCCAATCCTTCGGGACGTTCTTGACGATGTCGGTGTTCACGACGAACGAGAGAACGCCGTAGTAATCGCCGTACCAGTAGCCGTCAGCGTCCTTTGCGGAGTCCGGAATGGAATCCCAGGTGGAGACCTTGTAGGGCTGGATCAGGCCATCGGCCTTGGCAGACGGGCCGAAGGAGAGACCGACGTCGATGACGTCAGGAGCCTGCGGGCCAGTGTTGCCCTTGTTGGCCTTGATGGCTTCGATTTCGTCGCCCGAACCAGCGTCCGGGTTCAGTTCGTTGACTTCGATGCCATACTTGGCCTTGAAGCCTGCGATGACGTCGCCGTAGCCGCACCAGTTGTGCGGGAGAGCGATGGTCGTCAGCGTGCCTTCCTTCTTGGCGGCAGCGATGAGGTCGGCGCTCGGTTCAGCCGCGGCAATCGCAGTCGAAGCTACGACGATCGCAGTAGAAAGCGAAAGCAGTCGAGAAATGTTAGAGATCACTGTTGTTCTCCTTCGGTTTTCAGTGGTCTGGCGAAGCTGTTACTGACGTTGCATGAAGCTTGTATGACAGCCGCGTGACGTTAATTTTTCTTATGATTGCAGGTGCTTGCGGCCGCTGTCTTGTTTGCGACGCGCTATTCTATTTTATCTACGCCCTCATTGATTTCGTTTAGTCTTGCCCCTTTCCCTCTCAACCCAGCTTGCGGAAGAGCCTGGTCTGTTCAAACAGGCCCTCCAGCGTTTTCATGCGCTCCTTCGTTTCGTCCCATGTCGAGCTCTGGACGGCTTCGATCAGGGCCTCGACGATGAAAAGCGTGACGACCGAGGAATCCCAGGCCGACGGTGCCTCGATCTGGACGCGGAACGCGTGCCTTGCGAGCTTGGCGGCGGGCGAACCCCATTGGTCGGTGAAGACGATGATGTCGGCGCCGCGCTTGCGGGCGGCCTGCGCCAGGCTCACCATCTCCTGCTCGTAGCGGCGGATATCGAAGATGATCAGCAGGTCGCCGGCATTCATGTTGAGCACGTATTGCGGCCAGCTCGACGAATTCGAGGAGAGCAGGGCGGTGTTCGGCCGGATGACCTGCATGTGAGTGAAAAAGTACTCGGCCAGCGCGCCGGTGATGCGGCCGCCGACGAAATAGAGGCCGCGCTTGCGGTCAGACAGCAGCGACGCGACGTTCTCGAAGGTTGCCGTGTCGAGATCAGTCAGCGTTTGGCGCAGGTTGCCGATTATGGCATCGGCGAAGCGGTTGAGAATATGCGTGCCCGGGGCATTCGAGGCCCAGCGGTCGTGCTTGGCGATCGGGTTGGAGATCGTCGCTTCGACCTCCTGATGCAAATGCGCCTGGAAATCCGGATAGCCTTTGAAGCCGAGCTTCTGCACCATGCGCACCACCGTCGGCGTCGAGACGCCGGCATTTTCCGCAATGGTGGTGATGCTGCCCAGCCCGGAGACTGGGTAGTTGTCCAGCAGACTTTCAGCCAATTGCTTCTCGGCGCGCGTCAGCGCGTCGAAATGCGAGTGGATGACGTCCGAGACCGTCTTCGACGCGGCGTTCACTCGATCATGCTCCCCGGGAATGGCTTGTTTTGATCCCGACGCTTTCCCTTTGCGTCAGGTGCCACTTTCCCACTCAAAGTTAACAACGCTGTCACAATCCATGTCAACTACTGTCATGAAAAGAAATTTTCAGGATGCGCTTGACAGTGTGGAGAACCTGAAGAATTCTTTTCTTATTAATTTTTTATAAAGCCATCTGGCGAGGCGTTGCCCCCGTGCTCACTGAACTGAAGGTGCTAAGCGAAGCAGAAGGAAGTTGCGTCAGCATCGAGCGGCGCGACGGCAAGAGCGCGCTGCTGATCATCTGCGAGCATGCGTCGCGAACGCTGCCTGAACGCTATGGCGATCTCGGCCTTTCGAAGGATGCGCGGGAGAGCCACATCGCCTGGGATCCGGGGGCTTTGGCGGTTGCGAGCGGTATTTCCGCCGCACTTGACGCCACGCTCGTCTCGCAGCGTTTTTCCCGCCTGATCTACGATTGCAACCGCCCGCCGGAAGCGCCGGGCGCGATGCCGGAGAAGAGCGAGATCTATCCCATTCCGGGCAACCAGAATCTCGGCGCGGAAGAGCGCAAGGCTCGCACCGAAGCGCTGTACATTCCTTTTCACGATGCCGTGCGCAGGCTGATCGCGGAGCGAAAGGCGAGGGGGCAGGAGACCGTCGTCGTCACAATCCACAGCTTTACGCCTGTTTTCAACGGCAAGCCGCGTGCAGTCGAGCTCGGTATCCTGCACGATGCCGACAGCCGCCTCGCGGACAAGATGCTGACGGCTGCGGCCGATGCGCCGCTCTACAAGACAGAACGCAACGAGCCCTACGGCCCTCAAGACGGCGTGACGCATACGCTGATCCTGCACGGGGTTTCCAACGGGTTCCGCAATGTAATGATCGAGGTCCGAAACGACCTCATCAAGGACGATGCCGGCCAAGGGGTCATGGCCGACTATCTCTCAGGGCTTCTCCAGCAATGTCTGGAAGGCTCACCCTAAAAAGAAAAAGGCCCCAGGGAGCAGCTTTGCTGCGGACCGCCCGATGGCAAATGCCACGGGCAATTTGGCACAAGATCGACCGCAATCCCGCGGCCGATCGGGAACAGGGGGAAGTCATGTCTGACTATACCGATCTGGATAAGAAGCAGGACATGAGTGTCCTGCATTCCATGGGCTATGCCCAAGAACTTGAACGGCGCATGAGCTCGTTCTCGAACTTCGCAGTCTCGTTTTCGATCATTTGCATTCTCTCCGGCGGCATCAATTCGCTGGCTCAGGCAACGGCAGGTGCCGGTGGCGCGGCAATCGGCATCGGCTGGCCGATCGGTTGCTTCGTCTCGCTCGTCTTCGCCGTGGCGATGGCGCAGATCAGCTCTGCCTATCCGACGGCCGGCGGCCTCTATCACTGGGGGTCGATCCTCGGCAACCGCTTCACCGGCTGGCTGACCGCCTGGTTCAACCTGCTCGGTCTGGTCACCGTTCTCGGCGCCATCAATGTCGGTACCTATTACTTCTTCATGGGTTCCTTCGGCACCAGCTATTTCGGCCTGACCGATACGACTGTCGTGCGTATCGTCTTCCTGATCATCATCACCGGCGCACAGGCTCTCGTGAACCACATGGGTATCGGCCTCACCGCCAAGCTCACGGACTTCTCGGGCTATCTGATCTTCGCAACGGCCATCGTGCTTTCGGCCGTCTGCCTTTTTGCGGCTCCGTCCTATGAAATCGGCCGGCTCTTCACCTTCGCCAACTATTCCGGCGAAGCTGGCGGCAATGTCTGGCCGGCGACATCGGGCACCTGGGTGTTCCTGCTCGGTCTGCTGCTGCCGATCTACACGATCACCGGCTATGACGCTTCGGCGCATACGTCCGAAGAAACCGTCAAGGCAGCGCATTCCGTGCCGCGCGGCATGGTTTCATCGGTGCTGTGGTCGGCCCTCTTCGGCTACATCATGCTATGCTCGTTCGTCCTCATGCTGCCGAACATGGACGATGCCGCAAAGCAGGGCTGGAACGTGTTCTTCTGGGCGATGGACGCGCAGGTTAATCCTGTCGTCAAGGATATCCTCTACTTCGCAATTCTGGTCAGCCAGTGGCTGTGCGGCCTTGCGACCGTCACCTCGGTGTCGCGCATGATCTTCGCCTTCTCGCGTGACGGCGGTCTTCCGGCTTCCAAGGCACTTGCCAAGGTCAGCCCGAAATACCGTACGCCGGTTGCTGCGATCTGGACGGGTTCGATCCTCTCGGTCCTGTTCGTCTGGGGCTCTTCGCTCGTCTCGATCGGCGATACGCCGGTCTATACGATCGTCGTCTCGTGCACGGTCATCTTCCTGTTCTTCTCCTTCGCGATCCCGATCACGCTCGGCCTCTTCGCCTGGGGTACGTCGAAGTGGGACAAGATGGGCCCGTGGAACATCGGCGAGGGCGCCTTCAAGCTGTTCGCGGTGCTGACGGTCCTGGCGATGATCCTGATCTTCGTTCTCGGTGTTCAGCCGCCGAACGGTCCGGCTCTCTACGTCACGGTCGGCTTCCTTGTCCTGGCCGGCATCGTCTGGTTCGGCTTCGAGAAGCGCCGCTTCAAGGGCCCGCCGATCGGCGACGAAGTGGCACGCCGTCAGGCGGAAATCGCTGCTGCCGAAAAGGCCGTGGGCGAACACTAGAGCCTAGAGGCTTCCCTCTCGAATGGCGGGGCCGCGGCGCACGCGGCCCCATCCCCGGTTCAATGAAAAAGCATCAGGCGGGCTTCGTCTCGCCGCTGCATGCCCTTTCGTTGTTCCGAAATCGCAAAATCAAAAATTCAGGCGGGTAAATCATGACCACCAGCTACACTCTCGACGATCTCAAGAAGGACGTGGCCGAGGGCCGCATCGATACCGTTCTGGCGTGCCAGATCGACATGCAGGGCCGCTTGATGGGCAAGCGCTTCCAGGCTGAGTATTTTCTCGACAGCGCCTGGAAGGAAACTCACAGCTGCAACTATCTCGTCGCCACCGACATGGAGATGGAAACCGTCTCCGGCTACAAGGCGACCAGCTGGGAGAAGGGCTACGGCGACTATACGATGAAGCCGGACCTCTCGACGCTGCGGCGCATTCCGTGGCTCGAAGGCACGGCCCTGGTGCTCTGCGATCTGCTCGATCATCATACGCATGAGGAAGTTGCACATTCGCCGCGCGCCATCCTGAAGAAGCAGGTGAAGCGTCTGGAAGCGATGGGCATGAAGCCGTTCATGGCATCCGAGCTCGAATTCTTCCTTTTCGACCAGACCTACGAGTCGGCTCACGCCGCGGGCTATCGCAACCTGAAGCTCGCCAGCGCCTATAACGAGGACTACCACATCTTCCAGACCACCAAGGAAGAAGAGGTAATGCGGGCGATCCGCACCGGTCTGCAGGGCGCCGAAATCCCCGTCGAAAACTCGAAGGGCGAGGCTTCCGCCGGACAGGAAGAGATTAACGTTCGCTATGCCGAAGCTTTGACGATGGCCGACCGCCATACGATCATCAAGAACGGCTGCAAGGAAATCGCCTGGTCGAAGGGCAAGGCCATCACCTTCCTTGCCAAGTGGCATTACAACGCTGCGGGCAGCTCGTCGCATATCCACCAGTCGCTCTGGAGCCTCGATGGCAAGAAGGCGCTGTTCTTCGACGAGAAGGGCAGATACGGCATGTCGCCGCTGATGGAAAACTATGTCGCCGGTCTTCTCGCGCATGCGAGCGAGATCACCTATTTCCTGGCGCCCTATATCAATTCTTACAAGCGCTTCATGGCCGGCACCTTCGCGCCGACCAAGGCGATCTGGAGCAAGGACAACCGCACCGCCGGCTACCGCCTCTGCGGCGATGGCAGCAAGGCGATCCGCATCGAATGCCGTGTCGGCGGCTCCGACCTCAATCCCTATCTGGCCTTCGCGGCGCTGATTGCCGCAGGCATCGACGGCATCGAGAACAAGCTTGAACTCGAAGCGCCCTTCGTGGGAGATGCCTATGGTGCCCGCAAGGTGCGCGAAATCCCGCGGACGTTGCGCGCTGCGACGGTTGCCATGACCAAGTCGAAGATGCTGCGTAGTGCCTTCGGCGATGATGTCATCGACCACTACACGCGCGCTGCCGAATGGGAGCAGGAAGAATACGATCGTCGCATCACCGACTGGGAAGTGGCGCGCGGTTTCGAGAGAGCATAAGAGGCGTATCGAAGGCGGATGCAATAAGCGCCTCATGATCTCCATATATCCGGAGATGGTGGTGGCTGCGTCCGCCATAGGTCGCTAAAAACATAGGATGAAGATCATGGCAATGATCCAATGCATATCACCCGTGGACGGATCGGTTTACGCCGAGCGTCCGGCGCTGCCGCTGGAAGCGGCGAAGGAAGCCGTGGCCCGTGCGCGCAAGGCGCAGAAGGCCTGGGCGAAGCGTCCGCTCGAAGATCGCGTTCAGCTGGTGCTGAAGGGTGTCGCGCGTCTCAATGAGATGTCGGACGTCGTCGTGCCCGAGATCGCCTGGCAGATGGGCCGTCCGATCCGTTATGGCGGCGAGTACAAGGGCTTCAACGAGCGCTCCAATTACGTGGCCTCGATCGCTGCCGAAGCGCTGGCGCCGCTCGTCGTCGAAGAGAGCGACAAGTTCGAGCGCCGCATCGAGCGCGAAGCCCATGGTGTCGTCTTCGTCGTCGCCCCCTGGAATTATCCCTATATGACGGCGATCAACACGATCGCTCCGGCGCTGATGGCGGGTAATACCGTTGTGCTGAAGCATGCGTCGCAGACGCTACTGGTTGGCGAGCGCCTCGTACAGGCTTTCGTGGAGGCCGGTGTCCCTGAAGATGTCTTCCAGAATGTCTTCCTCGATCACCAGACGACCTCGGCTCTGATCGCGGCCGGCAGCTTCAACTTCGTCAACTTCACCGGCTCGGTCGAAGGTGGTCGCTCCATGGAGCGGGCGGCGGCTGGTACCTTCACCGGTCTCGGCCTCGAGCTCGGTGGCAAGGATCCGGGCTATGTCATGGAAGACGCCGATCTCGACGCTGCCGTCGATACGCTGATGGATGGCGCGACCTACAATTCCGGCCAGTGCTGCTGCGGGATCGAGCGCATCTATGTGCACGAGTCGCTCTACGACAGCTTCGTCGAGAAGTCGGTCGCCTGGGTGTCGAACTACAAGCTCGGCAATCCGCTCGATCCTGAAACCTCGCTCGGCCCGATGGCGCACAGGCGCTTTGCCAAGGTGGTCCGCGATCAGATCGCCGATGCGGTTTCCAAGGGCGCCAAGGCGCTGGTCGATCCGAAACTCTTTCCGCAGGACGATGGCGGCGCCTATCTCGCACCGCAGGTTCTCGTCAATATCGACCATTCGATGGCCTTCATGCGCGAAGAAACCTTCGGTCCGGCTGTCGGCATCATGAAGGTCAAGAGCGACGAGGAAGCGCTGGCGCTGATGAACGACAGTCAGTACGGCCTGACCGCTTCGCTGTGGACCAAGGACGCGGAACGGGCAGGGCGGCTTGGCCGCGAAATCGAAACCGGTACGGTGTTCATGAATCGCGCCGATTATCTGGATCCGGCGCTTTGCTGGACCGGCGTCAAGGAAACCGGCCGCGGCGGCTCGCTGTCGATCATCGGCTTCCAGAACCTGACGCGTCCGAAATCCTACCATCTGAAGAAAGTAACAGCATGAGCAGCAATATCACAGCCAACTGGAGCTATCCGACAGCGGTCAAGCTCGGCCGCGGCCGCATCAAGGAGCTCGCCGACGCCTGCAAGAGTCTCGGCATGAAGAAGCCGCTGCTGGTCACCGATCGCGGCCTTGCTTCCATGGCGATCACCAAGAACGCGCTCGACATTCTCGAAGACGCCGGTCTCGGCCGCGCCATCTTTGCCGATGTCGATCCGAACCCGAACGAGAAGAACCTCGAAGCCGGTGTGAAGGCCTTCAAGGATGGCGGTCATGACGGCGTCGTCGCCTTCGGCGGCGGCTCCGGTCTCGATCTCGGCAAGTGCGTCGCCTTCATGGCAGGCCAGAGCCGTCCGGTCTGGGATTTCGAGGATATCGGCGACTGGTGGACCCGTGCCAGCATCGAAGGCATCGCACCGATCGTTGCCGTGCCGACGACGGCGGGGACCGGCTCGGAAGTCGGCCGCGCCAGCGTCATCACCAATTCGGCGACGCATGTGAAGAAGATCATCTTCCATCCGAAGTTCCTGCCCGGCGTCGTGATCTCCGATCCGGAACTGACCGTCGGGATGCCGAAGATCATCACCGCCGGCACCGGCATGGATGCTTTCGCGCATTGCCTGGAAGCCTATTCCTCGCCGTTCTACCATCCGATGTCGGCTGGTATCGCGCTTGAAGGGATGCGCCTCGTCAAGGAATTCCTGCCGCGCGCCTACAAGGAGGGCACGGATCTGGAAGCCCGCGCCAACATGATGGCAGCCGCCGCCATGGGCGCCGTCGCGTTCCAGAAGGGCCTTGGCGCCATCCACGCGCTGTCGCACCCGATCGGCGCCGTTTACAACACCCATCACGGCATGACCAATGCCGTCGTGATGCCGGCCGTGCTGCGTTTCAATCGCGCTGTGATCGAAGAGAAGATCGCCCGTGCGGCGGCTTATCTCGGCATCGCCGGAGGTTTCGACGGCTTCTATGATTACGTGCTGAAGCTGCGCTCCGAACTCGGCGTTCCCGAAAGCCTCTCGGCGATGGGAATCGCGCCTGACAGGATCGACGAATTGTCAGCGATGGCGATCGAAGACCCGAGCGCCGGTGGCAATCCTGTCACGATGACGCTCGAAAACACCAAGGCTTTGTTCAAGGATTGCTTCTGAGTTAACCAAGGCGGACCAACCAGCTGGCCCGGAAAGCGCAGGCTTTCCGGGCTTTTTTTGTCTGCAAACATCCCAAATTCTAGGGATGTAAGAAATCCGGGCTGCAATTTCGGCTCGTCCGTTTAGATTTTGTTAACCACGATTGGAAAGGATGCATTAACCGCACGATGAATCGAAAAGTGCGTATGAGAGCGATAACCGGCTCGCCACTTTTCCCTTCGAGGACCTGATATGCCAGTCATTACTTTTGCAAATACCAAGGGCGGCGCCGGCAAGACTACGGCCGTGCTGCTGCTGGCGACCGAGCTTGCGCGCAAGGGGTATCGCGTCACCATTCTGGACGCCGATCCCCAGCATTGGATTTCCCGCTGGCATGAGATTTCCGGCAACGTGAAGAACGTCTCTGTCATCGACTTCGTCACCTCGGCATCGCTGCCGCTGCATATCAGCGAGAACAAGGCCAATACCGACTATTTCATCATCGATCTGCCGGGCGCGCGCAATCCGCTGCTTGCCACTGCCGTCGGTCTTTCCGACCACGTGCTGATCCCGATCCAGGGCTGTGCCATGGATGCCCGCGGCGGCGCGCAGGTTCTGGAACTGCTCCAGTATCTGGATGAGAAGGCAGGCATCAAGATCGGTCATTCCGTCGTCCTGACCCGCGTCAACTCGATGGTCACGACCCGCGCGCTGCAGCTGGTCAAGGCGCTGCTCAATGAGCGTCACGTGCCGGTTCTCGACACGGCGATCATCGAACGCTCGGCTTTCCGCGACATCTTCGATTGCGGCGGCACGCTCGCCACCATGGATGCGACCCGGGTCTCGAACCTCGAAAAGGCCCGCGAAAATGCTCTCTGTTTCGCAGAGGAAATGATGCGCAAGCTGCCGGTCAAGCTTCCGGTTGCGGCACGTCTTTCCGGCCTGCTGATGCGTGACGCGGCCTGATTTCACAAGCCGAAACAAAAAAGCCGCCGGGAGACCGGCGGCTTTTTTTGTTTCAATGCATGGCGATCAATCGACGAATTCGACCGTGACGCCGGGCTTGACCATCTTGGCCAGTTCCGTCGCGTCCCAGTTGGTCAGGCGGATACAGCCGTGGCTCTGGGTGCGGCCGATCTTCGAGGGCTCTGGGGTACCGTGAATGCCGTAGGTCGGCTTGGAGAGTGCGATCCAGACTGTGCCGACCGGGCCGTTCGGGCCTGGCGGAATGTTCAGGACCTTGTCGTTGGCGCCCTGTTGGAAGTTGATCTTCGGATTGTAGGTGTAGCCCGGGTTCAGCGCGACACGATCGACTTGCACCGTGCCAGACGGCGAGGGCGTGTCGTTGGAGCCGATCGAGGCCGGGTAAGCGGCGATCAGGTTGCCCGCGTCGTCGTAGGCGAAGACCTGCTTCTTGGCCTTGTCCGCCAGAATCTTGGCGACCGTGCCGGTCTTCGGGTCGCCCGGATTGACAACCTTGATGATGGTGCCGGGGACGGTGAAGTCGGCGCCGGGGTTCATTTCCTTCAGGAAGGCTTCGTCCATGTGGAAACGCTCGGCCAGCATCTCGGTCGTGGACGTATAGGCGAGCGACGGCAGAAGCGCCTTGTGTGCGTAGTCTTCCGGAATCTCGGCGACATAGGGGCCAGCCGCGTCTGCAGGGGTGATCGTATAGCTGATAACAGGCAGGCCGCCCGACAGGCGCAGCTGTTCAAGGATCGCGTCGGTATTATTCGGATCGAGATTTTCGCCGGTCATCTGGTTGTAGGCATAGATCGCCTTGGTGACGTTCGAGCCCATGTGTCCGTCGATGACACCTGGCGAGATGCCGGAGCGGTCGAGGAACACCTGCAGCGCGACGATCTCCGGCTTCGACTTGCCCTTCAGGGTGATCGCCGGCTCTTCGGGTGCTCTTGGCTGCTGTGCCTGAGGTGCCTGCTGATCGGGATCGATCGCGGCATAGTCGCCGTTATCAGGATAGGGCTGATCGAGCGGTTGACGCTCGATGCTTCCGTCACGCGGGATCGCGCCGGTGACTGCGCCGCGCTCCATGTAGCGGGTGCTGCCATAGCGCGTCTGATCGCCGCTCTCGGCATTATAGGGGTCGTTGTTATAGGGATCGCGCGAGGGAGCCGCGGGATAATAGCCCTTGGAGCGCATTTCGGTGGCGACGACATTGCCGTAGCTGTCGACGAGAACGCGATTGCCGTTACGGTCGCGCGAATAATAGACGTCGGCGCCCGGCGGGATATAGTCGACGATCTGGCCATCCGGCGTGACCATGACGACGTCGCGCTGGCGGCGGCCATATTGCTGCGCGTCCGCGACCGGCGCGACGGATGTGACGGCCAGAACGACAGCGGCGAGCGAAAGGCCGTATTTCAGAATGCGATTCACGTCTTGCACCTCAAGCAGGGACTGGGCCGACACACACCCGCGAATTTTGACGCTAGTGTGGAATTTATGAATTCGTACTGAACAAATTATGAAAATATCCGTGATCACTTGCGTGAAGCTAAACGTTTGGTTTGCCAAGGCGGTTCCTCAGCGGATCGCCGGTTGCGGGCAATCATGCGCGACGTGATTGACGAAACCTTGCGCTGCCCCTAACGCTACGGCAGTTTTGAGACAGGGGAGGGATTGAAATGATCGAGTTTGCAGCCGCCAAGGGGCCGCGCCTGATGCTTGACGAGACGTCGGTGATGGATATCGGCGCCTGCGTCGTCGATGGCGTCGATATTTCGCCCAAGCGCGCCATTCCGGATGACGGCGACCCGCGTATCGACCATTCGCTCGAAGGCTTCCTGTTCACCTGCGGCCCCGACCATATCCGTCACCGCGAGCCGATCCCGGGCCGCACCGACGGCGCGATCTATCCGCTGCATGGCTCGGTTTCCGGCCACAAGGCGAAGGTGCTGTGGACCAAGTTCGAAAACGGCAATGCCGAATGCCGCGCCGATATCGATCTTGTCACCGTCGAGGGACTGCCGCAGCGCATCGAGCGCCTCTGGACGATCGATGGCGCGACGGGCGAAGTCTCGCTCGAGGACAAGGTCATCAATACCAGCGACCAGACCGTCCCGACCTTCCTGATGTACCACATGAATGTCGGCGGCAAATGGTTCGACGAGGGCACCCGGCTCGAAGGCAAGATGCTGGAAGACGGCGGTTTCCCTTGGACCTTCGGCGACGAACTCGGCGGGTTGTTCTGCGTCGAGGCACCGGCGACCGAAGGTGGCTTTGCCGAAGTGCGCCTCGGGCCGATGAAGGCCGTGCATGGCAAGACGCTGAGGGTGCGCACGCGCTCCGATACGCTGCCGCACCTGCAGGTCTGGCGCAACCAGAATGCACCGGCGCATATTCTCGGCATCGAGCCGGTCTCGCATCGCTGGGTGCTGCGCAGCGAGCTGGAGGCGGCGGGCGAATTCAACATGCTGAAGCCCGGCGAAAGCCGCAGCTATGCGCTGACCTTCGCCTTTGTATGAGCTAACAATTGTTGACGCTCGCGGTCGCGCATCGTAGAGCTTCTGCCGTTCATTTTCAGGAGGTACGCGTGATGGACATCCGCCAGATCGACGACGACTATTCGGTATCCGGCCAGATTGCGGTCGAGGATCTCGACCAGATCAAGGCTCTGGGTTTCAAGTCGATCGTCTGCCATCGCCCGGACCAGGAAAGCCCCGACCAGACGCCGTTTTCCGTGATCGCGGCGCGCGCCAAGGAACTTGGCTTGGAGATCGCGCATGTGCCTGTCGGCACCATGGGCGTTACCGAGGAAGCCGTGACCGGCATGGTCGACGCGCTTGACGAATTCCCGCGCCCGATGCTCGGCTACTGCCGCTCTGGCGCCCGTTCCACCGCGATCTATCAGAAGACCCATCATATTCGCGGCTGACCCTGCGGCGCGGTTTTGTCCGCGCCCTTCATTCCATAAGAAACTCAGGAGAAAACCATGAGCATCAAGCGCATCGGCCCCGGTCCCCGCATGAGCGGCGCCGTCGTCCACGGCAACACCGTTTACCTCGCCGGCCAGGTTGCCGAAGGCGAGAGCGTTACGGATCAGTGCAAGGCTGCTCTTGCCGAAGTCGACCGCCTGCTGGCGGCTGCCGGCTCCAGCAAGTCGAAGATCCTGCAGACGCTGATCTACCTCTCCGACATTGCGGACTTCGCCGAAATGAACGCTGCCTGGGAAGCCTGGGTCGATCCGGCCAACACACCGGCCCGCGCCACCAGCGAAGCCAAGCTTGCTGCACCGAAATACAAGGTCGAGTTCATCGTCACGGCTGCGATCGACTGATTTTCCGGAATTACCGAAACGGGAAGCCGGTGGGTTCGCTCACCGGCTTTTTGTTTGGAGCCCTCAGCTCTTCGTCCTGATCTGCGTCAGCGTGCGTGCCGGGGTAATGGCCTCAGGATCGAGCTTGATCTCGATGATCGCCGGCTTGCGGCTGGCACGGGCGCGCTCGAAGGCGGGCACGAATTCCGCCGTCGTTTCGACGGTTTCGCCGTGGCCGCCATAGGCGCGGGCAAGGGCGGCGAAGTCAGGGTTGGTGAGATCGGTGCCGCTGACGCGTCCCGGATATTCCCGCTCCTGATGCATGCGGATCGTGCCGTAGATGCCGTTGTTGATGACAAGCACGATTATCGGCAGGTTGTAGCGGACGGCGGTGGCGAATTCCTGGCCGTGCATCATGAAGCAGCCGTCTCCGGCAAAGCAGATCACTTCGCGCTCCGGAAAGAGCTGTTTGGCGGCAACGGCGGCGGGCAGGCCGTAGCCCATTGAGCCTGAGGTCGGGGCCGCCTGAGTGTTGAACTGCCGGAAGCGGTGGAAACGGTGCAGCCAGGTGGCGTAGTTTCCGGCGCCATTGGTGAAGATCGCATCGGCTCTCGTATTGCCTTCGATCCAGTCCATGATCGGCCCCATCTGCACCGGGCCGGGGCCGGTTTGCGGCGGCTTCGACCATGTGAGATAGGCCTGGTGCATGCGCTCGGTACGCTCTGCCCAGCGCGGTTCGCCCGGCGCTTCGAGATCGGCCAGTGCATCGACGAAATCCTGCGGCGACGCGCAGATGGCGAGATCCGGGCGATAGATGCGGCCGAGCTCGGATGCATCGGGATAGATATGGACGAGCTGCTGCTGGGGATAGGGGATATCGATCAGCGTATAGCCTGACGACGGCATCTCCGACATGCGGCTGCCGAGCAGGATCAGCAGATCGCTTTCCTTGATCTCCTTGGCGAGTGCCGGATTGATGCCGATGCCGACATCGCCTGCATAGCTCGGATGCAGATGATCGAACAGCATCTGGCGGCGGAAGGAGCAGCCGACCGGCAGCTTGAAGCGCTCGGCGAAGGCGCGGACATCGGCGACCGCATCGGCATCCCAGCGGGTGCCGCCGAGGATCACCAGCGGACGCTCGGCCTTCAGCAGGCGCATGTAGAAATCATCGATCTGGCGGCGGCCGGGATAGGCGGCAACGCGGACATAGGGCTTGGCGCGGGGTGCCTCGACCTCGTCGCGCAACATGTCTTCGGGCAGTGACAAGACGACGGGGCCGGGACGGCCGGATGTGGCGATGGAAAAGGCGCGGGTGACGAATTCCGGGATGCGTGCGGCATCGTCGATCTCGCCGACCCATTTGGCATATTCCGTCAGCGCCCTGCGGAACTCGACCTCCTGGAAGGCTTCGCGCTCGCGGGCATCGCGCTGGACCTGGCCGATGAACAGGATCATCGGGATCGAATCCTGGCGGGCGATGTGGAGACCGGCCGAGGCGTTTGTGGCGCCGGGGCCGCGGGTGACCATGCAGATGCCGGGTTCGCCCGTCAGCCGGCCCCAGCAATCGGCCATCATCGCAGCACCACCTTCCTGGCGGCAGACGATGACTTCGATATCGCTGTCGTGAAGGGCATCGAGGACCGCGAGGAAGCTTTCGCCGGGAACGCAGGAAAGGCGGGTGACGCCATTTGCCTTTAACGCTTCGACGATCAATTCTCCGCCGGTCTTTCTCATGATGCCTGTTCCCTCCCTTGTGCCTTCAGTTCCAGCGCTTCGAGTTCGGCGAGCACCTCCTCCTGGTGCTCGCCGAGGCGCGGGCTCGGTCTTTCGTAGCGTAGCGGTGTTTCCGAGAGAACCACAGGGGTTCGAACCGTCGGGATCAGCGTTCCTGCGGCATCGGCGAGATCGAGCCGCAGGCCGCGGGCAATGACCTGCGGATCGGCAAACATCTCCTCGATCGTATTGATGGCGCCGGCCGGTACGGCATTATCCTCACAGGCCCTCAGGAGATCGGCCTTCTGCCAGTTCAATGTCTTGCCGGAGACCAGGCGGCGGACCTCGTCGCGGTTGGTGACGCGCGCCTTGTTGGTGGCGAAACGCTCGTCCTCGCCGATGCCGTCGAGGCCGAGGATGGTGCAGAGGCGGCGGAACTGGCCGTCATTGCCGACGGCGAGAATGAGATAGCCATCGGCGGCCGGAATGACTTCGTAGGGCGAGATGTTCGGATGCGCATTGCCGAGCCGCACCGGCGCCTTGCCGGACACGAGGTAATTCATGTTCTGGTTGGCGAGAATGGCGGACTGCACATCGAGCAGCGCCATATCGACCAGCTGGCCTTCGCCGGTCTTCAGCGCGTGGATCAGTGCCGCCTCGATGGCCGAGACGGCATAGATGCCGGTGAAGATATCGGCGATGGCGACGCCGGCCTTCATCGGCTGCCCGTCTGGCTCGCCGGTGACGGACATGAAGCCCGACATGCCCTGGACGATGTAATCGTAGCCGGCGAGATTGGCATAGGGGCCGGTCTGGCCGAAACCGGTGATCGAGCAATAGACGAGTTTGGGATTGATCTGGCGCAGGCTCTCGTAATCGAGACCGTATTTGACGAGACCGCCGAGCTTGAAATTCTCGATCAGCACATCGGCTGTTGCAGCCAGGCGGCGGACCAGCGCCTGGCCTTCCTCTGTCTTGAGGTCGGCGGTGATCGAGCGCTTGTTGCGGTTGGTGGAATGGTAATAGGCGGCGGAAAGATTTTCGCCGTCGGCGCCCTCGACGAAGGGCGGCCCCCATTGCCTCGTATCGTCGCCGCCATCGGGATTTTCGACCTTGATGACGTCGGCTCCGAGATCGGCCAACATCTGCCCGGCCCAGGGACCGGCAAGCACGCGGGCCAGTTCGATGACCCTGATGCCCGCAAGCGGCGGCTTTTTGCTGCTGACCGTCATGTTCCTCCCGCGGGCGGATTACGGCGCCCGTGTTGCCTCAGATGTATCGGATACGGGCTTGGATGCAAAGCGCCGCTCGCGCCAGATGATGTAGAGGCCCGAAGCGATGATGATCAGGATACCGAGCCATTTGATGGCATCCGGGAAGTCGCCAAAGACCAGCCAGGCGAAGATCGTCGCCGAGACGATCTCGAAATATTGCAGCGGCGCCAGCGTCGATGCCGGAGCGGCGCGATAGGCATAGACGCCGAGAATGCCGGCGATCGCCGCCATGACGCCGACGCCTGCGAGGTAGCCGAAGGCGATAGTGGAGGGCATGACCGGATCGAAGACATCGGAGCCGCTGCCTTCGCCGACATAGAGAATGATCGCGCAGAACAGCAGGCCCCAGAGGCCCATCTGGAACTGCATGACCCAGGGGTCTTCGCGCTGCGCCAGGGCCCGGTTCATCATCGCCGAAATGGCGATGCAGACGGCGCTGACGACGGGAAGCAGCGCCACGAAGCCGACTTCCTGGAAGCTCGGCTGGATGATGAGGATGGCGCCGAAGAAGCCGACGCCGCAGGCTGTGTAGCGCCGCCAGCCGATGGCTTCGCCGAGGAAGATGCTGCTGAGGATCGTCAGGATGATCGGCTCGACAAAGAAGATGGCGATGGCATCGGCGACCGACATGTATTTCAGCGTCGCGACGAAGGAGATCATCGAAATGGTCATGATGATCCCGCGGATCGCGTGATAGAAGGTCTGCTTCCACGACAGGTCGGCGAGGTTCTTGCGCCAGATGACGACGGGCAGCATGCAGATCGCCTGGACGGCGAAACGCGCGGCGGTGATCTCCGCTGACGGGACGGTGGCGATCGCCAGCTTGGCGAAGATGTCGATCAGCGGTGAAAACAGCACCGACAGAAGCATGAGCGCCAGGCCCATGGTGACTTCGGAAGAGGAGTTCGTCTTCATTGCAGCGCCTGCCATCTCGGATACTCTGCTCAGGACCGCATGACCGCGCCGTCGCACCAATCGGCGAAGGCCGAGATGGCGTCTGCTGCGCCGGTCTCGTTCAAGGTCTCGTGCCTGAAGTCCTGATATATTTCAGTGGTGATACGGGAGAAGCCCTGGCGTTTCAAATGGCTTGAGAGCCAGAAAACGGCTTTTCCGCGCTCCGTTGCCGGATCCTGCCCGCCGCCAACGAGATGGATCGGGCGATCCTTCGGAAGACGGTCGAGTTGCTCCTTTTTCGTCGCCCGGAACGTCAGTTCGAAAACGTCGAGCCACATCGATACAGAGGCATCGAAGCCGCAGAGCGGGTCGGTGATATATTTCGCGACCTCGGCCGGATCGCGCGACAGCCAGTCGAATTCCGTTGTGTGGCCGGGAATGGACTTACCCCAGGCGGCGAAGGTCAATCGCGGCAGCATGCCGCTTGGTACATCCGAGCCCTTCAGCGCCTTTTCGGCGCGCAGGATCACCTGTGCGGCGCGGCCGGAGAGGCCAACGGCGAAATTCGAATTCCAGACGGCAACCGCATCGAATTTCTCCGGATAGGTCTGCGCGGCGTTGAGCGCGATCAGCCCGCCCATCGAATGGCCGAAGAGGATGACGGGGAGCCCCGGGTGTAGCCTCGCTGCATGATCGCGCATGGCGGCGACGTCATCGATGACGCGGGATACACCGTCGCGCCTCGCGAACTGGCCGGTCGGCGCATCCGGCGCCTTGGTCTCGCCGTGGCCGCGGTGATCGTGGGCGAAGACATGATAGCCGCGCGCGGCAATGGCCTCTGCGAAGCGCTGATAGCGTTTCGAATGCTCGGCAAGGCCGTGGCAGACGACGAGGATACCGCGTGGCGCGCCCGCGGCCATCTCGCTGTGAAAGGCGAGCGAGGCGCCTGCCACGTTAAGCCATTGTGTTTGCGAAAACATCCGATCCTCCCGGCGCGCAGAAGATCAGATCGGCCGTCAAATGCAAGCGGGCCTGCGGCGATTTGCAGGGGAAAATGCTGCGATTCAGGGTTGCGGAACGTTGCGCTTCGTGCTTACTTGTTCTTGTATTGTTCTATCTAGGGGATGGAGATGAGCAGGTTCTTTCTGCATGCGGCAATCGTGGCTTTGTCAGGCCTGTTGGCGGCTTCGGCTTTCGCACAGGAAGGGCAGGGGCGCACGCGCTTCATCCTCGCTGCAAGCTGGCAGCCGGCCTTTTGCCAGACCAACCAGAAGAAGCCGGAATGCGCCAGCCAGACGCGGGATCGTTTCGACGCGACCAATTTTACCCTCCATGGCCTCTGGCCGATGCGGCAGAATTACTGTGGCGTCTCGAAGGAGGAGCAGGCGGCCGACAAGGATGGCGACTGGCGGTCGCTGCCTGAGGTCAAGCTGACGGCGGAGAATGCGGCGGCGCTGGCAAAAGCGATGCCGGGCACGCAATCGGCGCTCGAGCGTCACGAATGGACCAAGCACGGCACCTGCACCAAGCTTTCGGCCGACGCCTATTTCGGCACGGCCGTGCGGCTGATCGGCGATCTCAATGCATCGGCGGTGCGCGAGCTGTTTGCCGCAAATGTCGGCAAGTCTGTCAGCGCCGATCAGATCAAGGCGGCCTTCGACAAGAGTTTTGGCGCTGGCGCTGCCGACCGGGTGAAGATGAGCTGCCGCCGGGCCGGCGGTGTTCGGGTTATCAGCGAGCTGACGATCGGGCTTTCCGAGGATGCGGTGGCGCCAGGCTCTGCCGATAATCTCGGCACGCTGATCCAGGGGGCGGGACGAACCTCCTTCGGATGCGACCAAGGTGTGGTCGACGCGGCCGGTTTCTGAGGCAAAGACTGCTGCAAAGCGCAAGAGAGGCCGGTTTCGGCGTTGCCCGGGAGCCGGGTTTCGCCTACATAGCGGCCACGGATTTACACGTTTGCGCGCGGAGCAGTTTAAAGATGGCACGTCAGTTCATTTATCACATGTCGGGACTCAACAAGTCTTACGGCGCCAAGAAAATTCTCGAGAACGTCAACCTGTCGTTCTACCCGGATGCCAAGATCGGTATTCTTGGCCCGAACGGCGCCGGTAAGTCGACGGTGCTGCGCATCATCGCCGGTCAGGACAAGGAATACACAGGCGAAGCCTGGCTCGCCGACGGTGCGACCGTTGGCTACCTTGAGCAGGAGCCGCATCTCGATCCGACAAAGACCGCCTTCGAGAACGTCATGATGGGCGTTGCCGACAAGACGGCGATCATCGACCGCTACAACGAGCTGATGATGAACTATTCCGACGAGACGGCGGACGAGGGCGCCAAGCTCCAGGACATCATCGACAGCCAGAACCTCTGGGATCTGGAACAGCAGGTCGAGATGGCGATGGAAGCGCTGCGCTGCCCGCCGAAGGATTCCGACGTCACCATTCTCTCGGGCGGTGAACGCCGCCGTATCGCACTCTGCCGCCTGCTCCTGTCGCAGCCGGACCTGCTGCTGCTCGACGAACCGACCAACCATCTCGACGCCGAAACCATCGCGTGGCTCGAAAAGCACCTGCGCGATTATCCGGGCGCCGTGATGATGATCACCCACGACCGCTACTTCCTCGACAACGTCACGGGCTGGATCCTCGAGCTCGACCGCGGCCGCGGTATTCCGTACGAAGGCAACTACTCTGCCTACCTGACGGCCAAGGCCAAGCGCATGCTGCAGGAAAACCGCGAAGAAGCCGGCCGCCAGAAGGCGCTGTCGCGCGAACAGGAATGGATCGCTTCCAGCCCGAAGGCCCGCCAGGCGAAGTCGAAGGCCCGTATCAAGGCCTACGAACAGCTGGTCGATGCCGCAGAAGGCATCCGTCCCGGCGATGCGCAGATCATTATCCCGGTCTCCGAGCGTCTCGGCAATGTCGTTATCGAGATGGAAGGCATCACCAAGGGCTTCGAAGGCCGCACGCTGATCAACGACCTGTCGATCAAGCTGCCGCCGGGCGGCATCGTCGGCATCATCGGTCCGAACGGCGCCGGCAAGACGACGCTGTTCAAGATGATCACCGGCCAGGAAAAGCCGGATGCCGGTTCGGTGCGCATCGGCGACACCGTGCATCTCGGCTATGTCGACCAGAGCCGCGATGCGCTGGATGGCAACAAGACGGTCTGGGAAGAAATCTCCGGCGGTGCCGAAGTCATCAAGCTCGGCAAGTTCGACATGAACTCCAGAGCCTATTGCGGCGCCTTCAACTTCAAGGGCGGAGATCAGCAGCAGAAGGTCGGCAATCTCTCGGGTGGTCAGCGCAACCGCGTTCACCTTGCCAAGATGCTGAAGGCCGGCGGCAACGTGTTGCTGCTCGACGAACCGACCAACGACCTTGATACGGAAACGCTGGGTGCGCTGGAAACGGCGCTCGAAAACTTCGCCGGCTGCGCCATCATCATCAGCCACGATCGCATGTTCCTCGACCGTCTGGCGACGCATATCCTTGCCTTCGAAGGTGACGGCCATGTCGAATGGTTCGAAGGCAACTTCGAAGACTACGAGCAGGACAAGGTCCGCCGCCTCGGCCCCGACGCCCTCAACCCGGGCAGCCAGGCCTACAAGCGCCTGACGCGCTGATATCTGCTTTTATGCCTTTGGAAAGCCCCGGTCATGGCCGGGGCTTTTGCATGTCTGCGGCGTCGTGATCTGGCCAATGAATTTCGCGATTATCTGAATTGAAGCTTGCTACCGCTACGCAAATCACATAAAGATATCTTTATATCTTGATTGGGCAGAATATGGCTGAACCGGTAAAGCTTGGATTGGATGCGATCGTGGACGTCTTGAAGGCGGCCGGCGAGCCGACCCGTCTGCGATTGCTGGCGCTCCTGGCGGCAGGCGATCTGACCGTTACCGATCTTACCGAAATTCTCGGCCAGTCCCAACCCCGCATTTCCCGTCACCTGAAGCTGCTTGGTGAGGCCGATCTCATCGATCGCTACCAGGAAGGCGCCTGGGCCTATTTCCGGCTGAAGCAGGAGGGCAAGGCGGCGGCGCTGGTGCGCGTGCTCCTGCAGCATTCCTCGGAGAACGACCCGGTCGTCCAGCGCGACGGCGAGCGCCTGTCTTCGGTCAAGCGCCAGCGCGCCGAGCGGGCACAGGCCTATTTCAGCCGCAATGCGGCTGAGTGGGACGAGCTGCGCCGCCTGCATGCCGCCGACGAAGAGGTCGATGCGGCCGTCATCAAGCTTCTCGGCAGCCAGCCGGTCTATTCGCTTCTTGATCTCGGCACCGGGACCGGCCGCATCCTGCAGCTGTTATCAGGGCTCTACCGCCGGGCAATCGGCGTCGATGCCAGCCGCGACATGCTGAGCGTGGCGCGCTCCAATCTCGACAAGTCAGGGATCAACAAGGCGTCGGTGCGCCATGCCGATATCCTGAACCTGCCGTTCGACGGGCAGGATTTCGACCTGGTGACCATCCATCAGGTGCTGCATTTCTTCGATCAGCCCGAGATCGCTATCAATGAGGCGGCGCGCATGCTGGCGCCCGGCGGGCGGCTGCTGGTCATCGATCTGGCCCCGCACGGGCTCGAATATCTCAGGGACGAGCATGCCCATGTTCGTCTCGGTTTCTCGCACCAGTCGATGTCCGACTGGCTGCGCAAGGCGGGGCTCGATGTCGAGCAGGCCGTCGATCTTCATCCGGGTCAGGCCGGCGAGCAGGGCCTCACGGTCACCATCTGGCTCGCCCGCGACCCGCGGCGCCTGATGGCATCCGAAGGCGCCGGAACAATATTGGCAGCGGAGGTTTGATTTATGACTTTGAACACTAGTGGCCGCCGCGATATCGGCATTTCCTTCGAATTCTTCCCACCCAAGTCGGAAGAGATGGAAGGTCAGCTTTGGAAGGCCGTCAGCGAGCTGCAGGACTGGAATCCGGATTTCGTTTCCGTCACCTATGGTGCGGGCGGCACGACCAAGGCACCGACGCTGACGGCCGTCACGCGGTTTCTGAACGAGACGCCGCTTGCGACCGCTTCGCATCTCACCTGCGTCGGAGCGACGAAGGAAGAAACGCATCAGGTGATCGACAATTTCCGCAAGGCGGGCGTGAAGCATTTCGTGGCGCTGCGCGGTGACGCGCCCGGCGGTGCCGGTGCGCCGTACCAGCCGCATCCGGGCGGCTATGCCAATGCATCCGAGCTGGTGGCCGGCTTGCGCGAAATCGGCGATTTCGAGATTTCCGTCTCGGCCTATCCGGAGAAGCACCCGGAGAGCAAGGATGTCACCGCCGATATCGACATGCTGAAGCGCAAGGCCGATAACGGCGCCAACCGTGCGCTGACGCAGTTCTTCTTCGACAATGACAATTTCGAACGCTACCTTGAGAAGGTGCGGGCTGCGGGCGTTTCTATGCCCATCGTTCCGGGCATCATGCCGATCCTTAATCTGACGCAGCTGAAGCGCTTTGCCGGTGCTTGCGGCACAGTCATCCCGTCGTTCCTCGACGAGCGCTTTGCCGGTCTCGACGACAAGCCGGAAGAGCGCGCCAAGGTGGCGGCGGATGTCGCAGCCGAACAGATCGAGGATCTGGTGGCCCGTGGGCTCCACGAATTCCATCTCTATACGATGAACCGTTCGCCGCTGGTCTCGGCTGTGCTCACCAATCTCGGCCTGCGCCGAGGTGAGACGAAGGCAGCAGCAGCCGGCGCTGCCGCCTGATCAGGCAGCTCTTCGAACGCAATAAAAAAGCGCATGTCAGGCGGGACATGCGCTTTTTCAATTGGCTGAACTGTTAGTTACTCAGGAGTCCGGTATTCCAGTCATAGGGTCCGTTTGCTGCTCAGATGAAGAGCATAGACAAGACGAACGCGAACGCTGCACTGACCAACAGGACATTCAAGGATCGTGTGATACCCATGTCTGCCTCCTTGCGTTAACGAGCCGATACTATGTCCGAAATGTGTCGGCTGAAAAGCGAAATCAATGTTGCATTGCAGCAACAGCCAGTAGATAACTGCTATACAACGTAACCACGGCATTGAAATCATTCGAAAAAGCGCGGTGAAATTTTATTCACACATTTTAACGGCGCGTTAAAGTCGGCGATTGGACGTTAAGGCCTGCGCCGATATCAAGGCTTCGCCGGAAGCTGCTGAAATCCTGAGCTAAAACGAAAATCGCGCCCGGCCAGAAGGACGGACGCGATGTGATTGCTTGTGAACGGCCGGTCCTGGCGACTCAGAGCGCGCCGAGAAGCCCCGGGGTTGCCCAGCCGTCGGCCGGCATGCCGAGGCGCTGCTGTTCCTTCTGGATGGCAACGCGGGTGCCGGATCCGAGGATGCCGTCGATCTCGCCGACATTGTGGCCGAGCGACTGCAGCTTGGTCTGCAACTGCTTCATCTCGTCGTTGGCAAGGCCCTGTTCCGGCGTGCCCTTCTGGTAGGGCTGGGCGCCGGAGAGGCGGGTACCGAAATAGGCTGCTGACGTCGTGTAGATGAAGGACTTGTTCCATTCGAGATAGATCTTGAAGTTCGGATAGGCGATGAATGCCGGTCCGAGGCGGCCCTGCGGCAAAACGAGATCGCCTTCGAGCTCGCCGAAGTTCGTGTTGCCGTCACGCGGCTTGACGCCGAGAGCAAACCAGTCGCCCGCCTTCATCGTGCCGCCGAGGCCCGACTTTTCCCACGGAAGGTTATCGGGAAGGGTGACTTCCTGCAGCCAGGGCTGGCCGCGCTCGAAGCCGAGATGCTGGATGAACTTGGCGGCGGTCAGGATGGCGTCGGGGCCGCTCTGCTTCAGGCGGACGTGGCCGTCGCCATCGCCGTCCATGCCATAGGCGATGATGTCGCGTGGCAGCATCTGAACCTGGCCGATTTCGCCGGCCCATGCGCCGGTGTTGGTGGCCGGGTCGAGGTCGCCGTGCTGGACCATCTCGATCAGCGCGATCAGCTGCGGACGGAAAAGTTCGGGGCGGCGGCAATCATGGGCGAGCGTCACCAGCGCGTTGCGGGTGTTGAAATCGCCCTGTACGGCGCCGAAGTCGGTTTCCATCGCCCAGAAGGCGGTGATGACGCCGGCCGGTACGCCGTAATCCTGCTCGGCCTTGGCGAACACGTCGGCATACTGCTTCATCTTCTGGCGGCCGATGTCGAGGCGCGCCTGGCTGACGGTGCGCTGCGAGAATTCGAGGAAGGTCTGCTTGAAGACGCCCTGTGCGCGGTCGCGGCTCAGAACCTTGGGGTCGATCTCGGCGCCTGCAAGCGCCTGATCGGCAGCCTCGGCGGTGGCACCGGCGGCAATCGCATCGGCTTTGACACCTGCCAGGAACTGCGCGAGATCGCCGTCGCAGGCAACAGCCGGCGCCTGCGGCGCGGCCGGAGCCGCCGGGGCAGGGGCTGCCGCCTGCTGTGCAAATACCGTGGTTGCTGAGGTGACGGCAAACAGAAGAGCAAGTGCAGAGCGGCTTGCGAGCGAGCGGTGCATGGGTTCGTCCTTATATCCGAAATATGTCCGCCGCTTTCACAGATGAATGTGACGGAAGCAAGAAAGTTCGGTGGACGTTACTAAGAATTTCTATCCTTGGAAACCGCAGCGACCCAATTGTTCCAGTTCTTCTGATTGCCTGCGAACACATTGATGTCGGTCGGCCCCTGGATGCCCGGAATGACGCCCGTCGAGGTGTATTGCCAGAAGGCCCAGCGGCGGTCGGCATAGGTGACTTCGGGGTGTTTTGCGGTGGAACGGACCCAGAAATGGTAGTCCTGGAAATAGCCCTGCAGATTCTCGCGATGGAAATCGACGGAGGTGTAGATGATCGGCCGCTTGCCGTAATAGGCTTCCAGCCGGTCCATGAACCGCTTCATCTCGGAGCGCACTGTTGCCGGATCCGGGCGAAGGCGGCAGGTCTTGGATTCGCCGTTCCATTCGACATCGAGAACCGGCGGCAGGCGCATCGCCTCCTTCGGCACATTCTGGATGAACCAGTCGGCCTGTTCGTCTGCGGAGGAACAGAAATAGTAGAAGTGATAGGGCGCATGCGGAATGCCGACGGCGCGGGCGCGCTGCCAGTATTCGCTGAAGCGCGGATCGACGCGGTCCTTGCCCTCGGTCGCCTTGATGAAGGCGAAGGACACGCCGGAGGATTTCACCGTCTGCCAGTCGATATCGCCCTGCCACTTGGAGATATCGATGCCGTGGATATCGTTCTGATGCGGGGTCTTGGCGCCGAAATCCTGCGGATCGGTGTCCTGGAAACGGCTCTTCTTTATCGAAGCGGTTTCGAGATAGTCATAGCCCGTGGAGCTGCAACCGGCGAGCATAAGTGCCAGCGGCAAAACGCAAAACAACAGCCTGCGCATGGGTATCCCGTCATGTAACGAATGATCTACTTGCCCCACAGCATGACCTTCGAAGACGAATGCAGCCGAGGAATAATCCTCTTTTCACCATATCAACGTAAAAAATCGGTTAGTTTCAAGCGAATTATGCGCGCCTGGCGGATATGACAGCCTGCCAGGCATAGCCGCCGCCGATCGTCTCAAAGGCCAATCCTGCACCGTTTTCATGGGCTTGGGCTTCCAGAACCTCGCGCAGATTGGCGCGCGGCGTGACGTGGAATTTTGTCAGCCATCCCTGGAGCAGGGCTCTGAACCAGCCGGGAAGACCCTCCTGCTGGCCGAAATCGACAATGTGCAGCTGGCCGCCGGGGTTGAGTGCGGCGATCGCAGCGTCGATGGCGCGTTCCCAATCGGGGATCATCGACAGGGCGTAGGAGATCAAGATGCGATCGAAACCGGCGGCGCCGAACTCGCGCGGGGTGAAGGCGGTGGCGTCGGCAACGCGGAAGTCGGGCAGCGTGGCTTTCGTCGCGAAAGTCTTGCGTGCGGAGATCAGCATCTCCTGCGAGATGTCGAGGCCATAGAGCCGGGCATCCGGAAAGCGCTTGTGGGCGAGCGCCAGGTTGCGGCCTGTGCCGCAGCCGACTTCGAGCAGCGTGCCACCCTTGGGTACATCGAGGCCGCGGATCGTCTTGTCGCGGCCGAGCAGATAGTATTTCCGCGTCAGATCGTAGATATGGCGCTGGTAGCGGTACATGCCGTCCATCAGGCCGGCATGTGCCTCGGAGCGATCGTCCGGAAGCGTGCGGATCTCTGTCACGCCTTCTTCCCGTAGATGTGGAAGCCGCCGTAGATCGCGGAGCGATCGAGTGCCGTCATATCGCGCGACTTGTCTTCGAAGTAGTCCCACTGATCGCGGATCGCCGGCGACAGGCGTCCCTCGATGATGCTCTTCTCCGCAGCCGTGCGGAAGATGACGCGGGCGCCGGGGCGGGCGGTGCGGCTGATCTCGGCCCAGAGGCCGTTCAGCTGCTCGTCGGTCATCCAATCCTGCGCATCGAGCAGGATATAGCGGTCGCGCGATGCGGCGGGCTCGCCAGCCAGCAGCTCGGTGAAGTTGGCATGATGAACCGTGACCCGATCGACATTGGCGCGGATCACCTCATGATGCTCCGGCTTGAGATAGGTCGGTAGCGGACCTTCGTCGCCAGCGGCGTAGCGGCGCGCGAAGGCCTGCCAGGCGAAATAGTTGTCGCGCATCGGGAAATGACAGGCGAGCTTCTCGAGACGGTGGCGCAGAACCGGCGCGATCGAATGATCGGCGGCGAGGCTTGCAAGCTCGTCATATTGCTGCGGCGGGATGCCGAGGCCGAACAGCGAGCTCTTGCGGCCGGTGATCCAGCGCACGACGGGCTTTTCGAAGAGAGGAGCGACCTGCTGATCGAAGAAGGCGCGCTGCTCTTCCAGCGACTGCGTTTTCGTCATCTGCTTCAGATCGACGCCGTGCAGGCGGGCTAGCAGATGGGCGGCGCCGATGAAGCGGCCGAGCAGGCCCGTCTCATAGATGTTGCGATCGAAGACGGTGACGCGGCGGCGGCCGAACTTGCGGCCATTCCAGTAGCTGCGCGTCGCATCATCGAGAACTGGAGAGAGGTAGTGGTCGAAGGCGCGGCTGTTCGATGCTTCGTTCGGCATGGCGAGGAAGCGAACGAGATCGGCATGACCAGGCAGATGCTTGAAGGCGGCAAGCTTCAGGCGGTTCAGCGCGATGTGATGCGGGTTCAGATCGACGACGTCGATCGAGGCCGGTGCCTTGGAAAGGTAGGCGAGCATGTTGCAGCCGCCTGAGCCGATGGTGACGATACGGTGGTGCGGCTGCAGCTCCATAGCCTGCATGTCGAGATCGGGATCTTCCCAGATCTGCGGATAGACGAGGCCGGAGAAAAGCAAGCCAAAAAGCCGCTCGGAAAGGCCCTCCTTGGAGAATGCCTTGTGGCGGAGGAGTGCGTCCTTGAGTTTCCGGTTCTTGCGGAAGCCGGCATCCGGTGCAAATTCGGTCATCTGATTCCATCACCGTTTTTAGCGTTCAGGGCGTTTAACGCGGCGCTGCTACAGTTTGATGACGCGGGCTGTGGGCAGCCGTCCGCTCGACGGCTGCGTTTGGTACAACGGCCTCGCGTGGCCGAGTGTTGGCTAATCTTGGGGGAATTGCACAAAAGGACTCGCTTTCAGCGTGTGTTCTGCTCTTCTCAGGTGGTTGGGGGATCGGTCGAAGGGGGCTTGGATGAGCAAAAAAATAGCATGCGTTGGAACAATCGGTGTGTTTTTGACATCCTGCGGTAGCTTCACGCCACCTCCACCTGAGACCGAGATAACCTTGCGGGATGCCTTACTCGACACAACCGGCAGCTTGGCCGCGATGAAAGCCGACCTCATTGCGAAGGACAGAACGCTGGGGATGTATGTGGATGACGTCACCGTCGAGTTCTACGTGAAAGGATCCCGTCAGACCGTCCTGAAACAGGAAAGCGAAGTCAACGTGACTCCGCCGGGATTCGCAAAGAGCCTGGTCATCAAACCCAGTTATACGGCGACAGCCGACGGTGAACGCCAGAACAAGATCACCATCAAATTCAAGAACAACGTGACACTGACCGCGGAGCAAAGGGCACTCATCGAGGGATGTCGTCGCGATCCAAATTGTCTCTCCGTCCTGAAGAGAATCGAGAAGAAGCAGCTGCTACCGAAATAAAGCGTCGGCTTTTGTATTTGAGTCCTTTTTTGTGATTGCGTTTCCTGCTTCTCTCCACCGGCGGAGGAAGAAAGATGCGAGTAGTTCTGCGTATCCTGAAGGTGCTTCTGGCGCTGGTGATCGTCGCGGTCATCGGCGGGGCGCTGTGGCTCTATGTTCGTCCGCCGGAACTGCTACGCGTCGGTGACGGCTATGCGGCAAAGATCGTCTGCTCGAATGTGTTCATGGCCGGGCGTGATCCGGATACCGTTCTTGCCGAGGACGTTCAGGCGCCCGGAAATCCGCTGCTGCGGTTGATCCGCGTTTCCGTCAACCGCGAGGAGGGGAAAGTATCGGCCCGCATCCTCGGCCTGTTTGCGCCGGGCCATGCGCTCTATCGCGGCGCCTTTGGCTGCACCAGCGTTCCCGATGGCGACTTCGGCGCTGCGATGAATGCCGCGCCCGAAGAGGATCTCGCTGCGCCGCCACCGAGCGACGATCTGTGGCCCGAGGGCGAGCGGGTCGCTGCCGCCAATAACGGCAAGCTTGCGCCGCTGCTTGCCGACGAGGCGCTGGCCGGTCCGGAGATGCGAGCGATCGTCGTCGTCCACAATGGCCGGATCGTCGCCGAGCGCTATGGCGACGGATTTGATGCGCGCACACCGCTGCTCGGCTGGTCGATGACCAAGACCGTCAATGCGGCGCTAGTCGGCCGGGTGATGCTGTCGGGCAAGCTCAATTTCGACGACGCCAAGCTGTTTGCCGCCTGGCATGGCGATGGGCGGGCGGCGATTACCCTTGCCGATCTGCTCGGCATGGAAAGCGGCCTGGCGTTCAACGAGGATTACGGCGCCGTCGCCGATGTGACGCGCATGCTCTATCTCGACCCCGATATGGTGACCCTGCCGGTAAATGCGGCGCTGCAAGACAAGCCCGGCCAGCGCTTCCGTTATTCGAGCGGCACGGCGGTGCTTCTGTCCCGCATCTGGATGGACAGGCTCGGTGATCCGCAGAGTGCTTTCGATTATCCGCGCGATGCGCTGTTCGGGCCGCTCGGCATGTCCAGCGCCGTGCTGGAGGTCGATGCGCGCGGCACCTTCGCCGGAAGCTCCTATCTCTACGCGACGGCGCGCGACTGGGCGCGCTTCGGGCAGTTCTTGATCCAGGATGGCGTCTGGAACGGCCAGCGGCTGTTGCCGGAAGGGTTCGTGGCGACAATGCGGACGCCGACGCAGTCGTCGGGCGGGAAATATACGCAGGCGCAGGCCTGGCTTGCGGCCCCAGGCGGCGATCTGAGCGCGGCTGCGGGGCTTCCGGGCGATACGTTCTGGCTGGAGGGGCATGACGGGCAGAGCGTGGCGATCGTGCCATCCGCCGGTCTCATCGTTGTCCGCATGGGGCTGACGCCGAGCCGGCTCGGTTACAGGCCGCAGGTGCTGGTCAAGCAGATCGTCGGGGCGCTGTCGGCGCCCTGACCATTCGGTTCACGGATGGTGAGGCTCAGTAGTTGCCCTGGGCAACGTCGTCCATGCCCTTGCGCTTGGCATCGTAATAATAGCCGCGGGCATAGAGGCGAACGGCATCGTCTTCCTTGTTGTCGGACACGAGCCAGGCGCCGCGCAGATATTTCGCGGCATATTTGATGTTGGTCTCGGCATCGAGCAGACCGGACGGCTGGCCGTCGTAGCCCATAGACTTCGCGGTGTTGTACTTGATCTGCATCAGGCCGAAATAGCCGCGCTTGTTATAGGCGCGCGGATTATAGCGGCTTTCGCGGTGAACGACGCGATGCAGCAGCGATTCCGGCATCTCGTAGAGCTTGGCGTATTTGGCGATCAGCTTGCTGACGAAGCCCTTTTCTGCGGTCGGCGCATCGTCGGCATCGTTGTCGCTGAACATTGGCGGTGCCGTCGGCGGATCCATCGGGGCCGATTCGTCGAAGGAGAAGTCCGACATCGAGCGCGGCGCGCTGGCCTGAACGGCGAGCGCTGCAAGCGCGCCGTTCTGCGGCGTCGTTGCCGCGAAGGCAAGCTGCGTCGACGGCGAGGCCGGGGTTGCCGGACGCGGCGTCGGGATCACCGACTGCATCGCGGTCATCTCTGGCGTCAGCGGAATTTCGGTCGCAACGCTGGCGCCGGCCACGGGCTGGAACGCTGCATCGGCAGGGGAAACGGCCATCGGCAGGACGGCTGCCTGCGCCGAAAGGGCAGGCGTTGCCTGTGGATTGGCGGAGGCGAATGCCATCGGGGTCTGCGGAGCGGAGCCGTCGGCAGCCGGAACGGCGGCCATCATCATCGCGTCTTCACCCGGCTTCGGCGTCGGAACGACGGTCTGCACCGCGCTCAACTCAGCCTGTGAGGTGTACTCGACGGTCGAGCATCCGGTCATGATCCCGCAGAGCATCGTCGAAACGACCAGACTGCGTTTCAGGCCGGAAAATCCGTTCGCTACCATTCTGTCACTTTCGGGAATCGCGCCGCCCAGGCAGCGTTTAAAAAGTTACTGAGAAGCTAAGCACTGATTTTTCCCATTAACCTATTCGACTGGGCGTCGCAACCCGCTGAAAATTGCGATTGCGTTCAGGCCGCGATGCGGCGGTAGCCGGCGGTGACGGCGCCGGCGGCAATCAGCAACGTTCCGCCTGTGCGGTTGACGGCGCGCTGGACGCTTGCCTTGCGGATCAGGCCGCGGGCGGCATGGGCAAGCAGGGCATAGCTGGAAGCGTTGATCGTGGCCAGCACCAGGAAGGTGAGTTCCATGATCAGCATCTGTTCGAAGAAGGGAGCGGCGGGGTTCAGGAACTGCGGGACGAAGGCGACGAAGAAGACGATGCTCTTCGGATTGAGAGCAGTCACCACATAGGCGTGAAGAAAGATCTTCAGCGACTTTTCTTCCGGCAGATTGTCGTTGTCGGCGACAGGGCCGGGGATGATCGGGGCGCGCCAGAGCTTGATGCCGAGCCAGATCAGATAGGCGCCGCCCACCCATTTCAAAACGGTAAAGAGAGTCGCGGACGCCGCGAGCAGGGCGCCGAGACCGAAGAGAGAGGCGGTCATGGCGGTGAAATCGCCGAGCGCCACGCCCGATACGGTCGCCAGTGCCGTCTTGCGGCCATGGCCGAGCGCATAGGATACGACGAGCAGGATCGTCGGCCCCGGAATGGCCAGCATAATGGCGGAAGCAGCGGCAAAAGCGAGCCAGGCTTCGAGCGACATGGAATCTCCTCCTATTCCCCAAGAAACAAGCAAAGACACCATATCAACCCTGCGTCAATCATGCGGCGCGGTATTTTTGGCCGATCTTATTCATCAGTTCGGCGAACCACTTGGTCGAGGTGTCGAAGGCCTTGCCGCCCTTGATGCGGGGGAATTCGATGGTGCGCAGCTTGCCGTTCTGGTCTTCGTCGTGGCCGGTGACGCCGGAGACCCTGTTGAGTGCGCTTTCGACCGCAAGATCGGTCATGCTCTGAATCAGGCGCAGATCGTCGACGTTGGCAGTGGCCGAGCGGGCGAAATAGCCGGACTTCTGAACGAGCGAGCGTTCGGCATTCAAAAGGCTCGCAAACTGCTTCTGGAACCAGCCGCCGACATTGATCGTGTCGATCTTCACATGGCCGAAAGCGTCACGCTTGATGGTCTCGCCGGCGGCTTCGCGCTCGGCGACGATGGCATCGAGGCAGGCGCCTTCCGAGACGAAGACGGTGGCGTGGCCGGTGCGGTCCATCACTTCCTTAAGACGGGCGGCTTCGGCCTGCAGGTCGAAGGCCATCTCGGGCAGGTAGACGGCGTCGATGCTCTTCATGCCGGCATTCATCAGCATGCCGTCGACATATTCATTGTGCTTCGTGCGGCGCAGATAGGCATCGGCGGTCGCGGCCGTCAGCCAGCCGCAGTGGCGGCCCATGACCTCGTGGATGACGAGGGTGCGCGGGGCAGCACTCTGCTCGTTGCTGACATTGTCGAAGAAATACGCGCCGACTTCGGCAGCCGTCCAGGCGCCAAGCGACTGGCGGATCGGCACGACGTCGTTATCGACGGTTTTCGGCAGGCCGACGACGGTCAGGTTATAGTTGTTGGCGGCGAGATAGGCAGCGAGATCGGCTGCCGTCGTATTGGTGTCGTCGCCGCCGATCGTGTGAAGGATGGTGATGCCGTCAGCGGCGAGCCGTTCGGCCGCGACGCGCAGCGGATTTTCGCCTTCCTTGACCAGGCCGCGCTTGACGCAGTCGGCAGCGTTGGTGAGCTTGACGCGGCTGTTGCCGATCGGCGAGCCGCCGTAGCGGTGGAGCAGCGGTGCCTTCTCGCGCATGTCCTTGGTGATCTTGATGCTGTCGCCGAGGAGTACGCCCTGATAGCCGGATTTGTAGGCGATCAGCTCGATATCGGGAGCGACATCGCTATAGCGTTCGATGAGGCCGCCGACGGCTGATGACAGACAGGGGGCGAGGCCTCCTGCGGTCAGCATTGCGACTTTCTGTTTGGCCATAATCCCTCCTAGACGGCTTCGATGCGCGATTGCACGCGCTTAGCTAATGCATGCATGCGGCAGGGAAAGAGGCCTGTAAAGTAAAGAATTGACGAAAAATCAGCGCTCCAGGCGAAGGCTCGGCGGAAGCGGCGATATAATCGGTTCAGGCGGCGAAACTGTATCGCCGAGATCTGTGGAAACTGTCTCAGACGAGACGCAAATTGCGGCATCAGATCGGCGCACAATTACCGAATTGTGAAAAGTGTTTTCAACCCTACGACTAATCGCTGCCTTGCATTAGCAACGATTATTTGGTCATGGTGTTGTCAGATATTGCGATGCGAGAAACTTCGATGTCCTTCTGGGAAAAACTGCTGAACGCCATTGGCAATACCGCGGGCAACGTGCTCTCCGCGGTTGTCGAGGCCGTGCGGACGGTTTTCGAAGGCGATCCGGAGACGCGCCGGAAGGTGGCTTTCTCTGTGGCGGTGATCGCGCTTTCCGCCAAGATGGCGAAAGCCGACGGCATCGTCAGCGAGAAGGAAGTTCAGGCTTTCCGCGACATCTTTGAATTTCCGCAGGATCAGGCGAAGAATGTCGCCCGTCTCTATAATCTGGCGCGCCAGGACGTGGCCGGTTACGAGGCCTATGCCGAGAAGCTGTCGTCGCTCTGCGTCACCTGCGCGGCCAACTGCCCGGTGCTGGAAGATGTGCTCGATGGTCTCTTCCACATCGCCAAGGCTGACGGGCTCATCCATGAGAAGGAAATGAACTTCCTTCGCCACATTGCCGAAATCTTTCAGATGAGCGAGCAGCGCTTCGAGCAGATCGCCGCCCGCCATGTGTCGATCGGCCGTGACCCCTACAAGGTTCTCGGCGTTTCCTCGGCTGACGATTTCCCGACGATCCGCCGCCGCTACCTGGCGCTGGTCAGCGAAAATCATCCTGACCGGCTGGTCTCGCGCGGTGTGCCGGAAGAGTTTCATGCTATCGCCAATGAGCGGATGGCAGCCCTCAACGACGCCTATGCGGCGATCGAAAAGGAACGCCGGGCAGCATGACCTCCTTCGAGGCCGATTACCGCAAGGCCACCGTCAAGCCGTCGCCGAACCATGGCGAACGCGCGGATGGACGCAAGCCGGATATCATTCTTCTCCATTATACGGGCATGTCGACGCCAGACTCGGCGCTCGACTGGCTCTGTCGCGAGGAAAGTCAGGTCTCATCGCATTACTTCGTGCATGAGAATGGCGACGTCGTGCAGATGGTGCCGGAGATCCGTCGCGCCTGGCATGCGGGCAAGAGCAGCTGGCACGGCCAGGACGACGTCAATTCGGCGTCGATCGGCATCGAGATCGCCAATGCCGGCCATCCCGGCGGCCTGCCCGAATTCCCGAAAGAGCAGATTGCGGCAGTGATCGAACTGTGTCGGGATTGTGGCGAACGTTGGTCCATCGTGCCCGAAAGGGTGCTTGGACATTCCGATGTGGCACCGGTTCGCAAGGTCGATCCGGGCGAGAGATTTCCCTGGGGAGAGCTGCACAAAGCAGGGGTCGGGCACTGGGTCGAACCGGCGCCGATCACCGGCGGGCGGTTCTTTCAGCGAGGCGACCGGGGGCAGCCGATCGAGGCGCTGCAATCGATGCTGTCGCTTTATGGTTACGGCACGGAAATCACGGGTGAATTCTCCGACAAGATGGCCGGTGAGTTGGAGGCTTTTCAGCGCCATTTCCGCCCTGAGCGGGTGGATGGGATAGCCGATTTCTCGACGATCGATACGCTGCATCGCCTGCTTGCCGCGCTGCCCCGCTATTCCTAAGCGGCGTGACGGTGCCTTCACCGGCGAATTTGCCGATTCACACTTGAATTGTGCAGTGCCACATCATTTCCCTATTATCTCCTCATTGCGATGGTCTAACCCCTGCCGCTGAACAGCGTCCGCCGCCTTGGGTATAGTGTAGCGGAAGGGCGCCAACTGAAACGATAAGAATTGCTGCGGCATGCAGTCATTCCTTGGCTGCGTGTTACCGTGAGACGGCGAGGCGCGCAGTCCGGCAATTCTTTGGGTCGGAGTGTCAAGACTACATGAGAAATGCGATTATTGGTGCTGCGGCATGCGTGGGCGTGCTGCTGGCAGGGTATAACTTTGCCTTCGCAGGCGAAGCAGATAATAAAACTGATAAGACTGAGACCGTTAAATTCAAGACCGTCGATCGTGGCAGCGGCTACGCCATGCCAGACTTTGCGACCAACAAATATTCGGTGCTGATCGCAAAATACGCAAAGCAGTACGATGTTCCCGTTGCGCTGGCATCCGCCGTGGTGCGGGTCGAAAGCAACTTCAATCCGAATGCCCGCGGCAGCGCAGGCGAAGTCGGCCTGATGCAGATCAAGCCGGCAACCGCACGTATGATGGGCTATGCCGGTACGAAGAAGGGTCTCTTCGATCCCGAGACCAACATCAAATACGGCATGAAGTATCTCTCCATGGCGCATGAACTCGGCGGCGGCGAAACCTGCGGCACGATCCTGAAATACAATGCCGGTCATGCCGCCAAGCGCATGAACCCGGTCTCCAAGGCCTATTGCGGCAAGGTTCTGGCGCTTCTCTAAGGGCGCCCGTAACCTGTTGATGCGGAATCCCTTTTCGCCTGCACTTCAGAAAATGATTCAACTGGCTGGCCTGAGTGTCTGACGTCGCGAAGCGAGGTGAGGCATGGCCGGGTTGAAGACGGTTCGGCCGCCTTGCCGCTCACCTCGCAGGCGGCTATCCCTATCCCCGAATTTTCTGGAATCCTATTCCGGCAGGCAGGGAAGGCAGCGATGGCAGCAGATTTCAAATATATCGTCGTCGGCCGGGGCATGATGGGTGCGGCTGCGGCCAAGCATCTTGCGATGCAGGCGGATGGTGTGGCTGTCATCGGCCCCGACGAACCGGAGAATCGCAAGGCGCATCAAGGCGTCTTTGCCAGCCATTACGACGAGGGCCGCATCACCCGCACGGTCGATCCGGACCGCGACTGGGCGCTTCTCGCCAACCGCTCGATCGCCCGTTACGCAGAGATTTCGTCCGAAAGCGGTGTGGATTTCTATACCGAAGCAGGCTGTGTTGTGGTCGCGCCGGCCGGTGGTGACTATGTCAGCGATACCAGGGCGGCGGCGGATTCGCTCAAAGTCGATGTCCAGACGCTGGATGCTGCAGCACTCGCGCAGACCTTTCCGTATTTCTCGCTGCCGCAGGGCTGCGACGGTGTCTTTCAGGCGAAGGACGCTGGCTATATCAGCCCGCGGCGGCTGGTGAAGGCGCAGTCGATCATCGCTGAAAAACGTGGTGCCACCGTGATCCGTGACTATGTCACGGCGATCCGGGAGCGGGGCGATACGGTCGCCGTAATCACCGCATCAGGCGAGACCATCACGGCCGAAAAAGTCCTGCTCGCCGCAGGCGGTTTTTCTATCAGCGAGAATCTCTTGGCCGAAACCGTTGACATGTCGGTTTACGGGCGGACGGTGACGCTGTTCGAAGTCGGCGAGGAGCAGGCAGCAGCTTTTGCCGGCATGCCGTCGCTCATTCTGGATGGGCCTGGTATCGACATCTACTTGCTGCCTCCGATCCGCTACCCTGATGGCAAGCTCTACCTGAAGATCGGTGGCGACCCTGATGATTACCAGCTGAAGACCGATGCAGAACTGCGGGCGTGGTTCCGCACCGATGGCAGGCCGCGGGCACGCGATCACCTGATGCTGATTACCAGACGTCTGATTCCCGAACTGAAGCCGCTTTCGGTCTCCACGGCCTCCTGCGTGGTGTCGAAAACATCCAGCAAGCACCCGATGATCGGCTTCACCTCGTCGCCCAATATCGCCGTCCTGACCGGTTGCGCCGGGACCTCGGCAAAGAGTTCGGACGAGATCGGTCGGCTCGGGGCGGAGCTGTTGCTGACCGGCCAGATTGCTCCCCAGGGCTATCGGACGGATTTCAAACCGGCTTTCCGGTAGCCGGTGGTGATATTTGCTGTGGCAATTCGCTGGCGGCTCCGCTAAGGGAGCGCTGCCAGTTGGCCGGGCAGCCGCGCTTTACAATGCCGAAAGGTGGTAAGGTGAGGAAAGTCCGGGCTCCACGGAAATACGGTGCCGGATAACGTCCGGCGAGGGCGACCTCAGGGAAAGTGCCACAGAAAGCAAACCGCCTGCGCTTGCGCAGGTAAGGGTGAAAGGGTGGGGTAAGAGCCCACCGCGTCTCCGGCAACGGCGATGGCAAGGTAAACCCCACCGGGAGCAAGACCGAATAGGGATGACGTGGTTGGCGCAAGCCTTCCGGCCGGTTTCCAGGTCAGTCATCCGGGTGGGTTGCGAGAGGCGGCGTGCAAACGCCGTCCCAGAGGAATGGCTGCCACGTTCCGGGTCAAACCGGAGCCATACAGAACCCGGCTTACAGGCCAACTGGCGATTACACTTTCTGTCTCTCAGCACATTCGGCGTAAAAGCCGAAGGTGTTGTTATCGCGTGATTTTCGCGGCGCGAAATCGGGCCTCCAATCTATATTTCCATTTTCTTACGGATGCTTTTCCGGGTGCCGGAAAATGCCGATCCTAACCCTTTGTTAAACTTAACAGCTTATAAATTTTCGATACTGCGCTCATCGCGAGAGGGGCGTTTCCCATTGACGCCCATATGGTCCCATGGTATCCCATAAGAGCACTGCACAAGGGCAATCATCTGCCCATCAATCGCAAAGCCAAGGCGCCTTCCGTTCCGGAAGTGCCGGATGGAATTCCATTCATCCGGCTAGCGAAGCTGTGTCTGATTTTGGGAGTTTTGGGCGCGTTGTTTCTGTCCGGGCTCTTTCGGGAACGGATGTTTCGTGTCATGAGCCGCTTCCTCTCAAATGCGACCAACAGGATCGATTCCAAGGGCAGGGTTTCCGTGCCGGCGGTGTTTCGTTCCGTGCTGGCGCAGCGCAATATCCAGGAGCTGTATTGCTTCCAGGATTTTGTGTTTCCGGCGATCAGCGTCGGCGGTCCGGATCTTCTCGAAAGGTTCGAACGGCAGATTGCTGCGGAGGATCCGTTTTCGCCGGTTGCGAACGAGATGTCGCTTCTCATTCATGGGGGCGGGGTCTTCATGAAGCTCGACGCCGAGGGGCGTTTGATGGTCACGGATTTCATGCGGGATTTCACGGGGATCTCGGACGAAGTGACTTTCGTTGGTCGGGCAGATCATTTTCAGCTGTGGCAGCCGCAGGCATTTCAGGCGGCGCAGCTTCAGGCACGAGGGGAGCGCGCGCTGGCGGGCAAGCGCTCCTGAACAAGCGAGGGCGCGGAATGGTGACGAATCCTGGCGGAGATTCTTCTGATGCCAGTGGCGGACCGGTTCGTCACATTCCGGTTCTTCTGCGCGAAGTCCTTGATGCGCTTGCACCTTCATCCGGCAAGATTGTTCTCGATGGCACGTTCGGGGCTGGCGGCTATACGTCGGCGATCCTTGCGGCTGGCGCCGATGTGATCGCGCTCGATCGCGACCCGACGGCAATCGCTGCCGGTCAGGCGTTGGTCGCGGAACATGCCGGTCATCTGCGGCTCGTTCATTCGCAATTTTCCCATCTTGCCGATCATGCGCCCGGTGCGGGCCTCGACGGTGTCGTGCTCGATATCGGCGTCTCCTCGATGCAGATCGACGAGGCCGAGCGCGGCTTTTCGTTCTCGAAGAACGGTCCGCTCGACATGCGCATGTCGGCTGCCGGGGTTTCCGCTGCCGATGTCGTCAATCGCGCCAAGGTCGCCGAACTCATCCGCATCTTCCATTTCCTCGGCGAAGAAGATCAGGCGCCGCGCATCGCGCACGCGATCGAGAAGCGCCGTGCTGAGAAGCTGTTCGAAACGACCCGCGATCTCGCCGGTCTCATCGAACTGGTGACGCCGCGCAAGATGAAAGACAAGATCCATCCGGCAACGCAGGTGTTCCAGGCGCTGCGCATCTTCGTCAATGACGAACTCGGCGAACTGGCGCAGGCGCTGTTTGCCGCCGAGCGGGCGCTGAAGCCCGGCGGGCGGCTCGTCGTCGTCACCTTCCACTCGCTGGAAGACCGGATCGTCAAGAAATTCTTCTCCGACCGTGCAGGCAAGGCCTCGGGCTCGCGCCACCTGCCGGTGGCGCATGAGCGCGCCGCGACCTTTACTGCAGTCGGGAAGTCTATGGTTGCTGCCAGCCAGGCGGAAGCCGAAGTGAATCCACGGGCACGTTCCGCCAAGCTGCGCGCTGGGGAGCGCACATCGGCTCCGGCCGAAGCGGCGGACATGTCCATCTTCGGTCTGCCTAGCCTGGCCAGTCTCGGAAAACTTGGGGGTTGATGTGCTGAGAACGTTCGACTTCGTCTTGATCGGTGTGATGACGGCCGCGGCGGCCGTGACCTATACGATCAAGCATCGCGCCGAGCTGAAGCTCGAGGAGGTTCACCGCCTCGAATCCGAGATCAAGCTCGAGAAGGATACGATCGAGCTGCTGAAGGCCGACTGGGCGCTGCAATCGCAGCCGAACCGGCTGGAGCGTCTCGTCAACACCTATAATGACGAACTCAAGCTGCAGCCGACCGATTCCACCGCTCTCGTTCATGCCCGCGAATTGCCGATGCTGAAGGCGGAGGTTCCTGTTCCGGATGTGACGGAGGCCAAGGCGGACCAGAAGCATGCGACGGGTGCTGTGGCGTCCGCCGCAAAGCCTGCCGCCGGTGCCAAGGTTGCCGCAAAGGTAACGCCGAAGCCGGTGCCGCGGGTCGAAGAGCCTGAGGACGATACGGATCAGATCGCAACCGGATCGGTGGAGTAGGCCATGTCGTTTCTCTCCCGCATCATGGTGTTGAAGAGCCAGGCGCATTTCTCGTCCGGCGTCTATAACCGCTTCGGCGGCCCGTCGGGCAGCATTCCGCTCGAGGGCTCGCGCAAGAAGAAGGCTGGGCAGGCGAAAAGCCGCGTCGGCTTGCTTATCCTTGGCTTCACAGCACTTTACGGCGTCATCGGTGGCCGTCTGGTCGAGTACGCGATGAAGGATCAGGAGATCGTCTCCTCGATCCTGCCGCCCGATCGTCTGATGGCATCGCGTCCCGATATTCTCGACCGCAACGGCGAGGTACTGGCCACCGACATCCGCACGGTCTCGCTGTTTGCCGAGCCGAACAAGATCGTCGACGTTGACGAGGCAATCGAGAAGCTGGCGACCGTGCTGCCCGATCTCGACGCCAAGGGCACCTACAAGAAACTGTCGGTAAAGACCTCGCACTTCGCCTGGCTGCGCCGTCAGCTGACTCCGAAGCAGCAGAGCCAGATCCTGGCGCTCGGCATTCCCGGCATCGGCTTCCGTCCGGAGAAGCGCCGCTTCTATCCGGGTGGCCCGACGGCTTCGCACATTCTCGGTTACGTCAATATCGACAACCGCGGTGTCTCCGGCATGGAGAAATATATCGACGACCAAGGGCTTGCCGATCTCGCCTCCGTCGGCATGACCAGCGACCAGCCGCTCGAGCCGGTGAAGCTGTCGATCGATATCCGTGTCCAGAACATTGTTCGCGACGTCGTCACCAGCGCCGTCACCAATTATGAAGCCAAGGGTGCCGGTGCCGTCGTCCTCGACATCCATACCGGCGAAGTGCTCGGCATGGCCTCCGCGCCCGATTTCGATCCGAACAATCCGGAAGAGGGCGCCAAGGAAGGTTGGCTGAACCGCATGTCGAACGGTACGTTCGAAATGGGCTCGACCTTCAAGACCTTCTCGACGGCCATGGCGCTCGACAGCGGCAAGGTCAGCATCAACGACAGCTTCGATGCAAGCCGTCCGATCCGCATCGGCGGGTTCACCATCAACGACTTCCACGGCCAGCGCCGCTGGCTGACCGTGCCTGAAATCTTCGAATATTCGTCGAACATCGGTACGGCGAAGATGATCGATATCGTCGGCATGGAGATGCAGAAAGACTATCTGACGCGCTTCGGCCTGCTGACGCGGATGAAAACCGAGCTTCCGGAAGTCAAGATGCCGAGCCAGCCGAAGGTCTGGAAGAAGATCAACTCGATCACGATCTCCTTCGGCCACGGCGTCTCGACGACGCCGATGCAGACGGCGGTTGCCGGTGCGGCTCTCGTCAACGGCGGCAAGTTGATCGAGCCGACCTTCCTGCCGCGTACCCGTGAGCAGGCTGACGAGACCGCCGAAGTCGTCGTCAAGAAAAGCACCAGCGACGCGATCCGCTATCTCTTCAAGCTGAATGGCCTGAAGGGCTCGGGCCGTAACGCCGATGTGGCGGGCTTCAATGTCGGCGGCAAGACGGGGACGGCCGACAAGGTCGTCAATGGCCGCTACGCCCATAACCTCAATTTCAACGCCTTCCTGGCGGCCTTCCCGATCGACAATCCACGTTATGTGGTGCTGACCTTCTGCGACGAGCCGCATAACGGCGAGAAGGGCCAGAACATCGCGGCCTACACCGCCGCGCCGATGGTCAAGAACATTATCCGCCGCGCTGCCCCCATTCTCGGCGTCGAGCCGCAATTCGGCGAAGACGGATCGGCCTTGTTGGTGTCTTATTGAGTCTGAATGAATACGGCGCCGATTCGCGTGGGGTGAACGGCGCCAGAGAGAAAAGACGTTCGATGAAACTGCGGGACATTGCCGGAAGCGCATTTCCGGAAATCAAGGATCAACTCGACGGACCGGTGGGCGCGCTGGAGATATCGGGCCTCACGGCTGACAGCCGCAAGGCCGGACACGGCGCGGCCTTCGTCGCCGTCGCTGGCACCAAGGCCGACGGTGCGAGCTTCATCGCCGATGCGGCGAAGAACGGTGCCGCCGTCGCCATCACCTCGCAGCCGGTCGAAGCCTCCATTCCCGTTCTCGCCGTCAAGGAACCGCGCCGCTTCCTGTCGCTGGCTGCCGCCAATTTCTATGGCAAGCAGCCTGCCACCATGGTTGCCGTCACGGGCACTGCGGGAAAGACTTCGGTCGCCTCCTTCACGCGCCAGATCTGGGCGCATGCCGGTCACCCGGCGGCGATGATCGGCACGACGGGCGTCGTCTCGCCCACGCGCAACGATTACGGCTCGCTGACCACGCCGGATCCGGTTTCGCTGCACAAGCTGCTGGCGGAACTCGCCGATGAAGGCGTCACCCATGCCTCGATGGAAGCCTCGAGTCACGGTCTCGACCAGAGCCGTCTCGACGGCGTGAAGCTTGCCGCCGCCGCCTTTACCAATCTCGGCCGCGATCACATGGACTACCATCCGACGATCGAGGACTACATGGCCGCCAAGATGCGGCTGTTCGATACGCTGTTGCCGAAGGGCGCACCGGCGATCATCTTCGCTGACAATGCCTGGTCGGCGCAGGCGATCAAGGCGGCCACCGATGCCGGTCACGACGTCCGCACTGTCGGCCGAAAGGGCAACTACCTTACCCTGAAGCGCGTCGAACATTTCCGTCACAAGCAGGTGGCCGAAGTGCATTCCGGCGGTGAGATCTTCGAGGTCGATATTCCGCTGGCCGGCGACTTCCAGATCGCCAATGCGCTGGTTGCAGCGGGTCTTGCGATGTCGACGGGCGTGCCGGCCAAGGTGGCGATGGCGGCTCTCGAAAAGCTGCAGGGCGCTTCCGGGCGTCTGGAGCTTGTCGGCCATACCCACGATGGCGCGCTTGCTTATGTCGACTATGCCCACAAGCCGGATGCGCTTGAAAACGTTCTGAATTCCGTCCGTCCGTTTACCACCGGTCGTGTCGTCGTGGTGTTCGGCTGCGGCGGCGACCGCGACAAGGGCAAACGGCCGATCATGGGCGAGATCGCCTGCCGTCTGGCCGATGTGGTGATCGTCACCGACGACAATCCGCGCTCGGAAGACCCGGCGACGATCCGCGCCGAGATCATGGCGGCTGCGACCTGTGCCACTGAAATCGCCGACCGCTCGCTGGCGATCAGCAAGGCGGTGGCGATGCTGAAGGCTGGCGACACGCTGATTGTCGCGGGCAAGGGGCATGAAGAGGGGCAGACCATCGGGAGTGTGACGCTGCCTTTCTCCGACCACGCCGAAGTGCGTGAAGCCTTGGAGGAGGCGAAACCTTGAACTGGCTTTGGACCACGGAAGACATGATTGCCGCCATGGCGGGGCGCCCCTTCGGGACGCTTCCGCAGGGCATAACAGGCATTTCCATCGACAGCCGCTCGATTGCTTCAGGCGAAGCCTTCTTCGCCATCAAGGGCGATCGGGTCGACGGTCACGACTATGCCTCCATGGCAATGGCCAATGGTGCGTCGCTGCTTGTCGTCAGTGAGGCGCGGCTTGCGGGTCTCGGCCGTCTAACGGTGCCGATGATCGTCGTCGAGGATGTGCTGGCGGCGCTCGAGCGTCTCGCCATTGCATCGCGCCAGCGGTCGCGGGCGCAGATCATCGCCGTCACCGGCTCGGTCGGCAAGACGACGACCAAGGAAATGCTGCGTCATGTGCTGTCGCCATCCGGCAAGGTGCATGCGTCCGTAGCATCCTTCAACAATCACTGGGGCGTGCCGCTGACTTTGGCGCGCATGCCGCTCGACACGCATTTCGGCGTGTTCGAAGTCGGCATGAACCACCCGGGCGAAATCCGTCCGCTGGTGCAGATGATCCGCCCGCATGTCGCCGTCATCACCACGATCGCACCGGCGCATCTCGGCAACTTCAAGAGCATCAAGGAAATCGCCACCGCCAAGGCGGAGATCTTCGAAGGTCTGGTGCCGGGCGGCCATGTCGTTCTCAACCGCGACAACGATCAGTATAATTTCCTCGAGCGTACGGCGCAGGCGCTCGGCATCAGCAACATCCATTCCTTCGGCCAGCACGCCAAGGCCGAGTACCGTCTCGCCGAATTCAACGGCTCGGACGAGAGCTCGGCGCTGTGGCTGACGATCGACGGCGATACGCTGGAAGTGGCGATCGGCGCGCCTGGCCGCCACATTGCCGAAAACGCGCTTGCCGCCCTCGGCGTCGTGACGCTCGTCGGTGCCGATCTGGACAAGGCGATCGATGCGCTGGCGACCCTGCAGCCCGAAAAGGGCAGGGGGCAGCGCCACAAGCTGCGGCTCGGCGCAGGCAGCCTGACGCTGATCGACGAAAGCTACAATGCCAATCCGGCCTCGATGCGCGCGGCGATCGCGCTGCTCGCGGCTGCCGTACCCTCAGGCTACGGACGCCGGATCGCCGTTCTCGGCGACATGCTGGAGATGGGTGAATTTGCCGAACGGGTGCATGCCGATCTGGCCGGTCCGCTTCTGGCGGCCGGTATCGAACATGTTTGGCTGGCAGGCAAGGATATGCAGGCGCTGAGGGAATCGCTTCCTGACAGCGTTGCCGTCGAGTATCGCGAGACGACGGCAGAACTCAAAGATTATGTACTGAATTCGGTCGAGCCGGGTGATGTCTTGATGGTCAAATCGTCATTGGGGATAGGTTTCGGCAAGATCGTTGCCGCGCTCCTTGACAAGTTTGCGCCATTTGCGGACACGCAGCGCGAGATTTGACCGGGTAAACAAGGGGCCCTGAATGCTGATTTGGCTAGTCGAACTGTCGGAACATTTTAAATTTCTGAACCTGTTCAGATACATTACCTTCCGCACAGGGGCCTCCCTCTTTACCTCCGCGCTGATCGTCTTCCTGTTCGGGCCGGTGATCATCCGTTCGCTCCGCATCCGCCAGGGCAAGGGTCAGCCGATCCGTGCAGACGGGCCGCAGACGCATTTCAAGAAGGCCGGAACGCCGACCATGGGCGGCCTGATGATCCTGGCGGGCATCGTCGGGGCCTCGCTGCTCTGGGCCGACCTATCGAATGTCTATGTTGTCGCGACATTGCTGGTGACGCTCGGCTTCGGCGCGATCGGCTTCTATGACGACTATCTCAAGGTGACGAAGCAGAGCGACAAGGGCTTTTCCGGCAAGGCCCGCCTCGGCATCGAATTCATCATTGCAGGCATTGCCGTCTATTTCATGATGCGCACGTCGCTGGCGTCAGGCCCTGCAGGCTCGACCTTCGGTTCGTCGGTTGCATTCCCCTTCTTCAAGGATTTCCTGATCAATCTCGGCATCATGTTCGTGGTGTTCGGCGGTTTCGTCATCGTTGCCGCCGGCAACGCCGTGAACCTGACCGATGGTCTCGACGGTCTCGCGATCGTGCCGGTGATGATTGCAGCCGCCTCCTTCGGCATCATCTCCTATCTTGCCGGTAACGCGGTCTTCGCGGGCTATCTGCAGATCAATTTCGTGCCTGGCACGGGTGAGCTTGCGGTGGTTCTCGGTGCCGTCATCGGCGCCGGTCTCGGCTTCCTGTGGTTCAACGCACCGCCCGCCGCAATCTTCATGGGCGACACCGGTTCGCTGGCGCTCGGCGGCACGATCGGCACCGTTGCCGTTGCCACCAAGCACGAGATCGTCATGGCGATCATCGGCGGTCTGTTCGTCATGGAAACGCTGTCTGTCATCATCCAGGTCGGCTTCTTCAAGATGACCGGACGGCGCGTCTTCCTGATGGCGCCGATCCATCACCATTTCGAAAAGAAGGGCTGGACGGAAAGCCAGGTGGTCATCCGTTTCTGGATCGTCGCGGTCGGCCTTGCGATGCTCGGCCTCTCGACCCTCAAGCTGCGGTAAGCGGACGATGATCCTGGTCACCACACTTGCTGGCAAAAAGGTCGCGCTCTTCGGGCTCGGTGGCTCCGGCCTTGCGACGGCGAGGGCGCTGGTCGCGGGCGGGGCTGATGTCATTGCCTGGGACGACAATCCTGACAGCGTTGCGAAAGCCGGCGCCGAGGGGATCGCTACGGCGGACCTGCGCACCATCGACTGGGCGTCGCAATCGCTTTTCGTGCTCTCTCCCGGCGTGCCGCTGACCCATCCGAAGCCGCATTGGACCGTCGATCTGGCGCGTGGCGCCGGTGTCGATATCGTCGGTGACGTCGAGCTCTTCGTCCGCGAGCGCCGGGCGCATGCGCCGGATTGCCCGTTCATCGCGATCACCGGCACCAACGGCAAATCGACCACCACGGCGCTGATCGCCCATATCCTGAAGTCATCAGGCCGCGACACGCAGCTCGGCGGCAATATCGGTACCGCGGTGCTGACCCTCGATCCGCCGAAGGCGCAGCGTTTCTACGTCGTCGAATGCTCGTCCTACCAGATCGATCTGGCACCGACGCTGAACCCGTCAGCCGGTATCCTGCTGAACCTGACGCCCGACCATCTCGATCGCCATGGAACGATGCAGCACTATGCCGACGTCAAGGAGCGGCTGGTGGCGGGCAGCGATACGGCGATCGTCGGTGTCGATGACAGCCATTGCGAAATGATTGCGGACCGCGTCGAGCGGGCCGGCACCAAGGTGGTGCGCATTTCGCGCCGCCATCCGCTGGCCGATGGCATCTATGCCGAGGGCACGAAACTCATTCACGCAACCAATGGCGCGGCGCTTCCGCTGGCCGATCTAGACGGCATCCAGACGCTGCGCGGCAGCCACAACGCGCAGAACGCAGCAGCTGCCGTCGCGGCCTGCCTTGCAGTCGGCGTCTCTGCCGATGAGATCCGCGCCGGGCTTGCCTCGTTCCCCGGCCTCAAGCACCGCATGCAGCCGGTCGGCAAGCGCGGCAATGCCGTCTTCGTCAACGATTCGAAGGCGACCAATGCCGATGCGGCGGCACCGGCACTGTCAAGCTACGACCGCATCTACTGGATCGCCGGCGGCCTGCCGAAATCCGGCGGCATCACGACGCTGGCGCCGTTCTTCCCGCGCATTGCCAAGGCCTATCTGATCGGCGAGGCGGCAGCGGAGTTTGCGGCAACGCTTGGCGAGGCCGTGCCCTACGAGATCTCGGGCACGCTGGAGCGCGCCGTCGCGCACGCAGCTGCCGATGCAGAAAAAGATGAAACTGGGCCTGTCGCGGTGATGTTATCCCCGGCTTGCGCAAGCTTCGACCAATATAAGAACTTCGAAGTCAGGGGCGATGCATTTGTCAGCCATGTGGCAGCGCTCGACGGAATCACCATGCTGATCGGTTCGGCAACAGGAGATAAGTGACATGGTAAGCCGTGCGGAACGTGGGCCTCTGGCCGATTGGTTTTGGACCATCGACCGCTTTTTCCTGGCGATGTTCGTCTTCCTGATGGGCATCGGCTTCATGCTCTCCTTTGCCGCATCGCCCGCGGTGGCGGAGCGCATCGGGCTTGAGCCCTTCCATTTCGTCAAGCGCCACGCGGCCTTCATGATCCCGTCGCTGATGGTCATGATCGGGCTTTCGTTCCTGACGCCGCGCCAGGTGAGGCGCACGGCGATCCTGCTTTTGATCGTCGCGATCGCGATGATGCTGCTGGCACTGTTCTTCGGCGTCGAGGTCAAGGGCTCCCGGCGCTGGGTGACGCTGGCTGGCATCTCGATCCAGCCGTCGGAATTCATGAAGCCTGCTTTCGTCGTCGTCTGCGCCTGGCTGTTTGCCGAGCATGCGCGCCAACCTGAAATCCCGGGCAATCTTTTCGCCATCATCCTGTTCGGCATGGTCGCCTCGCTGCTCGTGGCCCAGCCCGACCTTGGCCAGACGATCCTGACCACTGCTGTCTGGGGCGGCATGTTCTTCATGGCCGGCATGCCGTGGCTGTGGATCATCGTGCTCGGCGTCGGCGGGGCAGGCGGCCTCGTCTCGGCCTACTATGTCTTCCCGCACGTGGCGGGACGAATAGACAAGTTCATGACCGGCGAGGGCGACACGTTCCAGATCGATACCGCCCGCGAGGCGATCATCCGCGGAGACTGGTTCGGTCAGGGGCCGGGCGAGGGCATCGTCAAGCGGATCATTCCCGACGCCCATACCGACTTCATCTTCTCGGTCGCGGCCGAAGAGTTCGGCATCATCTTCTGCATCGCCCTTGTTGCGCTGTTCACGGCCCTTGTCTTGAGGGGGCTGTCGCACGCATATAAGGAGAAGAACGATTTCAACCGGTTTGCCGTCGCCGGCCTCGTGCTGCAGATGGGCATCCAGTCGATCATCAATATCGGCGTCAATCTCGAACTGCTGCCGGCAAAGGGCATGACGCTGCCGCTGATCTCCTACGGCGGTTCGTCGATGGTGGCGATCTGCGTCACCGCCGGTTTCATTCTCGCGCTGACGCGCCATCGCCCGGAAAAACGTGCACAGGATCGGAGCCTCTTCCGCGTGCCGCACGGAATGCCGGCGGAGTAACAGAACTATGAGTCAAGGCATCGTCCTTCTTGCCGCCGGGGGAACCGGCGGCCACGTCTTTCCCGCGGAAGCCTTGGCCTATGAGCTGAAGGCCCGCGGTTATTCCGTTCATCTGGTCACCGACAGCCGCGCCGAGCGCTATGCCGGCAAGTTCCCCGCCGAGCAGATTCATGTCGTGCCGTCTGCGACGATCGGTTCGAAGAACCCGATCGCGGTCGCCCGTTCGCTGTGGACGCTGTGGAGCGGCATGCGGGCGGCGAAGAAGCTGATCCAGAAGCTGAAGCCCGCGGTCGTTGTCGGTTTCGGCGGCTATCCGACCGTGCCGCCGCTGCTGGCCGCAACGCGCCTCGGCGTGCCCGCCATGATCCATGAGCAGAACGCGGTAATGGGCCGCGCCAACAAGGCGCTGGCGGCCCGCGTCCAGGCGATCGCCGGCGGATTCCTACCGGAGAATGGCGGCGTCTATCCCGAAAAGACTGTCACAACCGGCAATCCGGTGCGCCCGGCGATCATCGAGGCCGCCAAGGTTCCCTATGCGCCGTCGCATCCCGGCGAGCCCTTCAATCTCGTGGTCTTCGGCGGCAGCCAGGGCGCGCAGTATTTCTCCAAGGCCATGCCGACGGCGATCAGCCTGCTTGACGACGATCTCCGGGCGCGGCTGCGGATCACCCAGCAGGTGCGGCCCGAGGATATGGAAATGGTCGGCGGCTGCGTGGCGCAGCTGAAGATGGGGGCGGATATCGCGCCGTTCTTCACCGACATGGCCGAACGTCTCGCAAAAGCGCATCTGGTCATCTGCCGTTCGGGCGCCTCGACGGTTTCTGAAATCGCGGTGATCGGCCGTCCTGCCGTTCTCGTTCCCTATCCGCACGCGCTGGATCATGACCAGGCGGCGAATGCCGCAGCACTTGCCGCGACCGGTGGCGCGAAGGTCATCGTCCAGGCGGAGCTTTCCTCCGAGAAGATCGCCGCGATCCTGACGCATGCGATGAACGACCCGGAAAAGCTGGCGCGCATGGCGGCGGCGGCAAAGCAGACCGGGAAACCGGATGCTGCGAACTTGCTTGCCGGCATGGTAGAGGCTATTGCCGCCGGACGTACAATTGCAGAGTTCAAGGGGGCACAGTCATGAAACTGCCGAAGGCTATAGGCCTCGTCCATTTCATCGGCATCGGCGGCATCGGCATGAGCGGCATTGCCGAAGTGCTGCACAATCTCGGCCATAAGGTCCAGGGATCCGATCAGTCCGACAGTGCGAACGTTCAGCGTCTGCGCGAAAAGGGCATTGAGGTCTTCGTCGGTCACAAGGCCGAGAACCTCGGCGATGCCGAAGTCGTCGTCGTTTCGACGGCGATCAAGAAGAGCAATCCGGAACTGATCGCGGCGCGCGAGAAGCTGCTGCCCGTCGTTCGCCGCGCCGAGATGCTGGCCGAGCTGATGCGCTTCCGCAATGCGATCGCCATCGGCGGCACGCACGGCAAGACGACCACCACCTCGCTGGTGGCGACGCTGCTCGAGGCCGGCGGGCTCGATCCGACCGTCATCAATGGCGGTATCATCAATGCCTACGGCACCAACGCCCGCATGGGCGAGGGCGAGTGGATGGTGGTCGAGGCCGACGAGTCCGACGGTACCTTCCTGAAGCTGCCTGCCGACGTTGCCGTCGTCACCAATATCGACCCCGAACATCTCGACCATTATGGCAATTTCGATGCCGTGCGCGCTGCGTTCCGGCAGTTCGTCGAGAACGTGCCGTTCTACGGCTTCGGCGTCATGTGCCTCGATCATCCCGAAGTGCAGGCGCTAGTCGGCCGTATCGAGGACCGCAAGGTCGTCACTTACGGAGAAAATCCGCAGGCCGACGTGCGCTTCACCAATGTGCGCATCGACGGGCCGCGCTCGATCTTCGACGTCGAGATCCGCCGCCGCCGCACCGGCAAGGTCTTCAAGCTCGACAATCTCGTCATGCCGATGCCTGGCCGTCACAACATTTCCAATGCGACCGCGGCGATCGCCGTTGCCAATCGTCTCGGCATTTCCAACGAGGACATCGCCAAGGGGCTGGCCTCCTTCGGTGGCGTCAAGCGGCGCTTCACGCTGACCGGCGAATGGAACGGCGTGCAGGTGTTCGACGACTACGGTCACCATCCAGTCGAGATCAAGGCCGTGCTCAGGGCTGCGCGCGAGGCCTGCAAGGGCCGCGTCATCGCGGTTCACCAGCCGCACCGCTATTCGCGCCTTTCGAGCCTCTTCGAGGAATTCGCCAACTGCTTCAACGATGCCGACAGCATCTTCCTGGCGCCTGTCTATGCCGCTGGTGAAGACCCGATCGAGGGTGCCGATTCCGAGACTCTGGTCTCGCGTATCAAGGCTGGCGGCCATCGCGACGCACGCTATCTTCCGTCGCAAGACGTACTACCGGAGATGGTTGGAGAGATTGCAAAGCCGGGCGACTTTGTGGTTCTCTTGGGGGCTGGAAGTATCACCTACTGGGCAGCGGCCCTGCCAAAACAACTGGAAGGCCTTTCGGGAAAGTCGGCATGAAACAGGTAAATGGGGAAAAGCTTCTCGAAACTCTCGGAGAAGGCGTCAAGGACATCCGCGGCCGTATCACGCCGGATGCCCCCATGGACCGCGTGACCTGGTTCCGTGCCGGCGGCCTCGCCGAGCTGATGTTCCAGCCGCATGACGAAGACGATCTCATCGCTTTCATGAAGCTTCTGCCCGAGGACGTGCCTGTCACCGTCGTTGGCGTCGGTTCCAACCTCCTAGTGCGCGACGGCGGCATTCCGGGCGTGGTTCTGCGCCTGTCGGCCAAGGGTTTTGGCGGGCTGGAGATTGCCGGTGAAAACCGCATCCGCGCCGGTGCGATCTGCCCGGACAAGCATGTTGCGGCCATGGCGATGGACAATGGTATCGGTGGCTTCCATTTCTACTACGGCATTCCCGGCAGCATCGGTGGTGCGGCACGCATGAATGCCGGTGCCAATGGCGGCGAGACCCGCGAGCGTCTCGTTGAACTGACGGCGATCGACCGCAAGGGCAACAAGGTCGTGCTCTCGAATGCCGAGATGGGTTATTCCTACCGTCATTCCTCGGCCGCATCGGACCTGATCTTCACCTCGGTGCTGTTCGAAGGCTATGCGGAAGACCGCGCCAAGATCCGCGCCGATATGGATGCTGTGCGCAACCATCGCGAGACGGTGCAGCCGATCCGCGAGAAGACCGGCGGCTCGACCTTCAAGAATCCCGAGGGACATTCAGCCTGGAAGCTGATCGACGAAGCGGGCTGCCGCGGTCTGGTCATCGGCGGGGCGCAGATGTCGTCGCTGCATTGCAACTTCATGATCAATATGGGGCAGGCGACCGGCTACGATCTGGAATATCTCGGTGAACAGGTTCGCCGCGAAGTGTTCGAAAATTCCGGCGTCAAGCTGGAATGGGAGATCAAGCGTCTCGGCGTGTTCATGCCGGGCCGCGAAGTCCGCCCGTTCCAGGGCGTGACCAGCGACTGACGTTTAAACCTACAATTTGAGAGCTTTGCTGAAGGCGGTGTCGAAGATGACGCCGCCTTTGTCGTCTGCGGCCTCGCCGATCGCCACGTCCATGCGGCCGTTGGCAACGCGCACCAGCGTGAAGCCGCCCATGAAGGCGGCCTTGGCCTTGAAGACGTCGATACCGTTGACCTTGTAGGCCATCGCCGTGTCGTGTTCGTGGCCGTGGAAAATGCCGATTACGTTGTAGCCGCTGAGGGTTGCAAGCAGATCCTGACGTTCTGATTCATCCCACCAATGCGGCGTTCCGGTGCCCGTGTCGTCGAAGGTGCTCTTGGCCGGATCCCAGCGTTCGGTGGAGAAATGGTCCCAGCCATAGTGCTGGAAGATCACCACGGGGCGCCCGTCGGACGCATAGGTCTTCAGGTCCTGTTTCATCCAGTCGAGGCTGCTGGCGGTTCCCTTGCTGTTATCGCCGCCATAGCGCTGTGCCTGGATCAGATGCAACCCGCCCCAGTTCCAGGAATAATTGTCGGAAGCCTCGTCGTAATTGTCGACGGGGACGGCCGGTTTGAAGAAGACGCTTGGCTTGTGGCTCATCTGCACGTAGTCGCGCAGCTCGTCGCGATACCAGTCGACCTGCGGCGGACGGCCGTCCTGATCGAGATCGTGATTGCCGAGGCCGACATAGACAGGGAAATGCACATGGTCAGGGCCGCGGCCCTCCTGGTAGCGGTGCGAGAACTGCAGGAGCTGTGATCCCTCGGCAAACTCCGCCATCTGGCCACCGCCATCGTCGGTGACGTCGCCGCAGACGATGATGCCTTGAGGCCGGGCAATCGTCTGGCCGGCAACGCTGAGGCCGCTCGGCTTGCCAGCAATCTGTTCGGGCCATGTCTGGTGGTGGATGTTGTTGAGCGCCAGGATATGGCGCAGCAGATTGGCGTCGGTCTTGCCTTCCTGCTGGCAATTGGGGCTGAGCCCATCGCCGATGCGGCAGGCGTGGACGTCGTTGATGACGAGGAAGGTGACGTTGACATCGGGCACGGCGGCGCGCGACAGCGACGGCAGTGAAAGGGCCATTCCGGCGCCGAGGCCCTGTGTCAGCAGCGATCGTCTGGTCAGCATCGTGGTCTCCCGTCTTTCTGAAATGGAAGAGTAGGAGCAAGCTGTTAACAGACAAGAATCAAAAAGGCCGCGGCGTTTCCGCCGCGGCCCCGATGTATTGGGTTTGGTGTCCTCAGACTTCTTCGCGGCCCGACAGCAGGATGCAGACCAGCGAGATCACTGCTGCGCCGGAAAGATAGTAGCCGACATAGGAGAGGTCGTAGGTCGTTGCCAGCCAGCTGGCGATATTGGGCGCCAGCGAGGCGCCGAAGATGCCGCCGAGGTTGAAGGTCATCGAGGCGCCGGTATAGCGCACCGTGGTCGGGAAGGGGGCGGCAAGTGCTGCGCCGATCGGACCGTAGGTGAAGCCCATCAGCGCCAGGCCGATGATCGAGCACAGGAAGGCGCCCATCAGGCCTGCGGTCAGCAGCGAGGCGTAGAAGAAGCCAAAGATCGCGATGCCGATTGTCACCAGGATCAGAATCAGGCGGCGCGAGTAGCGATCGGAAAGCAGGCCGGAAATCGGGATCGTCAGGCCGAAGAACACGACGCCGACGAGCTGAATGACCAGGAACTGCTCACGCGAATAGCCGAGCTTCGAGGTGCCCCAAGACAGCGTGAACACCGTCATCAGGTAGAATAGCACGAAGGTGGCGACGGCGATGAAGGTGCCGAGAACCAGGCTGCGGAAATGCTTGCGGAAGACGACGGCAACCGGAACGGCGACACGCTCGTGCTTCTCGACGGCCTTCTGGAACTCCGGCGTTTCGGCGATCTTAAGGCGGACATAGAGGCCGACGGCGACGAGTGCCAGGCTGGCAACGAAGGGAATCCGCCAGCCGAAAGCCAGGAAGTCCTCGTTGGTCATCGTCTCGGTCAGGATCAGGAAGAAGCCGGACGAGAGGATGAAGCCGATCGGCGCGCCGAGCTGCGGGAACATGGCGTACCAGCTGCGCTTGCCAGGAGGGGCGTTTTCGGTTGCGAGCAGCACGGCGCCGCCCCATTCGCCGCCAAGGCCGAGGCCTTGGCCGAAACGGCACAGTGCGAGAAGCAGAGGCGCGACGATGCCGATCGAATCATAGCCCGGGAGCATGCCGATCGCCACGGTCGACAGGCCCATGGTCATCAGCGCTGCGACGAGTGTCGCCTTGCGGCCGATACGGTCACCGAAGTGGCCGAAAAGGATGCCGCCAAGCGGGCGGGCGAAGAAGGCGATCGAGAACGTGGCGAAGGACTGCAGCTGTGCAGACGCCGGATCGCTCGTCGGGAAGAAGAGGTGCGGGAAGACCAGCACGGCGGCCGTCGCGTAGACGTAGAAGTCGAAGAATTCGATGGTCGTGCCGACGAGGCTCGCGATCAGAACACGCGCCGGCGAATTGACTTGCGCATTGTTCGATGAGGAGGGCGTCGGCGATACCGGAGATATCGCGTCAGACATTGTCATTCCAATCAGGATTGCTGTTTGCCTTGGGAGGCAACCGGCTCATAGCGCAATTTTCGGTCTCAGCAAACGCTAAATGAGCAATAAACTGATGAAATCCCTGGCCGGTGTTGGGGGCGTTTCCAGACGGGCCAATCCGCGTTTCTAGCAGAATTACCAGATTGACGGGACTCGATTTGAGGCGGCTTGCTGTTCTCGCTCTGGTTGAGAGCCTCGGAGGGGAAATCCATGCAAAGAAATCTTATTGCAGAGTTTTTGGGTACGTTCTGGCTCGTTTTCGGCGGTTGCGGCAGTGCTGTGCTGGCGGCAGCATTTCCGGCGCTCGGAATTGGCTTTGCCGGTGTCGCCCTGGCATTCGGACTGACGGTGCTGACGATGGCCTATGCGGTCGGCGGCATTTCCGGCGGGCATTTCAATCCGGCGGTGTCCGTCGGTCTCGCGGTTGCCGGACGGTTTCCGGTGGGCCGCGTCATTCCCTACATCATCGTGCAGGTCATCGGTGCCGTTGCGGCGGCGGCACTTCTCTATCTGGTTGCCAGCGGAAAAGCCGGCTTCGAACTCGGCGGCTTTGCCTCGAACGGCTATGGCGAGCATTCGCCCGGTGGTTATTCGCTGACATCGGCGCTGATCATCGAGGTCCTGCTGACGATGTTCTTCCTGATCGTCATCCTGGGCTCCACGCATGGGCGCGTGCCTGCCGGGTTCGCGCCGCTGGCGATCGGCCTGGCACTGACACTCATACATCTGATCTCGATCCCGGTTACCAACACATCGGTCAATCCGGCACGTTCGACAGGGCAGGCGCTCTTTGCCGGCGGCTGGGCTCTGCAGCAGCTTTGGCTCTTCTGGCTGGCGCCGATCGTGGGCGGCGCGCTCGGCGGGACGGTCTGGAAACTGCTTGAGAAAGACGACTAAGCGCCGTCGTAATCACGCTGCGCATGCCAACCCGCACAGCTCGTCTGTGCGGGTTTTTTCATCCTCCGAACGAACTTCCGGATGCCGGTGCAAGCCACTGATTTCGAGTCGAAACGGCACAGGTTTGCCGCGCTGTTGGGCGGCCTGGAGGCGGCAGGTTAACAAAAGTAAACGCTTCGTTAACCATATTGTTGTCAAACTGCCATCAAGCCTGAGTGGGCAAGATTCGGTGGGCGAAAGCCTCGCGCAAGCGTCGGAATTCATGCCGTAAGTTATTTTGGGGGTACGTATGAGTCGCAAGCATGTCGCTGTCCTGATGGGCGGATTTTCCTCGGAGAGGCCTGTCAGCCTGTCTTCGGGGAAGGCATGTGCCGACGCGCTGGAAGCCGAAGGCTTTCAGGTGACCCGTATCGATGTCGATCGCGATGTTTCCGCCAAGCTCGTTGCTGCCCGCCCGGATGTCGCGTTCAATGCTCTGCACGGCCCGTTCGGTGAGGATGGTACGATCCAGGGCATTCTCGAATATCTCGAAATTCCCTACACGCATTCCGGCGTTCTTGCCTCGGCTCTCGCTATGGACAAGAGCAAGGCCAAGGGCGTTGCTGCTGCTGCCGGTATTCCGGTGGCGCAATCCGAAGTCATCAACCGCTTCGCCTTTCCTGCCGAGCATCCGATGAAGCCGCCTTACGTGGTGAAGCCGGTTCGCGAGGGGTCGAGCTTCGGTGTGTTGATCGTGCAAGAGGATCAGTCGCATCCGCCGCAGGTCATCAGTTCTTCGGAGTGGCGCTATGGGGAAGAGGTTCTCGTCGAGCGCTATATCCATGGCCGAGAGCTGACATGCGGCGTGATGGGCGATACGGCGCTGGGTGTCACGGAAGTGGTGCCGCAGGGCCACAACTTTTATGACTATGACGCCAAGTATGCGGCTGGCGGTTCAAAACACGTCATTCCGGCGAAAATTTCACCGAAAATTTACCAAAAAATACAATCATTGGCACTAAGGGCGCATCAAGCAATTGGTTGCCGTGGCGTCAGCCGGTCTGACTTTCGCTACGACGATCGCTTCTCCGAAGATGGCGAAATCATCTGGCTCGAGGTCAACACTCAGCCGGGAATGACTCCAACCTCTCTGGTGCCCGAAATGGCCGGTTATGCCGGTTATTCCTTTGGTGAGTTTCTGCGCTGGATGGTGGAGGACGCTTCTTGTTCTCGTTGACGGTCAAAAGGATGGGGCGCCCGAGCCATCGCGACGATATTGCCTTCCCGGAGGGTGATAGCCGCATGGTGCTGCCGCGTCCGCTGCGCCGCGCCGTTCGCTTTCTCGTCAGCCTCGGCACTGGCCGCATCTATATTCCTGCGCATACCGGTACCGTTTCGGCTCTGGCGTTTCTGGCTGCGACCGGCCTCTACGGCATGTCGCTCGGCGGTCACACGGAAGCGGTCGCTCAGGCGACGACCACGGCTGCAGGCTTTGCCATCGAAGACGTGAAAGTATCTGGCAATCTGGCGACCTCGGAAATCGAGATCCTCGATCTCCTCGGTCTCGACGGCACGACCTCGCTGGTCGCTCTGGATGTCGATACGGCGCGCCAGAAGATCGCCAAACTTCCCTGGGTCGAAAGCGCCGAAGTTCGCAAGATCTATCCGAAGACGATCGAAGTGAAGCTCAAGGAGCGCCAGGCTTATGCGATCTGGCAGCACGGCCAGGAGCTTTCGCTGATCGAGCGCAATGGCAGCGTCATCGCGCCGCTGCGCGACAACAAGTTTTCCAACCTCCCGCTCGTCGTCGGCCGTGATGCCGAGACGGCTGCTGTTGCGCTTGAAGGCGAATTCGCCAACTGGCCCGACATCAAGGCGCGGGTGAAGGCCTATGTCTGGGTTTCGAGCCGCCGTTGGGACCTGCATCTCGACAACGGCGTCGTCGTGAAGCTGCCGGCCGACGATGTCGATCAGGCGCTGGCGACGCTGTCGAAGCTCAACAAGGAACAGGATCTTCTGGCGCGCGACATCGCAGCCGTCGATCTCAGATTGGCAGACCGGACCGCAATCCAGCTCACCCCAGAGGCGATGGCCCGGCGACAAGTGGTGCTCGACCAGCGGACCAAGGATTTGAAAAAGGCGGGGCAAAATATATGAGCTTGTTCGGTTCATCCCATTTCGGATTGCCGCGCCTGAAGCCGCTTTCGTCGAAGCGGTCGCATATCGTTTCGGTGCTCGACATCGGATCGACCAAGGTCGTCTGCATGATCGGCCGGCTGACGCCGCGCGAGGAGAGCGAAATTCTCCCGGGCCGCACGCATGACATCGAGATCATCGGCATCGGCCATCAGCGTTCCCGCGGCATCAAGACCGGCGTCATCGCCGATCTCGATGCGCTGGAAAGCGTCATTCGTCTCGCGGTCGATGCCGCCGAGCGTATGGCTGGCCTCACCGTCGAAAGCCTGATCGTCAACCTGACGGCCGGCCGTCTTGGTAGCGACGTCTATACGGCTACGATCGATCTCGGCGGCCAGGAAGTCGAACTCAACGACCTGAAGAAGGTTCTTTCCGCAGCCTGCCAGCAGTCGCTGCGGCAGGATCGCGCCGTGCTCCATTCGCTGGCAACCGGCTTCTCGCTGGATGGCGAACGCGGTATTCGCGATCCCTTGTCCATGTACGGTGACATGCTCGGCGTCGACATGCATGTCGTCACCGCCGAGCGCGCCGCGCTCAAGAACCTCGAGCTCAGCGTCAACCGTGCGCATCTCTCCGTCGAAGGCATCGTCGCGACGCCTTACGCTTCCGGCCTTGCGGCTCTCGTCGATGACGAAGTCGAGCTTGGCTGCGCAGCGATCGACATGGGCGGCGGCACCACGACGATCTCGGTCTTTGCCGAAGGCAAGCTTGTCCATACAGACGCCGTCGGTCTTGGCGGTCATCACGTGACCACCGATCTGGCCCGCGGTCTTTCGACCCGCATCGAGGATGCCGAGCGTCTGAAGGTGGTTCACGCTTCGGCGATGGCGAACTCGTCCGACGAACGCGAACTGATCTCGATCCCGCCGATCGGCGAGGACGAGCGCGATCTGCCGACGCAGGTGCCGCGCGCTCTGGTGTCGCGCATCGTCGGCGCCCGTATCGAGGAAACGATGGAACTGATCCGCGACCGGATCCAGCGCTCGGGCTTCAGCCCGATCGTCGGCAAGCGCGTCGTGCTGACGGGCGGCGCAAGCCAGCTCACTGGCCTTGCAGACGTTGCCCGCAAGATCCTGGCCCGCAACGTTCGTATCGGCCGCCCGATGGGCGTCTCGGGTCTGCCGACGGCAGCCAAAGGCCCGGCCTTTTCGACGGCAGTCGGCCTGATGATCTATCCGCAGGTCGCAGACATGGAAACACATGCGTCACAGAGCGGGCTGCTCTTGTCGCTTGGGGGAAATAACAGCCGCATAGCCCGGATGGGCCAGTGGCTGAAGGAAAGCTTCTGAACATTGAGTGAATTGGCCGGCGTGGCGATGCGGCCATAAAGAGAAGGAACGGGTACCATGACTATCAAGCTGCAAAAGCCTGACATCACAGAGCTGAAGCCGCGTATCACCGTATTCGGTGTCGGCGGCGGCGGCGGCAATGCTGTCAACAACATGATCTCCGCCGGCCTCCAGGGCGTCGACTTCGTCGTTGCCAACACGGATGCGCAGGCTCTGACGATGACCAAGGCAGAGCGGATCATCCAGCTCGGCGCCAACGTCACCGAAGGCCTCGGTGCAGGTTCGCAGCCGGAAGTCGGCCGTGCGGCTGCCGAAGAGTGCATCGATGAGATCATCGATCACCTGAACGGCACGCATATGTGCTTCGTCACCGCCGGCATGGGCGGCGGTACCGGTACCGGTGCTGCTCCTGTCGTCGCGCAGGCCGCCCGCAACAAGGGCATCCTGACCGTCGGCGTCGTCACCAAGCCGTTCCAGTTCGAAGGCGGCCGCCGCATGCGTCTGGCCGAAGCCGGTATCGAAGAGCTGCAGAAGTCGGTCGATACGCTGATCGTCATTCCGAACCAGAACCTCTTCCGGATCGCCAACGACAAGACGACCTTTGCCGACGCATTCGCGATGGCTGACCAGGTTCTCTACTCGGGCGTTGCCTGCATCACCGACCTGATGGTGAAGGAAGGTCTCATCAACCTCGACTTCGCCGACGTCCGTTCGGTCATGCGCGAAATGGGCCGCGCGATGATGGGTACCGGCGAAGCTTCGGGCCAGGGCCGTGCAATGCAGGCTGCTGAAGCCGCAATCGCCAACCCGCTGCTCGACGAAACCTCGATGCGCGGTGCGCAGGGCCTGCTGATCTCGATCACCGGTGGCCGTGACCTGACGCTCTTCGAAGTCGACGAAGCCGCAACCCGCATCCGCGAAGAAGTCGATCCGGACGCCAACATCATCCTCGGCGCCACGTTCGACGAATCGCTCGAAGGCATCATCCGCGTATCTGTCGTTGCGACCGGTATCGATCGCGCTGCCGCCGAAGCCTCCACCAAGACCTTCCAGCCGGCCGCAAAGCCGATCATCCGTCCTTCGGCGGCCGTTGCTCCGGCTCCGGCCGCAGTTCAGCCTGCTCCGGTCATGCAGGCACCGAAGCCGGTTGATACCGTTGCGCAGACGATCCGCATGGCAGAAGCCCAGATGGAACGTGAACTTGACATCGTTGCCCCGCGCGCTCCGGCTCCGGTCCAGCAGCCTGTCGCTCAGGAAACCTTCCGTCCGCAGAGCCGCATCTTCGCAGCTGCACCGGAAGCTCCGGTTGCCCGTCCGGCACCGATGCAGATGCAGCCCGCTCCGGCTCCGGTCATGAGCCAGCCGGCTCCGCAGCCTGTCATGATGCAGCAGCCTGCACCGGTGGCGCCACAGCCGGTCCGCCAGGAACCTGCCATGCAGCAGCCGACGCGCATGCCGAAGGTCGAGGACTTTCCGCCGGTCGTTCAGGCCGAGATCGATCACCGCTCGCAGCCCGTCGCAGCACAGGCTCACGAAGAGCGCGGCCCGATGGGCCTGCTCAAGCGGATCACGAACTCGCTGAACCGCCGCGAAGAGGAAGTTGCTCCTGAGATGACGTCTGCTCCGGCAGCCGCTTCGCAGCAGCGCCGTCCGCTTTCGCCGGAAGCCAGCCTCTACGCTCCGCGCCGCGGCAACCTCGACGACCAGGGCCGCGCCGTTCCGCAGGCTCGCATGATGCAGGAAGACGACCAGCTCGAAATCCCCGCATTCCTGCGCCGCCAGTCGAACTGACGCGACACAGAATCGCCACGCTCAGCGCCCGGGATCACAGTCCCGGGCGCTTCTGTTTCAAAGCCTTGCATGAAGGCTAAATTAACAAGTCATTTCAATTGCATGGTTTCGTAACAATCCGAAACGAACAGTGATTTGGAATGCAGCGCGGGCACACGTATGTATGAGGTCAAATGACCGCACTTTGACGCATTTTGGCGACAATTCAGCGGTGTGGACAAAAGAACTTCGTGGTTTGATTCCGGTGCCTTGAGCGCTACGAACCTTGAAGGGCAATGAAGGCAGATTTTATGGTTATTGGCATGCTTGGCTTCCAGACGACGGTTTCTCGCCCGGTAACGCTTTCGGGTACCGGCGTACATTCTGGCGCGGAAGTCTCGATCACCTTCAATCCGGCCGAGACCGATACGGGCGTTGTTTTCCATCGCATGCATGACAACGGTTCCGTCACCGAGCTGCGCGCGGTTTCCTCGCAGGTTGGCAATACGGATCTCTGCACCGTTCTCGGTTTCTCCCCTGCACATTCGGTCGCGACGATCGAGCATGTGATGGCCGCCGTTTACGCGCTTGGCCTCGACAACGTGCTGATCGAAGTTCACGGCGCCGAAATGCCGATCATGGATGGCAGCTCTGCTCCGTTCATCGATGCGATCGAGCAGGTCGGTCTGGTTTCTCTTGGCGTCAAGCGCCGCTACATCCGCATCACCAAGCCTGTTCGTATCGAGCATGGCGGTTCGTGGAGCGAATTCCGCCCCTATGACGGCACGCGCTTTGAAGTCGAGATCGATTTCGACTGCCCGCTGATCGGCCGCCAGAAGTGGGAAGGCGACCTGACAGCACAGACCTTCAAGACCGAACTGTCGCGGGCCCGCACCTTCGGCTTCATGCGCGACGTCGAGCGTCTCTGGGCGTCCGGCCACGCTCTCGGTTCCTCGCTCGAGAACTCTGTCGTCATCTCCGACGACAACACCGTGATCAATGTCGAAGGCCTGCGTTACGCCAAGGACGAGTTCGTGCGTCACAAGACGCTCGATGCCGTCGGCGACCTATCGCTGGCGGGCGCACCGTTCATCGGGTGCTACCGTTCGTATCGCGGCGGTCACAAGATGAATGCCAATGCGCTCAAGGCACTGCTCAGCGATCCCAGCGCCTATGAGGTCGTCGAGACCTCTGCCGCCCGTCCGCGCGTTGCTGCGCGTGATTTCATTGCCGTGAATGCTCCCGGATTCGCCCCCTGGTCGGCGTGACCTCCAGAACGATTTCCTAGACCAGGACCGCCTCTTTCGGGAGGCGGTTTTTTTATGCGGATTTTCCGGCCGATAGTGTTTTCGGCGCAGATGCTTAGCTGCAACACGGGAAATCAAAGATGAAAACCCGGATATTCTCTGGGCCTATGCCACAAAAATGCGTTAATGCGTCATCATTGCGTTGCTCTCGCCTCGCATTTGTGGCTAGAAACGCCAGCGAGGTGTGGCTGCCGTTAAGAGTGGGTAGCGGGAGTCGGGATTAATCTATGGGTTATGCAAGGTCTGAAGGTATGATGAAGACAGCGCGCGCTTTGCTCGCATCGCTCGTGGTGCTGAGCGCAGGCGCCTTGATTTCCGGTTGCCAGTCGGATCCGGACATCGACATCACCAAACTCGGCCTCGACAATGACCCGCCGGATGTTCTCTACAATCAGGCGCTTGCCAACATGAAGGCAGGCAACATGGCCGAGGCGGCGCGCAAGTTCGACGCCATCGACCGTGAGAACCCGTTCTCGGAATGGGCCCGCAAGGCGCTCGTCATGAGCACCTTCGTCAAGTACCGCCAAGGCAAGATCGACGAAGCGCTGGCATCGGGCAACCGCTACATGGCGCAGTATCCGCAGTCCAAGGACGCGGCCTATGTCCAGTATCTGGTCGGCCTCAGCTATTCGAAGCAGATTTCAGACGTGACGCAGGACCAGCGCGCCTCATCGAAGACCATCGATGCAATGCAGGCCGTCATCGACAAGTATCCGGACTCTGAATATGTCGACGACGCGCAGGCCAAGATCCGCTTCGCCCGCGACCAGCTCGCCGGCAAGGAAATGCAGATCGGCCGCTACTATCTGGAGCGCAAGGAGTATCTTGCGGCTATCTCCCGTTTCCGTATCGTGGTTGAAAAGTACCCGAATACGAATCAGGTCGAGGAAGCGCTCTCGCGTCTGGTCGAAGCCTATTACGCGATGGGTATCGTCGAAGAGGCACAGACCGCCGCTGCCGTTCTCGGCCACAACTATCCGGATAGCCAGTGGTACGCCGATTCCTACAAGCTGCTGAAGAGCGGCGGCGCAGAGCCTCGGGAGAACAAGGGTTCCTGGCTCTCCGAAGCGGGCAAGAAGCTGCTCCTCGGCTCGTGAGGCCAGTAACGCAATGCTGATCCAGCTTTCGATCCGCGATATCGTTCTGATCGAGCGGCTGGATCTCTCGTTCGAGGCCGGACTCTCGGTTCTGACCGGGGAAACGGGTGCAGGCAAATCCATCCTTCTCGACAGTCTGTCGCTGGCGCTCGGCGGGCGCGGCGATGGCGGGCTCGTGCGCCACGGCGAAGACAAGGGGCAGGTGACTGCGGCCTTCGACGTGCCGATGGATCACGGCGCCCGCAAACTGCTGCGTGAAAACGGCATCGACGACGATGGCGACCTGATTTTCCGCCGTCAGCAATCCGCCGACGGCCGCACCAAGGCCTATGTCAACGACCAGCCCGTCAGTGTGCAGTTGATGCGCCAGGCAGGTCAGATGCTGGTGGAAATCCACGGCCAGCACGACGACCGTGCGCTTGTCGATACCAATGCCCATCGCATCCTGCTCGATGCCTTTGCCGGTATCACCGAGGATGTCTCAGGCGTGTCCGAGCTCTACAAAATCTGGCGCGATGCCGAGCGGACGCTGAAGAAGCACCGCGAGAAGGTGGAGAACGCCGCCCGCGAGGCCGATTATCTGCGCGCCTCCGTCGAGGAACTCGAAAAGCTTTCTCCGCGTGACGGCGAGGAGGAAGAGCTTGCCGACCGCCGCCAGAAGATGATGAAGGCGGAGCGGATCGCCGGCGATATCGCCGAGGCGTCCGAGTTTTTGAACGGCAATGCCTCTCCTGTGCCCCATATCGCCTCGCTGGTGCGCCGGCTGGAGCGCAAGAGCCATGAGGCGCCGGGATTGCTCGAAGACACTGTGGCGCTTCTGGACGCAGCACTAGACCAGCTTTCTAACGCGCAGATGGAAGTCGAGGCGGCGCTGCGCAAGACCGAATACGATCCGAAAGAGCTGGAGCGCGTCGAGGAGCGGCTGTTTGCGTTGCGCGCCGCATCCCGCAAATATTCGGTGCCCGTCGTCGAGCTTCCGGCCCTTGCCGTCAGGATGATCGCCGATCTCGCCGATCTCGATGCCGGCGAGGAGAAACTCGTCAAGCTCGACGCCGAGGTTGGCCGCGCCAAGGCGGCCTATGGGGAAGCCGCCCGTTCGCTGTCCGAAAAGCGTCATCATGCCGGTAATGCGCTGGCGGAGGCGGTCATGGCCGAGCTTCCGGCGCTGAAGCTGGAGCGCGCCCGTTTCATGGTGGAAATCACCACGGATGCGGAGCAGGCAGCCGCCGAAGGCATCGACGTAATCGAATTCCATGTGCAGACCAATCCGGGCACGCGTCCGGGCTCGATCATGAAGGTTGCCTCGGGCGGCGAACTCTCGCGCTTCCTTCTGGCGCTGAAAGTGGCGCTTGCCGATCGCGGCTCGGCGCCGACGCTTGTCTTCGACGAGATCGATACCGGTGTCGGCGGGGCGGTGGCTGATGCCATCGGCCAGCGGCTGAAGCGGCTGTCGGACAAGGTGCAGGTGCTCTCCGTCACCCACGCGCCGCAAGTGGCGGCGAGGGCGGCAACGCATCTGCTGATATCCAAGGGACCGGTGGATGCCGGATCCGAAAAGATCGCCACCCGGGTGGCAACCATGGAGCCGAAGGACCGCACTGAGGAGATCGCCCGCATGCTCGCCGGTGCTTCGGTCACCGACGAGGCGCGGGCTGCGGCTGCCAAGCTGCTGTCGGGGAACGGGTAGGGAGACTGTTGAGGGCGCCGCCCTCGTCCTTCGAGGCTACGCCTTCGGCTTCGCACCTCAGGATGAGGGCTCTGGGGATGGCTGCGATTAGCAACCCTGAAGGCTGACCAATCCGAGCACGGCTCCCTCCACCCTCATCCTGAGGCGCGACCGCAGGGAGCCTCGAAGGACGAGGGTGGCCACCTTGTTCGGCTTCGAACCATAGGGGTTCCTGAGGAGAGCGTGACGTCGGTGATGAGACTTGGTCCATTGCATTTTCACTTGCCGGTATATTGCGGCTCCGCTGCGGTGCCGCCGCCCTCGTCCTTCGAGGCTGCGCCTTCGGCTTCGCACCTCAGGATGAGGGCTCTACAGACGGCTGCGATTGGCAGTCATCACGGCCGACCACTCCGAGCACGCTCCCTCCACCCTCATCCTGAGGTGTGACCGCAGGGAGCCTCGAAGGACGAGGGTGGCCACCACCCCGCCACTTCCCATCCGGACAATTTGCGCTAAAAACGATCACAGATTCTCCGGAGTGATCATGCATGTCGAGCGAAGTTGAAACCCTGACGATCGAAGAGGCCGCAGCCGAGCTGGAGCGTCTGGCGAAAGAGATCGCCCATCACGACGCGCTCTACCACGGCAAGGACCAGCCGGAAATTTCGGACGGCGACTACGACGCGCTGAAGCGCCGGAACGATGCGATCGAGGCGCGGTTTCCCGAGCTCGTTCGCGAAGACAGCCCATCGCGGCGGGTGGGTGCGGAGCCGTCCGTCACCTTTGCGCAGGTCACTCATGCAAGGCCGATGCTGTCGCTTGACAACACCTTCTCGCAGGACGACGTGCAGGATTTCGTCGGCAGCGTCTACCGCTTCCTGGGGCGCCTGCCGGATCAGTCGATCGCGTTTACCGCCGAGCCGAAGATCGACGGCCTGTCGATGTCGATCCGCTACCAGAACGGCAAGCTCGTCAGCGCCGCAACGCGCGGCGACGGCACGACCGGCGAGAATGTTACGGCCAATATCCGCACCATCAAGGAAATCCCGCAGACCCTGCCGAAGGGCGTTCCAGATGTCGTCGAGGTGCGCGGCGAGGTCTATATGGCCAAGAGCGACTTCCTGGCGCTGAACAAGCAGATGGAGGCCGAGGGCAAGCAGAGCTACGTCAACCCGCGCAACACGGCGGCGGGATCGCTGCGCCAGCTCGATGCCAAGGTGACGGAGAGCCGCAAGCTGAAATTCTTCGCCTACGCCTGGGGCGAGATCTCCGAGCCCAACGATCTGCCGAAGACGCAGTTCGACATGGTGCAGACCTTCAAGACCTGGGGCTTCCCGGTCAATCCGCTGATGAAGAGGCTGAACTCGGTGGCCGATATCTTGGCGCATTACGACGATATCGGCCTGAAGCGCCCTGATCTCGACTACGACATCGACGGTGTCGTCTACAAGGTCGATAGCCTCGAACTGCAGCAGCGCCTCGGCTTCCGCTCGCGCAGCCCGCGCTGGGCGACGGCGCACAAGTTCCCGGCCGAGCAGGCGTTTACCGTCGTCGAGAATATCGACATCCAGGTCGGCCGCACCGGCGCGCTGACGCCGGTGGCGCGTCTGACCCCCGTCACCGTCGGCGGCGTCGTCGTCACCAATGCGACGCTGCATAACGAGGACTATATCAAGGGCATCGGCAATTCCGGCGAGCGCATCCGCGAGGAAGAACACGATATTCGCATCGGCGACACCGTGATCGTCCAGCGGGCAGGCGACGTCATCCCACAGGTGCTTGATGTGGTGATGGAGAAGCGGCCGGAGGGGACTGCGACCTATACATTCCCGAAGACATGTCCGGTTTGCGGTTCGCATGCCGTTCGCGAAGTCAACGAGAAGACCGGCAAGGTCGATGCCGTGACGCGCTGCACCGGCGGCTTCATCTGCCGCGCGCAGGCGACCGAGCATCTGAAGCATTTCGTCTCGCGCAATGCCTTCGATATCGAAGGCTTCGGGACCAAGCAGGTGGATTTCTTCTTTGAGAGCGACGACGCCTCGCTGCAGATCCGGACGGCGCCCGACATCTTCACGCTGGAGAAGCGCCAGCAGGCCTCGACGCTGACGAAGCTCGAGAATATCGACGGCTTCGGCAAGGTCAGCGTCGGCAAGCTCTACGCTGCGATCAATGAACGCCGCAGCATCGCACTGCACCGCTTCATCTATGCGCTCGGCATCCGTCATGTCGGTGAGACCACCGCGAAGCTGCTTGCCCGCTCCTACGGCACCTATGAGGCCTTCGGGGTCGCCATGCAGGATGCGGCGCCCTTGTCCGGTGATGGCTGGAACGAGTTGAACGCCATCGACGGCATCGGCGAGATCGTCGCCCGCGCCATCGTCGAGTTCTACAAGGAGCCGCGCAATGTCGAGGTCATCAGCCGTCTGCTGGAAGAGGTTGTGCCTGAGAAGGCCGAGCAGCCGGTAACATCGGGAAGCCCGGTCGCCGGGAAGACCGTGGTCTTCACCGGCTCGCTGGAAAAATTCACCCGCGACGAAGCCAAGGCCCGCGCCGAAAGCCTCGGCGCCAAGGTTGCCGGATCGGTCTCCAAAAAGACCGACATCCTCGTCGCCGGCCCGGGCGCCGGCTCCAAGCTTGACAAGGCCAAAGAACTCGGCGTCCAGACGATGGATGAAGACGAGTGGCTGGCGTTGATCGGTGGGTGATCTTGCGTTGTTCCCGTATTGGGAATATAATTGATCAATGCAGGTGATCGCCAGATCGACGTTGCGCGCGTTTTGGGAGTTGCATCCGCAGGCGAGGGTGCCGCTGAACGTCTGGTATGCCGCTGTCAGCAAAGCTGATTGGGCGGGTCCTTCGGACGTTAAACGCATGTTCGGTGCGAATGTCGATTTTGTCGGAGACAACCGTATTATTTTCGACATCGGCGGTAACAAGTATCGGCTGATCGTCCATGTTGCCTATGCATATCGCCGCGTGCTGATCAAATTCGTCGGCACGCATTCGGATTATGACCGGATCGACCCGGAGACCGTGTGATGGATATCAAACCGATCAGGAACGACAGCGATCTCGCCTGGGCGATTGGTGAAGTGGCCCCGTATTTCGAAAGCCCGCCAGAAAAGGGCACGGCCGAAGCCGATCGCTTCGATGTCCTTTCAGACCTTATTGAGGCGTATGAAGCCAGACACTTTCCGGCTGGTGAACTCGATCCCGTCGAGTTTCTCCAGGCTTTCATGGATATGACGGGCCGCACCCAGACGGATCTCGGCGATCTCCTGTCATCGCGGTCGCGTGCCTCTGAAATTCTCCACCGCAAGCGCGGGCTTACGGTGGATATGATCTTCAAGCTTGGCGAGGTCTGGGGCCTGCCTGCGGAATGTCTTATCAAGCCGTATAAGCTCGAGGTCGCCTAAACCCTGACCCGCGCCATCGTATAGGCATCGACATAGTCGCCGGCGCGATAGGCGAAGGCTTTCAGCAGGCCTTCCTGTTCGAAGCCGAATTTCCGGTAGAGGGCGAGGGCTGCCGGGTTGTCGGTATAGACGGTTAATTCCAGCCGCTTGATATCGAGCCAGTTGTCGGCGGTATCGACAAGGGCCGCCATCAGCGCGCTGCCGATGCCTCTGCCGGCATAGTCGTCGTGAACACCCATGCCGATGCTGGCGGCGTGGGCGCGGCGGCCCTGATTGCGCATCAGGTGGGCGTCGCCGACCAGCGTGCCGTCGAGTTCGGCGACGATGCTGATATTGCCCTGCGGCATGGTCTCGATGCGTTTTCGCGTTTCCTCCAGCGTCTGGAAGGGAATGCGAAGCGTGCCGTAGAGAAAGGCGGGGAGATTGACGAGGGTAGTGACGGCCTCGGCATCGCTGACGCGCATGGCGCGGATGGTGAGACCTGCGGCGGCCGGTCGCTTGGGTGGATTGTCTTCCGGGATTTTCAAAATGCTCTCCTTTGAAATGACGGAGGAGAGCCGGCTTCGAAAACCCTGCTCACCTCGGCAGGGTCTTCGGGACAGATCGCACGCTTAGCGCGCCAATGTCTCCCCGAGCCCTGCAGGGGCCGTGGTGAGATGCATGGTGGCAAGATGCGCGTTCGATACGATCATGACGGGAAAAGTCGTTGATCACAGGTGCGAAGTCAACTGCCGCGTTTGCCTGAGCCTGCGCGCGCCGCTAAGCCTGAGTCATCATCAGCGAATCACGGACCGACCTTGAAGACCATTGCCATCGATTTCGAAACGGCCAACGAACAGCGCGGCAGCGCCTGCTCGGTCGGGCTTGCCTGGATCGAGGACGGCAGGGTGACGCGCGTCGAGGAGCGGTTGATCCGTCCGAAGGATATGCGCTTTTCGGGCATGAACATCGCGATCCACGGTATTCGCCCTGAGCATGTCGAGGATGCGCCGGAGTTTCCTGAGGTCATGGACGAGTTTCATGATGACTTCAGGGGCGCGACGATGATCGCTCATAATGCGGCTTTCGATTTCAGCGTCTGGCGGGCCTCGCTCGATCTCTACCGGCAGGCCTATCCGGAACTCACCTATCTCTGCAGCCTGAAGATGGCGCAGCGCATCTGGCCGCAGTTCCTGTCGCACCGGCTGAACATCATCGCCGAGCATCTCGGCCTGCGGTTCGTGCATCACAATGCGGCCGAGGATGCGGTGGTCTGCGCCCAGGCGGCGATCGAGATGGCCAAGGCGGTGAAGGCGGCGGCGGTGCATGCGATCCCGGCTGCGATCGGCATGAAGCCCGGGCGGCTGCTCGCCACCGGCTACGAACCCTGCACCTGCAAGCGCGCCTGATTTATCAGCGGTTTCTTGCATTGTCCCTCGTGCTGCTTATCTACAAAGCGGGTCAACCAGGGAGCTTCCATCCATGTTTCGTAAGATCGTTCTTGCCGCTGCCTCAGCTGCCACGCTTTGTGCGGGTGCGGCTTCTGCCGAAGTGGTCGGCAAGGTCGGGGTCGACTGGATCGGCAACGATATCATCGTCGATGCCATTCCCGATCCCGAGGTGAAGGGCGTCACCTGCCATGTCACCTATTTCGACCGCAGCCTGATCGACCGGGTGAAGAACGGCAACTGGTTCGAGGATCCGTCCAACAACTCGATTTCCTGCCGCCAGACGGGGCCGATCGAGATCGGCGACATCAACCTGTCGAAGGATGGCGACGAGGTGTTCAAGGCGGGCATGTCGCTGATCTGGAAGAAGCTGGTCGTCAACCGGATCTACGACAAGACCAACGACACGCTGATCTATCTCGCTCATTCGCGCGAGCTGACGGATGGCTCGGCGAAGATGTCGATCTCGACCGTGCCGCTCTATGGGCAGAACCCGGTCTGGAAGAACGGCAAGCCGCAATAAGCAGAAAGGCCCGGCGATGACCGGGCCTTTCTGTATCTGCGATACGTTGCCGATCAGGCTGCTTCGCGCGCCAGTTCGTCGGCGATGACGGTGTCGAGGTTGAGGAAGCAGACCATGGTCTTTTCCAGCGCGACGATGCCGCGGCAGAAGGCGCGCTGCTGTTCCGGGATGATCTCCGGCGCCGGCTGCAGGTCTTCGCTCTTGATGGTCATCATGTCGGAAACCTGCTCGACCAGAAGGCCGACCAGCTTGCCGGCGATGTCGGTGACGATGATGGCGGAGCGCTCGGACGGCTCGGTCATCTTCATGCCGAGGCGGCAGGCCATGTCGATGACCGGGATCACCGCACCGCGAAGGTTGATGAGGCCGAGAACGTAGGGCGGGGTATGCGGCATCGGGGTTACTGGCGCCCAGCCGCGGATTTCGCGAATCGCCATGATGTCGATGCAGAATTCCTGCTCACCGAGATGGAACGAGACGATTTCCAGGTGGGAACCGGCCTGTGTGATAATGGCGTTGGTCATCAAAATTCTTCCCAATTGTCTCCGGCCGGAGCGGCCATGGCTCTGGCGGCGGCGCCGCCACTGAATGCGCCCGCGACCTTGCCGATCAAGCTCCGTGCGGGTGAAGGTTTAGGATGCGAGGCGGCGGATGCTTCTCGCGGCGTGGAACGGGCATTCATGCCTTCGCCGATCTGGAACTGTCCAACCAGCCTGATCAGATTGTCGGCGTCCGAGGCGAGCGTGTGGCTCGCAGCGTTCGTTTCCTCGACCATTGCCGCATTCTTCTGCGTCATCTGGTCCATCTGGCTGATGGCTGTATTGATCTCGTGCAGTCCGGTGGATTGTTCGCGTGCAGAGGTTACGATTGATTTAACATGTTCATCGATCCGCAAAACATCTTCGCCGATCTGCCGCAAAGCCTCGCCTGCGGCCGTCACCAGCTCGCCGCCGGTCTTCACTTCGGCGCCTGACTTGGTGATCAGCGCCTTGATGTCCTTGGCGGCACCTGCCGCGCGTCCGGCGAGTTCGCGGACTTCCTGGGCTACGACCGCAAAGCCCTTGCCGGCTTCACCGGCACGAGCCGCTTCGACACCGGCATTCAGCGCCAGAAGGTTGGTCTGGAAGGCGATCTCGTCGATGACGTTGATGATCTGGCCGATTTCGCGCGAGGCGCCTTCGATGCGTTCCATGGCGGCCATGGCCTGGGTGACGACCAGATCCGACTTTTCGGTGTTCTGGCGCGTATGCGCGACCATGTGGCCGACCTCTTCGGCGCGGCTGGTGGCGCTGCGCACGGTTGCCGTGATTTCGTCGAGTGCGGCGGATGTCTGCTCCAGCGAGGCTGCCTGCTGCTCGGTGCGCTTTGCAAGGTCGTCGGCGGCAGAGCTCATCTGGCGGCTGTTTGCCTGGATGGAGCTGCTGTTGGAGGTGATGTCTGACATCGCCCGGCGCAGGTTGATGGTCGTCTGGTTGAAGTCGCTGCGCAGGCGTTCGAGCTCGGCCTTGAACGGCTGATCGATCGTCGTCGTGACGTCGCCGCCGGCAAGGCGGTTCAGGCCCTGGCCGAGAGCGTTGACCGCGCTGTTCAGCGCCTCGGTGTCGGCAAGCTTCAGGGCTTCGCGTTCGCGGCGTTCCGTATCGCTCTTGCGGCGCTCGGTCTCCGTCTGGCTTTCGAGATTGCGCTTGTCGATCGCCGACTGACGGAAGCTCTCGGCCGCACGGGCCATTTCGCCGATCTCGTCGCCGCGCTCCGTCGCCGGAACTTCGCTGGAGAGATCGCCCTGCATGATGCGCGCCATGCTTGAGCGAACGGCTTCGATGCCGTTGCGGATGGAACCGCCGTGAACGTATTGGAGAAGGGACATGGACAGAATGGCGAAGGCGCCGAGGCCGATCTGGATCCAGAGCGCGCCGGCCGATATCTCGTTGGCCTGGTCGATCCGCTGCTGTGCGACGGCGCTGCCATCCTGCGCAAGCTTGTCGAGCGTCGCCGTCAGCTTCTCGCCGCCGCCATCAATCGCATCGTCCAGCTTGTCGAAGGCATCGTCTGCTGCACCCGCTTCAACGGCGGCCTTCAGATCGACGAGGATCGCCTTCTGCAGTGCTGCGACGTCAGCGTCATAGCTGGCGACCAGGCTGCCGGCTTTGAGCTCGTCGGCGAGGAGCGCCATTTCCTTCGATCCGTTCTTCAGCTGTTCGATCGATTTCGACATTGAAGTGAGGCGGGCCGGATCGACCTTCTTGTCGCCGCGATCAACAATCGTGTCCATGGCGGCAAGGACCAATGTCAGGTTGGCCATGCGCATCTCGTTGATGCGATCGACGCTCAGCTGAATGTCGTTCGCACGATTGAGGGCGCGGTCGATCCGGATATTTTCATACCAGCCAACGGCGACCATCGATCCGAAGCCGATGAGTGCCGCGCCGGCAAGTGTCCACAGCCTTTGGCTGACGGAAAAAGTCTTACGTATGGTATTGCTGCTCATGAAATGATGTCCCCCGCCTGAAAACGCCGGATAAAATACGGTTTTCACTATGCGATCGCTGGAGCTTTCCGCCCGCGCAGACATCATGTCAGTACGGCACCAATAGCGCCGGACGCAGTGCCAAATATAGCTTCCAGAAATTAAGCGTTCGATAACGATGTATTTCTTGGAAGTGATACAGAAATACCATCTAAATGCTTGCGGGATATGCAATTTCGGAAACTTGCCTTGCCGGTTTTCAACATTTCGGATCTTGCAAGGTGAGGCAATTAATCACGGGTAAGAAAACGGGTTGTTGAATTGCGTGGACGGGCGGGAGGTTATATCCCGCTGTCGATGGGCGCTTTGGCGCCGCTAGGGGTTGGATGATGAAGAATTTTCGTATTGCCGTCTGGATTGCCGTGCTGCTCGTTGCCGGTGTGCTGGGCTGGTTGACGCTCAATATTACCAAGACCAAGGACCTGCCGCTGGCGGCCGAGGGTCCCTACGGCGTTCCGTTCACGCTTGTCGCCCAGGACGGCAAGCCAATCACCGAGCAGGCGCTGCGCGGCAGGCCGAGCGCATTGTTCTTCGGCTTTACCCATTGCCCGGAGGTCTGCCCGACGACGCTGTTCGAGCTCAATGGCTGGATGGAGAAGGTTGATCCGGCGGGCAACAAGCTGAACGCCTATTTCGTCACCGTCGATCCGGAGCGTGATACGCCGGAGATCATGAACCAGTATGTCTCGAACGTCTCGAAGCGCATCACCGGCATCTCCGGCCCGCCGGACAAGATCGCCGACGTCGTCAAGGGTTTTCGCGTTTACGCCAAGAAGGTCCCAGTCGATGAGAACAATCCGAATGGTGACTACACGATGGACCATACCGCGTCAGTCTTCCTGCTCGACGGGCAGGGCCGCTTTGCCGGAACCATCGCCTATGGCGAAAATCCCGATACGGCTGTAAAGAAGCTGGAGAACCTGGTTACCAAGGGGTGACACATGCCGGGGGGACACCGTGACATTCTGATTGCCGGGGCCGGCGCCACCGGGCTCACGGCAGCATTGGAACTTGTGCGGCGGGGTCACCGGCCGCGCATCATCGACAGCGATGAGGGGCCGGTGCCGATGGTGGAAAGCCGGGCGCTCGGTATCAATGCCCGGACGCTGACGCTGCTTTCGCCCTCCCGGGTGAGCGATGTCGTACTGCAGGATGCGTACCGCATCGACCGGTTTCGGGCCCGCTCCGGCGGAAAGCTGCTTTTCGAACTCGATCCCGGCCGGGTCACCGGACGATTCCCTGCCATCCAAATGCTGGCGCAGGGGCAGACCGAGCGGCTGCTGCTCAGCAAGCTCTCCGACTATGAAGTGGTGCCGGAATGGCAGACGGTGCTGGAGCGCGTTGAAAATACGGGCGGCAAGCCGCATGTCGTGCTTCGGCGTCCTGATGGTTCGTCGGAAGAGCTGGCGCCCGATATATTGATCGGTGCAGACGGAGCGCATTCGGCTGTGCGCAAGGGCGCTGGGCTCGGCTTTCCCGGGCAGGCGCTGGAAGAGAGCTTCTACATTGCCGACTTCCGCTATCCGGAGCCGATCGACCCGCATTATGTCGAGATCGATCTGTTCAATCCGGGCATGATCGGCCGTTTGCCGGTGTCTTCGGATACAGTGCGCTATCTCTCGACGCTTTCGGATTTCGAAAAACGGATCCGGCATCCCGTTGCGGGAGGCCAGGCCGTCTGGGTTTCGAATTTCCGCATCCATTTCCGCCATGTCGAGCGCATGTCATCGGGCAACATCTTTCTCGCGGGTGATGCGGCGCATATTCATTCGCCGGCCGGTGCGCGCGGCATGAATCTCGGCATCGAGGATGCCTGCTGGCTTGCCTATCTGATCTCCGAAGGGCGCGAACAGGAGTATTCCGGGCTGCGTCTTCCCGCGGTGAAAACGGTGCTGAAGCAAACCTATGGTTTGACGTCGCTGGTGACGATGCGTAATCCGGTGGTGACAGGACTGCGAAACGCGCTGATGCCGATCGCCGTCCGCATCCCATTCGTTGCAGACCGCCTTCTGCGCGGCATTGCAGGTTACGATACGCCGCCTCCGCCCTGGATCGACGGCGCCAAATAAAGAAAGACGAATTCGTGAGTGAAATCCGCCTCTACGTCTCGACCACCGAGAAGCAGGCCGAGCAGGTTCTCGACCTCCTGAGCGAAGTTTTCGGCGAAGAGGATTTCGCCATTGCGACGACCGAGATCGACGAGAAGAGGGACATCTGGGAAGCTTCCGTCTACATGATGCGCGAAGACGAGGACGAGGTGCGCCAGCGCGTCAGCGAGGCGCTGGCGGCCGCCTATCCCGAACTTTCCATCCAGCGCGAAGTGATCCCGGATGTCGATTGGGTGGCGAAGTCGCTGGAAGGTCTGAAGCCTGTCCGGGCAGGGCGTTTCCTGGTACACGGCTCGCATGACCGCGACAAGGTACGCTCCAGCGATATCGGCATCGAGATCGATGCCGGCCAGGCCTTCGGCACCGGCCATCACGGAACGACGGCGGGCTGCCTCGAAGTCATCGACAGCGTGATGCGTTCGCGCACCATCCGAAACGCGCTCGATCTCGGCACCGGCAGCGGCGTGCTGGCGATTGCCGTGCGCAAGCTGAAGAACATTCCGGTTCTTGCGACCGATATCGATCCGATCGCCACGCGCGTTGCCGCGGAGAACGTGCGCACCAACGGCATAGCCAACGGCATCGTCACCAAGACGGCGCCGGGTTTTCATTCGACGGCCTTTTCCGAACACGGGCCTTTCGACCTGATCATCGCCAATATTCTGGCACGGCCGCTGATCCGCATGGCGCCGAAACTGACCGACAATCTGGCGGCCGGTGGTACGGTGATCCTGTCTGGCATTCTGGCATCGCAGCGCTGGAAGGTGCTGTCGGCCTATAACGGCCAGAAGCTTCGCCATGTGCGCACCATCTGGCGCAACGGCTGGGTGACGATCCATCTCGATCGTCCGTAAGGTCAGGGAAGAGCAATACCGGGAAAAAGAAAAGGCGGTGCCAGTGGCACCGCCTTTTGACCGTCAAACGGTCGTGCCCACGAGCTAAAGGAGGAGGAGCGCTCGAGTGGGCTCTACAGTTCTGATTGCCGGTCCGTCGAGGGAGGAGGAGAGACGAAGCGGCAAATAGCTCAGAACGCGTAGCTGGGTGCGCCCTTGTGGCGCGTAGACTTGTGGCTGGTGCCGAGCATCTTGAGGCTATCCTCGTTGAGCGGGCGGCGCGCGCCGATGACGTGACGGACAGTCTGGCGCTCGCCAGCCTGCACCGGGCTGCTGTAAGCGAAGCGCGACAGAGAGGCAGTCATTTCATAATTCCTTTTTCGTTTGAGGTTCATCTCGAACCCGTTTGATGCGCCCTATATAACCATCCGAAAAAACTCTGGCAGAGGGTTTGCGTCATGGGAGCCATGCATGGAATGCATAAAGCGTGCCAGTTTCGTTTTTCGTGTCACATTTCTGCCAAAATAATGGGCGGCTTGCCTTAAGGGGAGGTGATCTTGTTTTTCTCCACTTCCCTAGGAATTCCGGTAACATAGCGCCAACCGCTCTGAGCGGATTCGGCCTTCAGCATTGGGTTTTCAGCATGTTTCAGTCTTTCGAAGTGACCTCCACGCCGCAATTCGGCCGCGATCGCGTCAGCGCCTTGCGTGAAAGTTTCGATGCGCTCGGGATCGATGGCTTCCTCGTGCCACGCGGCGACGAGTTCAACGGCGAATATGTGCCGAAATGCGCCGAGCGGCTGGCATGGCTGACCGGCTTCACCGGTTCGGCCGGTATCGCGCTGATCGCCCGCACTCAGGCCGTGGTCTTTGTCGATGGCCGTTACGTGACGCAGCTTGCCGAGCAGGTGGACGGTTCGGTCTTCACCGGCGGCGATCTGGTCAACGAGCCGCCGCATCTTTGGTTGCCGAGGAAAGGTAAGGAAGGCATGCGCCTCGGCATCGATCCGTGGCTGCATTCCGGTTCGGACGTCCGCAAGCTGCAGCAGGCGCTCGCCGAGATCGGTGGAAGCCTGGTGTTCCTGCCGCACAATCCGCTCGACAAGCTGTGGAGCGACCGCCCCGCCGAACCGCTCGGCGCCGTGGCGATCCAGAACATTGCGCAGGCCGGCGTGTTGGCGCGCGACAAGATCGCCACTGTTGCCGCCGACCTTGCGAAGAAGAAGGTGGCGGCGGTGCTGATCGCCGATCCGTCGTCGATCGCCTGGATCTTCAATATCCGCGGCGCCGACGTGCCGCATACGCCGCATCCGCTGGCGCGCGCCATCATCCATGCCGACGGCAAAGCCGAGCTTTTCCTCGACAAGCGCAAGACCGGTATCGAGCAGGAAGCCTATCTGGCGCAGATTTCCACCCAGCTGCCGCCGTCTTCGCTCGACGAGCGGCTGGCCGCTGTGTCCAGGGACGGCGGACGGGTGATGATCGATCCGGAGATCGCCTCCTATGCGCTGGCCGAAATCATCCGTAAGGCGGGCGGCGAAGTGGTCGAGGGCGCCGATCCGGCAAAGCTGCCGCGCGCCATCAAGAACGATGTCGAGATCAATGGCTCGGCTGCCGCCCATCTGCAGGATGGCGCTGCCATGGTCGAGTTCCTCTACTGGCTTTCGACGCAGAAGCCCGGCGGTATTACCGAGATCCAGGCGGCCGAAAAGCTCGAGGCGGTGCGCGCCAGCGTTGGCCAGAGCATGCAGAACCCTCTGAAGGATGTGTCCTTCGATACGATCTCCGGCGCCGGTGAGCACGCGGCGATCATGCATTACCGCGTTACCGTCGATACCGACCGGCCGATCCAGGCGGGCGAGCTGTTCCTGATCGATTCAGGGGCGCAATATATCAACGGCACGACTGATATCACCCGCACTGTCGGGATCGGTGCCGTCACCGAGGAGCACAAGCGCTTCTTCACGCTGGTGCTGAAGGGGATGATCCAGATCAGCACGGCGCGCTTCCCGAAGGGGACGCGCGGCTGCGACCTCGATCCGCTGGCACGTATCGCGCTCTGGCGGGCAGGGGCCGATTTCGGCCATGGCACCGGCCATGGCGTCGGTTCCTATCTTTCGGTGCATGAGGGGCCGCAGCGCATCTCCAAGCTTTCGACGCAGGAACTGCTGCCCGGCATGATCCTCTCCAACGAACCCGGCTACTACCGGCCGGGAAGCTTCGGCATCCGCATCGAGAACCTGATCTATGTGCGCGAGGCCGAAGAGGTCGAGGGCGGCGATACGCCGATGCGCAGCTTCGAGACGCTGACCTTCTGCCCGATCGACCGCTCGATCGTCATTCCTGAGCTGCTGACCCATGACGAGCTGCACTGGTTCAACGACTATCACGCCCGCACTCGCGAGGCGCTGATGCCGTTGATCCATGACAAGGATATCCAGGCGTGGCTGGAGAATGCGACGCTGCCGCTGGAATATTGAGCGGTTCAACGAGCGGATAAAGGAAAGGGCGGTGTGGCCGCCCTTTTTCATTACATGCCGATCGTGTGGCGCCAGGCCATGACGATGACCCAGGCAACGCCCAGCATCCACATATGCGAATAGCGCAGGCCGATGACCAGCGCTGCGGCGAGCGCCAGCTTCGAATCCCAGCCGCCGTCGAAGAAGGCGGGGGCGACGAGCGTGGTCAGGACCGCTGCCGGGACGGCATTCAGCGCCGCTTCCATGCGCGGCGGGATGCGCTTCATCGTGGTGATGAGCACGTAGCCGCCGATACGTGTCGCATAGGTGGCGATGGCGGCCGCGATGATGACCAGGACCATGTGAAGATCGAATTCCATGATCAGACCTCGTGCGGTTCGTTGGCCGGTTCTGGCTGGTGGACGGCGGGAAGCGGCAGGACGGCGGCGAGCACGATGCCTGCTGCTGCACCGAGGCTGACATGCCAGGGCGAGCCGACGAGATGATAGGCGATAACAGAGGCGACGGCACTGACCGCTGCGACCGGCAGGAAGTTATCGCGGCTGCGGAAGCCGAGAACGATGCCGAGGAAATAGGCGGGCAGCAGGATATCGAGGCCAAGGGTCTTGGGATCGCCGATGAAGCTGCCGAGAACGCCGCCGAGCAGGCTGATCAGCACCCAGGGAACGTAGATGATGATGCCGAAGCCGAAGTACCAGGCGAAGGTGACCTGCCTGCCGGATTCGCTGCGCTTGACCGTTTCGGCAAACTGCGGATCGACCAGCAGGAAGAAGGTGAAGAACTTCTGCAGCGCTGTGAAATGGCGGATGTGCTTGGCGATCGCCGCCGAATAGAGAACGTGGCGGAAGTTGACGGCGAGGATCGAGGCGATGATCACCCAGGCAGGGACGTTGCCGCCGAAAAGCTCTATGCCGACCATCTGACTGGCGCCGGCGTAGACCGTGGCGCTCATGAAGGTGAGCTCGGCCAGCGACATGCCGTGATCGGCGGCAAGCGCCCCGAACAGTGCGCCGAAGGGGGCGGAGGCGAGGGCCACGGCAGAGCCGCCCCGCAAGCCATCAACGAATTCCGATCGACTCATCGGCATGCATGCTTCCTTTTTCTCGAATAGGCTTCCTCTAGGAGGCAAAGGCCGCTGCCGCAATCGAATTTCCTTGATTGAACGATCGATTTCGCTGAACGGTGGGCTGCAAACCACGGAGACAGCAGATGGTCGCGATCGAGTTTTCAAAGGATGAGAAGGCGCAGCTGATGGCGAGTATCCAGCATTTCTTCGATGCCGAACTCGATCAATCCATCGGTATCATCAAGGCGGAGCTGGTGATGGATTTCTTCGCCAAGGAGGTCGGGGCAGCCTATTACAAGAAGGGGCTGCAGGACGCGCATGCGGCCTTTGCCAAGCGCGCCGAGGATCTGGCCGACGATATTTACGGGCTGGAGCGGGCGGCGACGGACTGAGGCTCAGCCTTCGAGCACGTCGCGGCTGTCGATGATGGCAATGCCGCGGAATTTCATCTCGGCGATTGCGGTCGCGACGCCCTCGGGCGTGATGCCACGGCTGGCATCCTCGATGAAGCGCACCCGGACGCCGGGGATCATGTCCAGCGCATCGATGGCCGAGAACTTGACGCAGTAGTCGGTCGCCAGGCCGCAGACGTCGAGATCGGTGACGCCCTGGTCCTCAAGGAAATCGGAAAGGCCTGTCGAGGCGTCGTGATCGTTGTCGCGGAAGGCGGAGTAGCTGTCGACGCGCGGATCTTCGCCCTTCTGCTGGATGAGGTCGATCTCTTCGGCCTTCAGTTCCGGATGCAGCTCGGAATCGACGGTGTACTGGACACAGTGATCGGGCCACATCATCTGCGGCTTGCCTGCAAGCTCGCCCATTTCGAAGGGCTGCTTTCCCGGATGCGAGGAGGCGAAGCTGCCGTGACCTGGCGGATGCCAGTCCTGCGAGGCAACGATGAGCTGGTATTTTCCGCTGTCGATCAGGCGGTTCGCGACCGCCACCACCTTGTCGCCTTCGGGAACAGGAAGATTGCCGCCGGGACAAAAGCCATTCTGGATATCGACGAGCAGAAGAGCTCTCATGCAAGGACTCCGTCAAAGCGTGCCGTCCGCAATCGGGATCGTGAGTATATACCGATTAGTGGGGGGCTGGCGCTCAGCATGCAAGCCCTATTTTTCGGGTATTTCGATTGATGGTGCGGTACTTTAAGCAGTTCCGCCAATCTGACGGCGCCGCGAAATGCTGCGGCTTTCTTCAAACAATGGTCTTCCCCGGCAAGGCTCCCCCGGCGGAGCCCGGCACGGGTCAGATAGCCTGGATTTCGCCCTGATGGTCTGCCGCATCAGCGGCGGCCGGCGAAGAACCGTAGGTACTCTGGTAGGCCTGCTGCGACTGGATGTCGGTCAGCATATTGGTCAGGAACTGATCGTCTTCGCCGCCGGAGGCATCGCCTGAAAGGGCCTGCGTATCGCCGGAGAGGATTTCGTCTGTCGTCAGCTTGCCGTCGCCATTGGCGTCGAGCGAGGCGAGAATGCCCTGCGGGCCGCTTGCATCGCTGCCGGTGTCACTGCCGTCATCGCTGGCGCCGCTATCGGACTGCTGCTGCATCTGCAGCATCATGTTGAGGATATCGGCGGTGATGCGCTGCACGACGTCGGTGGTGGAACCGCTGTCGTCGTCACTGCTGGTGGAGGACGCCTTCGCAGTACTGCTGGCGGTCGTCGAAGCACCGGTGGAAATGTTTGCCGCTGCAAGCTCGTCGGCGGAGATAATGCCGTCGCCGTTCTTGTCGAGGCTCGAAATCGGGGACTGATACTGGGTGAGGGCGCTGCCCAAGGATGAAACGCTGGTCACTGGAACCTCCTTTGCGAGTTCTTCGTGAAGCCCGGTCTTCATGGCCGGACAGGAGCCGGGCTAAGCCGATTTGCGGAGGTGGTCAAAGCGACGTTTTGACAGGGGATAACTGCGATTGACGGATGGCGGCGACGCAGTTTAATCTTTCGTTTACCGTATGTATTTCATTGAAATTGTTATTGAATTTTTGTCTGCTGCGGCGGAATCCATGTGCTGTTGGCGTCCGCCGGTTGCGCATGGCCAGCCGTCTCGGCAGCCAGCGGGTGCAATGCGCTGTTTGACGCTGCTTGTGCTGCTGCGGCAAATTGTCGGGCGATTTTGCGCTTCCCGCGCGGAGGAAGAATCAGCGCGCTCGTTTCCGTTCGCCGAAAACAATGAAGGCGCGAACCCCGGCCCGCGCCTCCGCTTCGTTCTCATCGAGGGCTCAAGTTCCGATGATCTTGTTGCAAGCCATGGCGATGCCCGGATTGCCGAGCACGGCGGCCAGGAGCGCGAGGGCGATCATCGGCAGCGAGTAGCGTTTCATCTGCATCCTCCTTTGCCAGCCCGCGGGCAGTATGAGGGAAGAGGTGCCGTGGACGAAGTCACGAATGGGTGACATCGCCGATGCCCGGGCCACCGAAGCTTCGTCGCGCGCGGCACCTGCAGACGGGCTCTTGCCGATCCCGCCCATTTCTGCCTTTCTTTCGATGACCGTCATCGGGAGGGAGAGCGATGGCCGAGCCGGACCCTGAGGAGAAGATCGATTCGACGTTCCGCAACGGTTCGCTGACCGCGGCCGGGATCATCCTCGGCTTCTCACTGAATTTCATCGGCCGCTGGGTCTCGAACCCCAACGACTGGAGCCGCATCGACATCGTGCCAATGGTCTTCCTGACCATCGGCATCGCCATCCAGGTCAAGGTCTTCGCCGACCTTCTCGCCCGCGACTCGCTGATCGCCGCCAAATACGACCGCTCACGCCGGCTGTTTCTGATCGGCCTGGTGATCGTGGCGCTGGGCATGGGGATTGCGCTGCTGAATGATATTCTGGGGCTGGGGTCGATGCAGATGTTGGGGTGAGCGCGCGGAGTTCGATGCACCTTATACGTGGGTGGTGTTGAAAAAATTCGCGCTCGCTTGGATTGCTCTTTTGATGGGCTGAATTAATACTTCTCCGTGCAAAGCCGGAGGGGTCTTTCATGTCGTTTAAAGAGCATGTCGCAGAACTGTCGAAGAGAGCTATTTCCGCCCAAAACATAGCACTGACTGAAGAGGCAACCAAAAATGCCTTGGTTATGCCGTTTCTAAGAACTCTTGGATTCGACGTGTTCGATCCAACACAGATTGTTCCGGAGTTTGTCGCGGATGTTGGATTGAAGAAGGGCGAAAAGGTCGATTACGCAGTCAAGATTAAAGGGAAGATTGAATATATCCTGGAAGCAAAAGCCGTCAGCGCCAACCTCTCAGAGGCTCAATACAGCCAGCTCTATCGGTATTTCTCGACCACCGATTGCTCGATTGCCATCCTAACGAACGGAATTCAGATCTGGTTTTTTACCGATCTCGACGCAGCAAACAAGCTCGACACCAATCCGTTCTTCAAATTCGATCTGTTCGATTACAATGACAATGACCTGAAAGAGCTTGAGAAATTTCACCACGACAGATTCTCGATTGAGGACATCAAGAGTTCCGCCAGCACGTTGAAGCGAATGAAGGCTGCGATCAGCTCAATCGAGGCTCAGTTCAACGAACCGGATGATGAATTCGTTCGAATGATCTCGCGAGGTTTCTATGATGGAAAGCTGACAGCGTCGGTTGTGCTTGAATTCAAGCCTATCATCAAGCGCGCGTTCGAGGACCTTGTCCGGCAGAAAATCCAAAAACGCCTGACCGCCGCCTTTAATGAGAACGTCAACATTCCAACGATCAAGGACATCGATTCCGTCACCCAACTGACTGAGGATGCCGACGGCATCGAAACAACCCAGGAAGAAATTGACGGCTTCAACATCGTGCGTGCTATCGGTGCTGAAGTTGCCGATATCGACAGGATCGTCATGCGTGATCAGAAGTCATATTGCGGCATCAATTTCGACGACAACAATCGGAAGCCGATCGTTCGGCTGCATTTGAATGGCAAGACGAAGTTTCTTACCATCTTCGATGCCGACAAGGCAGGAAGCCGGTTTGACGTCGTGCAAGTCACGGACATCTTCAAAGCGAAGAACCAGATTGTTTCGGTGATCGAGTCTTATCTAAAGAATGGCGCCAGCTAAACCCGCTCCACAAACCCATCCAGCACGCGCTTCTGCCCCGCCCGGTCGAAATCGATCGTCAGCTTGTTGCCCTCGATGCCGGTAATGTTGCCGTTGCCGAACTTGATGTGGAAGACGCGGTCGCCGGTCTGGAATTTCGAGGGCTCGGCGGAGGTCGATTTGGCGACGAGTTCGCCTTCGATGGTGCGGCCCTTGGGGCCGCTTTCGCCGTAGCCGATGCGCTCGACGGCGTGGCCGGAGCGGCTGCCCCAGTTGTCGCGGGTGGCTTCGGTCTTGTTCTGCTGGGCGCGCTTCCAGCCGGGTGTCGAATAAGAATTGGAGAAGGGGTCCGACTTGTCGAAGCGCGACTGGCCATAGCCGCCGCGGCCGTAACCGCCGTAGCTCTGTTCGACTTCGGCGACTTCGACATGGCTTTCCGGCAATTCGTCGAGGAAACGCGACGGGATCGTCGATTGCCAGAGGCCGTGGATGCGGCGGTTGGAGACGAACCAGATGTGGCAACGGCGCTTGGCGCGGGTGATGCCGACATAGGCGAGGCGGCGTTCTTCCTCGAGGCCGGCGCGGCCGCTTTCGTCGAGCGAGCGCTGATGCGGGAAGAGGCCTTCCTCCCAGCCGGGCAGGAAGACGGTCTCGAATTCCAGACCCTTGGCGGAGTGCAGCGTCATGATTGAGACGGCGTCGAGGTTCTCGTTCTGCTCGACATCCATGACCAGCGAGACGTGCTCGAGGAAGCCGCGCATCGATTCGAAACTGTCCATCGAGCGGATCAGTTCCTTCAGGTTGTCGAGGCGTCCGGGCGCTTCGGCGCTCTTGTCGTTCTTCCACATATCCGTGTAGCCCGACTCCTCGAGGATCTGCTCGGCGAGATCGGTATGCGGAGTTCTTTCAAGCATTTCCTGCCATCGGCGGAACGATTGAATCACGTCGAACAGCGCCTTGCGGGCCTTGGGTTTCAGCTCATCGGTCTCGATGATATCGGCGGCTGCCGCCAGCATCGGGATATCGCGGGCGCGGGCATAGTCGTGAAGGGCGCGCACCGTGGTGTCGCCGAGGCCGCGCTTCGGCGTGTTGATGATCCGCTCGAAAGCCAGATCGTCGGAAGGCTGCGCGACGAGGCGGAAATAGGCCATCGCATCGCGGATTTCGAGACGCTCGTAGAAGCGCGGGCCGCCGATGACGCGGTAGTTGAGACCGAGCGTCACGAAGCGATCTTCGAACTCGCGCATCTGGAACGAGGCGCGCACCAGGATCGCCATGTCGTTCAGATTGTGCTTGTCGCGCTGGAGTTGCTCGATCTCCTCGCCAATGGCGCGGGCTTCTTCTTCCGAGTCCCAGGAGGCGTGCACCTGCACCTTGACGTCGTCAGGGTCGGAGCGATCGGTGAACAGCGTCTTGCCGAGGCGGCCCTCGTTATGGGTGATCAGGTGGGCGGCGGCGCCCAGAATATGGGCGGTCGAGCGGTAGTTGCGCTCCAGCTTGATGACCTTGGCGCCCGGGAAATCCTTCTCGAAACGCAGGATATTGTCCACCTCGGCGCCGCGCCAGCCATAGATCGACTGGTCGTCGTCGCCGACGCAGCAGACATTCTGCGGCTCGCCCTTGGGGCGCTGGGCGAGCAGGCGCAGCCACATATATTGGGCGGTGTTGGTGTCCTGATACTCGTCGACGAGGATGTAGCGGAAGCGGCCGTGATATTCCTTAAGCAGATCCGGGTTCTTGCGGAAGATATGGATCGGATGCATCAGCAGGTCGCCGAAATCGCAGGCGTTCAGCGTCGAAAGGCGGTTCTGGTAGGCGAAATAGAGTTCACGGCCACGGCCATTGGCAAAGGCGCGGGCATCACCTTCCGGAATATCGGCGGGGCTGAGGCCCTTGTTCTTCCAGGTGTCGATCATCCCGGCGAACTGCTTGGCCGGCCAGCGCTTGTCGTCCAAGCCTTCGGCCTGGATCAGCTGCTTGATGAGGCGCACGACGTCGTCTGTGTCGAGAATGGTGAAATCGGAGCGCAGGCCGACCAGCTCGGCGTGGCGGCGGAGCAGCTTGACGCCGATCGAGTGGAAGGTGCCGAGCCAGGGCATGCCCTCGACGGCGCCGCCGACCAGATGAGCGATACGCTCCTTCATCTCGCGGGCTGCCTTGTTGGTGAAGGTGACGGCGAGGATCTGCGAGGGGAAGGCGCTGTTGGTGTTCAAGATGTGAGCGATGCGGGTGGTCAGCACCCGCGTTTTGCCGGTGCCGGCGCCAGCGAGCACCAGGACGGGTCCTTGAAGCGTTTCGACGGCTTCTGTCTGTTCCGGGTTGAGGCCCGAGAGATAGTCCGGCTTCTGGTTTGCGCCATTTCGCGCCGCCATGGCGCGAGCCGCGAGGCCGCCGCCTTGCGCGGCGGGGACCGGCTTGCGCGGTGCCTGCGGCTCTTCGTCGAAGAAGGGAATATCGTCGAAACTATTGCTCATGCCGCGTAATGTAGTGATTCGGTATCGAAAGACCAGAAAAGATGTTCTGCTTCCGTACCCCCAGGCTTTTATGGGGTTTGCTGTGGCTGGAAGGCCAGCGTCACTGAAACCAGCGCCAGGAGCGGCGGAAGGGCGAAACACCAGATGCCCACGAGGACATAAGCCAGTGCTGCCAGTCCACAGCCGAGCGCGAAGGAGGCGACGGCTAGCGCCATCTTCGAGAGCCGGGCTTTTACCGGTGCAGCAGCGTCAACGGGCGTTCCCTGCGCCAGATCGGCGAGATCGATCATCATCTGCGTCGTCGTGCCGGTCATCAGGGTTGTCGGCGGCGCGCTGGCAAGATGGATGCGGTGCACGGCATTCTGAATGGCCATGGCGACCACCAGCAGCATGCCTGTTGCCACCAGCGGCAGGCCGTCCGGATTGGCGAATGGACCAAGACGGATCGCCATAACAGCGGCGGCGGTCAGGAACAGGAGCTTCAGGATCAGCATCAGCCGCAGGCTGCGGTCGTCCATCGTGGCTGTCAGACGCGTCACATAGCGCAGTAGAAAGATCGTCAGGCAGAAGACCGGCAGCGCCAGAAGCTTGGCGATGATGCCTGAAGTGCCAAAGGTGAGGGCCGCGCCAAGTGTCACGAAGTTGCCGGTGACGTGGGCGGTGAACAATCCGCCGAGCGCCAGGAAGCCGGCGGTATCGACATAGCCGCCGGTGAAACTCAGCAGGAAGGGAAGGGCGCGGCGCATGGTTCTGCCTTATTCTGTGAAGGAGTGTCGCCGGTTTTATTGCGCTTTTCTGGTGCCGCTAAAGAAGTGAACGGTAAAATTCCCTCAATAATCGCTCATTCTCAAGCAAAAGTGACTTGCGCCGCCTCTTTCCGGACCTCGTCCAGATTACAATTCTGTAATGACGGACGGATACGCTTGAAGCCGGTTTGTAAAGGGGTGATATTGCCGCAGACAGGCGGGAATCTTGCCCCATACGCCTCTTTCGACCGACCCTGGTCCAACCTCGAGTCCCTCTGGAGACGTGAATGGCTTTCTGGAAGCAGTTTATTCTTTCTATTATCGTGATTGCGGCCGGTTTTGCCGGATGGATATTTCTTGTGCCGGGTTCGGCTGACAGTTTGAGAAATGCTGGGGTTCCCGAAAGTCTGGTTTCAAAGATTTCCTCTTCGGAGAAAACCGCCGAGGCAGCAGCGCCAGCGGCCGGCGAGGGCCAAAGCCGCGGTGAGGGCGGCAACCGGCGCAATGGCGGCGGACGAAACGGCGCAGTGCTGGTGGTGACCCAGGCCGTGGTGCAGGGTGTCGTCAACGACCGGCTGAGCGCCATCGGCACCGGCGATGCGATCCGCTCCGTTGCGGTGACACCGCAGGCGACGGGCACGTTACGCGAAATCCACATCAAGTCCGGCGACAAGGTGAAGGCCGGTCAGGTTCTGGCGACGCTCGACAGCGAAGAGCAGGTGATCGCCAAGGGCCAGGCCGAAGTGGCGCTGAAGGCAGCGCTTGAGAAGTCCAATCTCTACCACAATATCAAATCCAGCGTTTCGCGCATGGATGTGTTCGATGCGGAGATCGCCGAGCAGGGCGCGCGTCTACAGCTGCAGGCCGCCGATCTCAACCTGACACGCCGCAATATCGTCGCACCGATCGACGGCATCGTCGGTATTGTGCCGGTCAATATCGGCGACAACGTCACGACAAGCACGCCGATCGTGACGCTCGACGACCGCAGCGAGATTCTCGTCGATTTCTGGGTGCCGGAGCGGTTCGCCAACACGGTGTCCGTCGGCCAGCCGGTCGATGCGACGTCGGTTGCGCGTCCGGGGCAAGTTTTCTCGGGCGCAGTCGAAGCGGTCGACAACCGTATCGATGCCGCCAGCCGCACACTGCGGATCCGGGCGCGTATCGACAACACGTCAGACGAGCTTCGCGCCGGCATGTCCTTCAATGTCGGCATGAAGTTTGCGGGCGACAAATATCCGGCGGTCGATCCGCTGTCGGTCCAGTGGGATTCGCAAGGCTCCTTCGTCTGGCAGGTTGCCGATGGCAAGTCGCACAAGGTGCGCGTCAGCATCGTCCAGCGCAATCCGGACTTCGTTCTTGTCAAGGCCGATATCAAGGATGGCGACGCGATCGTCACCCAGGGCCTGCAGCGTGTGCGTGAGGGCGGGGCGGTGCGCGTCAGCAATGAGGTTGCCTCCAGCAACGGAGTGGCAACCCAATGAGCGTAACCGAGATTCCCGAGCGCGCCTCCGGCAAGCAGAGTTTCACTGCGCTCTTCGTGCGCCGGCCGATCCTGGCGCTGGTCTTCAATACGCTGATGGTCGTCGCAGGCCTTGCCGCCTATGTCGGCGTCGAGGTGCGCGAACTGCCTGACGTCGATCGTCCAGTCGTCACCGTGCGCACGACATTCGACGGCGCCTCGCCGCAGACCATCGATCAGGAGCTGACGAAGGTGATCGAGGGCGCGGTCGCCCGCGTCAGCGGCCTCAAGTCGATCTCCTCGCAGTCGCAGTTCGGCCAGAGCCGGGTGACGCTGGAATTCTCCGATTCCATCGATCTGGCAGTTGCCGCCAATGACGTGCGTGACGCGATCGGCCGCATCACCCAGAACCTGCCCGATGACGCGGATGCGCCGCAGATCGTCAAGGCGGATTCGGATTCGCAGGCGATCATGCGCCTCGCGGTGACATCCAGCACGCTCAACATGGACGACCTGACGCTGCTCGTCGAAAACGAGATCGTCGACCGGCTCGCCTCCGTCGACGGCGTTGCCGATGTCGAGGAATATGGCGACCAGGAAAAGGTGTTCCGTGTCGATGTCGATCAGAGTGCGCTGGCAAGCCGCGGCCTGACGGTCGGCGATCTCACGCAGGCGCTCGCCAACTCGGCTCTCGACGTGCCCGCCGGCTCGCTGAAAAGCACAACCCAGGATATCGTCGTGCGAGCCACGGCCAATCTGCAGACGCCGGAGGATTTCCAGAACGTCATCCTGCAGGATCGCGTCCGCCTCGGCGATGTCGCCACCGTCACGCTCGGGCCGCGCGACGGCGAAACGGCGCTGCGCTCCAATGGCAATCCGGGCATCGGCCTCGGCATCATCCGCCAGGCGCAGTCGAATACGCTGAATATCTCGACCGGCATCCATGCCGCCGTCGAGCAGCTGTCGAAGACGCTGCCGGAGGGGACCAAGATCGCGATCACCAGCGACGATGCCGTGTTCATCGACGGCGCGATCCATGAGGTCGAGCTGGCGCTGATTCTGGCTGCCGTCATCGTCACCGCCGTCATCTATCTCTTCCTGCGCGACTGGCGGGCAACGCTGATCCCGGCGGTCAGCATGCCGGTGGCGCTGATCGGCACGCTGGCGGCAATCTATATGGTCGGCTTCTCGATCAACATCTTGACGCTGCTGGCGATCGTGCTGGCGACCGGCCTCGTCGTGGACGATGCGATCGTCGTACTCGAAAACATCGTTCGGCGGCGCTCCGAGGGCATGGGGCCGCGTGCTGCGGCCGTTCTCGGCACCCGCGAAGTGTTCTTCGCAGTTATCGCGACAACCGCAACGCTGGCGGCCGTCTTCATTCCGCTGTCGTTCCTGCCGGGGCAGGTGGGCGGTCTGTTCCGGGAGTTCGGCTTCGTGCTCGCCTTCTCGGTCGGCCTTTCATCGCTGGTGGCGCTGACGCTGTGCCCGATGCTGGCGTCGCGGATGCTGACCAAGCCGATGAAAGAAGATCATGGCCTGCTCGGCCGCTTCGGAACGCTGTTTGCCGACACCTATAAGTGGGGTCTGCAGCGCTGCCTGAATGCGCCTTTCGTCGTCATCGTCGCTTCGCTGCTGTTCGGCTGCGCGGCGCTGATCGCCTTTTCGACGGTCAAGAGCGAGCTGACGCCGAACGAAGACCGCGCCATGGTGATGATGCGGCTGACGGCGCCGCAGGGCTCCAGCCTCGAATATACGCGCGACAAGATGCAGCGCGTCGAGGAATATCTGCAGCCGCTGGTCGATAGCGGTGACATCCGCAACGTCTTCTCGATTTCGGGTCAGGGCGGCCAGGCCAATAGCGGCTTCATGGTGCTGACCTTGGCTCCCTGGGGCGAGCGCGCGCGGACACAGGCGGAGATCGTTCAGGATATCAACCAGGCGGCATCGCGCGTTCCGGCGCTGCGCGGCAACGCGATCTCGTCGAACAGCCTGCGCATCCGCGGGGCCGGCAACGGGTTACAGCTGGCGCTGATCGGCAACAATTACGACGATCTCACCGCTTCAGCGCTGAAGCTCGTTCAGGCACTCGATGCCACCGGCCAGTATGACACGCCGCGCCTGACCAACGAGCCATCACAGGCGCAGGTTTCCGTGGCGATCGACCGCGAGCGGGCCTCCGATCTCGGCATCGATATCACGGGTCTTTCGACGGCGATCCAGTCACTGCTGGAGGGGCGTTCGGTGGTCGATGTGTTCGTTGATGGTGAGTCCTATCCGGTGCTTCTGACCTCGACGACACGGCCGATCGATGATCCTACCGATCTGGAAAACGTCTTTCTGAAAACCGGGGACGGCAAGATCGTGCCGATGTCGGTGATCGCCTCGCTGAAGGAAGGCTCGGTCGCCCCGCAGCTGAACCGCGAATCGCAGCTGGCCTCGGTGGCGATCACCGCGGGTCTGAAGGATGGCATGTCGCTCGGCGATGCCGTCAAGCAGGTCACCGAGATTGCAACGCCGCTGCTGCCGCCGGGTGCCCGGCTGCTGCCGCTGGCGGAAGCGGCGACGCTGGAGGAAAATTCCAGCGGCATGGCGCTGACCTTCGGCTTCGCGATCGTCATCATCTTCCTGGTGCTGGCGGCGCAGTTCGAAAGCGTGCTGTCGTCGCTGATCATCATGTCGACGGTGCCGCTCGGTCTTGCCTGCGCCGTCTTCGCGCTGATCATCACCGGGTCGAGTCTGAACATCTACAGCCAGATTGGCCTGGTGCTGCTCGTCGGCGTCATGGCTAAGAACGGTATCCTGATCGTCGAGTTCGCCAACCAGCTGCGCGATCATGGTGTGGCGGTGCGCGAGGCGATCGAGCGGGCCTGCGAGCTTCGTCTACGCCCCGTGATGATGACGATGATCGCGACCATTCTTGGAGGCGTTCCGCTGGTCTTTGCGCATGGTGCCGGTGCCGAAGCCCGCGTCGCGCTTGGCTGGGTGATCGTCGGCGGGCTGGGTTTCGCAACGCTGGTGACGCTGTTCATCACCCCCGTCGCTTACCTTCTGATCGCCCGTTTCGCCAAGCCGCATGCGCATGAAGAGGCCCGGCTGCACGAGGAAATGTCGGATGCGGCGCGCCCGAAACCGGTGCCGGATCCGCAGCAGCTCCAGGCCGCCGAGTAGCGCATTGCGGCTCTATTTCGAGAAGGTGCCGCGGCTCGTCCGCGGCACCTTTTTATAGTCAACGAGCAATTGCAAAACAGCGTGAATCAATTGCGAATGTTAGCCGTTTTTTAAGTATAAGCGGCAATGATCGCCTCGTGACCGATCAATGCCTCCAGCGTTTTTGGAGGTGCATTTTCCGCTGATTTTCAGCGCCCGAACATGACGTTTCGCGGACCCGGTCATGTCAGTTAGTTGCGTATAGTTGTGTTCGGAGTTCTAGTTCTGTGAGTATCTTTCAACGCACATCGGTTGATGCGGCGCTTCATATCCTGCGCGATACCAACCGCAATTTGACCACGACACAAAATCATGTTTCCTCGGGCCTTCGCGTCGAAAAGGCGAAGGACAACGGTGCCTATTGGGCGATCGCCACGACCGTCCGCACCGACAACAAGGCGAACGGCGCGATCCAGGACGCGCTGGGCATGGCGGCGGCCACCATGGGTGTTGCGTATACCGCGGTTTCCAGCGCCATCGAGATCGTCTCCACGATCAAATCGAAGCTGGTTGCGGCCACCGAGAACGGTGTCGACAAGACCAAGATCAACGATGAGATTACCCAGCTGAAGGCGCAGCTGCGCTCGGTGTCTGAAGCTGCGAGCTTCAACGGCGACAACTGGGTGGTGCTGACCGACGAAGACGATCCGACGAAGCCGAAGGAAATCCCGGCGGCGTTCATTCGGGGCGATGATGGCTCGGTCAAGGTCTCGACGCTCACCTATCACATCGATATGCCGTCCACTGGTGTGACGACCTCTCAGGACGCCCGCTATATGGTCGACGACCGCGCTGGCGGCACCGGTGAATATGGGGCGCTGACCACGGATCATTTTGCGACCGAGCTTGGTGCCGCGAAGAATTACGTGATGATGTTCAGCAAAGAGGGAAATACGGCCGGTCAGGTCGAGGTCGGACTCGACGCCAATAGCTCGGCTGACGACATCAAGGATATGATCGGCGTGACCGATGCGGCGCTGAAGCAGATGACGACCGTTGGCTCGTCATTCGGGGCGCTCGAAAAGCGCATCGACCTGCAGAACGATTTCGCCAAGTCGCTGACCGATTCCTACACGTCCGGCATCGGACGCCTCGTGGACGCCAATATGGAAGAGGAGAGCGGCCGGCTGGCCGCCCTGCAGACGCAGAAGCAGCTCGGTCTGCAGGCTTTGCAGATCGCCAATGCGAGCTACAACACGATCACCCAGCTCTTCCAGGGCATCTGAGTTCTATAAGCTGAAATCGAATCGCCCGGGCCATCCCGGGCGATTTGCGTTAGGCCACTTCGTAAAACTGGTGATATCCGGGCACAGTTGGCAGTCCTGCGTGTGCATTTCCAGAATTTTGGGCTATCGGATGATCGCATTCATCTTGTTGCCGCATTCCTTAATATTTGCTCGGGTCAGCTTCGAACGGAGAGCCTTCTGCCCATGATCAAGAAATTCCTTCTTCTGGCGCTTGCCGCCAGCTATCTGAGCGCCTGCACCACGACCGACCCCTATACGGGCGAGCAGAAGATGTCGAACACCGCTGGTGGTGCGATGCTGGGCGCCGTTGGCGGCGCGCTGGCAGGGGCAGCGCTCGGCGGACGCGGCCATGGTGCGCGCAACGCGGCACTGATCGGGGCCGGCGTCGGTGCGCTTGCCGGTGGCGCGATCGGCAACTACATGGACCAGCAGGAAGCCGAGCTTCGCCAGCAGCTTGAAGGCACGGGAATCTCGGTGACCCGCAACGGCGACAGCATCATCCTCAACATGCCGTCGAACATCACTTTCGACGTCGATCAGGATGCGGTGAAGCCGGGCTTCTATCAGACGCTGAATTCGGTCGCGATCGTGCTGCGCAAGTTCAACCGCACGCTCATCGACGTCAACGGCCACACGGATTCGACCGGCAGCCTGCAGCATAACCAGGATCTGTCGCAGCGCCGCGCCTTGTCGGTTGCTGATTATCTCGGCGGCCAGGGCATCGATCAGCGGCGCGTTTCGGCCGTGGGCTTAGGTCCGTCTCAGCCTGTCGCATCGAACGCGACGGAAGCGGGCCGTGCGCAGAACCGCCGCGTCGAAATCCAGATCGCTCCGGTTACCCAGGGCTGATTTCGTCTTTCTCGATTGCAGACGGCCGGGTCATCGCCCGGCCGTTTTCGTTCAGGCATGCATGGATGCGCCCTTGGTGATCTTGTCGACAATCTTCTTGTCGGCGCGCAGCGCGATGCCGACGACCTTGGCGTCATCGGGCGCGAATTCTGCAAAGACGGCGCGGTTGGCAGCATCGTGGCCGGTGGCAAACATTTCCTCGATGAAAATCGACGTCGCAACGCCGCGCTCAAGAGATCGCCGGTGAACGGCTGATATCGTCGCGTCGTCGGCCGAGAGCACGATGATCGGCTGTATGGAAAGCGGGTTGTAGAGATTTCCGGCGCGGTCCCTGTAAGCTTCGCCGAGGATCTCCGGATGCCGGCCGGCGATGCCGCTCATCAGGAAGGCTGTGACATTCAGCGTCTGCCAGGATGCAAGATTGTTTCGCAGGACGATCGCAATTTTGGTATCAAACATGTTCCAGTCTTTCAGATGCGTTTCGAGGTAGCCTTGAGCGAAGATGTAAATTCAACGGTCTTTGCAGGTCTTGAACATTTGTGCGCCCCTCTTGCGGGCGACGGGATCCTGACAGCGCCGGCATTTCCGGGGATCGAGCGCATCGAGGCGCAGTTTTCAGGCAATGCCTTCGAGCCGCACCGGCACGATACCTATGCGATCGGCGTGACGCTGAAGGGTGTGCAGACCTTCAGCTATCGTGGCGAGAGGCGTTTCAGCATGCCGGGGCAGGTGATCGTGCTGCATCCGGACGAGGAACATGACGGCGGTGCGGGAACCGAGGATGGGCTGCAATACCGCATGCTCTATATCGAGCCGGCGCTGGTCGCCGACTGTCTGGAAATGGAGAAGGTGGGCCTGCCATTTGTCGATGAGCCTGTTTTCGGCGATGCGGCGATGGCTGGCGTGCTGCTCGGCGCGCTTGCCGATCTCGATGGTGAGCTGGACGGATTGTTCGTCGACGATTTTCTGACCGACGTTGCGGGAGGCCTGCTGCGGCACGCTGGTGCATCGATCCGCCCGATCGGCAAGATCGCCTGGCGGCAGGCGCGGCGGGCACGGGACTATCTCGAGGCGCATGCGACACGCGCCGTTCATTCCAGCGAACTGGAGACGGTGACCGGCCTCGACCGGTTCACGCTGTCCCGGCATTTCCGTGCCGCCTTCGCCACCAGTCCGCACCGCTATCTGCTGATGCGGCGGCTGCAGCAGGCAAAGGCATTGATCATTGCAGGCGAGAAGCTGCCGGAGGTCGCCTTTGCGACCGGCTTTGCCGACCAGAGCCATCTCAACCGGCATTTCAAGAAGGCCTATGGGATGACGCCGGGGCAGTGGGCCTCGCTCAGACGCGGCTCATCGCCAGTCCGCTCTTTCGCGCAATGAAGCGGGCGAGCATCGGGCCGGTCAACAGGATCACCAGGAAACGCCCGACCTGCATCGCCATGACGAAGGGCACGTCGACATCGCTCGATGCAGCGATGATGGCGACGGAATCCGCGCCTCCGGGACTGGTCGCCAGATAGGCGGTGAGGGGATCGACGCCGGCGAGCTTGTGAAGCGCGAAGGCCATCAATCCGCAGATCGACATCAGCGTCAGGATCGAGGCGGCCACGCGCGGCAGGGCGCGGGCGGCATGGGCGATGATCGAAGGCGTGAAGCGCAGGCCGATGCTCCAGCCGATCAGGGCGTAGCTGATGGCGAGCAGCCAGAGCGGCAGCTCGATGATCAGCAGGCCGAGGCCCTGCAGCGTCGCCCCCGCGATCAGCGGCAGGATGATCGTGCCGCCCTGAATGCGGAAGCGGGCGGCGGCATAGGTGCAGAGGCAGGTCAGCGCCATTGTTGCGGCAAAAGCCGGCCAGTCGATCGGCGGGAAGAAAATCAGCGGCGGCGGCTCAGTGCCTTCCGCACTTGCCCAGAGTGTCGAGACCACCGAGGCGGCGACGGCAACGAAGACGACGCGCAGATATTGCATGAAGGCGACGAGGCGGGCATCGGCGCCATAGGCTTCGGACATGATGGTCATCGCCGAGGCGGCACCGGGCGACGAGCCCCAAACGGCGGTCGTTCCTGGCAGGACCTGCCATTTTGTCAGGACATAGCCGAGCAGACCCGCGGCAGCGATGATCGAGAAGATCATCGACAGGAAGAGCAGGGCGTCGTCGGCCATTGTCTGGATGATATCGACGGTGATGGCGCGGGCCATCAGGAAGCCCACGAGTGCCTGGCCGAAGAGCAGCGGCCAGCGCGGCACGCGGAGCTGCGATTTCGAGGCGGTCAACGCGAGAACGATCGCGGCGACCATCGGTCCGATCAGCAGCGATGCCGGCAGGCCGAGCATTTCCAGCCCGAGAACCAGAAGCGTCGAAAACGCCAGCAGGATCGCCCAGCGGGGCAGGCTCGCTCTCGAAGGCAGGACGCTGGCAAGGGCTTTGAAAGGCATCGACGCGATCTTGTTGGCCGATCTGATTTACCGCGCAGGGCGATCGAAGGCGGGGATCGGCATGACTTCTCAGACCGGCGGGGGATGCCGGGGCGCAGTGCCGGTATATTTGTCAGCGCGCGTCAGGGTCAACTGCAAAATCTGGCATTGCGCGCCACCATCACCGGTGGCACGCGATACGTGTGAGACGAGCGGCGTGTCCGTTCACTTATGAACGCATTTCTTGCTGATGTTGTTGTTTCTTTTCGCTTTGGTGAACTTTGCGATCATCCCGGCGGGGCAGGTCTTGTCGTCGAACAGCACCGGCTCTCCCGGCGTCATCGTCGCCGCCGTCGGCTTTGTCGTCACCGTCTTGGTCTCGGCGCTTGCCGGCGATGTCAGCATCGCAAGGACCGCTCCTGTCGACGACAGAACGGTCATTCCTCTCATTTTCGGGTTGGCCTTGGCTTGCATCTCGATGTCCCTCCGTTGCCGGGAAGAACACAACTATGCTTTGCGGCCTCTGCCAATTCGCCTTTTAGAGCTAGCTGTGAGGGGGCTCATAGCTTGGCGTGGGTAGCCAGAAAATCGAGGAGGGCGCGAACGCGGGCGGGAAGCGGGCCGCCCTGGCCGATATAGACGGCATAGAAATCCTCGATATCGCCGGGATTGAAGGCTTCCATGACGACGGTAAGTCTCCCTGCGGCAATGTCCTGCCGTAGCGTGAAGGCCGCGAGCCGGGCCATGCCTGCGCCGGCGAGCGCCATATGGCGCATTGCTTCGCCGTCGCTGACCTGCACGCCGGGCGTTACCGGCACGTTGACCGTCTGGCCATCGCTGATGAGCGGCCAGCCCTGAATGGCGCGCGAATAGGAAAAGCCGACGCGGCAGTGCTTTTCGAGATCAGCGATGGATTTCGGCTCGCCATGCCGGGCAAGATAGTCCGGCGAGGCGACAATGAAATTGCGCGTGCTGCCAAGCTTGCGGGCGACGAGGCTGGAGCTCTTCATTGGACCGGCGCGGATCGCGACGTCGGCGCGTTCTTCCATCAGATCGACGACGCGGTCGGTCTGGGTGATGTCGAGGGTGATGCCGGGATGCAGCGCCATGAACTGCGGCACCAGCGGCGCAAGGATATGATTGCCGAACGAGCCGCTGGTATTGATGCGGATTGGGCCAGTCGCCTGCTCGCCAGCCGAGGCATAGCGCTCGGCCTCGGCGATATCGGCGAGGATGGTGACGCTGCGCTGGTAGAAGGCGGTTCCCTCGGGCGTCAGTTGCAGCTTGCGGGTCGAGCGGTTGATGAGGCGTGTGCCGAGCCGCGCTTCGAGGCGGGTCATCAGTTTGCTGACGGCGGACGGCGTCATGCGGCAGGCCGCGGCGGCCGCAGAGAATCCACCGAGTTCGACGGCCCGGACGAAGACTTCCATTTCGCCCGAGCGGTTGATGTCCTGTCTGCTCATGATGAATTTAAGTCATAGATGAGTTTCTTTGCGGCAATCTATATCGCGGTATTCGCAGTGTCTATCTCTGCTGGAGCAACAGGAGAAAGACCATGGAATACAGAAATCTCGGCAGATCCGGCCTGCGCGTTCCGGTGCTCAGCTTCGGTGCCGGCACCTTCGGCGGATCCGGGCCGCTGTTTGGCGCCTGGGGCAATACCGATGCCACCGAGGCAAGGCGGCTGGTGGATATCTGCCTCGAGGCCGGCGTCAATCTGTTCGACACCGCCGATGTCTATTCGGCTGGCGCTTCGGAAGAGGTGCTGGGGCAGGCGATCCGCGGCAAGCGCGATCAGGTGCTGATCTCAACCAAGACCGGGCTGCCCACCGGCGACGGACCGGCAGACTGGGGGACTTCGCGGTCGCGTCTGATCCGCTCTGTCGACGACGCGCTCCGCCGTCTTGGCACTGACTATATCGATCTGCTGCAACTGCACGCCTTCGATGCTTCGACGCCGGTAGAGGAAGTTCTGGCAGCGCTCGATGGTCTCGTCGCGGCCGGAAAGCTGCGTTACACAGGTGTCTCGAACTTTGCCGGCTGGGAGCTGATGAAATCGCTCGCCGCCGCTGACGCCAACGGCCATCCGCGCTATGTCGCGCACCAGGTCTATTACTCGCTGGCAGGCCGCGACTATGAATGGGAACTGATGCCGCTCGGTGCCGACCAGGGCGTCGGCGCGCTGGTCTGGAGCCCGCTTGCCTGGGGCCGTCTGACCGGCAAGATCCGTCGCGGCCAGCCGCTGCCTGAAGGCAGCCGCCTGCATCAGACGGCGGAATTCGGCCCGCCGGTTGACGACGAGAAGCTCTACAACATTGTCGATGTGCTCGAAGCGATCGCAGCGGAAACCGGCCGCACGGTGCCGCAGATCGCCATCAACTGGCTGACCAGCCGTCCGACCGTCTCAAGCGTCATCATCGGCGCCCGCAACGAAGCCCAGCTTCGCCAGAACCTCGAAGCCGTCGGTTGGTCATTGACCAAGGAGCAGATCGGCAGGCTGGACAGCGTCAGCGCGCAGACGGCGCCTTATCCCTACTTCCCTTACCGTAGGCAGGAAGGCTTTGCCCGGCTCAATCCGCCGATCGTCTGACCGTTGATAGCAGGGGCGGCCTCATGCAAAAGGCCGCCCCTTCATCATCCTGATCACGGTCAATCTTGACTGGACATGTCTTCCCAGTTGTCTCATACCAGCCTGCCTGTCGATGGTGGAATGTATTGGAGATCAACGGGATGGCTCTCAAGGACGCGAAATCCGGATTGCGCAACGAGGCGGGGATCGCCGCCGTTCTCGGCATCCTCAAACAGAGCTTCGGCGAGCGCTTCCAGACCGGCGAATCCTTTCGCGCCCAGCACGCCCACACGACCACCTATATTCCGGCGCAGCTGCCTGATGGCGTTCTCTTTGCCGAGACCGCCGATGATGTGAAAGCCGCCGTCAGGGTTTGCGCGGAGCACAAAGTACCTCTGATCGGCTTCGGCACCGGCTCGTCGCTGGAGGGGCAGGTGAACGCGCCGAATGGCGGCATCTCGATCGATTTCAGCCGGATGAACCGTGTTCTCGAAGTCAATGCCGAGGATCTCGACTGCACCGTCGAGCCTGGTATCACCCGCGAAGAACTCAACGTCTATCTGCGCGATACAGGCCTGTTCTTTCCGATCGATCCGGGTGCCAATGCCTCGATCGGCGGCATGGCCTCGACGCGCGCCTCAGGCACCAACGCCGTGCGCTACGGAACGATGAAGGACAACGTGCTGTCGGTGACCGCCGTCACCGCGAATGGCGAGGAAGTCCGCACCGCGCGCCGCGCGCGCAAGTCTTCGGCGGGATACGACATGACGCGGCTCTTTGTCGGTTCCGAGGGTACGCTCGGCATCCTGACATCCGTGACGCTCAGGCTGCAGGGCATTCCGCAGAAGATCGGCGGCGGCGTCTGCGCCTTCCCGACGATCAAGGCGGCCTGTGACGCTGTCATCATGACCATCCAGATGGGCATTCCGGTCGCCCGCATCGAGCTTCTCGATGCGCTGCAGATCAAGTGCTGCAACGCCTATTCGAACCTCGACTATGAGGAAACGCCGACGCTGTTTCTCGAATTTCACGGTACCGACGAGACCGTCGCGCTGCAATCGCAGCAGTTTGCCGAAATCGCTACCGAATGCGGCGGCGGCGAGTTTCTCTGGACCGTTAATGCCGAGGAGCGCGCCAAGCTCTGGAAGGCCCGCCATAACGCCTACTGGGCTTCGCGGGCGCTGGCGCCCGAGCTTGCCGCACTTTCGACGGATGTTTGTGTTCCTATCTCACGGCTGGCGGATTGCATCACCGAGACGCAGGCAGATATCGAAGCGAACGGATTGCTGGCGATGATCGTCGGGCATGCCGGCGACGGGAATTTTCATGTGCTTGTGCTTTTCGACGACAAGACCAGCGAGGGCATTTCGGCCGTCGAGAATTTCGTGGCGCGATTGAACGCCCGGGCGCTCGAAATGGATGGAACATGCACCGGTGAACACGGGATCGGGCAGGGGAAGATGTCATTTCTGGAACAGGAACTCGGCGGCACCGTCGATCTGATGCGGCAGGTCAAGCGCTCGCTCGATCCGGACAATATCTTCAACCCCGGCAAGATTTTCCATCTCGGCTGAAAACGGAACAATCTCATGATCTTCGGTCTTGCTACCGGCATGAATAACAGTAGTGTCGGCAACAGAATTCCGAATGGAGAATCCTTGATTTGATAGGCCGGTTCCTCGTCTTTCTAGGGGGAGTGATCGTCGTAGTGCTCGTTGTGGCGCTATTCGCACCGCTATTCATCGACTGGACCGATTTCCGCAAGAATTTCGAGGATCAGGCAAGCCGCATCATCGGCAAGAAAGTCACCGTGCATGGCACCGTCGATGCGCGGCTTCTGCCGTTTCCATCAGTGACGCTGCATGACGTGCGCGTCGGCCAAGAGCCCGATGGGCAGCCGATCGTGCAGGTCGAGCAGTTTTCGATGGATGCCGAGCTGGCGCCTTTCCTGTCGGGCGAAGCGCTGATCTTCGACATGCGGGTGGTCAATCCGAAGGTTCGCCTGCGGCTACAGAAAGACGGGACGCTGGACTGGACGCGCGGCAGCCAGTCTGAGATCCCGGCCAAGACCGTCGTACTCGAAAATGTGCATGTCAGCGGCGGCGACGTGCAGTTCATCGACGATCAGTCCGGCCGCTCTCGCCATATTACCGGCCTCAATGCCGAGATGTCGGCGAAATCGCTTGCCGGTCCCTGGCGGATCGACGGTGATGCGACGCTTGATGGTGAGCATGGCAGTTTCGCGATCGCCAGTGGTCAGCCGGATGAAAACGGCGCGCTGAAGGTCCGCACCCGGCTGGTTCCGGATCAGCATCCCGTCAGCATCGATCTCGATGGTGAGTTGAAGCTCGTCGATCGCAAGCCGAATTATCAAGGCACGATGTCGGCGGCGATCGAGAACCGCGGGCAGGCGAAGAGCGACAAGACTGCACCGCCCCCTCGCGTCAAGGGTCGCTTCGAACTGACCAACGAGCGCATCCGCGTGCCTGATTACCGGCTGGAAATCGGCTCGCCCGACGATCCCTATGTGATAACAGGCGAAGCGACACTCGATACCGGCAGCGCGCCGGAATTCCTGCTGATCGCCAATGGCCAGCAGATCGATGTCAACAGGATCGGCAATCAGGGCGCCGGCGGCAAGACGGCGCGCGATCCTGGCCTGTCAGCCCGCCAGCGTCTCAATTCGCTTATCAATATCGTTGCCCAGGTCCCGATCCCGCAGGTGCCCGGTAAGGCGAGCGTCCGGCTACCGGCGATCGTTGCCGGCGATACGACGATCCGCGACGTGCAGCTCGATCTGCAACCGGCCGGCGACGGCTGGACGATCGACGATGCTGTCGGAACGCTGCCCGGCCGCACGCAGGTGGAAGGCACGGGGCGCCTCGCACTGCGCGGTCAGCCGTCCTTCAACGGGCATGTGACAGTGGCATCCAACCAGCCGAGCGGGCTTGCATCATGGCTCGCCGGTTCCGTCGATCCGTCGATCCGTCAGCTGCGGCAGGCTGGCTTCTCGGCGGATGTCAGTCTGACCCACCATAGGCAGGCTTTTGACAATCTGGAGATCGCCGTTGGTCCGGCAACGCTGAAGGGCAGGCTGGAGCGGCTGGCACCGAAGGACCAGACGCCGTCGCTGAACGTGGCGCTCGGCGGCGATGCGCTCGATCTCGATGCGCTGCGGGCGCTGACCGGGCTGTTCACCGGCCAGGACGCCGGTGACAACGTGCTCGATCACAAGATCACCGCGCAGCTGAAGGCCGACAAGTTTACCGCTTTTGGCGTCGAGGCTGCCAATGTCGAGACCAATTTCACGATTGCCGACGGCGCACTGGCGATCGAAAAGCTGGCGGTGAAGAATTTTGCCGGTGCGGAATTGACTGCTACCGGCCGCGCCGAAGGCTCACTGCTCGACTACAAGGGCTCCGGCGAGATCACCTTCAAATCGGCTGACCCCGGCCCGTTCTTCACCATGCTGAAGGAGCATCTGCCTGGTCATCCCGTGATGGACCGGCTGGTGCGCAATGCCGCCTGGTACACCAACACGGCGCTTCGCGGAGCGCTGACGCTCGGCGGCGATCAGGGCGACGGGCTGACGCTGACGCTCGCCGGCGTTTCGAATGGCAGCCGGGTCAATCTTGATTACCGGATGTCCGATCTTCTGGCGCTGACGGGCAAGGGGACGACCAGCCTGGAAGGGACGCTTGAGAATGCGACCACGGCCGTGCTCTTCGGCCAGGCCGGGCTCGACCCGCTGCCTGTCGAGGCCGATGCCAATGGCAGGCTGTCGCTGAAGGTTCAAGTTACCGACTCGGATCCCGCCGATGCATCGCTGGCCTTTGCGACCGACCGGACGTCGTTCACCGCCAGCGGCAAGGTCGATGTCCGCCCGGAAAACTTCATGAACGGCCAGATCGGCATATCGCTTGAGAGCGCCGATCTCGACCCATACCTGATTATGAACGGTATTGCGTTGCCGCAGCTCGGAACCGGCCTGCCGTTCGGGCTGCAGACGACGGCGACCATCGATGGCGGAAAGATCGTCTTTGCCGATCTGAAGGGCCACGCCGCCGACAACAAGTTTTCCGGCGGGCTGACCGTTGACCGCAAGGCTGACAAGACCACGGCGACGGGTGACCTGGCGCTCGACCGAGCCGATGCGATCTGGCTTGGCGAGACCGTCTACGGGCCGATGACCGATGCTGCGACCGGCAATCTGACGACGCAGGGGCTCGGACAGCCGGTGTTCAAGGACACCGACGTCAATCTGAAGTTCTCGGCGAAACAGTTCTGGCCGGGCTGGTCCGGCGCGATCAACGATTTTTCGAGCACCATTGCCTACAAGGGCGACGAGCTGCAGCTGAACGGCATGCAGGGCAACTGGGACGGCGGCAAGCTTTCCGGCAATATGCTCTTCACCAATGCCGACGGAACCGGGTTCTTCCAGACCAAGCTGGCGCTTGCCGATGCCGATCTCGGCGGAGTGATATGGGCTCGCGATGGAACGCCTGTTGCCAGCGGCAAGTTCGGCCTGTCGATGAGCTCGGAAGCCTCGGGCAAGACGATGACGGAGCTTGCGAGTTCGCTGACCGGCTCGGGCGAACTTCGGCTGGGCGACACGAGCGTGCGCGGCCTGAACCTCGCGATCCTTGCGCCGCTGCTGTCGGCCACCGATCCGATGAAGGACCAGCTGAACGCCGGCAAGGTGCATCCGATCGTCGAAACGCTGCTGAACAACGGCGAGGCAAAGCTGCCGCCGCTGGGCATTCCCTTCAACATTACCGACGGCGTGTTGCGCGTGCAGAACGTCACCGTCGCCAATGATCTTGCCAAGGTCACCGGCAATGCGCAGATCGATCTGCCGCAGGAGCGGGTGAACGCCTCGCTCGATATCGGCCTCAACCCCGGCAACGAGGCGCTGTCCGGTGCCGACCCGGCATTGCGGCTTGATTTCTCCGGCCTTCTGGCATCGCCCGGCCGGACGATGGATGTCACCGACATCACCGGTTACCTGTCGCTGCGGGCTTTTGAGCGCGAACGACGCCGCGTCGAACGGCTGCAGGCCAACGTACTTGAAAAGCAGCGGCTGCGCCGCGAAGTGGCCCTCTACAAGTTCAACGACGCCGAGCGTGCCAGGGCAGCGGCGATCGAGGCTGAGCGCAAGGCAGAGGAAGACCGCCTGAGAGCGCTTGCGGAGGAGGCTGCCCGGCAGAAGGCGGAAGCCGATGCAAGAGCCAAGGCAGAAGCTGACGCCAAGGCAAAGGCCGAAGCGGATGCGAAAGCCGCTGCAGACGCCAAGGCGGCCGCTGCCGCGGAAGCGCAGCGCCGTGCCGAAGGGCAACTGGTCGATCCAGCACCGGCCGCCAGCGGCAACAAGCTGAATTTCGACACGCTGCCGGGCGTGCCGGTGCAGCAATGATCAGAGCGGATCGGGATTACCGTTCCACGCGGATGCCTAAATTCGCTCTCACCGGTCTTCACAGGATGCTGATAGGTTGATACGCACCGGGGAAACTCGCGCGATGACTTATGGAGCAGGAATGACAGGCGTCTTGGATGGCAGCAATGGCGTGAAGCAGGTCATCTGCATCAGTTGGGGCACGATGTTCGGCCCGGCCTATATCAACCGTCTCTATGCGATGGTTGCGCGCAACATCACGCCGCCCTTTACCTTCACCTGCTTCACGGATAGCCGCGAGGGACTGCATCCCGATATCCTCTGCGAGGATCTGCCGCCGCTCAACATCCCGAGCCTGCCGGTCAATACGCCCGGGATATGGAACAAGTCGCGCCTCTGGGGACCGACGCTCGGGAACTTGAAAGGCAGCGTCCTCTTCCTGGATCTCGATCTGGTGATTGTCGGCTCGCTCGATGCCTTCTTCGAAGTCGGAGGCCCAGATGACGTGGTCATGACCCGAAATCAGACGACCCCGTTCGAGAGACTTGGCCAAACGTCGCTTTTCCGGTTTCCTGTCGGCAAGCTGGTTTCTCTGCAGGACAAGTTTTTTGCCAATCCGCAAAAGATCGCCGACGAATATCGTTTCGAGCAGCGGTTCGTTACCAAGAACGTGCCGGGAGGCCCGAAGTTCTTCCCGCGCAGCTGGGTGCTGCATTTCCGGCAGGACTGCCGGTGGCCGACACCGCTCAATTATTTCTTCGGCCCCCGGCTGCCATCTGGAGCCAAAGTGGTGATCTTCCCGCGTGGGCTGCGGCCTGAACACGCGATAGCCGGGCAGTACCGGGACGGCGCTGCCGACAATGCGCGCGAGCACCTTTCACGGATCGTCAACAGAACGTCTCGCGGCGGCGAGAGCGTATTCTCCCACCTCCGGCACTTCATACGCCCTACGCCGTGGGTGAAGAAGCATTGGCGGGAGTAGCTTCTCCTTTTCAGCGATGCTGCTGGCTGGAAGGATGTGCCCTTCGCACAAACGGCCAAGTTTTATGTGCCTGCAGATTGCATAAGATGGACTTGGATGGTTACCGCTAACCTAGCCATCAAGGGGTCGTTGCCGGGCGCCCACGGGTGCGGCAACGACCTCGCCAAATCTACCGCGCCTTTAGCCAGGCCAGGACATGCAGGCGCAATGCCGAGGAGAGGTTGCTCTCGGAATCGCGGCCGTCGTCAATTTCGGAGATCAGGGCGGCAAGCGGTATTGAGCGGGCCGCGGCGATCATTCTCAATTCAGACCAGAATTCGTCTTCCAGCGAGAAGCTGGTGCGGTGGCCATGAAGCGTTGCGGAATGCTTGCGGATCATCGTCCGGTTTCGGTGCTTGCTTGAGAGATTGATTCAAGAGACCAGGATAAATGGCTGGCGTGAGACGGCTTTTCAGCGCTCTTCGCCGCCGTCCTTTTCGATCCGGCCGTCACTATGCGTCTTTTCGGCTTTGTCGTTCAGCGCCTTCGTCAGCTGCTTCTCAGCCTTGGTTCGGCCGAAGCTGATGCGGTTCTGCTCGGCCTGCCTGTCTTTTTCGGAACGGGCCTGCGTCTTCTTGAACTGGCGGAGATTGACGATTTCGGCGCTCACGGCGTGCCTCCATCTGCAAGGAAATGGGCCGGAATGAAAAAGGGAAGCGATTGCTTCCCTTCGGATTACTGCTTCTTGCGGAATGCGTCGAGCGATACGACGGAACCGGGCTTCTTTTCCTCGCCGCCTTCGGCAGGGGCTGCAGCCGGGGTTTCCTCGCTCTTTTCGGCCGCAACCGGATAGGCGGTGATCTCGGCTTCCGGCAGTTCCTCGCCATCGGCCAGCGGCACGTCGAATTCCAGCTCGAAATTCACCGAAGGATCGTAGAAGCCGCGGATGGCATTGAACGGGATAACCAGCTTTTCCGGAACGTCGGAGAAAGACAGGCCGATCTCGAACAGCGATTCGGTGATCTTCAGGTCCCAGAACTGGTGCTGGATGACGATGGTCATCTGTTCCGGATATTTGCTCTTCAGGTGCTGCGAAATGCGAACGCCGGGAGCGCCGGTCAGGAAGGTGATGAAAAAGTGATGGTCGCCGGGGAGGCGGCCCGTCGTTCCGACTTCAGACAGAACCTTACGGATGACGCCACGAAGCGCGTCCTGTGCCAGAATGTCGTAGCGGATGTGGTCCTGCCCCATGCTTTTCCTGTCTTTCGTTGGTTCGGGAGTCTTTTCTCAGGGATATATGCCATGTCTGGCCGCCCTGCGAAAGTCTCGCTCCGAGTCATGCTTGATGAGAAGCATACATGATTTCAATAGCAGGGAGAAGGTGAAGGCTTCTGTTGCCAGGTGCCTTCGGACCCCGCCTCAAGGGGCTAACCTAGAGGACTTGGAGCGGAATTCCCGCACCGCCGTTAGGCAGCGAGAGCGTATTCCTTAGCGTTGTTGTCGTTTGCAACTACACTTGTGACCCGATAACGGCGGTATCATGCCGAGCAAAAAGACGATCTTTACACCCTTGTCGATCCTATTTCGCCCCCATCAAAAGCAGTCGCCAACCGGCTGTTTTTGGTGGAGGCGCCGGGTACCGCCCCCGGGTCCAATAGGTTTATTACACCGCTCATTTATCGCCATATCCGGTCCGAAGACCGGCAAGGGTTGATATAGTGTTTTCCTGACAGCATGGGAAGAGGCTTCGTCACAGAACCATCGCAGACGGTGCGGAAATGGCTGGATAATTCAGCGGCGGCGGTTGGTTTCACGCCCGGAAGAGCTTAAATATTGGCGGAAACGGAGTCGCCGGCGGCCATGAAGCAATATCTCGATCTTTTGACCCATGTGATGGACAAGGGCACCGACAGGGGCGACCGGACCGGTACCGGCACGCGCTCCGTCTTCGGATATCAGATGCGCTTCGATCTCGACGACGGCTTTCCTGTCCTGACCACCAAGAAACTGCATCTGCGCTCGATCATCCACGAACTTCTGTGGTTCCTGAAGGGCGAAACGAATATCCGCTACCTCAAGGAAAACGGCGTCTCGATCTGGGACGAATGGGCCGATGAGAACGGTGACCTCGGGCCTGTCTATGGCGCCCAGTGGCGCTCCTGGCCGGCGCCCGACGGCGGTCATATCGATCAGATCGTCAATCTGGTGAACGGCATCATCAAGAACCCGAATTCGCGCCGGCATATCGTTTCGGCCTGGAACCCGGCCGAGGTCGACAACATGGCGCTGCCGCCGTGCCACTGCCTGTTCCAGTTTTACGTCGCCGACGGCAAGCTTTCCTGCCAGCTCTATCAACGCTCCGCGGACGTCTTCCTCGGGGTGCTGAGATTTTCCGCGATAGCGCCCCCTGGAGTGAGTGTAAGTCACTGTTATCACTGAAGCGCAGGCCCCATACTAGGAATAGCGCTATTACGAGTGAGTGACTTTACTCGTCGAAATTTCCCACCTTGACACCGAGCCGCGGATCGCTCCCAATCTACGCGGAAGATCGGAGACCCATATGCGAGTGCACCCAGAACAACAGTATCTTGGAATCATGTCCGACCTCCTCGATCACGGCGATCGACGGATGGACCGGACCGGCGAGGGCACCGTGTCGCTGTTCGGACGGCAAATGCGCTTCGATTTATCTGATGGTAGTATTCCGATCTTCACCACCAAAAAAGTGTTTTGGAAGACGTCGGTGAAGGAGATGCTTTGGTTCCTTAAAGGCGAGACGAACATCGTCGGTCTTCTAAAAGAAAATGTACGAATTTGGACTGATTGGCCATTGGCAAAGTACCGTAATCAAACAGGCGATCAGATATCTCAGGCCGATTTTGAGAATCGCATCTTGTCCGACGTGGCATTCGCGGAAAGATGGGGCGACCTTGGCCCGGTTTATGGGAAGCAGTGGCGACGGTGGAAGGATGCTAAAGGTCGCGAGCATGATCAGATTGCGACCGTAATCCAGACGCTAAAGAACAATCCAACGAGCCGCCGCATCCTGTTTCATGCTTGGAACGTCGGCGAATTGGAATCTATGGCCCTGCATCCGTGTCATATGACTTATCAGTTTCACGTGGCTTGGCCGAACGGACCCGCTGAAAAGCCGCGGCTATCCATGATGGTCCATCAAAGGTCCTGTGACATCTTCTTGGGCGCACCGTTCAACATTTGCCAACAGGCAGCGTTGTTGGCCATGATCGCACAGCAGGTGGACATGGATCGTGGGGAGCTGGTTTGGATTGGGGGCGACACCCACCTCTATCTCAACCACCTAGAGCAGGCGAGAGAGCAGCTTTCCAGAGAACCGTTCCAATTTGCGAAGCTGCAGCTCCGTCGGAGATCATCCATCGATGACTATGTTATCGAAGACTTTGTTGTTTCCGACTACAAGTCGCACGAACGGATCGAAGCACCCGTAGCGGTTTAGATCGTTCCATACCCCATCTATGGAGAAGCGGCCGATGGCTACCAAGCCCTCGAACGAAGACGCACGACGATTGCGGCTCAAGCTGACCAGTGATTTACAAGAAGGTTCGCTCTATCCCAATTGCAGAGGCCGGATAGACCGTTCGCACTACCTGAAAGTGCTGAAACTGCAAAAATCGAAAGATGTCGTTGCTGTCTTCGACGAGTTCGACGACATTGCGCGGTCACGGTTAGAGGTGTCGGAAGCCGACCTAGTGCGCATTGGCAATTTCCTCGAGACAGCTCTCCAGAACCGGAATTTGGCTCTCGAAGGTGGCCGCATCAACCGGAGATTTGTTGAGCGCGTGTTCGGCTTTCCCCCACTAGCCTTCGACAAGTCACCAGCCGCAGAGTTGTTCTTGAAGTTCGACCATGTTGTCGTCGAAGGCGATTATAGATATGACGGGGCTGCAGTTACGGCCCTTGAAAATCAGATTATTATCAATCCGCCCCCGACACGTTCTCCCTTTATGCGTAGAACGATAATAAGGCCAGACGGTTTGGACCCTTTGACCGACCGGCTATCGCGCGCGTTGGAGGAAGATTTCGAGAACGGCGCACTGCCGCTAAACAAATATGGTCGAATACTCAGAAAGTCCTACTCTGATCGCTTTAACGTAAGTCGCAGCGCCTTAAATAATTGCAGGCACCTGTTCTCAGCCGTCGAGCGGAGATCGGGAGGGGTTGCTTCCCGATATGCAGCCTTGGTCCCCGAGGTTAAAGCTTGGTTCGCGGACGAACTGAGACGCGGCACGCTGGTGCTTAACGATGATCGTCAGGTATCTGTGCGGCATATTATGGACCGCTTTAACCTCACTCGCACGACAATCAAGAGAACAGCTGCAATGGTCGAAGCCATTAGTTGGATGAATGAGGAAATCATCCGGCTGAAGTATTTCCCGAAAGCCAAACTCAATGTCGTCCAACGTCTTGTTGCAGCGCTTCCGGTTTCGTCGCTTAACAAAGATGGGCTAACGGTCAATCGCAAAGCCCTGATCAGAGCCAAGGTCGTGAAGGCCCATGACTTGAGAGATACCAGTGCGTTGCGAGCCATATACGAGTTCGAGGCTAAACATCGTGAGATCGTCGCCTCCGATGCTCTGAAGGCGATTATCAACGACTGGGTGTGGGACTTCTCCGAGTTCGTCGACGACGGCTGGCCGTCCGATGTTGCGATAGCAATCCGTAACGCGTTTGCCGCGAATTCATCGGAACTGACGACAAACAAACTGACCGCTCTCCGTCTCGCTTCTGCTTTTTTGTTCAAATATTTTTCAGGCAAGACCACGGACGCCGCACGGGCCGTTTTTTTCTCGATTTCTTCGAGACATGATCTCTCACCAGCATTGTGGACCCAGGCTCTCCTCGAAGTTCAAGCGCTCCTTGAAAACACTGTTCCAGATGTTTCTAAGAAGAACCAGGCTGGCGTCTTTAACCGTGCTATCCAAATCTATGCGGATGAGGGAATACTTCCTAGCGCAGAGTCCAGAATAACGTTGACCGGCAGTGAAAAGAAACATGGGCGCAAGTCTTTAGCAGAACTCCTACCTCCGGTATCTCATTCGTCGGGCTATTCGGCCGCCTCCGTAGCATCTCGCGATAACGGAAGCCTTGGTTCAGCTTCGGCCGAATATGTCCGATTTGCGCGATGGGTGCTCATGCAACGGGAGACCGAGGGCAAACAGGACGAGCCCCCGGAGAGGTTTCTTGAGGTCCTTGAGCAAGAATTCGTCGCACAAGGGGATTCGCTTCCAGGTGATCCGGTCGACGCGATCATCAACGTCTTGAGCCGTCGACTAGGCTTAATTCACGCGGCCGCGTCACGCCTTTTCAAAAGGTGGCAGGCTCATTATCAACGCGGTCAATTGATCCGCGCTTCGGGTCGTTTCTCGCCAGAGTTGGTCGATGTTCTCTTCGGCGACAATCGACGAGGTATCCAATACTCTTCGGCGTTACTGGAGTTTTTTCCCGTTCGACAGAACCTCGAACAGGCCTTGGCTAACTTTTTGCGTTTAATCCAGGATCGTTGTTCTGGGATTGTCCCCGTTTTTCGTCCTGATGGCGACGTTTTTTTTCGAAACAGAATCGATGATCTTCGTCTATCACACGCGGACGTCCAAGCTTTCCTCGTTCCGCACAACGACGCAGTCGATGCGGCGATAATAATGAAGATGGTTGAGACAGGTGCCAATAACGCAGTCTGTCGAACTGTTTTCGAAAACGAGATCGAGGATGCAGACGACCTGGGCTACAGAAAAATCACAGGTGAGAAGGCTCGGGCCAAAGGGCGGCCTATCTACACACATCTCCCCCGAACATCGGAGGCCCTGAAGGCCATTGAGTGGTTGAAGGAAAATCGCGCCGTTTCTAGCGGGGCCGCCTCGCCATCCCAAAGGGACTTTCTCTTTCACGTTATCGTGCGCGGTAAGGTCACACATCCTAGCCCCTACCTGCTTGGTGAAACCTTCAGAAAGCTGATCGAGGGAACCGACGAGCTACGCGACCTCGGTATTACACCCGGGATGATAAGGACAAGCGTATTACTCATGGACGCACTGACCTCGCAGGGCGATCTAAGGATGGGCATTGCGCGAGCTCATCACGACCCGGCCCAAGCCAGTGTTTATCAGATCAACTCGGTAACGCGATACATCTACGATCGAAGGTTCTCTAATTTTCAGAAAGAAGTCTCGCGCCTTATCGAGAATATCATAGAAGGCGTCCTCACGCCGTCTATGAAGCCCACTGGGACCGGAGGCGTCTGTAGTGTAGGTGGATGCGCCGAACTGAAGTGTTGGGACAGCTGCCCGAATTTCGGCCTGATCGCTGATCCATTTCTCCTGTCACAACTGTTGATATGGGAAGAAGCATTAAATCTTGCACAGCCGGAATGGGAGCAAGTTCGTCCGGAGCGGTGGAATGCGGTCTGGCTGCCTCATCTCGAGATTACTCGAAAGCTAGCTGAACGCTTCAGAAGTTCGGCGCTGTCTAATTCCCTCAAGAAGAAATGGAAGATCGCCGTTGCTATGGCGGCTGAGCGCAAGGCTTCACCGGATTTTGCTATGCCGAGGCCGTACTGATGTTAAAGCCAATCGTCTTAGCTCACGACGCTGCAGAAGATTTCGAATGGGACTGGCCGCCGGACTCCGAACGCGTCGCGCCTTGGTTGGGTTGCCAGTATTCGGCGGTTCTGTGGCCGATATCAAGTGATCACCCATATCCAGGGGAAGAGGCGATCGAGATTGACTTCGCAGTACCGATGGGTGTCGGGACCCTTCTTGATTACCCGTCGCTCTATCAGTCGGCGAAGGAATTAATCTTTTGGTCCCGCCAGCTCAAGCGGATGGGTGCTTCTGCCAGTCATCACCAGTTAGCATTGGATGTTTTCACATTCGTGGGGCACCTAGTAAGCCGAGGGCTCGAGAGCTTTCCTGATATCGAGCCTCATTCTTTCGAGGCGATCATACGATTGTGGAATACTGGAGCCGGCGCACTAAGTGGCGCGCAGGCAGAGGTTGAAGCTTGCCTGAACGCATACGAGGATGTGGCTCAGCTTCCTGATCATTTCACCGTCGTAAGGCGTAACGGACGGGTATTGGCGCGAAAAGCCATTCTCCGTAGCTGCGGTTTCAGTGCGAGTAACGGTCGCACTACAAAAGCGATATTTGATGCAGCGACGGCGAGGCTTGGACTCGCCTTTGACGGCCAGGCTCAAGCCCATCCGAAGGAAATTGAGGACCGCGCTGGTCCGTTGACGAAATCCGTGAACGGCAAACGCCAAAGCATTTGGACGTTCATGTTCGAGAACCGCGGGGTAATGAACTGCGGCAATTTCACATTCGACCCTGCCAACTTCCTGCATGTCGAGGGCCGTGACGTTGATGAATCGCCGGTGCCGCCGCCGGATTTAGGCTTCAGTCTTCACGCTGGTGCGTATGCCTTTGCCCTTCGCGAAGGTCCGGCGTTGCTTGAGAGGCGGCGCGAACTTGTCGGCACCTTCGGCCTAGATGGCATCAAACGATCCGTTGGTTCCCGCTGGACGACAACGGCCATGACCACTTGCCTCGCGACATGGATTCAAACAGGGCTAATGACCGCCCGACGACCCAAAGAATTGTGGTTGATGCAGAGGGACTGCCTACGCGGAGACGACACGAGCGGCTGGTACGCACAGATTTACATATTAAAGAACAGGAAGGAGTGGGTCTGGATACCTATACCTCCAAGCCTCGCCGAAGCCATTCAGCGCTTGATAGCGATATCGCCTTCGGAGCCTAGTACTGGACCGCTTTTTGCTGTGAGGTGCTTGGGTACGGGAGAGTTGCGCAGACTCGAGAAATATCCGGAGTTGGACGCGTTTGCGACAAGCGTAGGCGCTGTGGACTATCTTGCGGAGAATGACGTTCCGTCCAAATGGTCTTGGACTGGCAAACAACTTCGACGCTACACGGCCCACCTCTTCTTTTGGGGATACAATGGAAGTATCGCGGTCATCTCGCACATCCTCCACCACTTCAGTGTCGGACAAAGTGCCGCGTACACGAAGTTGGATTCAAGTACTCGAAAAGGTTGGAAGCAAGTCGAGGAGGCTTTCAAGCGAAACATCGCGCGACAGGCGATCGACGGAACCCTCGGAGGTCATGCGGGCAGGGGACTGATACGCGATGCCAAGCGGCTAAAAGACAATCTCCGCAAGAAGCTGGGAGACATGGTGATAATTGACCCCGACGACCTGACGTCCGGGATGCTCGAAGTGTTCAGGCGGAAGCTACTAGTTTTCATTCCAAAAGCTTGGGTGATTTGCAGCTGCCCAGAGACCGAAGGGGCGACCAAGCGAGCTATGTGCCGCAAGCAGCCTGGCGACGGTACGCCGCGGGAACTTGGGCCGGATTTCACCAAGGCCGGCCCGACAGTATGTCCAGGCTGCATTTGGGCGATTGAGAATGAAGTCACCAAGGCTTACGCGAGCAACGATCGGCAGCAATTGAAGTTGGCTTGCGCGGGATCAATGCAAGGAACCGTCTTGGGTGACCTGCAGGAAGCCCAGCTCTTCGCCATAATGGAACCTGCCGAGTGAACATCCGCTAGTTGGATTATTTCTCCGGCAGAGGGAGGTTGGTTGGCCAATAACCCTTACCATGCCCGACGCTTCGGAACTGAGGCACTTTTCCCCTCGTCAAAATCTTTGACATAGTCTTGTCGGGGTTTTCTCCCCCGAGTGGCAGACCAGCGTCTTGAACCGCCTTCACAAGCTCGGCGCGCGTAACTGGTCGATTCAAGTCTTTCATCATCTCGCGAGCAAGTTTTCTCACCGCATTGGATACCGAGTCGCCTTCGAAGTTGAACGACTTCGGCGCTTTCCACGTCTTCTCCGTTACTGTCTCCAGCATGTCGCTCGCCTTCTTGTCCTTTACCAGAACGTTCAAAGCCCGGACGGCCTCCAGCCTATCGGCAATTTCCTTGTCGAGGCGAGCGCGTTCTGTCTGTAGCTCGTCAAGCTGACGAATGAGTTCGTCAAGCATGCCGGAAAACGTATCTTGATTAGAAACTGCAGGAACGCTTTTCATCGATCTGGAACGACCTCCAAAAAATGTCGACACCTCGGGGTTGCCAACGCGAAAACGTCCGCGTAATGTCCCCCATGTGGGGTTCGAACGATCTTCACATCCAGTTACCCAGGTTGCCTTCTAAAATTACTGTCAGATGCTGTGATTAGCACTGCCACGCTTTGATTTCCAGAGTCGCCGCACACGCGGACGATGAGTCACGCCCAAATCTTGGGAAGGTTTGATAAATGGCCGACGCAGGACGTACATTTTTGGCAGCATCAATGGGAAAACGGCGCTTCCTTGCCCTCCACGAGGTAAACGACGCCCATTTCATGCGCATGCGAGCGCATTTCGCCCGCACGACAGTGCTCGATTCCCTACTGCAGTGCGGACAAGGCGACCCCCGCTTGGCGATCGCCGTGGTCGCCGTGATCGTTGAAGCACGTGATAAGCGATTCCGGCACAAGGAGACGGGAGCGTGGCCAGAGAAGCCGACGTATCCTGTTCCAGCGAAGGAGACGGCGCGATGAGCCGCAAGTCGTCTCCCGAGGTCCTAGCTGAATTGGCCGCCGTTAGCGTTGCCGAACGCATTGAACACAAACTGGTCTACCTCCAGCGGCTACTGGATGGAGACGCCGATCCTCCAGATACCTGGAGCAAGTTCCCTAGAAGCTTGACAGCGTACGCCAGGCTCCACAATCCGTCGCTCCGTCTTTATAGGGTCGCGAGCCCGAATGATTTCTCCACAGAAAGTGTCGACCACGGGGTAAAGGTTGCCCAGATTCAAGAAGCTCTAGGGAAAATCAACGATAAATATCCGAAAAAGCCACCCACACCAAAAGCGACCAAGGTCGGTGACAAACTTGCCGTAAGTCGAAGCAAAGAGCTCGAAGCTGAGGCGCAGATCGACGACATCCTGAAGCAAATGCATCGCGCGGAGCATGAACTCGACCAAGAGCGGATTGCGACGGCGGGCCTGAGGCTGCAGTTGTCGATTTCACGAGACGCGCTGGCTCAAGAGAGGCTCTACGGTAGCCGTAACCCCAAGACAAAGCTGAGGCTCGTGAAATGAGGTTCGCGGAGCTCACAGGCATTTGGGGGTCGACCGAGGGGTTGTCCGGCGCTGACAAGGGTCGCGTCTATGGTTTGCGTGGGGAGGCGCTGGTCGCGGACGAAAAAGCGCTGCGCTGTTTTGTCGATGAGCAAGGCACTGTGGACAGAGAGTACCTTGCTATCAGGATAGGGTGCTCCAAGGCAGCGCTTCGACAGAACACCGTACTCCGTAAGCTAGTTAAGCGCCTGCAGAGCATTGGAGCATCGTCGGCGTCCGGCGTGGAAGGGTCTGCAGCGCAGAATGTGGTGAAGTTCCCCAATCCTTTCAAGGGCGCGAAGAAGCGACCGCGCTATACACGGGGGCGCATTATCGTCGTCGAAGTCGCCTTCGAAGACGGGGGGACCAAATATCAAATTCCTACCCTCATGTGGCCGGGTCTCGTCGATAGTGAAGTTTCGGGCTGGATGCGGACACTCGCGCTGAAAGGGCGGCCACTTTCAACGCTGCTGGAATACGCGAAGATACTTCGTGGCTTCGTCCGCTTTCGCAGGGAGCGAAACATCCTATGGGATGAAGTCACCGACGACCACATCCGACAATATCGTGACTTGAAACAGCGTCAGGGCGTTCAACTCAGACGCCGTAACATCATCGTCAATATCATCTTCCAGTTTTATCAATGGGCGGAAGAAACCTTGCGCTTGGACTACCATGTCCAGCTCTACGATCGGTCGGCTTATGACAAGGAGCTTCGTAACCATCGGTTCGCGATCACGTCAAAAAAGACGCAAAAGAGGTCTGGCGAGATCACGCGGATTAGTACACAGATCGTGCCAGATCATCCCGCTAAGTACAAGCATCGCCATACTCCAACCTCCACCGAGATTGAAAGTCTCCACGACACCCAGCTCGATAATGAGCACGGCGAACGAAATTCCCTTATGTTCGCATGGGCAGAGTACACAGGCGGTCGCCGGTTCGAAATCCTTCAGATAGCTTTGCGGCAGTTGCCGACACGCGAACAGTTGGACCGGATAATCGACGGCACTCTCGAATGGTCGATCAAGGTGATCAGGAAGGGCGGCAATACGGGAAGGCTTATACCGACCGTCGACCTGCTGAGAAGGACACTCAATTTCGTCGATAATCAGCGCGCAAAGATCGCGGCACGGTGCGCGGAAGCCGGAAAGGCGGTCAGTGCATCGCTATTTATAACCGACACAGGCAAACCTCTTTCCCTGAGCACACTCAGCGATCTAAGTCGCGCTGCGTTTCGTGCGGCCGGCATCCGTCGCGCAAGTTTCCACCGCCTCCGCGCGGTGTTTGCCTTTAAGGAGGTCTCCGCAAGCCTGGATTCATTGGTTGAGGATGGAGTTGAGCTCGGCCCAGAGTCTTTGTGGAAGGAGACAATTCTTATTCGGGTCGCAGACCTGCTAGATCACAAATCTCTGAAATCCCTCAAGCACTACATCAACGACGTCTTGTCGGCCCGCCTCGTCAAATCTACCGCGTTGAGGAAACTCGAGCTGGACAGGGCGTTCACGGAAAAGGGCCGCAACGTTGCTGCCTTGGAGCGGGAATTGCGCAAGTTCGAGACGGTTCATGAGTTTATGAAGACGATGAAACTTCGGAAACCGACGAGGGAAGGGTTCGCGGTGCTCGACAAAATCCGATCAGAAATCGAGACCTACATCGGGGCCAATCAATTCTCGGAGAACGACCATGATGGAGGAGTGGCTGGCAAAAACCTTGAGACGGCTCCTTGAGTGGGGTCTTTTAATGCCCACGGAGGGAGGCTCTGTGGGGGCTTTTATTTCGTGAGCGTCAACTGCCCGGGTCTTCCATTCTTTGGAAAGGAAGACACCGAAAGTTCTAATCGGGAGCGAAAGAAATGGAAGACTTCGGCTCATTCAACAGAGTGCGAGGGCGCGGGTTGGACCTCCGGAAGCTCAACATTGCGATCCGCGGCTGGATAACAGACGAGCGCAAGCGAATGTCGACGCATGGCCAAGTCAGGCAACGCGTCGTCCGCGAGATCATGCAGGAGGTAGGGGTAAGTCGATCCCGTGCTGAGGGGCTGTATAAAGACGTTGTCGACATTGGGAGGGCGAAGGCGAAGGGGCTTGCGGCAGGATCGACGCATCGATCTCTGTTGCACGACCGCAGCGCGGAGATTCTGATGATTTTGAGGGCCGAGGCGCGTTGCGCGGCTGCCCGAGCGAAATTGCCGCCCCACGCTGTCATGCTAGCATACTGCGAGAGAAGACCCTCTGAAGGCGAGAAAGCCGTATCGCAGCCCGAATGGCTGCGTTCCCGATTTGAGTTCAGCTTTGATCCGTTCTGGGCGCGTCCGTTCCCTTGGCACGACAGCGACGATTTAGACCATGCGGAGTAACCGGTGATAGCAACGTCGGTCATGCAAACACCGACGCGCCGGGTAGTCGACCCACTTAATGGGATTAACAACTGGGGAGGTATAATGGACCAGAATAGTTGCGACACCTTTCAGGCGCGAATTTCAGCTCTACTGCAGGCGATCGACGAATGGATTGCCGAAGATCGTGAACTCATGTCCAGACAGGAGAAGCTCAAACGGCGGTACGTCCGTGAAATTTCAGAATTGATGGCGATGAGACGCTCTGAAGCTGAAGATCACTTTGATACGTTGCTCCAAGATCGTCAGGTGCGAGCCGGACTCGTTGACAAGGTGTTTGGGCCTTCAAGTCGCCTCTACGTTTACCGGAACGTCGTGCGCCTTCCTCGCGCTAACAAGGTTCGTCGTCGAAGGGAGTGTCCAGATTGCGGACATATTTTCGACCGTTCCGAGCGAGAAGTCGCGGTCCTCAAAGGAGAGGCGCATGATTGACGACGGACGGACGCAACGGAACGATGCCGAACGCGGTGAGGTCTCGGTGGGCGAAGTAGAGGACTTTATAGACCGGCTGCCACACGAGTATAAATATCTGGCGATCTTTGTCTTCGTTACCGGCGCACCGCCAGAGGCCGCCATCAACCTTGAGGTCGGGGCAGTGAACGGCCGGATTGGTCGACTGGGCGACTGGTTAGATATTCAATCAACGTCCAGGGTTTTTATCCATCCGGATTTGGAGCTTTTGGTGCCCGTTTACGTAAGAGGGAGACGAGCCGCGCTCCTAAAGCGAAAGAACATCTTGCCTAATGAGGAGCCGCGGCAGGTTTACCTGGATCGCAACGCGCGACCGTTCAACTTGAAGAAGGTCGACGCGGTGTTCACGCGCCTAAGCAGGAAACTGAATCTGACTGTTCCGATCACCCTTGAAGCGATCGCCTCCGCAGCGATCCAGCAGTGCGAACGCGAAATGGCGGGATGGTTGCAGTTGGGCCCCGCCAACTTGATGCTCCCGCTTTCTTGGGTGCTGGGTACGTGCCCAGCAGGCGATGATCGGCCGTAGACAGCATTCCGCCACGCGATGAGATCGGAGGCTCAGTTGACCGACGAGAAAATCAAACATTCGATGGGGTTGCGGACCGTTGAGAGTATCGGCGACGGCATAAAGATGATTTGCAAAGGAGAAGTTGCCGTTTGTGAAATCGATGCGTTCATTTCCACGCGCCTTCCTCTAACTGACCTTGCCACCGACGAGTGACGACGCTGCTTGGATGAGGCGAACAGCACGAGTACGATCGGTAGGATTATCCGATTCCTGAGGCTCGACTGATGAAATGGAAGAAGCGGAACGTCCGGGCACTAGCCGATATCATCTGCGGAAATGACGAGTACCAGAACCTATTCCGCTACCGCTCCAGCAGCTATCTGACCGAGTTTTTCGAAGACTGCGATCTTGAATATGTTCATGACGGGTCGACGCGTTGGGCATGGGTCGCCGACCGTCTGGACGAGGTGCTCCTGCACCCGCAGCCCGGACCCAACGTACCTCCGGTGGGATTCATCAACATAGTTCGCAATCTCCTGACGAAGACAGAGGCGGCGGAGGGAGACGAGGACCGGACAAAGGCGTTGGCTGCGCTCAACCGTGTGCTCACGGCCGAAGGCTGGGAGGCTTTCTACGATGATCACGGCCTTGCTCAGGTTCGACACATCGCCACGAACACGATCGCCGAAACCGCCAACCCTCATCGTCCAATGACGCCCGCCGAACTGCAGCGGAAAGAACAGCTTACCTCGTACCTGGAAAGGTGCTCGGAAGACGAGTTGATCGAAGAGGTATTGATCCCTCTATTCCGGCAGTTGGGCTTTCATCGCGTCACGGCCGCAGGCCACAAGGACAAGGCGCTGGAGTTGGCAAAGACCTCTGGATGAAGTTCACCCTTCCGACGCTGCACGTCCTGTACTTTGGCATTCAGGCCAAGAAGGGAAAGTTGGATGCTTCCGGCATGGGTAAGTCGGGCTCCGCGAACGTCGCGGAAATATTGAACCAGGTTACGATGATGCTGGGCCACGAGATATTCGATCCTGAGCTCAACCGTCGAGTACTTGTGGATCACGCCTTCATCGTCGCAGGTGGGGAGATCACCAAGGCAGCAAGGAACTGGCTCGGCGGACGCCTTGACGCAACAAAGCGCTCGCAGGTTATGTTCATGGATCGAGACGACATCTTGAACCTTTACGTTGTCACAAATCTTCCATTGCCGAGTGGGGCTCTTCCTTCGCCGACACTAAACAATTTCGATGCAGACATCCCGTTTTAGCGGTCGAGGACCAACATGACCGGCAAGGTAAACGAACCAGCAACGACGATCTGGGAGGACGAGCAATACGTCTACATCCCGGAGGAGTGGTTCAAATATCTACCTCCCGAAATGCAGTCCGACCTCCATGCGCGCAAGCAGGAGGGACAGGCGGTGCTCCAGGTCGTTGACAAGGACATCGGCAACCTGATCCGTCTAGCCAATGCCTTCCCGACCATGGTGAGTCTGCGCCACATACATCATCGGTTGGCGAATACGCCGTTTGAGCCGACAGCCGAGACCGTCCTCGATCATGATATGCTCACATCGGCCTTCGCTGTGACCTACGCACGATTGGTTGACGGCGGGGTCGGAAGCGGCGTAGCCAAAGATCAACTTCCTGTACATTTGCGCCCGGTGCACGACTACCTAATCGAACTGCGCAACAAACGCTTTGCGCACAATGCCGGCCATAGCTCCTTGACCGGCGGACTGGAAATCCGTTTTGAAGGCGGAAGGTTTGACGTCAACCTGAACTTCAATATGGGGTTTCACTTCGGCGGAGCGAATGAGTGGGAGGAGTTGGTGACCTTCTTGGACCGGCTCATGCATGAACGACTTCAAAAGCTCCTTGCTCGATTGTCTGAAAAGACCGGATACGAATGGAGAGTTCCCGCGGGAGCGGCTCCTCCGTGGGCGGAAATGCAAGAACCCAAACATGAGCCGCATCAGTAACTCGTCGGAGAATTGGCTGGCGGACTTAGTCGGCGGTTAGATAGAGACGCGGGCCAAGTACACCTCACTGAACGGATCACGGCACGCCACCACTGTAGACGACGCAGCGCGCGCCCGGGAATCGCGATGTGGGCCCGCCGAGGTACAGAGCGTCTTGGGATCACAGTTCGTCGCGTGCAAACGCGACGAACTGCCGGAGACTACAGCGAAACGCGGCGCACAAAAGAACCAAACGCGGTCAGATGGCCATTGATGAACACTTTCGTCTGTTCGTCGGTGATCGACCCAGCCTCCGTGTCGACCTTGGTATTGATGCCGCCGATCATGACTTCGGGCTTGGTGAACACGAGTGCGTCGAGGAAGACCATGATCTGTCTGAGGTGATATTGCGCACGAGCGCCAGCAATGGGTCCGGGCGATCCCGAGATCAACGAGACCGGCTTCCCCGCAAATGGAGTGTCGGGGAGACGCGACAGCCAATCCAACGCGTTCTTCAGCACTCCTGGAACAGAGTAATTGTACTCCGGAGTGACCACGATCACGCCGTCGGCGGACTTGATAGCTCCGGCCATCTCAAGAACGGGAGCTGGAAACCCATCGGCCTGCACATCCGCATTGTAGTGCGGGATGTCACCGACTGATCCGAGTAAAGTTATGTTGGTGTTGGTGGGTGCGACGCTCTGGAGGGATTTCGCCACAGCAGCATGGAACGACTGCTTGCGGAGACTCCCAAGGAGGACCACGAGGTTCAGCTCCTGGTTTTCGGACATAGGTACCCTTTCTTTAGGTTGGGAAAATCCGGAAATGGCGAGGGTGAGGTCCCAAATTGTGACCGATTGAAAAGCGTCGGGACCTACAGCGAAAGCATTGCCCGGGCTTCGGAAGTGCTTGCGACTTCCGCACCGAGCACGCGGATGAGTTCCGCGGCGCGTGACACGAGCTGGTCGTTCCGCTCTGCGAGAACACCCTTGGAAAGGTAGATGTTGTCTTCCATTCCGACGCGGGCATGGCCGCCGAGCAGCCAAGACTGGGCCAGCATTGGAAACTCGTTTCGGCCGATACCGAACCCCGTCCAAGTGGCACCGGCCGGAAGAAGGCTGCGCGAATAAGACAGCGCTTCGGGCGAGGCTTCAAAACCGTAGCGGATGCCGAGGACGATAGAATAGAGGCCGGGCCCTGCCAGCGTTCCTTCCTTGATAAGGTCCTGCGCAAGGTGGCAGTCCCCGGAGTCGAACAGCTCGATCTCGGGCAACACGTTCGATCGTCGAATCCGATCCGCCATAATACGGATGTTTCTCGGGGTGTTGATGACGACCTCGCCGCCTGAAACCATCGTATTCAGGTCGAGGGTGCAGATTTCCGGACGCAGCTTCTCGATGTGTTCAACGCGTTTCTCGGGCGCGAGCAACGTCGTGCCGGCTCCGGCGACACGCGGGTCTTCGTCCGAGGGTACAAAACGCCCACCTGGACCGGTCGTGAGGTTGATGATCAGATCGGGTCGATGTTTCCTGATCCGCTGCATCACGTCGCGGTAAAGGTCTATCTCCATCGACGGAGCGCCCGTCACGGGGTCGCGAACATGAATATGAACGATTGAAGCCCCGACTTCTCCCGCCTCAAGTGCGCTATTCGCGATCTGCTCTGGAGTAATCGGCAAAAACGGGGTTTGGTCCGGACGCGTTAAGTTACCCGTCACCGCACATGTGATGATCACCCGTTGATGCGGAGAAGTAGCCAACTGTCCGGACCTCCTATCGATTTATGGAGCGGTGTAACCGCCGTCGATTACCAGTTCCGCGCCAGTCATGTAGCTAGACTCGTCGCTCGCCAGGAAGAGCGCTCCGAATGCGATTTCTTCCGGTCGACCCAGTCGCTTCATCGGGGTGATGTCGACGATCGTCTGGGTGATGCCCGCATCCTGAGCGTCGATCATCGGGGTGCTGATGATCCCCGGATGTATGGAGTTCACTCTGATCTTGTCGCCGACGTAGGTGAGTGCTGCGTTCTTGCTCATATGCCGAACAGCTGCCTTCGAAGCCGTATAGGCGGACACGCCCGCGGCACCCGCGATCCCCCAGATCGACGACGTGTTGATGATCGAACCGCCGCCGGATGCCCGCATGTGGGGGATAACCGCCTTCATACCGTAGAACGGGCCGGTCTGGTTGACGGCGATTACCTTGTTCCAATCATCGATCGAGATTTCCGCGATGCCGTCATACGAGTGGACCGTGCCGGCGTTGTTGAACAGAACGTCGATACGACCGTCTTTCTCCAACACCGATTTCACAACCTGTTCCCAACTTGCGAAATCGGTGACGTCGAGCTTATGCTTCTGGATGCCATTGCCCTGGAAGTCTTCGTCGAAGCTGAGGTCACAGGCGTGGACCTTAGCACCTTCTTTCGCAAACAGCTCCACTGTTGCCCGGCCGATGCCCCGCGCTCCGCCCGTAACAACGCAGACCTTATCCTTGAGACGCATGATCTCCTCCATCGTGCTCTTGTGCTCGGCCACGTAAGGGCCGTTCCACCTGCGAATATTTCCGACTTGCCAGATGGCAAAAAGGGCAAATATCGAGAAACATATTCCCGGTACGCGGGAATGTCATTGGGTCCAGACTGTCTCGTAGTCGTGGTCCCGGAAGGTCTTGACCAGGTAGTCAATAAACAATCTGGTTCGTGCCGGAAGATGCGCACGCGTCGGGAAGGCGATGTTCATAGTCAGGCGCGGCAAGTCCCAGTCATCGAGGACGCGTACAAGACGACCGGACTCCAAGTGTTCCTGGATGATGTAAGTAGGTTGCGCCATGATGCCCAAGCCATCGAGGCCGGCTTTTACGATGATCTGGCCATCATTCGAGTTGATCATCCCCGTGACCGGAACAGTGACAGTCTCCGTGTCCTTCTTGAACGTGAGCTCGTTCCAGTTGTCCGCCAAGGTGTACAGGATCAGGTCGTGCCCTTTGAGCTCTTCGGGAGATTGGGGCATGCCGCGCCTCTTGATGTATTCGGGAGTCGCCGCCAGAAGGCGGCGAGTTTCCGCGAGGCGGCGGATGGTGATCGACGAGTCGGCCTCGACGCGCCGGGTTCGTATCGCGATGTCCACGCCGTTCTCGATGATATCGTAGTATCGGTTTGATGAAACGACGTCGAACGTCACCTTGGGGTACTGTTTGGTGAACTCGGCGATGATCGGATTGAGATGCAGCAGGCAGAACGACAGGGAGGCGCTTATCCTAAGCAATCCGGTCGGGTTCAGGGCCACCTCGGATATGCTGAGTTCGGCCTCCTTCATGCCCTGCATGAAATCCTTGCTTCTGGTATAGAACTTCTCGCCTTCGACAGTCAGATACAGTTGGCGGGTAGTGCGCTGAATGAGCCGGACTTTGAGGCGCTCCTCGAGAGCAATGAGATGTCGGCTGGTTGCCGATACAGACATACCAAGCGCTTCCGCGGCGCGGCTGACGCTCCCTAGCTCCGCGACGTGGGTGAAAACCTCTATCTCGTTCCATTTATCCATGTGCTGACTTTTGCTTCGAGTGGGAAAGTGTTTCTCGACTATCCGTCTTTTTCCCATCCGCCTCAAGTCTATTGTTGGACGGCCGTCCGCCGGCAGGCTCGCGCATGCGTTGCCCGCCGCCGTCGACAAGAATAGGAGGAAATCAATGAAAGCTGTCCGTCTTTACGACAAGCACGATGTTCGTGTGGAAAAAATCCCGGAGCCGACCGAGATCGGCCACGGCCAAGTCTTGGTCGGTCCCACTTTCTGCGGCATCTGCGGTACCGATCTCCACGAGTACGAGAGTGGCCCGATTTTCACGCCTAAAACGCCCAACGCCTACAGCGGAGCGGTGTTGCCGCAGATTCTGGGGCACGAATTTGCTGCGAAGGTCGTCGCCGTGGGAGAAGGCGTCGAGTCCGTGAAGCCTGGCGACCGCGTTTCCATCCAGCCTCAGATCGGCCCCCGGTACGATTACTACGGTCGGCGAAACTTGTCGTACCTCGGACCAAAGGCATCGGTAGTGGGGCTGAACTGGCCATGGGGCGGCATGGCGGAGCGCGCGATCGTAAACGAATACAATACGGTTCGAATGCCGGATCACGTTACGGACCAACAGGGCGCTCTAATCGAGCCGGCCGCAGTTGCTGTCCACGCGATCGACCGATCCGGCATTCAGCCGGGAGGAAGTGTCTTGATTACCGGTGCCGGCCCGATCGGTGCCTTGATGGTTCTCGCCGCTCGCGCAGCTGGTGCCAGCCGGATTTTCGTCAGCGAGCCTAATGCCAATCGCCGCAAGCGCCTTTCGAAAATTTCATCGGATGTGATCCTCCTTGATCCGACAGAGACCGGTTTCATGGAAGAGATCAAGGCGAATACCGAAGAGCGGGTAGGCGTCGACGCCGCGATCGAGTGCGCGGGCAATCCGCGGGCTCTTCAGAGCTGCATCTCTGCGGTTCGTGCTCAGGGCACCGTAGTTCAGATCGGTTTGATGGGCGTGAAAGCTGAGATCGACCCGTTCGACCTTACAATGCGCGACATTACCCTCCGCGGGTCCCTGAACTATCCATTGACCATATGGCCCCGCATCTTCGAGATGATGCGTTCCGGGTTATTTCCTGCGGAGCGGATCGTCGACGACGAGATTGCGATGGAAGACGTTGTCGAACGGGGATTCAAGCCGCTGCTTGATCCCGCAGGTGGCAAGATGAAAATTCTGGTCTCCACCCGATCGATGTGAGCCTTAGAAAATCTTATCCTCCCATTGGGCGGCTGTCATTGCGACAGTCGCCTTTTATTTTGCCATAGTCCCTGGCGTACTATCCCGATCGTCGGGAAAGACCTTCCCAATGATCGCTCTTTTTCCCGAGGCTATTCGACGTATTGTTGGGTCCAACTCGTGTGGAGGCGCGAAGTTATGGGAGGTCTGGCAAGAACGATGAAAACCCTACCGAGGCGTGGCTGTTTTGCGGCCTGCAACGCTACGAAGGGCATCTGGCCAGTCATCCCACGGCGTCGAAATCACCCCAAAGCGGCCTATCTAAAGGGATCACCCATGATCAAACACATTGTGATGTGGAACGTGCGAGGCGAAGACGCCGAGCAGAAGCTCGCATCAGCAACCGATGTCAAAGCCCGGTTTGAGGGTTTGGTCGGCAAAATTCCGGGCCTTCGGAGCCTGGAAGTCGGCATCGACGTCAGCCGCGTTTCGTATGCGTGCGATGTGGTCCTCTACACCGAGTTTGAGGACGAGGCGGCTCTGGCGGCCTACGCGGAGCATCCTGCCCATCTGGAAGTCCGCCGGCAGCTCGAAGGCGTGCGCACTGACCGCTACCAAGTGGACTACACGATTTGAGGACAAAATTTCGGGAGGAGCGTATGTCGGGTACATCAACCAGTAACGGTCTCAATATCCTCGACGTTCGGGGATTGCGAAAGACATACGGCGGCGTTGTCGCAATTAAAGGGATCGACTTCGAACTCCAGGCTGGGGAAATCCACGGACTCTGCGGGGAGAATGGAGCGGGCAAAAGCACGCTGGTCAAAATCCTTGGTGGCCTCGTAGCTCAGACTGAAGGTGAGATCACTGTCGACGGCGTTCATCTGAAACCCGGAAAACGTACCGATCCCGGCCTTATTTCGATCGTTCATCAGGAATTGTCCATCATTCCGGACCTGTCCGTTTTGGACAATGTTTTGATTGGTGATCCAGCATCGGGCGAACTCCTTCGCCGCTCTAGCCATGCTAAGGCAGTTCGCCGGCAGCTCGATGAGATCGGGCTCAGCCACGTGGATTTGAATGAGCCTGCCCGAAAGCTCAGCCTGGCAGAGCAGCAGCTCGTTGAGATCGCTCGCGGTGTCGTCCGTGGTGCCAAGATTTTGATGCTGGACGAGCCGACTGCGACCCTGTCAGATAGCGAAATCAGACGGGTGTTCAAGGCTGTGCGCTGGCTCAAGGAGCAGGGCTCCACGATCGTTTTCATCAGCCACCGCTTGCCTGAAGTCTTCGAGCTCACAGACCGCATCACGGTTTTCCGGAACGGCGAGCGCGTCACGACACGGCCGACGTCGGAGTTCACGACCGAACAGCTGGTACAGGCCATGATCGGACGCGAAGTCGGAAGCCGTCACGCCTTGGCCGATGCAGGATCGCAAAGTGCGGGTAAGACGCGACTAAAGCTCAGAGACTTCGCGGTTGCCGGGCGATTTCAGAAGCTCTCTCTCGATGTGGCGGAAGGCGAAGTGCTTTCGATCGTCGGGCAGCTCGGTTCTGGAGCGGACGCCGTGGTCGAGGCCATTGCTGGACTGCGGTCGGGTTATGCCGGTGTCATTGAGCTCGACGGGCAACGGGTGGAGGTCCGTTCCATCGCCGACGCTATGAAAGCGTCGATTGCGTACGTGTCCGAAGACCGAGCAGGCAAAGGGGTATTCCTCGAGGCTGCAATCGAGACGAACATCTATTCGTCCATTCTCGACCGGGTTACGCGGTTCGGGCTGGTGAGACGCTCGGAAGCCCAGCAACGCGCACGCAAGTTGGCAGCGCAATTCCAGATCGATCCGCGGCGTCTTCCACACGACGTCTCCACACTCAGCGGTGGGAACCAGCAAAAGGTTTCACTGGCAAAAGCGGTTGCACTCGAGCCAAGCGTTCTGATCCTCAACGAACCGACGAGGGGCGTCGATATCGGCGCTCGAACCGAAATCTACAAACAGTTGCGGGAGCTGGCCGGCAAGGGGATGTCCTTAATCTTCTTCACGACCGACATCGAGGAAGTCCACGAACTTGCCGATCGCGTCATCACTATTTTCCGAGGCTCGGTAGTCTCCGACCGTCCCACCGCGGAGGCGTCGATGGATGACGTGCTGCGCGACATCCTGCACGGTCCGGAGTCCAACAAACAGGAGCATGCGGCTTGACCATGGTTACATCACCGGCATCTCAGAAGGATGCGTCCGTGCGAGGCACATTCCTCATCGACCAATTGAAAGACGCCTTCCGACCCGATCGCGTACAGGCGACCGCCGTCAAGCTTGTGACAGTTGGCCTGCTGATCTGGGGCTGGGCGACGATCGACAACTTCCTGTCCGCGACAAACGTCAACGCGATCATGTACTCGATGGCAGCTGTCGGTATCGCCGCAGTCGGGATGGCGTTTGTCACACTGAGCGGCAACCTGTTCATGCTGTCTATGGGCGCGACTGCCGCGATCTCGACGGTTCTGTTCGCATCCATTCTGCACATCGGGCTTCCCGGAACCGTAATCGTCGTCATGCTCCTCGGAGCGGCGATCGGTCTGGTTCAGGGCGTCGTCGTGGGCATTGCGGGGGCAAACCCGATCATCGCGACAATCGCCATATCGTCGATCGTGATGGGCTTCGGGGCTTGGTACTCCGGCGGACTGACTATCGTCGGTCAGGGCGACGCGAGCTGGTTGGCTGTGGGCAAGTTCTTGTCGGTTCTTCCTAACCAGGTCGTTCTCTTTTTCCTGATCGCGATCGCCGCCGACTTTATCGTCCAGCGGTCTCGGTTCGGCCGCGAGCTGCGGTTCATCGGCCTGAATAGAGACGCGGCAATGCTTGCAGGCTTGAGGATCGCGCGCTCGCTAGTCATCGCCTTCGTTGTAGCCGGTATGCTGGCCGCTCTCTCTGGCGCGCTCTTCGCGTCCCAGGCGGCGCAGGGGAATCTGAAGCTTGGAGCAGGTATCGATTTCGACGCCATCGCGGCGGTGCTGGTCGGCGGTGTCTCGATCCGCGGCGGCCACGGTCGAATCCTCGACGCCGCATTCGGTGCGGCATTCCTGGCTGTGGTCGGCAACATCCTTCTCGTCGAAGGTTTGCCGATCGAAGTCCAGCTTGCTGTGAAAGGTCTGGTTGTCATTCTCGCCGTCGTGTTCGGCGCTCTGGTCGGAGGCAAAAAACGATGAGCGGCTCCAACAAATTCATTCGTGTTCTTGGCGGCGCGTCCGGCGCGGGAAGGGCCCTCCTGCTGGTTCTTCTCCTCGTAGCCTTCGTCGCTTTTGTCCCGAATTTCACCAGTTCGAACAATGTGTACGCGCTCTTCCAGACATTCGCGCTTCTGGGTCTGGTGACCCTTGGGCTGTCACTCACGATGATTTCGGGTGAGTTCGACCTGAGCGTGGGCGCGATGGTAGCTGTGGGCGGACTGATCACCTTGAAGACCGGTGAGTCCAGCGCACTCATGGGCGTGCTTTTCGCCGTGGGTTTTGGCGCGGCCGTCGGCATCTTCAACGCGACGCTTTTCTCCAGGCTGAATATCTCTTCTCTGGTCGTGACGGTGGGCACGATGATGGCTTTGTCGGGGCTTGCCTACTGGCTCGCCGATGGACGAGTAGTGAGCTCGGACAATTTCGATGCGGGCGAGTTCCTCGACGATCCGATCATCTCAATCCTATCGGTGCGCAGCATCATCACCTTCGTCGCATTCGCTATGGTGGCCGTTCTCATGCGCTATACGCGCAGTGGACGTGACATCATCGTCACCGGAAGCAAGCGGCGGGTTGCCGTAGCGGCAGGGGCTCGCGTCGGTCTTTCGCTCGGGATCGTATTCTGCCTTTCCGGCGTATGCGCTGCATTGGCTGGCTCGCTCCTTTCTCTCAGCCTGGCAACTGCCTCTGCCCAAATGGGTGCCAACATAATGATCCAAGCTGCTTCGGCCGCGATCATCGGCGGCGTCGCTCTGGCTGGTGGCGTAGGGAGCGCAGGCGGAGTTCTCGTCGGAGTCTTTATCCTCGCTACCCTCAACAATGGAATGAGCCTGCTCGGGGCAAACGCCGCAGCGATCTTGCTCACGAACGGCGTCGTGCTTCTCGCGGTCGTTCTCGCGGATGGTCATCTAGTGAGGCAGCTTCTTGTGTCGGCAAAGGAACGGCGAGCTCGCCAACTTCAAGTTTCAGGCTCGTGATCTGTGCTGGGCAGACCACAGCGGTACGCGGACCGGTAAGGGCCGCACGCTTTAACCCCAGGGGAGGAATGGAAATGCGCAAGGTTTTGAAAATGTTCGCCGCGGCGACGTTCTTGGCTACGGTTTCGAGCCCGATGCTTCCGGTCGTCGACAGCTTCGCAGCTGCAAAAGGCTCGAAAGTTATCCTGCTGACCGTGTCGGAAGAATGCTCTTATTGCTCGATCCACCAGACGGCGTTCAAGGAAGAGGCAGCGAAGCTCGGACTCAACGTCGAGGTCAAAATCACCAACTTCGACCCCGCAGAGCAGGCATCGCAGGTTGATCAGGCCATCGGCCAGAAGCCGGACGCCATCGTCCTGTGGGCAGCCGACGCAAGCGCCATCGTTCCATCGCTCCGCAAAATCAAGAACGCGGGCATTCCGCTCGTTCTGACGAATTCGATGCCGGACCAGAAATACGAGAAGTACTGGGACGTCTTCACCGGTCCGAACGACACCGGCAACGGCGAGAGTGCCGCGAAGGCCATGGAGCAGGGCTTCAAGGAACGCGGCATGGATAGCGGCGACGTCTTTGTGATCGTCGGCCAGCCCGGTACCCCGCCGCAGATTCAGCGTCTCGATGGTTTCTCGAAGACGCTTGAGGCGGACAAGTCGGCCATCAAGATTGCCGGATCGCAGCCGGGCAACTGGGACCAGACGAAGGCGACCGAGGCGGCTTCTTCCCTGTTCACCCAGTACGGTGACAAGATCAAGGGCGTCTATGCCCAGGCCGACAATATGCTCGCGGGTGTCATCGTGGCAGCGCAGCGTGCCAACATCGATCCGTCGAAGCTCGTCCTCGTCGGCTCCAATTGCAGCATCGAAGGCATCACCGCTATCGAAGCCGGTACCCAGTACGCAAGCGTACTGCAGTCGCCGATTGACGACGGTCAGTACGCAGCCAAGGCTGTCGCCGACGTCCTGGATGGGAAGGCCGGCGAAAAGACGCGCTACCTTCCGCACGAGGTCGTCACGAAGGCCAATGTGAAGGACTGCTACGCGGCTGCTGGCAAGAAGTAATCTACTCCAGGGCGGTCAGCGAAGAGCTGGCCGCCACCCGCATCAAAGGAGAGTTTCATGCGTTTTGTAGTTCATTGCATCGACCACAAAGACGGCCTTCCCAAGAGACTGGCGAATTACGACGCCCACAAGGCCTATCTCGGAGCGCCCGGCGCGGTCAGCACCGTCATTTCCGGACCTCTCGTGGCTGACGACGGAGAGACGATGATCGGTTCGATGTTCGTTTTCGAAGCCGAGAAGAAGCAGGATGTCGTCGATTTCAACGCGAACGACCCGTTCAACAAAGCGAATGTCTGGGAGGAAGTCCGCATTCACCCGTTCCTGATGAGGGTGGATAATCGCGCGTAGGTCCAGACCTCCGCTCAAGCAAACAGCAACAAACGGAATTCGGAAATGCTCTCTTTCACGTACAACGGTCAACCGGCTCGAGTGATTTTCGGGTCGGGAACTCTTTCGCAACTGCCGGCAGAGGTCGAGCGGCTTGGATTGGAGCGGGTGCTCGTACTCGCGACACCCCCTCAGGAAGCTGACGCCAAAAGGTTGGCTGAGATGATTGGAGACCGTTGCGCGGGCGTATTCGCTGGCGCGGTCATGCACACGCCGGTGTCCGTTACTGAGACTGCGCTCCAGCAGTTGAAGGAACTCCGTGTCGATGGCTTGGTCGCGGTAGGTGGCGGTTCGACCACCGGATTGGCGAAGGCGCTGGCTCTGAGAACAGACCTGCCGCAGATTGTCGCTCCGACCACCTACGCCGGATCGGAAATGACGCCGATCCTCGGCGAAACCAAGGATGGCAACAAGGTCACCCAGAGTAGTCCCAAGATTTTGCCCGAAGTCGTGATCTACGACGTCGACTTGACCCTGACGCTGCCCGTTGGGTTGTCTGGCACGAGCGGGATGAACGCTATCGCGCATGCGGTCGAGGCGCTCTACGCGCGTGAGCGGAATCCAATCATCACGATGATGGCGCTCGAAGCCATCGGCGCGCTCTACGAAGCGCTACCTGTCATCGCCGACGATCCCAACAATACGGATGCCAGAGCGAACGCACTCTATGGCGCTTGGTTGTGCGGCATCTGCCTGGGTTCCGTTGGTATGGCACTACATCACAAGCTTTGCCACACTATCGGCGGAACGTTCGATCTCCCGCACGCCGAGACCCACACGATCGTCCTCCCGCACGCCCTGGCCTACAACGCACCGGCAATTCCGGACGTGATGAAGAGCCTGGCTGAGCGATTGAAAACCGATGATCCCGCGCGGGCACTTTACGATCTCGCCGGCCGGATTGGGGCAAAGCGCGCACTTGCCGACTTGGGCATGACAGAAGCCGGCATCGAAACGGTCACTGAGCGAACGCTTACCAATCCCTATTGGAATCCGCAGCCGCTGGAGAGAGCAGCCCTGCATGGACTTATCAGCCGAGCCTTTTCGGGCGACGCGCCGATCACGGAACGCGGCTAAACACGTAATGAGGAGGTAGAAATGTCCGAAGAACGCCACATCACACCCAAGGCACCCAAATATCCGTACTTCACCGAAGAAGCGTCTGTCGACGTGGTGAACGCTCGAATGGGCCAGGATATCGATCCGCGCCTCAAAGAAGTGATGGCGACGCTCGTGAAGCACTTGCATGCCGCTGTGAAAGAGATCGAGCCGACCCACGAGGAATGGCTGACCGCGATCAAGTTCCTTACGGACGTCGGGCACATGTGCACCGATTGGCGTCAGGAGTTTATTCTGCTTTCAGACATCCTCGGCGTATCGATGCTCGTGGACTCCATCAATCATCGGCGTCCGAACGGCGCGACCGAGAACACAATTCTCGGCCCTTTCTACGTTCCTGAGGCACCAAGATACGATCCCGGCACAAACATCTGCCTCGATGGCAAAGGGGAGCCTGCAGTCGTCAGGGGCACGGTACTCGACACGGACGGCAACCCGATCGCAGGGGCTCTCGTGGACGTCTGGCAAACCAACGACGACGGTTTCTACGATGTCCAGCAGAAGGGCGTTCAGCCGGATTGGAATTTGCGCGGCGTCTTCACAACGAATGAGGCAGGCGAATACTGGTACCGATCGTCGAAGCCCCGGTTCTATCCGATCCCGGACGATGGTCCGGTCGGTAAGCTCCTGGCTTCGATCGGGCGGCATCCGAACCGCGCGGCTCACACGCACTTCATTGTCAGTGCGCCTGGATACGATCCAGTGATCACTCACATTTTCTCACCTGACTGTGAGTATCTCGATCAGGATGCCGTGTTCGGCGTCAAAGACTCGTTGATCGCGGAGTTCGATCGCGTGACCGATCCCGAGCAGGCCCGTGCCCTCGGGTTCGATCAACCATATTGGTCCGTTAAGTGGGACTTCGTTCTCGCCAACAAAAAAGATACCAAATAAGGAGCTATGCTCGTGAATTCTCCCGTTGTTCAGTTCTCCCTTCCCGAAGCCGTCGTCGTGACCGGAGCATCGTCCGGCCTCGGCCACGAACTTTGCCGCCTTCTGCTTCAGAACGGCGTCGAAACCGTTGGTGTGGATGTGGCGGCCGCCCAGGAGGACCTGGCATCCAATGGCGCATACACGCACGTTTCCGGTGATGTCGGTGCTCAAGCCACTTGGAACAAAGTGGTCACCCATCTTCGCGACGAGAACAAAGCATCGCTGGGTCTGGTGACCTCGGCAGCCATCCTCGACGTGTGCGATGTCACGGAAGTTACGACGGAGGTGCTTACGCGCGCGATGCACGTGAACATCGTCGGAACTGTGCTTGCGATGAAAGCTTTGTTGCCGCTGATGGTCGAAAAGAAGAATGGCGCGATCGTCGCCGTTGCCAGCGTCAACGCGACCTTGGCCGAACAGCAACTCGCCATCTACAACGCTACGAAAGCAGCAGTACGCCAGCTCGCGCGCACTGTTGCGGTCGACCATGCTCGCGACGGTGTCCGTACCAACGTCCTCAGCCCGGGTCCGATGTTTGCCGGCCTTTTCAAGCGCCACCTGGAGTCGGCCAACGACAGCAAACAATTCCTTGCGACACGCTCGGCGCGTCAGCCGGAAGGTCGAATCCTCGAAGCCTCGGAAGTGGCTCAGTCGGCAATGTTCCTTCTGTCGAGCGGCGCGACCGCTCTTCGCGGTGCCGAGATCGTAGCGGATGGTGGCTTGACGACGAGTTTTGACTATCGCACCGGCGCAGAAGGCGCATCGGTGTAATTCCAACAGACAAGAGGTGGAGGAAAATATGGAAAGCGGTCTCAAGGGTAAGGTCGTGTTTATCACCGGTGCGGCCGAGGGCATCGGGCGCGCAACGGCGGTCGCCTTCGCGAAAGAAGGGGCGACAGTCGGTCTACTCGACATCAACGAGGAACAGCTGAAGGATGTTGCAGCTGAGATCGAGAAGACGAGTGGCAAAGCCGTAACCGTCAAGGCGGACCTGATGACGGGTGAGGGCGTAAAAACGGGGTTGGACAAGCTTCTGGCTTCGACGGGCGGTGTGGTGGACGTCCTCGTCAACAACGTCGGTTCGGGAGCGATCCGTACGTTCGACCAGCTCTCCGATGACGACTGGGACAAGACCTTCCAGCTCAACTTCATGAGCTATGTCCGCGCCACACGCCATCTCCTCCCGATCCTCCGGGAGCGAAAGGGCTGCATCGTCAACAATGGTTCGGACCTCGCTCGCCAGCCTGAGCCTGTTCCGATCGACTACTCGGCCTCGAAGGCGGCTGTTCTGGCGCTGACCAAGGGTCTCGCCCGAGCCGAAGGCGCGAACGTGCGCGTCAATGCGGTCGCGCCGGGTCCGATCTGGACTCCGTTTTGGACGAAGCCAGGTGGTTTCGCTGAAACCATGGGCAAGCACTACAACATGGAACCGCAGGCTGCCGTCGAGCATGAAATGAAGCTTCGTCAGCTTCCGCTCGCGCGTCTAGGGACTCCAGAAGAAGTCGCCAACGTCATTGTTTTCCTAGCTTCCGATTTGGCTTCGTTCGTTACCTCCGCCGTTTGGGGCGTCGACGGCGGTAGTATTCGAGCGATCTGATCGGCTGTCGGTGCCGCGTCTCATAAAAGGGGCGCGGCATTGCCGATAGTAGAGCTGCAGGAAACAAAGATAGTAAAATCGATCACTTTATAGCCCATGAGAATACATTACTTTCTTGGGCATCGCCCAGTGGGCGTATCGATCCGCGAAATCAGCGCGGCTCAAACGAAAACTGAATTGGAGATATCCAGATGAGCAATGATGTGCCGGACCTGCTGGCTTCGTATTTCACTCTAGCAGGTGACATCTATCCTTTCGGACCGACGGAGATCAGCCCGATCCCGTTCCGTCACCGCGTTGAAGCTGCGGCAAAGGCAGGATGGAAGGGCGTTGGTCTCATCCATGCCGATGTGAAGGCGACGGCCGAAAAGATCGGCTACTCCGAAATGCGCAAGATCGTTGAGGGAGCCGGCATCAAGCATCTCGAGATCGAGTTCCTCGGGGATTGGTACAAAGACGGAGAAGCACGTGTCGCGTCGGACAAGATGCGTCGCGAACTCTTTCAGATGGCGGAAGAACTGAGGATTCGCGACATCAAGATTGCACCGGGACTGGGTGCAGACCTGTACAATCCGACAAAGGAAGAGATGACGCCAGATGTGGAGCGCATGGCAGAGGCTTTCGCCCAGGTCAGTCGCGAAGCTGCTGAGCACGGAACCGGCATCGCTCTGGAGATCATGCCGTTCAGCAACGTCCGCACGCTCGAAGTAGCTTTGGCAATTGTCGAGCAGGCGGATCAGCCGAACTGCGGCCTCTTGATCGATATCTGGCACATGGCCCGCGGCGGCATCTCGTACGATGACGTCGCGAAGATTCCGTTGAAACATGTCAGTTCGATTGAACTTGACGATGCCGATGAGGACATCATCGGGCTCCTCTGGGAAGACACGATCTATCACCGCAAGCTGCCGGGTCAGGGCGTTCTGAACCCGCCGGCCTTCATCGAAGCTGTCCGTAAGATCGGCTACCAGGGCCCTTGGGGCGTTGAAATCCTTTCGGAGACCTTGCGGAAGCTGCCCGTCGAGGAGATGGCGAAGCAGGCGTTTGACGCCACTAAAGCCCAATTCCTCAAGTAGTCGTCTTGTAGCGACGACAGCGGGCATCTGCTCGCTGTCGTATTCACGGCAGGACTATCTTGAGGCCTGCCTGTGCCTCTCTCAAAAGGGGAAGATAGCGCTCGACCATCTCTGCGGCAGGAACGTGCGCAGCAGGTGCTCCGATATTGATAGCTGCTATGACCTGACCTCGATCGTTCGCTATCGGGACCGCGATCGAACATAGCCCGAGCTCAAGTTCTTCATCGATGAGCGCATATCCCTGGGCTTTAACTTTCGCGAACTCGGCGATCAATTCGTCTTTGTCCGTCTTGGTTTTCGGGGTGTTCCGCTTCAGTTCAGTGTTGTCGAGTACGGCGAGGGCATCCGCCTCCGGCAGCATTGCAAGCAAGACTCGCCCCATCGATGCGCAGTAGGCGGGCAGACGACTGCCGGGGGTGAGATTGATGGACATTACCCTGCGCTGAGAAGCACGCGCGATATAGAGGATTTCTGTCCCCTCCAACACGGAGGCAGATGCGCTCTGTCCGGCCTTTTCCGACAGGACGTCCAGATATGGCTGGAGGAGCGCTGGTAGCGGTGTTGCCTCGAGATAGGCATGTCCCAGCCGCAGAACTTTCGGTGTCAAAGTGAAAAATTTTCCGTCGTAGCTGGCATAGCCCAACTCCGTCAGCGTCAACAGCGAGCGACGCACGGTAGCCCTATCAATCCCCGTAAGTTTCGAAGCGTCCGTGATGGAGAGACGACGATGCATATCGTTAAAAGCCTCAATCACCCTTAGGCCTCGGGCAAACCCACTCACAAAATCCGATTCTCGCATCGAAGACTCCACCTGTGCGCCATACGAACAAATATTAATTAACGCACAAATTTATTGCGGTCCAGTGGCGACCTGAATTATGTCTGATGGCGAGGGGCTGAGGAGGCTCTATTCCGACAAGGAGAAAATCCCCTATGGACAAGACTATCGGGAGCCTGGCTGAAGCCGTCTCCGAAATCGGCGACGGTGCCACGGTGATGATCGGCGGCTTTGGCGGCTCTGGTGCGCCGATCGAGTTGATCCACGCCCTCATTGACAAGGGACCCAAGAACCTAACCGTCATCAACAACAACGCGGGTAACGGCCGGATCGGTATCGCGGCTATGATCGACGCGGGCATGGTCCGGAAGATGATCTGCTCATTCCCGAAGTCGTCCGACCCGCGCGCCTTTACGGATCGCTATCTCGCGGGCCAGATCGAGCTGGAACTCGTTCCTCAGGGAACGTTGGCTGAGCGCATCCGGGCGGGTGGGGCCGGCATCCCGGCGTTCTACACTCCGACAGCATACGGAACGGAGCTTGCCGAGGGGAAAGTGATCGCCGAGTTCGACGGCCGGCCCTACGTTCAGGAGCGTTGGCTCAAGGCAGACTTCGCGATCATCAAGGCGCACGTCGGCGACACCTACGGGAACCTGACCTACAACAAGGCTGCTCGAAACTTCAACCCGTTGATGTGCATGGCCGCGACTAAAACCATCGTGCAGGTGTCCACAATTGTTCAGGCCGGCGAGATCGATCCCGAACACGTCGTGACCCCGGGAATCTTCGTCGATGGCATCGTCCGAGTTGCTGAACCCAAGCAGGAAGAAGAGCTCATCCGAGCCGGAGTTGTTTACGCATGACCATCAACGTCCGCGAAGATATCAAGCTAACCAACGCGCAGATCGCCTGGCGCGCTGCCCAGGACATTGCCGACGGAGCCTATGTCAATCTCGGGATTGGCTTCCCGGAAATGGTCGCTCGTTACCAGCCTCCCGGCCGGCAGGCGATCTTCCACACGGAGAACGGCATCCTCAATTTCGGAGAATCGCCGGCTGAGGGTGAGGAAGACTGGGACCTTATCAATGCGGGCAAGAAGGCCGTGACGTTGAAGCCGGGTGCTGCCTTCTTCCATCACGCCGACAGCTTCGCGATGGTCCGGGGTGGCCATCTTGACGTGGCAATCCTGGGAGCACTCCAGGTCGCGGAGAGCGGTGACCTTGCAAACTGGCGCGTTGGCTCGAAGGGCGTTCCTGCCGTTGGCGGCGCAATGGACCTCGTTCACGGCGCGAAGCAGGTGTCGGTAATCACTGAACACGTGACAAAGAACGGTGAGCCGAAGCTGGTCGAAAAATGCACGTTCCCGCTTACGGGCGTCGCGTGCATTACCCGCGTCTACACGAGCCACGCTGTTATCGACATCAAGGACAAGCACTTCGTGCTGCGTGAAATGTTGCCGACAATGACTGTCGACGAGCTCCAGGCCATGACGGGCGCGAAGCTTCATATCGACGGGCAGGTCGCCGATCTTGTCGTTCCTACCCTTTGAGGATTGATCATGACTGATGCATTCATCTGCGATTACATCCGCACGCCGATTGGCCGCTTCGGCGGTGCACTAGCCTCCGTTCGTGCCGATGACCTCGGGGCTATCCCACTCAAGGCCCTCATGGAGCGCAACGCCTCCGTTGATTGGGAAGCGATCGGTGATGTGATCTTCGGCTGCGCCAATCAGGCCGGCGAGGATAACCGCAACGTTGCCCGCATGTCTTCGCTGCTCGCTGGCCTGCCGGTGTCTGTCCCGGGCACTACGATGAACCGCCTTTGCGGGTCAGGAATGGACGCAGTAATTACGACAGCTCGTGCGATCAAATCAGGTGAGGCCGAATTGATGATCGCCGGAGGCGTCGAGAGCATGTCTCGCGCTCCATTCGTGCTGCCCAAAGCGGAGACGGCTTTCTCGCGCAATGCCGAAATCCATGACACCACCATCGGCTGGCGTTTCGTCAATCCGTTGATGAAGAAGCAGTACGGCGTCGACTCCATGCCGGAGACCGGCGACAATGTAGCTATCGACTACAAGGTCTCTCGCGAAGACCAGGACGCGTTCGCTGTGCGCTCGCAGGCTAAGGCAGCGGCGGCGCAGGCAAACGGCCGTCTGGCCAGGGAAATCATCTCGGTGACCATTCCCCAAAGGAAGGCCGATCCAATTGTCGTCTCCAAGGACGAGCATCCTCGTGCGACATCCATCGAGACGCTGGCCAAGCTTAATGTCATCAACAAGATGGACGGGGCGACCGTCACGGCAGGAAATGCTTCCGGGGTAAATGACGGCGCGGCCGCGCTTATCATCGCCTCTGAAGCTGCGGCGAAGAAGTACGGACTTACGCCGATTGCTCGGATCATCGGCGGGGCAACCGCTGGCGTCCCACCGCGGGTTATGGGCATCGGCCCCGCGCCCGCCACGCAGAAGCTCTGCGCGCGCATCGGGATGTCCCCATCCGATTTCGATATCGTCGAGCTCAACGAAGCCTTCGCCTCCCAAGGCATCGCTGTGCTCCGCGAGCTTGGCCTTGCCGAGGACGCGGAGCACATCAATCCGAACGGTGGCGCGATCGCCCTTGGACATCCGTTGGGCATGTCTGGCGCGCGCATTGCCGGGACGGCTGCTCTGGAATTGTCCCTCAACGGCGGGAAGTATGCTCTGGCAACGATGTGTATCGGTGTCGGGCAGGGGATCGCGGTCGCCCTCGAACGAGTTTAGTGCAGTCCATTACGGTCGCAGTGTCGCACTGCTGCGACCGTCCCCTCGATCTCAATTGGCGGGGGGCTATGACGAGGACGTTCGTGGTAGTTCCTGGTTACTGTGCCTGCGATCCAACTCGCGGCTTGTACCGCTCGGCCAGCTCCTGGAGGCGTCGGGCCTGGTCTTGGAGGACGTGGTAGCCGAAGAAGCCCATCACTCTCAATCCGGCTTCGGCACTTACCTGGCCGCGCAGCAGCTCCTTCAACTTCGCCAAGTCGTCGGTGAGCGATATCGCCCGTTTGATGTGAAGTTCTGCGACTGCGAGCTGAGCGTATGCACTCGGTAAAATCGCGGATTTTTCGAAGATGTCGAGGGACTTCTCGATGTCAGCCAACTCCGAAATTTCGCAAATCTTTATCCGGCACCTGTACTCATTGATCTTGATGAGATCGCGCTGCATTACCGACTGAGCAAAATACGGCCTCAAGGAGAGTTCCTTGATCCGGGAGAGTAACTCTCTGAGCTCGGCTTCATTGGATTGCAAGACGAAGAGTTCAACGCAGCTACCGAGGTAATTAGACCAAGCGTAATCACCCAAAGGTGGTTGAAGTTGCCTGTGCTCCGAGACGATTTGAAGAAGTTCATCGTCGTTGCGTTCACGGACGGCAACTTCTCGACGGGCTCCAAGACGGAGGTGTTGAAGGTCGTTCTTAATGCCGTCATGATCTGTCATCTGGTCGAGAGCGTCGTAGATGGCGATCTCTCTCGTGACGAGTTCTTGCTGGCGCTCTGGGGTTCGTGCCAGCCGACTGGCCAGTCGAAAACATTGAGCATGGAAAAACATCCCGAGGTGAGCCGGGAGACCGCGGGCTTCCCGCGCACGGGCCAACCACATTTCCGCTGTGGCGATCATCCGCATGTCCGGCATGTACTCGGCAGCAACCAGCCAAAGTTTTGCATGAAAGCCTATGTCGCCTGGTTTCGGAGCCCATCCGAGCGGTCTGGCGGTCTCGTTTTCGACGAAGTTCATGGCCTCGGACAACCATTCGAGTTCATTGGTCCGCTCGAACAAAGCCAGAGAGGAAGTCAGATAGGCGCTTGCGATTGCTGACTTGAGGTCGGCATTGAGGACGGACTGATTGTCTAACAATTTGCGAGCGCGCTTGAGTTCTTCCTGTAGCTGGGGGACGACGTGTCTGCCTTCACGATCGAGGTTCGACAAGAGCCGGCTTACGCACTCGCAATATAGAACGCTCCCGATGTCCGCATTGAAGTCAGCAGGAAGCCGCAGCGTGGCGTCTAAACTGTAGTCTCGGCCCGGGAGTCCCACCTTCATCGGTGACGACAGGTTGATCCTGAGGACACTGTCGTCTTTTATTACCTCGCCCCATACAGCCATCTGGCAGTTGTAGCGATCACACAGGTCTAAGGCGCTAGCATGGGCTTCGCTCAGGTTCTCATTGGCGGAACCGCTCTCCCTCAACCGCAGTGTCGTCGTGACCCGGTAGACGTTCACCCCCTCGGCATCGCCGAGGCTGCGGGCTACGTGGCGAGTTTGTCTCCCGTGTTCGTCGTGCTCGAAATCCAAAACAAGGACGTTGTACTGGTCGCCCGATGCGGGAGGCAAATCACGTGCCGCCACCCAGCGGCCCACCTTTCTCCAGTTGACTAGCTTGAGAAGTTGGCCAGCGACGTTGGTGGCGATCGGCGGAATGGTCATTTGATTTCAGCTCGAAATTCTTCGTCTATTCAGCTTCTTAAATGGGCGAGCTAATGTCCAGTGGAGCGGGTGCATTTGATGTGGACGGTATACGCTCATCCCCACATCCAAAGTGTAGCAGCGTGGTATCGGAGCGAAAGAGAGACATCCGGATCACTTCCATCGAGACCTTGAATGAAGCAGCAGAGTCGGGCGTGCCTCCGAGGACGCGGTGTACCTCGCCTCCATCGCACGGTATTTGGATTGAAGTCGTGTATCCGGTCAGTTTTTGGGGCGCTGCGATTTCTTCGGAGCGAGAGCTACAGCCGAAAACCCGACAGTTCGCATCCCTTCCTTGGATAAGGGACAACGGTTCGGGTCGGCTCTAAATCGACACACATTGGAAGAGATCGCAACGTCACGCGAGCCGATGCGATCGGTACGCGCAAACGCCATTGTGGCTTGGCTAGCTCAAGCCCCTTTATCCGCTGAAATGCACCAATAACGAAAATGAAAGGGAACATGATGCATCGCTTAGGAATACTCGCGGTTGGCTTGCTCGCTTGCGCTGCCAGCAGCCAAGCACTCGCACAGGATACCTACCAGATCGCGACCGAAGGCGCGTATCCGCCATTTAACTTTGTCGATACAAGTGGCACGCTGAAAGGGTTCGAGATCGACCTTGGCCACGCCCTGTGCAAAAAAATGAATGCCAAATGCGAATTTGTAGTTCAGGACTTCGACGGCAATTGAACGGCGTGTCTGAAGCTTTTGTCAAAACCTTGAAGCGGGACTATATACGCATCTCACCCATTCCGGACGCCGCAACAGCTCTCCGGAAGATCGACGGATGGATCGAAGACTATAATGAAGTCCATCCGCGCTCAGCGCTGAAACGGCCTCTTCAAGGAAGTTCATCAAAGCATTGTCTCAATAGCTGATCTGTCCGGCGAAATGGGGGGCACTCCAGGAAATCTTAGGAGAATATTCTCATTGGGTGGCAAAGTGTTTTGCGATACGCCGCTTTTTCCCCGTCCCCAAATCGATACTGTGTTGTCTGGTCCAGTTGACCACGTTTCGTGAACAGGGAGATTGCCGGGATGAACGCACATACCACTATGAACGCCCTGCAGGTGCGGGGAAAGGCCGACTTGGTTCTAAGCAAGCTCAGACTGCCAGAGCCGAAGGCCGGCGAGGTAGTGGTCAAGACGGCATTCGTCGGCATCTGCGGAACCGACCTCCATCTCTATCACGGCAATAGCTTCTTCTTGGATCAGGGCTTCCTGTCCTACCCATTTGTCTTTGGTCACGAATACACCGGGACCGTCGTGTCGGTCGGGGAGGGTGTGACGACACAGGTCGGGACGAGAGTGGTCGGCCACTGCATGGTGCCATGCCAGAAATGCGACAACTGCCAGCGCGGCCGACGAAACCTTTGCCGTGATCTAAAGGAGGTGGGACTTCGCTACATTCAGGGAGCGGCAGCTGAATACGTCGCGGTTCCGGAATATGCAGTAACCGTCGTGCCGGACAGCCTTTCTCTAAAGGCGGCTACACTGACCGAACCAACCGTGACCGCCTACAACGCTTGCGAAAGAACGGCGGTCAACAAGACTGACCGGGTCGCCGTGATTGGTACGGGAACGCTTGGTCTCCTCAGCGTGCTGATAGCGAAACTCACGGCCAAGTCGGTGGATGTGATCGGGGTTGCGGAATCCGAGCTCGAATTCGCCTCAGAGCTTGGCGCGGATCGAGTATTGCGTCCGGATGATGCTGTTGCCAACGGCTACGACGTGGTCATCGAAGCCTCGGGCGTCAAGTCGGCGCTCAGTCTCGCTGTTCGAGTGTCGGACCTGGGTGGCAGGATAGCCTTGATCGGGTTGCCGTCGGGAAGCTCCACCGATCTCAGCCAGACCGAGGTAGCTCTCAAGGATATCACCGTCCATGGTATCTTGCATGGCATCGACTACTACGGAGCAACCGTTGATCTTTTCGCGAGCGGAAAGGTAGACCCTACGAAGATAGTTGCCCAGGTCGGCACTGTTGAACAGGCAGCCGAGATGTTCGGGAAGATGACGATGTCAGGCCGCCGCCAGCCCAAGTTTCTTATCGAATTCGCAGGGGAATAATAACAAAGGGCCGGCGAAACGCCGGCCCCTTCTAGTTACAGCGCTTCCAGGATCGCTTCGAAGCCTGGCTGGATTTGCTTCATGATCTCGTCCCCCGGGAGCTTGTCGAGCTCCGACGAGAAAATCTCCGGGCCGACGCTGGTCATGTGACCGTGGTCGCGCAGAACTTCCAGGATTTCTTTGTTTGCGATCTGACCGTTTTCAATTGGTACTCGGTGGTAGAGGCAGTCTACGACGTTGGGTCGTCCAACAGGGGCCTCTTTCGAGCCATCGGCGATCTGAACCGTATCGATCATGCCGACCGGGATATCTGCGATGATCTTGTCGTTGCGCCCGGCGCGAGTGTAATGCCAGGTGTCGAAAATGATGCCGCTGTTCGGCTGATTTGCATCGCGGACGATCTGGACCACTTCTTCGACCTTTCTAAGCCCCCACAAAGGCATTGCCTCGATCAGGCACTTCAAGCCGTAAGACGCAGCGCGTTGGCATGTCTGGCCGTAGTAGTCCGTGAGTTCCGAGATCGAGTACCGACCTTCGGGGAAGGACCCGATGAGGTGGATGCGATCGACTTCGAGCTCGCCAGCGATCCGGAAGAATTCGTCGGGCGTACGGTTAAGGTAGGTAATCAAGTCTTCGTCGCCTTCGCTAGGCAGCCCGTCTGGCACCCAGAAGACCATTGGATCGAGGTAGCTGAGCTTAACCTCGTTGTCGGCGGCGATGCTTTTGATTTCAGCGAGGGTAAGACCGCTCTCGCGGGTGCGGTCGTAGTCTGCAGGCGACGTGCTTATGGTCCCGTAGCCGTATTTCGCAGCTAGCTCCACCCGTTCGCGGTAGGGCACAGAGCGTACTTGTGACAGCCAAAGCACTCGTTGATCGCGGGTGAACTTCATTTTCCATTCCTTCTAGTTTTACGGCCAAGGCAGACCTTCAACGGTGGTCCAACAGATCAACGCCTTTTCGTACCGCTCCGCCACCAAATGAACGCCGCTTCTGGATGCATTGCGATCGTTTTTCGCATCATTCTCCGCTGCTAAAAAGGAGCCTCCGTGAGAAACATTTTCTCGCCATTAGGGACAATGGGGCGTGACTTGCAGTCTAGTGTGCCAAATCCAGTGAAAGCCAACTTGAACATTTTCAGGATTGAGCGTTCGCTCCTGCAATTTATGATTTTGGTCATCGAAGCAGATATCGCATCTACGAGGGATCGATGATCAAGCATATTGTGATGTGGAACGTGAAAGGCGCGACGCCTGAAGAGAAACAGATCGTCGCAGAGGGGATAAAGTTGAAATTCGAAAGTCTTGTGGGAACGGTTCCTGGCCTTTTATCGCTGGAGATTGGCGTAGACTGTAGTCGGGTCTCGTATGCCTGTGACATAGTCCTTTATTCTGAATTTCGGGACCACGACTCCCTGAAGGCCTACGCAGATCACCCCGCGCATTTGAAAATTCGCGATGAGCTCAAAGACCTGCGAACCGCACGGTTCCAAGTAGATTACGCGCCGGCTTAGCTCGCGCGATAGAATCACGAACTCTGACTGATACACCGTTCCATTCAAAGGGGGCGGGAGCCTTCACGCGGCCGCGTCGGTTCGGATGCGCAAGTGCGAATCGGGGCGAAATGACGAGGCAGACGACTGAAAGGGAACTTTATGACTACGATTTCGGAAAATCAGCTGCCGCTCGCCGGGGTTCGGGTGGTCGAATTCTGCCAGGTCGCCGCGGGACCTTTTTGCGGAATGTTGCTTGCGGATATGGGAGCCGAGGTGGTGAAGGTGGAACACCCTTCGGGAGGCGACAGCTTACGCGCATGGCCGCCCATCACCGATGGCTTCAGCGAAAATTTTGCGTCGCTCAACCGGAACAAGCGGTCTGCCGCTCTCGATCTGAAATCTTCCAAAGACCGAGCGACGGCGATTGCCCTCTGTGCCGAGGCAGATATCGTGATCGAGAATAATCGTCCCGGAGCGATGGGCAGGAACGGGTTGGGCTACGAGGATATCAAGGCCATCAATCCCAGAGTGGTTTATTGCTCCATCTCCGGATTCGGTCAGGTTGGGCCGCGATCACAGGAGGGGGGGTTCGACGTCACGATTCAGGCAGTCGGTGGCGTCATGAGCGTGACAGGAGAGCCCGACGGAGCGCCGGTAAAGTGCGGTGTTCCGATCAGCGACTTTTCCACCGGCCTGTACGCGGCGTTTTCGATCGTGTCCGCTCTGCGGAAGGCCGAAGGAAGCGGGATGGGCGCACATATCGACATTTCTCTACTGGGGGCGACTTTGGCGGTAGCGGCGCTTCAGACGTCAGAGTATTTCGGCACAAATCGAGCTCCCAAAAAGCTCGGGTCGGCGCATCCGCGGAACGCTCCCTATCAAGCATTCCGAGCCGCGGACGATTACTTTGTCATGGCTGCGGGCAACGACAAGCTTTGGAGCAGTGTCTGCGACGTGGTTGAACGACCGGAGCTGAAATCTGATCCACGTTACGCATCCACGTCACTGCGCGCGAGAAATCAGGTCGAGCTCAAAGACGAACTTGAGCGGATATTCGCTCTCAGAAACGCCGCCGGGTGGTTGGATCGCTTTAGGGAGGCCGGGGTTCCCTGCGCCCCGATAAACGACTACGAAAGCGCCCTAGCAGACCCCCAAGTCGAGGCAATGGGTTGGGTGCAGGAAATGGATTTACCGTCGGGCAATCCCATCCGAACATTTGCAAGCCCGATTCTGTTGAATGGCGCGAACCTTCCCGTTCGTCGTCGCCCGCCGGCGCTGGGTGAGCACACCGAAGAAATCGAGGATGCCATCCTCGCCAGCCGTCGCACGGCTAACGGCTGATCTCCAACCACTGCCTCGGTTTCTTGCTCAATTTTGGAACTTCATGTAACTAGCTCAAATCGATTTAGAAACGCGGCCCGCTCATGGACAAGACGCTTCTCAAGGGTCTCAAGGTCATTGAGGCTCTAGGCCAAGGGGCCACGGCAAGGGGCGTTTCCGACCTCGCGGCCGAGCTTGAGCTGACGAAGAGCAACGCTCATCGCGTGCTCAAGACCTTGGAGTCTGCTGGTTACGTGCAGCACGATCCCGGAACGGGCAGGTATCGATTGTCCCTCAAGGTCTGGGAGCTTGGCTCACGCTTGGTATCGCGACTCGACTTCAAACGCGAAGCACCAGAGGTGATGGAGCGATTGATGCAGGCGACACGGGAGACTGTGCACCTGTCGATCCTCGCGGGCGATGAAGTAGTCTATGTCGATAAGATCGAAGGTCCGGAACCTGTACGCGCGTATTCGGCAGTCGGTGGTCGAGCGCCCGCGTACGCTGTTGCGACGGGAAAAGTTCTCCTGGCGTACCAGCCGCTGGACCTGTTGCCGAAACTCTCCAGCGCTCTCATTTCTTTCACCGACAAAACCGTGAAGTCCGTCGATGACCTGAGCATTGAACTTGGTCGCGTTCGTTCCCAGGGCTACGCAGTCAATAACGGGGAATACCGCGACGGCGTTAGCGGCGTAGCCGCTCCGATTTTCGCCCTGGAAGGCAACATCATTGCGGCTATTGGCATCTCGGGTCCCTCGATGCGATTTAGCGAAAAGCAGGTGCAGCAGCTCGCTCCTCATGTCGTCGCTGCAGCAAGTCAGATATCGGCGCGCTTGGGCTTCGGTGGTTGAGCCACGTTAAACGCCGGCCCATGCATTTGAAACGACAAGGTTCCGGAGAAGCCTGATCGTTCCTTCACGTGGGAATTCCTCGTGCCTTGCACCATCCCGGGTCTTTTCGACGAGCGTAATGGTGTCCGTGCTGATGTGTATCACGGCACTTGGGTCAGCGAGCTGAATTTTTTGGCCCGTCTTGCCCGCTATGATCTTGAGGGCATCGCTCTCTTCTAGTTCCACTGAATACTCCCAGGTCCCCGTCGAGGGAAAACTAAAGTACCTTGATCTTGTCATTGTTGTCTCCTGTTCGGTGACAGGCTTTGCATGGCTTCTGTAAAGATTGGCCGCGTAGAAAAGTTCAAATTGATCAAATCCGAAGTGGCAGCTCGTCGGCGATTTCGGCTCAATCGATCGCGAGGGTCCAGTGCGCACGCACGTATGACCGAAACCTGCGATCGAGGAGCCATTATGAATACCCATGCTGCGATTAGCGCGATCGGAAACACATCACTCGCGCGTGATGTCTTCGACGTGAAACAAGCGATGATCGAGTACGTGTGGTCCTTGGACTTCTCGGACTGGGAGCGTCTTCGTCGCGTCTTTGCGGACGACATCGTCTTCCGTTCAAGCAACATGGGCCACTACGAGGGTGCCGACAATCTGGTGCGCGAATTCCAGAACCGGACGGTCCGAACTCCGATACGCCGGCACATGCTAGCCTCCGCATTCGTGGACGTTCAAGGCGATAACGCAGTCTTCACCTCATACAACATCAATACTCGCGTGCGACCGGAAGCCCCTGGTGGCGACTATTTCTTCGGTGCCGGCTACTACCGCAACTCCTTCCGTCGGACGGCGGACGGCTGGAAAATGTACGATTTCCAGTGGGAAGCTACACTGCTCGAAGGCAATAGCGTGCTGGTCCCGACTTCGGGTCCGATGATCTATCTACGCGTCATGAGCGGTCTGCGTGATGCTCCGTGGGGTGGCCTTGAGACAAGTGCTGCAAGTCGTCGGGACATGTCGGATTACTCCCAGATCGAAGACCTGATCGTTGGACTGCATCGGGCCGGGGACGCCGACGACATTCATCATGTCACCTCGTCGTTCAGGGAGGATGCGATCATCTCGATCGCCGCAACGAGAATGGGCCGGCAGGCCGGGGCAGGCTACCTGTGCGCTTCGCAACGCGACAGCTGGCAAACGACCTTCCTCACGAACGTGAACATCTCGATTGACGGTGAGACGGCACACTTCGGCGCTTACGCGTATGTGAACCGTCCGACGGGCAAGCCGGACGGTGCGTTTCACGGTGGCGGTATCGTCCTTGCCAGGATCACGAAGGGGGAGGATGGTTGGAGAGTCGCAACGTACCAATATGTTCCCCTCTGGGATCGCAGGCAGCCCGTCGTCGAGCGAACTATGCTGGATGCGGACAATCTGGAACGTGCCCGGTTGGCCTACGCGAAAGCTGGACTTCCAAACTCGGGACGCGCGGAGAGTGACGTCGCTTCCCTGATGTCGCGTTACACTTGGTGCTACGATCTTGCCGATTTCGACCAGATCGGGGAGGTCTTTCACCCCGACACGGACAGCTCGTTCAATATGAACGGGACGCAGTGGAACATCGGCCGGGCGCAAATGCTTGCCAACATGAAAGCCAGCCGACAAAGCGTTAATCAAGTGATGCACTACGTCTATAACGTAGATGTCGAGCTTGGCCTCGATGGGGACTCTGCGTTTGTCCGGTGCTACGCCAACACCCGTCGTACTCATGACGACAGCGGGCGCGTCGCCATGGCCGGCGGCCACTACGCTATGCACGCTCGAAAGTATGACGGTCGATGGAAGTTCGACTCGTTCCGCTACACCCGTACGCATGAACCGTTCCTCTGAGCGCCTAAAGGCGCGTACGAACTGAAGACGCTCATCTTCAAGGGAGGGACATTATGTCAAAGGTATGCGTTATCGGTGCTGGCTCGGCCGGCATAGCAGCGTGCAAGGCTCTTCACGAGGCAGGCCTCGCGTTCGATTGCTTCGAGAAATCCGACCGCGTCGGCGGCAACTGGGTGTTCAAAAACAAGAACGGGATATCTTCGATTTATCGCTCGCTGCATATGAACACCTCGAAGACCAAGATGCAGTTCTCCGATTTCCCGATGCCTGACGATTATCCGGAGTATCCTTTCCACGAGCAAATCGCCAACTATTGCGATGCTTATGTCGACCATTTCGGCTTCCGCCAGTCGATCCGCTTTTCCTGTGGCGTAGTCTCCGCGAAACGGACCTCAGCAGGGACTTGGGAGGTGCTAGCCGAGGACGGTGAAACGCGAACCTATGCTCACCTCTGTGTCGCGACAGGAAGACACTGGCATCCGCGTATTCCGTCGCCAGGCTATCCTGGCGAATTCGCTGGCGTTCAGCTTCATGCCCATCAATATATCGATCCCCACGATCCTTACGATCTTGTCGACAAATCGATCTTGGTAATCGGCTTCGGCAATTCGGCCCTGGACATTGCCTGCGAGCTTGGCCGAAAAGAGCAAAACAAGCGGCTCTTTCTATCCGTGAGACGAGGGACGTGGGTTGTCCCGCGCTTTTTCGGCCACGGAAAGCCTGCCGATCACAACATCGTCCATCCATCGCGCGCCGTTCCGTTTCTGCGAAGGATTATCCCGAAGTGGTGGTCCGTCCGAAAGCGAGTGCGTGAAATCGAGGCCACGATCGGCAGGCCGGAGCAGTTTGGATTGCCCAAGCCAGAAAATGAGTTCGATTTCACCAAGGCTGCCACGAGCCAAGAACTCTACAACCGCGTCGGCTCGGGCGACATCACCGTAAAACCTGGCGTCTCGAAATTGGACGGCACTCATGTCCGTTTCGACGATGGATCGCGTGAAGAAGTGGACGCGATCATCTACGCCACCGGCTACAACATCGTCTTCCCATTCTTCGACGAAGGCATCGTCCCGGCGGGCGAGAAGCATCTCTCTTTGTGGAAGAGAGTGTCCCATCCGCAGATCGACAATCTCTTCTTCGTCGGCTTCCTCCAACCCCTTTGCGCGGTGATCCCAGTCGCGGAACAGCAATCCAAGTTCATCGCAGGAATCGTAACCGGTAGCATCCCATTGCCTGCGGCAGCGCAGCGAACGTTGGAGTGCGTGGAGGCGTCATCTGCCGGCGGTCCGGCGGGCCTAGCCTCCGGTCCTTACTCACTTCACGTAAACTGCTCGGACTACGTCAGGGAACTGCGGCGGACCGCAGACAAACTATCGAGCGGATCGGCGGCGGTAGTGGGATGGTAGGCCACATTCTGAATCGCTAGCTGCGAAATGACCGCTTATTGCTGACGGATTTACGGGCGTCCTTACTGTCGTGGTAGCTGAATTAGCCTCCATGGCGACAGCGCTCTCCTGCGAGTGATCATCATTCAGTTGTCAATTTTCGGCACGGCAGGCAACTTTCGCGCAGAAAGCGAAGGTATTTGCGTGTCACCTATGGCGATCTTGCCTCAGAGCACCCCAACTAGGCTGTTGATTTGGTACGGTTTCTTAATGATCGGCATTGTCCGAATGCTAAAGTAAACTTATGAATTGCACTCTTCAGTTGTTTAGGGGTGGGGACTCCCGGGGTTAATGGCGAATTTCAAGAGAACAATACTTATCGATGAGCCTTCCAATGAAGATCATTTCAACGGCAAGGGTCACGAGCGGACGGCGGTAGCACTGTCGAAGGCGATCGCAAATTTTTCGGGAAACGACAGGGCGATTGGGCTCGACGGTCCATGGGGCAGCGGCAAATCGACGGTAGTTGAGATCGCCAGGAAAATCCTGATCGAGAGGAAGACCAAGGACAATCGGGACTACAAGTTCTTCACTTTCGACATTTGGCAATCCCAAGGTTCGTCGTTTAGGCGGTCTCTGTTGGAGCACCTCCTGGACTGGACGGTTACCACATTCCCCAAGCATCGCGCGCAACTCCAGGAAGTCGAAAAGAAGGTCCGAGGCAAAGTCCGCCAGGTTAAGTCGACCAACCAGTCCATCCTAGACCTGTGGGGTGTCCTCGTCATACTGGCTCTCCCGTTTCTGCCGCTCTACTATTTCTGGGCGAAGGCAGAATTCGACGCAGTGAAAGACAAGATCGACTACGTCTGGTCCTATTCATTCGGGCTGCTTGTTTTCTTCGTCGGAGGAACTTTTCTTTGGGCTCTTCTGAAAGCGGTTTTTGACGCACGAAAATCGGGCGAGAGCTTCTGGAAAGGCACTTGGGACAAATATCGAACCGCGCTCTCGCAAACGCTGCTTATCGGGTCCAAGCAATTTGAAGATCAGAAGGTCACCCAGTATATAAGGGAAATCGACCCCAATGACTTCGAATTCCAAACGACGCTCCGGGAAATTCTGTCGATCGTGCAGTCCGACAAGATCAGGGTCGTTATCGTACTAGACAACATTGATCGTCTGCCCAAGAAAGAAATCAACGACTACTGGGCCCAAGTCCGCGCAGTCTTCTCAGGAAATCCCGCTGTGAAGAGGCCTCCGCCTGAGCAATGCGTTACCGCGATCGTGCCATATCACCGTCATCTGGTGGAGGAGCAAAAGGCCCCCAATTCGGATGACGATTCCACCGCACCAATTTCACCATTGGACGCGCGAGAGATTTTCACCAAAACGTTTGACGAAATCCTGCAGGTTTCGCCTCCCGTCATGTCGAATTCCCGTGAGTTCTTTATCGAAAAGATGGGGCAGGCGCTTCCCGAGGTATCGGACCGGGACGAGTTGTTTCGCGTATATCTCATCTTCGATCGGATCATTCGAAAACAAAGCGGCAGCGCCACCCCTCGGCAGATCATCGGCTTCATCAACGAACTTGCCGGAATGTACGTTCTTCATGGCGGACGCTTCAAGCTACCGACCGTGGCCGTCTATATTGCCTATCAGGACGCCCTCGAAGCCAACCCAGGCTTATTGAACGATCCCAAATCGATCGAGGGTCGAGTTCGGCAAATTGCCGCCGATAGTGACCTTGAACAGAACCTCTCGGCGATGATCTTCAACGTCGATCCCGACCTTGCACTTCAACTTATGCTCGACCAACGCATCAAGGATGCCGCGGTACAGGGAGCGGAAAAGCTCATCGAAATATCAAATTCCGCAGGTTTCGATGTCCGTGTAGACCAAGTCGTCCAGGAGAATTCCGATGAGTGGGACGACAGTGGTGAGCTTCCCGTAGCCGTCGCCAATTTCGCTGCGCTCTCGAAAGTCTACAAAGGAGACGCTAATCGGCACTTCCGCAAGAGCTTGGTGGCAGCAGTGATGCAGATGCGGCGCTTTAGTTTTGAGCCCAAGAGCAATCAGCGCCTGCTTGCAGCGACGGAGCTCGCAGAAGCTGAACATCTGCCTGCGCTTGTGAAGGCGATGGCGGCGGCAAGCCATCGTGGCCAAGGCGGCAAGAGCGACATCGTAGTCGAGGACGGTGTGCGGTGGGCGTCTTTCCTCGGAAGTCTCTACCAAAAGCTGACCGATGAGGGCGCGAACGCTATTCTTCCAAATGTCTTGCCCGACATAACAATAACCAGCAATCCACATTTTCTTTTCGGCTTTGCAGCGCGTGCTAAGAGTGAAGGCATCAGCGTCGAATGGTTACCGCAAACAAAAATAGACTTCGAAGGAAACGAGGGGCTCTTCTCTACATATGCGGTGGATCGTCCGACAGACATGGCCGCGGCACTCGCAGCAATGGAACCGCTGAAGCTGATCGACGATGTTGAGAAGATCGCGATCTTGTCGGCGCTTTTCGAGCAATTGAGTCAGCCAGAGATAGGAGACATGCCGAAATTTCGGCAGCAGCTAGAATTGGCCGCCGACGTATATGTCCAAATACCACGCGCATACCGCGCGAACATCGACGCCTCAAAGATTTTCACGGAATCGCCATTTTTCGCCTATCTGGTTCAGTCCCTGGAGTCGCGAGACGATCCGGTTCTTGGCTCAGCCCTTTTCCTTGCAATGCAATCCCCAGGTCAAATGAACCTGGCCACGCCGACCAAAGCAACTCGTAACGGGATTATTGCGGATACAACCGAGGCATTCGCTTCATTCTTGAACGCTTTGACGGCTGGGGAGGAAGTCTACACTGACCAGTTCAAGCGCATTGCCGAACTTCACAAGGCCGGGTCTGTTTTCGCAACGCTCCTGACCAGAGGCGCGGAACAACCGGGCAACAAGCTAGCCGATGAAGTGATCAAAGCTGGACTGACAGAAAACGAACTTCCTTACATCAGTCTTTCGACACTCAACAAGCGTTACGATTTTTTGAAACCCCTGCTCGGAGAGCAGCTCAACGACGTGTTGGCTCGTTTCGACGACCGGATCGATGCGAACGACTTGCCGAAGCTCGACATCTCCGATGTCAACGTAGCCCTTCTCCATGACGTTCGCGGTTTCGAGACGGATGGCTGGGCGAAGGTGCGCCGATACGTAGGGGACCAGTTGCAGACCGTCCCGACCGCTGAATGGCCGGAACACGTTATTCAAGCCGACCACCTCAACGATGTTCTTTTGGAAATGATCGAAGGAGCAGCTTTCAAGATCGGTGACGCCAGTTTTCGTGATGTCGTAGTACAGATGGTTGTGGATATCCTCGCCGGCAAGTCAAACCCAGGCGGTGGCAAAAACCTCGACTTACTTCTCAAGGCGATCGACCCGAGCTTTCATGGCGACATGTATCGTCAGGTTCGCGAACGCGCGCGCGACGTCACGCCCACGAGCTTGTCGACCGCAGTGCGCTACCTTCCCACGACCATTAGCCAAACAGTGCGATCGGTTGAGCAGCTGAAGAAAGACGAGAAGGACAGGCTTGTTCGCTACTTCCTATGCGCTGCGCTGGAAGGATCGATCGACACTGTATTGACTGACTTCGAGTCCCTTGGCCATTCGAAGGTAAAAGACATGATCGCTGCGTCCCAAGAGAGCACTCAGGAAAAGCTCCACGGTGCGATGAACGCGTTCTCAGAGCCGTTCTCTAATCGGGATAGAGCTCGTCGGCTGGGGGAACTCTTCTACGGGAAACGCAAGGTACGCGGGATGTTTGACATTTGGTTCGGCTCCGGAGAGTGACTTGAAAGCGCGCTTCCAACCGCAGGCATTCGGGGCGGCACAGTTCGCGCCACCCCGTTCCGGCTGGCTAGGCGGCACTGGCGGTGGACGCGCCCCCGAATGCCTCCGACCAGGCAGCTCGTACCTTTTCAGGCAATTTCACATCGACAACGCGCCTAGTTTCGGCGCTTTCGACCATAGCGTCGAGGGTGAACATGTTCACCACGGATTCGACCAGCGGAATTCTCTGAGCGACGCCGCCGCGTATGATGTCGGCAAAGTGCTCGATCTGATGTCGCGGCGATATCCGCGGGACGTAGGCAGAGCCCGCGTCAGGACGATCGAGCTGGACATCCTTCATCGTGAGGTTGCTATGTCCGGTGCGCTTCCGTATCGCGATGTGTTCCGGGACGTTGTAGCCAAAGGCCACGGGAAGATAAAGTGAGCCCTCGGTTCCGCTTACCTCTGCTTCTTTGCAAACTACAGCCCTGAGGCTGCTCTGGATGAAGGCGATGATACCGTTTTCGTAGCGTATGTGGCCGTGCAACCTCGCCAGGGTATCGTAGACCGTCCGGTCTCCGTCGAACGAGACGGATTGGGGCAGGCTGCGGGCGAGGTTGGTGCAGACGTGGAGCGGATAGCATGATCCGTCCAAGGCGACGCCTCCGCCCGAGGCCTTCTGCAACCGCCATTTGCGCGATTGGTCCTCCACAGACTCAGTTTCTTGGTCCCACTCCTGGAAACCCGAGCGTATTGTGTCGATCTTCCCGACCTCGCCGCGGCGCACGAGTTCTTCAAGCTGCATGTAGACAGGGCTGTAACGCAGCATGAAGCCTTCCATCACCTGGACGCCTTCGTCCAGGTGCATATCGAGCAGCTTGCTTGCCTGCTCACCGCTTGCGGTCAGCGACTTTTCGCAGAGGATATGTCGAACGCCGACATCGACGAGGGCGCGGATGTGATCATAGTGATGTGCCGGCCATGTCGCCAGGACCACCCCGTCGAGGTTTTCCTTGCGCACCATCTCAATCATGTCGGTGTAGACCGTTGCGCCGCCATATTTGCTGGAGAATGCATTCGCTGCGTCTACGTTGCGATCAGCGCATGCCGCGAAAGTCACGCCATCCTGACTATTTGCGACCGCCTCGCCATGAATCTCTGAAATCACACCGCATCCAATAATCCCAAGTCTTATGGGAGCTTTTTGGACATTCGTCTCTGCTGGCATTTCTTCCTCCAATTTTGAGCAACGATCCGCGACGTGGAAAATCACCGCGCCGCCGACGCTATGTTCAAATTGACCATCTCAGACGGAAGAAGAAACGCGCAAATTGGTCAATTCGGACAAATCTCGTCTCCGATCTCGTCCTCCCCAGCGGTACAAATTTAGCTGAGGAAATGAAGCCATCGCATGTTCGCGGCCGGTAGGTCCCCGTGGCCACCAGCAGGTGCGTGGAGAAAGGGAGAGCGAATGAATAGTCTCCAGATGCAGGGTTTGAGCCGAGAAGCCAAAGGGGCAGTAGATGCCACCCAAAAGGAAGAGTCGTTGCAAAACGACTCCAATTTGTTTCTGCTGCCGAGCGCGTTGATCCTCGGATTGGTCATGCTCGCTCCGTTGGGCTATGCCGTCTATCTCAGTGGCTTCGACTACTTCATGGGGCAATCGAAGACGTTCATCGGTCTCTCGAACTACCAGTTCCTCCTCTGGGATGAACGGTTTTGGAGCTCGCTTGGGCGGACGTTCTTCATCGTCATCTGTTCGGTAACGCTCGAGTTCCTATCGGGACTCCTGATTGCCTACGGACTGTACAATCTTGTCGCTGGATCGCGCGTCTTCAACGTGCTGATCATGCTACCGAATATTGTCACCCCCGTAGTATCCGGCATGTTCTTGCGCTGGGTTTTCGCGCCAGAGTGGGGGCTGTTGGACATTTCGTTGAACACGCTCGGTTTAACCGGTCCCGATTTCCTGAGTGATCCTCTCATGGCCCGGATCACCATCATCCTCGCGGACATGTGGCAGTATACGCCTTTCCTTGTCTTAGTCCTCTTCGCAGGACTGAACGGGGTCGATCGGAGCCAGGTGGAGGCGGCTCAGATCGACGGTGTAGGGGGGTGGTCGATGCTTTGGCGCATCATGGTTCCGAACATGCGTCCGATCATCGTCTTCGTCCTCGCGATCCGCCTCATGGATTCATTCCGCTTCTTCGATCAAATCTTCGTCTTGACGGCAGGCGGACCCGGGACGGCAACAGAGACCTTGTCACTTTATACCTATTCCCTCGGGTTCAAAGTGCTCGACATCGGCAAGGCGTCTGCGCTCGGCGTCATGACACTTCTCATCGAACTCGTGTGCGTCCTGACCATGATCCGGATCGTCTATCGCAAGGAAAAGGGAGCGTTCTAATGCAGCAGTATCTCAAGCAACCGCTCTTGATCGCAGCGCTGACCATCTTCACGCTGATAAACCTTTCCCCGATCATCTGGGGAGCCATTATCTCCATCAAGCAGCCCATCGACGCGTTCATTCCTACGCTATCGCTCGATTTCACTCCGACCCTTGAGTTCCACAAACAGGTTTGGTCGGAGAGCAATTTCCTTCACTACTTCACCAATAGCGTGATCATTTCCGCATCCACGGTAATAATCTCGCTGAGCTTCGGGACGATGGCAGCCTATCAGCTGACGCGGATGTCTCCGGCAACTTCACGGCCATTGTTGATCAGCATCCTCGGCCTCAGAATGTTTCCACACATCCTGCTTGCCCTGCCGTTCTTCGTCATCGCCCAGACGCTGTCGCTCATCGACACCTACCCACTGATGATCCTGTCTTTTGTGGCGATCAATCAGCCCTTCACAATCTGGTTGATGCGAAGCTTCTTCGCGGAAGTCCCCAAAGAGATATATGAGGCGGCGGCGATCGATGGATGCAATGCCTGGCACACCTTCTACAAGGTCGCCTTGCCAATGGTCCGCCCCGGCATCTGGGTAACAGCGCTCTTCTCGCTACTTCTTGCCTACAACGAGTTCCTGTTTGCCCGCGTCCTCTCTGGCCCAGCGACACGAACACTGCCGGTGGCAATCTCAGAATATGGGACGGAAGATGTGAGCTACTGGTCGGTCTCCGCGGCCGCGGCAATCGGCATCACGCTCCCGATCGTGATCTTCATCATCCTGTTGCAGCGGCATCTTGTACGCGGTCTGGCTATGGGGGCGGTAAAGGGATGACGGCGTCGGAAAACAACGAACAGACCGTTAGCCCCGGCATCCTTGTCGAAGATGTGCAGGGCGTACGGACCATCACCTTAAACCGTCCGAAGGTCGGGAATGCTCTGAACAGCTCGATGGTCCAAGAAGTCCTCGCGGCGCTGACCGATAGGGAAGGTGTCAGACTTGTGGTTTTCCAGGGATCGGGCCGCAATTTTTGCACCGGCTTCGATTTGTCCGATCTCGAGGCGTCGAGCGACGGTGACTTGTTGCTTCGCTTTGTGCAGATCGAAACGCTCCTCCAGACCATTCAAGCGCTGGATATTCCCTCGATCGGGGTGGCGAGTGGACGGACTGTCGGAGCAGGCGCTGACCTGTTTGCGGTTTGCGATATCAGGCTGGGTGTGTCTGGGGCTTCGTTTGCGTTCCCGGGGCCGAGGTTCGGCCTTGTGCTTGGGAGCCGCCGGCTGGCCGTGATCACCGGACGCGATCGAGCGCGCGAGATTTTGCTCCAATCGAAAACGATCGACGTGTCCGAGGGCGTCGCCCTCGGCTTGGTACATGAGGTCTTCGATGAGAGCCACATTGCAGACGCGATCTCAGCGCGCGTGGCATTAGCCGACACCCTCGATCCCGTGACCAAAGGCCAAATTAAGGCCGCGACATCAGACGCGCATTTTGACCAGGATTTGGCAAGTCTCGTTCGATCGGCCAGTCGTCCGGGGCTCAAGGCAAGGATCGCCGCATATTCAGACCTTCGCCGTACGGAGCTCGCGGAAAGACGTTCCACGTCGTCGAATGCCAACGGATCGAACTGAAGGAGGACCCCAATGGGAAGCGTAAAAATAGCAAACGTGAAAAAGAGATATGGCGCGCTCGAGGTCATCCATGGCGTCTCCGTTGACATCAAAGATGGCGAGTTTGTCATCCTGGTTGGTCCATCGGGTTGCGGGAAGTCCACGCTTTTGAGGATGGTCGCAGGGTTGGAGAGCATCTCAGGCGGCGAGATCGAGATCGGCGGCCGCGTGGTAAATCGCGTGGCACCTAAGAGCCGAGACATTGCGATGGTATTCCAGAACTACGCCCTGTATCCGCATATGACCGTCGCGGAAAATATGGGTTTTGCGCTGACAATGAAGGGAGTTCCCAAGGAGGAGATATCCCGAAACGTCAAAGCTGCCGCTGACATTCTGGCTTTGAACGATCTCCTCGCTCGGTATCCCAAGGAGCTTTCCGGTGGACAGAGGCAGCGCGTGGCCATGGGACGGGCGATCGTACGTCAGCCGCAGGTGTTTCTATTCGATGAGCCTTTGAGCAACCTCGACGCAAAACTTCGCGTAGCCATGCGCTCTGAGATCAAGGCTCTTCACCAGAGGCTCAAGACGACCACCATCTACGTCACGCACGACCAGATCGAGGCCATGACGATGGCGGACAAGATCGTCGTGATGCACAAGGGGCACATCGAGCAGGTCGGGTCACCGCTGGAACTCTACGATTTCCCTGCGAATGAATTCGTGGCCAGCTTTATCGGGTCACCGGCCATGAACATGTTCAAGGGCGCTGTAGCCGACAATGCTTTCGTGACGCGCGCCGGTACCCGAATGCCTCTTGTCGGCGCGCCCGCGGCAATTCATTCCAAGGCGGTCACTTACGGAGTTCGACCTGAGCATTTCCTACAAACTGAACTGGGCATCCCAGTCCGCGTGAAAATGATCGAGCCGACCGGGTCCGAAACGCAGGTTGTCGTGGAGACGGACAAATCGGAGGAATTCAGCTGCATATTCCGGGACCGGTTCAATGCAAAGCCCGGGGAGACGATCAAGGTGCTCCCGCGTTCTGACGTCATGCATTACTTCGACGGCGAGACCGGAGGAAGGCTCTGAGCGACCGCCCATGGCACCGACGTCGCTAGTGTGACGTCCCGAAATTTTTGTTTGCTGAACGCTTGTTTGAAGGTGTCAACCAGCTGCCGTGCTAAGGCATCTTGGCGGATACGAAAGGTTGGATGAGTGCGGCGTTGAGTATGTCCCAGTGTCGCCCTCCTTCAGCTGTTGATTAGCGACCGCGCGGACGATGCTGCCGTGTCATTGTTCGACAAGCCGACCGTTCCTCTTAGATTGCCGCTGTCCCAAAGGCGTGCCATCAATAGCCCACCAGAGCCGCACGAAGGATCGATGGAAGGAGCATTAGGAACTGGGGGCCCTCGATGATAAGTGCGCAAAGCGAACCGGCAGCAATAAAAAGCCGCGGTGCAATTGAAATCTTGCAGAACCTGCTGCACCCGGCTGTAGGTGAATTCCATTTTGCAGTCCCGTCCTAACGAAGAGCGGTTAACTATTTAGAGTGTGGCGATGATGGTCGCAAACACGAAATATAGTATTAACAGCCTTCTCTCCGAAGGGTTGAGCTTGTTTTTCCTTATTGCTTTCAAGAGGATGTGGCGGTGTTGTTGTTGTTTTAGATTGTTTTAACGGCGCTTTAACCACCAGATGTAGTCTGCTCCGAAGGTTAACGAGGTGCGGCCGCGCCTATTGTAAAGGGGCGACTCAACCAGTCTCCTCAGGATTTGGCTCGCTGCCGATCAAATACTCGCGATCGTTTCGACGAATTTGCGTGCGCGTCGCGGTCACGGCTCGACGGCAGGTATAGTCGCCGATGTTTTGCGGGGAAACCGGACGTTGAGAGCTCTCTCGATTGTTATGCGGTCGCGTTCACTAAACATTCGATTTGCCACCGAGATCAGATTCTTGATCGCGTCGCGATTGGCGTCTTTTGTATTTTCTATCGGTTCGACAGTGTCGGTCTCAAAGCGTGCGTAGGGGTAAAGCACATTGGTAGCGGAATGGAGTCGACCCAGATCAACTAGGACTATCTCTTGCAGGCCGCCCGTCAGGGCACCTGTGCACGACGGATACCGGGAAGTGAAAACCTGAAAGTCGACGATCAAGCTCTGAATATGCCGAAAGACATTCTCGTCCAAGGTCGGCGCTGATGACATGAGGACGGCCAGTGAGTGGCTCGGTATTTCCGAAACTGAGTGCGAGCCATCCATGATCGAGGAAATGCACACTTTGTAATACTGGGTCAAAGAGGCCAATACCGGAATGAGCTGGATGCGCGCGGTCATTTCTTCCTTCCGTCGCACTCGATCCAACTCAAGCCGCTGTATCTCGATCTGCCTCCAGAGGAGATACGCGCCAATGATCGCAGGGACTCCAGCCAGAACAGCCGCGACCAGCGTCTGCCAATCGAAAATGAACTTGATCCATTCGCTTTCGAACTTCTCTTGAGGTCTCGTGATCTCGGAAACAATAGCTTGGATTTTTCTGAGGAATTCGAGCATCCGGACAGCCGTCTTGGTTGAGTTCTATAGGAACGCCTAATAATCTTCTGGTTGCTGAAGGCAAGAGGATGAGAATGGTCGAAGAAAGTTTTGGTTTGCGTCTGCACTTTAGTGGGGGAGACGCCGACAACCATATGCTTGATGCATATGATGGAACCTCGTCACTATACGGTTTTGCGCAGGCGCTTCAAATCGCAACAAACGCCTACATAAATCATGACGTCACAAACTACTCCACTGCGCTTAAAAACGCGAAAGTGTTCATGCGTCCGGCCCGTCAGGGCAGCTTTATTACAGACTTCACCACCATCATCACTCGCAAGCCGAAAGGCGTAACAGTCAACGGACCAACCTTCTACGATTTTATTACGTTCGCCTTCAACCAGGCAGTCGGCCGGACGCCGGCCGCGCCCAGGACCGCATACGTAAATGGTCTCATCGGGCCGGAGAAACCCTTTTTTGATGATCTCGCCGAACACATGGAAGGCAGTCTCCAAAGAGCTCACCGTACAATATCGGAGGGCGGAGTTAGGACGGTGTCAGTTCAGAGACCTCGAGGCGAACAGTTAGTCGAGTTCGACCATGAGACCAGTCTCTGGGTCAATACGAGGTCAATCGACGATTTTCCTCAAACCTTCACCGGGAACATCACGCGCTTCAATTCTGTGTCACCGAACGGACGTGCGTTCATTGACGAGTACGGCAGGATCATTCCTTTCAAGCGCAGTGCTGATTTTCCGGAGGACAAGCGCGGTCTGCTGAGTTGGTCGCTTCACGGGAGCAATCTCGACACCAGGAAGAAGCTCGAAATTGAGGCCAAGAAGGTCGAATCGTCGAGCGGCATTGTTAAGCGCCTTATCGTCTCTGACTGCAATCTTATTGAAGAATGAGTTGAAGAAGTTGGGTCCGGCGACATTGGCAAGGCGGTCTGGCTTCGGACGCCTAACTGGAGAGCAGGAAGCTTGGTGCCGAGCATTCCGGACCATCTCCGAAAATTGGTTGAGACTGACGCTTGGGAGACTTCGAGGCTCAAAGCCATGATACCCACTGGTCGAGATGAGGGTGGGTGCTCATTTCTCCCAACAAAACCGCCCGCCATCCATATTCCCCATAGAGCTCGGCGGCCTCGAGCGCTTCTCCTGCTAGGAAGCCGGCGGCGTCTGCTCCGCCAGCACTCAGGTGTGAGCGAACGCTACGGAGTGCCAGATTGATAAGGTCATTGGAATATGAGTCGTATAGCTCGATTAGGTGAAGCTTCCGGAAATGGGACTCGATCAATGCCCAAGACGAGGCGGGCATTCCCGCCCGCTGGATCGAAAATGTTGCTCCCACGGCCTGCGCGGCCGTGTTCGAGCTTACGTTGACTGTCAGGAAAGGTGCTACAGGTATCGCGTCCCTGTAAAAGTGGAGATACTGTCGAGCTCCTGCGGCATCTAGCCAATCATCGTCTTTAATCGAGTTACAACGAGTGCAGGACGGAACGAGATTCAAAGCGTGCGCTGAAAACTCGGGAAATTTTTCGGCCGGCAAATAGTGGTCGTGGCTGCCTGGCGTTGTTGCCCCGCAGTAGGGACACCATACCAATCGTCCCTTTGGCTGCGCCTGTTTGATGGCCTTTTGCAGCGCCACCATGCCAACGTTTTTTCCGTAACAGGACCTCAACTCATTTTTGATATGGGCGAACACCGATGGAGGAAGGCCGTGTAAGGTGTTTGCCGCAAAGCAAATTTCAAAATGGATAAATCTCGAGCGTATAGAAGCCTCCGCAGCGACGAGCATTGCTCGGGCAGCTTTTTTCTTCTTGTCACGGATGTCTTCGAAAATGTCGATATAATCGGGCGGCGGCGAGATCGCGTTAAGGCTTTTCACGTCTTCGCATTCCTTGCGTAGCGCGCCATCAGGTATGATTTAGCGTTCATGCTCAGGCGGTTAGCGAAAAGTTCGAGAGCCGCCTCTAAGCTCATTGAACCTGCGATCCGATCGAGCACGCTCCGATAAAGACTTTGAGCTTCTTGAGTCTTGAAAACGTGTTCGGTCAGCTCCGCTATGCTTTCGCCAAAGCTCTCCATCTGAAGTGGTTCGGCCTGTGTCACTCCGTCGGACCGCGTGAAAACAACGACCCTGTGGGAAGGAATTTCCTGGATTACCACTGGAGAATGGGTGGCAATCACCGCGTATGACTGGTGGTGTTTCAGGATTTCCGTAAGCACGACAAAAAGGTTGGCCACTGCGTTAGGGTGTAGATGCGTTTCGGGCTCATCAAACAACACAAGACTTTCGGGCTGGAGCCAGGCCAGCAACCCAGTGACGAAGTGGCAAAGTATTGCCTGCCCCGAACTCAACTGCGACAGAAGTTCGCTTTCGTCGAGGTTACCTTCGATTTCGCGTCGCAAATCGCCCTCGAAACGCTCGCTGTCGTCACCAAGAATCTGAGCGATGTAGACGATCCAATCGCTATCTCGGTTTAAGTCCCTGACGCGTGCCTTGTTGGCACGAAAGCTGCGCTGGAGGCCAGTTTGAGAGAGATTTCCTCGGTCGTCTCGAATTCCACAGTAAACGTAGCTACTTTCGGCATGAGCTGCCGGACGACGGAATCTGTCAAACGCGCTGTATGAGACAGCCAGGATGCGCGTGAAGAGCGGTTGGTCGCCGAGAAAGCGCCGCGACCTTTCTTCAACGGTCGCCGCCGATACCTGTCTTGCTTGCGCAAGGTCGGCACTCAATTGGGCTAGGAACCTCGTCTTACCAACGGCATTGCGTCCAATGACGCCGACAACTCTGCCCGGCAAAGAATCTCCGGGACGGAAGTCGAAATCGATCTTGAACGGCTCTTCCGTATCTGAGAGCTGACAAGCGTATTGAAAATATGGTTTTTCAATTGGGTCGATCCCCAGCGACCAAGCACTCCCGAACCTGCGTGACCGCCACGCGGAGTTTTCTCTCATCATTCCGTTTCGGAATACCGAGGACGTTTCAAAGCGTGCCGCAAGACCTGGCATTACCGCGATATCGCGTAGCGCGACAAGGACTCGACCAGCATCCTCTCCGAAATTATCATGAATCCAAGAGTAGTATGTTTTGGACTGGCCCAGAGAGATGTATTCCTCCCCGATGTCGCCGCTGAATTTCGAGGGCGGGATCGTTCGACTGTCGATAGTCCAGTCGGATTTACCTTCACTACCGTGAAGGATTTTTGTTTTGCCAATTCGTTTCCGATTTCCCTCTTCATCGAACCAGAAGACGTCGAACCGAACATTGCTCCCGTAATCGTTCCAGTTGTCACTTCGGATAACAAATGTGTTTTTTAGAGATCGCGGAATCGTCTCGTCGTAGGCGACGGTAATGAAATTCAGATCGTGAGGATCAGCCATATACGTCCTGTCACCATGTGTAAAAGCGTCGCCGCGGCCATGACGATTATGGACTGCGGACAACGCCGATCAAATTCGCTTTCCTATGTGGGAATCGTTTAATTAAGGAAGAGCGCTTTCAATTTTAGATGGTGGTGGACAGGTGTAAAGCACGGAGTTGCGGGACGATCGCATCGGGCGGAGCGCTATGGCGGAGACGACCTCAACCGATGTTGACGCCACTCCACGGGTTGGGAAGCGTCGAATTAGAGTATCCCGAGACGAACGACTTTTGCTCGCCGCTCGCCTTGTCGAAAACGTGGCGCTCGACCGTGCCGATATTTGATCCATAGACGTGGATGCTGATCGACGCTTTGTCGTCGAACGCGTTGGCAACCTGGTGAATATCGCCAACTGATGGCGAAACCATATCAACCGCACCAGGCTCCAGTCGATCAACGCCAACCGATTTCATGGGAACACCTAGCTCAAAACGCGTAGAGACTTCCGCTCCCCGGAGCATTCCGATGAGGCCCCATACTGTGTGGTCGTGTATTGGGGTCAGTTGTCCAGGGCCCCAGACGAGGCTCACGATCGAGAACCGGTCGGCCGGGTCACAATAGAGAAGGTACTGGGAGTAGAATTTGGGATGCGGTTTGGCGAATTCGTCCGGCAACCAGTCGTCGTTCGTGATCAAGTCTTCGAGGAGACCTTTGCCTTCGGAAAGAATGACCCTTTCGTCGGCTGTGCGATCAAGCAAGTTTGACAGGTCTCGGATGAAGAGACCGAGACGGGATGTTTGCGAACGTTCAGACATTGTCACCTCCCGATGACATGGTCTCCAGCGCTGGAGTAGGCCGCCAGAGACCATGGATGATGGTTAGGCGTCCATCTCTTCGTAGCAATCGATGACGCGGGCGGAATACACGAGTGCAGCGCCTGCGTTCAGCGCCATAGCAACACCGAGGGCCTCGGTGAGCTCTTCCTTCTTCACGCCGGCTGCAAGGGCCGCCTCGACGTGGCTCGCGATGCAGCCGTCGCAACGAGTCGTTACCGCTACCGCCAAGGCGATCATCTCGCGGGTTTTCGCATCGAGGTGAACGGCCTTTTCGCCGGACATGGCGAGAGCTCCGTAGCCTTTCATCACTTCAGGCGCGAGCTTGCGCAGATCGCCAACGCGATTTTTGACGTTCGCGCGGTATTCCTTCCAATTCATCATAGTTGGTTCCTCTCGACCGAATCCTATGCGACGCGGACCTATGTCCATCGATCGCTCCGCCACAGAGCGGATAACGGATACTTTGCCGAAGGAGGCTAGCGGCGGAAACGACGCAAATGTTCAATCCGGCCAATTGGATGTTTCACGCCGCCGACCGGGTCTCAGTAGCCTTGGACGACGTCAACGAGGTTCTGAAGGGGCTGATTCCGTGCGAACGCGTCGAAGTTTTCCGCGATGATCCTTTGCAGGCGGCGCGCATTCCCTGGGCCATCCCAGGATATGTGCGGCGTGAGACGAATGCGCGGATGAGAATAGAAAGCGTGGCCGCCGGGGAGGGGTTCTGGGTCGGTAACATCCAGTGTTGCCCATCCCAGTTTCCCGGCGTCGATTGCCGCTAGAAGCGCATCTTGGTCCACTACGCTGCCTCTCGAGATGTTGATGAAATGCATTCCGTCCTTGGCCTTGGCGAACACGTTGGCATCGATCATTTTCCGGGTGGCCGGAGTTGCCGGGAGGGCCATGACCAAATGGTCGGCGGACGAGAAAATCTCATCTAGCGACTCGGCGATTTCTACGCCTTCAGGCTTTTTCTCCCACGCGGACCTTTTGAATGCCAGCACCCTCATATCGAAGGCTTCCGCAAGCGCCGCCAACGTACTGCCGATAGAGCCAAATCCAACTATTCCCAGCGTTTTCCCCGCAAGCCCGCCCATATCGATGTGTTTCCAATCCGAAGGAGAACGGGCGACGCAATCATCGATGCGCTTCTCGACCCGCATCATATGCGCGACAACGTATTCAGCGATCGAGGGCGCGTTGAAGCCCCGGGCACAAGTAAACGTGACCCCGTCGAACAGCCAGCGCGGATACGCGTCGATCCCGACCGACTCGACCTGAATCCACTTGAGCGCCGACGGCCAGCTTGCCGGCTTCTCCATGGGCGCGGCCTTCCAGCCGCCCGGTGATGTCAGGAGAACGTCGATATCGCCGGGCAACTCCCAGAACGGCCGATCTGTGGGCAACTGCATAACGGTCGGCTTCGACGGGTGGTTTGCCACCAGCTCGTTGACCGCTGGTCCGAGGTGGCTTCCAACGACGATCGACTTGCGCCCGGCGGTGGCGGAGTAGACCTCGTCGGAGATGGGCCCAGAATTCAGGTTTATCATGTCGGCTCCAAGTGATGAATGCACAAGGCGGTTCAGATCAATCCCGCTTTGTTTCGGAGCCTAATAGGCGCGCGCGCGCAGAGAAATATGAAGATGTCCAATTTGGACAAAACTTATCAGTATTTGGAACGCCATATCATATCTTGAAACCGTGGCGGTTTGCGTTTAGCGTTCTTGCCTGCAGAAACGTTCACGCGGCGAGGGAGGAAGCCATGAACGAATTTGAGATGCTGCGCCTGATCGACATCGTCGACAAAGTCAGACGCGGGTTCAGCGAAGTCATGCCGGCCGCCGATAGCGAGCCATTCTGGAGGATCGCAGCGTTTCTTGTAAAGGGCGAGATCACCGGGAAACCGATCACCATTTCAACACTGTGTGACGTCACCGACGTACCCTACGCGACGTCTCGCCGGATGATTAATCGGCTCATTGACGAAGGCCTGATCCGACGCGAGGTGAGAAGCAAAACAGGCAAGTCCTACACGCTTCATCCCAGCGATCAGATGATCGAAAGCCTCGAAGCTTACGCTCGCAAGATGAAGTCGTTGTTCGCACAGACCGTCGGAGTGCGCTCCAGCGATGAAGGCGAAGAAGACTACTATTTCGGGGGTGGACAAGTTCGCCAACCTGCACAGAGTGCAGTCCCGCGGAACCGCGATCATGAAGACCTGCAGTTTCTCATGAACGACGACAATTACGCTTTGGCCGTCAGAAACATGTGGTCGGACTATCGAACCAATCTTGGCTCGACGAAGGACTTCAAGCTCATGACCTGCTCGCAGGTACATCGCGAGCTTGTAGACAACAGCTCGCTCCAGACCTCTCGGTATGACGTCGTGGGTGTCAACCTTCCATGGTTGGCGGAATTTGTGGAAAGCGGCAGTATCCTTCCGATCGATGGCCTTCTCCAAGATTTCGACATTTCGAAGCTCCATCCCGCCGTTAGGGAGTTCGGTCAACTGAACGGAAGGACCTACGGGGTTCCGATCTATGCCACGGCAAACCATCTGGCCGTTCGAAAGGACCTCTTTGACGACGCCGAGATCGCGCACCCGCGTACTTTTGACCAACTGATTTCCGCTGGGCGTCAGCTCTCCGATCCTTCACTTGGGCGTTACGGTATTGTTTGGGATGCCGCCCGTGGTCTGCCAATAGCTCACAGCTTCATGTTCTTCATGGGAGATTGCGGGAGCCCGATCCTTTCTATGCGGCGAACCAACCGTGGATATCAGCTTGATCCCGGCAGATTGGATAACCTCATTCCTTTGGTCGATTCCGACGCGGGGAGGGCGACCCTCGAGTTCATGCATTCGTTGCTCGAGTTTTCGCCGCCGAACATGCTTGACCTCGCTTGGGACGACGCTTTGTCGATATTCCTCAACGGCAAGGCGGCGATGACCTATTGCTGGTCGATGCGAGCTGCCAGGTTCGAATACGACATCAAATCTGTCGTCAAGCAGCGGGTGGCATATCTTCCGCATCCCACGCTCTCAGGGATGCCTGGAGCTGTCCCGCTCGGCGGCTTCCTGCTCTGCGTGCCGTCCAACCTTCCCCCCGAACGACGAGAGGCCGCACTCAAGGCAATCAACATGGTGGTTGCGAGAGAGCAGAATAAGGTCGTCGCATGCGGTGGTCTGCCGGTGGCTCCCAACTTCAGCTTCAGTGCGGACCCGGAAATGCGTGCTGGAGGCAAGGTTTCGACGTTCATCGACAAATGGGCACAGAAAGGGCAGCTTCAGACCTGGCAACGCCCGAACATTCCGGAATTTCATCTGATCGAAGCCATTCTCGGCGAAGAGGTTCACAATGCGCTGTCGGGAGTGAAATCTGATGCCGATGCGCTGCGGGATGCATCGCTACGCATGGAGACGGTGCTCTCGAAGATCGGCTGCATGGCTGCGGCCTAAGCTTGATCAGGGCGGCGGTCTGGCCGCCGCCCTTGCAGATTATTCGAATGCGCCGTGCGAGCGAACGAACGAGAAGGTGGCGAACTGCCATTTTCCATTCACGCGCTCGGCAGTACCGAAATAGTGCCCACCTGCAATCATCACCCGCCCAGGCTCTCCCGGTGCCGTCCGACGCGTCGTCACGTACGCTTTGATTTCGGCAATATCCGGATTGTAGGTCTCGGTCACGACAACATTGCTCACATAGTGCAGCGTTACCATCTGCCGCTGACGACCTGCCAGATTGGCGATGGTCCAGTCGTCCCGGCCATAGTGGCGGGCAGTTGAATCAAGAGTTATGGCGACGTCCACGTCTTCGGCAAAGCAATCGGCGTTCTGTTCGCGGTTATAAAGATCGAACGACCAGGTGTATTTCCACAAGAGGGCGGTCACCTCATCTTGGACGGTACCCTTGTCCCTCTCGGCTTCGTGTTCCCAAAGCCAGGAAACAAGTGCAGCTACTTCGGGCCGCTTCTTGATGGGGTCCTCGAACAGCGGGACAGCTCTGTCCCAGAGGAAGTGGATACTGCATTCGGCGATCTTCCAGCCGGCCTGGGTCCGGCGCGCTACGCCGGTCATTATGCCTCCTGTGTGGGCGTATTTCCCGTTGCCGTCGGGTGCAACTTTATAAACGTATGTTCCGAAGCGCGCTTCTTCGCCGACCACCGACAGCTTTTCGTTCGATAGCACATGCATGGTCCATCGATCGCCGCCGGCGGCCGTGAACGCTTCCGAGATGGCCTGCGCTCCCGCCACCTCCCGATCACCTTGCAGATTTGCCTTTGCATCAGTCGTGAAGGCAGCGGCGACATCGCCAGCGACGCCGGCATCCAGAGCCCTGATCATGCCAGTATAAAGGTCTCGCACCTGGAGAGACGCCGAGACGTCGGGAGCCCCGCCCTTCGCATTCGCGCCGCCCCAAGGCGAGTCCTTGGGACCGGTCATTACAGGCTCCGGCGCGGGGCCCGACGGGAGCTTGGGATCGAGTCGAGGATTCCCTTCGATGAAGAAACCGTGCCACCTCAACGCCGACATCTTCCATTGACCGTTTTCGCGACGAAACGAGTTCCGGTAGTAGCCACCGGCAAGCGAGAAATCGCCGCCTGGCGCACGTGGCCGCATACGGCTGTTCAGAATGTAGGCCGTAAATTCCGCGGTGTCGCCATCGACCCGCACATAGGGATTGTAGACCGAGTGCCGCCTGATAGGCACACGAACGACCCTGGTCTGGAATTTCTCGATCAGGTTCCTGGCACCCGGGTGCCGTCCCATATCACTCGCTTCGAAAACGATATCGTCCGTGAAGCAGCTTTCCAGCTTTTCCCAGTCCTTGCTGTCAAGTGACCAGGTGTACCGCTTCATGAGGTTCTTGATCGCGTCAATGTCGGCTTCCAGCTGCGTTTGGTACACGCCGGTCGCACCCGTCTTTCCGTCCATAACAGTCTCCATCCCATTCGCTAGATTGATCTTGGTCTTAGGCGACGACCTTTTCGAGTTCCGCCATCAGCGCTTCGAAGCCGGGCATGACAGTCTTTACGATGTCGTCGCCGTCCATGGCGTCGAGCTTCTCCGAGAAAATTTCGGGTCCGACACTTTGGATGTGCCCGGCCTTTTTGAGGATAGTCAGGATTTCGAGGTTCGGGATTTCGCCCTGACCGATCGGAACGCGGTGAAACAGGCAGTCGTTGACCATCGTCCTGCCCGCAGGGAGCCGCATCGGCCCGTCGGCGATCTGGACGGTGTCGAAGGTGCCGACCGGAATTTGTTTCAATAGTTCGTCGTTGCGGCCGGCACGGACATAGTGCCAGGTATCGAAGATGATGCCGGTGTTGGGTCGGTTCGCGCCCTTCACGATCTGCCACACTTCGTCGACCGTCTTCAAGCCCCAGAGAGGCATGGCTTCGATCAAGCATTTGAGACCGTTTTCCGCTGCTCTGTCACACATCGCGGCGTAGTACCCGGTCAGTTGCTCGATCGTGTATCGGCCTTCCGGGAACGCGCCGATTAGATGGATGCGGTCGACACCGAGTGCCTCGGCGATCCTGAAATAGTTGTCTGGCTTTCGGTTGAGGTACGGCACAATTGCCGGGTCTTCGCCGGGCGTGAGACCATCGGGAACCCAATAGCAGAGCGGGTCGAGATAGCTGAGCTTGACGCCGTTGTCCGCTGCGATCTGGCGGATGTCTTTGTCGCTTAGGCCTGTTGCCCTGATCTGATCGTAGTCCATCGGCGACGTGCTGATCCAACCGCACCCCGCGCGCGCTGCAAGCTCGATGCGCTTTTTGTAGGGAACGCTTCTTACCTGCGAAAGCCACATCACGCGTTCATCGGCGGAATAGGTCATGTATTTTCTCCATCATTGCTACATCGTCGTACCCCGTTTCCGTGGGCCAACCGCATCATGGGGATCGGTGCGCAGTCTACAATTCGCAAGATGGTCTGATTGAACAATTTGAACGTAGCTCGCGCCTTTCCTTGGTGATGTCTTTGATGCGTTCGCGGCCTCTGTCCGCCCATCAAATCCAAAAGGAAAGTCAATGCAGGCTCTTACACTCGATGCACCCCATCGTGTCTCGTTCACCAATGTGCCGGATGCTATGGCCAAAGCAGGAGAATCCCTCATCAAGGTCGACGCCGTGGGCATTTGCGGCTCAGACATGCATGCGTTTCACGGACGCGGACCCAAGCGGCAGCCGGGGTTGATCCTCGGCCATGAAATCGGCGGGACGGTGGTGGAGGGCCCACTCGCAGGAAAGCGTGTGGCGGTGAATCCTCTGATACACTGCGAGGAGTGCCAAGACTGCTTGTCCGGTAACTTCAATCATTGTGAAACGAGGATCAACGTCGGTTTCAGCATACCGGGCGGCTTCGCCCAGTATATGGTCTTGCCTCACCGCGCGCTAATCGAAGTCAGCGGTGACATGAACCCCGTGCATATCGCTCTTACGGAACCCTGCGCTACCTGCCTTCACGCCGTCGCCCTCGCTCAACGCCATAGCGATCGTCCCATCCGTGAAAAGCGCAGCCTCGTCATCGGCGGTGGTGCGATCGGCGTATTGACGGCACTTTGGCTCAAGTCGATGGGCGTCGAGGAAATCCAGATTGCAGATACTAGCGCTGGCCGCGTGGACGCCGCCCGAGAGGCCGGGTTCGATGCAATCGATCCGTCGGAATGCCAGACAAACCACTACAATCTGGTGTTCGACGCCGTCGGCGGTCCTGCCACGCGTCGCCTTGCGGTCGCCGCCGGTAGACCCGGTGCCCAGATCGTCCACATCGGCCTACTGGATGGCGAGGGGAATTTCGACGCCGCCCGGATCACGCGCGCCGAAATGAGTTTCCTCGGATCATGGTGTTTCCTCCCTGACGATCTGCGTGCCAGCGCGAAGGCACTTCATTCTGGCGCGCTCGGCGATCTCTCGTGGGTGGATGTGCAATCCCTCGACGCCGGTCCGGAGGTTTTCGATCGCTTGGGACGTGGCGAAATTGCTTCTCCCAAGGTGGTTCTCCGACCAAACGGCTAGGTCAACCCTTAGTGCCTCACGTTCGAAAGAAACTGGCGCACGCGGGCATTGGATGAATTGAAAAAGTCGGAGGGGGCGCTCGCTTCAACGAGAAGCCCCTTTTCCATGAACCAAATCTGGTCAGCGATCTTCTTGGCGAACGCGAGATCGTGGGTCACACAAAGAATCGTCATATTCTCGGTGGCGAGACTACCGATCAGCGATTGGACCTCTGCGGCCATGATCGGATCAAGAGCACTGGTAGGCTCGTCGAAAATGATTATCGAAGGGCTCATAGAGAGCGCGCGAGCAATCGCGACGCGCTGCTGTTCGCCGCCTGAAAGCCCGGACGGTCGTCTGTCGGCTTTGCCGTCGAGCCCGACGCGCTTCAACAACTGCATTGACCTGTCATAGGCCTTGTCTCTGGGCCATCCCAGGAGACGGCGGAGACCTAGTGCCACGTTCTCGATCACGCTCAGATGAGGGAACAGATTATATTGCTGAAATACGAAGCCGACATTGCGTCGAAGCAAATCGATATCGGTATCCTTCGCTCCCACGTCCGCTCCATCCACAAGGATGCGGCCCTTGCTTATGACTTCGAGGCCGTTGACCGTTCTCGATAGGGTCGACTTCCCCGACCCGGATGGGCCGCATAGAACGATGGTCGCGCCCTTGGCCACCGTCGCGCTGAACTCTGGGATGGCGACATACGATCCGAACTGCTTGCAGACATTTTCGAATGCGATTGCCGGTAGGGATTCCTGCACGAGGGTCATCCTTCGATCAGACATTGGGAACGAGCTCCCCGCCAATAGGTTGCTCGACGTTGGTTCTCCCTTGGGCGACGCGCTTCTCAAGGGCCGAGACTGCCAGAGAAAGAGAGAAGCAGATTATGAAATAGATCACCGCCAGGAGGAAAAACACGTTTAAAGCTTCTGTCAGAAGGAACGAGTTGATGCGGCCGGCGACGAAGGTGACTTCCGCCAAGGCGATGATCGAGCCCAAGGAGGATTCCTTGATGATAATTGTGAATTGGTTGACGATCCCGGGTATGACGTTAAATAGCGCCTGAGGTAGCACGACCTTCCGCATCGTCGTCCCGTAAGACAATCCCAAGCTCTTCGCCGCCTCCATTTGTCCTGGTGGCAATCCCTCGATGCCGCCTCGGATTACTTCCGAGAGATACGCCGATTGGTACAGGACGATCGCGAGGACGAGCGTCCAGAAGGGCGTGATAGGATGCGAGAGTACCAGGGGTACCAGAAAGTAAATCCATAACAGGAACGTCAGCAGGGGCATGCCGCGTACCAGATAGACATAAACCGTCGCGATTCTACGGAAGATGGAGACCGCGGATGTCCGAGCAAGGGCTAGCACCAGTCCGACCGGAAAGGTCATCACGAGACTCACGCATGCAATGGCAAGCGTGAGCGCCAGCCCTCCGAGCGGACCGTCCGGATATTCTCCGATAAGGAGGAACTGCCAATAGTCGTGGATCAGTGTCAGCATCCGTCACTTCCCGTAGATTGCGGTTCGTTTGGACGCGACGTTGCCAGCGAGCATCAGCGGAATTGTCACGGCGAAGTAAACGATAGACGCGACCGTGAAGACTTCGAAAACCCGGAAAGTCTCGCTCTCGATCTGGCGGGTCTGGTATGTCAGCTCGCCTACGCCGATGACCGCTGCGATACTGGTCCCCTTGAACAAGCCGAGGGTATCGTTGATCAACGAGGGAAGGGCAAGACGCCACGCTTGCGGGACTATCGCCCAGCGCATGGCCTGCAATCTGGTGAAGCCCATTGCCCGGGCAGCCTCATATTGCGTCTTGGGGATTGCCCGGAGTCCGCTGCGAAGGTTCTCGGAAATGTAGGCTGCAGAGCACAGGGACAGGGCGATTACGGAAAAACAGAACTCCGCTCCGAGCCGATTGACGATGTCTTTCGCCGCGAATGGCATCAATTGCTGAAGGCCGAAATACCAAAGCATCAACTGGACGAGTATCGGCACGTTTCGATGATAGGCGACATAGGCTGCGACCACTGTTTCGATGGCCTTGTTGTCGCTGCTCGCCAGGACGGCGAGCAGCGCACCGAGCGCGAATGAGCATATCCAGCTCACAACGAAAAGCGAGAATGTCAGGTAGACCCCGGTCCAGAACATCTGGAGATAGTGTTGGGTCAGCACCGCGCCGAGGTCGAAATCTCCGAGCATCTCTGCCTCCGTCAGTTTGTGATCGGGTCTCCGACCTTGAAGCTGCGCTTCAGGCCCATGTCGCCGAAGTATTGCTCATAGAGCTTCTCAGCTTCACCTGACGCCTCAAGGTCCCCCAGCACCTTGTTGAGAAAGGCCACCCATTGGGGATCGTTCTTCCTCACGGCGAAACCAACCTTTGCCGTAAACAGGGCCTCCGGCAGGATCGTCATTGTGCTCTCGCCGACTTTCATCTGAAAGGTCCGGAGGATGTACACATTGGACGCCATTGCGACCACGTTACCCTGCTGGAGGGCGAGGAACTGCTGATTGGCGTCATCGAACGACATCTGCTGAGCTTTGGGGAAACGCTTCGCCATGATCGGCTCGAGGAGGGACCCCTTCACGTTCGCGATACGCGCGGTTTCCAAGCCTGAGAAATCCTTGATGCCGGCGTCGGTGCGCACTGCGATCTGGAAAGGTTGTGCGAAGTAAGTGTTGCTGTAAGCAATCTGCTCCGCCCGCTGGGCGGTGTATGTGATGAGGGAAGCCAGAATATCTACACGGCCATCCTTGAGTTCCGGAATACGCGCCTCGGACGATACAAGCTTGTAGTCGATCTTGACCCCGAGGGCGTCGGCCACCTTGGCGCAGAGCGCCGGTTCGTAACCCTCGATCTTGCGGGTCATAGGGTTCTGGAGCGTGAACCGAGGGTTCGTACCCTCCGTTCCGCAAATCAGTGACCCGCGGGCTTTGATATCGTCGAGCGTGCCGGCAAGCGCCACCTGCGTGCCGCCCAAGGTCATAAGGCTGACCGCAAACGCCAAAGCTTTTAGTTTGAGCTGCATTCTTTCCTCCGATGATCGTGAAGCAGGCTTCACTCCCCGAAACCTGTCAATTTCTGAAGTCTTTGCCTTTGGCGGCTGGCGGCAGCACCCCTGTGTTGTCGAGTTATACGCGTCCACAAAACCGCTTCGGGTTCCAAATGTTTAGTGCCTACCCGGGGAAAGACCTTCCCGCCACGCGGAAAAATCCTTCTTTCGGCAGTCTGATCAGACGGATGCCGCGGAAGAAACCAATGCAAGCAACTGAAAACATATGACATTTCATTGCGTTTCAAGCGGCTGCCGTCCGATCGTCCGCAATTGTCTTTCAAGGCCGGAATTTCTCAAGCGCGCTCATGTTCGTTTTGAACTTCATTGTAATCGCGGTGTTCCCCAACACAGGTCAGCATGGCGGGATCGGTCGAGCTCGCCGTGGAAAGACATGCAAGCGCGTGGGCCTTTCGCCGCTGGCCGACCGAGAAGTCGTTGCCAATCCAGGGAGGATTCATTGATGAGCAACACACTTAGCCGCCGAGACCTTCTTCGCTTCACGGGAACCACCATGCTCGCGGCCCCCTTCATCTCGCTTTCGTCGCGGACGGTGAACGCGGCCGACCCGATTCAGGCTCTTTTGATCCGCTATCCAGCGACGGAGTTCTACGCGAACGCGATGAGCAAGGTACCGGGCGTCGAACTCAGCACGCAGATGATGCCCTCCGACAAGCTGCAGGAGCTGATCAACATCAACTTCTCTTCGAAGTCGTCGAACTTCGACATCATCGCGAGCAACGACACAAACCTGGTCAATTATGTCCGGAACGACTGGCTGATGCCGATGGACGAACTCTGGGCCAAATATAAAGACGAGTACGCCCTCGACGGTATCGACCAAAGTTTTCTCAAAGGATGCATGGTCGACGGCAAACTTTATCAGGTGCCGAACGAGTTCAACACGCATCTCCTGTTCTATCGGAAGGACCTCTACGAGAAGGCCGGCCTGAAGCCGGCGGAAACGATTGAGGAGTTCATGAAGAACGCTCAGGCTCTCAAGGCCTCGGGTTTGGCCGCGGGTACAACCATGATGTGCCGCGTTGGCGATCAGTGCGCGAGCGAGATGAACTACTATCTGAACGTTCTCGGTGACGGGTGGTTCGACAAGGACTGGAAGCCGTCGGTTGCCAGTGACAAGGGCGTCAAGTCGGTGGAATTCATGCGCGAGATGGGAAAGTTGGCGCAGCGAGGCTTCCTGTCCGCCGGCGGGGACGAAGGTTCGCTTGCCCTCTATCAGGGGTTTGCGGCTATGGGGAACATGTGGGCGACCCGAGCTGCCGCAGTCGACGATCCAAAGAAATCCCGGTTCGTGGGTCAATTCGGATTCGCAGCCCCGGCCCAAGGCGGCCAGCGTATGAGCATTTCGGGGTACGCGATCTCGAAGTTCACGAAGAAAGACCCGGATATGCTGTTCCGCGTAATTCTCGAGTCCGCAAAGCTCGACGTCCAGAGGGCGAACACCGCGAACGTCGTGCCGCCGCGGCCCGACCTGCTCAAGGATGAGGAATTGAATAACAAGTATCCCTATCTCCAAGCTGCGGCGAAGGCCGCCCCGATCGGCAAATTCTTCCCGGCAATGCCTTATTTCTATCCGGTGGCGGAAATCGTGACGCGACGGTTGGCGCAAGTCATGACGGACGAAATGAAGGCCAAGGAAGCGATGGCAACCGCGACGAATGAAGCTGAACAGCTTCTGACGTCCAACGGCTTCTACAATAAGGGCTAAGTCCAAAGGAGCCCGAGGTCTTGGCATCTCGGGCTCAAATGCTCTCTTGTGTTCACAAGAGATCAAGTCCGCTGCGATAGAGAACGTACAGCGCGACCGCGAAGATCAGATACGCAAAGCATCGCTTGAGCGTGTCCTTGTTCGACGCGAGGTGAGTCCCAAGAGCCATACCAAGAGTGCCACCGACAATGCCTCCCGCAACGAACTTCAAGCCAACCGACCAGTCAACCAGCCCCGAGAGCGAGTAGTTGATAGCGGTCGCGACGCCGAACGAGCCAACAGCCAATAGCGATGATCCCACGGCGTTTATCATCGGCATTCCGGTCGCATAAATCATTCCCGGCACAACAAGAAAACCGCCGCCAATCCCGAAGAAACCCGACGCGAGGCCCGCTAGGAAGGCGAGGCCGACGATGGCGGGGAGGTTGTCACTGCCCGCGGCGAGTGGGGGCTTCCTCAGTCTCGTGGGCCGAAGCATCAATAGGCCGATGGCAAACATCATGAGCCCAAACAAGAAGAGCAGGGCAGTGCTGTCGACGTTCTTTCCAATTGTCGAACCGACGAATGCGCCGAGGACGCCGACCACGGAGAAGGGTAGCGCACACCTCCATATCACATGCCCTTTCTTCGCGTGATTTACTAGATTTATGTAGGCACTCGCCGAGACGGCAAAGGCTCCCGTGCCAATCGCCGTGTGCGGAGGCATTCCGACGACATACAGCAGGAGAGGCGTGGCAAGTATCGAACCGCCACCACCCAACATTCCAAGAATGAACCCCACCGCGGTGCCTGACAGCACCGCCGAAATCGTCTCGATCATGGTCGTTTCTCGAACTAGCTTATGGAAGCGATCGCAGGTGCTTGGGAGGCGTAGTCCTGAGGAGCGATTGCCTCAGTGCACCAGTCGAGCAGATAGGCGATCGACTGGTAGTGGCGGTCGGAATGCGTCGACAGACCGATTTCGCACGTGCGGCTGGACGAGTACCCAACGCTACAATCTGCCGGAAGCTGGGATCGCAGGGTTCGGAGCGCGCTCGCGTTCAGTTCCGGTACATTGAAGCCTTTGTCACCCGCGAAACCGCAGCACTCAATTTCCTGGGGCACCGTAACGCGGTCTGCGCAGGCTGCCGCAAGGTGCTGCAACATCGACGCGTGCCCCATCTTTCGTGAGCTACAGGTGATGTGGAGCGCCACAGACGAAGCCTTTCGTGCGATCTCGACCCGTGGCACGACAAGCGTTGCCAGGGCCTCGACGACGTCGATCACCGTGATGCTACCTTTGAGGCTGCTCAACATCTGCTGGGTACAGGGACTGGTATCGCAAATAACCGGATCGATGCCGCCGCGGCTCGCTTTCAGTAGAGTGGCCTCAAGCGTCTCCATGCTTGATTGGGCCTGAGCAGGAAAGCCCTTGCTCTTGAAAGGCATGCCACAGCACGCGCTGTCCGCTGCGGTTAGAATAACCGGGTCGTAGCCAGCCTTGGAGAGCAGGGATTCCATGCAGCTCCAGAGCGGTCGTTCGTCGGGAGCCGCACGAGCCGGACCCATCACGGAACTAACGCAGCTTGTAAAGAGCACGACCCGAGGCCTCTCGTCGCCAGCCTGGGAATTGTGCGGCTTTGCCCCGGCGCGAGGCATGAACTTGGTCCAACGAGGAGTGCGGCCTCCGGTTACGGACCTCAGCCCCTCCGAAATGCCGCGCATCGCGGTGTCGCCAATAATGTCGCGGGTGCCACAAGCTGTGCCGAGGGCCAATCGCGCGACGGACGATGCCGCCCCGATATGGTTCTCGATCACCGCAGCGCTTCGGCGTCCAAGGCGACCGTGACGCTCTTCTCGCTTCTGCCTCATCATTGCTCCGGTGTCGATGCCAACTGGACATCTTCCGGCGCATAGACCGTCGCCCGCGCAGGTGTCGATCGCGCTATATCGATAGCTTTTAGAAAAAGCTGGGTCGGTGTGCTGTTCCGCACTCAAGGCACGGGTTGCGACGATCCGCTGCCGCGGCGTCGTAGTAAGCGCCCGCGATGGGCAAACCGGTTCGCAAAAGCCGCATTCGATGCATTTGTCGATCAGGGGGTCGGTCGGCGGCAGTTGCTTCATGTGCTTGAGGTGTATCTCGGCATCCTGGGAGATTATGACGTTGGGGTTCAAAACTCCGTGGGGATCGAACGTCGATTTGATACGCTTCATCAGAGCGTATGCAGTCGCACCCCATTCCAATTCCACGAAAGGAGCCATTGCACGGCCGGTGCCATGCTCGGCCTTCAGCGATCCCTGATAGCGTTCAATGACCAAAGCGGCCATGGTGTCGACCAGTTCCGCATAACGGGCGACCTCGGCCTCTGAATCGAAACCCTGCGGAAAAACGATATGGAGGTTACCATCAAGGGCATGGCCGAAAATGACGGCAGTCGAGTATCCGAGCCTGTCGAAGAGTCGGCGAAGGTCAGTCGCCGCAAGCGCAAGCTTGTCCAGAGGCACCGCGACGTCCTCGACGATCACGGTGGTTCCTGCCGGTCGTTCTCCGCCAACGGCGGGGAGCAGTCCCTTGCGCACGTTCCAGTGCTTCTCATATGTCGTTCGGTCACTGGCGAACCGGACCGGGTACGTCGGCCGGTACTCACCGAGTACGGACATCACCGAACTCACATTAGCTTCAAGCGCCGCGACGGTCGCCCCGCGGACGTCAACGAGAAGGGCGGAAGTGCCGACCGGGAGCTGGTCGATTTCAGCCGGGACGCCGGGTCTGCCCTTTACCGAGAGCAGGGATGGATAATCCATGAATTCGACGGCTGAAACCGGACTGGTTTTGAGGGCCGTCGCCGCGGAGCAGGCTGCGTCCATGTCAGCGTAGAACACCAGCGCGGCGGACTTGTTCGGAGGGTCTTCGACGGTATCCAACGTAAGTTCGCTGATGAAGCCGAGAGTTCCCTCCGATCCCACCATCAGATGCGCGAGTATGTCATAGGGATCATCGAAGTCGACGAAGGCATTGAGCTGGTACCCGATCGTGTTCTTGATCGCGTACTTATGCTTGATCATCGAGACCAAGCCCGGATCGGACCGGACTTCTGCCGCTAGTTTGGAAAGCTCTGTCAGGAGCGATGAATGGCTTTGGGTGAACGCCGCTCGGCTCTCATCGCTCCCCGTGTCGAGTGTACTACCGTCGGCGAGCACCACCCGGAGGGAACGAAGCGTCTGATAGGTGTTGAAGGCTGTCCCGCAACACATGCCGCTCGAATTGTTGGCCGCAATCCCGCCCATCATGGCTGTGGCGAGAGACGCCGGGTCGGGGCCAATCTTTCGGTTCGAAGCGGCCAGGCGAGCGTTGACATGCCCGCCCACGAGGCCGGGGCCGACGCATACGGCATGCCCGCCGTCTCGCTGTTCGAACTTGCGCCAGCCGGTCGCGCTGAGTTTGACCAGAACGGAATCCGTTACAGCCTGGCCTGAGAGGCTCGTACCGGCGGCACGGAATGTGATGGCCGTCCCGGTGTTGCTCGCCACTTTGCACAGATCGGCAACCTCAGCCTCGTTATCCACGATTACGACTGCCTCAGGCAGAAGCTGATAGGGGCTAGCGTCCGCGCCGAAGATGGTACGAGAAAATCGATCAGTAAGGACTCTGTCTTTCGGTAGGATTGCAGCGAGGCGCTCGACGAACGTTTTTACGGACATCGCGTCACCCGCGTGCTTCAACGGGCGTCAAGCCGGGCATACCCCACTCGGCCCAAGCACCATCGTAAACTGCTACATCGTCCTTGCCACAGAGATGAAGGGCGAAAGCGATCGCGCAGGCGGTCACTCCAGAGCCGCAAGTCGCCACGGTCGGCTGCTGCCAGTCAATCTGCCGAATGTCAAATATATCTCTGAGCGCCTGCACCGACTTGACCTTGCCGGTGGCAGAGTCGGTCAGTTCGTTGAAGGGCACGTTGTAGCTTCCCGGAATATGACCCGAGCGAAGTCCCTGCCTCGGCTCGGGCTCGCGTCCGTTGAAGCGCGGCGCGGATCGGGCGTCGAACACCTGCCGTTTTCTCGAGGTGAGGTTTTTCATCAGCTGGCCGCGGTTAGCCACGAGTTCCTTTCGCAGGCGGGCGGTGTAGGTGCCCCGGTGCGGCTGCTCGTATTGGCCGGTAACTGGATGCCCGTCCGCAAGCCAACTCCGCAGCCCGCCGTTCAGAACAGCCACTCGTTGATGGCCGAAGGCGCGAAGCATCCACCAAACCCGTCCTGCCGACATAAGCCCGACGGTGTCGTAGACGACCACGAAAGTCTCGTTGGAAATTCCCAGGTCTTCCATAGAGGCTGCGAAGCGATTTTCGTCGGGCAGCATGTGAGGAAGGGAACTGTCGTGGTCTGCGACACGGTCCACGTCGAAGAAGACGGCCCCTTGAATATGCCGGCTCTCGAAGTCTTCTTCAGCTATCGGCGTCGCGCCGGGTAGCTTGAACGAGCCGTCGACCACAACCAAATCGCTGCGGCCAAGATTTGCTGACAGCCAGTCCACCGAAACGAGTGAGGGAAAATCCTGAAGAGACATCGGCATAACCATTCCAAGTGTTCGATGCGCCTGATGAAGCGCGTTGCGATTGCCACCATCTTGGTCGATCAGGCCGGTGACTGAAGTTTGCAAATGTTCAAAATGGCCTTTTTCCGGGTCCGACATCGGCATGGCCAAAATGATCATTTGGAATCTGGTGCTTCGTCGAACTTTGCAGCTTGATGGATACGACCTCTACTTGGTTCTGGAAGAATTGGAGACGGTGAATGACTGGAAGGCTGAACGGCAAGGTCGCGATCATTTCGGGCGGAGCCAACGGTATGGGCGCTGCCGAGGTGGCCATGTTTGCCAAGGAGGGCGCGAAAGTGTGCGTCCTCGACGTACGAGAGGACTTGGCCCAGCCGGTCCTGGATCGCGTTGAGCGTGAGGGCGGCACGGCGATCTTCGAACGCGTCGACGTCTCGAACGAAGATGATTGGGTGCGGGCTATCTCCAAGACGACCCAGAAATTCGGGAGGCTGGACATTCTCGTCAACAACGCAGGGATCGGTGCGCGCGATTACGACTTCGAAAGCGTCGACGACTGGAACCATGTCATGAAAATCAACATGACAAGCGTCTTCATCGGCACCAAGCTGGCCGTGAAGGAAATGAGGAAGGTGGGGAAGGGTTCGATCGTCAATATCGCGTCGATCGCATCCTTGTCGGGCGACGCGGTCAACAATCCGGTATACGGCGTGTCGAAGGGCGCGGTCTGGAATTACACGAAGCAGTGCGCGGCAATGTACGGCAAGGACAATATCCGCGTGAATTCGGTGCATCCTGGGTTCATGCCGCGAATGCTTCAGAAGGATAACAAGCCTGTGGTTCCTTCGGAAGTCGCCTTCAAGGACAAGATGGAGCAGATTCCGCTGGGCCGCATTGGAACAGTCGAAGAAGTCGCTTACGGCGTCGTGTTCCTCGCCTCCGACGAGGCAAGCTACATCACCGGCACGGAACTCGTGATCGACGGCGGATTCCTCGTCCTGTAATTTCGGATTTCACTGCCGCAGGCAATGTTCGAAGGCGTGAGGTCAAATGCCTCACGCCTTCGCGCGTTGTTGACGCGAGACCGCGCTTGTCTTGCTAGAGTTCGGATATAAGGGCTAGAACCCCGGTATTGTTTCCTTTGGCTCTACCAGAAGGTCTCTCATGTCTGAATTTGATCACCTAAGCTCCGTCGTCGCTTTCGTTGCCGCCGCGAAAGCCGGGACATTTTCCGCGGCTGCGGTGAAACTGGGCGTGAGCAAGTCGGCGGTGGGAAAAAGCATTGCCCGGCTGGAAGACCGTCTTGGCATGCAATTGATCAATCGGACAACTCGACGCATGGCTCTCACGCCGGACGGGGAGAGCTACTTTGCGACCTGTGCGCATGCTCTGGACGAAATTCTAGGCGTGGAAGCCGCCCTGACCACAAGCCGCCGCAATCTTACTGGACGGCTCCACATCGACATGCCGGTGTCTTTCGGTCGCCAGATAATGTTGCCGATCCTCCTAGAGATCGCTCGTCCTTATCCCCACCTTCAATTGAAGCTTACCTTTACCGACCACGTCATCGATCCCATTGCTGAAGGGATTGACCTTGTCATCCGCTTTGGCGATTTGACGAATTCGGACGGGATGATCGCGCGAAAGCTCTCGACGCAGACGCTCATGACATGCGCGGCACCGTCTTACCTCAAGGTCCGAGGCGAGCCAGAAACAGCCGAAGACCTCATGAACCACAGCTGCATTGTAGGCTATCGCCGCGGACGCCCTCTTAACTGGCAGCTGATGGTGAACGGCGAAAAGTATCGGTTTCAACCTCCGCCCACCTATGAACTTGGGGACGGAGACGCCATCCTCCAAAGCGCGGTGGCAGGCTTTGGCATTTGCCAACTCCCAAGTTCGATTGTCGGACCCCATATCGAAAGAGGCGAGCTAGTGCAGCTCCTCGCGGAGCAGTCCAATTGTCGCGTCGACGTCCACGCGCTTTGGCCGGAGACGTCGCATCTCAGTCCTAAGATTAGGCATGTTGTTGATCGCCTGATCGAGGTCGCCGCAGCTGGACGGCTTGGATAGGGCTGCCGCGATGGCGGCGAGGTAGACCTGCGCGCTACACACAGACGCGCTGCTTGGGCTTTTCGTCTGTCATGCCGGATATTAGTTAGACATCGAGTGTCGCCTGGGGTTGCCGGCGCGAGATAATGGCCCGCGTCCTGGATGTCGATCCGATGAAGCCGTTGCCGGTTCGGATCGGGCCAATTACCAACTGGAGGCTTGCTCGAGAGTGGTTGCGCTGTCTGTTTTGGATTTGATTATGATAGGCGAGGGACGAAGTCTCGCGGACTCGCTGAATGATACCGTGAAGTACGCTCAGTGTGCGGAGCGTGCCGGATATAGCCGATACTGGATCGCCGAGCACCATAACATGCCAGGTATCGGGTCCGCAGCGACGACCCTAATCATCTCACATGTCGCGGCCGGCACGTCGACCATCAAGGTTGGCTCTGGTGGAATGATGCTTCCCAACCATACTGCGCTCGTCGTCGCGGAGCAGTTCGGGACCCTTCAAGAAATCTATCCCGGCCGCATTGATCTCGGTGTAGGCAGAGCGCCGGGTGCGAATGCCGCTACGATCCAAGCCCTTCGAGGTCACGCTCATGGAAGAGAGTTCGCGGATGACGTGATCGCCGTCCTCGACTATCTGGAAGATAATTCGAGACAGCCGGCGCGCGCCTTGCCCGGGCGGCATGACGTGCCCGTCTGGATTCTAGGCTCCAGCTTCTATGGAGCTCAGCTCGCAGGACAACTCGGCCTGCCGTTCGCCTTCGCGTCGCATTTTGCCCCTCGCCATTTGATGAAGGCGATCGAGCTTTACCGTGAGAATTTTAGCCCGTCAGAGAGGTTGGCTGAACCCTATCTGATCGCCGGCGTCTGCGTTTTCGCAGCTGAAAGCGAGGACGAAGCTTTATATCTTGCCAGTTCGCACCAGCAATGGGTTGCGAACTTACATGCCGGACGACCGGGTTTGCTACCGAGACCGGTCGAAGGATACCTCGAAACTCTGTCCCAGGAGCGCCGTTATGGCCTCGACCAAGAGCTAGCCTGCTCGGTTGCCGGGACGGAGGAGCAGGTGGGTAATTGGTTGCGCCAGTTTGCCGACATCACAGGCGCGGATGAGCTTATGATAGACGCCCGTATCTACGACGTGGACGCGCGTTGTCGAAGCTTCGAGATAGCTGCGCGGGCAATGGGTATCGATCGATGACCGCCCGACGGCAAACCTTAGCTGACATGAAGGATCGCGAGTCCGACGAGACTCAGGCACGCAAGTGCGATGATTGAAAGCACGCCGGCCAGAAGAACCCTCCCGCCGGAGGCGAAAACCGTGCGCATGTTCACGGAAAGTCCCAAGGCGGCCATCGATACGATGGTGAGGATAGTCGATCCTTCTTTCGCTGCTTCGACAGCGGAGGGTGGTAGCAGTCCTGCCGTCCGCACGAGCATCATTGCGAAGAAGCCAACGATGAACCACGGAATAAGGGTCAGCGCCGAGGGGCGACGGTGCTCGCCGGCTCCTTGCTTCAGCCGCAGCAGAAGCACAACGGGTCCCAGCATAAGCACCCTGATCAGCTTGACGAGAGTGCCTATCTGCACGCTCACCACGCCGACAGGTGCCGTTGCTGCAAGAACCTGCGGAACCGCGTAGACGGTCATTCCGGCCAGTATGCCGTACTGCCACTCACTTAGGTGCGTGAGCGCGAACACGGGGGGAAGGAGGAGAACGACGACAATGCCCAGCGCAGCGGTGAAGGCGATCGAGGCCGCGACATCGTCGGACTTCGCTCCGATCACAGGAGCCGCCGCGACGATGGCGGAATTTCCACATATAGAGTTTCCACATGCGACCAGCGTGGCCAACTGATCGCGAAGACCGAGCAGCCGACAGATGCTGTAACTGATGATCAGTGACACTAGGACCGTTACGGCGACGACGGCCAGCATCGGCAAACCTGCTTCCGCTACCGTGCGAACACTGACCGACGCTCCCAAAAGGACAATGGCAAGCTCCAGGAGATACTTGCTCGAAAACGCAACACCCGCCCGAAACGTATCTGGGAGGCCCGCAAACGTATGAAACAGGGTGCCAAAAACAATGGCGAAGACCAGGCCATCCAGGAGAACGTCATGGAAAACGACGGTCTCCAGCCAGACTGCTCCATATGCAAGCACCGTGACTGCTGCTGATGCAGAGATGCCGGGAACATATGCTAAGAATTTGCACCCGGACAACATGAAGCCTCCAAATAGTTTGACTATCTCAGGCTATTGTTCTCTTTCATTATTCTCCATCGGATAATAGTTGACATTCTATTCGGCTGGACCGAACATTCCCTATGACGTTTGAACAGTTGTACATTTTCGTCGCCGTTGCGGAGCGTGAGCACCTCACGCAAGGCGCGGCGGCTATCGGTCTGACGCCTTCTGCAGTCAGTGCATCCATAAAGGCCCTAGAGAATTTCTACCGCGTCACGCTGTTTGATCGCGTCGGTCGTGGCATCAAGCTCACCCGCGAAGGGAGGGTCCTTCTACGAGAGGCCAAGGAAACATTAGCGAAGGTTAAAGCCACCGAAGCCGTTCTGAACGAACTAGGGAATCTCAGCACCGGAGTCTTGGACATCCAGGCCAGCCAGACGATTTCAAACCATTGGCTTCCATCCCGTTTGCTGGCCTTTGCTCGGACCTACCCGGGTATTCAGGTGAATCTTCAAATAGGCAACACCACCACGGTTGCCGACGGCGTGACTGATGGCGATGCTGATCTCGGCTTCATAGAAGGAACCATTGATCGACCCGCTTTATTCACCGTTACCGTCGCAACCGACAAGCTTGTCATTGTCGCGGCGGGTGGCAGTCCCGGAAAGTGCAAGGCGTCCGAACTCAGAGAAATTTGCTGGGTCATGCGAGAGCGTGGCTCAGGTACGCGGGATATGCTTGAACGAGGTCTCCGTGATATGGACATCGACCCGGAAAGCCTCAAGGTCTCATTGACGTTGCCATCTAACGAGGCGCTGCTCGCGGCGGTGCGAGGCGGAAACTGCATCACCGCGCTCTCGGAATCGATCGTTGCGCCGTTCCTCGAGAATGGACAATTGCGCAGGTTGGATTTTGATCTCCCTCCGCGTGAATTTACGCTTCTCCGACACAAGGAGCGTCACCTGACGGCCGCTGCAAAGGAGTTCGAGGCGTTTCTCCGATCCGGAGCTGCCAGCGAAGTGGTCGCTTAGCTCTTGAAGAGCGCCTTGTGCTGTGGAGGCTGGCAACGGAAGTACTGAGGAGGCGCGGTCACTTGTGCGCCGAGCGCTGCCGCGGCGTGCCACGGCCATCGCGGATCGTATAACGCCGCTCTGGCGATCGCGACAAAGTCAGCATCCCCGGTTGCGACGATTGCTTCAGCCTGCGTGGGCTCGGTGATCATGCCGACTGCAACAACTGGCATTGCGACCGATTGCTTGATCGCCCGGGCGAGGGGAACCTGATAGTTGGGTCCAACCGGGATTTTTTGATCAGGATGAAGGCCACCACTGGAAACGTGAATTGCGGCACAACCAATCTCCTCGAGCCGTCGGCTGAATTGGATGGTTTGCTCGAGGTTCCAACCGCCGGCGACCCAGTCAGATGCCGATAAGCGGACCGTCACCGGTTTGCTAGGCGAAACAGCTTCGCGAACAGTCTCGAATACCTCGAGTGGAAAACGCATGCGATTCTCGATCGGGCCGCCGTATTCGTCTGTTCGGTGGTTCGAATGTGGCGACAGGAATTCGTGCAGTAGGTATCCATGCGCAGCATGAATCTGGAACGCGTCTATGCCGATACGGTCCGCTCGACGGGCCGCGGAGGCAAAGGCCTCACGTACGCTCGCCATATCCTGGCGATCGAGAGCCAACGGTGGCAGATAGCTTGAATACATGGGTAGGGCTGACGGAGCGACTGTCTGCCAACCGTTCGGGCGATCCGGCGTAATTTGGGCCTCGCCAAGCCACGGCTTCTCGGTTGACGCCTTCCGTCCTGCATGGGCGAGCTGAATGGCTATCGGTATCTTCGACCATTTCCGAATTGAAGAGACTGTCGAATCCATCGCCTTTTCTGTGGCGTCGTCGTAGAGGCCGACGTCCGCGTACGAAATCCGACCTTCCGGTGTGACGGCTGTCGCCTCAATCGTGAGTAGCGCAGCCCCGGACAGGGCGAGTTGTCCCAAGTGAATCAGATGCCAGTCAGTCATGCAGCCGTCGACGGCGGAGTACTGGCACATCGGAGCGATTACGATCCGGTTTTCCAGCTCCAGGCCACCGACGTGAAACGGGGTAAACAATATGGGCTGAGACACAGGCGATCTCCTTTGAGTGAGGGCTTGTAGAACCAAAACAGCACAGCCCGTTGGCATCCAAACCTATAGACCGTCGATCGGAACCTTGAAAAAACGCCGACCATTGCCCTGTGGCTCGGGTAGGTTCCCACCCTTCATGTTAACCTGGAGTGATGGAATAATCAGCTGAGGCATCGGCAGCGTCGAATCCCGTTGGTTTCGCCATGCCACAAATTCGTCCTCGCTGGATGCAGTACCCACATGAATGTTGTCGCGCAACTCCGCGCCCACGGTCGTCTGGTGCGTCACTTCCCGGCCGTTTGGCCCATAATCGTGACATACGAAGATACGCATTTCTTCGGGGAGAGTAAGCAGGCGGCGGATGGACCGATAGAGTGTTCTGGCGTCGCCTCCTGGAAAATCTGCCCGTGCGGTACCGGCGTCCGGCATGAAGAGCGTATCGCCGACAAAAACCGAGTCGCCGACGACATGGCTCGTGCATGCAGGCGTATGTCCGGGTGTTTCCAATACTCGCGCCGTCATCCCGCCTATCTCGTACCGATCACCGTCCACGAAGAGCCTGTCGAACTGGGAACCGTCTCGTTGGAAGTCCGTGCCCTCGTTGAACACCTTCCCGAAGTAATCTTGTACAACGAGAATCTTGGCCCCGATCCCGAGCATGCCTCCGACGCGGTCTCTTAGGTACGGCGCGGCTGAAAGGTGATCCGCGTGAACATGGGTTTCGACCAGCCAATCGACTGTCAATTTCTCACGCTCGATATGCCGGATGATCGCGTCTGCACCTGCATAGCCAAGTCTGCCGGCCGCGTAGTCGATATCGAGAACGCAATCGAAGACGGCGCAGCGCGTTGATCCTGGGTCTTGCACGACGTAGCTGAAAGTGTGGCTATGAGCGTCAAAGAATGGGGTTACTTCCGGCTGAAAACCAATGTCCGGAACAAAGGGAATGTCGGTGATCATCGATGCCTCCATGCGAGTCTTGTCGATCGACACGGAGCATCCCGTGAGCGTGACGGTCAGTCCGGTCTGTTGATAACCCAGTTGTACGGCCGTATTTCGACGGTCTCGAAAAGGCCCGCGATAGAGTAGGGGTCGGCAGAAGAAAGCTTCTCGGCCTCCTGTTTCGACCGGAGATCATAGACGGCGACTGTGCCGCAGGGCTTCCCGTCGTCGTCGAGATAGGGACCCGCCATCTTCACGATACCCTTCGCTTTCAGATTCTCCAGGAACTCAAGATGTTTGGGTCGCGTCTCCAGTCTAAGTGGCAGGGCGTCGGGTCTGTCTCTGCAGATCGCAAGGTAGAGCATTGAAGGTCCTATCTCCGGATGCGGCGTTCGTCGTGCCCAGTCTTGATTGCTGCCAAACTGTCTAACGTTGCCCACTTGTACCGGCAAAATAGCAGTTGTTCAGTTTGGACATTGTTCGGGTCGACTTGGTTCGAGGCCGTCGGCAGGATTTTTCCAACGTAAATTAGAAAACGAAACAGAGAGACCGATCGTCTCTGGTTTCGGGAGCGCTCGGTCTTTCAGTGTTGCGACGATCTGTCGAATGGAGACAAGAGCGTGCTTTCGAGAGGGGAAAATATGGCCAAGTTGGAGCTGCAGAATGTTCAGAAAAGCTATGGTGCGCTCAAGGTGCTCCACCAAGTCTCACTGGACATTAAGGACGGCGAATTTGTCGTTCTCGTTGGGCCTTCCGGCTGTGGCAAGTCGACGCTTTTGAGGATGATTGCCGGCCTGGAGGCCATCAGCGATGGCGACATCTTCATCGGAAACACTGTCGTCAACGATCTCGAGCCAAAGGAACGCGATATCGCCATGGTGTTCCAGAGCTACGCGCTCTACCCGCATATGACCGTCGGCGACAACATGTCGTTCGCGCTCAAACTCCGCGGCCTTCCCAAGCCGGCTCGGGAGGAAAAGGTCCGGCGAGCGGCTGCAATTCTCGGCCTTGAGAAAATGCTCGACCGTTATCCACGTCAACTGTCCGGCGGCCAACGCCAGCGCGTGGCCATGGGCCGCGCGATCGTTCGTAACCCCAAGGTGTTCCTGTTCGACGAGCCCTTGAGCAATCTCGATGCCAAACTACGTGTTGCGATGCGTGCGGAGATCAAGGAACTCCATCAAAAACTGGGGGTCACCACCGTCTACGTGACCCACGATCAGATCGAAGCGATGACAATGGCCGATCGAATTGTGGTTATGAGGGACGGTCGTGTCGAGCAGGTTGGATCGCCAATCGACCTCTACGAGAACCCAGTGAACCTCTTTGTGGCGACATTCATCGGATCGCCATCCATGAGTGTTCTCGATGGCGAGGTCATATTGGGAGACAGGCCGGCCGTACAGCTGGCAGCCGGCAACGCAGTCCTACCGCTTCCAGTAAGTGCCGCAACTGATGCAGGCGTCGTGAAGGTCGGCATTCGCCCCGAACATCTCGAAGTCTCCGACAACGGCTTCCCGGCAGATGTCGTGGTCGTTGAACCGACCGGATCGGAAACACACGTGCTTTTTCGAGTTGGGGGCCAGGATATCACCGGCGTGTTCCGACAGAAGTGGGCTCACAAGCCGGGCACCCGTTTGCAGCTGCGTGTCGACCCGGCGCAAATCTACCTGTTTGAACCGTCCACCGGGCGCAGGCTCTAGCAGACGCGTTGCAGCTTCTGTCGGGTGGATCGCATCCGCAGATCAAAATCAAAATCATCGAGGAGGATGGAAATGGTCATTCATTCAACCAGTCGCCGTACCGTCTTGAAAGGCATCGCTGGCCTTCCGCTGTTGGCGGGAGGGATCGGACACGCCGGATCAGCGGGCGCGCAAGGAGCGTTCGACTGGAAGAAATACTCCGGCACGAAGATCGACGGCCTTTTCATCAAGAAGCCGGCCAACGATCTGTTGCTCGCGAACCTCAACGAGTTTACGGACCTGACCGGTATAACAGTGTCTCCGGAAATTATCCCTGAGCAGCAGCATCGTCAGAAGCTCGTGATCGAGTTCGGATCGGGGAATCCGACGTTCGACGTCTCCGAACTAACATTGATGGTCCAGAAGCGGCTTGCAGCCAAAGGCAAATGGTTTGCCGACCTCAAGCCCATGATCAACGATCCGGCGTTGACGTCCCCAGAGTTTGATTTTGCGGACTTCGCTCCGGGCGCGATCCAGACTTCGACGCAGCGCGACGGCCAGATGGATTCGCTGCCATTTACGCTCGACTACTTCCTTCTCTACTACAACAAAGAGCTCTTTGAGAAAAAGAACGTCCCACTGCCCAAGTCGATGGAGGAGATCGCCACTGCAGCGGCGGCGCTGCATGATCCTTCGAACGGCGTGGCTGGGTTCGTCGCCCGAGGTCTCAAGAACGCAAATGTTCCCGTTTGGACCAACTTCATGTTCGGCTGGGGCGAGCAGGCGGTCGACGCAGACGGCAAGCTCAACACCACTTCGCCCGAGGCTATTGCGGCGGCAAAGCTCTATCAGACCCTGCTCAAAGACTACGGTCCGGTCGGGGTTTCAGGCTTCAATTTCAACGAGTGTCAAACCACTTTTTCGCAGGGCTTCGCTGCCATGTGGCTGGATTCCACAGCTTGGGCTCGACCATTGGAATCGAAGACGACGTCCAAGATCGCGGGGAAAGTGGGGTACATGACAATCCCACCTGGTCCGAAAGGTGCGGCTTCCGGCCTGTTTTCCGCCGCCATCGGCATCGCACGCGAATCCAAAAAGCGCGAAGCCGCTTGGCTCTTCCTGCAGTGGTACGCGAACAAGGCAAACCAGGTGCGCCTTCTTCAAAACGGCTCAGGCTCCGCCGCCCGCATTTCCGCGTTCAAGGACCCCAATACGATATCGGGGTCCGATCTCCCGAGAGAATATTTCGACACGATGGCGAAGTGCGTGGAGATCGGCCGTCCCAGCCTTCCCGACGTCATTCCTGTCACGGAGTTTCGAGACACCTTCGGCATTGCTCTGAGCAACATGATCAACGGAGCTGACGTCGAGGCTGAACTCAAGACGGCGACCGAAGCCTTCCAGCCGATCCTCGAAGCGAGCGAGAAGTAAATGGCTACCGTGACAAATCCGGGCCTGTCAGCAACGACAGCGGTCCGAAAACGCAAGGAGATCGACCGTCGACAGCGCTATTGGGTCTTTGCGCTGCCGGCCGTGGTCCTGATCTCGGCGATCATTGTGTTCCCGTGGCTTTTCACGCTGGCTATGTCGGTCAGCTCTTGGAAGGTGGGAGAAAGCTGGGCGTTCGCGGGTGTAGAGAACTACCGTTTACTCGCGAAGGACCCGCGCTTCCAGCAGGCGCTGTGGCACACCCTCTACTTCACAGCGCTTGCCACAGTTATCCCCATTGTGCTGGGGACCGCGGCCGCGTTGATTTTCGAAAGGGAGTTTCCTCTCAGGGGACTTTTTCGGACCATATTCATCATGCCGATGATGGCAACGCCGGTCGCGATCGCCTTGGTATGGACGATGATGTTCCATCCCCAGCTCGGCGTATTGAACTATCTCCTTGTCCAGATGGGTATCCCAGCCCAGGCATGGGTATTTAACCCAAACACTGTCATCCCGACCTTGGTGCTCGTTGAAGTTTGGCAATGGACGCCGCTCGTCATGCTCATTGTATTGGGCGGTCTCGCCAGCCTACCGCAGGAGCCTTACGAGGCCGCTCGCATCGACGGGGCGAACGCCTTCCATACGTTTCGACACATTACCTTTCCGCTTCTATGGCCCTACATTCTTGTGGCAGCCGTTATCAGGATCGTCGATGCCCTTAAAGCGTTCGATACGATTTTCGTGATCAGTTCTGGAGGCCCGGGAACCGCTTCCGAGACCATCAACCTTTTCCTCTACATGCAGGCATTCGCCTTCTACAACATCGGCTACGCATCGGCCATCGTGGTGGTCTTCTTCGCCATTATTGTCGCGATATCCCTTGGCCTTCTCTACATCCGCAAGACTACAAGGTGGAACGCAAAATGAAAAAGAAGACGATGTCATTCGTTGGGCGAAAAGCCTTGTTCGTGGGAGCTGTCGCCGTTTTCATTTCGCCCGCCGCGTTCTTCTTCTTCTGGATGTTGTCGTTGGCCCTCAAAACCGAAGTGAACAACATGGCGTTCCCGCCTGTGTTCATCCCGAATCCGCCGACACTCGCCAATTTCCAGTACGTCTTCGAGAACAACAATTTCGGCAGCTCCCTTCTCAACTCGCTGATAGTCACTGGAGGAGCCGTTTTAATCGGTTTGGCCGTCGGTGTGCCGGCCGGCTATGGGATTGCCCGCTCCAAGTTGGCGAAGTTGGCTGTCCTCATACTCGTCGCTCGAATGACGCCGGCGCTGTCGTATCTGATCCCGCTCTACATAGTTTTCTCGTCGATCGGCTTGGTAGGCAGTTTGGCGGGGCTTATCGTTGCTCATCTTGTGATCACGATCCCGATCATCGTTTGGATCATGATCGGCTATTTCGAGGGGCTCTCCGGTGATCTCGAGGATGCGGCATTGGTCGATGGTTGCTCGCCATGGCAGAGCTTTCTCTATGTTGCCGTCCCGTTGGCGCGGCCAGGCATTGTCATCGCGGGCATTTTGGCCTCGATCTTTTCCTGGAACAATTTCATCTTCTCGGTTGTATTGGGCGGAAAGGATGCGAAGACGCTTCCGTCAGCCGTCTACAATTCGATCGCTTTCGAACAGGTGTCCTGGGGGCCGCTCGCCGCGTCGGCGCTGCTTGTGACGCTACCGATCCTGATCCTGACTATTGTCGCCCAGAAGCAAATCGTGGCCGGTCTTTCCGCTGGAGGACTCAAGGACGGGTGAATCACCATCGCGGCTGGTTGCATTGCAAAGAGGGTGCTTCAACTTAGTCGGAGCACCCTCATTAGTTTCAAAGATGCGGGTCGTGAGCTCGGGTGTACCGGAACATGTCGAACTTCCATTTACCGTCATACCGCCGGGCATGCATGACGTAGTGTCCTCCAGCCATTTCTATAAGGCCGCTATCGTCGTGGGTGCGGCGCGTATTCGAGTAGCAACGGAGGAATGCCGACTCGCCGTCGAACCCGATTTTGACGTCGAGATTGTAGACGTAGTGCTGAGCGTGGCGAACAGTCGGCCGCCCAGCCTTGTTCATTTCGAGGATAGCCTCGCGGCCGATGTTCCACCTGCTCGCGCCCATATGGAACGAACTGTCGACGTCCTCGTGAAAGATGTCTCGCATCAACTCGATGTCGTTTGTGTCGTAAGCCCAAGTGTAACGGGACATTAGAGCCATGACCTCTTCTTCGTCCCGTTGCTGCTCTCGGCTGTCCTCCAGACCGAACACCCAGCGTGCCAGCTCGCTCGCTTTGACGGAAGCAGCGCGATCGTCCAGAACCTTCTCATCACGGTCCCACATCTGGGTGAACGTCAGCTTTGCCACCTTCCACCCGCCGGAAGAGTGGCTGAGTTCCGCCGTCAGAAGACCACCGAAATGTCTTGCTGGCTTCTCCGGGTCCGCGGCCGGGTTGATGTAATAGTAGGCTCCATATCGTGCCGAGTTGCCTACGACGGAAACGCGGGAGTTTGTGAGGAGCGTATTCTGCCAACTTTTTGCATCGCGCTGGGACAGAGTTGCGGCGGCTTTGGCGCGCCCATTTAAGGTTCCGCCATTGATGACTAGTTCGACGCCGTCCACCAACGCCGCGCCTACATTCTGCGTATTCCTGGCGTCCGCCGCGCGTGTCAAGCCGACCATCATGTCCGCGACTTGTCGACTGTTCGACAAAGCGTCGCGTTCGGTTGCGTCAGCGGTAGGCCCGCCCCAGGGAGCTTGGGAGTAGGCGTCCATTACGGGCAGGTAAATCATCTGGCCCATGGCAGGGATAAGCATCAAGTTTCCCTCCAGCAGGGTCTGCTCCCATTTGAAGTCATACATTTCCCACGTGCCGTCCTGCCTGCGTCGGAACGAGTTCTTGTAGTAGCCGCTGCCCCAGTGATATTCTCCGCCAGGAGCCTGGGGACGGACACGCACATTGATGACGTAGGACGTGTAGACCGCAGTGTCGCCGTCGACCTTCACGTACGGAGATACCAGCATATGCCTGCGGATCGGCGTCCGAACAGTTCGGTTTTGAAATTCGCGAACCAGCGCATCACCGCCGACGTAGTGACCCATGTTGCTTGCCCGGAATACGATGTCATCGGAAAAGACCTTTCTCAGACGCTCCCAATCGCTGGTATCCAGCGACCAGACGTAATTGAGCATTGTCTGCTTGACGTCGAAGACGTCTTTCTCGATTTGCGAGATATCGATCTCGACGGCAGACGCGGTCGTTTGCTGATTCACGGTATCCTCCTGGCGTTGTAAAATAGGTTGCGGGCTCCGAGCGCAAGCGCGGTACGAGTTGTTGATCCCGCCAGGATAATTTCAACATCTGACCGACCGTCATCGCCATTTCAAATATGACCGAATTGACCTTGTTGGCAGCGTTGCCCCGGTGGAATAACGCCGGGATCGTCGCGCGGCCAATGTAGGCTCAGAAATGGAAATGGCGGCCGTCTGGGCCGCCATTTTGAGCTTGGCTCGTCGAGCAGAGAGATCAATTCCCCCTGTCGGCTCCGCTCAGTTTGCTGATGTACAGCGCAATGAGAATAATGCCGCCTGTCGTCGCGTTGATCCAGTAGGCAGGCACCTGCGACAGGACCAGCACATCCTGGATGAGAACCAGCAGGAGAACGCCTCCGCACGCGCCAGCGATCGTACCACGACCGCCATTGAGGCTGACGCCACCAAGAACCGCCGCTGCGAAAGCATTGAAAATGAGGTTCTGGCCAAGGGACGACGGGATCGAAGCAATGCGACCAGCCTGCAGCAGGCCTGCGAGGGCCGCAAGCACACCCGCAGCAACGAACACGCCCATCAAGACACGCTCGACAGGGATACCTGCGACCCGGGCCGCTTGCTGGTTGCCGCCAACGGCATAGAGCATGCGGCCAATGCGGTGGCGTGACATGAAGACGGTCAGGATGGCAAGCAAGGTGAGGGCGACCAGGAATGAAACAGGGACGCCGGCCACGGTGGAGTCACCTGCGAAGGTCAGAAGAACCGGAAGGTCCGAAAGCGTCTCGCCCCTCGTCAAGCCCAAGCTAATGCCACGCAGCAGGATCAATGTCGCAAGCGTCGCGATGAACGCGTTGAACCTCAGGTAAATTACCAGCACGCCGTTGAACGCACCGATCACTCCGCCTACGGCGAAAATGACGAGCAATGCGAGAATGGGGGAGTTGGCGATATTCAAGCCGGAACCGCCAGCGTCAAGAAGGCAGTATACGCCAACCATCGGCGCTAGGCCGAATGTGGATTCAAGGGAAAGGTCGAACTTGCCGGCGATTAGAACCAAGGTCAGCCCCATCGTCAGGATGCCGAGCTCGCTCGCCTGCTGAACGACGCCGTAGAAATTGTCGTAGGATAGGAACGCACTGTTGAGCAGCGTGCCGACGATCATAACCACGACAAGAACGGGCAGGATTGCCCATTCAGGTTGAAAGAGATCACTGAGCAGGCGGCGGGAACGGACATTCGTTCCGGCGGCGCTCGTTGTTGGGGTGTGGGTCATTTTTCCTCCGCAGATGTATCAAAGCCTTCCATGGCCGACACGAGCTCTTGCTCGTTCATTCCGCCACGTTCGACTACTTTCTTGCCGCGAACCCAAACCTGTACACGGTCGCAGAAAGCGAGCTCTTCTGGTTCGTCGCTGACAAGGATGACCGCCAATCCCTGGCGGCGTCTCTGCTCGACAATATCGAGAATGGTGGCCTTCGATGCGATGTCGACACCGGCCGTCGGATGCAACAGGATCAACACACTTGGGTTCGTGCTCAGAGCAGAGCCCAAAAGAACCTTTTGTTGGTTGCCACCGCTGAGTTCGCCGACGGCTTGTTTGACCGTATGGCAAACAACGCCGAGGTCTTTTTTGTTTTCCTCGGCGAACTGCCTGCGCGCCTTTCGGTCAATGAGCAGGCCCTTCGTGAATGCCTTCAGGCTCGGCATGGTCATGTTGTCCTCAATGGACATCCCGCCTACCAATCCTGTCTTGATGCGATCCTCCGGCAGAAGGGCGACACCACTCTTTACCGCCTTGGGCGGCGTCCAAGGCTTCTGGACCTTCTGCCCGTTCAGCACGAATTCGCCCGACCACTTCGAATAGTGGCCAGCAAGCGCGAGCGCGATTTGTCGAGTGCCGGAACCGTTGTGACCGGCAAACCCGACAACTTCCCCTTCCTTGAGCGATAGGTCAAAGGCGTCTTCGCAAGCGTCGAGTTTGAGATTAGCTTTCAGAACAACCTTAGTGTCGGGGGCGAGGGCAGGCCGTGATACCTTTTCGGTCGCGGTCAGCGCCTTGCCGGTAGCTTCGTCGCCGACCATTGCCGACACGATCTGCGACGTTGTCAGTTTGTGGGCGTCCCCATGCATCACGTCCCGGCCGTTGCGCAGCACCGTCACTGCGTCGCAGACGCGAGGCACCTCGTCGAGATGGTGTGAGATGAAAAGGAAGGTGACACCTTTTTCTCTCAACTCGTTCACGCGGGAGATCAACTGATCGATCTCGCTCGCGATAAGCTGAGCCGTCGGTTCGTCCAGAATAACGAAACGCGATCCCTGGCTAAGCGCGCGCGCGATCTCGACCATCTGGGCTTCGCCAACGCCAAGGTCTCTGACCGGGGTCGTCGGCAGGATCGGGATGTTCCAGCTCTCGAGCGCGGCCGCAGCCTCGCGGTTAAGACCGCGCCACGAGATCATCTGTTTACCCTGGTATCGCCCGAGATACAGGTTCTCCGCGACCGTGAGGTCGGGGACGAGGGTTCGGTGCTGGTAAACGCAGGCCACCGCTTTGCCCCAAGCGACACGGTCGCTCAAGGCTGGAGGGGCCTGGCCGTTCAGCAGAAAGGTTCCTGAATCGATGGTCCTCAAACCGGTGAGGACCGAAACGAGTGTGGACTTTCCTGCGCCGTTGCGTCCAATCAAGGCGTGAGACTCGCCTCGCTTGATCGTGATCGACAACCCGTTCAAAGCGACGGTGCCGCCGAAACGCTTTACAGCGCTATCGATGGAAACGAGCTGGTCGGACGGGCTGTCTAGGCCCTGCGGTATCTCGGGGCGAATACTCATGGTTACTTCGCGTTGCCCCAGAGGCTCGTGTCGTCCACGTTCGTTTTCGTCACGACCGGGGACTGCAGATTGTCGACGAAGTACTTGCCGTCCTTAACGACAGTGCTGCCGTGATCCGTTGCGCCTTCCTTCATTTCCTTGCCGTCGAGGGCGGCCTGAAGGTAGGTTACGCCGTACTTCGCATAATCAGTGACCGGCTGCGAAACGGTTGCATCCAGGAAGCCGTCGCGAATGGCCTTGAGTGCGCTCGAACCGCCGTCAATCGCGACGATGGCAATGTGACCTTTCTCGCCAACTGGTACGAGACGGCCGCGCGACTTGAGTGCAGCCGAGACCGGGTCGTAGTATAGGGTGTCAGTAGCCAGGTAGATACCTGCGATGTCGGAGTTACCGCTCATGACCGTCGAGGCCACGTTTGCGGCCTGAGGGCCTTCCCAGTTGGCGGTCTGCTCGATAACCTTGCCGGTCGATGCCTTCTTGAATGCTTCATCGAAGCCGTTCTTCCGGTCACGGCCGTTGGTCGTGGTCAATCCACCCGTAATGTGAAGAACGGTGGCGTTCTTCTCAGGCATTGCAGCAGCAAGCGCTTCAGCGGCGCGCGCACCCATGGCCAGATTGTCTGCGCGCACTACGGCGTATACGTCGCCGGCTGCGGGCTTGTCGTCGACGATGACGACAGGAACATTCTTGCTCTTTGCATAGTCGAGGGCCGGCTTGATTGCCGCGCGGTCTACGACGCCTGCGAGGATGGTGTTCGCTCCGGCGTTGATGAGGTTGCGGAAGTCGGTGACCTGCTGGCTGGCGTCACGATTGGCATTCGTCGTCTGTACGACCGAGCCGCCGCCCGACTTCGCCTGTTCCGTTGCGGCATTCACCAGAACCGTAAAGAATGGCGTGTTAAGCGTCGGCATCGAGAGGCCGAGCTTCATTTCCTCTGCATAGGACGGATTGCTGGCGGCGAGAGCCGACAGGCAAATGGTGGTCGCAAGAGTCATTTTAAGGGATTTAATCACGGTTTTCCTCCTCCGTTTTCCGCGCAATATTTATGGCAGTGGTAGTTTGTGGGAAAAAGATGCCGGAAAGGGAAACAGTTTTGCGGAATTCGGGAAGGTGGAGTCAGTCCAGTCCAAATCTTCAGCTCGTTGTCCAAGACCGGATTTATGGTCGGACCTGCAATTCGATCGGACGATGGTGATTTGCGCTCAGAGCTGGCCCGAGAAAGTGAGGGCACGGAAAATCTGTTCCGGTCTGCGAACTGCAACCGAAGAAGGGGCCTCCGACGTCCATATCGCCGGCATTTGACACGGCTCTGTCAAGACATGGGACAGCGCATCATCGGACGGCGCGTAAGACAACTACATAAGCGACAGCCCGTCGGTGGTCTATCGCGAGGCAATGTGGGGAGGGATTGGCGTTCGATGAAGGGATTCTAATCCTGCGTCACAGCTCAGAGGCTTGGCGAGACCTCGGATTGTCGAGGGTTGAGGAAAGCACCGCTCCAATATCGCTTACACCCGACCGACTCAGTAACGCGTCGGTGGTTGTCATCGTTCCTCAAGACGCCGTGCCATCGTTTTGTGAAGTCTTGAATTATTTTTGTTAGCATCGCTCGTTTCTTCCACGTAGCCGGGCATTGGCTTCGCGATCCTCTTGACTGTCTCCCGCTGGTAAAGAAACTGCTTTCTATTGGTATGCGCGATTTTGTGGGCGGGGAAGCTTGGACGAGCGGCATTACTTTGGAAGCTCTGAAACCGAGAGAAAGTTGAACTGTCTCCGGCAGTATCTCAACGCATACTCTATCGCGTTGAAGAACAAGGGCTTCGCGCGGATGTATATCGATGCATTTGCGGGAACCGGTAGTCGGACAGAAACCAGGGCTGTCCTACCTTTCATGGGGCAGGGCGACGAGACAACCGTCGAGGTGACGACACAGGGCAGTGCCAGGATCGCTTTGGAAACGGACCCTTCGTTTCACCATGTTATGTTGGTCGAGAAGGACGCCGAACGTGCCGCTGCTCTGAGAAAGGTGCTCTTGGAGTACCCCAATGTCAGGGCGATGGTACGCGAGGACGATGCCAATGCAGCCGTTCAAAGGGTCTGCAAGCGGTACGACTGGCAACGCGAACGAAAACGCGGCGTGGTTTTTCTCGATCCTTATGGAATGGAAGTGACATGGGAGACCGTCGTCGCAATCGCCGGAACCGAAGCGCTTGATTGCTGGTATTTCTTCCCCCTGTCCGGATTGTACCGCAACGCTCCAAAAGACCCCGATCGGCTGGACGCGAGCAAAGTCGCCATTCTGAACAGGGTTTTCGGGACAACGAGTTGGCGCGACGAATGGTACGAGACAACTACTCATCAGTTCGATATGTTTAGCGGTACCATCGTTGAGGAGCGACGATCGGTCGACGTGAACCGCATCGAGGATTGGGTAGGGAACCGACTGCGAAGTGTATTCAAGGGCGGGGTTCTCAAGCCAATGAGGCTCTATCATCCAGGAGGTGCGCCCATGGCCTCCTTGTTCTTCGCGATCTCGAACCCAAACAAGGCTGCGGTTCGTTTGGCGACCGAAATTGCTGGTCACATACTCAAACGCGGCATCTCATCCCATGTCTGATGGCGGTATGTTCTTCCTGTGGCCTTCTTGTTCTTGCCGCCCCACTGCTTGAAAAAGAAGGCCGTGTCAGTCTCCGCGCACATGTCGAAGATTTCGTCTACCCAAGCTGGCGACAATGGTCGGGCATTCGGCCCGGACTCGCCGCCGACGATCGCCCAGTGAATTCCCTCCAGCGACCCGCCCGAGACAGAACCGATCAACGGTTCAAAAGACACAAACCTGACTGCTGCGGGGATCATTCGTAGGTCATCCAGGCGGTCGATGACCCGACTGTCTTCGACACTTGTTCCGAGCCACACGTTGGGCAATGTTCGAAAGCCGCGCTTTAGTACCTCACGCATTCGATCCGGACGTTTCGTGAGGATTTGATACGTGTGGTGATCGGTCCCGGCCATGGTGTCCCAGACGCGCCTTATGAAGTCGACAGGGACGTCGGGATGGAACAGATCGGACATCGAGTTCACGAAGACATTCCGGGGTTTCGACCACGTTCCGGGAATGGCTAATGCTGCTTCGTCGACGCGAATTTCTCCCGTCCACTTCGCGCGGCCGCCACTTTTTCTCGTCAGTCCGCGGTACTTGTCCAGCCCCATGGCGTCGAGCCGGGCCGCCATGCGCATTGCATAACAGTTGGTGCAGCCCGCGCTCATGATCGAGCACCCAGCTACCGGGTTCCAGGTAGCATCAGTCCATTCGATCGATGTGTCAGCCATAGGTGATCCTCAGTTTGATGAGGCAAAATACTCTCATAAAGGTTTCAGAGCGGTTTTCGCGTCCATTGCTCGGTGGATGTTCGACATCACGGAACCAGCTTCTCAAAACTGGATTCCGAAATAAACGTCCCTCAGCGCAAGTTCAACGTCGACGATGGGCAGTTTGATGACGTCGTCGACATTGTGATACGCCTTCTCGACCCAGCCCTCGCTGTCGCGATCGCAGAGCACGACCCGCTTGCATCCGCTGTCAATGAGAAGAACGCATGTGGCTCCGGGTGTCGACGCATATTCTAACATCCGTTTTTCGAGGTCCGCACGTGGGACGAGCTCAATGATTATAGTTGGCTCGGTCGCCACTAAGGCGTCGTCATCGAGCGCCCCACAGTCAACCACGATATCTGGGTATCGGACCGTCCCTTGCCTAGTCGACACCCCAGTCTGGATCGCTGTTGGACGGCATGAGGAGCGGCGCAACAGTGTGTGAAGCAAGGAGAGTGTGTTCGAGGTGATGTCCCGATGACGCTGGGTTGTGCTGGCCACTTCGACCGGCCGGCCATCGGCAAGCTCCCACCTGCCTTCATGGCTTTGGATAAACTGGAAAAACTCTTTCTCGGTTATGTTCGCGTGCGACACGGCAATGGTCCAATTCAGATGACAGTGTCCATCACCGGTTCGATTTTCAGCATGTCGTCCGGCAGCGGGCGCTGCAGTGCCTTGGCTTCCTCCCAGGGTGCGGTGAGCCAGGTCTCGACCTTGTCTTGCGTCGTGAGGATCACGGGCATCGCTTTCTGATGAATCGGGGCGACAACGCCATTCGGCTCGGTCGTCAGGAAGGCAAACAGGTCAATGGTAACGAGACCATCCTTGACCTTGCGCACGCTGGTCCAATCCTTCACCCACAGTCCGGCAAAGAACATGAGCGGGTCATCGCCGGTGCCTGCGAACCAGGCGTTCGGGGTGCGACCGCCTTCAACCTTGCTAGCCGGATCGGGTTCGGCGAAGCGGGTGAAGGGGACCACACAACGGTTCTGCACGCCAAGCCACCGTTTCCAGTGTGTGCTGGATGTGTTGCGGATGTTGGTGGTGCCGCCATCCGGCTCCATCTTGAGGAGTTCGTTGAAATCGAAGTCCTTGCCTTTGGCGCGAAGCTTGTCGGCCCGCTTGCTGGCGGCGTCGAGCAGTGCCTTGTTGGACGAGGGCATGCCCCAGCGGACCATCGTCAGTTCACGGCGGTCTTCGTTGTTGCGGACGATCGGCGCGAAGCGGTCCGGATAGACGTCGATGGAGTCCTCCATGTTGCCGATATGGTCGTGGGTGATAGACACGAACGACCGGATCGCCTGCTGATTGGTGGTGACGTTGTAGGCATTGCACATGCGGGAGCCTCCTCAATCCTGATAGGGACCGTGAAGGCTTTCCTTCTCGACTTCAAGCCTGCCGATCTCGGCGGACAGCATGTGGTCGTACCCGGACAGAAGATCGAGAAGTTGGGCAAGCGGCAAAGGCGAGGGGGCGCAGCCGTCGTCGGGATGCAGCATGATCTCTCCTGTTTCCATCCGTTCGATGTAGTCGCGGACCGTATCGCGCTCCCTGATCCGCGCCTCCAGGCTTGCGATGGTGCTCGCGATCATGACTTCTTCATCACTGCGGCTGAATAGCGTGCCATCCAACCTGGCGAGACGACGGTGTTCGAATGAAACGATGTTGTCGATCATGCTCAATCCTCCTTCTGGGGTTTCGCAGAAATGGTGAGTTGGCATCTGTCGATGCCGTCGGCGGCATTCATGCGGTCGCATCCGAGGCCGATCCGACGACGCAGCTCTTGCATCGAGATGGATGCGCCATGGCGTTTCACGACAGCTTTCCGATCGAGGTCGTCACTGCGGTCGCAGGCCCGGCAGTCGACGCGCAGAACGCGACCGCGCACCTGTCGGAGAATAATGTCCTCGTCGGAGGAATTTTTTCTTATTTTTTCGATTGTGCTCATCAGTGGATGGACGCTCGTTAGCTCTTTGAATTCGTTTCCTGATCGCTCGAAGAGCCGCTGAGGACTGTCATTGGATGGCCGATTTCGACCCGAACATCACGATTGACTCACATATCGATCAGGAACAAAAAGGGAACATACTCGCTTTGAGGCGAAATGGAAACCCGGTTATAGACAGAGGTCGCGATGGCGCAGGGTGCCTCCAATCTTGTGATCTCGGAGCTGCGGGAGCGCATCCAGCATCTCGAAGGCACCTCCCCACGCAAGAAGCATGTCCTGCCGTTAGGCATTCCGGAGATCGACGACCGCCTGCCGGCTGGTGGATTGGCCTATGGCGCTCTGCACGAGTTTGCGGGTGGAGGAGCGGGCACCGTCGACGGCGCGGCCGCGGCGCTGATGGTTGCAGGCATTGCCGCCCAGACAAAGGGCCAGGTCGTCTGGTGCCTCACGCGACCTGATCTCTTCTTCCCGGCCTTGGCCCAGGTAGGTCTTCACCCGAACCGCGTCATTTTTGTGGAAGGCGATAAGGAAGAAGACGTCTTGGCCTCGATGGAAGAAGCCCTTGCCTACGGTGGCCTCGGTGCGGTGATAGGTGAATTGGTTCGCTTGCCGATGACGGCGTCGCGCCGTCTCCAGCTTGCCGCGGAAAGGACCGGAACCATGGGGTTGGTAGTCCGACGATGGCGTCGCCAGACGGAAGCGACGGACTACGGTCAGCCAACGGCTGCAACGACACGGTGGCGTGTGAGCGTGCTTCCAAGTGAACCGCTTCCGGTTCCGGGCATCGGTCGGGCAAGATGGATGTTGGAACTGATAAGGGTGAAAGCCGGCGAGTGTGCGGACTTCGTTGTCGGAGCGTGTGATGCCACCGGTCATCTCAGTGTATTTGATGGGATCGTTGAGGGGGAGGCACGGCAAGGCGATCCACCTCTTCCAGCTGAACAAGCAATCGCAAAAATGCTAGCGACCAGGGCATATCACCGGAGGGGTTCACCGATCGGTGTGTAGCATGTCTCCACAGTGCGAATGTCCGAATTTTTCAATGGCGGCCAAGCAGCCTTATCGAACGATACCGCCAAACCTCAGGCCGTTGGCGGCGAGGGCGGCAGAATTGGGGTATTTTAGCAAATGAACACTAAAGCTCAAGAGACTTGGAGCTCGGCGAGGCCGCCACACGACGATAGCGAAGATATGCTTACAGTTTAGGACGGGCTATGTCCGTGGCAGGTCCAGCAGGCCGCCCTCAATGATCAAGTTGACGGCCTCTTCGCAAAGCTCCTCGGCGCTCCTCGTGAAGGTACCGCCGGAGCTATCCAAAATTTTCATCAGCCTGCTGGCAGCCAGCTTCCGTTGTTTCACGGAAATTGATCTATTTTCCATATGGTTGGTCTCGGTCATCCGTGTTCTGCCATTTTTGTGAATTGCCGCATTACATGATGATCAAGCAAGCTCGCGTTGACGGCAAGTGCCGGCGCGCGTTTCGGTGGGCGCGCGTGACCCTATTTCAATTGAGCTATTGACGATACTGATGGGAACCTCGACGCTCTGGTTTTTCGTGAGTTGAGGCGACCGGCGTCATCCATCTCGATCGAACCCGCCAAGCACGCGCTCTGTTTGATGACCTTGTGGGGGCGACGGTAGATTGTGCCCAGAATTCATCAATTTGCCAGATGCGGTAAATGCGGGTAGAGCCGGGCGGCAACAAGCTTCCTGACTGCCATGGCAAGAGGGTCGTTGAAAATTTCCAGTGCCCGTCGTGCCTCTTCCGGAGGTAACCAGCCAACGTCGATGCGCCAGAACTTGTAGAACAATTCATCGAAGTCGAACCTTCTGATCCAGAGTATGGTATCGATCGCCTGTTCACGCGTTTGAGGCGGCAAGCGAAACACGGACTTCGTCTGGTCATCCTGGGTGGCGTTCACTGACGTATAGACCTCAATGTCAGCTTCCGTGATCTGGGAGAACTGGTCTATGGCGTATCGGATGCCATCCGGCATGTGATCGCATGCATCGTCAACCGCGCGCAGGAAGCGGGGCTCATTCGTGAAGTCAATGCCCCATTCCGTAGGATTCTCTCGCCATAGCACTGTCTCCGCAGCCTCGGTCCAATTGTAGTTGTGAAGCATCCCGAGCAATCGAAGAATGTTCATGACCTTTGGATGAGCTCGCGCGGCTCGTTTTGCGCCTTCAGAATGATGTAGAGCCTCAAAAGTGTCTTCCGGGGGACGAGGATGCTCGTCCTCGGTCGGTGGTAGGAACACGATCAACCCGGATTGTCCGGCTAGATATAGGATCGCCACTGCAACGTCGTCCAGCCGCGGCAGTATTGCCGGCAGCGATGGATTGAGGCGCGGTATCGCTCCGTCCACCGTTTCATCGGCATGGCCCAGTGCTACGAGCGTCTCGCAAGCGACTTGATAGGGCGTCAGAAAATCATGATACCAACGGGTCTTGCTGCTGCCCGGCAAGTTGTCAGAGAGGAATTCAATGACCGGAGCAACCCACAGCGGCACTGATGGCTCTCGCTCCCCGCCAGGCTCGATGGCGGTTTCTGCGGAGCCCATGAAGCGTGAGTGGACGAAGCTTCCGCTGATAAGCACTGCAATTTCAAGGCTTATGCCGCGACCTCGCAAGTGTAGGTGTTTTTCACCTTGCAACTCTACATCGGCGATTTCACTGTCAGTGACGTCAATGAAGTCTCGCACGACCCGCGCGGGCACCTTGAACACAGCGTCGTTCACGAATTCGACGACAATGGTTTCCGCGAGGCTGTCGTAGTTGACGGTGCGCGGTTGAGGGTGAGGCGCGTCGGCGATGTTGTCGGCATTTCCAGCTCGCCTAACGCTCCTTCGTTTAATTGGCTGAACGCCTATGTCGTCGAACGCGGAGCCGAATGACAGACTTGCGTTGCTCTCGACCGTGTCGTCATTTGACCCGTTGGGACCCTTGCTCACCATTTGAAACGCTTTCCCTCTGAGGTGTCTCACATCGAATGGCTGTCCCTCCATTCGTAGGCATTTTCGACGCCATCGCTGCCCGAGCTGAACTAGACCTCTACGACGAGCTCAGGGTTGAAGCCCGTTCTCTCTCCCGGATATCCCCGCGGGTTCGACAGGACGAGAGTCTCACCGATCCGGTACTCGTTGTGATGGTGAACATGGCCGTGAACCCAGATTTTCGGCTGCGCGTCCAGGATCAGTTGCTCAAGGTGGGAGGCATATGCCGAAACCACAGGGTCGTTCCGGTACCAGCTGGAAACGGAACGAATGGCTGGTGCGTGATGCGTTAACACGACCGAGGTCTTATCGGTGCAGGCTGCAAGTTCGGCAGCGATGAACGCCTTGCTCTCCTGATGTTTGCGCAACGTGTGGATCGGTTTGAGCTTCTTGAATGGCCGCTTCTGGTATTTGATCCGCTTGTAATCATTCATTCCCTTCGCGACGTCTTCCATTGCAAAAATCGGATCGCGCCCTCCGAGCCGGAAGTCGGTCCATAAGGTGCAGCCAATAAAACGCACGTCGCCGATATCAACCGATTGGTTTTCCAGAAAATGGATATTCGGATATTTAGCGGCGAACTCCCGTCCGTCGTGAATGCCATCTTCGAGGGAAGCTGAGTAAAACTCATGATTTCCGGCAACGAAGACGACGGGTATGTGGCGTGCGATGGTTTCAGCAAACCATTGGATGGTCGGCAGCACACCCTTTGTCATTACGTCGCCCGCGCAGACGAACACATCGGCATCGCCGGGTAGAAAGGTGTGCTCAAAGGGTTTGCCGAATTCGAGATGGAGGTCGGAGGCAATCCATAATTTCATTGTTTCGCTTCACTTTCCGATGTTTCCGGAATTGATGCCGTCAGTCACTGGGTCTCTCCGCGGCGAGTGACCAAGGGGTATCAACGGCGGTATCGTTCAAATGGCTATTTGGCGAGGCGGCTTAGTGAGACTGACTTTCGGTCTTCGGTGCCATTCAAGGATTTCAGAGACGTTACGACCCGGTAACGATCGTTTTTCCACTAGCTTTCCGACGATCTCGTCCAAAGCCGCACGGTTCTCTGAAATAATCGATTTTGCCCTGTCGAACGAGCCGGAGATCGCTGCATCGGTATCCTGCCTGAGCGCCGGATTGTAGTCGCGAAGCCTTTCGAGACGACCGGGAGACGGGTCTTCAACAATCAAGGTTTTTCCCATGCCCATGGCCCCTTCGACGATCGTCGCAAGGTGGGTGACGATGTTCAGGTCGGAAGCGTCCGAGCCTGCCGAGAAATCCGAGAAGCACCCGAACACCTCGGTTTCCGCGGCCACGCCACCAAGGCAGACGCACATCTGGTCAAGGTAGAAGGCGCGCGTCCTTCGGGTGAATGCAGAATGTCTATATGAGACTTCACCCAAGGTGCTAACTTGTTCACCTTCGATCTTGTGACTGGACAGTCGGATGTCGCCTACGGGAAAACCCATTGTGGCCGCCACAACTGCGTGACCCGCCTCGTGGACTGCGATGGCTTGGATGTAATCGTCCGGGAGAGCGACTACTGGCGGCAAGTGCTCAAGAATGTGGGCTGACGTCAGCGATTCATCGCGACGACGAGCAGTTCGTTTCGCGTCACGCGTGATCCGTCTGATATCGGCTCCCGACAGACCGGAACTTGCGAGATCGAACACTTCTGCATGAGCGTGATCGAGATCGACTTGGCCGTAATGCTTCAGAATAGACAGTCTGGATGCGCCGTCGAGAGGCGGGATTACTAAATGGCGATCCAACCGTCCGGCGCGCCTGATAGCTGGATCAAGGTGTTGGGGATGGTTGCACGCGGCAACCACCACCACACCGGATCGGCGGTCGAAGCCATCTAGGAGCTCCAGAAATGCTGTGATCACAGCTCTTGCGTAGAGCTGATTACCATCCTTTGTCCCTCTGTTGCCCAGGGTATCAACTTCATCGACAAACAAGACCGCGGGCGCGACCGCCTTAGCCTCGTTGAACGATTGGCGCATCGCCTTGAGGTGAGAGTCCAATGAACCCGCCTCCTGCCAAGCGGCGGGGGAGCCATAGATAAGAGGGACGTTACAAGTGCGAGCAAGCGCGTTGGCAAACATTGTTTTGCCGGTGCCAGGCGGGCCCGACAGCAGAACGCCAGGGTCGACTTCGTCCCATTCGATCTTGCCAGCTTTGTAATGGGCAAGATCAACAGCAAGATCGAGACCCCAATCGGCCGCCGCACCGAGACCATGCAGCTGGGCAAGCGTTGGCCCGGCGTCTTCAATTTCCGAGCCAGTGGGCGGAATGTCGGATCGGCGGAATTGCTTCAGTCGTTGAAAAGAGACCAACGGCGAGCGGCGGTCTTGGAAAGCCTTGTCGAGACGAGACCACGGTTCAGATAGTAGAAGCTCGACGTGTTCTTCGATTATCGGCAGTCCGCTTCGGCGGAGAGCGGCTTCCGCATGACGCCTGCAACGAGGAGCAACATCTACGACCGCATCCGCAAACAGCTTGGCATCGTCATCAAGGTCCTTGAACGGCTCCTTGATGAAAATAGATCGATCGTTGTCCAATGCTTCTTGCTGGTCACGGTACGACTGAGTTCTGCCCCACACGTTCACGATGAGCCGGGCACCGAGCTTGTTCGCCACACGGTCGAGAAAGATACGAGCGGCGCGGACATACGATTCCGGTGAGAATTCATCTGGCAGACAGACGGTCACAATAAACTTGGAGCCAATCCGGTTCCAGGGCCGGAGTGCTGCCGCCAGACCGCAAAACGCCATAAACACTGGGATCGTCATGAGCGCGCCGACAGCAGGTTCATTCGCCTTCCAAGGAACTAGCGGCTTTCCAACGCGGTCGCTAAGTAATTTGTCGTCGTCGGGACGAAGCCAATCCTCCATCACAGCGTATCCTCCAAGAGGATCGAATTTGCTCTGAGGCGCTCGCCCCAGTATTCGGGTTCGACGCGCGTCCCAAGGCGGTACCAACGGCTCATTGTCCGGGCAATTCCGCGGTCCGGGTCGAAGTAGAATAGTTCACTGGAAAATGCAGCTTTGCCATCAGTGATCGCCGGGTGCCCCAGTGCACGGCCGACGAGGCATGGGACGACCCTCTTTCCTAAAGTCCAGGTGTTGAACGCCGCGCTTGGCGAATTCGCTCCGATGCAGTTCTCGATATCCGCAAGATCGTCGGCGAGCAAACGCAGCTTCTGAACCAACGAAGGATGCGGCCTTCCCAACCATTCTGGAACTGACTCGGTCATGTGAACTACCCTCGGAATCAAATGTCGGAGATATTTTTACATTTAATCCCAAATGTGCGCGTCATTGTCAAATGAAAGACGCCATTTGACATTCCCATTTTCCACCGGTTCTTCGAATTCATGAAGTCTTACGCTCCTCCCGATGCACTACGGGCGGCCCGCGCCTTGTCGCGGTTGTCGCAGCAGGAGCTATCGAAAAACATTCAAGTTACCCGGCAGAGCATTTCTGCTGCCGAAAATGACGCGTCGGCCCCATTTCCTACGGTTTCGAAGATGCGCAGCTTCTACGAGGAACAGGGGCTGCAGTTTGTCGGCATAATTGATATCGATACGGGGACCATCAACGCCGCAGGTGTATGTTGGAGACGTCCCGAGACTTTCCCGCCTTCTCAAAGCGAGGCGTCAAAATATCATGCAGAGCCGAACGGCACGGCGTTCGTAGCGGCAAGGAGCCTCCTTGGTGCGAGCAGAGCCGAGGTTGCCAGCAAGTCGGACATTTCCTTCAAGGATTTGGCTGCGCTTGAAGCAGGAACCGAATACTCCGGCGAAGCGCATCAACGTTTGCGCGCCTACTACAATGAGAACGGCATTGAATTCATGGGTACGGGCGACGTTCGGACGGGACGCTACTATGGTGTCGGTGTCCGTTGGGCCGTTCTAGGGCCGGCGACTGAGTGATGCCGGTAGCGTAGACGGGTTGATGCCTGTTGGGTGGCCTAACCTTGTTTGCGAAGCTCTGCGCGCGCCTCTAAGAGACGCTCCAATGCGCCGAGTTTAGCTTCCTCAATGGTGGTGTACATTCTGGGGTCGTTCCTGACAAACTCGTCGTCAAACCGGTTTTCCAGCCGAACCGTTACCCCGAAGCCTGAACCTTTCCTCCAGATCGAGATATTGAACCCTCGAGAATTGATGAATGGATTGCCAATTCGGGAGGTTTTCCACTCTCTTTTGGGCCAGTCATTTCTTATCCGCAGGTCGGTTCGGTATTCCCGTTCGCGTTTCTCGGGGCCGTAATGGTCATCTTTCTGTAGAGCTTCAGCGCACTTCAACCCTACGAGGATGCCGTCAGGAAAAATCTGGTGGACCAGCACGTGAGCATACCGAACCCTCGCGTGCTGGCACATCTCGCAAATCGCATCTTCACTGCCCAGGTCCTTGAAGGTTGAAAAGCGCCATCCATCGCGGGGGAACGTCCTGTCCTGCCATCTTCCGGAATCTATCCGGTGGACCTGATCGTCTTTGTCTCCGACATCTTGGAAGGCAGTCGTCAACAATTCTCTCCCTTGCACGCGAACGAGGCATCTTGCGCTTCGACACGATTGGCAGGATGAAAACATTGAGCGACGGCGTCAACCCTGCGGCGGGGGGTAAAGGCCCGGACCTACGGCCGGGAAAAGCGGCGTTGCCGAAGTGCCACCCAACATGGCCTCCAAGTTGAAGAACGCTCCATAAGCCCCGGACCTACGGCCGGGGAAAAGCGACATTCGTCGAGGAAAGGCCGAGTACGTACAAGCTTATTTCGCCGTGTAGTGATTGGACATAGTCGAAATAAGCTTGTACTCGGAGAGGTAACAAAACGTGATAATAGCGTTTAAGGGTAAAATCATGAATCGTGGAAAACCCTTCAACATCGCCTCCTACGCGCTGCTGACGATGATGGTGGCGCAGGTGACCGGGCTGAAATACGGCGAGTTCGTTCACACGCTCGGCGACACACACATTTATCACAACCATTTCGAGCAGGCGAAGCTGCAGCTGACGCGGGATCCAAAGCCGCTGCCGCGGATGCTGATCAAGCGCGATGTGAAGGATATCTTCGACTTCAGGTTCGAGGACTTTGAACTCGTCGGCTATGACGCCGATGCCAACATCAAGGCGCCGATCGCCGTTTGAGGCTTCGCAACTTCAGGCAAGAGCAGGCCGCATCTGCGACGGAAAACGTCACTTTGCAGCAATGTCTGAAAATCGGCGGCATTCCATCAGTAAGATCTTAATAGATCTCGGTTATTTTCGCCCGCTTAGGTGAAGCTCCCGGGGCTTTTATGGACGATACTGACCTCCTTCCTCCAGACGTTCTTTCGTCGATGCTGATGCGCATGTTCGAGTTTGCGCCGATTGCCATGGCAATCACCACCAGCGACACGAGGACGTCGAGCTACGCGAAGGTCAATGATGCCTATCTGAAGTTGACCGGGCTGAAGTGGGAAGAGATCAGCGGCAAGAAGCTGACCTCCGATGGCGCTGCCATCGACAATCCGGCGCGCGACCGCCGCCACCGTATGCTGGCCGAAGAGGGCGCCTATGTCCTCGAGGAAGTCGATATCCGCCATGCCGACGGAACGATCATCCCGACGTTGATTTCCGCGCAGAGAACGATCGTCGACGGCGTCTCCTTCGATGTCGAAGTGATCATGGACGTCTCGGCCCGCGTGCGCCATCAGCGCGAGATCGAACTGGCGCTCCGGGCGTCGGCGCGCACCGATGCGCTCTCCGGATTACCGAACCGGGCCTGTTTCGACGAGACGCTTGCCGAGCAGATCGCAGCAGCGCGTGCCGCCGACAAGGCGATGGCGCTCGCCTTCATCGATCTCAACGGTTTCAAGGCGGTCAACGACCGGCTCGGACATGGCGCCGGAGACGAGGTGATCCGCACGCTTGCCAGCCGCTTCCGCGACAGTTTCAGGGCCAACGACTTCATCGCCCGAATCGGCGGCGACGAGTTCGTGGTGCTGATCGAGGTCGATCCGGTGCTCATTCATGATGTGCGCCATACGGTCAACGACGCCGCGGAGCGTATCTTCAAGCCGATCGCCATCGACGGCGCCATTACCGAAGTCGGCGCGGCCGTCGGCGTCGCGCTGCTCGAGCCGTCGGATACGCCGGCTTCCTTCGTCAAGCGGGCCGACAACTACATGTATCTCGCCAAGCAGACGGGCGATCGCGTCGCCGTCATCTGGCTCGGCAATCCGCATCCGCAGCAGGCGATAGCCGGGCGGGCGGTCGGCTAGCTTTCCTTTTGAGAAGCGGTTAGGTGTCGCGCTCGGCAATCAGTGCAGAGGGGCGGCTATGTCTGGCATCGTGAAGACAATCGTTGTTGCGGTCTCCGAAAACGGTATCATCGGCCGGGACGGCGATATGCCATGGCGGCTGTCAACCGATCTGAAACGCTTCAAGGCGCTGACCTCGGGAAAGCCGTTGGTCATGGGCCGCAAGACCTATGAGTCTATTGGCGGCAAGCCGCTGCCGGGTCGTCCGCATGTGGTGATTTCCAGGCGCGCGCAGATCGACCACCCTGATGTCACCATGGCACACTCACTTGCTGAGGCAGTGCGGGTCGCCGAGGACCTTGCACATACCACTGGTGGCAGCGAGATCATCATCGCCGGGGGCGGCGAGATCTATGCGCAGTCGATGGCGATTGCCGATCGCCTGTGCATCACGCATGTCGAGACCGAGGTCGAGGGCGACACGTCCTTTCCTGCGATCGACGCGTCATTGTGGAAGCCGGTCCAGACACTCGACGTGCCCGCCGGCGAAAAGGACAACTATCCGACGCGTTACGTCGTCTATGAGCGCCGTAACGGCTGATAACGAATTATTTTCCAAGAAAGAACACCAAGTCCTGCATGTCGCGTTGAAAGCAGGGGCGGCGATACCTATAACGGTCACAATCGCTTACCGTCTGCCGCCCCCGCGGGCATTATGCGATCGGGAGTTCAACGAACAAAGAGGTTTTGATGCCCTGGAGCAATCAGAATGGCGGCGGCGGCCCATGGGGCGGCGGCGGCGGTAACAACAATAATCAGGGACCATGGGGGCAGGGCCCGAACCGTCCGAAAGGCGGCGGTGGGGGCAAGGGCGGTCCGCCCGATCTCGAAGACATCATTCGCCGCGGGCAGGATCAGCTCGGCAAGATCGTACCTGGCGGCTTTAACGGCGGCGTGGCACTGATCGTTGTTGCGATCCTTGTGGCGTTCTGGATTTTCCAGTGCATCTACATCGTCCAGCCGGACGAGCGTGGCGTGGAACTGCGTTTCGGCCAGCCGAAGCAGGAAGTTTCGATGCCGGGCCTGCACTTCCATTTCTGGCCGCTTGAAACGGTCGAAACGGTCAAGGTCACCGTGCAGCAGCAGAATATCGGTGCCACGTCCTCTGCATCCTCGAGCGGCCTGATGCTCTCGGGTGACCGCAGTGTCATTAACGTGCAGTTCGCCGTGTTCTTCACGGTCAGCGATCCGAAGGCCTATCTCTTCAACGTCGAGAACCCGGCAGAGACGCTGCAGCAGGTTTCCGACAGTGCGATGCGCGAAATCGTCGGACGCCGTCCGGCGCAGGACGCATTCCGCAGCAACCGTCAGCCGATCGAGACCGATGTTCTCAATATCGTGCAGGGAACGATGGACCGCTACAAGGCGGGTATCACCGTCACCGGCGTGACCATCCAGAACGTTGCTCCGCCGCGTGAAGTCTCCGATGCCTTCGAAGAAGTGCAGCGTGCAGGCCGCGACCGCGACAGCACGATCGAAGAGGCAAACCGCTACACCAACCAGCGGCTCGGTCAGGCGCGAGGCGAGGCGGCTCAGATCCGCGAAGATGCCGCCGCCTACAAGGACCGCGTCGTCAAGGAAGCCGAAGGTGAAGCGCAGCGCTTTACTTCGATCAACGACGAATATGCGAAGGCCCCTGACGTGACGCGCAAGCGTCTGTTCCTGGAAACCATGGAACAGGTGCTGAAGAATTCGAAGAAGGTCATCATCGACGAGAAGCAGGGGGTCGTACCCTACCTGCCGCTCAACGAAATCGGCAAACCGGCACAGCAGGGAGGTTGAGCCATGACATCCAATAAACTTCCCGCGGTGCTGATCGCGCTCGCGGTCATCCTCTTCATCGTCTATTCGTCGGTCTTCGTGGTCAATGCACGGGAGCAGGCGATCGTCGTCCGCTTCGGTCAGATCCAGTCGGTCAAGACCGAGCCGGGCCTCTATTTCAAGCTGCCGTTCGCCTTCATGGATGCGGACCGCGTCCAGTATGTCGAGAAGCAGGCCCTTCGCCTCGACCTCGATAACATCCGCGTACAGGTGCAGGACGGCCAGACCTTCGATGTCGACGCCTTCGTCATCTACAACATCGCCGATGTCCGCCGCTTCCGCGAAACGGTTTCGGGTGACCGCGAAGCTGCCGAAGCACGCCTTCGCGCCCAGCTCGATTCGTCGCTACGCCGCGTCTACGGTCTGCGTGACTACAATGCCGCTCTTTCCGAAGAGCGCGTTGCGATGATGCTGGAGATCCGTGACGATCTCCGGATCGATGCCGAAAACCTCGGACTCAACATCGACGACGTCCGCATCCGCCGTACCGATCTTTCGCCGGAGGTTGCGCCGAACACCTACAACGCCATGCGCTCCGAGCGTCTGGCGGAAGCCGAGCGTATCCGCGCATCGGGTAACGAAGAAGGCCAGCGCCGCCGTGCCGTCGCCGACCGTCAGGTTGTCGAGATCACCGCGGAAGCGCAGCGTGATTCCGAAATCCTGCGCGGTCAGGGCGATGCGGAACGCAACCGGATCTTCGCCGACTCCTTCGGCAAGGATCCGTCGTTCTTCGAGTTCTACCGCTCGATGTCGGCCTATTCCTCGGCGCTGTCGTCGCAGGACACGACGCTGGTTCTGTCGCCGAACTCGGAGTTCTTCCGTTACTTCGACAGCTCGACCGGCGTGCCGTCCGTACCGCCGGCTGCTCCGGCTCCGGCAACACCTGCCGCACCGGCAAACTGACAATAGAAGAATGCAGGATTTCCTGACGGGACTTGCATTCTTTCTCATCATCGAGGGGCTGGTCTATGCACTGGCCCCTCGTTTTCTTGTGCGCATGTCGAAGCTTCTGCCATCGATCCCCGAGCAGCAGATTCGTGCCTTCGGACTGGCCGCTGTTGGCCTTGGCGTGGCCTTGGTCTGGCTTCTGAGACGCTAAGTTGAGATTGCGCGGGATTTCGCGAAAAGGTGATTTCACGCTCCATCATTCCGCCCTATGTTGGTGGTCAGACTGCCGCTTTGACCTGACATGAGGAAGCTTGATGGCCCCCACGACACGCCCGACCTTCAGACGATCGCTCGCTCTCCTGGCCGGCGCTGCCCTTCTTGCCAATATCGGTCTTGCCGGCTCCGCTACAGCCCAGGGAACGCCGCCGGTAAATGGCCCGGCTTCCGTCGCCGATCTTGCTGAAGGCCTTCTCGACGCCGTCGTGAACATTTCGACATCGCAGAACGTGAAGGACGACGAAGGGGCGGGCCCGGCGCCGCGTGCGCCCGATGGCTCGCCGTTTCAGGAATTCTTCAACGACTTCTTCAACAAGCAGCAGGGCGGCAAGGGCGGCGGCAACCACAATGTCAGCTCGCTCGGCTCCGGCTTCGTCATCGATCCGGCCGGCTATATCGTCACCAACAATCACGTCATCGAAGGCGCGGACGACATCGAAATCAACTTCGCCAACGGCACGAAGCTGAAGGCCAAGCTCATCGGTACGGATACCAAGACCGACCTTTCCGTCTTGAAGGTCGAGCCGAAGGCGCCGCTGAAATTCGTCAAGTTCGGCGATTCCAGCGGCATGCGCATCGGCGACTGGGTGATGGCGATCGGCAATCCGTTCGGCTTCGGCGGCTCGGTGACGGTCGGTATCATTTCCGGCCGCGGCCGCAACATCAATGCCGGCCCTTATGACAACTTCATCCAGACGGATGCGGCGATCAACAAGGGCAATTCCGGCGGTCCGCTGTTCAATATGAAGGGCGAAGTCATCGGCATCAACACGGCGATCATTTCGCCGAGCGGCGGCTCGATCGGCATCGGCTTCTCGGTGCCGTCGGAGCTCGCTTCGGGTGTTGTGGCGCAGCTGCGCGAATATGGCGAGACGCGGCGCGGCTGGCTCGGCGTTCGCATACAGCCTGTGACCGACGACGTCGCCGACAGCCTCGGCCTCGATGCCGCCAAGGGCGCGCTTGTCGCAGGCGTTATCAAGGGTGGACCAGTCGATAACGGCTCGATCAAGGCCGGCGATGTAATTCTGAAATTCGACGGCAAGGCGGTCAACGAGATGCGCGATCTGCCGCGTGTCGTTGCCGAAAGCCCCGTCGGCAAGGAGGTCGATGTCCTCGTGCTCCGCGACGGCAAGGAGCAGACCGTCAAGGTGACGCTCGGGCGTCTGGAGGATAGCGATCAGGCTGCCGCGGCGAGCGGCGATAGCGGCGGCTCTTCGGATGGCGGTGTGATCAACCCCGATCCTGGCGAAAACGACGATATGGACGAGCCGGATAGCGGTCAGGCTCAACCGTCGCCCGACAACAAGGGCACGGAGAACAAGGCACCGGATGCCAAGGGAAATCAGGGCCAGGCGGACCAGCAGGGTCAGGTGGCGCCGGATGCGGCATTGCCGAAGAACGTGCTCGGCCTGTCGCTGTCGCAGCTCAACCCCGATATCCGCAAGACCTTCAACATCGCCGAGAGCGTCGATGGCGTCGTTGTGACCGAAGTGACGCCCGGATCGGCTGCTGCAGAAAAGGGCTTGAAGCCCGGCGACGTGATCGTCGAGGTCGCCCAGGAATTCATGAAGTCACCGGATGCGGTGGCCGCCAAGGTTCAGTCCCTGAAGCAGGAAGGCCGCCGCAACGCCCAGATGATGATCGCCGCCGCCAACGGCGACCTGCGCTTCATCGCTGTGCCGATGGAGTAGGCTCAGCCGCGCTCGGGCGCGCTGATGGCGTAGAGGACATGGCGCACGAATTGCGGCGCCGTGTCCGGCACCTTCGGGTGATCGAAGTCGCGCTCGGGGCGGTGAGTCATGCCGATGCGCTGCATGACAGCGCGGGAGCGGCGGTTTTGCGGGACGGTGAAGGCGACGATCTCGGTGAGGCCGTGGTCCTCGAAGCCGTGTTTGAGCAGCGCCGTTGCGGCTTCGCTTACATAGCCGAAACCCCAATGGCGCTTTGCCAGCCGCCAGCCGATTTCGACGGTACCGTTAGGGATCGCTGGCTCATGCGAGGTCCGCACGATGCCGCAGAAACCGAGCGTTTCGCCTGTGGCCGTCAGTTCCAGAGCGTAAAAGCCGAGGCCAGTTTCGGCGATCGTTCTTTGAGCATAGTCGAAAAATTCGTCCGATTCCGCGCGGTTGCGCCGCTTCGGAAAAAATTCCATGACATCAGGATCGGAATTGATCTCGTGGAAGAGGTCGCGATCCTGCTCACGCCAGTTGCGGATGATCAGGCGCTCTGTCGTGAGGATGGTCTCGGTCATGGCGTGACGAAATCCGTCTTGCGATAGCCCTGGATGTAGAGCAGGGCGGTGAGATCGCTGTGGTTGATGCGCATCTTCGCTTCGGCGGCGACGGCCGGCTTGGCGTGGAGCGCAACGCCGGAGCCTGCGAGATGGATCATGCCGAGATCGTTGGCGCCGTCACCGACCGCCATCGCTTCTTCGGGCGAAATGCCGAGCTTTTGCGCGATGTCGTTCAGCGCATCGACCTTGGCCTGCTTGCCGAGAATCGGTTCGGCGACGAAGCCTGACAGGGTGCCGCTCTCTTCGAGCAGCAGGTTGGCGCGGTTCTCGTCGAAGCCGAGGGTCGCGGCGATGCGGCTGGTGAAGACGGTAAAGCCGCCGGAGACCAGGGCGGTGTAGAAGCCCTTGGCCTTCATCGTAGCGATCAGTTCCGGGCCGCCCGGTGTCAGCGTGATGCGCTTGGCGATGACATCATCGACGACGGAGATCGGCAGGCCCTTCAGCAGCGCCACGCGTTCGCGTAGTGCCGGTTCGAAGGCGATCTCGCCGTTCATGGCGCGGGCGGTGATGGACGCCACCTTGTCCTTGAGGCCGACTTCGGCGGCGAGCTCGTCGATGCATTCCTGGCCGATCATCGTCGAATCCATATCGGCGATCAGCAGCTTCTTGCGGCGCGTCTCGGCCTCCTGCACCACGACATCCACAGGCTCATTGCCGATGACGGTGCGGATCGCGGCCTCCGCCTCTGCTGCATTCGAGCCGTCGCGAAGGGCGATGTCGCAGGCAATTCCGTCTGCCAGCCAGTAGAGACCGGCGGCACTGACGCTGTCATGCGCCTTCTCGGCAAGCGCCGGTGACAGAACGGGGTTTGACGGATTGGCAACAAGCGTGGCAACGAGAGCCATATGGAAAACCTTCTGAGCACAAAGAGTGCGATCCTGATAACCGGGCCGACCGCCAGCGGCAAGTCCGCGCTTGCCGTGAAGCTGGCAAAGCAGCATGGCGGCGTCGTGATCAATGCCGACAGCATGCAGGTCTATGACACGCTTAGGGTGCTGACCGCCCGTCCGTCCGGCGAGGATATGGAGGGCGTACCGCATCATCTCTACGGGCATGTGCCGGCGGGCGCGGCATATTCGACCGGTGCCTGGCTGCGCGACGTCACGGCGCTGCTTCCGGAGCTGCAGAGCAGGGGGCAATTGCCAGTCTTCGTCGGAGGCACGGGGCTGTATTTCAAGGCGCTGACCGGGGGTCTGTCCGACATGCCCGAAATTCCGGATGCGATCCGGGCGCGGCTCAGGCAGCAATTGACCGAGGAGGGGCCAGCAGCACTCTACGCGGCCTTGCAATCCAGGGATCCGCCGATGGCCGAGAGCCTCAATCCGGTCGATGGCCAGAGGATTGTCCGGGCGCTCGAAGTCTTCGAGGCGACGGGACGGTCGATCGCGGAGTTCCAGGGAAAGGCCGGACCAGTCATCGTCGATCCTGATGCCGCAGAGAAAATCGTCGTGCTGCCGGATCGTGCGGTCCTGCATGAGCGCATCAACGGCCGTTTCGAGAAGATGCTGGAGCAGGGTGCAGAGGACGAGGTGAGGGCGCTGCTGGCATTAGCGCTTACGGCCGACATGCCCGTCACGAAGGCGATCGGCGTTTCTCAGATCGCCGCGATGTTCGAAGGCCAGATGACCCGCGCCGAGGTGATCGAAAAGGGCTCGGCTGCGACGCGCCAATATGCGAAGCGCCAGATGACCTGGTTTCGCAATCAGATGGACGAGAGCTGGACGCGGCTTTCGCGGACCACCTAAGCAATCAGTCCTTCTTGTAGAGGCTGCTCAGCGGCTTCTTGAGAATGCTTTCGCGCAGTGGCGATGTTCCTGGCTCCCGGCGGATCGACGGGGCCGGTTCCTGGTTGCCGAATACGCGGGGCTGGCTGGCCTCTTCCCGGCGTATCTCGCGCCGCAGCGCTTCAAGGCGGCTGTCGATCGATCCGGCGGCTGCCGGTTGCTGATCCTGAGATGCGTAGGCTCGCGGCAGCATATCCGGCCGGTAAGGATCGGACGGCGACATCGGAGGTGCTGTGACCGGCTGCGGATAGGGTTGCCCTTCCGGCGGCTCCTCGTCGTCGAATAACATGTCGCTCTGCATCGCGGCGCTGAAGCTATTCTGGAACGACGAGATGTCAGGTCCTGCAGCGCCGCTGACGGCACGCATGCGGCTGACGATCTTGCGCAGATCGACGGTATCCGGATCGTCGTCCGAATGTTTGGCCGTGGCGCCATTGGCTTTCGGCAGCAGGTGTTCCGGCACCCGCGAGAAGCGCATGCGCATCGGAACGCTGATCGCCTCGCCGAAGGCGATGGCCTCGCCATTGCCGATCGAGGAGATGAAGCTTGTCGTCGAGATCGACGAATTCGGGATCGCCGAGCGGATGATTTCCTGGTCGCGGTCGTTGGCAAGACGCATGGCAAACAGCGTCGAGCACTGCGACAGGATCGTCTGGTCGAGTTCGCCGGGGCGCTGGGTGATGATGCCGAGCGACACGCCGTATTTGCGGCCTTCCTTGGCGATACGGGCAATGGCCTGTCTTGTCGGAACGAAGCCTAGCGTCGGGTCTGCCGGAATGTAGCGGTGCGCCTCTTCGCAGACGACGAGCATGTGGATCGCGCCTTCGCTCCAGAGGCCGACTTCGAAGGCCATGCGGCAGAGTACCGAGGCGACCGAATTTACGACTTCGGAGGGAATGCCGGAAAGCTGGAAGGTACAGATCGGGCGGCCTTCGCCCGGAATGCGAAAGATCTGTGCCACGGTCTCGGTGATCGTGTCGGAGATCGTGTTGTTGGAGAACATGAAGTGATAGCGCGGGTCGTTGATCGCCGCGATGATGCGCATCTTCAGGGATCGCAGGAACGGCTTTTCGGCGCGGCCTTCCAGGCGGCCGATGCGTTCGTCGATCAGCGCCAGCAGATCGGCCATGCGATAGGGAACCGGCGTATCGGCGGTGATCGAGCTCTTTTCCGTCGTGCGGCGCACCAGCGAGCTGTCGCTGCCGCGGAAGGCGCGCTTGGCGTCCGGCATGATGTCGCGCAACATGTCCAGCTCTTCGGGAACCGGCGGACGGCCGCGGAAGACCACTTCGGCGAATTCCTCCAGCCGCATCAGCCAGAAGGGCAGGTCGAGCGTATCGGTGTCGATGACGACGGAATGTTTGGGGAAGGCGGCTGCGAACTCGTTGTGCGGGTCGAGGATCAGCACGCGCAGCTTCGGATCGGCTTCGATCGCCTTGTTGAGCAGCAGCGAAACGGCGGTCGACTTGCCGACGCCTGTCGAGCCGACGACGGCGAAATGCTTCGACAGCATCGAGGGCACGTGGATCGCCGCGTCGATGCTTTCGTCCTGGGTCAGATTGCCGATCACAGCGGTGGTACCTACGCCTGCATCGTAGATCCGCATCAGGTCGGCCGAGCGGATGCGGTGGGCGACGGCGCCAAGATAGGGGTAGCGCGAGATGCCGGTGGAAAACTCCTCGCGTCCGTCTTCTTCGACGCGCACTTCGCCCAGCAGTTCGGCCTCGATGCTGAAGCCGTTATCCTCGCCTTCACCCCACATGTGGGAGCCGGTATTCATCTGATAGACGAGGGCGACGACGCGATTGCGTCCGACGCTGATCGAAATCAATCGTCCAACAGACCAGAGTTCGGTAAGATCAGTGCCGCCGGCTTCGGCGACGGCGGCGATTGTTGTGCGGGATCCGCTGCACGCGACGACACGGCCGAGAAAACGGTTTCCCCGTTTCCCCATATCGCGGCGGTCATGCTCGCCGGCTTTACCTGACGTCTGCAAGTCGTTGTTGCGCAACGGCCTACTCCCTGCGTTAGCGGACAAAGATATGATTTATCTTTTAACAAATGGTTCCGGCCCTTAATTCTGGAGGGTGAGAACCTGTAGGAAAGGCTTTCCAGCAGGACGGTTTTTTATTTCGGCTGGCGTTGACGCTACGAAATTTTCTGTCTATCAATTGCCCCCATGAAAATAGCAGCAATTCTTATTGTGGTGGGAAAGCGCATGGGCAGGATGGTGTAACCATCCGGCGGTAGCCACCCATGCGCTAGATGACAGGCTCCCTAAGGGGCCTTTTTTTATGCCTGAAATTCAGGCTTGCCGACCACAAACTTCAATCCCAGCAGTCAAAACGGAACAGAAAAATGACGGGCACGGACAACCAGACGGCAGACAGCAATCGGATGACGGGAGCGGAGATCGTACTCCGGGCGCTGAAGGACAACGGCGTCGAGCATATCTTCGGATATCCGGGTGGCGCCGTGCTTCCGATCTATGACGAGATCTTCCAGCAGGACGAGATCAAGCACATCCTGGTGCGCCACGAGCAGGGCGCCGGCCATGCGGCCGAAGGCTATGCGCGCTCCACCGGCAAGGTCGGCGTCATGCTGGTCACTTCGGGTCCGGGTGCGACGAACGCCGTTACGCCGCTGCAGGACGCGCTGATGGATTCGGTTCCGCTCGTTTGCCTCAGCGGTCAGGTTCCGACCTCGCTGATCGGCTCCGACGCCTTCCAGGAAGCTGATACCGTCGGCATCACCCGGCCGTGCACCAAGCACAACTGGCTGGTCAAGGACGTCAACCAGCTGGCGGCGATCATTCATGAAGCCTTCCGCATCGCGCAGTCCGGCCGCCCGGGTCCGGTTCTGGTCGATATTCCGAAGGACATCCAGTTTGCGACCGGCACCTACACGCCGCCATCCGCGCATATCATTCAGAAGAGCTATCAGCCGAAGCTCGAAGGCGACCTGAACCAGATCCACGCCGCGATCGAGCTGATGGCGACGGCGCGCCGTCCGATCATCTATAGTGGTGGTGGCGTCATCAATTCCGGTCCGGAAGCCTCCAAGCTGCTGCGCGAATTGGTCGAGCTCACCGATTTCCCGATCACCTCGACGCTGATGGGTCTCGGCGCTTACCCGGCATCGGGTAAGAATTGGCTGAAGATGCTCGGCATGCATGGCTCCTACGAAGCTAACATGGCGATGCATGATTGCGACGTCATGGTCTGCATCGGCGCGCGTTTCGACGACCGCATCACCGGCCGCCTCAACGCCTTCTCGCCGAACTCGAAGAAGATCCATATCGACATCGACCCGTCGTCGATCAACAAGAACGTCCGCGCCGATATCCCTGTTCGTGGCGACGTCGGCAGTATCCTCGAGGATATGGTTCGCCTGTGGCGGGCGCTGCCGAACAAGCCGGCGAAGAGCCAGACGGCGGACTGGTGGGCCGACATCAACCGCTGGCGCGCGCGCAACTCGTTTGCCTATACCAAGAGCAACGACGTCATCATGCCGCAATATGCGCTGGAGCGGCTCTACGAGCTGACCAAGGATCGCGACACCTACATCACCACCGAAGTCGGTCAGCACCAGATGTGGGCAGCGCAGTTCTACGGTTTCGAAAAGCCGAACCGCTGGATGACCTCGGGCGGCCTGGGCACGATGGGCTACGGCCTGCCTGCAGCACTCGGCGTCCAGATCGCCCATCCGGAGAGCCTGGTCATCGACATTGCCGGCGATGCCTCTATCCAGATGTGTATCCAGGAAATGTCGGCGGCGATCCAGTATGAGGCGCCGATCAAGATCTTCATCATGAACAACCAGTATATGGGCATGGTCCGCCAGTGGCAGCAGCTGTTGCATGGCAACCGCCTGTCCAACTCCTATACCGAAGCGATGCCTGATTTCGTCAAGCTGGCGGAAGCCTACGGCGCTGTCGGCCTGCGTTGCGAGAAGCCCAGCGAGCTCGATGCGACGATCCAGGAAATGATCGACGTCAAGAAGCCTGTCATCTTCGATTGCCGCGTTGCCAATCTCGCTAACTGCTTCCCGATGATCCCGTCGGGCAAGGCGCATAACGAGATGCTGCTGCCGGACGAAGCGACAGACGAAGCGGTCGCCAATGCCATCGATGCCAAGGGCCGTGCGCTCGTTTGATCTGAAGTAGAGGAAGAAGACAATGAACGCACACCTACAGCCGACCGGTTCCGCCTACTTCATTTCGCCGGAAACCGCTGCCGCCGAGAGCCACACGCTTTCGGTCCTCGTCGACAACGAGCCGGGCGTCCTTGCCCGGGTCATTGGCCTGTTTTCCGGCCGCGGCTACAACATCGAGAGCCTGACGGTCTCGGAAACCGAGCATCAGGCGCATCTGTCGCGCATCACCGTTGTGACGCGCGGCACGCCGCAGGTGCTGGAGCAGATCAAGGCGCAGCTGGAACGCATCGTTCCCGTTCACCGCGTCGTCGATCTGACGGTGCGGGCCCGCGAACTCGGCCAGGACCGGCCGATCGAGCGTGAAGTGGCGCTGATCAAGGTCGTCGGCTCCGGCGATGCACGCGCCGAGACGCTGCGCCTTGCCGATGCCTTCCATGCCAAGGTGGTCGATGCCACAGTCGATCATTTCATTCTCGAGATCACCGGCAAGTCCTCGAAGATCGACCAGTTCGTCTCGGTGATGAAGCCACTCGGCCTCATCGAAGTCTGCCGCACCGGCATTGCGGCGATGAACCGTGGGGCGCAGGGCATGTAAGCCTGACGCTGATCGGCGAAATTCGAGAGCGCCCGGGTCTTTGGCCCGGGCGTTTTCATTTTCCCACGATCGGTCAGAGCATCTCCAGCGAAGATTTGCGTCCGGGTGGAGGGAAGACCTTGTCGAGTGCTGCCCAATCCTCATCGCTGAGATCGAGCGTGACGCTGTCGCGGTTCTCGGCGGCGCGCTCGGCGCTCGATGTCTTGGGGATGGCGATGACGCCGTCGCGTTCCAGCACGAAGGCAAGCGCGATCTGCGCCGGTGTCGCCTGATTGGCCTTGGCGATACGGATCAGCTCCGGATTGTGCAGGATGCGCCCCTGCTCGATCGGCGAATAGGCCATGACGGGGACGCCGTGCTTCTGGCACCAGGGCAGGAGGTCGTATTCGATGCCGCGGCGCGCCAGATTGAAGAACACCTGATTGGCGGCGCATCTGCGGCCGCCCGGGACCGAGAAGAGCTCCTCCATATCGTCCGTGTCGAAATTCGAAACGCCCCAGGCGCCGATCTTTCCGGCGTCCATCAACTCTTCGAAGGCTTCCACCGTCTCCGTGAGTGCATATTCGCCACGCCAGTGCAGCAGATAGAGGTCGATGCGGTCGATGCCGAGGCGCGAGAGGCTGCGGTTGCAGGCCTCGATCGTGCCGGTGCGGCTGGCATTGTGCGGATAGACTTTGCTCGTGACGAAGACCTTGTCGCGCTGCCCCTTGATGGCGCGGCCGACGATGCGCTCGGCGCCGCCTTCGCCATACATTTCGGCGGTATCGATCAGCGTCATGCCGAGCTCGATGCCGGCCTTCAGGCTCGTGATCTCGCGGTCGGCCTCGGAAGCGCGCTCGCCCATGTTCCAGGTACCCTGGCCAAGGGCCGGGACTTCGGTGCCATCCGGGAACGCGATGGCCGGGATGATGTCTTCCTGCATGGCTCTGCCTTTCCTGATGCAGTTGAGGAGATTGCGCTGATAGTCCATCTTTCAAGCAATCCTGTCACGGTGACAATGATCTGGTGGAACAGGAAAATTAGGACAGTTATACTGACCTAAATAAGGGGCCGCAAAAAAGCCGGTCCTTCCGGGAGGACGTCGATGCCATTGGATACGTTCGCAGCGCTGGTGCTGTTTGCCTTCACGACGTCGATCACGCCGGGGCCGAACAACATGATGCTGTTCACCTCGGGGGTGAATTTCGGCTTCCGCCGGACGATCCCGCATATGCTGGGCATCGGCGCCGGCTTCCTGTCGCTGCTGCTGGCCGTCGGGCTGGGGCTCGGTGCGGTCCTCCATACGATTCCGGCGCTCTACACGGTTCTGAAATTCGCCGGTGGCGCCTATCTGCTGTGGATCGCCTGGAAGATCGGTTCGTCGCGCTCGCTGAGCGAGGGCAAGACAAGTGCTGCGCCGATGTCCTTCCTGTCGGCCGCGGCCTTTCAGTGGATCAATCCCAAGGCCTGGGTGATGGCCGTCACGGCAATGGCGACCTACACGAACCCGGATCTCTATGTCGTCAGCGTCCTGATCGTCGGCCTGGCTTTCGCGCTGGTCAATGTGCCCAGCGTTTCCACCTGGGCCGGCTTCGGTTCGGCGCTGCGCGACTGGCTGTCTGATCCCGTCAGGCTCAAATGGTTCAACATCACCATGGCCTTGCTTCTGGTGCTCAGCCTCTGGCCGATGCTGAAATGAGTTTTGCCTGATGTGACTTGGCGGCTGGATCGCAAAGGCCTAAACAGGGTTCGACATCGCGGAGGGCATCGTCTTGCACGATCATGATCACGACCATCACCATGACCACGATCATGGGCACGACCACCATCACGACAACCGCTACACCGACATGCAGGCGCGGGTCCGGGCGCTGGAGACGGTGCTGACCGAGAAGGGGCTGATCGACCCGGCAGCGATCGACGCCATCGTCGAGACCTACGAGACGAAGATCGGTCCCCGCAATGGGGCGCGGGTCGTGGCCAAGGCCTGGAGCGATCCGGATTTCGCCGAATGGCTGAAGCGCGATGCGACGGCGGCGATCGCCAGCCTCGGTTACACGGGCCGCCAGGGCGAGCATATGCGCGCCGTCTTCAACACGCCCGAGACGCATAACCTCGTCGTCTGCACGCTCTGCTCCTGCTATCCTTGGTCGGTGCTCGGCCTGCCGCCTGTCTGGTACAAGGCGCCGGCCTACCGTTCGCGCGCCGTCATCGATCCGCGCGGCGTGCTGGCCGAATTCGGCGTGTCACTGCCCGAAGACAAGAAGGTCCGCGTATGGGATTCGACCGCGGAGCTGCGTTACCTCGTCATTCCGGAACGTCCCAATGGCACGGACGGTTTCGGCGAGGAGGCGCTGGCCGACCTGGTCAGCCGCGACGCGATGATCGGCACGGGCATTGCGTCCGCGCCGGGAGCCGTCGCATGAACGGCCCGCACGATCTCGGCGGACAGATGGGCTTCGGGCCGGTGGCGCCGGAGCCGAACGAGCCGTATTTTCATGCGGAATGGGAGAAGCGGGCGCTCGGCGTGGTGCTTTCGTGCGGTGCCTTCGGCGCCTGGACGATCGACGAAAGCCGCCATGCTCGCGAGCGCATCCCGCCGGCCGATTACCTGTCGGCCAGCTATTACGAAATCTGGACCCGGGCGCTCGAAGTGCTGCTGGAGCGGCACGGTTTCGTGGCGCAGGACGAGATCGCCAAAGGCCACAAGCATGACGACGGCGCCGTGCCGAAACGGGTGCTGAAGGCCGACATGGTGGCCGGTGTCCTGGCAAAGGGCGCACCCTGCGACCGGCCGGTCGAAGCGCCCGCGAAATTCGCTGCCGGGCAACGGGTGCGGACGCGGAACTTCAATCCCGAGACCCATACGCGGCTGCCACGCTACGCCCGGGCAAAGACCGGTGTCGTCGAGGCGGTGCAGGGCTCCTTCGTCTTTCCTGACGATCATGCGCACGGAAAAGGCGAGAACCCGCAGTGGATCTACACCGTTGTCTTCGATGGCGGCGAGATCTGGGGCGAGGGCGCAGACCCGTCGCTGACGGTGTCGATCGACGCCTGGGAGAGCTATCTTGAGCCAGTGTGATCAAGTGTCACCGCTGCGGGACTCGCCGCAGCTGCCGAAATCCGCCGAGGGCGAGCCGGTCTTTCCCGAACCCTGGGCGGCCGAAGCCTTCGCGATGACCGTGCATCTGCACCAGCGCGGATTGTTCACCTGGAGCGAATGGGCGCAGACGCTCTCTGCCGAGCTGCACCAGCCCGGCCGCGCCATCGATGGCAGCGACTATTTCGACTGCTGGGTGGCGGCGCTCTCGCAGATCCTCGCCACCAAGGGCGTCGCCGACGGTGAGACGATCCTGTCGCTGCAGCAGAGCTGGCAGCGCGCCGCCGAGGCGACGCCGCATGGCAGGCCGATCGAGCTTGCCAACGATCCGCTGCGCTGAATTTAGGACGGGAATTGCCGGTAGCATTCCTCGGCCACCTGGCGCAGCTGGTCACGGGAGATCTCGCCCGTCACCGCGTAGCCGAGCTCGCCGTCGATCCAGTAGAAGGTCTCGAGATTATCTGCCGAGGCGAAGCGGAAGCTGGTGGTGTGGTTGCCGGCATTGCGGCCGACTAGAACCGTCAGACGTTCGCCGCCCTGATCCTCATACATGAACATCGCGCCCGGCTTGCCATCGACAGGCAGCAGACGGCCGCCGACGAGATGGAAACCCAGCGTCTGCAGGTCGGGCACCTTCAGGTTCTGGATTGCCAGCCGCTTGCCGAGCCAGGTGGCGAGATGCGCCTCCTCGTTGGCGAAGACTTCGACGGGATGGCGGACTTCGCTGGCATAGACGAGAAAGGCGTTCTGAGCCTGCTGCGGCAATGTCTCAGAGGCGGTGAGCTGCAGTTGCGGCTTTTCGAACAGTGCGGGGCCATAGTGGCCGCTCACCGCGCCTGTCGCGAACACGGCGGCAATAGAGGCGGCGATCGCGGCGCGGCGTGGCCATGACGCGCGAGTGTTGTGCGGCGCCACGAGCAGGGCGTCATCGGGCTTCGCAACAGCATAAGGGCCGAACATTTTCTGGATGGCGGCGCTCTGTGATTTCCATTCGGCGACGGCTGCCGCTTCCTCGGGATTGTCCTTCAGCCATGCCTCGATGCGGACTTGCTCGGCTTCGGGCAGCTGGCCGTCGGCATAGGCATGCAGATCCGCTTCGGTCACGGTCGGGTTGGGTTCGGTCATTTCGGTCTCCGAAGCGTAATCACATTATCGGCTTTCATTCTCTCGGCGACCCGCTGGCGCGCGCGCGACAGGCGCGACATCACGGTGCCGATGGGGATATCGAGTGCGGCCGCGACCTCGCTGTAGGTGTAGCCCTCGACGACCACAAGCATCAGCACGGCGCGGTTTTCTTCCGAAAGCCCGTTCAGCGCATCCTCCAGCCTGGCACGCTCCAGCGGATCGGAAGGCACAGCGGGCGAAGGAAGGCTTTCGGCCGCGTCGAGCTCCACGGTCATGTTGCGCGGGCCGTTGCGGCGGGCGTTGCGGTAAAGATTGGTCATGATCGTCAGCGCCCAGCCGCGCAGGTTCAGGCCGCGCCATTGCGAACGGCGGGCCAGGACCTTTTCGACGCAGTCCTGGAGAAGATCCTCGCCTTCGCTATCGGAACGGGTCAGGCTCCGGGAATAGCGCCTGAGCGAGGGAAGGAGGGCCAGGATCTGGCCCTCGAAGGTTTCGGGTGCGGGTGTTTTCACGCGCGGATACTCAGGGCTTGGCAAGGTCCCAGTTGCCGCCGACGCCATCGCCGGTGACATCGCCCTTCTTCTTGTCCTTGACCCAGAAATAGAGCGGCATGCCGTCCTTGGCCCACTGCTTCGTCCCATCCTTGCGATCGATGACCGAGTATGCCCCATCTGCCTTTGCGTCGCCAGCGGCGGCGAGCGGCGGCCAGTTCTTGGCGCAATCGCCGTTGCAATTGGAGGTGCCCATCGCGTCCTTCTTGAAGGTGTAGAGCGTCATGCCGTTTTCGCCGGCAAGAACCTTGCCCTTGGCGGATTCGACGGTCTGGACCGGGGCGGCGGCGAAGGCGGCGGTCGCAGCCATGGCGGCAACGGCAAATGCGGTTGCGAATGATACGATTTTCATGCGGTCTCTCCTCACGTTCGGCAGGCTTTGTTGCCTTGCCGGATATGAGACACGCGAGCCCGCCGTTTTATTCCATGCCGTTTTCAAGGGCGTTCCAGAGCGAGGTCCGGGCGAACGTCCAATCGCGGGCGAGGATTGTCGTCCCGGGCGTGAAAGCCGAAAGGACTGCGATCAGCTCCTCGGCATCGCGGCGCTTCTGATTGACCGCGTTGCCGCCCACCCATTGCAGCAGATCGCTGCAGCGTGCGGCGGGAAGTGCCGTTCCGTCGAGGATCGATCGCCAGGTTCGTTTCTTGAAGAAGATGGCGCGGGATGCGGCCAGCAGCGCCTGCCGCTCGGCCGCATCGATGATGCCGCGCGCCAGCATGTCACCGAGCGTCGATAGGACATTGACCAGCGGTTCGCTGAGCGCCTTGTAGCCGAGTTCGCCGGGCGCATGCAGCTGGGCGACGGCATCGTCATCCTCCAGTGCGCCGCTCGCATACATCGCATAGATTTCGCCGATGCCGATCATGCCGAAGGCGGCGCATTCGGCGGCGCGCAGCGCGCCCATGCTGGCGGCGCCGAAGACCGGTATTCCTTTGGAGAGCGCAAAGAGGATTTCCTTGTGCCAGACGGGGGCGGCATATTCGAAGTAGCCGTCGATCAGGCCGATCGCCGTTGCGCCCTGTCTGACGGCTGTCAGGATATCGCCTTGGGCAGCCGGTGGCCGGATATCGAGGTGGACGCCGGTCAGCGCTGCGGCATCGGGCAGGGTGGGGCCAACGAAGACGGTCTTCATAGGAACTCCATCGACCGCGAGAGCGCGCGCGGGCCGAAACGGTGCTTGCAGTCTCCCTCGGGATTTTCCAGCGTGGGGACGAAGACCTTGGAGACGGCGATCGCGAGGCCGGGTTCGTGCAGCTCGACGGCGATGGCAGGGCCGAGGCCGATATGGCTGAGCTTGCCCACCACGCCCGCCAGCAGCGCAGCGGCGCCATCTGGCAGATCAGGCCTCTCCATCACCACCTCCCTAACGGGGGCGGCGAAGAGTGCGCGCGTCCCGGGAGGAAGCGGGCGTTCGAAAACCTCCGGCAAGATATCGTCGCGGGCGCCGCTGATGAATGTCAGGCGCGACTGCGCGGCTTCGGTGATGGCGCGGATCGCGGCGCGGACCGGATTGGGATGGGCGCCGCATCCGTGGGTGACGTCGACATAGCGGGTATGTCTGGCGGCGGTGACATCGCCGGGGCCGAGCAGGGCGGCGATGCAGGGAATCTCGATATCACTGGTCACGTCGAAGAGCCGAAGGGCGAGACCGGCAGCGGCAATCTTCGTGTAGAGCGCGCCGATGGCCGGATCGGCGAAGCTTTCCGGGGCAATCGCCTCGATACGCTTCGGCGGCGTCATCTGCCAGAGCGCGAAGGCGTCGCGCTCGATCCGTTCGAGAAGGGCGTGAAGGCGTGCCTCGTCGATGGTGTTACCGGAGGCGAGGCCGTCGGACGATTGCCAGAAGCGGCAATGGCCGATAGTCCGGTCGAGCAGGATTGCGTCCTTCGGGACGAAAATGGTTTTGCCGTCCTCGAGGCTTGTGCCGGCAACCCAGCCGATCGTCTCGTCCGGTTCGATATCGGCGGCGCCGGTGGCGATCAGTTCGTTCAGCGGATGCCAGGCGTGGCCTGCCGCGGTCAGATCCAGGCCGCTGCAAAGCCGGGTGCTGAGTGCCGGACTGCCTGCAATGGTCCGCTCCAACGCTTCCATGGCGGCGGAGACCTTGGCGTCGATATCGGTCAGGCCCTTGCCTTGATTGACGACGATCGAGCGGGCATTGGGAACGATGGCGTTCCAGACCGGAATGCCGATGCAATCGAGGCCGGTGACGCGGGCGAGCCGGGTGATGCCGAAGCGGGGAAGCAGCGGGGCAATGCGGGCAAGCGTTTCCTCCGGCGCGCAGGCGCGGTCCGAATAGGTGCTTCGGGTCAGGAGCGTTGCGTCAGGTATCGTCACATCAGCTCCTTGCTTTCGAGGTTTAGGGACCGTTGACCAGCTTCAGGATCAGGCCCTGAATATGGCCGCCGTCGCCCATCTCGACCTTGTCGAAATCGCGGCCCTGCTGGCGCTGGTAACCTGAAAGCTCGCCCAGCCGCTGCTGCAGCGTGACCCTGATCTTCTTACATTGCGGATCGTCGGCAGCGCTGAGGCCGAGGCTGTAGCCTTCGATCTGCTTGACCATTTCCTTGATCGTGCCGCCATGCCAGCGCTCGTGGGTCTCGACGCCGGAGATGAAGCTCTGCCAGCTTGCCTGCACGGCGGGGGAAAGCGCGGATGATGGTTTCGGTAATGTGTAGGTGATGATCAGCTTCGGGCGCGCGACGGTGATCTTGCAGGACTTGTCCGGCTGGACCGCGTATTTGCGCGTCCATGTCAGCTTGAACGTCGTGTGGGCGATGACCTGACCGTTGCCGGCCGCCGGGCCACGTTCGCCGATCGACTGATACAGCCCGGCGCCTGTCGTGCCCGAGATCGCATAGGTCTTGATCTGTTCGACGGGTTGCCAGTCGGCATGGGCGGCAACCGGCATCGATGCCGATACCGTCAGGAGAAACAACGCGGCCGTTTTCTTCACTCGAATCCCTTTCGCCGGACTGCTGCGAGACTAGAGGCGCGCTCTCCGGCTTTCAATCTGGTGATCGCGCAACTGAGAGGCGTTTTCGCCTTGCGTCCGGCGCACGAATCCTGCCAAGTCGCGCATCATGCAATTTGCTCCGCAACAGGATGAAGCCCTGAAGGCCGTTTCGAAATGGCTGAAGGAGGGACGGTCGCCGCTCTTCCGTCTTTTCGGCTATGCCGGAACCGGCAAGACGACGCTTGCGCGCCATTTCGCCGAGAATGTCGATGGCGACGTGCTGTTTGCGGCCTTTACCGGCAAGGCGGCGCAGGTGCTGCGCTCGCGCGGCGCATCGAATGCCAAGACCATCCACTCGCTGATCTACCGCCCGCGTGGCGAAGAGGCGGTGGAGGATGAGGAGACCGGCAAGACCTCGATCGCGCCGATGTTCACCATCAACCGCCAGAGTCCGGTCGCCAAGGCGGCGCTGATCATCGTCGACGAATGTTCGATGGTGGACGAGGCGCTCGGCAGGGACCTGATGAGTTTCGGCACACCGATCCTGGTGCTCGGCGATCCCGGCCAGCTGCCGCCGGTTTCGGGTGGGGGCTATTTCACCAATCAGGATCCGGATTACCTGCTGACGGATATTCACCGCCAGGCGCGCGACAATCCGATCATCAAGCTTGCGATGCAGGTGCGCGAAGGCAATGAGATCATGTATGGCGATTATGGCGCCGCGCAGGTGATCTCGAAAAACGAGGTCAATCAGGACCTGGTGATGAAGGCCGATCAGGTGCTCGTCGGCACCAACCGGACGCGACGGCGCTATAACCAGCGGCTGCGCGAGTTGAAGGGCTTCAATGCCGAATATCCTCAGACAGGCGACAAGCTGGTCTGCCTGCGCAACGATCCGGCCAAGGGGCTGCTCAACGGCTCGCTCTGGCAGGTGATGACGTCTTCCAAGGAAACGACGAAGCCCGGTATCAACCTGCTGATCCGTCCAGAAGACGACGACATGGATCGTGGTGCTGCGAAGATCAAATTGCTGAAGCAGGCCTTTGAGGATGTCGAGGGTGAAATCCCCTGGAACACCCGCAAGCGCTACGACGAGTTCGACTACGGCTATGCGCTGACGGTCCACAAGGCGCAGGGCTCGCAGTGGAACAATGTGGTGCTGTTCGATGAAAGCTGGGCCTTCCGCGATACGCGTGAGCGCTGGCTCTACACGGCAATCACCCGCGCAGCCGAGACTTTGACCATCGTTCGATAGATCGGGACGATCGTGCGATAGGCGGGCAGGCGTGGCGGACGCCGTTCCGGCGTGGTGGACAGTCTTCAGACCTGGACGATGCCGAGCAGCACAGCCTTGGCGATCGCCTGGAAGCGGTTGTTGGCCCGGAATTTCAGGATGATTGCCGATTCCAGCGCCCTTGCTTCGTCATGGGAAAGGCTGAGTGCTCTGGCGATCCGCTGTGTCGAATAGCCCTCGGCCATCAGCGACAGGCAGCGCCGTTCCTTCTCCGAGAGACCGTCGGGATCCTCGTTGTCGTTGAGCGGCGGCATCTCACCATGGGCGTCGAGATCGAGCAGATCGCCGACCTGCTGCAGCTGGCGGTGCAGCGTCGACATTTCGGCCGTCAGTTCGCGCTTGCGCACCCCGAGCGCCTCGCGAAACATGATCTCTGCTTCCTCCTGCGATCGCGCATGGCGCAGCTCATCCATCAGATCCTGGATGACGGCGATCGGCATGCCGGTCTCGCGGCAGACGTTGATGACGGCCATGCGCATCACGTCGTCCTGACCGTAGACTCGCATCAGGCCGATGCGATTGGCCGAAAGCAGGCCTTTCTCCTCGTAGAAATGTAAGGTCCTGTGGGTGACACCGAATGCATTCGCCATGTCGGCGATCGGCACCGGTCCATCAGGGAGATCCGGCGGCAGCGCGGCAGAAGGCAGGAACCGGTATTTCGACCGGGCCTCCGAAGCGTTGCCGGCGGCAGCAAACATGCGTTTGGAACCGTCTGGCATGAACCCTCCTAGGGCATACTGTTGCACCTCATGCGGTTGCCAGTTGCTTTCGACGGCGCTGCGGAGTGGGGTTTTCCTCGAGGCGTTCTTGTCGTTGGGGAAGGAAGCAGTACGCGGCGTACTAAACTCGATACATATTCTTCACGTTATGCGTGAACGGTCTTTTTTGTAAGTGCTAAAAATAATCGTTTTTAAATAGGATAGCAATGCGGGCGGAAAAGCTTGAAACGCCGTGAAAAGATAGCCGGATGCCGTTTGCGCGAGCGTCAGCGTTTCTTCCAGCGGAACGGGAAATACTCCTCGCGGTACGGATCGCGTCACGCAGCGTGAAGCATCACGAATTTGCATGCTGCCATCTGCGAATCTCGTTGGCCTTGGCGGCGCCATTGGCATAAAAGCGGAGCACGCATCTGCCATCGAATGGATCATCGTCATGCCGACCACGCTTTCCGTGAACCTCAACGCCGTCGCCATGCTGCGCAATCGCCGCGATCTGCCGTGGCCGAGCGTCGAAAGCCTTGGCCGTATCGCGCTGAAATCGGGGGCGAGCGGGCTGACGGTGCATCCGCGGCCCGACCAGCGGCATATCCGCTTCTCCGACCTGCCGGTGATCCGCAACCTGATCGACGACGAATTCCCCGAAGCCGAGTTCAACATCGAGGGATATCCAACCGAGGAATTTCTTGACCTTTGCCGCGGCGCTGCGCCTGAACAGGTGACGCTGGTGCCTGACGATCCGACACAGGCGACATCGGATCACGGCTGGAATTTCCGCAAGGACGAGCGTTTCCTGACCGATGTGATCGCCAAGCTGAAGGCGATGGGAACCCGGGTGTCGCTGTTTGCCGATGGTGACGGCGATGTGGAAGCGGTGAAGATCGCCAAGGCTGTCGGCGCCGACCGGATCGAGCTCTATACCGGCCCCTATGGCGGCTGCTACGACGCCCCTGAGCGGGTCGGCCCCATTCTCGAAGCGCTTGGCAAGACCGCGGATGCGGCGCTGGCGATCGGCCTCGGCGTCAATGCCGGTCACGATCTGACGGTTGCCAATCTGCCGCCGCTGGTGAAGCGTATTCCGGCTCTCGCGGAAGTCTCGATCGGCCATGGGCTGACGGCGGATGCGTTGGAATACGGGATGGCCGAAACCGTACGCCGCTTCTGCCGCGCCTGCGGTCAGAAGATCTGATCTGAAAAGCCCGCCGCGGTGGTGCACGGCGGGCTCTCAGGCTTCGCTCAGGCAGTGAGCGCTGCCTTGTTCTCTTCGATGAAGCTGCGCAGCGTCTGCGGCTGCTTGCCTGTCAGCGTTGTGAAGTCGCCGCTCAGGCTATCGAAATTCCCGGCGCGGATATTGGCATCGGCAGACACCAGCATCTCGACCACGAAAGAGGGCAGGCCGGCACCGGTCATGCCGGCGGAAAGCTGTTCGTCGCTGACGTCAACGACATCCAGCGGGCGGCTGGTGATGGCACTAACGGCGGAGGCGACATCGGCGATCGAATAGGAGGTCGAACCGGTCAGCGTGTAGGTCTTGTTTTCAGCCTTGCCGGAAGCGAGCGTGGCGGCAATCGCCAGCGCGCAGTCTTCGCGCGAGATGTAAGGCACCTTGCCGCCCTTGGTGGCGGTGTACCACTTGCCGCCCTGCAGATTATGCGGCAGCGAATGCATGAAATTGTCGAAATACCAGGCGTCGCGCAGGATCGTGTAGGAGATGCCGCTGGCCTTGATGGTGTTCTCGGTGCCGAGATGATCGGGCGCGAAGGTGACGAGCGATTTGTCGGGCGAGGGCATCGAGGTGTAGGCGAGCTGCTTGACGCCTGCCTTTTTGGCGGAATCGACGGCAGCCGTATGCTGCTTCAGGCGCTGGCCTGGGACGGCAAGCGCGTCGGTACTGATGATGAGGACCGTGCCTGCGCCTTCAAAGGCCGAGACGAGGCCTGCGGCTTCGTCGAAATCCGCCTTGCGGGTGGCAACGCCCTTGGCGGCCAGATCGGCAAGCTTCGACGGATCGCGCGTCGCGGCGATGATCCGTGAAGCGGGTACCTTGTAGGTCTCAAGCAGGTGGTGGAGAACGCGCTGGCCAAGCTGACCGGCGGCGCCGGTGACGAGAATTGTATCGCTCATGGATCTATCCTTTTTATGGTCTCTAAAAGAGACTAGCACTAAAATAGGAATTGACGTCCTTCTGTAAAGGAGGCAGTTTTTTAGCTCTACGTTACCAAAAGGGAACCACACGCCATGAGCGGCACTGTCGTCAGCCTGAAGAGCAAGCCGGCCTCCGGCGTTCGCCGCGAGATCGATTTCGAGCAACTCGATTTCGGCAATTGCCCGGTCAGGGACATGATGCAGCAGATCGGCGGAAAATGGTCGACGCTGATGCTCGAGGCGCTTGCGGCGCGGCCGTACCGCTTTGGTGAACTGAGACGCAAGATCCCCGATATTTCACAGCGCATGCTGACGCAGACGCTGCGGGACCTGCAGCGCGAAGGCTATATCGAGCGCGAGGTATTTGCGACGAAGCCGCCGAGCGTCGAGTACCGGATCACCGAGCTTGGCGTCTCGCTCTACGCGACGCTGGCGCTTTTGCTGAATTGGGCGGAAGCGAACCATGAAGCCGTTCGCGCCGCCCGAATTCGTTTCGATGCCTCGGAAGGCTGAGACGCGGCTTACTTGCCGCGTCCCTCGGTGAGGAACAGCAGGAAGGCGAAGGCCGGGAAGCAGAAGCCGATCCAGGCCGTCATCGTCCATCCGCCCGTGGCGTAGGCCCAGCCGCCGATTGCCGAGCCCGCAGCGCCACCCATGAAGAATGTTGCCATGAACAGGCCGTTGAGGCGGCTGCGATGTTCGGCGCTGATCGAGAAGATCGTGCGCTGGCTGCAGACGAGGTTGGTGGTGACGCCGAAGTCGAGCATGATGGCGGAAGCCGTCAGCAGGCCGATCGCCAGCGTCGATCCGTCGGTGGCGAAATGGCTGACGAGGAACGATACCATCGCAAGCACCATGGCAAGCGTCGATGCCACCTTCGTCAGGCCGCGGTCGGCGAGGCGTCCGGCGATCGGCGAAGCGATGGCGCCGGCAGCGCCTGCAAGGGCGAAGAGCGCAATGCCGTTCTGGCTGAAGCCGAAAGCCGGGCTGGAGAGCAGCAAGGGCGTCGTCGTCCAGAACAGGCTGAAGGCGCCGAACATGCCGGCCTGGTAGAGCGCACGGCGCTGCAGGACCCTTGAGGTCATGGCGAGATGGCCCATGGAGGCGAGGAGCGCACCATAGCTCAGTTTCGTATGCGGTGTGCGCACCGGCAGCGTGGCGCGCAGCAACAGGACCAGCAGCACCATGAAGACGGCGGTGACGTAATAGACCATGTGCCATGAGGAGGCTTCGGCGACGAAGCTGGCGAAGGGACGTGCCAGCATGATGCCGCAGAGCAGGCCGCTCATGACATTGCCGACGACACGGCCGCGGCTTGCATCCGGCGCCATATGGGCGGCGAAGGGCACGACCACCTGAACGGCGACGGAGGACAGGCCGATACAGAGCGAGGCCAGCAGGAAGAGCGCCGGCGTCGAGGCGAAGGATGCACCGATGAGGGCGATGGCGGAGACGCCGATCAGGAGCAGGATCAGGCGGCGGTTTTCGAGAAGATCGCCGAGCGGCACGATCAGCAGCAGGCCAAGGCCGTAGCCGATCTGGGTCAAGGTGACGATGAGGCCGGTGGCGGCGGGCGTGAAGCCGAGATCGGCGCTGATGAGGCCTGCCAGCGGCTGGCCGTAATAGAGATTGGCGGCGACGAGGCCGCAGGTGGCTGCAAACAGAAATGTCATCAGGGACGAGATGGCCGGGGAGGCGGCCGTCTCGTCCGTTGCTGAGGAAATGCTCATGGGAACTCCAGTATGCTGATCTGGGGGAGGATCGGTATAAAAGTCGGTTCAGACCACCTGCTTTGGCGGGCGGCGTCAGGTCAGTAATTTCATGGCGGTGTCGGCGACGGCGTTCATTTCGGCCGCGGTGCTGCCGGTCTTGCCGACGACGCGCATGCCGTTCATCACACAGAGCAGGCTGATCGCCGCCGATGCAGCATCGATCGACGGCGCGACGGAGCCATCGGCCTGTCCGATCAGGATGAGGTCGAGAATGAATTCCTCATTCGAGGTGAAGGCGTCCTCGATGCGTTTCGCGGCTTCCGGATCGAAGGTTGCGATCTCATTGGCGCTGCCGACGACGAGGCAGCCACGGCGGCCGGATTCACCGTGCGACGAGACGGCGTAGAGGCCGAGCAGGGCGCGCAGTTTCTGCCGTCCGGTCTCGGCACCCGCCATGCTCTCGGTGATCTTGCCGCGCCGGATCTTGCGATAGCGGTCGAAGGCGGCGAGAAAGACGCCGCGCTTGTCCTTGAAGGCCTTGTAGACGCTGCCCGAGGTCAGCCCCATCGCCTCGGTCAGTTCGCTGATCGAGGTGGCGTGGTAGCCGCGTTCGGAAAAGACGGCGAGCGCCTTGTCGAGGGCGGCGTCCATGTCGAATTCGCGCGGGCGGCCGCGGCTGCGGCTTATATCTTCGGGGGCGAGCGTGTTCATGGCTCACTCAATTAGGAAATGATCGTTTCCAAATCAAGCGAAATATTCGTGACGGCTGATTTCAGAGATCGAGCACCCAGGTCTGGCCGTTCTCTTCGGTGCCGAACATGCTGTGTCTCTCCTCGGAGACAAGCTGGAATCCCGCCTTGACGTAGATCGCCCGCGCCGAATGCAGGATGTCGTTGGTCCAGAGCGAGATCTGCCGGTAATTCTTTGCGCGGGCGAAGCGAATGCATTCGTTGACCAGCGTTCTGCCAAGGCCAAGGCCGCGCGCCGCCTTGTCGATATAGAGCAGCCGGAGTTTGGCAATGCCGTCGCCGCCATTGGTGATCAGCACCGAGCCGATGTTGATGCCGTTGCGCTCGGCGATCCAGCAATATTCCATGGCGGGATCGAAATTCGCCAGGAACTTGCCGGCGACCTCGGCGACGAGGCCTTCGAAGCGCATGTTCCAGCCATATTCCTCAACATAGGCCTTGCCCTGGCTCTGGACGATCCAGCCCATGTCGCCGGGGCGGTGGGCGCGGATGACCGGGGCGGGCGGCTGCGTCTTGGGATCGAGAAGCGAGCGGATCGTCTGCATTGCGGACACGACGCTCTGCGGCTCGCCATCCGCCAGACGGTCGAAACGCTCGGCCAGCTGGGCATTGGAGCGGCGGCCGAAATCCTGGAATTGCGCCTGTCCCTTGCTGGTGACGCGGACGGTCTGGCTGCGCCGGTCACTTTGATCGGCCTCAGTCTCGACCAGGCCTTCGGCTTTGAAGCGTTTGAGGATGCGGCTGAGATATGCAGGGTCGAGATGAAGATCGGCGGCAAGTGCGGTGGCGCCGATGCCGTCATGCGAGCCGATTTCGAACAGCACCCGTGCATCCGTCAGCGTGAAGGGCGTATTGAGATAGGCCTTGTTCAGCACGCCGAGCAGGTTCGTATAGAAGCGGTTGAAATCGCGCGCGGCTTCGATGAGCGCTGAATCGGTCATGGACAAGATCTCCTGTTGGAGACCTTGTCCAATGTTTAGTTGACTGAGTCAAGTATCCATCAGGCGGCTTCCCGCTTGCGATCGGCACCCAGTGAAAATTCAATCGCAGCCTTCGCATGGATCGTTGTGGTGTCGAAGCCCGGCAGTGGCAGATTGTTCGGGTCGAGGATCAGGCAGATCTCTGTGCAGCCGAGAATGATGCTGTCGGCACCCTTGGCCATCTCGCGTTCGATGATCCGCATCAGCTTTTCGCGCGAGGAATCCAGTACTTTACCGGCGCAGAGTTCGCTGAAGATGATGTCATGAACGATGGTGCGGTCTTCGGCTTCCGGCACGGCGATCTCGACGCCGAGGCTCTTCATGCGGTCGGCATAGAAGCCGTGTTCCATGGTGTAGCGGGTGGCGAGCAGCAGAGGCCGCCTGCGCCCGGCAGCCTTCAGCGCCGAAGCCGTTTCGTCGATGATATGGATCAGCGGCACGGAGATGCGTGCGGCGACCTGTTCGGCGATCAGGTGCATAGTGTTGGTGCAGATCAGCACGCAGTCGGCGCCGCCGACCTGGAGCTTCAGCGCAACGTCGCCGAGGCGGCGCGCCGCGCCATCCCAATCGCCGGCCTTCTGCATTGAAACGATCTCTTCGAAATTCACGGAATGCATCAGCACTTCGGCCGAGGCGAGGCCGCCGAGGCGCTCGCGCACCATCTCGTTGACCAGGCGATAGTAGACTGCCGAGCTTTCGAAGCTCATGCCGCCGATCAGGCCGATTGTCCGCATTTCCATGTTCCCGTTTGTTGATTTCGATAGGCAAATCATGCCGCAGGTGTGGCGCCGAATGTTTGCATTGTTCGGGCGATATTGCAGCAAGTGGCTTTGAGTTTGCGCCATTTTCCAGTAATGTGCAAAAAACCGGCGTCAATTTAAGGTTTGACAATGTTGGATGATCGCGATCGGAAGATTCTCGACCTGCTACAGGCGGACGCAGGCATATCCGTCAGCGATCTTGCGGAGCGTGTTTCGCTGTCGGTCTCGGCCTGCTCGCGGCGCATCCAGCGGCTGGAGGAAAGCGGCTATATCGCCCGGCGGATCGTTGTCCTCGACCGCGAAAAGATGGGCGTGCCGACCACCGTCTTTGCACTGATCAAGACGGCGCATCATTCGGATGAATGGATCGAGAGCTTCCGCAGCGCGATCAGCAGCGTTCCTGAGATCGTCGAGGCGCACAGGCTGACCGGCAATCACGACTATATCCTGAAGATCGTTCTGCCGCGCGTCGAGCATTACGACGTGATCTACAAGCAGATCGTTCGCAAGATAGAGCTTTTCGACGTCTCGGCATCGATCTCGATGGAGATATTGAAGAGCGGCACCACCGTTCCCGTCGGTTATGCCGGGTAGGCGCAAGGGAGCTATTCGCAAACATCCATTGAAAGCCCCGCGGAATTGACGACATTGGCGTTGGCCGAATGGCGCACAAGGGGGTTGTCATGAGCGAACATCGCGTCGTCGTGGTCGGCGGCGGTTTCGGCGGGCTGCAGCTCGTCAACGATCTGAAGGGCGCAGGCGCGGCGATCACGCTCGTCGATCGGCGCAACCATCATCTTTTCCAGCCGCTGCTCTACCAGGTCGCAACGACCATCCTTTCCACCTCCGAGATCGCCTGGCCGATCCGCCATCTCTATGGCAACCGTCCTGACGTAACGACATTGCTCGGCGAGGTCGCCGGTGTCGATACCGCGGCAAAGACCGTCACCTTGCGTAACGGGATGTCCTTACCTTACGACACGCTGGTGCTCGCCACCGGTGCGACACATGCCTATTTCGGCCGCGACGAGTGGGAGCCGGTGGCGCCAGGGCTGAAAACGCTGGAGGATGCGACGACGATCCGCCGCCGCCTGCTGATCGCCTTCGAACGTGCCGAGGTCGAAACCGATCCCGTTGCCCGCGAGGCGCTCCTGACCTTCACCATCGTCGGCGCGGGTCCGACAGGCGTGGAACTGGCCGGCATTATCGCCGAGCTGGCGCGCAAGACCTTGCCCGGCGAGTTCCGCAACATCGATACCCGCAAGACGCGGGTGGTGCTGGTCGAGGCCGGGCCGCGCGTGCTGCCGGCCTTTGCCGAGGAGCTGTCGGCCTATGCGCAGCGCGAGCTCGAAAAGCTCGGCGTCGAGGTGCATCTGCGCGAACCCGTCACCAATTGCAGCGCCGAGGGCGTATCGATCGGCGAGAAATTCATTCCCAGCCGGACGATCGTCTGGGCTGCAGGCGTCCAGGCGTCAGCGGCGGCGAAATGGCTGGGTGTGGAGGCCGACCGGGCAGGGCGTGCCGTGGTCGAGAAGAACCTGACGGCGCCGGGACTGCCGGATGTCTTCGTCATCGGCGACACGGCGTCGGTGATCCAGGAGGGTGGCAAGCCGGTGCCGGGCATTGCGCCGGCCGCCAAGCAGCAGGGCGCCTATGCCGCGAAAGTCATTCGCGCCCGGATCGCGGGCAGGCAGCCGCCCGGCGATTTCCGCTACCGGCATCAGGGCAGCCTTGCGACCATCGGCCAGAGCGCGGCGATCATGGATTTCGGCAGGATCAAGCTGAAGGGGTGGCTGGCCTGGTGGGTCTGGGGCCTTGCCCACATCTACTTCCTGATCGGCACCCGCTCGCGCTTCGCCGTCGCCTGGAGCTGGCTGTGGATCTATCTCAGTGGCCAGCACAGCGCACGGCTGATTACCCAGAAGGAGACGATGCGGGAGGAGAATTAGGGGGGCCGGGCTTCCGCTTTTTGCAAGGCGGCGGTCCTCCTAGCGCCCCTCGTCTCTGTGACGAGCAAAGGAATGAGAGTGGTGCGTTTGGCACCACCCTCACAAAAATCAAGCTGCCAGCGAGGCGATGTCGATGACGAAGCGGTAGCGGACGTCACTCTTCAGGACGCGTTCGTAGGCTTCGTTGACCTGCTGGATGTTGATCTTCTCGATCTCCGAAACGATGTTGTGCTCGCCACAGAAATCCAGCATTTCCTGGGTTTCCTTGATCGAACCGATCATCGAGCCGGAGATGCTCTTGCGGCCCGGGATCAGCGAGAAGGCGTGAACCGGGATCGGGTTTTCGGGGGCGCCGACCACGACCATCGAGCCGTTGACCTTGAGCAGGCCGAGATAGGCATTCCAGTCGATTTCGGCGCTGACCGTGCAGATGATCAGGTCGAAGGTGCCGGCGAGCTTCGTGAAGGTCTCGGCATCGTTGGTGGCGTAATATTCCTTGGCGCCGAGCTTCAGGCCGTCTTCCTTCTTCGACAGCGACTGCGAGAGCACGGTGATGTCAGCGCCCATGGCGGCGCCGATCTTCACGCCCATATGGCCGAGACCGCCCATGCCGACGATTGCTACCTTCTTGCCGGGGCCGGCATTCCAGTGCTTCAGCGGCGAGTAGAGGGTAATACCGGCGCAGAGCAGCGGCGCGGAAGCGTCGAGCGGCAGGTTTTCCGGAATAGACAGGACGTAGCCTTCCTTGACGACGATCGAGTCGGAGTAACCGCCCTGGGTCGCCGTCTTGCCGTCGGCTTCGACGCTGTTGTAGGTGCCGACGAGACCGGGCATATACTGTTCGTTGTCGACATCGCGGCTGGCGCAGCCAACGCAGCTGTCGACGAAGCAGCCGACGCCGACGTGGTCGCCGACCTTGAACTTGGTGACGGCGGATCCGACGGCCGTGACGACGCCGGCGATTTCGTGGCCCGGAACGATTGGATAAACGGCGTTCTTCCACTCGTTGCGGACAGTGTGAATGTCCGAATGGCAAATTCCGGCAAACTTGATGTCGATGACGACGTCATCGGCATTGGGTTCGCGGCGTTCGAAGGTGAACGGCGTCAGCGGCTTGGATGCATCGGTAGCGGCGTAGCCTTTTGCGATGGGCATGGGTAGTTTCCTTCATTTCAGGGAGGGTGGAAGGGATGGCGGACTATGCCCCGGGTCGCATCAAAAGCGGTATAGCGATCCTGCAAGCTTTTTGTACGATCCTGCAAATCTCCTTGCGCAAGAGCACGATCCATCCCATCATTTGGGCAAGCGCCGCAGGCGTAATATCAAGAAAATAAACGGTAATGTTATGACGTTACATATTGGCCCCTTCGATGAAATGACATCGATCATTGCCCGTTATGCCAAGAAGGACGGGAATTCCGAAACGGCGATCGAGAACCTGCATGTGTTCAAGGGCAGCTGTCCGACACGGCTGCAGCATGTGGCCTACAAGCCGAGTTTCTCGCTCGTCCTGCAGGGCAGCAAGCGGCTGATGGTCGGCTCCGACGTGCATGTCTACGGCGCCGGGCAATATGTGCTGACGTCGCTCGATCTGCCTGTCGCCTCGCATGTGACGCAGGCGACGGCCGATGTTCCCTATCTCTGCTTCACGCTGTTCATCGACAGCGAGAAGCTGAGCGACCTGTTGCCGCGAACCAAGGTTTCGCGCGCCACGCCGTCGCCCGAAGATTCGCGCGGCCTGGTGGTCAAGACGGCACCGCCGGAGCTGATCGATGCATCGGCCCGGCTGCTGCGGCTTCTCGACAATCCCGATGATATCGCCGCCATGGCGCCGCTGATCGAGCAGGAGATCTCCTACCGGCTGCTGACGGGACCTGATGGTTCGCGGCTGCTCGACATGACGCTGGCGGAAAGCCAGAGCCACAAGGTTGCCCGCGCCGTCGCCTGGCTGCGGACGAATTTTGCCGAACCGTTGCGGATCGAGGCGCTGGCCGATCATGTCAGCATGAGCGTCTCGTCGCTGCATCACCATTTCAAGGCGGTGACGGCGATGACGCCGATGCAATATCAGAAGCAGCTGCGGCTGCACGAGGCGCGGCGCCTGCTTTTGACCGAGCGTGTGGATGTCGCCACCGCCGGCTACCGCGTCGGCTACCAGAGCCCGTCGCAATTCAGCCGCGAATATGGCCGCCTCTACGGTCTGCCGCCGCTGAAGGACATCGACGCCATGCGCGGGCAGATAGCCGCCGAATAGCCGCTGTTTTTTGATGCGTTGCAGCAACGAATTTCGCTTGACGGCGATTATAGGCTCCGGCATAAGACGTCGCGAACCGTACGGTACGGTACGTATTTGGGAGCGCATATCGTGTCTGTCGAAACCTTGGAGCCCAGCGAATTTTCGCCGCGTCAGAACGCTGTTCTGGAGCAGGCGTTGCAGCTTCTCGTCGATGGCGGAGAAAAAGCACTGACGACCTCGGGTGTGGCGCGCGCCGCCAACTGCTCGAAGGAAAGCCTCTACAAGTGGTTCGGCGACCGCGACGGCCTGCTGTCGGCGATGATCGCCTATCAGGCGAGCAAGGTACGCACTTTCGAGCGCAACGGCGAACGCCTGACATCGGCCAGCCTGCACGATCATGTCGTCATCTTTGCACGCGATCTGCTGGAGGTTCTGGCGGGCGACGTGTCGCTGGCGTTGAACCGGCTGGCGATCGGCCAGTCTCATCGCGACGGCTCCAAGCTCGGAAAGCTTTTGCTCGAACGCGGCCGCCGCCAGATCGACCGCCGCGCCATGGCGCTGATCGATGCCGGCAAGCGGGCAGGGCTCCTGCGCTTCCATGATGCCGATGAGGCATATCACACGCTTTACGGCCTTGTTGTCTCCGATCTGCATGTGCGCATGCTGCTCGGCGAACCGGGCCTCAAGGATACCGCCCGTCAGGCGGAGAGGGCGGTCACCGCCTTCCTGCGTCTGTACGGAACGGAGAAGGTTCTCGCGGAAATGCCGGCACTCGCCTGATTTTCCGCTTCTATCAAACGATGCGACAAGCAAAAGGGAAGGAACTTTACAATGCGCGTCTATTACGATCGTGATGCCGATCTCAACCTGATCAAGTCCAAGAAGGTCGCCATTATCGGCTACGGTTCGCAGGGCCGCGCCCATGCGCTGAACCTGAAGGATTCAGGCGCACAGAACGTCGTCATCGGCCTCAAGGCCGGTTCGCCGACGATCAAGAAGGCCGAAGCCGACGGCTTCAAGGTCATGACCGTTGCCGAAGCTGCCGGCTGGGCCGACCTGATGATGATGGCGACCCCGGATGAGCTCCAGGCCGACATCTACAAGGCCGATATCGCCGCCAACATCCGTGACGGCGCTGCGATTGCTTTCGCCCACGGCCTCAACATCCATTTCGGCCTCATCGAGCCGAAGGCATCCGTCGACATCGTCATGATCGCGCCGAAGGGCCCGGGTCACACGGTTCGCGGCGAATACCAGAAGGGCGGCGGCGTTCCCTGCCTCGTTGCCGTTCACCAGAACGCTTCGGGCAACGCTCTTGAACTCGCTCTCTCCTACGCCTGCGGCGTCGGCGGCGGCCGTTCGGGCATCATCGAAACCAACTTCCGCGAAGAGTGCGAAACCGACCTCTTCGGCGAACAGGTCGTTCTCTGCGGCGGTCTCGTCGAGCTGATCCGCGCCGGTTTCGAAACCCTGACGGAAGCAGGCTATGCTCCTGAAATGGCTTATTTCGAATGCCTGCACGAAGTGAAGCTGATCGTCGACCTGATCTATGAAGGCGGTATCGCCAACATGAACTACTCGATCTCGAACACGGCAGAATGGGGCGAATACGTCACCGGCCCGCGCATCATCACGGCTGAAACCAAGGCTGAAATGAAGCGCGTCCTGCACGACATCCAGACCGGCAAGTTCACCTCGGATTGGATGCAGGAATACCGCGCAGGCGGCTCGCGCTTCAAGGGCATCCGCCGCATGAACGACAGCCACCAGATCGAAGAAGTCGGCGCCAAGCTGCGCGGCATGATGCCGTGGATCGGCAAGAACAAGCTGGTCGACAAGTCGGTCAATTAGTCGCTTCTGTGATTGGAATTTCGGGAGGCCGGGGCGAAAGCTCCGGCCTTTTTCATTTGCGGGTGGTAACAAAGAGCCAGCGGGTCGGCTTGCCGTCGTATCCGCCGCCATCGGCTTCCGATAGTGCAATGTCGCGCCAGCCGCCTGAAGACAGGCATTCCGTCAACCAAGTGGCCGAGGGATAGTTGTAATAGCGGCCGAGGCCGTCATGGCCTTCTGCCTCGCCGCTCTTGAAGCTTGCATGCAGTGGGGCGCCGGCCTTCAAGGCGCGGTGGATGCGGGTGAAGACATCGGGGAGTTCGCCGCGGGGAACATGCAGCAGGCTGGCTTCGGCCCAGACGCCATCGAACGTGTCCACCGTCTCCAGATCCTGAAAGCGCATCACCGTTATAGGCCTGCCGATCAGCTTTTCCGCCTGTTTGGCGAGTTCGGAGGAGCCATCGGTCGGCGTTACATCGAAACCTTTCTCCAGCATGTAGGCGCTGTCCTGCCCGCCGCCGCAGCCGAGTTCGAGGATGTTCGCGCCCGATGGCAGGGCTGCGAGCAAAGCGTCGAGCCTTGCGGTTGGAAGCCGGCGCTCGCGGGACGCGTAGGTCTCGGCGTTGCCGTCATAAAAGGCTGAGGTTTCGTCTTTGGACACTTGCTCTGCTCCCTAAAGCAAGAAACCGGGCGAGAGGCCCGGTTTCCGTAAAACGTTTGGTGTTTCGGCCAAATGCTGATCAGGCCGGAATGAGACGGGTCCAGCCGCGCTCGTCATTGGTGGTGCCCTTCTGCAGGCCGACGAGCTGCTGGCGTAGATCGGTGGTCAGCTTGCCGGTATGGCCGTCGCCGACCAGGAACTCGCCGCCGGCATGGCGGACGAGGCCGATACCGGCGAGAACGGCCGCGGTGCCGCAGGCGAAGGCTTCGACGAGCTTGCCGCTCTTGGCATCGGCCTGCCATTCAGCGAAGGAATAGGGGCGCTGTTCGACGCGCAGGCCCTTTTCTTCGGCAAGCACGATGACAGAAGCGCGGGTGATGCCGGGCAGGATCGTGCCGCCGAGCGGCGGGGTGACGACCGATCCATCGTTCATGACGAAGAAGACGTTCATGCCGCCGAGTTCTTCGACCCAGCGGTGTTCGGCTGCATCGAGGAAGACGACCTGATCGCATTCTTTCTTTGAGGCTTCTGCCTGTGCTACGAGGCTGGCTGCATAGTTGCCGCCGCATTTTGCTGCACCGGTGCCGCCGGCGGCCGCGCGGGTATATTCGGTCTCGACCCAGAGCGAGACGGCCTTGGCGCCGCCCTTGAAATAGGCGCCGACCGGCGAGGCGATGACGCAGAAGATATATTCCTGCGCCGGGCGTACGCCGAGGAATGCTTCATTGGCGAACATGAAGGGGCGAAGGTAGAGGCTGGCATCACCCGTGGGGATCCAGTTCTTGTCGACGCGGACGAGCTCCTCGACGGCCTTCAGAAACAGTTCTTCCGGCACTGCGGGCATTGCCATGCGGGCTGCAGACTGGGCGAAACGGCGGGCATTTTCTTCCGGCCGGAAGAGCAGCACGCGGCCGTCATCGGCCTTGTAGGCCTTCATGCCTTCGAAGATTTCCTGGGCGTAGTGCAGCACGGCGCTTGCCGGGTCGAGTTCCAGCGGGCGGCGGGCGGTGACCTTTGCGTCGTGCCAGCCCTTGTCGGCCGTCCATTTCGCCAGAACCATGTGATCGGTAAAGACCTTGCCGAAGCCGGGCGTTTCGATCGCCTTGATGCGGTCTGCGTCGGAGACGGGAGATTTGTGGAATTCGATTGTGATTTCAGGAGAGGGCGACGTCGCGGTCATTGCTGGCACCTTGGTAGTCCATTGAATAATGCGCGGCACACTACTGCCGCCGCCCCCGTTTTGGAAAGGTCTGTTTCACCGAGTTTCGGCATTTCGTGAGCGGAATCGCGGCGGGATGCGGCGAATGTCCGGGGAGTTCCGCCCGATTTCCGTATGAGCAGGCCTTCTGGATGCCAATCCGTACGAACTTGTCACCGCGACAAGAAAATAGGTCAGCATTGTTGACATAAATTCCGGACCGTGATGATCTGCTGATATTATAAAAAGAGTGCGAGGAAACCCCATGTTGAACTGGGATGAAATGTTTGCGACGCGTTCGTCGCGGATGCGTGCGTCTGAGATTCGCGAGCTGCTGAAACTGCTCGACCAGCCCGATATCATCTCCTTTGCCGGCGGCATTCCGGATCCGGCGCTGTTTCCGGACAAGGAATTCAAGGCGGCCTATGCCGGCATCTTCGACGGCGCGGCGGTGAATTCGGCGCTGCAATATTCCGTCAGCGAAGGCTACAAGCCGCTGCGCGAATGGCTGGTGACGCAGATGGCCGGGCTCGGTATTGCCTGCGAGACCGAGAACGTCTTCATCGTCTCGGGTTCGCAGCAGGGGCTCGATTATCTCGGCAAGCTGTTCCTGTCGCCGAAGGATACCGCGCTGGTCACCTGGCCGACCTATCTCGGTGCGCTGCAGGCGTTCAACGCCTATGAGCCCTCCTACGACCAGCTGACGCCCAATGGCAACCGGACGCCGGACAGCTATCGCGCGGCGGCCGAAAAGCATGGCGGCAAGGTGAAGTTCGCCTATCTCTCCGCCGATTTCTCCAATCCGACCGGCGAGAGTGTCGATCGCGAAGGGCGCGAAAAGGTGCTGGCACTGGCCGAAGAGCTGGATGTCGCCGTCATCGAAGACGCTGCCTATCAGAACCTGCGCTATGACGGCGAGGTGATCCCGCCGATACTGGCGCTCGAGATCGCCAGGAAGGGTCATATCAACGATACCCGCACGATCTATTGCGGCAGTTTCTCGAAGACGCTGGCGCCGGGTCTGCGCGTCGGCTTCATCGTTGCCAATACCCAGGTCATCCGCAAGCTGGTGCTGATGAAACAGGCGGCCGACCTGCATTCCTCGACCATCAACCAGATGGCCATTGCCGAGGTGGCCGAGCGTGGCTTCGATGCGCAGGTGGCGAAGATCAAGGCGGCCTACAGCCATCGCCGCGATGCGATGCTTGATGCCCTTGCACGGCATATGCCTGCCGGCGTCAGCTGGACCAAGCCCGAGGGCGGGATGTTCATCTGGATCACCCTGCCTGAGGGCATGGATGGCGCGGCGCTACTTGCCAAGTCGATCGAGACCACGAGGGTCGCCTTCGTGCCCGGCAAGGCGTTCTTCGCCGACGGCTCGGGCGCCAGCACCATCCGCCTCAGTTTCTCCTGCGCCAACGATGCGGTGATCGAGGAGGGCATCGGCCGCCTCGGCAGGCTGGTGGCCGGTGAGATTGGTGCGCTTTAGGAGCCGGTCCGGCAAAGGTTGGCTTTTTCACGCCGGATGCTCGGTTGCATCGACTCGCCTCGCGCTGCATCTTCCCGCCAATTTCGAAGTTTGAGGGAAGACGATGAGCGGGATCAAGGTCAGGAGTGCTACTCCGTCGGATGTCGAGGAATTGGCAAAACTGATGGCTGAGCTGGGGTATCCGACAACGTCGGACAAAATGGCTACCCGAATCGAGCGGCTGAGCGACCGTCCGGACTATGCGATCTTTGTCGCCGATGAAGACGGTGCAGTGGCGGGAATGATCGCCTTGTCCGTCATTCCTACTCTCTATCGAGACGATCTCGATGGCGCCATTACAGCGCTGGTGGTTTCCTCGAACTTCAGAGGCAAAGGCATCGCCGGACTGTTGATTGCTCATGGCGAGCGCTGGCTATATGACCGCGGCGCCCGCCTCGCGACAGTGAAACCCAGCTCCCGCCGCGAAGACGCGCACCGCCTCTATGAACGTTGCGGGTATCAACATACCGGCTTGAGATTTACGAAGGCGCTTGAAGGGCTCGGCGGATAACGCTTCGCTGATCGCAAAGGAAATCGGCGCCCGAGGGCGCCGATTATGCTCTGATTTTTACGGGTTGAGATGCGGGGCGAGCAGCTCGAGATCGGCCTCGCTCAGCCTGTCGCTCGCGGTGTTGCGCTGGTGCCAGTAGGGATAGAGGAGCGGCGGGACGCTGACATCGTCGAGGCGCTTGCGCTCTTCGGCGGTCAACGTCAGTTCTGCGGCGGCGAGATTATCCTTGAACTGCGCTTCCGTGCGTCCGCCGATGACGACTGAAGTCACCGCCCGGCGGCCGATCAGCCAGGCGAGGGCTACCTGGGCGGCCGAGACACCGCGGCTTTCGGCAACCGAGACCAGCGCATCGACGATATTCCACAGGCGGTTCTCGTCGCGGATCGGCGGCTCCGGCCAGCCGGCGAACTGGCGGGTGCCCTCTGGTGTCGCCTGGTTGCGGCGGTGCTTGCCGGAGAGCAGGCCGGCGGCCAGCGGGCTCCAGACGAGAACGCCGAGGCCCTGGTCGATCGACACAGGCAGCAGCTCGTATTCGGCGTCGCGGGCTTCCAGCGTGTAGTGGATCTGCTGGCTGACGAAGCGCTGGTAATTGTGCTCGCGGGAAATACCGAGCGCCTTCATGATATGCCAGCCGGAAAAGTTCGAGCAGCCGATATAGCGGACCTTGCCCTGGCGCACGAGCGTATCGAGCGCTTCCATGGTTTCCTCGACCGGCGTCTGACCGTCCCATTCATGCAGCTGGTAGAGATCGATGACATCGGTCTTCATGCGGCGCAGGCTTGCCTCGCAGGCTTCGATAAGGTGCTGGCGCGAGGAGCCGACATCGTTCGGCCCGTCGCCCATGCGAAAGCGGGCCTTGGTGGCGAGCATGACGCCGCTTTTGCGCTTGCCGCCGAGCACTTCACCGATAATTTCCTCCGAGGCGCCGGACGAATAGACGTCGGCGGTATCGATCAGGTTGACGCCGGCATCCAGGCACATGTCGACGAGGCGGCTTGCTTCGGCCACATCCTGGCTGCCGGTTGCCTTGGCCCAGCCGACGCCGCCGAAGGTCATGGTGCCCATGGTGACTGTCGAGATTTTCAGGCCGGAACGGCCAAGCAGACGGTATTCCATAATTCTCTCTCCCAAAATTTGAACGGAAACACGCAATCCGCCGCAAGAAAATAGCGCTGGCGCGCTGCGGTCAAGCGCAGAGCTGATGTCACGCATCCGGCATCTTTGGCCGGATGTCACAATCATGTTATTCGGCCTGTCTATGGAACGGCTAACATTCACGCTCAGGGATATCGCCATGAACAAGAAGCTCTCCGCACTGGCCGCGCTGATCGCGGCAGGTCTTGCCTCCGTTTCGGCCCATGCCGGCAATCTGGTTCTCTATACCAGCCAGCCGAACGAAGACGCGCAGGCGACCGTCGATGGCTTCATGGCCGCCAATCCCGATATCAAGGTCGATTGGGTCCGCGACGGCACGCCGAAGATCATGGCGAAGCTGCAGGCCGAGATCGAAGCCGGCAATCCGGTTGCCGACGTGCTGCTGATCGCAGATACCGTGACGCTCGAGCGCCTGAAGGAAGCGGGCAAGCTGCTCGCCTACAAGTCGCCGGAAGCAGTCAACTACGACGCTGCGCTCTACGACGCCGATGGCTATTACTATTCGACCAAGCTGATCACCACTGGCATCATGTACAACACCTCCGCCGGCATGAAGCCGACGAGCTGGAAGGATCTGGCAAAGCCTGAGGCCAAGGGCCTCGTGACCATGCCGAGCCCGCTCACCTCCGGTGCGGCACTGATCCACGCGCAGACGCTGGCGGCTGTTCCGGGCCTCGGCTGGGATTACTACAAGGCGCTTGCCGGCAATGGTGCGACGGCTGCCGGTGGCAATGGCGCGATCCTGAAGTCGGTGGCTTCGGGCGAAAAGGCTTACGGCGTCGTCGTCGACTACATGCCGATCCGCGAAAAGGCCAAGGGCGCGCCTGTCGAGTTCGTGTTCCCGGAAGAGGGTGTTTCGGCCGTGACCGAACCGGTCGGCATTCTCGCCGGTGCCAAAAATGCCGACGCGGCGAAGAAATTCGTCGACTACGTTCTGTCGGAAAAAGGCCAGGAAGGCTTTCTGAAACTCGGCTATATTCCTGCCCGCAACGGCATGAACGTTCCGGAAGGCTTTCCGGCACGCGACAGCATCAAGGTGCTGCCGATCAACGCCGCTGAAGCACTGAAGAACACGGATCAGGATCTGAAGACCTTCTCGGGCATCTACGGATCGAATTGATCGAACCGGATCGCCGATGCAAGGTTATGTTCGTCCGGGAAACAGCCAGCCAGTCTGGCTGTTTCCTTTTATCGTTCTGGTGGTGCTTATTCTCAGCGTCCTGCCGCTGGTGCGGCTTGCTGCCGCCGGCATTGAGGCATTCGCAGAGGGCGGCGCAGCAGCGGTGCTCTCCGATCCGGCGCTCTGGTCCGCGACCTATTACACGCTGGTGACCGCCATTCTCGGCACCATCATTTCGCTGGTGATCGGCTGCATCTTCGCCTTCGTGCTGACGCTGACGGATATCCGCGGCAGGGGGCTCGTCAGCTTCCTTTTCGTGCTGCCGATGATGATCCCGCCGCAGGTGACGGCACTTGCCTGGGTGCAGATGTCCGGCCCCTCCAGTCCGCTTCTGAAGGCGCTTCATATCGCGCCGCCGCTCGGTACGCCTCAGCCGCTCTATTCGGTTGGCGGCATCGCGCTGCTCTATGGGGTACAGCATGCGCCGCTGGTTCACCTGGCGCTGCGGGCCAGTCTGATGAGCCTGCCGCGCGATGGCGTCGAGGCGGCGCGGCTATCGGGTGCGTCGAGCCTTCGCGTGTTCCGCGATATCATTCTGTCGCTGTCACTGCCCGGTGTCATCGCGGGTGCGGCGATATCCTTCGTTTCCTGCACCGGCAATTTCGGCATTCCCGCCATTCTCGGCATTCCGGCATCGATCTATACGCTGCCGACGCTGATCTTCTCGAAATTCTCCGCCTTCACCAGCCGGACGTTCGGCGACGTCGCGCTGCTTTCGGCCATCATCGCGCTGATCTCGGTCGCCGGTCTGGCGATACAGGACCGGGCGCTGCGCGGCCGCGACTACCGGGTGCTGGGCTTGTCGGGGGCGACCGCTGCCTTCGAGCTCGGATCGTGGAAGCTTCTCTTGACGCCGCTCCTCTGGCTCATCCTGTTTTTTATGCTGGCCGCGCCGTTCTTCGCGCTCGTCGCCGGTGCGCTGGTGCCTGCCTATGGCGTGCCGCTGACCTTCAAGACCATGACCTTCCATGCCTTCGACGAAATCCTTTTCCGGCAGGCGGTGACGCGGACGGCCTTCGTCAATTCGCTGTCGCTGGCCGCAGGTGCCGCGGTATGTCTCCTGCTGGTGACGATCCTGACCGCCTATGCGCTGAGCCGTCGCCGCGATCTCCTGGCGCGGACCGTCTCGAGCGTGATCGAAATTCCCTATTCGCTGCCCGGCATCGTCGTCGCAGTCTCGTTCATCCTCGTCTTTGCCGCGCCGCTGCCGGTGCTCAACATCACGCTTTACGGCACGGTCTGGATCATTTTGCTTGCCTATCTGTCGAGCTTCTTTGCCGTCAGCCTGAAGCCCGTCGTCAGCGCCTTCCATCAGCTGGATCCGGCGCTGGAAGAGGCGGCGCGCCTTTCGGGCGCCGGTTTCTTCCGCCGGCTGGCCGATATCATCGTGCCGCTGATTGCGCCGGCGGCCGGTGCCTCGGTCATTCTCGTCTTTCTGATCGCCTGCAATGAGCTCACGATTTCGGCGCTGCTCTGGTCGGCGGGGACGCAGACGCTCGGCGTGGCGATCTATAATCTCGACGACAGCGGCAGCTCGGATCTCGCTTCGGCTCTGTCCGTGCTGGTCGTGCTGATGGTCGTCTTCATGATGCTGCTTCTGGAATTGCTGGCAAAGCGGCTGCCCAAGGGAGTGGTGCCGTGGCGAAACTGACGCTCAATCATGTCAGCAAGGATTTCGGCACCGGGCGAACGGCGGTCGATGGGCTATCGCTCGATGTGCGGGAAGGCGGTTTCCTGGCGCTGCTCGGCCCTTCCGGCTGCGGCAAGACGACTGTTCTGAGGATGATCGCCGGTTTCGAGACGCCGACCGACGGGTCGATCCATCTCGGCGAGCGGCTGCTGGCCGATGCATCGCAGGCGCTGCCGCCCGAGAAGCGCAACATGGCGATGGTCTTCCAGTCCTATGCGCTGTGGCCGCATATGAGCGTTGCCGACAATGCCGGTTATCCGCTCAAGGTCAGGGGCATCACCGGCGATGCCTATCGCCGCAGGGTGCAGGAGGCGCTGGCGACCGTCAGGCTTGGCGATTATGCCGAGCGGCGCCCCGCGGACCTGTCGGGCGGCCAGCGGCAGCGTGTGGCGCTCGCCCGCTGCCTGGTAACGTCGCCGGATGTGGTGCTGCTCGACGAGCCGCTGGCCAATCTCGACCGCCACCTGAAGCAGGAAATGGAAGAGACCTTTCGCGAGTTTCACCAGCGTTCGGGCGCGACGATGATCTATGTCACGCATGATCAGAGCGAGGCGATGGCCCTGGCGACCGATGTCGCCGTGATGTCCGAAGGACGGCTGCTGCAGGTCGCGCCACCTGCCGAAATCTATGCCCGTCCGGAGGGGCGCATGGTCGGCGGATTGATCGGCCGCGGTGCGATCCTTCGCCTGAGGTCTCCTGCCGGTGATGCCAGAAGCCTTGACTGGGAAGCGATGCGCGAGGCGCTCGGCGGCGCGGCCGCCGATGGCGCCGGCAGCGATATCCTCGTTCGACCTGAAGATGTGAGCGTTGGCGGCGAAGGTATCCCTGCGCTGGTCGAATCCGTGCTGTTCGAGGGCGAGCGCTACGCGCTGAAGCTGTCGCTGGCCGATGGGCAGATCCTGCGCGCTTTCAGCCGCGAGCCGGTTTCGGCGGGCGACCGGCTGGCTGTCACCGTGCGGTCGGCCTGGCGGCTCTGATCGCTTTGCGGCCTTCACGAACGCGATTTTCGACTCTACTAATGGCTGCGATGCCAACCGGGAATGCCTGATGTCGCTTCGCCTTGCCACGTTCAACGTCGAAAACCTGATGACGCGTTTCGACTTCACCGGCTTTCGCAACCAGCTGCGCCAGGACCGCGTCATCCAGCTCTTCGAAGTGCGCAACGAAGGTGTCTACCAGCAGCTGGAGCAGGCGCGTGTGGTTGCCTCCACCGATGACACGCGGCAGATGACGGCGCTCGCGATTGCCGATGCCGACGCCGATATCCTCTGCCTGCAGGAGATCGACAACATGGCGGCGCTGCAGGCCTTCGAATACGGCTACCTCTTCCGCATGGTCGGCAATGGCTACCGGCAGAAATATCTGGTCGAGGGCAATGACAGCCGCGGCATCGACGTCGCCGTGCTGATGCGCGAGGAGACCCGCGACGGCCAGAAGATCGAGCTTCGCGAGATCAAGAGCCACGCGATGATGACCTATCGCGATCTCGGCCTGTTCGACGACACACTGGCGCCGCATGGACATATGGACGACAAGGTGTTCAAGCGCGACTGCCTGGAGCTCGATCTCCTGATCGGCGGCGTGCCGTTCACGCTCTATGTCGTGCATTTCAAATCGATGGGCAGTCCGCGCGATGGCCTCGATGGAAGGCAATCGACCATGCCGGTGCGGCGGGCCGAGGTGAGGGCGGTGCGGCGGATCATCGAGGATCGATTCGGCGCGGGCGCGACAGCCTCGAAGAATTTCGCCATCTGCGGCGACATGAATGATTATCAGGAGCGCGTCGACGTGATCGGAAGCCGGCGGACCGGCTACCGCTTCGAGCATCGCGACGAGACGGAAAGTGCGCTCGACGCTTTCAGCCATGACGGTTTTGCGGAGAATGTCATGCGCCGCCGCGACCCGATCGATCGCTGGACGCTTTACCACGCCCGCGGCCCGCAGGAGCAGTGGCTTTGTCAGCTCGACTATATCTGGCTGTCACCGGCGCTTTCCGCCGCCAATGCCGGGCGCAAGCCCGAGATCATCCGCAACGGCCAGCCCTTCCGCACCGTGTTTCCGCCGGGCCAGGAGGTGGAGCGCTATCCGCGCACAGGCTGGGACCGGCCGAAAGCATCCGACCATTGCCCCGTAGTCATGACATTGGATTTAAAATGAATTCCATATTTTCCGAGGATCTTGCCGGCTGGCCGCCGAAGCAGACCGTATTTCCCGTCGCCGCCCTGAACCTTCGGGTGCTCGATGGCGAACATCCGTACCGCGAATCGCGGCGAGACGAGATCGCCGCGAACTGGAAGGCTGAAGTCGAGGCCAATCCGGCTCTGTTCGACGGGCGCATGGTGTTTCAGCACCAGTTGGCATTCGGGGAGGAGGGGCTACAGGGGCAGGGATATATCATACCCTTCTCGACCTTCATGTACTGGCGCCGCCAGCAGGATCGCATGGGCGGCATGCATCTCTTCGCCTATCCTGTCATCGAAAGCTCCGACGGCGCGCTGGTGGCGATCCGCATGGGCGCGCATACCGCCAATCCCGGGCAGGTCTATTTCGCCGCCGGTTCGCTGGAGCCCGAGGATATCGTATCCGGTGTCTGCGATGTCGAATTCAACATGCGCCGCGAGGTGCTGGAGGAAACCGGCCTCGACCTTGCCGATTCGACGCCGGGCGAACGCTATTATGCCAGCCATTTCAGGCGCACGGTGACGGTCTTCCGGCTGTTCCGCTTCGATCTGACCGCCGACGAGATCGTCGAGAGGATCGCGGCCCATATGCTTGTTGCCGAGGACAAGGAAATCGCCGGTGCGGTTGCTATCCGTTCGGCCGATCACGCCGCCTTTCCCTATAACGTCGCGATGTTCCCGGTGATCGATTGGTATTTCGGTAATCCAATCGAAACCTGATATCTTGCACTCGTTTCGCCGGTCGGGCAGGTTGAGCCTTCGATGACCGATTCAAGGAGGCCGATGTGGCGCGCAGCTACAGCGTCTATGACGTGTTCACCGACCGCAAGCTCGCCGGCAATCCGCTGGCCGTCATCTTCGACGGCGAGGACTTGAGCGATGAGGCGATGCAATCGATCGCCCGTGAGACCAATCTTTCCGAAACCGTCTTCGTCCAGAAGGCAACGAATCCGGCTTACAGCGCCAGGATCCGCATCTTCACGCCGGGGCGCGAACTGCCGTTTGCTGGTCACCCGACCGTCGGCACCGCGATCGCGCTGGCCGAGCGGACACATGGCAAGGATGGGGCGCTCGATCTCGTCTGCGTGCTGGAGGAGAATGTCGGCCCGGTGCGCTGTGCCGTGAAGCTTCGCGAGGGCGAGGCGAGCTTCGCCGAGTTCGACCTGCCGCGCAAATCGCAGCAGATCAGCATGCCGCTCGAAAAGCTCGGGATCGCCAACGCGCTCTCGCTGAAGGTGACCGAGATCGGCTTCGAGAATCACGTGCCCTGCATCTGGAGCGCCGGCGTGCCGTTCCTGCTGGTGCCCATCCACGATATCGGCGCGGCCAAGCGCATGGAGTTCGATCCGCAGCTTTGGGAAAAGACCGTGCCCTTCGTCGACGGGGCCTTGGCGTCCGCCTATATCTATTGCCGCGGCGGACCGAACCATTCGGCGAGGTTCCATGCCCGGATGTTTGCGAGCGGAATGGGGATCACCGAAGACCCGGCGACGGGCTCCGCGGTCGCCGCATTGTCGGGCGCGATCCATCATTTCGACCGGCTGCCCGATGGCCATCACCCGATCACCGTCGAGCAGGGTGTGGAAATGGGGCGGCCCTCGATGATCCATCTTCACATGGATGTGGAGGGCGGGGCGATCTCGAATGCCCGGATCGGCGGCCAGGCAGTGCGTCTGGCAACGGGTTCGCTCGACCTTTGATTTCATTGCATTTCAGCCATGCAGAAAAATCTCCGAATTAATCGAAGAATTTTTCCAGGGGCGCTAGACAAGGTCGAATATCCTGTTTATACGCCCCCTCACACCGCGCAGAGATGCACGGGACACCGGCGGAAACGCTAGGGAATGGGTGATTAGCTCAGTTGGTAGAGCAGCTGACTCTTAATCAGCGGGTCGTAGGTTCGAGCCCTACATCACCCACCATCTTCTCTTTGAAAAGATTAGATATATCGCTGATGACGCAGGCGGCCGAAAGGCCGCTTTTTCGTTTCTTCGGCCATGCGTCTGCGGCTGTCAGTGCGGGAATTTGTTGTAAAAAGATTCCGGATCGTAGACGCAGGCATAGTCGAGCACGCATTGCTTGCCCGTGGCGTCTCTGAGGCTCGTGGTTGCCCACTTGTCGCCCAGACGGCACTGCGACGGCGGGTGACGGAAACTGCGGCCACCGATGCCGATCCGGACGAAGACCGCCGGGTTCTGGCGGATGATCTTTGCCAGTTCCTCGCAGGAATGGTCGCGCGCCTTGACCTCGATCGCGTCGAGCGCAAGGGCTGCCGATGGCAACAGGGCGGCTGCGGCAAGCGCGGCAATCAGGATCTTCATTCTAGCCTCCAGTTCGGGCCACTGATCGCTCTCTTGCGGCCTCATCCCAATCAGATGGTTATGTTTTCGTCCCCGGCAAGGCCGCTGCCGTGCGGCCGCGCAGATAGCCGGCACACAGAGCCAGCAGGATGATTGCGAAGACACAGAAGACCATCCCGCCTGCCAGCTTGTAGCCAAGCACGCCAGCGACGCCGCCCAGCAGGAAGGAAAGGATCGTGGTACCGTGCAGGCTCAGGCGGCGGACGGTCTGCGCCCGGTCGGATGCGGTGCTGTTGCCGATCAGAAGCGCAAGACCGACACCGATATCAGTTGCGATGCCGGAGACATGGGTAGTTCGCACCCGGCTGCCTGATATGCGAGTCGAGGCGGCGTTCTGGATGCCCATGGTGAAGGCAAGCAGGCCGGCAATGGTGATTCCGCCGAAGGCCGATGAAGCGGTGTAGACGCCGACGCCCATCAGGAGGGCGGATTCGGCCAGCAGAGTCAGCGCATAGATATTCGAAAGCCGCCGTTGCCTGCCAATCTCGATGAACAACGAGGCGCAGAAGGCGCCGAGGATGAACATCACGACGATGGTCGCAAAGGCGATGGCGGCGTTGAGTTCACGGATGGACAGATGATCGGAGATCATCGAGACGTTGCCTGTCATGTTCGCCGAGAAATAGCCGAAGGCCAGATATCCGGCACTGTTGACGCCGCCAGCGACGAAGGCGAGGGCGGTTGCAAGAAGCAGATCGATCTTCGATGTCCGGCTTTCGCCTTCATGGACCAGCATGTGCAGACGGCTCGCTGAAACGGCTTTGCGATTGCCGCAGTCAGCCGTGAGTCTCGCTGTAGCGCAAGCTGCTAGAAATAGCCGGTGGCGGCCTCAGGCGGAGAGGCGGTGGAGGGCTGCGGTTTCGCCGTCCTGGCGGTACTCCCAGCCATCAGCGGTGATCCGGCGCCATGTCGGCTGGCCGTCGCGCGTGAAGGCGCCGTCGATGGTGCTGTGCGGCGGGTAGGGTGGCGTGCATTCGTGCCAGATATAGCTGTTCGGCGGTGGCGGATTCAGGAACTTGGCCAATCTCTTGAACATGTCGGATCCCGAAGGTGGAGAGGCCCGCCGCTTTTGGGGTGAGGCGGGCCTACGAACAGGAGGCATAACGCAAAACAGGCGCCTCGTTATTCTTGTAACATCCGCCGCTGAGGATTTCGCGTGACATGGCCGTGACACAGGCTTTTTCACGGCCGTGTTGAATAAAGCGGCGCGTGCCTGCCGCGGCTATTGATTTCGGCGAGCTTGGTAACATCTTCATCCCATTGCCAGTTTCGACACAGGGGATATCAATGCCGAAATTTTCTCTCGCTTTCGTCTGCCTTTCCGCTCTCTTGCTTGCGTCCTGCGGAAATACCGCCTGGGGCTTGAAGCGTGACGGCCAGGACGCGAGCCACGCGATGGACAATGCCACGCATCGCGTGCTGTCTGCAGGCGCGAAGAAATAGCGCCGTCCGCTGGCGAACGGCGCCTGATGCTGATGCCGGATGCGGCTAGCGCAGCGGCTGCGGCGTCGGTGTGGCGACGCTGTCTTTCGGCGAAAAGATGACGAAAGCAAACAGCAGCACGCCGGCGAAGACGATCAGAGAGGAGACCGCCACCAGCGGCTCCATCGCCATGTTGCCTTCGAGCATCATGTAGAGCGCCGGGACCATGATCGCGACGCCCAGCGTATAGACATAATATTGAATCATCGCGATCCGCCGCTCTGCCTTCTTCGGATTGAGCGCATAGTAGCCTCCGAACAGCGCCATGCTGACCCAACCCAAGAGATTACAGTGCGCATGGGCGCCGATGACGGTGTGATCTTCCGATATCGCCATCTTCAGTCCGATCGATATACCGATGATGAAGAAGATAACGGCAGTCTTGAAGTACAGTTCTGCTAGGCGCGGCATGACATTTTCCCTCTGTTAACCCACAGCAAGAATACCACCTGTTCCGGCATGGGAAAATCCATGCTTTGTTAGTGGTCTCGCCCTATTTTTTCTTCGAGGGAAAAGAAACCCCGCCGAAGCGGGGGTAGCTGGGGAAGTGAGAGTAAAAGCGATCTCCATCGCCAGGAATGAGGTAGGGCACGGCCAGCGACAGGCCAGCCCTGGGGAGTGGAAATTTCTGGCCGGGTTATGGTTAATTTTTTAACTATATGGGCGTTAGGGTGGAACGGAAGCGAGCTGCTTGCCGTTAAGGCAGCGAACTGGAGGAAACGATGATCTTTAAAATTTTTGCCGCAAAATCGGAAGTCCAGAGCGACGATACCGGTACCTATGCGGATGGCCTTTTCGACAGCCAGCGCATCGATGTCAGCACCCGCCGCGACGGGCGCTACCGCTCTTCGCATGAGCGTGACTACGGTCCGGGCCGCAAGGTTGCAGAAATGCCGCTCGGGCTTGCCTGAGCGCTTTCTCCGGCGTCAGGCAGTCTTTTCCGTCAATGCCCGGAAGGGAAATTTCCGGGCGCATTCGCAGCGGATGATATAGGTCTCCTGGAAGTTGGAGGCCTTTTCCTCGAAGAACCCGCGCGGCATTTTATCGACCAGGAAAGCCGGGTGCTTGCGGGTCGGGTGATCGTCTTCCGAGACTTCCGCGATACCGCTGTTGCCGCATTGCGGGCAAGTGAGCTTCTTCGAAAAACGGTCGCGTGCGGCCATCTGCTATCCTCTTCAACTGAGCCGGTCATACAGACGAAATCCGCGCCGGGAAAGCCGTTCACGGCGCCGGCGCCTCGATATGCTGTGGTTTCGGCGTCGAGCCTGTGGTTGCCGGATCCGGCCAGGGCGAAATCGCCACCGTTCCGGCGATGATGACCGCGACGATGGCGCCGGCGATCCCGAAGGTCCAGATCAGCCAGCTGCGGCGCTCCGCCGCGTAGATACGCTGTTCTTCCTCTGCCGGGGAAAGCGAGGGTTGCCGGCCCTCGTCTGGTTTTGTGTCAGCCATGAAGCCTCCGTTGTTTTATGGGGAACAGGCCGCTGACGGGATTGTTCCGCTTACGAAGCCTCAAATCGGATCAGTCGGTTGCTGCCGTGGTGACTGCGGGCGCCTGATTGTCGGTCGATACCACGGCCGTTGGCAGCGGTGTGCCGCGCTTGCGTTCGCGGATCAGCGTCAGCAGTCCGGAGCAGATAATCAGCGCGATGCCGCCTGCCATCGGCAGGTCTATGGCGTCGTCGAAGATCAGGTAGCCGAAGGCGATCGCCCAGATCATCTGGCTGTATTGCGGCGGGGCGACGAGGCTGGCCGGCGCCAGGCGGGCGGCGCTCATCAGCAGCACGTTGCCGATCGCCCCGAGTATGCCGTAGCTGGCAATGAAGAACCATTCCTGCGCGGTCGGCACAGCGATGTTGGAGATCATCAGCAGGCCGCTGACCGTCAATGTTCCAAGAAGACCGGCGCCGTAGAGGGAGAGCCGCTTTTCGGCCGGTCCCATGGCGCGCAGGATGACGATCGAGATCGCCGCGCTGAGGCCGCCGATCGCGGCCGCCAGATGGCCGACCGACAATTCGCGGAAGCCCGGGCGAAGGACGATCAGCACGCCGATGAAGCCGACGACGACAGCGGTCCAGCGCTGCCAGCGGACATCTTCCTTGAGGAAGATGACCGACAGGATGGTGACGAAGGACGGAAGCAGGAAGAGTAGGCAGAAGGCCTCGGCCATCGGCAGCTTGGTGAAGGTGATGATCGAGGCGATGGCGCCGACGGCACCGCAGACGAAACGAAGCATCCAGAGCGTGCGGTTCGACGTCTTGACCATGTCGAACCAGCTATCGTCCCTGGACTTGATGAACGGCATGACGACGAGACCGAAAGCGCAGCCGAGGAAGGCGATCTGATAGGCGGGGATGGCGCCGTGCAGGATCTTGATGGAAGCGTCGCTGAAGGCAAAAACGGCGTAAGCCGCAAACGCGACGAGAACGCCGCGGAGCGGCGAGGCAGAAGAGGGCATGATATAGAATCGCGTTTGAGAGGGATCGCACCCTCACATACGCAAGAAAAGCAGGCGCGGGCAGGGGTGACCGCGAATAGCTGCCATGCGGTACCCGGTCAGCTTGCCTCGCTGCGTAGCTGCGCTCCGTATTCACGATAGATGCTCAGGCAATCCGTATAGCTGAGCGTGCCCTTGCCGCCATAGATGATATGGACGCTCGATGCATCGGTGGCCGCCTGTTCGACGACGAAGAGAATGGCATCACCAAGCGATTTGCCGGTGATCGGATTGTCTGTGCCGTCATCCTGGGTCATTCCTTCAACGACGGCTTCAATCTTACGGTTGCTGAAAACGGTGCGTCTGTCTTCCGGCGTCATGAAAATGTCCTCAATCGAAAAAAGTGGCGAATTGCCCTTACGATCGAAGAACGTGCGGCGAGGCGTTTTGTGCCAAGCGAACCGTCAGATGATGCAAGATTTGGCCTTTCCGGTATCCGATAACCGGCGTATGCACTGTCATCGCCCTGCCGGCTGGCCTTTTCGGCTGCTTCATGCCGGTGCCACAAAGTTGCAATCGCATTGGCCACTCGATGACCCCGGCGGACATGACAGACACTTCTAACGAAGCCGCCAGCGCACGCCAGGCGAAGATCGTGGCGCTCGTCGTCGCCGTATCCTTCTTCATGCAGATCCTCGACGGCACCATCGTCGCGACCTCGCTGCCGCAGATGGCGGCGAGTTTTGGTGTGCAGCCTGTCTCGATGAGCATCGGCATCACCGTCTACATGCTGACCATGTCGGCCTTCATTCCGCTGTCCGGCTGGCTCGGCGACCGCTTTGGCGCCCGGCGGGTGTTCCTGCTCTCGATCGCCGTGTTCACTGCGGCGTCGCTGTTCTGCGGTCTTTCGAGCAGCTTGGGCGAATTCATCATTGCCAGGGCGATCCAGGGCGCAGGCAGCGCCCTGATGACGCCCGTCGGACGGATCATCGTCCTGAAGAACGCCCGGAAATCGGAGCTCGTCCAGGCGATCGCACTGATCACCTGGCCGGCGCTGACGGCGCCGGTCGTCGGCCCCGTGCTCGGCGGCTTCATCACAACCTATGCCAGCTGGCACTGGAATTTTCTCATCAATATTCCGATCGGCCTGATCGGCCTTGCGCTGGTGCTGCGCTTCGTTCCTGAACAGCGGGAGGAGGAGGCCGGGCGGCTCGATGTCCTCGGCTTCGTGCTGAGTGCTGCAGGGCTGACTTTGCTGCTGGCGGCACTTGAGTTGTCGGTGAAATGGAGCGGCGGGCTGCTGCCCGTCGCGGCGATGTTTGGCGGCGGCGTGCTGTTTTCCTATCTTGCGACGCGACATTTCCTGAAAGTGCCCAATCCGCTGCTCGACCTGTCGGCCTTCAAAGTGCAGACGTTTGCCTTGTCGACACTATCGGCGGGTACTGCCTGCCGGGTCGCCATCAATGCGACGCCGTTCCTGCTGCCGCTGCTGTTTCAATTGGGCTTCGGCATGAGCTCGATTGCGGCTGGCGCCTATCTGCTCGTCTATTTCCTTGGCAATCTCGGCATGAAGACGGTGACGACGCCGTTGCTGGCGATCTTCGGGTTCCGTAACGTCCTTGTCGTCAACGGTCTCATCGCCTCGGGCTCGATCATCGCCTGCGGATTTTTCGGCGAGAATACATCGACGCTGCTGATCTACGCGGTTCTCTTCATTGCCGGGCTTTCGCGATCGATGGAGTTTACGGCGCTCAACACGCTATCTTTCGCCGATATCCATGCAGCGCAGCGCAGTTCTGCGTCGACCCTGTCGAGCATGCTGCAGCAGGTGTCGATGCTGCTTGGCGTGGCGGTCGCTGCGGCCGCCCTCAACATCTCGGCTGCGAGCCGCGGCGCGCAGCGTCCGGAGCTTGCGGATTTCCGCTGGGCGTTTCTAACCATCGGCATCATCGGTGTGATCGCCTGCCTGCGTTTTATCAAGCTTCCCGATAATGCAGGGGCCGAGGTTTCGCGCCACCGCCGTTATGTGAAAAAACTGGAAAAGTGATGGAACCATTTCCGCCCGCAGGCGTTTTCAGCGCGGGTGAGTGTGTCTTCCTGAGTTTTACCTTTCACATATTGCGCCTCTGCCGGTTCTTCCGGGAGGCTGAGGTCTTATTGCCGGATGAGTTCGTTTGAAATCGGACAGTCGATTCAGTTGCCGGGAAGCGGAGGATTTGCCGCTGTTTACGCGCGATGATCGATGCAATACCACAATCGGGAGCAGACGATTCGGCCGACAGGCTGCCACGTTTCTGCGCGGCAGAGTCCGGAGGCGGAATGGGTGAGGTCAAAGGCGATACGGAGAAGACGATCCGTATCCTCTACATCGACGACGATGAAGCACTGGCCATGCTAATGCGCCGGAATCTGTCGCGGCGCGGCTTCACCGTCGAATGGGCCGAAGATGGCGCAACCGGCCTGAAGCGGGTTGCCGAAGGTGCAATCGATGCCGTCATTCTGGACCATTTCCTGAAGGCCGAGACCGGGCTCGACATTTTGCCGAAGCTGATGGAGCTGCCGGATCATCCGCCGGTCATCTATGCAACGGCTTCCGGCGATACCAGCGTTGCCGTCGCGGCCCTGAAGGCCGGCGCCGACGACTATGTGCTGAAGGGAATCTCGCACGACTATTTCGACCTTCTGGCGGCGGCCCTCCAGCAGGGGCTGGAGCGGGCGCGGTTCCGCCGCGACACGGCGCATGCGCAGGAGGTTATCCGCCAGCAGCGCGACCACGCGGAAATGCTGCTCGCCGAGGTCAACCACCGCATCGCCAACAGCCTTGGGCTTGTCGGCGCGCTGATCCGCATGCAGTCTTCGGTGACGACGGATCAGGTGGCGATCGACGCGCTGCAGGAAACGCAGATGCGCATCAACGCGATCGCCAGCGTACACCGCCGCCTCTATACGAACCGGCAGGTCGGTACCGTCCAGATCGATGAGTATCTAGGCAGCCTGCTCAGCGAACTCGAAGCGTCGATGCGTGACGACAAGCGGCCGCATCGCGTGGTACTGACGGCGCAGGCGGTCAATCTCGCCACCGACAAGGTGATCACGCTCGGCTTGATCGTCAGCGAACTGGTGACCAACGCCTTCAAATATGCCTATGGCGACGGCGTCGAGGGTGAGGTTCGCGTCATCATTGACCATACGGATGGCCAGCTTTCCGTGATCGTCGAGGACGACGGTGCGGGGTTCGACGATGCAAGCCCGGCCAAGGGAACCGGTCTCGGCACAAAGATACTGACGGCAATGGCCGCAAGTCTGAAATCCGAGCTCGGTTACGACCGCCAGCACCGCGGCACCCGGGCTACGCTCGTCTTTTCGATCAACTGAGCTGGAGGCCGTATTGGCAGCGATCTGTACGCCCGATGAGGTTTTGCGTTTCTGGCTGGAGGAATGCGGACGCGATCAATGGTTCCGTTCGTCCCCGGAGCTGGACTCGGAAATCACGGCGCGGTTTCGCGACACGCATCTGGCTCTGGCCGGAGGTGCCGTGGAAACATGGCGGGCGAGCCCGGAGCAGCGGCTGGCGGCAATCATCGTGCTCGACCAGTTTCCGCGGAATATCTACAGAGCGACGCCTCTCGCTTTTGCCACTGATCCTCTGGCACTGCGTGAAGCGAAGCTTGCCGTCGATGCGGGCGCCGACATGGCGATCGACGCGGCGCATCGCTGTTTCGTCTACATGCCGTTCGAGCATTCCGAGGTGCTGGCAGAGCAGGATCGCTCGGTGGCGCTGTTTGCGGCTCTCGGCGATGAGGAATATGCAGATTATGCCCGGCGTCACCGGGAGGTGATTGCTGCTTACGGACGCTTCCCGCATCGGAACCCCATTGTCGGGCGCGATTCCAGCGCGGCAGAACTTGCGTATCTGTCAAAGCCCGGCGCAGGCTTCTAACGGCGGATTTCGACTTCCGCCTTTCTGTCGCCTTTCTTTGCTATAAGAAGCGGCCTCATCGATAAAAGCGAATCCTGCGGGGATTATTTTGCGGCTCAACCATTTCCTGCTTCGACCCTTCGTACTCGTGGCGCTGACGCTGGCGACGCTCGTTCAGTCCGTGGGTGTGCCGCTGGCGCAGGTCACACAGCCCGCTGCTCCCGCCGTTTCCCAACCGCAGCCGGCACCCGCTCCTGCGGCCGCCGCAACTCCGGCCCCGGCCGCAGATGCGCCGCTTGCTAATAGCGGCCTCGATCAGGCGCTGAAGGATATCGAGGCGGCGAAGAAGAAGCTCGCGGCCTATCAGGAGAGCGCCAAAGTCAATTCCGACAATGACGATGGGCTGGTGACGCTCTCCGGTCAGGTCGACGAGCTCGGCCGTGCCGTGATCGCTACATCCGTCGGCCTGCGTCCGCGCTTCGACCAGATCAAGAACCGCCTTGCCGAAATCGGCGAGCCGCCGAAGGACGGGCAGCCGCCGGAAGCGGAGATCGTCACCAACGAGCGCAACGCGCTGACCGCCGAGCGGTCGCAGATCAACGCCGTGACTGGTGATGCCGAGAACCTGTCGATGGCGGTCAACAAGCTGATCAACGAGGTTGCCGAAACCCGCCGCCGTCTGTTTGCCGCAACGCTTCTGCGCCGCACCGATGTGTCGATGTCGGTTCTCGACGATGCCGGCAGCGCCTTCCTCACCGAGATCGGCAAGTTCAACGACGCCATGACCGGCTGGATGGTGTTCGTCTGGAAGTTCAAGCGGTTGCCGCTGTTCACCGCGCTCTTGCTGTCGCTGGCGACCGCGCTGATCCTGTTGTCGGGGGGCTACCGGATCTTCGGCGGCTACCTGAAGCGCGACGATGGCATCGAGCATCCGAGCTACATCAGCCGCCTGTCGATTGCGTTCTGGGCAACGGTGATCCGCACATCGTCGCTGGCCGCACTGCTCGTCACGTCCTATTTCTTCCTCGACAGTTTCAATGTGCTCCGGCCGGATATCGCCCCTGTGATTGCCGCGCTGTTTGGTGCGATCGGGCTCATCTATTTCGTTCGGCGTTTCACCAATGCCGTGTTTGCACCGCGCGAACCGCATTGGCGGCTGGTCAGGCTTTCCAATCGCGGCGCACAGTCGATCGGCGCCTGCCTGCTGGCCATGGCTGTCGTCAACGCGCTCGATTATCTGTTCGGCAGCGTCAGCGAGGCGATGGGATCGCCGCTGGTTCTGACCGTGGTGCGCAGCCTGATCGCCGCGATGATCATCGGTTTGATCCTGATTGCCGCTTCTTTCGGACGGCCGATGCTCGCCCGGGGCGGCGATCCGGATGCGCCGGGCCGCCATTGGCCGCGCGGCATGGCGATCATCCTGAGGGTGCTTGGCGTCGGCCTGATCGTCACCGCGCTGACGGGCTATGTTGGCCTGGCACGCTTCGTCGCAACCCAGTTGATCATCACGGGCGCGATCGTCGTCACCACTTATATCGGCTTGCTGTCGGGCAAGGCGATCTCGAAGACGGAGACGTTCGGCGACACTTTCATCGGCCGCTTCCTCAGCCAGCGTTTCAAGCTGGGGGCGGTTGCCATCGATCAGGCGGGCCTTGTAGCAGGTCTTGCGATCTATGCCGTGGCGTTGATGACCGGCATACCGCTCGTGCTCCTTCTCTGGGGCTTCCATATCCAGGATCTCCAGCAGATCGCCTACAGGCTGTTCACCGAGGTTCGCCTTGGCGGCATCAGCATTTCGCTGGTGGGGATATTTACGGGCATCCTGCTGTTTGCCGGCGGCTATCTGGTGACGCGCTGGGTGCAGCGCTGGCTTGACGGCAATGTCATGGCGCGGAGCCATGTCGATATCGGCGTTCGCAACTCGGTCAAGACCGGCATCGGCTATCTCGGTGTCGGCGTTGCGGCGATCGTCGGCGTCTCGGCTGCTGGCATCGACCTTTCGAGCCTGGCGCTCGTCGCCTCTGCCCTGTCGGTCGGTATCGGTTTTGGCCTGCAGAACATCGTCTCGAATTTCGTTTCCGGCCTGATCCTGCTGGTCGAGCGGCCGTTCAAGGTCGGCGACCATGTCGTCTCAGGCACGGCCGAGGGTATTGTCACGCGTATCTCGGTGCGCGCCACAGAGATCGAGACCTTCCGCAAGCAGTCGATCATCGTGCCGAATTCGGAGCTGATCAATGCCGCGGTTGGCAACTGGACGCATCGCAACAAGGTCGGCCGTTCGGAAATTCCGGTGTCCGTCAGCTACGAGGCGGATCCGCAGAAGGTGATGGATATCCTCTTGGAGCTGGTGAACGCCGTACCGCAGGTGCTGCGTAATCCGGAACCGCATGTGGAGTTCCTGCGCTTCGGCACCTATTCGCTGGATTTCGAACTGCGCTTCATGCTCGCCGATATGGGCGACGGCCTGAAGGTGCGCAACGGTTTGCGCATCGCCATCCTCAAGCGGTTCAGGGAAGAGGGCATCGAGATTCCGCTGCCGCAGAGCGACATCACCTATCATCGCGAGAATGCTTTGCCTCCAGCGCCAGCGGCAAAGCCGTCGATGGAGGAAAATCTTCAGGATAAAACGCCGAAGGATGATGGTGGCTCCGTCCGCCAGTTGCGCGGCAAGGCCGCCGATGGCACTCTCAAGGGGTAAGGGGTCTTATTCAGCGGCCATTCACGCGCCGTTGGCTATAAGATCCTGGCAATCGGGTTTTCGCTGCTGGGGGCAGCAGCGCCGATAAGCCCTTGGGGAGGGCGCCTACAGGCGCCGTTGTGAATGGCAAGACTTGCCGTTGGACTGCTTCTTTCCCTCTTTGCCGCTGCAAACGTGTGGGCGGCAACCGTCACCAATACCGATCCCGCCGCCGTCGTGGTTGTCATCACCGAAGGCGGCAACAAGGTCGAGATCGTCGTCGATAGCGGCGCTTCCGAGACGCTGTGTGCGTCCGGGTGCTTCATGACCGCACCTGATGGCGACCGGATCGGGCTTGATGGCGGAGAGACGATCGATATCGTCAAGGGCTCGGCCGTCATCAAGTAGCCGGGGCCTGCACCCTGGCCGCGCAGGGCTGCGGTTTTCGCAGCCTCACCGGTATGCGCGCGCACACTCTCTTAATCATAAGAATAAGAAAGCATTTGCCGCGATCTGCAAGAACTTCCGGGCGGGTTTTCCGGGTGCCTCGATTAATCATTATTCAAATGAATTGATATATCTGTCTCATCCAGGGACACATTTTCATTCAAAGGTTTTGCTATGTCGTTTTTAGGTATTTCGGGAATGCAATATTCCGGCGAAATGTTTGCGGGTGCGCGTATTATTCTCGCGGAAGATTCCAATGTCTTCACGTCGATGATCAGCGCTCGGCTCAAGGAGCTTTTTGATATCAATGTCGAGGTCTGCCGCAATTTCGAAGACCTCCAGCTGGCCTATGACAAGTCCTCCGACCCGATCACGCTAGCAATCTCGAACATCAATCTTCCCGGCGCCGAAAAGGGTGAAGCGCTCGAATATCTGGTGGATCTCAGCATCCCGACGATCGTCTTTACCGGCACTTTCCACGAAGGCCTGCGCGACGAACTGATGGCCAAGGATATCGTCGACTACATCCTCAAGGACAATGTTTTCGCCGTCGATCTGCTGGCCGAATCCATTTGCCGATTCCTCACCAACAAGCGTCATCACGTGCTGATCGTCGATGACAGCGCCACGGCCCGCGCGCTGCTCTCCAGCCGCCTGAAGCGCTATAATTTCCGCGTCAGCGTTGCCGAAAGCGGAGCCAAGGCGCTCGAGATCCTCAAGGCCAACCGCGATATCGGCCTGATGGTCACCGATTACAACATGCCTGACATTGACGGCTTTGAACTGACGCGCCGCATTCGCGCCAGCATCGGCTCCCACGAACTGCGCATCATCGGCGTCTCGTCGTCGTCGAACCGGCTGTTGTCGGCGCGCTTCCTGAAGGCCGGCGGGAACGATTTCATGCTGCGTCCGTTCATCGACGAGGAGTTCTATTGCCGCGTCAATCAGAACCTCGACACATTGCTGCAAATCAAGACGATGAAACGGGAACGGGCGGTTGCCTGAGACGAGTGATCCTGAGCCGCGGAGTATGGAAGGTCCCCGATCGACGCGGGGACCTGCTGCCGTTGTTAAGAGACTTCGAATTTCTGCAATTTCAGGTTATTTTGAGCCTGTTCTGCCTCTTCACCCAATTGGGTGTGTCCGCTATCGTCCAAGCTGTTATGGGGACAGCCGATTCGGCTGCTCCAGGCGCCGCGGGGAGTAAGGGACTGGATGGCTTTTCAGGCGGATTTCAATCGGGATAGCTCTGTGCCGCGTTTTGGCGGGCACAAAATACTTCTGGTTGAAGATTCCCGGATGTTTTCTGCCGTTTTGTGCCACCGCTTCCAGACCGAGCTCGGTCTCAACGTCAAGACGTGCCCTTCGCTCAAGGCGCTTCAGGAAGCGCTGGCCCAGGATCCGCATGGCTATACGATGGCCGTCGTCGATCTGAACCTGCCGGATTCGCCTTATGGCGAGGCACTGGATTGCGCCATCGAGCACAAGATCCCGGCCATCGTCTTCACCGCCACCTTCGACATTGCGACGCGCAACCGGATTATGGAGCGCAACGTCATCGACTATGTGCTCAAGGACAACGAGTTTGCGCTCGATAACCTGGTTGGCACCGTGCGCAGGGCAATCCTGAACCGCAAGACCCGGGTTCTCGTCGTCGATGACGTCCAATCCGCCCGCCAGGTCCTGGTCGATCTGCTGACGGCGCAGCAATATATGGTGGTCGAGGCGAATTCCGGACTTGAGGCGCTGGCGGCGCTGGAGGCATACAGCGATATTGAGCTTGTGGTTACCGACCATCATATGCCCGATATGAGCGGCTACGAGCTGACGCGGCGTATCCGCCACCGGTTCGGATCCGACAAGATCCGGGTGATCGGCGTGTCTTCGTCGAACGACAGGATGCTGTCGGCGAGTTTCCTGAAGGCCGGCGCCAGCGATTTCGTCTACCGGCCCTTCGTTGCCGAAGAGCTGCAGTGCCGGATCGCCAACAATGTCGAGACGCTGACGCAGTTGAAGCAGCTGAGGGCGGCGGCGGCCTGCGATTATCTCACCGGCCTCTACAATCGCCGCTATTTCTACGATTCAGGCCCCAAAGTCGTGAACCAGTGTCTGCGCCAGAAGGCGGTAAGCTCGGTTGCCATTCTCGACATCGACCACTTCAAGCGGCTGAACGATACTTATGGCCATGAGATCGGCGACAAGGTTCTGATCGCCGTCGCCGCGCGCCTGGCAACGATCTTCGAGGGCAGCGACAATCTTCTCTCGCGGCTCGGCGGCGAGGAATTCGCGATCTTGTTTCCGATGATGGATTCGCATGCCGCCACAAAGCTGTGCGACGAAGTCCGGTCCGATCTGTCACGGCTGAAGGTATCGGCTGATGACGAGGAGCTGTCGGTGACCGTTTCGATCGGCGTTGCCGAGATTGCCGGCTACGAGAGCTTCGAGAACTATCTGAATGCTGCTGACCAGTTTCTCTATATGGCCAAGCACAAGGGCCGCAACATGGTCTATTCGGATGCCCGCATGACGCAGGAAGCGGCGCAATAGACGCCGCTTCGCATTTTCGATCTCAATCGTCTGGTTTTCAGGCTGCCAGCGCCTGACGCGCGGTCGCCATCGTCATCTTGCGCTCGGCGCGCTCCTGCTGGGGCGAGCGGTTGTAGAGTTCGCGATAACACTTGGAGAAGTGCGAAGCGGAGACGAAACCGCAGGCGACCGCCACTTCGACGACAGGCATCGACGACTGCACCAGCAGATGGCGGGCGCGGTCGAGGCGGATCTCGAGATAGTAGCGGGCAGGGGAGCGGCCCATTTCCTGACGGAACAGGCGCTCGATCTGGCGGCGCGAAAGACCGGCGCCATCGGCGATTTCCAGCAGCGACAGCGGCTCCGCAAGATTGCCTTCCATCAGCTCGATAATGGAGAGAACCTTGGCGTTCTGGACGCCGAGGCGAGCGCGCAGCGGCAGGCGCTGGCGGTCGTGCGGGCTGCGGACGCGGTCCGTCAGGTGCTGCTCACAGATGCGGTTGACGAGGCTCTCGCCGAAATCCTGGCCGACGAGGTTCAGCATCATGTCCAGTGAGGCAGTGCCGCCGGCGCAGGTATAGAGATTGCTGTCCACTTCATAGAGGTCGGCATAGACCTCCGCCTGCGGGAAGGCTTCGGAGAAGCCCGGCAGGTTTTCCCAGTGGATCGCGCAGCGCTTGCCATTCAGGAGCCCGGCCTGAGCAAGCACATGCGCGCCCGTACAGAGACTGCCGACGGCGACGCCGCGGTTATAGCTTTCACGAAGCCAGGCATTGACCGACTTGTTGTTGAAATCCTCGACATCGATGCCCGAACAGACCAGCACCATGCTCGGGCGGTTCTCGCCGCCGAGATGGCGGCGCTCTTCGGCGAGCGAGGAATTGGCTTCGACGCCGATGCCGCAGGAAGAATAGACCTTGTTGCCGTCAACCGAGGTGAGGCGCCACGTATAGGCCTGATAGCCGAGCATGCGGTTGGCGATACGCAGCGTGTCGATCGCCGCCGAAAAGGGCAGCATGGTGAACTGGGGAACCATAAAGAAGACGAGTGAGCGCTTCTTGGTCAGCATCTTGTTCATGAGCAAAATCCATGCTGGAGGGCGATGCGCTATTGGTGCGTGGAATGCGTCGCTTAGATGTTCTGAAAGCGACATTCGCATGGAAATCTGCGGCTGATAAGCGCTATTTTGCGACATGCCGCTCTAAGTGGCCTGCCAAATGCGCGACGGCTTCGTCAAAAGTCGCAAGCTGAAACTGATTTCAAATATATGCGTCTGAAATTCAAGATTAAATTTCACCAGTCCGGAAACGATGAGGGCGGCGCTGCCATTAGCAGGGCGCCGCCCTCACGCTGGGAGGTATGTCGCATTCATTACATATCCTTGCGGTCATCCGCTGCTTCTGCCGACGGATAGCCAACGTCCTTGCGGACGTCGAACGGCATGGATTCGATTTCGCGTGCTGCCTTCCACTGGTGCCATGCGTGCGACGCCTTGTGCAGAAGGCTGCCGACGTCGAAATGCAGGCCGGATGAGCTCTTGCTATCCCGATAGGTGATGGTGGTCATTTTCCTTGTCCTTTGATCGTTGAGCGTCTTGCGCCCGTTACCTGATATGGGCCTTTGGTATCCATCAATCAAACGAATAGATTTTATGGATACCATCAGTTTTGTTGAAGGTCTTTCGCATCAATTCGCGTTCGGCAGATGCGGAAGCGTAGGGATCGACATCGGCGATAAGGTGGTGCGGCAAGGCCGTCATCTGACGCATGGTGTTGTCCCATGCGGCCCGCTGGATCTGCCGCGAACGGAACGCGAAGAAGGCGTCGATTGCAGAATGGACGGTGTCAGTCATCATGGCCTCCTCTTTGTCTATCAGCCATGGGTGAAATATAAGGTTCGATTGACTTTCAGCCAAACGAAATGATATGGTGCTTAAGATCAGAAAAATTGAAAGATGCGCCGATGACGATGCCCTTTCGCAGGCCAATCCCGCTTCTCGATAACGATGTTCTGCGCACCTTCGTGGCGATCGCGGAAACCGGCAATTTTTCGACGGCCGCCGAAGCGGTGTTCAGAACACCCTCTGCCGTCTCCATGCAGATCAAGAAGCTCGAAGAGCAGCTCGGCGCGACATTGTTCCTGCGCGACGCCCGCTCGGTGACGCTGACGCAGCATGGCGAGCTGTTGCTCACCTATGCGCGCAATATCCTGGCGCTGTCGAACGAAGCCGTGTCGCGCTTCATCATGCCCGAGCTCAGCGGCGTGGTGCGCCTCGGCGCGCCCGAAGATATCGGCGAACGGCTGCTGCCGAGCATTCTCAAGAGTTTCGCCGAAAGCTATCCCGGCATCATGGTCGATGTGACCATCGATATGAGCATCGGGCTGAAGAAGCGGATGGAAGAGCAGCGCCTCGATCTGGCGCTCGTCAATTTCGCCACCAGGCCGTTCCCGACCGGCGGAGAGATCGTCTACCGCGAGAAGCTTGTCTGGGCCGGCGCCAAGTGCGGCACGGCGCACCGCAAGGAACCCCTGCCGATCTCGATCTGGGAAGAGGGCTGCATCTGGCGCCAGGAAGCGCTATCGCAGCTTGAGCGCAACAAGCGGCCCTATCGCGTTGCCTATCTCAGCGGCCATACGATGGCGCAGAGGGCGGCTGTGGTTTCCGATCTGGCGATTGCGCCGCTACCGCGCTCTTATGTCAGCGACGATATGGTGATCCTCGGCGCGCAGGAGGGCCTGCCGGAGCTCGGCTCCTTCGAGATTCGCCTTCTGACGGCGTCGCAACTCTCTGGTCCGATGCAGGCGGTTGCCGACAGCATCCGCTTTGCCTTTGCTGAAAAAGCGAAGGCCGCGGCTGCCTAAACCATTCTGGCGTGAACCTTTTTGGCTTTGATGCGTTTATCGGCCGGAGCGGCGTTCGCCGCTTCGGAGAGGTCATATTTTCAAAGGAATTCCACGATGACGACCACAGCCAAAATCGGCGCTGCCCTCATGCTCCTGCTTGCTCTTTCGTCCTGCGGCAACACGATCCGCGGCGTCGGCCGCGATACGGCCAACGCCGTCAATGCGACACAGGATGCCGGCCGGTCCGTCGATCGGGCCGCACGCCGCTAATCAGATCTTGGCTGCCGGATAGGCCCTTTCAAGGCCGCCGGAGCGCACCAGTCCAGTGCGGAAGGCCTCATAGGCCGGATGCTGGCTGGACTTGGCGGCTTCCATCAGGCGGACTTGAAGGCGGTCCGGAGCGGCTGAGCCGATCCATTTCCCCGTCGTTTCAAGCTTCAGCGAATTGAGAAACCGGCTCTCGGCCGATTGATCGAGATAGCGGTGCAGGCCGTCGACCAGATTGTCGTCCTGCGCCGCATTCTCCATCAGGAGCTGGAGGTAGGACTTGTCGGCATCGCTGCTGCCGGCAAATTTCTGGGCAACAGTGTCGCGATCGGGAAAGGAAGCGGCGGGGGTCATTAAGCACCTGCAATATCAATGGGCGCAGCCTGGCTGCGTTTTCGTTGTCGAAGCCATATCATGACGGCGCTGGCCTTCGCGAAGCTTGCTAAAGCGCTCGCTTCACCCGGGCCGCCACTTCTTCGGGCACCCACAGGGTCCAGAGCTCCGGGTAATTCTGCAGAAAGTAGATGGCGGCGTTGCGGCTGCTTTCACCGTTTTCGTCCTGCCATGCCAGCACGTCGTTGATCGTGCCGTTGTCCCATCTGCGCTTGCGAAGATAATCCATCGCCGGACCGGCGCGGTCTGCGAATGACCTTGTGGTGACGGTGAAGGCCTGGGATGTCGGATAAGCGTTGCGCTCGGGCTTGGCGCATCCGGGGACGGAGGTGCAGTTGTCCCACTCTGCCTGGTCGAAGGGGACACCCATCGCCAGCCGCACCATCTCGTATTTTCCGGCGACCGCAGTCGGCGCCCAGTAGTAACCGAGCCAGCCGCGCTTGTCGGCAAAGGCATCGGCAATCGATGCATCGAGCGACCGCGGCGTTTCAGCTCCTATGAGGTCAAAGCCTTTCTCTTCTGCATGGAAGGCATTGTAGATGTTCTGCGTCGAGATCTTGCAGGCCCAGCCGGTTGGACAATTGAATATCGCAGCCTTGTCCGTCGATCCGTCGCCCGGAAAGAGATCCGGACGGGCGAGGGCGTCTTCCAGCGTCCTGATGGATGGGTTGGCGTCGGCGACGAATTTCGGGATCCACAGACCTTCGACTGCGCCTTCCGAGAGGATTTCGGCGCCTTCGACAAGGCGGCCGGCGGTAATGGCATCGTCCAGTTCGGTCTGGACGCCCTTGACCCAGAGTTCCGGCGCGACGTCCGGCGTCGATTTTCCGTTCATCGAGGCGAAGGTCGGCATGGTGTCGCCGGGGACGATCTTGACGTCACAGCCATAGCCGGCTTCGAGAATGATCCTGTCAAAATTCGCGGCGATGGCGGCCGAGCCCCACTTCATCTCGGCAATCGAGACGTTTCCGCAATCGGATGCCGCGGCCGAGGTCGCAAACGCGCAGACAAGGGCGGCGAATAACAGCATTTTTCCTGCGGTCTTCATCTGCACATCCTTATTTCCACTCAGGATTTTTAATTTTGCAAATGCTAGCGCAGAAAAGGTTGCGGTCAACTTTCCGCAGTTGAACTTTTTTGGCCTAAAATATTGATTTATAAAGGCTAATATTAGCGACTCCTGTCGCATTCAGCCGGGCGCGCCGATGCGCAGCGCACAAGCCGCCGCCAACAAAAGTTCAAAAAAGGTCAAAATTCATGTTTGCTTAAGGCCTCAATAACTCTCCGGTAAGGATGTCGCGTTATCAGTGTAGCCACGGCGGGGGACAAACCGCCGGTTCTCCGGATCAGGTTTTGCGTCCCGGAGAAGACGAGTTTCGCCGTGTATGGGCGAATACGCCAGAGTTTACGGCAAACCGCGCGGCTTACTGCCTGCGCGGTTTTCGTGTTTTTGGCCCTGCCGTTGACCGCGCGAGGCAACGCGTTGTAGGCCTCGTCACATGACCAAAGCCATCATGCTGCAGGGAACAGGATCGGATGTCGGCAAGACGGTGCTCGTCGCCGGGCTCTGCCGGCTGGCGGCCAATCGCGGACTGACGGTGCGGCCCTTCAAGCCGCAGAACATGTCCAACAATGCCGCCGTTGCCGACGATGGCGGCGAGATCGGCCGCGCGCAGTGGCTGCAGTCCCTTGCTGCGCGCACACCGTCATCTGTTCATATGAACCCGGTGCTTTTGAAGCCGCAATCGGAGAATGGCAGCCAGATCATCGTCCAGGGCAAGGTCTGGGGGCAGGCAAAGGGGCGTGACTATCAGCGTCTAAAGCCACAACTGCTTGAATTTGTACTGTCGAGTTTCGCCACGGTTTCCGAGGGCGCCGATCTGGTGATCGTCGAAGGCGCGGGATCGCCGGCGGAGATCAACCTGCGCCCGGGCGATATCGCCAATATGGGTTTTGCGACAAGGGCCGGCGTGCCGGTCGTGCTGGTCGGCGATATCGATCGCGGCGGCGTCATCGCCTCGCTCGTTGGGACGCATGCGATTCTCGACGACACCGATCGGGTGATGATATCAGGCTATATCATCAACAAGTTCCGCGGCGACGTCTCGCTTTTCGACGACGGGATTGCCGCGATCGGTCGCTATACCGGCTGGCCTTGCTTCGGTGTTATCCCTTGGCTGAAAGCGGCGGGCGGGCTGCCTGCGGAGGATTCGGTCGTTCTTGAAAAGCTGGCGCGCGGTTCGTCGGCGGCGCTTAAAATTGCTGTCCCTGTCCTGCCGCGGATCGCCAATTTCGACGATCTCGACCCGCTTAGAGCCGAAGACGACGTCGAGCTGGTGTTCGTGGGCGCCGGGGAGCGTCTGCCCGAAGACGCGGCGCTCGTCGTCTTGCCGGGCTCCAAATCGACGATCAGCGACCTTGCCGATTTTCGGGCCGAGGGATGGGATCGCGATCTGACCTCCCATGTCCGGCGCGGCGGCCGGGTGATCGGCATTTGCGGCGGTTACCAGATGCTCGGCCGCAAGGTGCACGATCCGCTCGGCATCGAGGGCGGAACGGCGGAGGTTGACGGGCTCGGCCTGCTCGACGTCGAAACCGTCATGGCGCCGGAGAAGACCGTTCGCAACAGCCATGCTGTTTCTGCCGAATATGGTACGCCGCTGTCAGGCTATCAGATCCATCTCGGCGTGACCGAGGGGGCGGATTGCAGCCGGCCGTCGGCCGTGGTGGACGGTGCCGCGGATGGTGCCGTATCTGCGGATGGACATATCGTCGGCACTTATCTTCACGGCCTGTTTTCCGCCGATGCCTATCGCAGCCGGTTGCTTCAGAGTTTCGGCCTTCACGGCGAAAGGCGCAATTACGCAGAAAGCGTCGATCGGGCGCTGGATGCTGTTGCGGCCGAACTGGAGGCGCATCTCGACCGTGACTGGCTCAAACGGCTGCTTGGCTAGATTTCCCCGGACATTTCGCGGCGCCGCCGGTCGAGCTCTTCGCTGTAGCGGCGCAGCGTGTGGCTTTCGCTGAGCTGGCCGACGACCTTGCGCTCGATCAGATTGTTCAGCACGGCGAGCGCTTCGCTCTCGCTCTTGTCGAAGATGGCGGCTGCCTGCTTGGCATTCATCTGCGGCTGCAGGAAATCGTTCTTGTAGCGCACGAAGCTCTCCAGCCCCTTGCCCTCGTCGTCGGTGGCGATCGGGTTGGCGTGGATTTCCGGCACTAGCACCAGACCGGCATATTTGCCTGAGTCATCGACAAGGATGACGCGTTGCGTGGCGCCGGCGGGAAAGGCCTTCTTGAACTCTTCGACAGTGGTTGCGGCATTGGCGGTCTTGACGTCGGCGCGCATCAGCTTGTCGACCGTCAGATTGCGGATCCAGCCGACATCGTGGGCGCTGCGGATGCTTTCGCCGCGCAGGTGGAAACGCCAGGTGGCGAAGGAGTAGCCGAAGGTGGTGCGCACGACGAGCGAGGACGTGATCACTGCGGCGAGCACCAATACGGTGATCGGGAAGTCGCCGGTGATTTCGAGCGCCAGAAAAGTCATCGTCAGCGGTCCGCCGATGATGGCGACGGCGAGTGAACTCATGCCGACGACGGCGTAGACTTCGGGTGTCAGCGAGGCATGCGCAAAGAACGGCGCGGAATAGGCAAAGAGCTTGCCGAGAAGCGCGCCCATGAACAGCGAGGCGAAGAACAGACCGCCCCTGAAGCCGGAGCCGATCGACACCGCGGATGCAAGCGACTTCAACAGCAGGATGCCGACGAGCGTCGGGATCGCCACCTGATGCGCCAGGTTGAGATGCAGGGCGCCGTGACCTGCCGAAAGCACCTGTGGAGAGATGGTGGCCAGCAGGCCGACGACGATGCCGCCGAGCGCCGGGCGTACCGGCGTCGGTACCGAACTCTTGCGGGCAAGTTCCTCGACAAAGGAAACGCCCTGCATGATCAGGATGCCGGCACCGGCGCAGCAGGCGCCAAGCAGAATGGCCGGCACATAATCGGCCGGCACCACAGTGCCGAATCTGCCGACGTCGATGGTGAAATCGTTGCCTGCGAGCAGCCGTGCCACCAGCGTCGAGAGCAGGGCAGAGACGACGACAGGTGTCAACGAGACGATGGTGTAGGTGCCGATGATCAGCTCGAACGCGTAGAAGGCGCCGGTTAGCGGGGCATTGAAGGCGGCGGCGATGGCGCCCGCCGCACCACAGCCGACGAGGACGCGCAAATCGGCGCGGCGCAGCTGCAGCTTGAGCCCCAGCTTCGAGGCCAGGCCCGCCGCCAGCTGCGTATAGCCGGCCTCGAGCCCGACCGATGCGCCGAAGCCATTGGAGATCAGGTTCTGGATGGCGACGATGATGCTGTCGGTCAGCGAGAGGCGGCCACCATGCAGCGCATTGGCCTCGATCGGGTCGACCATCGGCTTCTTGCGTGTCCTGCTGAGGATGAAGAGCAGCAAGCCGAGAAGCATGCCGCCGCAGACCGGTGCCAGGAGCAGCAGCAGCTTGTTGCTGATATCGGAGGAGCTGAGACGATCGACATCGCTGATGCCGAAGATCAGGCTGTGCATCTCCCGGGAGATCAGGCTCATGCCGGTGACCGCGCAGCCGGAGATGACGCCGACCGCGCCACCGGCGAAAACCATGCCCATTTCGTTCTGGCGCGCCAGCGCACGCAGCCGCGCCAAATCGAATTTGAGATGGCGCCGCGTCAGGCGGCCGATATCGGTTTTCGTGAGCATGATGACAGAACTAGGCGACGGGGAGCAGGATCAAGGAAGCGCGCGTTGTGCGCCGCATGATTTCGCGAGCAATTGCAGCAAAAGCGAGGCGACGGCAAGTGAAATTTGCACGTAAGTCAATGAATTTAATAGACTATCTGTTTGGTAGACTCAGTCGTGTTAAGACGGGGCATTTTCCATCGTGCCGGGCTCGATTGACTTCGCACTGCCGCACGCCTAACGATGAAATCAATAACGGATGGTTCCGGAGCGGTGATTGCCGCCCTGGATGAAAAGGGAATGTGACGGGGCGGACCCAAACCGGGCGTCTTCATCACAGCCGACCCCGCGACTGTAGAGCGGTCAGGGTCTTCCATCCGGTGCACCGGCACCACTGCCTGATCGCCGCATTCCGCGGCAGGGCGGTGGCTCAAGGACACCGGAAAAGCCACTGGAATGCATCGTGATCAGCAGGGGCTGGACGCCTCCATTTCTACGAATCGTCCGCCTTTTCACGAGAATGCAGCCGGGAAGGCGAGGAAGATCCGCTGGCACGATCAGGGATGGCCTTGCGCCATCCCTGTCGGGGCCTCGAACCGCGAGCCAGGAGACCTGCCAACCGTGCCGGGCGAAGAGCCCACCCAAGGGCAATCCTGTCCGCTGCCAGCACGGAGGTTGTCATGGCTGAAACGAATAGTTCGGTGCTGTTTTCAGCACGATGGAAGGGCGAGGCGCCTCGGTCTTCTGGCGTGGCGCAGGCTCCCATCTCTGCCCTCATTCCTGTGCTTGTCACAGGAATCCATTCGCCGCGCGTCTGCGCGGCGGAGAGACTTCTCCTCCAAAGCACCAGAGTCATTCACGGCGCGGACGCGCCGTGGCTGGATTCCTGTGACGAGCACAGGAATGAGGGACGTGGGTGTGGCGGACGCCAATACGCTGATGCCGGAGCCATCCTCACATGAGCAGCACCACCTTCGTGCTCGGCGGCGCCCGTTCGGGAAAATCCCGTTTCGCAGAGCAGCTGATCGCCGATAGCGGCCTCGAGCGCCACTATATCGCCACCGGGCGGGCCTGGGATGACGAGATGCGGGCGCGGATTGCCGCTCACAGGGACGATCGCGGGCCATCCTGGACGACGCATGAGGAGCCGCTGCAGCTTGTCGAATGCCTGTCGGCCATCGACGGTGAGGGGCGGGCGATCCTTGTCGATTGCCTGACGCTCTGGGTCACCAATCTGATGATGGGGGAGCGGGACATGGCGGCGGAATCGGCTGCCCTTGCAGCCTGGCTGCCGAAGGCCAGGGCTCGGATCGTGCTTGTTTCCAATGAAGTCGGCCTCGGGATCGTGCCCGAGAACCGGATGGCGCGGGATTTCCGCGATCATGCGGGGCGGCTGCACCAGATGATCGCGGCCGCTGCCGCGGACGTGTATTTTATCGCGGCCGGACTGCCGCTGAAAATGAAGGGTTGAAATTTATGAACCAGAAGATTCCTGCAACCGTGATCACCGGCTTTCTCGGCGCGGGCAAGACGACGATGATCCGCAACCTACTTTCCAACACCGGCGGCAAGAAGATCGCGCTGATCATCAATGAATTCGGCGATCTCGGCGTCGATGGCGACGTGCTGAAGGGCTGCGGCGCGGAGAACTGCACCGAGGATGATATCATCGAGCTCACCAACGGCTGCATCTGCTGCACCGTTGCCGACGATTTCATCCCGACGATGACCAAGCTGCTCGAGCGCGAGCAGCGCCCTGATCATATCGTCATCGAGACATCGGGCCTGGCGCTGCCGCAGCCGCTGGTCGCCGCCTTCAACTGGCCCGATATCCGCAGCGAAGTCACCGTCGATGGCGTGATCACCGTCGTCGATAGCGCAGCCGTTGCCGCCGGACGTTTCGCCGACGATCACGATGCCGTCGATGCGCGCCGCGCCGAAGACGAGTCGCTCGATCACGAGAGCCCGATCGAGGAGCTGTTCGAGGATCAGCTGACCTGCGCCGATCTGATTGTGCTCAACAAGACGGACTTGCTGGATGCCGCAGGCATTATCCGCGTCCGTGACGAAGTGGCGTCGCGCATTTCGCGGAAGCCTGCGCTGATCGAGGCGAAGAACGGCGACGTTCCGGCAAGCGTCTTGCTCGGCCTCGGCGTGGGTACCGAGGAAGATATTGCCAACCGTAAGTCCCATCACGAGCTGGAGCATGAGGACGGCACGCCGCATGACCATGACGAGTTCGACAGCTTCGTCGTCGAGCTCGGCGCGATTGCCGATACCGCCGGTTTCATCGAGAAGCTGAAGGGCGTGATTGCAGAGCACGACGTGCTGCGCCTGAAGGGCTTTGCCGCAGTTGAGGGCAAGCCGATGCGCCTGCAGATCCAGGCTGTCGGCAGCCGTATCGACCAGTATTTCGACCGTGCCTGGGCTACCGGCGAAACGCGCGGCACGCGTCTCGTCGTTATCGGCCTGCATGACATGGATGAAGCGGCCGTGCGCAAGGCCATCGAGGCACTCGTCTGATCCATGCATCTGCTTCTCGCCCAGAAAGGAACAATTAGCGACGGTGACGAGGCCATCGATCTTGGCCAGTCGCCCGGCGATATCCTGTTCCTGTCTGCGGCGGATACGGAGCTTGCGGCCATCGCCGCCGCCCACGGACAGGGCGGCGGTTCACCGCTGACGCTTCGTCTTGCCAGCCTGATGAGCCTCAAGCATCCGATGTCGGTCGATGCCTATGTCGAGCGGACCGCGCGGCACGCAAGGATCATCATTGTCCGCGCACTCGGTGGCGCCAGCTATTTTCACTATGCGCTGGAGGCTCTCCATACCTGCGCGGCGCGGCACGGTGCACGGATTGCCGTTCTGCCCGGGGATTCCAAGCCGGATGCGGGGCTGACGCCGTTTTCCAATGTGGCGCTCGACGATCTCAATGCGCTGTGGGCTTACCTGATCGAGGGCGGCGACGCGAATTCGCGGCGGCTGCTGGATTATGCGGCGGCGATGCTGTCGGGTGGTGAAAAGCCCGGTGCGGCTGCGCCGCTGATGAAGGCCGGGATATGGTGGCCGGGGCGGGGAGTCGTTGGGGTTGAGGAGTGGGGAGTGTTGTCTGCGGCGATGCTGCGGAACGGGGCACCCCCCTCTGTCCTGCCGGACATCTCCCCCTCAAGGGGGGAGATTGGCTGGGCGGACCCGCTCGCTACGACCTCGATTGTTTTGCGAGATGCCAACAACGAGTCAATCTCCCCACCTGTGGGGGAGATGTCCGGCAGGACAGAGGGGGGCGAGCTTGCTGCGACGGAGGAGGTGGGATCCGAACCCATCGCCGCCATCAGCTTCTACCGAGCCCTGGTCCAGAGCGGCGAGACCGCACCGGTCGAGGCGATGATCGAGGCCCTGGCGGCGGAAGGTCTCCGGCCGCTGCCGGTGTTTGCCTACAGCCTGAAAGACCCGGTCTCCAAGGGCATCATCGACAGCATTTTTGATCAGGCGCCTCCTGATGTCGTGGTCAACACGACGGGCTTTGCGGTGTCCGCGCCGGGTGCTCAGCGTGAACCGACCGTGCTGGAAAAAAGCGGCGCCGTGGTGCTGCAGGCAATCCTGTCTGCCTCGTCGCGCGAGGCGTGGGCCGGGTCATCGCAGGGGCTGTCGGCGCGCGATCTCGGGATGAACGTCGCGCTGCCCGAAGTCGATGGGCGGGTTCTGGCCCGTGCCGTCTCGTTCAAGTCGGCAGCGCGCTATGATGCTGCTGTCGAGGCGAATATCGTTACCAGCCAGCCTGATGAAGGGCGGATGCGTTATACGGCGAGGCTTGCCGCCGGCTGGGCGCGGCTACGGCGAAAACCAGCAGAGAAGCGGCGTGTGGCGCTGGTGCTCGCCAACTATCCGAACCGCGACGGGCGCCTCGGGAACGGCGTAGGCCTCGATACGCCTGCGGGTACCGTCGAGGTGCTGAAGGCGATGCGCGGGGCGGGCTACGATGTCGCGGATTTCCCTGATGATGGCGATGCGCTGATCCGCCATCTCTCGGAGGGGCCGACGAATTCCGGGCGTGACGGAAAGGTGATCCGCGAAACGCTTTCCATGAGTCGATACAAGGCGTTCTTCGCGTCTCTTCCGAAAAAGATTCAAGACGAGATGACGGCGCGCTGGGGCGTGCCGGAGGGCGATCCCTATGTTGTGGATGGTGACTTTGCTTTGCCATTCACGCGGTTCGGCAATGTGCTCGCCGGTATCCAGCCGGCCCGCGGCTACAATATCGATCCGAAGGAAAGCTACCATTCGCCCGATCTCGTGCCGCCGCACGGGTATCTCGCCTTCTATGCTTTCCTGCGCCAGGAATTCGGCGCCGATGCGGTTGTTCACATGGGCAAGCATGGCAATCTCGAATGGCTGCCGGGCAAGGCGCTGGCGCTTTCGGAGGAGTGCTATCCGGAGGCGATCCTCGGGCCGCTGCCGCATCTCTATCCTTTCATTGTCAACGATCCCGGCGAGGGCACGCAGGCCAAGCGCCGGACGGCTGCCGTCATCATCGACCACCTGACGCCGCCGCTGACGCGGGCCGAAACCTATGGCCCGCTGAAGGATCTGGAGGCGCTGGTCGACGAATATTACGAGGCATCCGGCAGCGATCCGCGCCGTATCCGGCTGCTGTCGAAGCAGATCCTCGATCTGGTCGCCGATATCGGCCTCGACAGCGATGCCGGGATTGCCAAGGGCGAGACCGAGGATGAGGCGCTGAAGAAGCTCGATGCCTATCTCTGCGATCTCAAGGAAATGCAGATCCGGGATGGGTTGCATGTGTTCGGCGTGTCGCCGGAGGGGCGGTTGCTGACGGATCTGACCGTGGCGCTGGCGCGGGTGCCGCGCGGGCTTGGCGAGGGCGGGGATCAGAGTTTGCAGCGGGCGATTGCTGGGGATTTGGAGTTGGTGGGTGCCGTACCCCTCTCTGTCCTGCCGGACATCTCCCCCTCAAGGGGGGAGGTCGGCTCGGCGGAACCGCTCGCTTCCACCTCAATTGTTTTGCGAGATGCCAACCACGAGTCGATCTCCCCCCTTGAGGGGGAGATGCCTGGCAAGGCAGAGGGGGGTAACCCGCATACAAGCGCCAAATTCGATCCCCTCGACTGCAACATGGCCGCCCCCTGGAACGGTCCACGTCCGGACATTCTCGGTGACATCCTAGACGCCCCCTGGCGCACAAATGGCGACACCGTCGAACGCATCGAACTGCTGGCCGCCAAGCTCGTCTCCGCCGAAATCGAATGCCCGGCCGACTGGCCCCAAACCAGATCCGTCCTTACAGAGATCGAAACCCGGCTAAAACCCTCGATTCTCGCCTGCGGAGCCGCCGAGATTTCGGCGCTCCTCACCGGCCTCGACGGCCGTTTCGTCGCTCCCGGTCCCTCCGGCGCTCCGACGCGCGGGCGGCCTGATGTGCTGCCGACGGGGCGGAACTTCTATTCCGTTGACAGCCGCGCGGTGCCGACGCCTGCAGCCTATGAACTCGGCAAGAAATCGGCGGAGCTGCTGGTCCGCCGCTATGTGCAGGATCACGGCGAGTGGCCGGTTTCCTTCGGGCTGACGGCCTGGGGCACGTCCAACATGCGCACCGGCGGCGATGATATCGCCCAGGCGCTGGCGCTGATCGGCGTCAAGCCGGTCTGGGAGATGACCTCGCGCCGCGTCACCGGCTATGAAATCATCCCGCCCGCGATGCTCAGACGTCCGCGGGTCGATGTGACGCTCCGGATTTCAGGTTTTTTCCGTGACGCCTTTCCGGAACAGATCGCGCTGTTCGACAAGGCGATCCGCGCAGTCGGCGCTCTGGATGAGGATGCGGCGGATAATCCGATTGCCGAGCGGATGCGCGGCGAGGCGGCGCGGCTTGCGGCGTCCGGCATGGATCAGGCGTCGGCGGCCAAACGTGCCGGATATCGCATCTTCGGCTCAAAGCCGGGCGCTTACGGCGCGGGGCTGCAGGCGCTGATCGACGAGAAGGGCTGGGAGCGGCGCGCTGATCTGGCCGAAGCCTATCTCGTCTGGGGAAGCTATGCCTATGGCGCGGCCGAGGAAGGCCGGGCCGAGCGCGGCATCTTCGAGGAGCGGCTGCGCTCCATCCAGGCGGTGGTGCAAAACCAGGACAACCGCGAGCACGATCTGCTCGACAGCGACGATTACTATCAGTTCGAGGGCGGAATGGCGGCGGCAGCGGAGCATGTCGGCGGTGTGCGTCCTTACATCTATCACAACGACCATTCGCGGCCGGAAAAGCCGGTGATCCGTTCGCTGGAGGAAGAGATCGGCCGTGTGGTGCGCGGGCGCGTCGTCAATCCGAAATGGATCGATGGCGTGATGCGCCATGGATACAAGGGTGCCTTTGAGATCGCCGCCACGGTCGATTATCTCTTTGCCTTTGCGGCAACGACGGGAGCCGTCGGCAACCATCATTTCGAAGCCGTCTACCAGGCCTTCGTCGCCGATCCCAAGGTGCGTGATTTCATGGCGGAGAAGAACCCGGCCGCTCTCGAAGAGATGAAGGAGCGGCTGATGGAGGCGATCGACCGGCATCTCTGGACGCCACGCAGCAATTCGGCGCGCTTCGATCTGGCGCCATCATACCATAAACAGACAGCATGACATTTCATCAGGAAAGACAATGAGCGAAGAACCAGTAGACACCGCCGAAAAGGACGATGCGCGCCACAACGAGAAGATGGCCAAGAAGAAGGCCGCGCGCGGCAAGATCATGGCCACCAAGACGGACGAGAAGGGCCTGATCATCGTTCACACCGGCAAGGGCAAGGGCAAGTCGTCCTCCGCCTTCGGCATGATCTTCCGCCATATCGCCCATGGCAAGCCGTCGGCCGTCGTCCAGTTCATCAAGGGCGCCATGTGGACCGGCGAGCGTGATCTGATCGAGAAGCATTTTTCCGATATCTGCCAGTTCTACACGATGGGTGAAGGCTTCACCTGGGAGACGCAGGACCGCGCCCGCGACGTGGCGGCGGCAACAGCGGCCTGGGAAAAGGCCAAGGAGCTGATCCGCGACGAGCGCAATTCCATGGTGCTCCTCGACGAGATCAATATCGCGCTGCGCTACGATTATCTGGATGTGAACGAAGTGGTCGCATTCCTGAAGGCCGAAAAGCCGTATATGACTCACGTCGTGCTGACCGGCCGCAATGCCAAGGACGAACTGATCGAAATCGCTGATCTCGTGACCGAGATGGAGCTGATCAAGCATCCGTTCCGCTCCGGCATCAAGGGGCAGCCGGGCGTGGAGTTCTGATGGCGCAAAGCTGGATATTCTGGGCGTTTCTGTCGGCAGCCTTTGCGGCGCTGACGGCGATCTTTGCGAAAATAGGTGTGGCTGGCGTCAACTCGGATCTGGCGACGCTGATCCGCACGGTGGTCATCATCGCCATTCTGGCCGGTATCGTCACCGCCACCGGCCAGTGGCAGCCGCTTTCCAGCATATCCGGCAAGACTTGGCTGTTCTTGGCTTTGTCAGGTGCCGCGACGGGCGCATCATGGCTCGCCTATTTCCGGGCATTGAAACTCGGTGATGCGGCGCGCGTGGCACCGATCGACAAGCTGTCGATCGTGCTCGTCGCCGTCTTTGGCGTCGTCTTCCTCGGCGAAAAGCTTGGGCTGGTAAACTGGCTCGGCGTGGTGATGATCGCCGGCGGGGCGCTGCTGCTGGCGCTGTTCTAGCCGTTCGCCAGCTTTCGCAGGATTGCGGCCGTTTCCTCGTTGGCGGGGAAGAAGGATTCGATCGCCAGCTCGGAGAGCGTGACATCGACAGGCGTGCCGAACACGGTGGTGGTCGAAATCAGCGATAGCGTGCCTGCAGAAGTGCGCAGCCGTAGCGGTACGGCGATCCCTGCATAATCGTGCTTTGTCTCATCCGCCGGGTTGCCGCCAGGAGAAAGCTCCTGCAATTCCCTGAGAAGTGCGCCGAGGATCGGGTCGCCCGAGGTGTCGATCTGCTGGCGAAGCCGCTCGAGAAGGTGCGCGCGCCATTCGGCGAGATTGACGATATGAGGTGCCAGTCCTCCCGGATGCAGGCTGAGGCGCAGGACGTTTACCTCGCCTTCGAGCAGGCCTTTCTCAGTGATATCCGCGAGCAGCGGTGCGATCGCCGCATTGGCGGCAACCAGCGTCCAGTGCCTGTCGATCGCAAGTGCCGGAAAGGGCTCTTGCGCTTTCAGGACCATGTCGACAGCCAGTCTTGCCGGTTTCAGCGCCGGGTCGTCCAACGAGCGTTCGGCAAAGAGCGGCGCATAGCCGGCGGAGAGCAGCATCGGATTGCGTTCGCGAAGGGGAACGCCGAGCCGTTCTGCCAGATGTAGCAGCATGTCGCGGCTCGGCGTCGCGCGCCCGCTCTCGATGAAGCTCAGGTGCCTCTGCGAAATCTCCGCTTCGAGGGCAAGATCGAGCTGGCTCATGCGGCGGAGCTTGCGCCAGTCGCGGAGGTGGTCACCGAGGGAGCGGGCTGAGGTCATCATCGTCAGGCTTCCGGAACGAGGTCGAGGAAACCGTGTACGGCCTTCAGGCGTCCGCCTTCAAGCAGGGCGAAGTCCGTTCCCTTGATAATCGCCTCGCTGCCGTCGGGGCCGAGACCCCAGGAGAAGCGCAGATTGTTGCCATGGCCATCGGCGGCGCCGATCAGATTGAAGCGGAAACCAGGGAAGCGGGTCTGTACGGCATCGACCAGTGCGTTGATCTGCTCGTGACCCTCGCCGCGCATCAGGGGATCGATATAGGTGGCGTTTTCGGCCCAGCTTTCGGCGATCAGCGCGCGGCGGCGGTCTGCATCCTCCTCGTTCCAGATGGCGATGTAGCGTTCGGCAGTGTTGCTCGCGTCGGTCATGTCATGTCTCCTTTGATCGCCCGGTTCGTCCAGGCATCGCGATCATCGGCAAACGCCGTTCGCTCATCAATTACGCGAGAGGTAATCAAGCTCGCGGCTTGGTGATTTGACAGTGCCGTCATCCGCCGGAAGGCTTGGCAATCGATTTCGAAGATGGAGGACGGCCTGATGACATCGCTTTCGGCATATGCGGCACGGGTGGCACAACTGGCGCTTCTGGCATCCGCGCTCGGCTGGTCTTCCGCGTATGCGGCAACCGTTGTCGACGAGTGGAAGAAGATCAAGGCTCCGCCAGCACCGAAGCTCGGCGAGGTGACCGTCGATCCGTCGACGACGGCGCTGCTGCTGCTCGATTTCAATGGGGCGCAGAACCCGGACAAGGGGCCGTGCAACACCAAGGTCAAGCCGCGCTGCATTGCGGAACTGCCGCATGTGGCGAAGCTGATGAAGGAGGCGCGCGATAGCGGGACGCCAGTCGTCTACAGCATCACCTCGAATGCGGCACCTGAAGATATCGCAACGGTGCTCGCGCCCAAGGATGGCGATCCGATCGTGAAGTCAGGCGCCAACAAGTTCATCAATACCGATCTCGAAAAGATCCTCACCGACCGGCATATCAAGACGGTCATCATCACCGGCACGGCTTCGGAGGGGGCGGTTCTCAATACGGCTGCTTATGCGGCGCTGAAGGGCATGGATGTGGTGCTGCCCGTCGATGGCATGTCGTCCACCGATCCCTATGCGGAGCAATATGTCACCTGGCATTTCGCCAATGCGCCCGGTGTTTCGGCGAAGACGAAGCTGACGAAGATCGATGCGATCAAATTCGGTAAGGCGCCGGGCTAGACGCCCAGCCAGACGCGCAGCGGATTGGCCGGGTCGGCGATCAGCTTGATCGCGAAGGCGATGCAGACGACGACCAGCAGCGGCTTGATGAGCTTGGCGCCGGTGCGCATGGCAAGGCGAGAGCCGACCTGCGCGCCGAGGAACTGGCAGACACCCATCATCAGCCCGATCGTCCAGAGCGTCGCGCCGAAGGAGGCGAAGACGATGAGGGCGCCGATATTCGAGCCGAGGTTCAGAAGCTTGGTATGCGCCGTCGCCTTCAGCATGCCGAAACCGGCAAGGGTGACGAAGGAGAGCATGAAGAAAGAGCCGGTGCCGGGGCCGAAGACGCCATCGTAAAAGCCGATCAGCGGCACGAAGGTCATGCCGAAGGCGAAGGGCGTGATGCGGCGATGGGTGTCGAGGTCATTGAGATTGGGCTTGAAGGCGAAGTAGAGCGCGATCGCGACCAGCAGAACCGGCATCAGGGCGCGCAGCACGTCGCCGGGCACGATGGTTGCCAGCGCCGCGCCAAGCGCGCCGCCCATCACGGCCATCATCGCCATCGGCAGCTGTTCGCGAAGGTTCACATGGCCCTTGCGGGAATAGGCGAGTGTCGCGGAGGCGGCGCCGAACATCGACTGCACCTTGTTGGTCCCCAGCGTCTGCAGCGGCGGAATGCCTGATATCAGCATGGCGGGAACGGTGATCAGCCCGCCGCCACCGGCGATCGAATCGACGAAGCCTGCGCAGAAGGCGGCGAGGCAGAGAAGGGCGAGGAGATGAGGGGCAATATCGGACACGGCGGGACTCTGTGGGCAGGCGGGAGAAAGCGGCGCCATGTTGCATTTCCCGCACTCGCCTGCAATGGCTGCGGAGACACAGTCTGCCCTTTCAGGTTCATGCAATGCCGTCCTTCGCCGCCGACAGATCGAAATCATACGTGCTTGGCCTTGGCTGCGAGCGGGGAACGCCGGTGGAGGAAGTGCGGACACTGGCGAAGCGAGCCATGGAGCTTGCCGGGATCGGACCGGGCGAGCTTGCGGCCATTGCCTCGATCGGCAGCCGTTCGGGGGAGCCTGCAATCCTGACGCTGTCGCAGGAATTTCAAATCACGCCGGTCTTCTTTGCTGCCGCGCGCCTGGAGCAGGAGACGCCGCGTCTCAAGAACCCTTCGGCCGCCGTCTTTGCCCTTGTCGGTTGCCACGGCGTTGCCGAGTCGGCGGCGCTGGCTGCTGCGGGAGGAGCGGCGGAGTTGTTGGTGCCGAAGATCAAATCTGCTCATGCCACGGCCGCCATCGCGCGCGTCCTGTTGCAGAAAGAATAGGCGGCGCTATGGTGTCGGCCACCTCGCGGGGATCCCCGGATTTCTGCGGCGAGAATGAGAAGGATATTTCATGCACAAGGTCATTTATGACACGGACCCCGGCGTCGATGATGCGATGGCGCTCCTCTTCCTGCACCGTCACCCCGACATCGATCTGATCGGCATCACCACGATCTTCGGCAATGCCTCGATCGAGACGACGACCCGCAACGCATTGTTCCTGAAGCGCGAATGGAACATCGCCGCACCCGTTGCCAAGGGCGCGAACGTTACGTTCGATCCCTCGCGCAAGGAAATCGGCTGGCCGACCTTCGTGCATGGCGATGACGGTCTCGGCAATATCGGCGTGCCCGCGACGATCGATCTTCCCACCGATCCGCGTCCGGCGCATCGCTTCATTATCGAGACGGTGCGGGCCAATCCGGGCGAGGTGACGCTGGTTGCCGTCGGCCGTATGACCAATCTAGCGCTGGCGCTGAAAGAAGATCCTGAGATCGCCAAGCTGGTGAAGCAGGTCGTTATAATGGGCGGCAATTTCTATGTGCCGGGCAACGTCTCGCCGGTCGCCGAAGCCAATATCCATGGCGATCCGGAAGCCGCCGATGTGGTCATGACGGCGCCGTGGAAGGTCGCGGTCATCGGCCTCGACGTCACGGCGATCACGACGATGAGCCGCAGCTATCTGAAGGCCGCCGCCGATAAGGGCGATGCGGCGGTGAAGCTGCTGAACGACCTCTCGCAGTTCTATATCGATTTCTACAAGCATGCGGTCGAAGACGGCATGATGGTGCATGACAGCTGCGCCGCGGTTTATGTCGTAGCGCCGGAGCTGTTCACGACGGTGACGGGCGCGGTGCGCGTCGTCTGCGGCGGCATTGCCGACGGCCAGACGATTGTCAAGCCGGATGGGCGCCGCTTCCCGCCGGGCGACTGGGACAATCTGCCGAGCCAGATCGTCTGCACCGGCATCCAGTCGGAAAAGGTCGTCGATCTGATCCGGGATACGCTTCTGCGAGCCTGATACAGCCAACGACCGGGCGGTTTCCGCCCGGTTCGACTTTGCCGAGTCCTATCAATTCGATCCGGCTGTTTCCTCAGATTTCGAGTCCGGTTGCTCTCAAATTGAGTCGGCGGTGAAACGGCAATCGGTAATTGCCGGCGTTTCGCCGCCGTTGACCTCGCCAAGCGGCGGGCATAGACCACCCTTATGATCGAGAATGCATTCGCCCATTTGCCGGTATTGGAGCCGGGAACCGTCTGGCTCGTCGGCGCCGGTCCCGGTGATCCCGGGCTGTTGACGCTGCTTGCCGCGAAGGGGCTTTCGGAGGCCGACGTCGTCGTTCACGACGCGCTGGTCAACGAGGAATGTCTGAAGCTGGCCCGGCCGGATGCCGCCCTCGAATATGCCGGAAAGCGCGGCGGCAAGCCGTCGGCCAAGCAGCGTGATATCTCGCTGCGTCTAGTCGAGCTGGCGCGTTCGGGCAAGCGGGTTCTACGGCTGAAAGGCGGCGATCCCTTCGTCTTCGGACGCGGCGGCGAAGAGGCGCTGACGCTGGTCGAGCACGACGTCCCGTTCCGCATCGTACCCGGCATTACCGCTGGGATCGGCGGGCTTGCCTATGCCGGCATCCCGGTCACCCATCGGGATATCAATCACGCGGTCACATTCCTGACGGGACATGATTCTTCGGGCATCGTTCCTGACGCGATCAACTGGGGTGCGATCGGCCGCGGCTCGCCTGTGATCGTCATGTATATGGCGATGAAGCATATCGCGCAGATCAGCGCGTCCCTGATCGCGGCCGGGCGCCGCGCCGACGAGCCGGTGGCCTTCGTCTGCAATGCAGCCACCAGCGGCCAGCAGGTGCTGGAAACGACGCTCGGTGAAGCTGTCGCAGCGGTCGAAGCCTCTGGGCTGGAGCCGCCGGCGATCGTGGTTGTCGGTGAAGTGGTGCGGCTGCGGTCTTCGCTCGATTGGCTCGGCGCGTTGGCTGGACGCCGCCTGCAGCCCGATCCGTTCAGGCAAGGCGGAAAGGAGACGGCATGAGCGGCCTTCTCATTGCGGCCCCGTCCTCCGGTTCGGGCAAAACAACGATAACGCTCGGCCTCTTACGCGCCTTAAGAAACCGCGGCGTGGCGGTGGCGCCCGGCAAGGCGGGCCCTGATTATATCGATCCGGCCTTTCATGCGGCGGCCAGCGGGACGCCGTGCCTCAATTTCGACCCTTGGGCGATGCGCCGCGAGCTGATTTCGGCCAATGCCGCGATCCACCGGCAGGGCGACCGCACCCTGATCATCGAAGCGATGATGGGGCTGTTCGATGGCGCGGCTGACGGGAAGGGAACGGCTGCCGATCTGGCGGCCATGCTCGGGCTCTCCGTTATCCTGGTTGTCGATGCCTCGCGCATGTCGCAGTCGGTTGCGCCTCTGGTCAGCGGTTTTGCGAGTTTCCGCGCGGATGTCCGCATTGCCGGTGTCATTCTCAATAAGGTCGGCAGCGAGCGGCATGAGATGATGTTGCGTCAGGCGCTGGATGCCATTCGCATGCCTGTGGTCGCCGTCATTCGCAGCGACAAGACGCTGGCATTGCCTGAGCGGCATCTGGGGCTGGTGCAGGCAGGTGAGCATGCAAGTCTGGAAGCCTTTATCGATCATGCGGCCGAAGCCGTCTCGGATGAGTGCAATTTCGAGTTCCTGCTGCGGATCGCCCGTCAGGGGCTGAACGTCGCCTCGACCGCCAACATTCGACGTCTGCCGCCGTTGGGACGCAAGATCGCCGTCGCCCGCGATATCGCCTTTGCCTTTTGCTACGAACACATGCTGCTCGGCTGGCGCCGCCGCGGCGCGGAGATTTCATTCTTCTCGCCGCTCGCCGATGAGGCACCCGCCGATGATGCCGATGCGATCTATCTGCCGGGCGGCTATCCCGAGCTCAATGCCGGTGCCATTGCGGCGGCCTCGAACTTCAAGAGCGGCATGACCGATGCGGCCGCGCGGGGTACGCGGATTTATGGCGAATGCGGGGGCTACATGACGCTCGGTGAAGGGCTGATCGATGCCGAAGGCATCCGCCACGAGATGCTCGGATTGCTGCCGCTGGTGACGAGCTACGAGCAGCGCGGCCGCCATCTCGGCTACCGGCGCGTCCGTCCCATCGGCGAGGCTTTCTTCGAGCAGCCGATGACGGGGCATGAGTTTCACTATTCGAATGTGGTTTCGGAGGGCGAGGGCGAGCGGCTTTTCGATGTCACAGATGCGCTTGGCGCAGATCTTGGCCAGGCCGGGCTTCGCCGTGGCCAGGTCGCAGGCTCCTATATGCACATGATCGATCTTGCCGGGGAGCCGGCATGAGCGGTCCGATCGTGCATGGCGGCGGCATCACCGCCGCGGCCGCCGAATTCGGCGGGCGGCCGGAGGACTGGCTGGATCTGTCGACGGGCATCAATCCTTGTCCGGTTTCGCTTCCGGTGATCCCGCCTGCTGTCTGGCATCGGCTGCCTGACAGGCATCTGGTGCAATCGGCCGTGGAAGCGGCGCGGGACTATTATCGCAGCGGACTGCTTTCTCCACTGCCGGTTCCTGGCACCCAATCCGTCATCCAGCTCCTGCCACGGCTGCTCGAGCGCGAGAGCCGCGTGGCGATCGTTTCGCCGACCTACGGCGAATACGAGAAAGCCTTCGCTAATGCCGGGTGCCGGGTCGACCAGATCGCCGGGCTTGGTGGGATCGGCGAGGGGCATCGACTGGTCGTCGCCGTCAATCCGAACAATCCGGACGCCAGGCTGCATGATCGTGACCGGCTGATTGCCGTTCATGATGTGCTGAAGGCGAGGGGCGGGTATCTTGTGGTTGATGAGGCCTTCGGCGATGCTGATCCTGAAGCGAGCCTGGTGCCGCTGGCGGACGGGCTTTCGAACCTCATCATCTTCCGTTCCTTCGGAAAATTCTTCGGGCTGGCGGGCCTGCGCCTCGGCTTCGTGATCGCGCGCGACGATATTCGGGCCTGCTTCGAGGATTGGCTTGGTCCCTGGGCGGTTTCCGGCCCGGCGCTCTCGTTGGCCGCATCGCTGCTGCGCGCCGATCCGGCGCCTATTGCTGCCGGGATCGCCGAGCGCAGTGCGGCGCTGAACGCCGTTCTTCAGGGTGCCGGTCTGACGATTGCCGGTAACGCAGCCTTGTTCATGCTGGTCGAAGACAAACGTGCGGCAGCCCTCTATACGCATCTCTGCCGGCATCACATTCTGGTCCGCAGGTTCGACTACGCGCCCAGTTGGCTGCGCTTCGGACTTGGGCCGGACAGTCTGGCTGACCAAAGACTTGCAGCCGCGCTTGAGAGTTTTGACGCATGACGATCGACGAACATCTTCTGGTTCTTCTGCTGGCCCTGCTTCTCGACCGGATCGCCGGCGACCCCGATTGGCTCTGGTCGCGCGTTCCGCATCCGGTCGTCTTGTTCGGCAAGGCGATCTCCTATTTCGACCGCACCTATAACAGCGAGACGCTGACCCGGCCCGAGCGGCGTCTGAACGGAACGGCGTCGATTGCCGCCCTGCTGTTCGGCAGCGCCGTTGCCGGGCTGCTCCTGCACTGGTTCTTCGAGCTGTTCGGGATGATCGGCATCGTCCTCGAAGTCGTCTGCGTTGCCATCTTCATGGCGCAGAAGAGCCTGGCGGATCACGTTTCCGATGTCGCGGACGCGCTTCGGGCGGAAGGAATTGCCGGTGGGCGCAGAGCGGTCTCGCGCATCGTCGGCCGTGATCCCGAAACTCTCGACGAGCCCGGCATCTGTCGCGCGGCGATCGAGAGCCTGGCGGAAAACTTTTCCGATGGCGTGGTCGCACCGGCACTCTGGTATGCGGTGCTCGGTCTCCCGGGCCTCCTCATCTACAAGATGCTCAATACGGCCGACTCGATGATCGGCCACAAGTCGGATCGCTATATCGACTTCGGCTGGGCGTCGGCCCGTCTTGACGATATCGCCAACTGGCCGGCGGCAAGGCTCTCGATCCTGCTCATCGCTGCGGGCGCCTGGCTGCGCCGTGGCGCGCGCGCCTGCCGCGAGGCGGTTCAGGTGGCGATCCGTGACGGCGGGTTGCACCGTTCGCCGAATTCCGGCCGTCCGGAGGCAGCAATGGCGGGCGCGCTCGACGTTCAGCTGGCCGGTCCGCGCGTTTATTCCGGTATCGTCGTCAGCGAACCGATGATCAACGGCGCCGGACGCGACACAGCGACAGTCAAGGATGTCGAAGACGGCGTTCTCGTCTTCAACGGCGCCTGCATGATTCTCTCGATTTCCGTCTTCGTGGCGTTCCTTTTCCTGCTTTGACAGCATTGCTGGCAATAGACAAAGTAAAGATCTTTCCGCCTTCCGTTATCTTTCTGATTACCAAGCGCTTTAAAGCAAAATAATCAGTCTATTCGTAGACTGCTCTTCGTGATGCCGGACAAACGTTCCGGTGAAGAGGGATAGTCATGAAGACGTTTCTGGCGGCGGCTGCCGCTTGTCTGTTGCTGCAGTTTTCTCCGGTTGCCGCCAGCGCGGCCAATCTCGTCGCCCGGGTCAGTCTCGACGCGCAGACGATGACGGTGACGGAGAACGGTTTCGTCAAATACCGCTGGAAGGTATCGACTGCACGGCGCGGCTATGTGACGCCGACGGGCTCGTGGAGCGCCAAGTGGCTGTCGCTCAATCACCGCTCGCGCAAATATGACAATGCGCCGATGCCCTACGCCGTGTTCTTCAACGGCGGATATGCGGTTCACGCCACATATGACCTCAAGCGGCTCGGAATGCCTGCATCGCATGGCTGCGTGCGTCTTCATCCCAACAATGCCGCGCAATTCTTCTCGATGGCAAAGCAGGTGGGGCTTGCCAATACCCGGGTCGTCATCACCCGCTGACCGGCTTTCCAATCGCATATACGGCCCGGAGATCATATTTCCGGGCCTTTTGCGCATTGCTGTTTCGGCAACAGTTCCCACCCAATTTTGAGGGCAGCGCGCTCGAAAGCATTGGCTTTTGAAATGGATTTGCCTATGAGGGGGATAAATCCGTTATTCAAAGAGGTAAGCGCGTGACCGCTACATTCGATAAAGTTGCCGACATCATTGCTGAAACCAGCGAAATCGATCGCGAAACGATCACGCCGGAAAGCCATACGATCGACGACCTCGGTATCGACAGCCTCGACTTCCTCGATATCGTCTTTGCGATCGACAAGGAATTCGGCATCAAGATCCCGCTCGAGAAGTGGACGCAGGAAGTCAACGAAGGCAAGGTAACGACCGAAGAATACTTCGTGCTCAAGAACCTCTGTGCAAAGATCGACGAGCTGCGCGCCGCCAAGGCTTAAGCGACACCGCCATCTTTTTTATCCGCCCTGCCTCTGCAAACCGTAGCGGCCGGGCGGTTTTGTTCCTAACTAGGCGTAACCGGCGCTTCTGATCTGCCGGGCCGGAGGATCCGATGCTACTGGAATATTTCCAGATGATCGACCGCATCGAGACGGTCGACCTTGAAAAGGGCGTGCTCAAGGCGCGTTCCGTAGTACCCGCGAAGAGCCCCGTCTTCGAGGGGCATTTTCCAGGCATGCCGCTCGTTCCGGGCGTGCTTCTGATCGAAACCATGGCGCAGGCCTCCGGCATGCTGGTGCTCGCCGCGACCGATTTCGCCGCCATGCCGTTCCTGATGTCGGTCGATGGCGCCAAGATGCGCACCTTCGTCGAGCCCGAAGCCGTGCTCGACATCGAAGCCTTTCTCGAACATGACGGTTYGGGCTTCGCGGTTACCAAGGCCAAGATCACCAGTGGCGGCAAGAAGGTCTGCGACGCGCAGCTGAAGCTGCGCACCATGCCGTTCAGCGAAGTTCCGCTCGGCGATATCGTCAAGAAGCGCGCAAGCGAGGTCGGCCTGATGGACGCGATCGCGGCGCAGGGAGTGAAATGATGGGCAAGTCTGCGAATGACGTCGTTATCTCCGGCATCGGCATCGTCACCTGTCAGGGCGTCGGCAAGGATGCGCATCTGGCGCTGCTGACGGCAGGCGAGGCGCCGAAGGCGATCGTCGAGACCGACAAGTTCAAGCCATATCCGGTGCATCCGCTGCCCGAGATCGACTGGTCGCAGCAGATCGCCAAGCGTGGCGATCAGCGACAGATGGAAAACTGGCAGCGCATCGGCGTCTTTGCCGCCGGTCTGGCGCTCGACGATGCAGGCTTCAAGGATGATGCCGAAGCCTGCGGCACGATGGACATGATCGTTGCGGCCGGTGGCGGCGAGCGCGACATCAATGTCGATACGCTGATCGTCGACGAGGGCCTGAAGCGCAACGACCGGGAATTGCTGCTGAACGAGAAGCTGACGACCGAGCTTCGCCCGACGCTTTTTCTGGCGCAGCTTTCCAATCTGCTCGCCGGCAATATCTCCATCGTTCACAAGGTCACCGGTTCCTCGCGCACCTTCATGGGCGAAGAGGCGGCCGGTATCTCGGCCGTCGAGACTGCCTTCTACCGCATCAAGTCGGGTGAATCCTCGCATGCGCTCGTCGGCGGCGCTTTCGCTGCCGAACGCCAGGACATGATCCTGCTCACCGAGGCGATCGGCGCGCATACGCGCGGCGACTGGGCTCCGCTCTGGTCGCGCAAGGACAAGGACGGCGGCGGGATGATTACCGGTTCGGCCGGCGCGTTTCTCGTTCTGGAATCGCGCCAGCACGCGGAAGCCCGCGGCGCGCATGTCTATGCGACGATCACGTCCATCGAAGGCGACCGCGGCAACCGCAATGCCGGGAATTTCGAAAAGCGCCTCGAGCGCTTGCTCGAACCCGCTGCGAAGCTGGCACCCCAGAGCACGGCAATCTTTTCCGGTTCGACCGGCATGCATGATCTGGCCGAGCGGGAAAAGGCCGTGCTGGAGCACACGCTGTCGGGTGCCGCCATCCGCGGTTTCGGTGGCATTTCGGGTCATGCGCTCGAAGCGCAGTTCACGCTGGGTCTCGCCTTCGCAGCCCTTGCCGTCGATGCTAAAGCCAAGGTTCCGGCCTTCGATCCGGCTCATGAAAAAGCAATGATTGCTGCGGCCGATGCCGCCGTCGTCACCACAGTCGGCCACCAGCGCGGCGAGGGCGTCGCCGTTCTTTCCGCGGAAGCGTGAGGAGTGATCAAATGACAGACAAGGCTTACAAGGATCATCTCGGCCGCCCGATCGTCGCCGTGACCGGCATGGGCATCATCACCTCGCTCGGCCAGGGTCTCAAGGATAACTGGGCAGCGCTGACATCGGGTACGTCGGGTATCCACGACATCACCCGTTTTCCGACCGATGGCCTGTCGACGCGGATCGCCGGTACCGTCGATTTCATCGACATTCCCGTGCCGAACGCCGTCGAGCGCTCCTACGCGTTTGCCCGCGAGACGACGATCGAAGCGCTTGCCGACGCCGATATCTCGGGTGATTTCAATGGTCCGCTGTTTCTGGCAGCGCCACCGATCGAGCCGGAATGGAGTGCCCGTTTCGAACTCGCCGACCGTTCGCCGCCTTCCGATCATCCGGGCGACGCCTATGACCGGTTTCTGACGGCGATGCGTCAGCGCCCGGATGCGGCCTTCCATGAGGCCGCACTGTTCGGTGCGATCTCGGAACGCCTCTCCGACCGCTTCGGGACGCGCGGTCTGCCGGTGACGCTGTCGACGGCCTGTGCTTCCGGCGCCACCGCCATTCAGCTTGGCATCGAGGCGATCCGTCAGGGCCGCACGGACCGGGCGCTTGCCGTTGCGACTGATGGTTCGCTGAGCGCAGAGGCGCTGATCCGCTTTTCGCTTCTGTCTGCTCTTTCCACCCAGAACGATCCGCCGACCAAGGCCTCCAAGCCGTTCAGCAAGGATCGCGACGGCTTCGTCATCGCCGAAGGCGCTGCAACGCTGGTGCTGGAATCGCTGGAATCGGCGATCGCCCGCGGCGCGAAGATCCTCGGCATCATGAAGGGTGCCGGCGAGAAGGCCGACAGCTTCCATCGTACCCGTTCGTCACCCGACGGCGGCCCGGCGATCGCAACGATCCGTGCGGCGCTGGCAGATGCTGGCCTGGATGAAGGTGGCATCGGCTATATCAACGCCCATGGCACCTCGACGCCGGAGAATGACAAGATGGAATATGGCTCGATGCTCGCCGTCTTCGGCGAGCGCATGGCGTCCATTCCGCTATCGTCAAACAAGTCGATGATCGGCCATACGCTGACGGCTGCCGGTGCCGTCGAAGCGGTGTTCTCGTTCCAGACGATGCTGTCGGGCACGCTGCCGCCGACGATCAACTACAACAATCCGGATCCGGCCATCGTTCTCGATGTCGTGCCGAACAAGAAGCGTGATCAGCAGGTTTCGGCCGTGCTGTCGAACTCCTTCGGCTTCGGCGGACAGAACGCAAGCCTTGTCATGGCGCTTGAACCGGCTTAAGCGGTTGCCGACAAAATTCAGAGATAAGAACGCCTGAAAGGCGAGAGGTTTTGCTATGCGCGCTTTGCAACTGGTCGATGACCGCAAGCTTGAGATCACCGACCTGCCGGAGCCGGAAGCCCCTTCTGCCGGTGAAGTGACGCTGCGCGTCAAGGCGGTGGCGCTCAATCATATCGACGTCTGGGGCTGGCGCGGCATGGCATTTGCCAAGCGGAAGATGCCGCTGGTCATCGGCGCGGAGGCCTCCGGCGTCGTCGAGGCGATCGGCCCGGGCGTTGCCAACGTGCTGCCTGGCCAGCTCGTGTCGATCTATGGCGCGCGTACCTGCGGCCTCTGCCGTCCCTGCCGCGAAGGCCGCGACAATCTCTGCGAACACGTCTCCGGCGTTCATGGCTTCCATCTCGATGGCTTTGCGCAGGAGAAGGTCAATCTTCCGGCCCGCCTTCTCGTTCCGGCGCCTCCAGGCGTCGATGCGATCGGCGCGGCGCTGGCACCGGTGACCTTCGGGACCGTTGAGCATATGCTGTTCGACAACGCCAAGCTCGAGCCCGGCGAAACGATCCTGATCCATGCCGGCGGCTCCGGCATCGGCACGGCGGCGATCCAGCTTGCCAAGAAGATCGGCTGTACCGTCATCACGACCGTCGGTTCCGACGACAAGATCGAGAAGGCCAAGGCGCTGGGTGCCGATTACGTCATCAATTACCGCACCGACCGTTTCGAAGGCGTGGTGCGTAAGCTCACCAAGAAGAAGGGCGTCGACGTGGTCTTCGAACATGTCGGCAAGGACACCTTCGCCGCCTCGATGTTCTGCCTGAAGCGCGGCGGCCGTCTTGTCACCTGTGGCTCGACCTCGGGCGTTTCGACCGAGATGAACCTGATGATGCTCTTCCAGCAGCAGCTGAAGCTGCTCGGCTCCTTCGGCTGCCGCATGGAAAACATGGCGGACGCCATGCAGAAGATGGGCCGCGGCCTCGTTCATCCCGTCATCGATACCGAAGTCGGCTTCGACGATATCGACCGGGCGCTGGAGCGTATGGAATCGCGTCAGATCTTCGGCAAGATCATCCTGAAGATGGACTGACCTTGTGAAGCTGTTCATCACCCGGATCGTTCTTAAGCTAGAACATTTTCGCCAGTGGCTGATCGCCCAGCTGATGTTCGGCTTCCTGAACTTCCTGAAGATCTTTCCGGCTGATGGAGCGATCCGCTTTGCCGACTGGCTGACCCGCAAGATCGGCCCGCGGACGCGGCGCCACAAGCTGATGCTCGTCAATCTGCGCAACGCCTTTCCCGAAAAGAGCGAAGACGAGATCCAGGCGATCGCGCTTGGCAGCTGGGGCAACATGGGCCGGCTTGCCGCCGAGTATGTCTTCCTTGACAGGCTTTTCGACTTCGATCCGGAACGATCTGAGCCCGGCCGGATCGAGGTGACAGGCATCCCGCTGTTTCTCGATCTTCGCGACAATCCGCGGCCGTTCATCGTCTTTACCGCGCATAGCGGCAATTTCGAGCTGCTGCCGGTGGCTGGTGCCGCCTTTGGCCTCAATGTGACGGTTCTCTTCCGTCCGCCGAACAATCCCTATGTGGCGCAGAAGGTCTTCGATTTCCGCAGTGCGCGCATGGGTAAGCTCGTGCCATCGCATGCCGGTTCGTCCTTCACGCTGGCGCGGCAGCTCGAAGCCGGGCAGGGCGTCGGTGTTCTCGTCGATCAAAAGTTCAAGAAGGGGCTTAGGACGCGCTTCTTTGGCATCGATACGACGACCAATCCCCTCGTTCCCAAGCTCGTGCGCCAGTTCGGATGCGAGGTCTACCCGGCGCGCTGCATTCGCCTGCCGGGAAATCGCTATCGGCTGGAGATCGAGCCGCAGCTGGAAATCCCCCGCGACTCAGCCGGCAATCTCGATCTGACGGCAATGGCGCAGATGCTGAACGACAAGGTCGAAAGCTGGGTCCGGGAATATCCGGAGCAGTGGCTCTGGTACCACGACCGGTGGAAAATCAAGGAAAGCGTGCTCAACTAGAGCTTATACCCCTAAATTTCGTATGTGAAAATATGACCGCCGTTCACATTGAATGTGAACGGCGTTCATGTTAGTGGTTGCCACCAAGGCGAGTAGCCGGTTGGGGAAGATCGGGAATCGACGAAACCTGCCGTGAAAACTGACATATGCTGGTTTCCCCTATGTGTCAGGGGATTGGGGGGCATATTGCTGGAACTTCTGCAGGCATTTTCTTCACGTTGCTCACAAATCGATGCGGCGATCCGCGCGGGCGACGATCATCAAGTTTCAACTCTTGATAGCGAGTTCGAGGCGCTGATCGGCGCTATTGTTACGTATCAGGCGTCGAATATCGTCGAAATTCACATGCAGCTGCAATTCGTCGTCTGTTTGCTGGAGCAGAATGCCGATGATTGCGCGAGCGTGATGGGCTATGCGGCGACGCTTTCAAATCTGCTGGATCGCTATTTTGGCAATTCCGGCAAGCCGCGCCGGATTCCGGCACCGGCGGAACGGTTGCCGAAGCCGGATGGCTATGTCCCGAACATGGACAACGGCAATTTCCTGAATTCGGCTATTCTCGAGACACTGCCGGATCGCGTTGCCGTGCTGACGCGCGACTATCGCTATCTCTATTCCAACCCGACGAACTGCACTTATCTCGGCCGCAAGCCGATCGACATGATTGGCCGGCACGTCGCCGAGTTCATCGGCGCCGAGCGCTTCGAGAAAACCAAGGCACATTTCGACGCCTGCTTTGCGGGGGAGCGGGTGGAATACAACTATGAACGCACCAGCGGCGAGGGCGCGAAACTGATGCGCTGCCGCATGTCGCCCCTGCGCGACAATGGCGGGCGGGTGATCGGGGCGCTGATCATGATGGAGAATGTCAAAGCGCCTGAAACGGTAAGGGTCTAGGATCGGCGCATTGCCTGTGTGGCGACGTGCCGGGAATGGCTAATCGTTGGGCCCCTTGCCCTCGAATATCTGCGGGATAGCCTTGTCGATCCTGGACTCGCGGGTCTTCGATTGCTTCGGTTGCGCGAAATGCAGCAGATAGGCGCGCTGGCGGCCCGGGGTGAGGGCGGTGAAGGCGGCTTTGAGGGCCGCGTCGCCATCAAGCCTTGTCTGAAACTCTTCCGGCACCGTGAACTCGGTGGTCTTCTTGTAGTCGACCTTCAGACCGGCCTTCTCGACCTCGATCGCCTGCTGCACATAGGACTTGAGCAGGTTTTCCATGCCGGAGATCTGTTCGGCGCTGGTAAAGCGGATCTGGCGGGCAGCCTGGACGTTGTCCGTCTGCTGGATGAGAATGCCGGCCTCGTCCTTCATCAAGGCGCCCTTGAAGAAGAGCAATGCGCAGTAGTCCTTGAAGCCGTGGATCAGGACGATGTTGGCCTTGCCAACCGTGTAGCAGGGTTCGCCCCATTTCAGCTCTTCGGTCAGGCCGCAATCGAGGACAATCGTTCGCAGCCTGGCGCTTTCCTCGCGCCAGCTATCCTTGCGGGCGAAATAGGCATCGACCTTCGGGTTGGTTGCTTGTGCCGCCATGCTCAATCCTTGCTCCAGACCGCGAGCTCGTAGCCGTCGGGATCGGTGAAATGAAAGCGCCGCCCGCCCGGGAAGGCCGTGATCGGCTTGACGATCGAGCCGCCGGCTTTGCTGGTTGCGTCCAAAGCGGCTTCCAGATCGCTGGCATAGAGAATGACCAGCGGGCCGCCCGGCCGGGGCTTGTCCAGCGTCGTGAAACCGCCCGTCAGCCTGCCGTCGCTGAATTCGCAATAGGCAGGGCCATAATCTTTGAAGCTCCAGCCGAAGGCCGCCCCATAGAAAGCTTTCGATGCCTCGATATCGGCGACATTGAATTCGATATAATCGATGCGAAGCACCGTTTGATCACTGGCCATCTATTTCTCCATCAGCGCCTTCAGCGCATGCAGATCCTTCTCGACATGAGCGCCATCGGCGGAAAATTGCTCGTCCGTCATGCCGGGCTGCTTGAGCAGGGTGAACATCACCTCGCAGCCATCGCCATTGGGAACGATGCGCAGCGCATTGTAGACGCGCATGCCGCTCTCGATCGTCACGGTATGGTCGATGATGCCGAACTTGTTGGCCGGCACGAAGCTGACCCTGACGGTGCCGAGCACGCCCTTCGCGATCCAGTCGTCGCCATCTCTTTCGAGGCCGGAGGCGAGGCCTGATGCCCAGAGCGGCATATTCTCCGGCTCGCCGGCAAACGCGTAGACGTCCTGCCAATCGCGATCGATCGAGCAATGGACGATCCTTGCGGTCATCGTTGTCATCAAGTCCTCCCGGCACTTGGCTGCGCCTGATCTGTCCCATGCGAGATGGCGCGCGATCGCCATCGATCAATATCGCGCCTTGCCGATCGGGTCCACCGGAGGGCCCGATTTTGGCGTCTTCGATACTTGCCGTTTCCGGCTTAGAGTGCCACAACACCGGTCGAATTTGACTCATCGGAGGATTGTCGTGGAAAAGGCAGAAATCGGACTGATCGGCCTTGCCGTCATGGGTTCCAACCTGGCGCTGAATATTGCGGAAAAAGGCAACAAGATCGCGGTTTTCAACCGCACACCCGAGAAAACCGACGAGTTCTACGAGAGCGCCGGTGATCTGAAAAAGCAGATCGTTCCGTGCAAGACGATCGAGGAATTCGTCGAGGCGATCCGCCCGCCGCGCCCGATCATCATCATGATCAAGGCCGGCGAGCCGGTCGACCAGCAGATGGAGCTGTTGCGCCCCTACCTTTCCAAGGGCGACATCATGATCGATGCCGGCAACGCCAACTTCCGCGACACCATCGCCCGTTTCGACCGCCTCAAGGATACCGACCTGACCTTCATCGGCATGGGTGTCTCCGGTGGTGAGGAAGGTGCGCGTCACGGCCCGTCGATCATGGTCGGCGGTACGGAAGACAGCTGGAAGCGTGTCGAGAAGGTGCTGACCTCGATTGCTGCCAAGTACAAGGGCGACCCCTGCGTTGCCTGGCTCGGCAATGACGGCGCCGGTCACTTCGTCAAGACGATCCATAACGGCATCGAATATGCCGACATGCAGATGATCGCCGAAATCTATGGCATTTTCCGCGACGGCCTCGGCAAGAGCTCGACCGATATCAGCAAGATCTTCGGCCAGTGGAACAAGGGCCGCCTGAATTCCTACCTGATCGAGATTTCCGAGAAGGTGCTTGCCGCCACCGACCCGATTTCCAAGGGCTCGATGGTCGACATGATCCTCGACAAGGCCGGCCAGAAGGGCACCGGCAAGTGGTCGGCGATCGAAGCGCAGAACATGGGCATTCCGGCGACTGCCATCGAAGCCGCCGTTGCCGCCCGCTCGATTTCTTCGATGAAGAGCGAGCGCGAAGCTGCTGAAAAGATCTTCGGCAAGCCTGATTACAAGTTCCCGATCGCCTATGGTCCTGATCTCGACAAGGATCTGGAACTGGCGCTCTTCGCCGCCAAGATCGGCGCTTACGCGCAAGGCTTCGCGGTGATGGCGGAAGCATCCCGCGAGTTCAAATGGTCGCTGCCGATGCCGACGATTGCCAAGATCTGGCGCGACGGCTGCATCATCCGTTCGCAGTTCCTGGACGAGATCACCTCGGCCTTCACCAAGGCGCCTGATGCGGCCAACCTGATCGTCACGCCAGCCTTCTCGGAGATGGTCAAGGAATCGATCCCGGCGCTGCGCCGCGTCGTCACGGCCGCGCTCCAGGCCGGTCTCCCGGTTCCGGCACTGACCTCGGCGCTCACCTATTTCGACGCCTACCGCCAGGGCCGTGGCACTGCCAACCTGATCCAGGCCCAGCGCGACTTCTTCGGCGCCCACGGCTTCGACCGCCTGGATGGCAAGGACTTCCACCACGGCCCATGGGGCAGCGGTGCCGCGACCTTCTGAGGTCTGTCTATCTGGAGCGAGAAAAGCCCGGTTTCGACCGGGCTTTTTTATTGTCCGGACGCAGGTCTTTCTTGGCAACTCAGTTGAGTGGTTGCATTCGAGGATACAACTCTGCGTCTTTCTTGCAACGTTACCTTTAAATGGTGAAATTTACGACTTAACGGCGAAAATCTATCGGATTTTGCTCGCGAAATGTGTTTAATTTTTCCTAACGACTAATCGATTCGTATAAAATTCGGCATTGACGGCACTTATTTTATTTTAGGCGATTGCGGCATGCGTTCCCTCAAGGGGATCCAGATGCCCTGTGGGGAAAAATGCGTTCACGTGCAGAGTGCGTCGAAGGCGCCAAAGAAGCAAATTTCGATATGCTTCAAACCGGTCGCGTACATACTTCATCACCGCCTGAGGATCACAGGGTTTCCTCGTCTGCGCCGATCGTTTTACAGGCCATTCTTGGCTTTCTTACTGCGCTTCTTAGATTTTTTTCGCGCTCCGCTGGCTTAGCCGTTCGGCTTTTCAGCTCAGCGGGCTTGCCTTTGGCGGGTGCCGTAAAGACACCGCCGCTCGCCCAGAGCCGGCTTTTGCTTATCCCAGCTCTTCTGCTCGCGTTCCTGTCAGTTGCCCCAACGCAGGCGCTTGCTGAATCGCCTGCATGTCAGGCGATCAATGCAAACTGGAATAGTGTCAATATTCCCGCCACGACCGATGGTGGCCTTCTGGAGGTGGTGTATCCGGCGTCCGACTTCCTGGCGACAGATCAGCTATCATTCTCGATCTCAGATAGCGCACCCAGCTTGAACAATTATTTTACCGCAGCAAATCAAGATTTCTCGAATTCGTACGTTAGCTATCAAAACGGGCAGTACAGCTCAGGGAATAGCTCAACCACGGTCTCCGGTACAGACTTGACGCGCGACGGCCTGCATCTGGTCTACTCCAACGGCGAGGTTTCTGGCAGTCTCACGGTTTCCGTGCAATGCGCCTCTGCAGCCGTATCCCCTACGGTTACTGTTGTCGGTGTTCCGGAAAATGCCAGCTATGCGATTGGCGCCACTCTGGAGTTTACGGTTGAATTCAGTAGCGCCGTCAGCGTCACCGGAACGCCGCAACTGGGTTTGACGATCGGATCAGCGACACGGCAGGCAAGCTACTCCTCGGGCAGCGGCACGACGGATTTGAAATTCCGCTATCTCGTCGCCGCAGGAGACCTGGCGCCGAGCGGCATCGCGATCAGCGCGCTTTCATTCAACAGCGGCACCATCACGAATGGTGGCATGACCGCCGATCTGACATTGAACAGCGTGGCGTCCACCAGCGGTATTCTTGTCGATGGCGTGCGCCCGGCGGTGTCCTCGATAACATTGAACGGGAACCCGGCGCCGAATGCAGGGACGCTCAGGTTTGCCGTGGCGTTCTCGGAACCGGTAACAGGTGTCGACACGTCTGCATTTCAGCTGACGACAACAGGCTCGGTGGTCTCTTCGATCAGCGACGTTACAACCTCCGGACAAGACGCTACCGTTACCGTCGGGGTCACGTCTGGCTCTGGGACTGTTCGTCTCGATCTAGTGTCCGGCGCGGCGCTCAAAGATGGCGCCGGCAACGCTCCCGGTGCCGGCTACACCTCCGGTGTCGTGCATACGGTTCAACAGGTGCCCGGCGCGCCGACGGTTGGAACCGCCACGGCGGGCAATCAACAAGCTTCGGTTGCCTTCACGGCGCCCGCGTCGAATGGTGGCGCAACGATCACCGGCTATACCGTCACATCGAACCCTGGCAGCATCACCGCAACCGGCTCTGCCAGCCCGGTCACAGTCTCGGGTCTGGCCAATGGAACGGCCTATACCTTCTATGTCACGGCGACCAACAGCGTTGGAGCGGGCGTGGCGTCAGCAGCGTCCAACTCGGTGACGCCGAAGGGCACTCAGACGATCACTTTCAGCAACCCGGGCACGCGGAACTTCGACACCTCGCCGACGCTCACGGCGAGTTCGTCCTCGACACTGGCAGTGACGTTCACGTCTTCGACGGCCGGTATCTGCACGATCTCCAGCGGCGGGGTGCTGACCTTCATCTCGACCGGGACCTGCACGATCGATGCCGACCAGACGGGCGACGGCGTCTATCTTGCTGCGCCTACGGTTTCCCAGAGCTTCTCAGTCAGCGCCGTTGTTCCCACCGCTCCGGTGATTGGTTCGGCGACTGCGGGCGACGAGCAGGCGACGATTTCGTTCACTGCGCCGGCGAGCAACGGCGGCGCGCCGATCACCGGTTATACGGTAACGTCGAGCCCTGGCAATGTGACGGCGACGGGGGCAGCGAGCCCTATCACTGTCACCGGCCTGAGCAACGGCACGGCCTACACGTTCACGGTGACGGCAAGCAACAGCATGGGGGCAGGGACTGCTTCGGCTGCGACCGCTGCCGTCACGCCGGCAGCCGCATTGACCAAGCCGGTCGCCGGTTTGGCATCGGCGACAGTTGCGGCGAATTCGTCCGCCAATCCGATCACGCTCGCGATCAGCGGCGGCACGCCTGCTTCGGTTGCGGTCGCCTCGGCGGCAAGCCACGGCACGGCGACGGCTTCCGGCACGGCAATCACCTATACACCCGCTGCTGGCTATTCGGGTGGCGACAGCTTCACCTATACTGCGACCAATCCCGCCGGCACATCGTCACCGGCAACGGTCAGCATTACGGTGACGGCGCCGACGTTTACTTTCGCGCCGGTTGCCGGTGCGTTGACGGCAGGCACGGCCGGAACCGCTTACAGCACGACGATCGTCGCCTCGGGTGGCGGTATTTCCTATACTTATGCCGTCACAGCCGGCTCGCTGCCTGCCGGTCTGTCGCTTGCCACAGATGGCACGATTTCCGGCACGCCGACAGCTGACGAAAACGCCAGCTTCACCATCACCGCAACGGATACACACGGCGCGACGGGCACGGTATCCTATTCGCTTGCCATCGGCCCCCAGGCTCCCTTCGCCAACGGGGTTTCGGCGACGGTGGCGGCGAATTCATCAGCCAATCCGATCACGCTCGATATCACCGGCGGCGCGGCTGTTTCGGTTGCTGTCGACTTGACGGGTACGCGTGGCACGGCGACGGTTTCCGGTACGGCGGTCACCTATACGCCTCTTGCCGGCTATTCGGGCACTGACAGCTTCACCTATACGGCGACCAATTCTGCCGGCACATCTTCACCGGCAACGGTGACCATCACGGTGACGGCGCCGACATTCACTTTCGCGCCGGCTGCCGGTGCATTGACAACAGGCACAGTCGGAATCGCGTATAGCAAGACTATCGCCGCCTCGGGTGGCGGCGCTCCCTACGACTACGCCATCACCGCAGGTTCCCTGCCTTCCGGTCTGTCGCTTGCCACAGATGGCACGATCTCCGGCGCGCCGACAGCAGACGAAAACTCCAGCTTCACCATCACCGCAACGGATTCAAACGGCACGACAGGAACAGCAATCTATTCGCTGCAGGTGAACGCAGCCGGTAGCGCGAGCTTTGTCTTCACGCCCGCCGCCGGAGCGCTGCCGGAGGCGATGGCCGGTGAGGACTACAGCCAGGCTATCAGCACTACCGGCGGTACCGCGCCGTTGATCTATAGTCTTTCGACAGGGACCCTGCCGCCCGGCCTGATCCTGAACATTTCGACCGGCGCACTGTCCGGTCCCCTGCATGCGAATACCGAAGGAGACTATAGCTTCACGATTCAGGCGGAGGACAGCCACCATGCGACTGCCACCGCGGCCTACACACTGAAGGTCAAGGCACAGGATATCTCGGTGACCGACAAGGTGGTGAATGTACCCGCCGGTTCCTCGCCGCCTGATGTCTATCTCAACCGCGGGGCGACGGGCGGTCCGTTTACATCAGCTGACATTACCTTTGTCGAACCGGCCAATGCCGGCAGCACGGCGATCATTCAGGGCCAATTGGCGCAAGCGGGATCGTTCGCGCCTGTCGGCTGGTACCTTCAGTTCACACCGAACCCTGCATATTCGGGTCAGGTTCGAGTGGGCTTCCGGCTTACCAGTTCGCTCGGCAATTCGAACACCGGTACCGTGACCTATAACCTCAACTACGCTGCAGGCCAGGTCGCAGAAAGCATCGACCATCTGGTCCACGACTTCGTCCAAAGCCGCCAGAACATGATTTCCTCGAGCATCAAGGTGCCGGGCCTTCTCGAGCGCCGCCAAATGGGGCAGGAAAGCAATCCTGTGACCGCACGCATGATGCCGTCCGAGAACGGACTGACAGTTGGCTTCTCCACCAGTCTCGCGCAGATGGAAGCGGCGGGCAGCACGCCGGTGGATGGGAAAAATGCCGATCTTTCGCCTTTCAATATCTGGATCGACGGCGCATTTCTGACACACAGGGACAGCGCCACCGATGACGGAAAGTGGGGAAGCTTCGCCATGATCAACCTGGGAGCGGATTACCTGCTCTCCGACAAGGCGCTGCTCGGCTTCTCCCTGCATTACGACCGTATGACCGATCCGACGGATGCCGATGCGGAGCTGACCGGAAACGGCTGGCTGGCGGGTCCGTATGCCTCCTTCGAAATCGGCAAGAACGTGTTCTGGAACACCAGCCTGCTTTATGGCGGATCGTCCAACGACATCGATACGGATTTCTGGGACGGCACGTTCGATACGACGCGCTGGATGGCTGATACCTCGATCGAGGGGCAATGGGCGATCGATGACGACACCATCCTGACGCCAAAGCTGCGGGCTGTATACTTCTCCGAGAAGGTAGAGGATTACGCCGTCAGCAACAGCACCGGCGATATGATCGCGATCGATGGCTTCGACGAAGAACAGTTCCGTCTCAGCCTCGGGGCGGAGATTGCCCGGTCGTTTACGGTTGAAAGCGGTTCGGTGCTGACGCCGAAGCTCGGCCTGACAGCCGGATTCTCGGGTTTGGACGGATCGGGCGCATTCGGGTTGCTCACGGCCGGCCTGTCTATCCAGACCGTCGATCTGTGGATGATCGATGCCAGCCTGCTCCTGAATGTGGAGGGCGACGGTGAGACATCGGCCGGTGCCAGGGTCGGGGCGGCAAAACGGTTCTAGAACCGTTTTGTGCCTTCCATCCCGGCGGACTTGCCGTCAGGCTACCAGTCTGCTCGGCGTCGCCCATCCGGCCACACCGGTTTGCTGACGCTTTGCAGCAGTTCCGGTTCGATGCCGTCGATGCGGGCGATGACGGCCTTGGCCATTTCGCGGCCGGCGTGGCGGACGTCTTCGTAAGCGGTGATGATCTCGGGGCGGATCCAGTTGAGGATCGGGGCGGATTCCTTCGAGACCATGTCGACATCCTTGCCGAGGCGCTTGCCGGCAGCCTCGATCCCGGCGTTGACGGCGATGGCAGCACTTCCGGCGGAACAGACGATCGCATCAGGTGCGCCCGGCGAGCGCATCATCGTCTCCACAGCATTCCTGATCTCGTCGAGCGGCGCATCGATATTGACCCTGAGCGGCACTTCCTCGGCGCCGTAGTCGTGCAGGCCGGTCTGGAAGCCGATCCGCGTGTGGGTGTAATAGGTGAGCTTGCTCGGCGGCTGTAGCAGCGCGATGTGCTTGCGGCCGCGCTCGACCAGCCGCTTCACGGCCTCGTGCGCGAAGGCCTCGTTGTCGAAGTCGTGGTAGGGATGAACGAGGCCGGCATCGGTGCGGCCGTGGGTCGCGAAGGGGATGTTCTGTTCGGCGAGCAGGCGCACGCGTGCATCGTCAGGTTCAATGCGCGAGATGATGACGCCATCTGCCGAGCCGGTGTCGAGAATATAGCGCACCGGCGCCATCGGATCGCGGCTGTGGGAATGCGGCGTGACGACGATGTGATAGGGCGTTCCGGTCAGCACTTCCGAGATGCCGAAGACCATCTGGCTCGAAAAGCCCATGATCTCCTCGTCGATCGAGAGAACCAGGGCGATGACGTTAGTCTTGCCGGTGCGAAGGCGTACGCCGGCACGGTTTGGCTGGTATCCGAGCTGGCGCGCCACCATGCGCACCCGCTCCTTGGTTTCAGCGCCGATATCCGGTGCGTCCTTCAGGGCGCGCGAGACGGTGGTGATGCCAAGACCGGTCATGAAGGCGATCGTCTTCAGCGTCGGACGCTCGCGCTGGACGGTCGCCGCCCCCGCGAAATTTCCCTTGTTTTCCATAGGTCTAAGCTACCCTCACGCGATTTGCGTCTGCTTATAGATGCTTTTTGAACGCGCCGTAAGCGCATCCGCATCGAAAAGCCGCTCCTCCCTAAGTCACAAAATCTGTAACGATACAGTAGAAAAGTCGAGCACTTTTTGATGCCTGTAGGGCAGGGATAGACGCATAGGTTGAATCGATGGAAATCGCACAGATTTTTTGCGGCTGCGAAGGGTCGCAATTGGATTTTTTTGAGAATACTTGTAAATATATAAGCTATAACAATCATTTATGTCATGAAGTGCGCTGCGGTATTGACCGCACAAGTTGGCGCCATAGATGCACGTTTCCTGGCTTTTTGACAGGTATGGGTAGCAATCGCAGGCGCTAAAGAAAATTTTACGTGCAGGCTGTTGCGTCAAAAAATCGATTGCACTAAGTTTTTCCGGCAACGTTTCAGTGAGGGAGGAGAACTCATGAATATCCGTTCGTTCGCGGCCATGCTTGCCGCTTCGGTCATCATTCCGTTTAGCGCCGCGCAGGCGACCGATCTCGAAGTCACCCATTGGTGGACCTCGGGCGGCGAAGCTGCGGCTGTCGCAGAACTCGCCAAGGCATTCGATGCCACCGGCAACAAGTGGGTCGACGGTGCCATTGCAGGTTCCGGCGGTACCGCACGTCCGATCATGATCAGCCGCATCACCGGTGGCGATCCGATGGGCGCCACGCAGTTCAACCACGGCCGTCAGGCTGAAGAACTCGTCCAGGCCGGCCTGATGCGCGACCTGACCGATGTCGCTACGGCAGAACACTGGAAGGACATCGTCCGTCCGTCGAACCTGCTCGATTCCTGCACCATCGACGGCAAGATCTATTGCGCCCCTGTGAACATCCACTCCTGGCAGTGGCTGTGGCTCTCGAATGCCGCCTTCAAGAAGGCTGGCGTCGAAGTGCCGAAGAACTGGGATGAATTGGTCGCTGCTGCGCCGGCTCTCGAAAAGGCAGGCATCGTGCCGCTCGCCGTCGGCGGTCAGGCATGGCAGTCCGCAGGCGCATTCGACGTTCTGCTGCTGGCTCTCGCCGGCAAGGATACGTTCTACAAGGTCTACAAGGACAAGGATGCGGAAGTTGCCGCTGGCCCCGAGATCGCCAAGGTCTTCAAGGCAGCAGACGACGCCCGCAAGATGTCCAAGGGCACCAACGTCCAGGATTGGAACCAGGCAACCAATATGGTCATCACCGGCAAGGCCGGCGGTCAGATCATGGGCGACTGGGCGCAGGGCGAATTCCAGCTCGCTGGCCAGAAGGCCGGTGTGGACTATACCTGCCTTCCGGGCCTCGGCGTGACCGACATGATCGCAACGGGTGGCGATGCCTTCTACTTCCCGCTGCTGAAGGACGAAGAGAAGTCCAAGGCGCAGGCCGTTCTCGCCAAGACGCTGCTCGACCCCAAGACTCAGGTTGCCTTCAACCTGAAGAAGGGTTCGCTGCCGGTTCGTGGTGACGTCGATCTCGGCGCTGCCAACGACTGCATGAAGAAGGGTCTCGACATCCTTGCCAAGGGCAATGTCGTCGAATGGACCGACCAGCTGCTTTCGGCAGACAGCCAGAAGCAGAAGGAAGACCTCTTCTCCGAGTTCTTCTCCACGGCGATGACTGTCGAAGACGCTCAGAAGCGCTTTGCCGGTATCATCGGCTCCGCTGACTGATCCCGTATATCTGCCCTTGCGGTCCGGCCCTGCTTTTCAGGGCCGGATCTGCACTGATCTTCGGGATCGGCGGGCGGGGTAGGTCTCAGGCGTCCTTGAGAGGGCGGCGCTGAGATGGAGACGATTGGAAGCTCGCCTGCAAGGCCGTCTTCCATTCCGGATCACGAAACGCGATTGCGATTTCAGGAGGAGCCACAATGACGGGTCAAGCGCGAGCAGGCCGGCCAAACCAATTACTGCGCAATCTGAATGCGAAGATTGCATCCATTCCCATGATCCTGACCGCGGTGGTTATCTTCCTCGGCGGCACGGTCTGGACCGTATTCTATTCCTTCACCAATTCGAAGCTTCTGCCGCGCATGAGCTTCGTCGGCTTCGATCAATATGAGCGGCTCTGGGCCGCGCCGCGCTGGGTGACTGCGATCGAGAATCTTGCCGTCTACGGCATTCTCTCGCTGATCTTCTCGCTGGTGATCGGCTTCGTGCTGGCGGCGCTGATGGATCAGAAGATCCGTTTCGAAAACACCTTCCGCACCATTTTCCTCTATCCTTTCGCGCTGTCCTTCATCGTCACCGGTCTCGTCTGGCAGTGGGTTCTGAACCCCGATTTCGGCGTGCAGTCCGTGGTGCGTTCGATGGGATGGACGAGCTTTACCTTCAATCCGCTCTATACGCCCGAGATCGTCATCTACGGCATCCTGATCGCCGCCCTCTGGCAGGGCACGGGGCTGGTCATGTGCCTGATGCTGGCGGGTCTTCGCGGCATCGACGAAGACATCTGGAAGGCCTCGCGTGTCGACGGCATCCCGATGTGGAAGACCTATCTCTTCATCGTCATCCCGATGATGCGCCCTGTTTTCATCACCACGCTCGTCATCATCGCGTCCGGCATCGTCAAGGTCTACGACCTCGTCGTGGCGCAGACCTCGGGCGGTCCGGGCATCTCGTCGGAAGTGCCTGCAAAATACGTCTACGATTACATGTTCCAGGCGCAGAACCTCGGTCAGGGCTTTGCCGCATCGACGATGATGCTGATCACGGTCGCGATCATCATCGTTCCCTGGGCCTATCTGGAATTCGGTGGAGGGCGCAAGCGTGGCTGATACAGGAACCCTCAACACCACTGCTGCCGGCATAGACGCCATCAAGCCGAAGCTCGGCGCCGGGCCGAGTGGGCCGCGGCCGAAGCCGATGCTGTCGGGCCGCAACATCATGCTCTACGGCACGCTGACGATCGCAGCTCTCTATTACCTGCTGCCGCTCTATGTGATGGTCGTCACCTCGCTGAAGGGGATGCCCGAGATCCGTATGGGCAACATCTTCTCGCCGCCGATGGAGATCACCTTCGAACCCTGGGTGAAGGCCTGGGCGGAGGCCTGCACGGGTCTGAACTGCGACGGCCTTTCGCGCGGCTTCTGGAACTCGGTGCGCATCACCGTTCCGTCGGTGGTGATCTCGATCGCCATTGCCTCGGTCAACGGTTATGCGCTCGCCAACTGGCGCTTCAAGGGATCGGAACTGTTCTTCTCGATCCTGATCATCGGTGCCTTCATCCCCTATCAGGTGATGATCTACCCGATCGTTATCGTGCTGCGCGAAATCGGCCTCTATGGCAGCCTGACGGGCCTCGTCATCGTCCATTCGATCTTCGGCATGCCGATCCTGACGCTGCTGTTCCGCAACTACTTCGTGTCGCTGCCGCAGGAACTCTTCAAGGCGGCGCGTGTCGATGGCGCGGGCTTCTGGCAGATCTTCCTGCGCATCATGGTGCCGATGTCGCTGCCGATCTTCGTCGTGGCGATGATCCTGCAGGTCACCGGCATCTGGAACGACTTCCTCTTCGGCGTCGTCTTCACCCGTCCTGACACCTATCCGATGACGGTTCAGCTGAACAACATCGTCAATTCCGTCCAGGGTGTGAAGGAATACAACGTCAACATGGCCGCAACGATCCTGACGGGTCTGGTGCCGCTTATCGTCTACTTCGTGTCCGGGCGTCTCTTCGTCCGCGGTATCGCCGCCGGCGCAGTGAAAGGTTGATCATGAACACAAGCGTTTCCATCAAAGATCTGTCGCTGAATTTCGGTGCCGTCAGCGTCCTCAAGGACCTGAACCTCGATATCAACGACGGCGAGTTCCTGGTTCTGCTCGGCTCGTCCGGCTGCGGCAAGTCCACGCTGTTGAACTGCATCGCCGGTCTGCTCGACGCGTCCGAAGGGCAGATCTACATCAAGGGCAAGAACGTCACCTGGGAAGAGCCCAAGGACCGCGGCATCGGCATGGTGTTCCAGTCCTACGCGCTCTATCCGCAGATGACGGTCGAGAAGAACCTGTCCTTCGGCCTGAAGGTCGCAAAGATCCCGCAGGCCGAGATCGACAAGCGTGTCGCCCGCGCTTCCGAAATCCTGCAGATCCAGCCACTTTTGAAGCGCAAGCCGGCCGAGCTTTCCGGCGGCCAGCGTCAGCGCGTGGCGATCGGCCGTGCGCTGGTGCGTGATGTCGATGTCTTCCTCTTCGACGAACCGTTGTCGAACCTCGATGCGAAACTCCGTTCGGAACTGCGCGTCGAGATCAAGCGTCTGCACCAGTCGCTGAAGAACACGATGATCTACGTCACCCATGACCAGATCGAGGCGCTGACACTCGCCGATCGTATCGCCATCATGAAGAGCGGCATCATCCAGCAGCTCGCCGATCCGACGACGATCTACAACAAGCCGCGCAATCTCTTCGTCGCGGGCTTCATCGGCTCGCCGTCGATGAATTTCCTGCACGGCGAGCTCACAAATGCCGGTGGCAAGACGGCCTTCGTCTCCAACGGCGTGACCTTCTCGCTCGACGGCTATCAGACCGAGCAGTCGCTGCAGCCTGGCCGCAAGGTGGTTCTCGGCGTTCGACCCGAGCATATCAAGGTGAACGAGAATATCGGCGCCGAGGTGCATGAGGCGACGGTCGATATCGAGGAGCCGATGGGCGCCGACAACCTGCTGTGGCTGAAACATGCCGGGCATACGATGTCCGTGCGCATTGCCGGTTCACGCCGCTTTGCCCCGGGCACGCCGGTCAAGCTCAGCTTCGATATGTCGCTTGCATCGCTGTTTGACGCTGCCAGCGAAGACCGTATCTAAATCGCAATACAGGCGGGGCGATGGCTCCGCCTGATCTTCAATAGCGGCCCTCCGGCCGTCCAAATTCGGCCGCGGTCCGGTTCGTCCGGCATCCCCCAAGGCGGCCTGATCGGGTACTATCATGACGTCCTTGCCGAAGAACGGTTCCTCCATCGATCTCGCGGGCAGCTGGCAGCTAGCCTCCGCCGATGGCGAAATCAAAAGCACGATCGCAATCCCCGGCGATGTGCATTCCGCGCTCCATGCCGCCAAGCTCATCCCGGATCCGTATTTCGGCCGCAACGAAGAAACGATCCAGTGGGTGGCGCACCAGGAATGGGCGATCGAGCGCAGCTTCAGGCTGAAGGAGACCGAGGGCGACTGGTATCTGGATATCGATTATCTCGATACGGTGGCCTCGGTCTTCGTGAACGGCTTCCTGGCGCTGTCCGCCGACAACTGCTTCCGCCGCTACCGGCCGGATGTTTCGTCGATGCTGAAGGCCGGTGACAACACCATCCGCATCGTCTTCAAGTCGAGCATCGCCGAGGGCGCCGACCGGCAGGGCAAGCAGCCTTTCTACATTCCGTACCATCCCGGCAATTCGCCGATCGCCAACGGCAACCTGCTGCGCAAGCCGCAGTGCCATTTCGGTTGGGACTGGAACATCGCGATTGCGCCGCTTGGCCTTTACGGCACCATCGCGCTGCGGAAGCTGGAGACGGCACGCATCGAGCAGGTGACGACGCGCCAGACGCACAATCTGGACGGAAGTGTCGAGGTGCTGGTCACGGCGACGCTCCATTCCAAGAATCCGGGCATCGTTCCCGTTCATTTTGCGCTGGATGGCGAGCGTGTGCGCCTCGATGTCGGCGTCAGCGGCGGGGAGACTGTCGTCAATCACGTCTTCCAGATCGACAAGCCGAAGCTCTGGTGGCCGGCGGGCAGCGGCGAGCAGGCGCTCTACGAACTGACCGTCGATCTGCCGACGGACGTGGTGACGAAGCAGATTGGCATTCGCACCATCGAGCTGATCACCACGCCCGACGCCGCCGGTAGCCGCTTTGCTTTCAAGGTGAACGGCCGCGAAATTTTCTGCCGCGGCGCCAACTGGATCCCGGCCGATGCGCTCTACTCGCGGTCGTCGCCGGAGAAGACCGAAGACCTGCTGCAATCGGCGAAAGCCGCCAACATGAACATGATCCGCGTCTGGGGCGGCGGTTTCTACGAGCAGGATTATTTCTACGATCTCTGCGACCGGCTGGGCTTGATGGTCTGGCAGGACTTCATGTTCGCCTGCAACCTCTATCCCTCGACCGAAGACTTTCTCGATAACGTTGCCGTCGAGGTCGATTATCAGGTCAAGCGGCTGTCGTCGCATCCGTCGATTGCGCTCTGGTGCGGCGATAACGAGCTGGTGGGCGCGCTCACCTGGTTCGACGAATCGAAGAAGGACCGCGATCGGTACCTCGTCTCCTACGACCGGCTGAACCGGACCATCGAGCAATCGGTGAAAAAGGCGCTTCCGGGCGCGCTGTGGTGGCCGTCCAGCCCGGCTTCCGGCTATCTCGATTTCGGCGATGCCTGGCATGCCGATGGTTCCGGCGACATGCATTACTGGTCGGTCTGGCACGAGAACAAGTCGTTCGACAATTACCGCACGGTGCGGCCGCGCTTCTGCTCGGAATTCGGCTTCCAATCCTACACGTCGCTGCCTGTCATCAAGACCTATGCGGACGCGAAGGACATGAATGTCGCATCGCCGGTGATGGAGCTGCACCAGAAGAATGCCGGCGGCAACGAGCGGATTGCCGGCACGATGTTCCGCTATTTCCGCTTCCCGAAGGATTTCCCGAATTTCGTCTATCTCAGCCAGATCCAGCAGGGCCTGGCGATCAAGACGGCGGTGGAATACTGGCGGTCGCTGAAGCCGCATTGCATGGGCACGATCTACTGGCAGCTCAACGACACCTGGCCGGTCGCCTCGTGGTCGAGCCTTGATTACGGCGGCCGCTGGAAGGCGATGCACTATCTCGTCAAGCGCTTCTTCCAGCCGGTGGCGGTCGCAGCGATCCCTGCTGACGACGGCAAGGCGATCCGTTTCTCGCTGGTCAACGATACGCTCGATGAAGTCAGCGTCGATCTCTCGATCTCGATCCTGACGATGAAGGGCGAACGCAAGCATCTCAGGGATGTGCAGGCGATCTGCACGCCGGATGCGGCGGTCACGGCTGCCTCGATCGACCTGTCCGACATTCCCGACGGGACGCTGCTTGCCTGGCGCTTCACGGCGTCGAATGGCATGGGCGGCGAGGGGCATTATGTCCACGGCACCTACAAGGCTCTGGAGCTCGAGCCCGCCGGCTTGCAGGTCACGCACGAGTATATCGAGGAGGACGGTTCGGTCTGTCTCAATGTCACCGCGAAGGGACTGGCGCTTTTCGTGATGATTGAGACGGACGAGGACGGAAAATATTCCGATAACGCCTTCGATCTGGCGGCCGGTGAGACCCGCCGCATCACCTTCACCCCGGCAAATCCGCTCGAGAAGGGCAAGCTGCCGGACTTCCGTTTCTATGATCTGCATTCCTGCCAGTCGGCAGAATGATTTGAAAGATGGGCACGAGGCCCGAGGAGGATACTATGACGAAACTCAGCTTCCAGCTTTACAGCGCGCGCAACTTCCAGCCCTATTCGGCGATCTTCGAAAAGCTCGGCAAGGCCGGCTACCAGGAAGTCGAAGGCTTCGGCGGCATTTATGCCGATCTCGACGATGCCGGCCTGAAGAGCCTGCGCGCCGAACTCGACAAGAACGGCCTGACGATGGCGACCGGCCATTTCAGCCCGGATTTCCTCGACGGCGAAGTCAAGAAGTCGCTCAATATCGCAAAGGCGCTCGGCATGGATTCGATCTATGCGCCGCATCTGGCGGCCGAACAGCGCCCGAGCGATGGTGCCGGCTGGCTGGCATTCGGCAAGCGCCTGCATGAAATGGCGAAGCCCTTCAAGGATGCAGGTTACGAGTTCGGCTGGCATAACCATGACTTCGAATTCGTCAAGCTCGCCGACGGCTCGCTGCCGATCGAGCGTATCTTCGAAGGCGCGCCGGATATTTCATGGGAAGCCGATATTGCCTGGGTCGTTCGTGGCGGCGCCGATCCCTTCGCCTGGATCGAAAAGCTCGGCTCGCGGATCACGGCGGTTCACGTCAAGGACATCGCGCCTGCAGGCGAGAACAAGAACGAAGACGGCTGGGCCGATGTCGGCCATGGCACGCTGCCCTGGGCAAAGCTGATCGCTGCTCTCAAGGGCACCAAGGCAAAGCATTTCGTCGTCGAGCATGACAATCCGGCTGATATCGACCGCCTGATCACCCGCTCGATCGCATCCTACAAGACCTATTGAGGCTTATCATGACCAAGGAACTTGGCGTCGGCATCATCGGATGCGGCAACATCTCCACCACCTACTTCTCGCTGTCGCCGCTGTTCAAGGGCCTGAAGGTCCTTGCCTGCGCCGACATCAACATGCAGGCCGCCGAAGCCCGCGCCGCCGAATACGGCGTCAAGGCGCAGACGATCGAGGAGCTGCTTAAGAACGACGAGATCGACGTCGTCGTCAACCTGACGATCCCCGACGCGCATTTCCCGGTCTCCAAGTCGATCCTCGAAGCCGGCAAGCACGTCTATTCGGAAAAGCCGCTGGTCCTGACCCTGGAGCAGGGCGAGGAACTGCGCCGCATCGCCAAGGCGAAGAACCTGTCGGTTGGTTGCGCACCGGATACCTTCCTCGGCGGCGCGCATCAGCTCGCCCGCAAATATATCGATGAAGGTGGCGTCGGCCGCATCACGTCGGGCGCCTGCTACGTCATGAGCCCCGGCATGGAGATGTGGCATCCGAACCCGGACTTCTTCTTCCTGCCGGGCGGCGGCCCGATCCTCGATCTCGGCCCTTACTACATCGCCAACCTGATCAACCTGATCGGGCCGGTGAAGCGTGTCGGCGCCATGACCTCGATGGCATCGGAAACCCGCACCATCACCAGCGCCCCGCGCAATGGCGAAGTCATCCCGGTGAAGACCCCGACGACGATCCAGGCGATCCTCGAATTCGTCAGCGGCGCCACGGTGACGTTGACGGCGAGCTGGGATGTCTGGTCGCACCGTCATGCCAATATGGAGCTCTACGGCACCGAGGGCTCGATCTACGTGCCGGACCCGAACTTCTTCGGCGGCGTCGTCGAGGCGAGCGGCAAGGACAAGGCCATCAAGCCGGTTGATGGCTGGGAACATCCCTTCGGCATCTTCAACCAGGAGAGCCCGCAGGGACCGCGCGCCAACTACCGCACGGCTGGTCTCGCCGACATGGCGATGGCGATCATCGAGGGGCGGGACGCGCGCTGCTCGCTCGATCGCACGCTGCATGGCGTCGATGTCATGACCTCGATCCTGAAGTCGGGCGAAGAAGGCCGGTTCATCGAACTGACGACGACCTGCACCCAGCCGGCCGCCCTCGGCATCGAAGAAGCACAAGCGCTGCTGCGATAAGGCCGCTCTTGAAGTAAGGCTTCAAACGACTATTGTCCCGCGCGGGCAAAATCTGCCCGCGCGATTTTCTTAAAGGAATAGAATTATGAGCTGGCAACCGGCTTCCGACCGTTATTCGAAGATGAAGTACAACCGCACGGGCCGTTCGGGCCTGAAGCTGCCAGCCGTCTCTCTCGGCCTCTGGCACAATTTCGGCGGCGACACCCCGCATGACCGCAAGGTCGATATGTGCCGCACGGCCTTCGATCTCGGCATCACTCATTTCGACCTCGCCAACAATTACGGCCCGCCTCCAGGCAGCGCGGAAACCGCCTTCGGCGAAATCCTGCGCACCGATTTTGCCGGTCTGCGCGACGAGCTGATCATCTCGTCGAAGGCCGGTTACGACATGTGGCCGGGTCCGTATGGCGAGTGGGGCAGCCGCAAGTATCTGATCGCTTCCTGCGACCAGAGCCTGAAGCGCATGGGCCTCGACTATGTCGATATCTTCTATTCGCACCGCTTCGACCCGGAGACCCCGCTGGAAGAAACCTGCGGCGCGCTCGATCATATCGTGCGCTCGGGACGTGCGCTCTATGTCGGGATCTCGTCCTACAATTCGCAGCGCACCCGCGAAGCAGCGAAGATCCTCAAAGATCTCGGCACGCCCTGCCTGATCCATCAGCCGAGCTATTCGATGCTTAACCGCTGGGTCGAGGACGACAAGCTGCTCGACGCGCTCGACGAAACCGGCATGGGCTCGATCGTTTTCTCGCCGCTGGCACAGGGCATGCTGACCACCAAATATCTCGGCGGCATTCCTCAGGACAGCCGTGCGGCGCAGAACCACTTCCTGAAGAAGGATTTCATCCGTCCTTCGATCATCGACAACATCAGGAAGCTCAACGAGATCGCCGAAAAGCGCGGCCAGACGCTGGCGCAGATGGCGATCGCCTGGGTGCTGCGCGGCGACCGCGTGACCTCGGCGCTGATCGGCGCCAGCCGCTCCTCGCAGATCGTCGATTGCGTCAAGGCGCTGGATAATCTCGAGTTCACGGCGGACGAACTGAAGCAGATCGATGTCTATGCCAAGGAAGCGGATATCAATCTGTGGGCCAAGTCGGCCGAGCTGGACTAGGGTAAGGGCGATTGGGGGAGTTTGGGGGCTAATCCCTCGCTCCCTCATCTCTGTGCCCTTAGGGCTGCGCCCACGGGATGGCACAGAGATCCAGCCGTCGCGCGTCTGCGCGACGAATAGACTCTTCCCGGCCCAAGGACTTGGGCCGGCTGGATTCCTGTGACGAGCACAGGAATGAGGGAGTTGGGGAAACGTCGCCCGTACCTCTTATTATACTGACGTACGTACCGCAAATTCTGGAGGAGCCGCTATGATCCGCAACCCCATTCTGCCCGGTTTCAATCCGGACCCGTCGATCTGCCGCGTCGGAGACGATTACTATATCGCGACCTCGACCTTCGAATGGTATCCGGGCGTGCAGATCCATCATTCGCGCGATCTGGTGAACTGGACGCTGGTGAAGCGTCCGCTGGAGCGCAAGTCGCAGCTGGATATGCGCGGCAACCCCGACAGCTGCGGCGTCTGGGCGCCGTGTCTTTCCTATGCGGACGGGTTGTTCTGGCTCGTCTATACCGACGTCAAGCGTTTCGACGGCAATTTCAAGGATGCGCATAATTACATCGTGACGTCGCCGACGATTGAGGGCGAATGGTCCGAGCCCATTTATGTGAATTCTTCGGGCTTCGATCCGTCGCTCTTCCACGACGAGGATGGCCGCAAATGGTTCGTCAACATGCAGTGGAACCATCGTACCGAGAGCTATGGCGGGGCGCCGAAATCGCCTGCCTTCGACGGTATCCTGCTGCAGGAATGGGATCCGAAAACGCGCGAGCTTGTCGGTCCGATCAAGAACATCTTTGCCGGCAGCCCGCTGGGGCTGGTCGAGGGACCGCATCTCTTCAGGAAGAACGGCTACTATTATCTGACGACTGCCGAGGGCGGCACCGGCTACGACCATGCGGTGACCATGGCGCGCTCGCGCAACATCGATGGTCCCTACGAGATGCATCCGAACATGCATCTGATCACCTCCAAGGACCAGCCGGGCGCGGTGCTGCAGCGGGCAGGGCACGGGCAATATGTCGAGACGCCGGATGGTCAGGTTTATCACACGCATCTCTGCGGCCGGCCGATGCCGCCGAAGCGGCGCTGCACCTTGGGGCGTGAAACGGCGCTGCAGAAATGCGTCTGGAAGGAGGACGGCTGGCTCTATCTCGAGAACGGCACCGTGGTGCCCGATGTCGAGGTTCCCGGCCTCAATGGCGCGACGCTCGCCGAGAAGCCGGTTCGCGCCGAATACAGCTTCGACGGTGGAAAGCTGCCTGCCGATTTCCAATGGCTGCGCACGCCGGAGCCGCAGCGCATCTTCAATCTCACGGACCGCCCCGGCCATCTCCGGCTGATCGGACGTGAGAGCATCGGCTCGTGGTTCGAGCAGGCTCTGGTGGCGCGCCGCCAAGAGCACCATAGTTTTCGCGCAGAGACGGTTGTCGAGTTCCAGCCGGATACCTATCAGCAGGTGGCTGGGCTGACGCACTACTATAACCGTCACAAATTCCACGCTGCCGTCGTGACGCTGCACGAGAAGCTCGGCCGCTGTGTGACGATCTTCTCTTGCGATGGCGACTATCCGAATGGTCGCATGACATTTCCTGCCGGAAGCGGTGCCGCATTACCGGCGGACGGGCGCGTGCAGCTGTCGATGGAGATCCGCGAGAACGGGCTGCAATTTTTCTGGCAGACGGAAGGGATGGGCGCCTGGCAGCCGATCGGGCCGGAGCTGGATGCCGGTGTGGTTTCCGACGAGGGCGGGCGTGGGGAGCATGGCTCGTTTACCGGTGCCTTTGCCGGTGTGTTTGCCTTCGACACGTCGGGCAGGGCGAAGATGGCTGATTTCGATTGGTTCAATTACGAGGAGTTGTGAGGGAGTGTCGGCCTGTCTGCCACTCGCCCTCGTCCTTCGAGGCCCCTGCGGGGCGCCTCAGGATGAGGGCTGGTCGTTTGCGGGCTTGGTTGTTGATGGCTTTGCGGGCGGTCTGTGTTGATGGCTTTTCGAGTGGTTTGGTCGCTGATGGATTTGCGGTAGCTCAGATCCTTGATTTCTTGGTCCTGGCGAAAACATCCACTCCAACCTCATCCTGAGGTGCCCCGCAGGGGCCTCGAAGGACGAGGTTGGCCACCAGAGATGCAAAGCAATAATCGCTAATAAGATAAAACTAAATTATAAACTTCTCCCTTTATCATGCAGATTTGATTACGAAAGTTTAATTTAAGTTTCAGATTCAGTTCATCTTTGCAGACGTAATTTCGGGGCGTGTTCAACACGAGGAAACCCCAATGAAAAAGATCTTCGCCGCTCTGCTCTCCGCCTCCTTCCTGCTGTCGCCGATCGTTGCTTCGGAAGCCAGCGCTAACGATTACCGCCGCCCCGGTGTCGTCGAGCGGGACGTGCACAAGCAGGTCGTCGTCAAGAAGTACCGCTGGACCAAGGGTCACCGCGTCAGTGCTGCGGAACGCCGCCGCATGTCTGACGTTCGCGACTACCGCCGCTACCGCCTGTCGGCTCCGCCGCGTGGCTACCATTGGGTGAAGGTCGATAACGACTTCCTGCTGGTTGGCGTGGCAAGCGGCATCATCTCCAGCATCATTTCCGGCCGCTAAGCAGCCGGGATCGATGAGAAGGGCGGCAGCGATGCCGCCCTTTTCATTTGTTCCTGGTGCCGGATGGACGGCGCCAGATAGCGGCAGTGAGGAGTGCCGCTCCGAGCGCTGCTGGCTTGCTCTTCTCTTCTGCCGGAGCGCTGAGGCCCGGGATCGGCGGCAGCGGTTCGCATTCCTCGCAGACGCAGCGGAACGGCTTGATCGGCCTTGCGGTCATGCGGCACGCAGCGCCCAGCTGGCGAAGGGATCCGGCAGGTGGCGCCATTGGTCCGGTGTGAAATCGTCGGCTTCGACAAGACATGTATCGAGGCCGGCGCGGATTGCTGCTTCGTTCATCGGATCGGCGCCGATGAAGACGATCTCCTGACGCCGGTCGCCCCAGATGGGGTCGAGATAGGGCGCGAGTGCTGCCGTGAAGCCCGGATCGCGGGGCCATTGTTCGTTCGGCACGGCTGCCCACCACAATCCCATCTTACTGGTCCGCACGATTGCGCCAGCCTGGCTGATCTCCCCGACATAGTGAGGCCGGGTGGCCAGCCAAAAGAAGCCCTTGGCACGCACCACACCCGGCCATGACTGATCGAGAAAGGCCTGCAGCCTGGCGGGATGAAAGGGACGCTTCTCGCGATAGACGAAGGAACGGATACCATACTCCTCAGTCTCCGGCACATGATCGCGGAAGCCGTGGAGCTCCTTGTACCAGAGGGGATGGGTCTCGGCCTTGTCGATATCGAAGCGGCCGGTACCGAGGACGTCGCCGAGGTCCACGCGGCCGAAATCGGTTTCGATCAGCCGTGCGTCCGGGTTCAGCCCGGTGATGATGGTGCGGGCCGCATGGCGTTGTTCCGGCGTTGCGGTCCCGCTCTTGTTGAGCACGACGACGTCGGCGAATTCGATCTGCTCGACGAGGAGATCGACGATCGTCCTGTTGTCGCGATCGCCCGCCGTTTCACCACGGTCGGCCAGGAAATCGGTCGAGCCATAGTCGGCCAGGAGATTTGCGGCATCAACCACAGTGACCATCGTATCCAGCCGGGCGATATCGGAGAGGCTCTCACCCTTCTCGTCGCGGAACTCGAAGGTGGTGGCGACGGGCAGGGGTTCGGCGATACCGGTCGATTCGATCAACAGATAGTCGAACCGGCCCTGGGCGGCGAGCTTACGGACTTCGCTCAGCAGATCGTCGCGAAGGGTGCAGCAGATGCAGCCATTGGTCATTTCGACCAACTGCTCCTCGGTGCGCGAAAGATTGGCGCCGCCGTCACGGATCAGCGCGGCGTCGATATTGACCTCGCTCATATCGTTGACGATCACCGCCACGCGCATTCCCTGCCGGTTGGAGAGGACATGATTGAGAAGCGTCGTCTTGCCCGCGCCGAGAAAGCCCGAGAGAACCGTGACCGGAAGTCTGCTGTCCATGGATATCTCCATTATAAATGTTATACCATTACATATGGCGACCTAAAAAAGACGAGCAGAAGCGCTCGCCTTCTCTGGCCGGTGCTCGAATGCGCTCAGCTATCGCGGCTGAGGCAATCCTTCATGCTGGCGGCGATGCCGCGCATCAGGGTGAAATAGAGATCGGGGCCGGCCTTCAGCGTTGCAGCTTCTGGATCGAGCACGCCCGACTTGGCCTTGGTGCCTTCGATGACGACGTCGACGAGGCGCGGTTCGAATTGCGGTTCGGCGAAGACGCAGGTGGCGCCGAGTTCGCCGACCTTCTGGTGGATCTCCGACACCCGTTCTGCGCCGGGAATGGTTTCCGGGCTGACGGTGATCGATCCTGCCACCTTGATGCCGTAGCGATGTTCGAAATACTGGTAGGCGTCGTGGAAGACGATGAAAGGCTTGTCCTTGACCGGAGCGACTGTCGCCGCCAGTTCCTTGTCGAGTGCATCGAGCTTGTCATCGAGCGTCTTGGCATTGGCCTGGTAGGTCAACGCGTTCGCCGGGTCGGCGGCGACCAGCGTGGTGGTGATTTCGGCGGCCATTGCCTTGGCGTTCATCGGGTCTAGCCAGAGATGCGTATCGAATTCGCCATGCCCGTGATCGTGGTCATTGTCGTGCCCGCCATCGTGACCGGTGGCCTCCGCAGCCTGGTGATCGTGGCCTTCGGCCTCGTCGCCGTCATCATGCGGCTCGAAGGCGCCGCCTTCGCGGAATTTCAGCTTGGTGAGGCCGGGCGCATTGTCGAGTTCGGCGATGCTGGCATCGCTGCCCAGCGCCTCCAGAGGCTTCTGGAGAAATGCTTCCAGCCCGGCGCCGACCCAGAAGATCACCTTTGCATCCTGCAGCGCCCGCGCGTTGGATGGTTTCAGATTGTAGGTATGCGGGGAGGCGGCGCCATCGACGATCAGCTCTGGCGTTCCGACGCCCTGCATGATCGAGGCGACCAGTGAATGAATGGGCTTGATCGAGGTGACGACAACAGGCGCATCGGCAGCCTTGGCTGTTCCTGCCAGCATCAGGGCCGGAAGGATGAGGGTGAGGCCGGCAGCCAGTTTCATGTGCACGCTCCGCTTGAATTGCGTTTGTTATGTTATTACATCAATTGCGTAATGCTATAACGTGTGCGATAGCAGGACGCAACAGCACATCAGGAAAAATGATGTTATCTCCCGCCAATTCCGGGGCGAAGCCACTGGTTTCCCTCAATAATGCCGGTATTCGCCGCAATGGCCGCTGGCTGGTGCGCGGCGTTGATTTTTCCGTTTCGCGCGGCGAGATCGTGACGCTGATCGGGCCGAACGGCTCCGGAAAATCGACAAGTGCCAAGACTGCCATCGGCGTGCTCAAGCCTGACGAGGGCAGCGTCGAACGGCTGCCTGGGCTGAAGGTCGGCTATGTGCCGCAGAAGCTTGCCGTCGATTGGACATTGCCGCTGAATGTGCGCCGGCTGATGACGTTGACCGGCCCGCTCGCCGAGAAGGAAATGATGGCCGCGCTCGAGTCTGCCGGCATGGCGCATATGCTGAACGCCGAAGTTCAGCATCTCTCCGGCGGCGAATTCCAGCGCGCCTTGATGGCGCGCGCCATTGCCCGCAAGCCCGATCTGCTAGTGCTTGACGAGCCTGTGCAGGGCGTCGATTTTTCCGGCGAGATCGCGCTCTACGACCTGATCAAGCAGATCCGCAACGAAACCGGCTGCGGCATTCTGCTGATTTCCCATGACCTGCATGTCGTGATGGCCGAGACCGATACTGTCATCTGCCTGAACGGCCATGTCTGCTGCCGCGGTACGCCGCAGGCCGTCAGCCAGAGCCCCGAATATGTGCGGCTGTTCGGCAGCCGGGCGGCGCAGACGCTTGCCGTCTATAGCCACCACCACGACCATACGCATCTGCCGGATGGGCGCGTCCTGCATTCAGACGGATCAGTGACCGATCACTGCCATCCCGAGGACGGCCATCACCACGATCACGATCATGGGGACGGGCACGATCATAGAGCTCACGATCATGATGGCCACGATCACCATCACCATGCGGGAGAGCGCCATGCTTGACGATTTCTTCGTCCGTGCCGTTCTCGCCGGCGTCGGTCTGGCGCTGACGACAGGGCCGCTCGGCTGCTTCATCATCTGGCGGCGAATGGCCTATTTCGGCGATACGATCGCCCATTCGGCGCTGCTTGGGGTGGCGTTGTCGCTGCTCTTTCAGCTCAATCTGACGCTCGCGGTCTTCGGCGTTGCCGCTACGGTGTCGATCCTGCTGCTCTTTTTGCAGAAGCGTCAGGCGCTTTCGGCCGATGCGCTGCTCGGCATTCTCTCGCATGCCACGCTCGCCATCGGCCTCGTCATGGTCGCCTTCATGAGCTGGGTGCGGATCGATCTGATTGCCTTCCTGTTCGGCGATATCCTTGCGGTGTCGAAGACCGATATTGCGATGATCTGGGGCGGCGGGCTGTTCGTCGTCGCGGCGATCGCCTGGCTCTGGCGGCCGCTGCTGGCCTCGACCGTCAATCCGGAGCTTGCCGAAGCCGAAGGCCTGCAGCCGGAGCGGGCGCGGCTGTTCTTCATGCTGTTGATGGCGGTCGTCATCGCCATTGCCATGAAGATCGTCGGCATCATGCTGATCACCTCGCTACTGATCATTCCGGCAGCTGCGGCGCGCCGCTTTTCACCGACGCCCGAGATCATGGCGGTGCTGGCATCGCTGATCGGCGCCGTTGCCGTCGTCGGCGGTCTCTTCGGCTCGCTCACCTATGACACGCCGTCAGGCCCGTCGATCGTCGTCGCAGCCCTCATTCTCTTCATCCTCAGCCTGCTGCCGCGGTTGGGGCGCAAGGAACCGCAAGGACAAGGCACATGAACACGCCACAGCTGACCAAGAACCAGGCGCTCGTCTTCGATGTCCTGGAAAAGGCGGAGGGCCCGCTCAGCGCCTACACGATCCTCGACAAATTGCGCGATCACGGGTTCCGGGCGCCGTTGCAGGTGTACCGGGCGCTGGAGAAGCTTTTGGAGTATGGCGTCGTGCATCGGCTGGAGAGCATCAACTCCTTCGTCGTCTGCGCCCATCCGGACGAGAATTGCCACAGCCACGGCACCGTCGCCTTCGCCATCTGCGAGAGCTGCGGTCAGGTCATCGAGTTCCACGACCACGCTGTCGATCATCAGCTGATGAACTGGATGCGCAGCAAGAAGTTCAAGGCGGAGAAGACGACGATCGAGATCCGCGGCGTTTGCGAGAGCTGCGCGGCCTGACGTCATGCAATCGAATGCATCTATGTAGTGTATTTTATTTTATATGTAATTTAAGATTGCATTTGATTTTGCACGCGCTAGGATGTCCGTGAATGGAGGGCATCCCATGGGTCTTATCCGCAAACTGATGAGCTTGACGCTACCGCTGCTGCTCGGCGGCTGTACCATTTTCGCGCCCAGTTACAATGAGGCGATCTATGCGAAGCTGGACGGCGCGCATGCCAGCCTCACCAAGATCGAAACCTCTATCGAGGCAAGCAGCCCCTCACGTGTGCCCTATGGCAAGGTGGAGCCCTATTACATCGACGCGTTGGCGGGTGTGAAGGAGGCTGCGGACATTGCCGGCAAGCGGCCGGCCTACCTCCGCGGGCGGCCGGCGGCCAATGCCGCACAGCTTCTTGTCGATGATATCGATAATTGTCGCCGGGCGATCGAGGCCTCGCGCGCAGCATTCAAGGCCGACGGCCAGGCGCCTAACGAGGCCGACAATATTTCCGTTGTTCGAAACGTTTGCGCCATTCCAAAGACGATGGAAGGCGCCTTGAAATAATAGGGGGTTGTTCATGCCGATCGATACTGCGAACTTCGCACCGGGGTCTGCCAAGGAGCTTCTCGAAGGGCTCCTCGAGGTGGCGATCCTCAAGGCAAAAGACCAATGGAGCGGTATCAAGCAGGAAATGACCTTCCAGCTTGAATTCATCGCCCAGAAAACCGCCAAGGTCATCGCGCAGCTTGCTGCCGGGGAGATTAGCGACAAGAACGCCGACCTGACGCTTCATCTGCTTGAGATCAATCTCAACAGCGCTCTGAAAGAGTTCGAATTCCTTCTCTACAACGCCGCCCAGAAGATCCTGTCCGCGGTGTTCGGCCTCATCAAGGTGGCGGTGAAAAACGTCACCGGCGTCACTCTTCTGTTCTGATCAATCCAGCCGCTTCAAATCCCGCGCAAACCGCTGCCAGTTCGACACGTATTTCTCCGCCGAGCGCCTAAGTCCCTCGATCGCCTTTTCATCCAGCGTGCGGATGGCGCGGGCGGGGGAGCCGACGATCAGGGAGCCGTCTGGAAATTCCTTACCCTCGGTGACCAGCGCATTGGCGCCGACAAGGCAGTTGTTGCCGATCTTCGCGCCGTTCAGCACTGTCGCGCCCATGCCGATCAACGAATTGTTGCCGATGGTGCAGCCGTGGACGATGGCGTGGTGTCCGATGGTGCAGCCTTCGCCGATCGTCACCGGGGCGCCCGGATCGGTGTGCAGCATGGCGCCTTCCTGGATATTGGTGTTGCGACCGACGGTGATCGGCTCGTTGTCGCCGCGCAGCACCGCGCCGAACCAGATGCCAACGCCTTCGCCGAGCGCGACATCGCCGATCACATGGGCATCCGGGGCGATCCAATAGAGGTCGTCTGCCAGCAGCCTTGGTTTCAATCCTGCAAGTGCATAGACGGGCATGGCGCGCCTCAGCCGACGGTAACGGTGAGGGTGGCGACGCCGTCGATGCCGCACTCGACCGTGTCGCCCTTCTTGACAGCGCCGACACCGGCCGGCGTGCCGGTCATAATGACGTCGCCGGGGGCGAGGATGAAGAGTTTGGAGAGTTCGGCAATGATCTCCGGCACTTTCCAGATCATCTGGTTCAGATCGCCTTCCTGGACGCGTTTGCCGTTGTGATCGAGCCAGATACGGCCGCTTTGGGGGTGACCGAGCTCATCGGCGGGGACGATCGGCGAAACGGGAGCAGAATATTCGAAGGCCTTGGCCACTTCCCACGGACGGCCCATCTTCTTGGCAACCGCCTGCAGGTCGCGGCGGGTGAAATCGATGCCGATGGCGTAGCCGTAGATGCAGGCGAGCGCCCTTTCGACCGGAATGTTCTCGCCACCTTCTTTCAGAAAGATCACGCATTCGGCTTCGTAATGCACGTCCTCGGAGAGCGGTGGGTAGGGGAAAGGCTGACCGGCTGGCAGAAGATTGTCCGCGTTCTTCTGGAAGAAGAAGGGCGGCTCGCGGCTCGGATCATGGCCCATCTCGATCGCGTGGTCCGCATAGTTGCGCCCGACGCAATAGACGCGGCGCACCGGAAAGAAACTGGCGCTGCCTTCGACCGGCAGGAGAACGGGCTGCGGAACAGGAATGACGGGGTTGATGGCGGATGACATGGCATGCTCTTGCTGTTGCGGTCCGGCGATCTTAGACGCAAAGCGGCAGGCAATGAAAGGACGCGGGCGCGATTATCGGTCGCGTGCCGTGCAGCGAACACCGGCAACAAAGCGATTGCGGTCGCCCGCGGCAAGTACCGTCGCATGACACTCGCCTTCCGTGGATTGATGGCGACTGTAATCACCCATGTGATGCTGTGCCTGATATATCTCTGCAGGTTGTATAACGGTCCCGTTCCGGCACGGAGTCCCGAAATGGGACAGCCGAATCTGTGGGTTGTCACATTTGGTCAACTATCTGAATCTTTGGTATTTCCGGGCTTCGCGAAGGGCGTGCCACAATATTGCCGCTTGCTTTTTATTCCGAATGCTGTCACGTCATGCAGTACTCGGGCATTAGCATGCCGGTGACTGGACAGATTGGTAGCTCTCCCGCAAGGGTGGCAGAGCGGCAAAACCGCTTCGTAGACGTTCTTTCCCCGTACGTGACTTCTCCGACTGACCCTTCGCGCCCGGTTCGCGGGACGAAAGCTAAAGCCGTCCGCTTCCTCTCGAGGGGGCGGATACTAAGACAAGACTAAGGGAAAAGGACTATCCCACATGGCCACCAAGGGCACCGTAAAATTCTTCAACCAGGACAAGGGTTTTGGTTTCATCACTCCGGAAGGCGGCGCTAAGGACGTATTCGTCCACATCTCCGCTCTCCAGGCTTCGGGCATTCAGTCGCTGCGCGAAGGCCAGCAGGTCACGTTCGACACCGAGCCGGATCGCATGGGCAAGGGCCCGAAGGCCGTCAACATCTCGGCCAACTAATTCGATTTCTGCTTCGGCAGGAATGAGAACGGCGCCTTCGGGCGCCGTTTTTCGTTTGGGGATCAGGCGCTGAGCGCTTCGGCCGGCGCGGCGCTGAAATCCACCGCTGCGAAGGCGGCGGCAATCACCTCCGGACCGGCGCCGGGCTTGGTGGCATCGGTCGACAGGATCTGCCGGTAGCGCCGGGCGCCCGGCAGGCCGGTGAACAGGCCGACCATGTGGCGGGCGATATGCTGGACACGGCCGCCATTGTCGATATGCGCCTGCGCATAGGCCATCATCCGGTCGCGCAGCTGATCCCAATCCATCTCGCGGGCCGGGGCGCGATAGAAGCGCTGGTCGACCTCGGCGAGAATGGCGGCATTCTGATAGGCGGCGCGGCCGAGCATGACGCCATCGACATGCCCGAGATGCGCCTGCGCCTCCTCAAGCGTGTGGATGCCGCCGTTGATGCCGATGAAAACATCGGGCCAGCGCTGCTTCATGCGATAGACCATCTCGTAATCGAGCGGCGGGATCTCGCGGTTTTCCTTCGGGCTCAGGCCCTTCAGCCAGGCCTTGCGGGCATGGATCCAGATGGCGTCGGCGCCGGCATCGAGCACGCGGGTGATGAGATCGGGCAGAGCAGCCTCGGGATCCTGCTCATCGACGCCGATGCGGCATTTCACGGTCACCGGCACCGCCGACACCGCCTTCATGGCACGCACGCACTCGGCCACCACCTCGGGCGTCAGCATCAGGCAGGCGCCGAAGGTGCCTGACTGGACACGGTCGGAGGGACAACCGACATTCAGATTGATCTCGTCATAGCCATAGGGCGCGGCGATCCTGACGGCCTCGGCCAGCTTGGCCGGATCGGAGCCGCCGAGCTGCAGAGCCACCGGATGTTCCGCCGCGTCGAAGGACAGCAGCCGCTCGCGCGGGCCATAGATGATCGCATCGGCCACCACCATCTCGGTATAGAGCAAGGCGTTGCGGCTGATCTGCCGGTGAAAATAGCGACAATGACGATCGGTCCAGTCGATCATAGGTGCAACCGCGAATACGGGACCCTTGGAATACAGCGACTTTCCTTGCTGCGCAGTGGTTTCGGCCACTTTCATGTTGTCTCGTTTTCTCTCGTTTTATCGCTTTTCTGCCCGTTTCTGCGATGCTAATGCTACAGCGTAGCATCTGCAGGAGGCCGTGTAGCACTTCATGGGGACGATATCAGAGCGAACGCGCCGGAACGGGACGAAGGCTTATACCGCACAGATCCGGATAAAGCGAGATGGCGTGTTGGTTCACACCGAAGCGCAGACTTTCGAGCGGCGGCCGGCTGCCAAGTCCTGGCTCAAGAGACGCGAAACGGAGCTGGACCAGCCAGGCGCGATCGACCGGCTGAAAAATCCTGACGTGACACTTGGGCAGGCGATCGACAAATACATCGAGGTGTCAGTCAAGAAAATCGGCAAGACGAAGGCTCAGTGCCTGAGGCTCATCAAAAAGCATCCGCTGGCAGCGATGCGGTGCAGCCAGATCACGAGCGTCGATATCGGCCGGTTCGCGACCGAATTGAAGGATGGCTGGCTGCCGGAAGGAGAGGATGATTCCGATATCGAGGAAGATCGGGAACATCAGGTGAAGCTGCGGCAGCCGCAGACGGTCGGCAATTACATGGCGCATCTCGGCTCAATCTTCGCTGTCGCGCGGCCGATGTGGGGTTTCCAACTGGACAAGGGTGCCTTCGAGGATGCGGTTACGGTGACCAAGCGTCTCGGTGTGACCAGTCGAAGCAAGGAGCGAGACAAGCGGCCGACGATCGCMGATCTCGACCGGCTGCTCGACTACTTCACCGAGAAGAGGATCAAGGCGCCACAGGCGTTGCCAATGGACAAGGTGATCCTGTTCGCGATCTTTTCGACCCGCCGGCAGGAAGAGATTACGTCTATCCGTTGGGATGATTTCGAGGACGATCATAAGCGGGTGCTGGTCCGCGACATGAAGCATCCTGGGGAGAAGGTCGGCAACAATACATGGTGTACTCTGACGCCCGAGGCTATCGCGTTGATCAAAGCCATGCCGAAAACTGACGAGCGGATTTTCCCTTATAACTCAGGAACGATTTCCAAGAATTTCACCGACGCCTGCAAGCTGCTGGGGATCGAGGATCTGCATTTCCACGATCTCCGCCATGACGGGATTTCCCGGCTCTTTGAGATTGGTTGGGATATTCCAAGGGCGTCAACGGTGTCAGCGCATCGGTCGTGGAACAGCCTGAAGCGCTACACCCATATCCGGCAGACTGGCGATAAATATGCCGGATGGAAGTGGCTGCCGGTAACGGCCGTCAGCGGTGAAGCTGACGAAACTCCTTGAGCGCCGCTTCGCGCCGATTATCGAGGTAGTTGGCGAGATCCTGCAGATACACACCCTTCTGGCACTTCTGGGAGGTTTCAGCGCGAACGACCGGGATTGCGATTTCGCCCTCCGTCACCTTCCGAAGAAACTTTGCCGGGGTCAGGTGATTGAAGTAGTCACGGCAGACGTCATCGACCGGAATGACGGCTCGTCCGCCGTACTGAGCGAAAAGCAGGAAGGCCGTCGAAAACTGTTGCTCCGTTGTGGTGCTCGGCCTCATGTATCGACCTCACTCTTTCCGTTGACTTCGATGGTCATGAGCTCGGCCACGAGAACGGATCGAGCCGGGCATGGGTAGATGACGGCGATGCCGTCCTTTGATGCACGAAAGGTGGCGTCACACTCAAATTCGGCGACTGCTTGCTGCAGGCGGGTTCCGCTGCGTGGCACTGTGATGAACTCCGAGCGCGCGGAGCCGCATGCCGGGCACTGCGTGCGCTCCGAAAGCTTGTTGATGAAAGGCATGGCTGCGAGCGGCATCAGAATAGGCTTCCCTGTGCTGGTTGCAGCATTTGCTTTGGTGGCTCGGCAGCGGCCTGCGCTGTTGGTAGGCGTTCGCGCCATTCGAAAAAGCCGAGCGCACCCTTAAGCGGAATTGGATTTTCCAACCGCTGTTGATCCGCAAGCACGAAGCCATACCGCCCGAAGAACCAAGGGCTATCGTGCGATGTCGAAACCTCGACGACGCGCGCTACGCCGATGATCGCACCAAACGACAGGTCGCTTTCACTGATGCTGGCAAGATCATTGTGCGGCGATGCCTTTACAAAGCCTTGCACGACTTCGAGGTAGTCGCCGTAATCCTCATCGAAGTTCCGGCGATTGTAGGCGCTGGCGTGGATGCAAACGAGACCGCGGTGACGCGTGCTCCATTTGCGGTTTTCGATATCCTTCCACCCCATGACGATGGCATGCGCCCAAGGCTGGCGGATCGAGATCGCAAGCTCGGGCAGTTCAGATTCGTGAAGAGTGCAGAGCATGACGTTAGCTCTCCCTCTTCGTGGGCATCGGATCGCAGAGATGAAGATTGCGGAAGAGCTTCGGGCTGATGCCTGGCTCTTCATCACTCAAGCATTCCGTTTTCAGCTTCCGCATCGCATCTCCGGGCGTTTTTCCGAATTCAAGCCAGCAATTAGCCAAGAGTGGCTCACGGATGATCGTGTCAGCGCTGAAGTCACCCTCAATCGCCTCAGCCAGATAAAGGCCGCCAACGCCGGGTTTGGTTCGAACACGAAAGCTGAAGCCTTCAATCTTTTCGGGGCTAGACCAGAGACTATTCATCGCTGCCTACCTCCCTCTCTGCGGGCGGTGGGGGAGCAATGCCAAGGGCCGCCGCGTCGGCTTCGGCCTGGCTAAGCAGGTTTTTGAGCGACGACAGGCGCTCCTCTTGTTCACTGACATATCTGCGGGTGCTATCGATCCGCGCCAAGCAATTGCGCTTCGCCCACTCGATGACCTTCTCACGATCGGTAGAGAAGGTGTTCTCGTACATCATCAGTCCGTCGTGGGTGACGTTGGGCCAGCCCGGTTCCTCGCATTGCTTTTCGAGGATCTCGGCGCCGTCGTAGGTGTAGACAGGGATCGATGCGACGAAGCTATCTGGAGACGTGACCAATTGCTTCAGTTTCGCAAGATCCGCCTTCATCTCCATCTGGTAGCGCATCAGTTCGGCATTCAGCGTCCGGTCATCTTCCTTGACGATCTTGCCATCTCGGCCGATCACGATGATGTCGTGAATGTAGGGCGAGCCAATGCAAATACCGGCTTTCGTGACCTGTACCTGATGAACGACCCGGTAGTGATCTCTAACGTTTTTCCAGCTCATAGCGGCGCCTCCCAAGGCACGAGAGGTGTGGCATAGGCGAGCATCAGTGGATGGCGAGGCTGTCCGTCGAGCGCGGTTCCCCAACACATCGGCTTCGCGCCAGCGGCTGATAGGACATCAACAACCGCTCGCCAGCGGCTGCGCAGCGGTTTCGGGAGCTTCGAAAGCGGTCCCCAGGCGACAATATGGATGTCAGCGCCTTGAACGGCACTGGCGATGTGGGCGTCGTTCTCTGGGCCTATAGGATCATCCACATGGCGCAGATCGCGTATATCCTTCGCGATGCGTGCGAACGGGTTCCAGACGATGACCTTACTGGCGCCAAGACGGATGCAGAAGCCGTCAACCTTCGTCATGGTCTGATCGTTCTCTTCGCCGTTGGCGAGCGACGGGTTGACCATCCCGAGCGAGATCACGGGACCGGTTCCGCCGAAATCGTGTTCAAGCAGGTAGCGATAGAGGCCACAATCAGAGAAGACGACGCGGCGTTTCATGAGAAGATCGCTCATCCCTCCACCTCCGCAGAGGCGAGGGCGGCGACAGCCTGATCGAAATCGGAGAACGAGCCCCAGATCCGACGCTCGAACTCGCGTCCGCCGCCCTGCACTTCGCCACGCTCCACAGCCAAAGCGTATTGCATCAGGCGCGTGCGGGCCATCTTAGCGGCTTCGATAGCCTCGACGTGGCTCCCCACCACATGTTGCTTCGGCGTTTCCTGCTCGTTCTCCAGCCGTTCACCCTCGACATCAAATTTTTGAAAGTCGGATTTTTCGAGGGTTGCGGGATTGTTCACGGTCGAAGCAGAGGCGAGAGCGGCGCGGACGCAGGCGTCAACGAACTGACGCAAAGCAAGCGTCGGAACATCGTATGTCTCTTGCGGGATCATCGCCTCCGACTTCTCCCGCGTAAGCAGGATGAAGACGCTTTCACCGAAGTGCTTCCAAGCCAAATCGGTGATTGTTTTATCGTCCAAAGCCCCCACCAATAGCGGCCATGGCGGGGGGGTGGCGAGCGCCTCATCAATGGTACGGATGATTTTGGACAATGTGCCGTGCACGTCCTTATCCACCACCTGGCCGCTTTCGATTGCGCCTCGCGCGTTCCGGACAGAAGCCCTTACCGTCGCGAGAGTATCAGAAAGTGGTGGGGGTGGTGGGGTGGTGTCCCCAACGTAAGCGTTTGCAAGATTTGCCAACGCTTCCAACTGTTTGTCGTCGGACTTCAGTATGAAAATATCGAAGTTATGGTTGAACCGCTCCCACTTGTCGTCGCCCGACTTGCCAGACTTGATGATGCCGGCAAGCTCAAGCGCCTGCCGGTCGGTGTTGGTGAAGAAGTAGGCGAGGTCTGTCAGTAGCGTCGGCGTGAAGGTCATCTGAGATCCTCCAAAGCAGGCGCAGTGCGTTCGAAGCGCGAGGCGAACTCGGCCTGACCTAGATAATGCGGCGTGTCGCGGCCTTCCCGCCTGAAGGTGACGGTATCGTTATCTTCCGACACGAACTCGTAAATCTTGCCGTCGACGCGATTGAGATAGCGCGTGCCAGGCATGCGCCGCTCGCCATGGCCAGGCAGGGGCGAGCGAATCGGCTTGCTCATGTGCTTGGCGCGGATCTTGGAGATCATCTCCGGCGTGTTCACGCGGCGCAGTTCGATCTCACCTTCCGCCAGCATGCTGGCCGGGATGGCGGTGCAGAGCGCGGCGAGCGTCAGCATAACGCCGCCCACTTCCTGGCCAGCATCCCCGGTCGCACGACCGAAGACATAGTCTACAAGCTGATGCGCTTCCTCGCGCGTGCAGCCGATCGCCTGGGAGAGCTCAAGAGATTCCTCGAGGAACCGGTGACCGCGCTTGCGCCGATCGGCGGCGACTTCGGAACCGAAGCAATCGAGCATCCAGTCGTGAACGCGGAATTGAAATTGCGACATATCGTTCATGGCAGCCTCACACACGCATCGGCATCAGCACGATCAGGTTTTCGGGATGGGCTCCGGGATTACGGAGCACGGCGGGACCGCCTACCTCGTCGAGGCCCATGACGACCTGGTCGCCGGGCAGGTGGGTGAGGACGTCGTTGACGTATCGGGCGTTGAAGCCGATTTCGAGCTCGGCGGCGCCGTCATAGGCAAGCTCGTCCGTTGCGTCGCCTGTGTCGGGGTTGCTGACCTGCAGGCGCAGCTGTCCTTCGGCGAAGGTGAAACGCACGGCCTTGCCGCGCTCGCCACTGACGGTTGCCACGCGGTCGATGGAGGCGGCGAGCGTTGCGCCTTTGACCGTCGCCGTCATCGGGCTCTCCTGCGGCACCACGCGGGCATAGTCCGGGAAGGTGCCGTCGATGAGCTTTGAGGTGAAAAGCGATGAGCCGCCACAGATCCGGATCAGGCTGTCGGAAATCTGTACCGTCACGTTACCGGTCTTCGGCAGCACCTTGTCGATGATCTTGACCGCAGCGCGGGGAATGATGATGCCCGGCATGGCCGRGTCGCTCTCGGCAGCGACGAAACGCTTCGAAAGGCGGTGACCGTCGGTCGAGACGAAAATGACACCCTTATGCTCGGATGCTGCCGCCGTCGGGTGCAGGAAGATACCGTTCAGATAGTAGCGGGTCTCTTCGGTCGACATTGCAAAGCTGCAGGCCGCGAGCGCAGCCGCGAAATCCGCAGCGGAAAGCGTCACCTGGTGCGGGAACGGATTGCGGGCTTCGCGCATCTCCGGGAAATCGGACGCCGGAAGAACCTGCAGACTGAACTTCGACCGGCCGGCCTTGATCGTCACGCCGTCGAGTTTGGTACCGGATCGCCTGGTGATCTCGACATCGCAGCCATCAGGCAGCTTCCGGACGATATCTGCGAGCAGTACGGCTGGCACGGTGAAAGGCTCGAAGTCGGTCGCGGCCGCTGCCTGGAACGGCGTGGCTGCCTCGATGTCAAGATTGGTCAAGCGCGCGCTCAGCGTACCGGGTGCCTCTCCCCGTTCGATCAGGACGTTGGAGAGGATCGGGATGGTGTTCTTGCGCTCGACGACGCTTGTCGTCAGCGCCAGCGCGGTCATCAGGGCGGACTTTTCAGCCGTGAACATGATCGGTTGTCTCCGCAGATGGGGCCGGTATCAGGCTCTTGCTGTCCGGGCCGAGGATGAAATAATGCGTGTCGCTCCAGTGGGCCGCCTCGACCTCGACAGTCACAGGCTCGTCGCCCTGGAAGATGTCGAAGCCCGCGGCATATTGCCGGGCGAAGCTCTCGATGCTCTCTGCCCAGAGTTCGCTCTCGTCGTCGTAAATGTTGTTAGGGGCAGGACGATCGTCGGCGGGGAGGTCGATACCGACGAAGCCGAAGAGATCGAGCGTGAGCGGGCAGCGCTGGGAGCCGTGAAGCGTTCCGTCAGGATTGATCCTGATGCTGATGTCGCCGTAACGCTCGACCCATTTGAAGCCGATCCGCTCGCCGGGCGAATAGGTGGAAAGGCGGCCGAGGAAGTATCCTTCATCAGCAGCGTCGGCATCCTCGCTCGGGTCGAGCGGTACGAACCATGCCTCCGGGCTCTCGCGACCGGTAGGCAGCCATTCATCGACCAAAAATTCTGGGTACCATAGGCGTGGCATGGCTCGCGTCTCCGCTCCTACGCGCTCATTTCCGGTTCGCCCTGATAGACAGGCAGCTCCGTTTCGGCGGCGGAGCGTTCCATGTCGCGGATCACCTGCTCGGTGATGTAGATGTCCGGGCGGTAGAGTTGGCAGATCCACTTCAGCTGCCCACCGGCGAGGCGGTAGCGCAGCCGCACCGGAATTCGGGCAGGTGCGCCGCTGAAGAAAGGCGGGACCTGAAGGATGAACATGCCGGGGACGTCGATCTTGTTGCCGGAGGCATCGCGGTGCTCTTCCTCGAAGACGATCTGAGCCTCGCCCGATTGCAGAGATACGGCATTCTTGACCTTGGCTTCGGAGTTGACCTGCAGACCTTTGGAAAGAGAGACGAGCTCGTTCGGGAAAGCGACGCGGAAGGAAAACTTGTGCCGCCAGTCTTCTTCCTCGAGCGTGTCAGGCGCGGCGAGATCCATGATGCGATCTTCGATGAACTCCGCGAACTGCACCTGAGGCAGGAGCTGGCCGTTGATCTCGGTCCACGCCTTCCAGCTGTCAGACAGCGGGAACTGATAATGAATACGGTGCTTCCCATTGTCGGCGGCGCCATCACTTCCCCTGCTGTGATAATCGATCACGGCCGTCAGCGACGGCTGGCGCCAGTCGGTATCGGCAAAGATGACAGAGTCCTCGGTCTTGTGGCGGCCGACGAGGTGGATGAAGCTTTCAAGCGTCGTCACCTCAGCCGTCCCGCGCTTGCGGTCGGGCGTCAGGCGCCACTCTTCGGCGAGCGCCTTGAGGCTGGATGCCTTGCCAGTTTTCGGGTCCAGCAATGCCGGAAAGAAAGATGGCAGGCCCTTTGCCTGGCCGGGAACCGTGATGCTCCCGATCTGAAACTGGCTGTCCTTTGCGAGATCGGCGATCTCCCTGACTGCGGGTGCTGTAAGCTGGTCCATGCTGGCGTTCCTTCGTTGCTGGGGAGGGGAAGTCAGGCGCGATCGCGCACTTCGCGGGGCTGGCCGAACATGTCCTGCTGCTGCGGATGTTCAGTCGAAAGTTTGCCTCCTTCGGTGATCCAGTAGGCGGATGACTTGAAGCTGCGCTTCGGCGTCTTGGCGGCGACATCGGCATTGATGGTGATCATGCCGTTTGCCACTTCGAGCTTTAGCTTGAGGGTGATTTCGCCCTTGAATTTCACCTTCGGGTTCTCATTGCTCATATCGAGCAGCTCGACGAAGGTGGCATCGCAGGTCTCCGTCAGCCGCTCGTTGAGCTCACCGGCTTCGAGCATGCCGATCAGCGCTTGGCCGTTCTGGATAAGCTTCATGAAATGGATCCTCTCGGGTTGTCAGCGCCATTCCGGCGCAAAGGGAATGTCGTCATCGAGTTCGCGGCTGAAGTTGGCGGGCTGGCCGGGCGAGCCGCCGCCGAAACTCTGCGTGCGCGATGCGCGATCCTCGTCGAGGCCGTAGTCGGAAGCGCCATCGCCGCCGGCGCGGTAGCCGGAGCCTTCGCGCTTATCGAGAAGCTGGATCGAGCCGCCGAAGCCCTGCAGCACCACCTCGGTCGAGTAGCGGTCCTGGCCTTGCTGGTCCTGCCACTTGCGCGTCTGCAGTTGGCCTTCGACGTAGAGCTTCGAGCCCTTCTTCACGTATTGCTCGATGATCTTGCAGAGCGGCTCGGCGAAGACGACGACACTGTGCCATTCGGTCTTCTCGCGCCGCTCGCCGGAGTTCCTGTCGCGCCAGGTCTCGGATGTCGCGAGCCGCAGCGATGCGATCGGCCGACCGTCCTGGGTGCGGCGGATCTCGGGATCGGCGCCGACATTGCCGATGAGGATCACCTTGTTGACGGAACCGGCCATTATGCAGCTCCCTCCGTCTTAGAGTTCAGCGACTTCCAGGCGACGCAGCCAAAATCGTATTTGGTTTCGAGGTCTGCCGGGTGCTCTCTGCCGAGCCGGACGCTCGTAGCGGCAGCGCGACGCTCCGGAGTGTCATTGTCGTTGGACGCGTAGAAGCAGACGCCCCAGACACCGTCCGAATTCATCCAGTTGGTGCAATTCTCGCAACGCCGCTGAGAAGCCATCAGTTAGTCTCCTCTGCTCCGACTTGCCGCGTCTCGGTGCCAACCAGCAGCAGGGCTAGGAAAGCGCTGGCGAGCAGCAGTTGACCGCCGCTTTCGGTGCGGGCGCGCGGATCGCCGTCGATGATGCGGCGAGCGAAACGCTCGACGGTCACAAGGTCGGCGGGCGCGACGACGAAATCGTTGGCCTGATCGAGCAGGGCGACGGCAGAGACGCCGAAGGTCCGGGTAAGCTGGCTGCCGATTTTGGCAATACCCGCTGGCATTTCGCCGGAGGCGTTGGTCAGCACCAGTTTGCAGCCGGAGCGCTCGAAGCTCTGGTCGATCACGTGGCAGGGAAGAGGTGTCTTGCTCACAGCGTCAGCTCCAGTGTGCCGCGGTGGGCGGCGTTGCAGGCGGCGGCCTCGTAGAAGCGGTCTTCACCAATCAGACGCTTGAAGCACTCGACGAACGCCTCTTCGGCCTTCATTGGTCCCCACGGCTTGATCAGTTTCAGATCACCGCGGAACTTCGGTTTAGGGAACCGGTCGACGGGATAGAACTCAATGGCTCGCGGGCCGCAGAGTGCGCGGGCCTCTTCCGCCGCCATGCGCTTGTCCATGGCGCGGACCAGCGCGCGCTGGCTGTTAGTCCAGACGGCGGGCAGGGGCAGGCCGGCGGCGCCATAGATCGCCTCGTCCCAGGCGCCCTTCACCAGATCGACAATGCGGCGGTAGAGCGCCGCAGCCTTCGGATCGGTTTCGCGGATCGTCGCCTCGATGAGGTTCATCGACGGCTCGATATTGTCGCCGAGCAGGCCTTCATGGGCGTCGTGCAACAGGAAGAGCGATGCGGTTCGGCTGTCGGCGCCTTCGTTGAGCAGCGCTTCGGTGCCCATGACGCAATGCTGCGCGACCGAAAAGGCCGTGCCGATCCGGCTACCGGCAAAACGCGGGATGACGGATAGCTTTGCGGCGATTTCGGCGAAGTTGATTTCTGCCGCCTGCGGGGCGGCGAGATCCATGAGCGAGCCATCGGCCCGGAAGGACGGAATAGGAGAAGATGCCAGGCGAGCCGTCATCGGCGGGCATCCCAGGCGATCTGCTGGTCGAGGCTCTTCAGCGTGAAGTAGCTGTGAACGCCAAAGTTGGCGAGCGAGAGGATCGCGCCCGCCCAGGCGAAGCAGCAAAACGCGGCGACGGCCCAATAGGGCAGACGTGAGCGCTTGCTGTCGATGCGGATGATCTTCTGAGGCTCGACGCGGGCGCCGAACGGCGTGAAGTAGTCGACTTCGGGTCTATTGCTTTCCCGAAATTCAACTGCATTATCCGGTCCAGAGTTGCTATCGCTGGAGGCTACATGAACCGCTTGATTGCCAGGGTCGCCGTTGCTGCATTTCTTGCTGCCGCGGGCGAAGCGAACGCCGACGACGGCCGCGACAAGGTGATGGTAAAGATGGCGGATGTTATCGCCATCCAAAAGCTTTGCCCAACGCTTAGGCCTGTAAAGAAGGTGATGGTTGTTGCGATCGCCGCTTTCAACATTGATCTGAGCGAAGGGTCGCGCGACAGCGTGCGATTGATGGAGCTTACTAGGGAGAAAATCGGTCTCCTCAATGCAAATGGCGGCCGTGAGATGGCTTGTGCGACCGGTGTCGCGCTCTATGGTCCTCAAGGACTGAACGGCGCCAACATGATGGAGCCCAACTGACGCCCTCATCCCGTCGCGTACGAAATCGTTATTTTTCATGAGAAAGCCCCTTCGGTTCGGATATGGCCGCGCGCAAAGGCGGGCCATGCCGGAACCGATCAGGCCAGGCGGCGGATACGGCGCCGGTCGGCGATACCCTTGGCTTCGAGGGCGTAGCGGGTGATCTGGCGGTCGCTGAAGTCTTCGCGAAGTTCTTCGCGGGTGCAGCCCGGATGGCTGAGCATGAAATTCGACATTTCGAGCGCGATATCGCGACCGATGACGGTAGCGGAAGTGGCTGCGCAGGGATGGCTGGACAACATTGACGGCTCCATTGTTAAGGCCATCAAAATGTGCACTACGCACATCGCAAAGTCAAACACAAAGTGCAAAAAGCACACTGGCGACGTTTTTAGCCGGCAGTGTGCTTTTTGTTTCAAAGGCTTAGAGAATCACTCTCGCATTACAGCGTAGACAACGCGGCCAAGGATCGCGACGATATCGTCGTCTCCAGTACCTTCCTCGATTGAGATCGGTGCTTGGTAGCGTGGGTCGTCGGACTCGGGAACAAGCCAATACTTGCCGTCTTCGTCCACATGAAGAAGTTTAACAGTGTGTTCGGCTTCACCGCCGACGCGCCTGCGCTCGACAATGTACCTTTTGCCTGCGCGCGGCTCCTCACGGGTTTCTTCGACGTTGGTGAAAACTAGGACAGTTCTCTCCGCGTATCGACGGTTCATAGACGGGCCTTTGGTCTCTCCGGCGTGAAGAGTAAACCCGCGATACTCAATGTCGTCAGGTACGTAGACCGAGTACTGGTCGTGTTCGTCCCACTCCCATGTTTCCGCAAAGACGCCCGCCTGGATATGGGCGGCCACTACAACTCGCCGCAATCCTGCGACCTGATGGATCTCTCCAGGCCCGTTTCCTTCGCCGGTGAGAAGCCACGCTTCGCTGACGCGGTAGGCTTTCGCGTAGGCCGAAGCTGCCCTCGAAATGCCCCGCGTGCCGTTTTCGTGCTGGGCATACGCGTTGTAGTTCCAGCCGAAAAAAAGGGCGGCTTTCTTTGCCTCGTCAAACCCGCGGGCTATCCGAGCTTGTTCGAGCCGCTGCGCGGGTTCGGGGCGATCGTCGTATTCCATAGTGTGCATTTTGCACGAAACTGATGTGCGTTTCGACTTGACAGGATGATGTGCGTTATGCACATTACAGGATATGGATAAGGTTGCCGACATCAAAGAACTCCGTGAGAAGCTGGGCTGGACGCAAGATCGCTTGGCCGACTACCTCGGCGTGGATCGTTCGAGCGTCTCAAGAATGGAGAATGGGCAACCCCCAAGTGGACCTGTCGCTCGACTTCTTTCCGCGCTCACAAAGGAGGCGGTTGAATGATCGCCTCGACGAGGTTCCTCCCGGTGCTGATGACTGCCAGCGCCAACTCAGGCCGGAGCGCGACGACCTCCAAGCGCTCCGGCCGCCTTTTGTTGAATTTTCGAGTTCGAAACCCATGCGATCCTCCGTGATCTGCTGACGGGCTGAAACTCACATTTTCGAATTCTTCCCACCACGGGAAAACACGCCGGGATTTCCCGGCGCGGGAAACCTTTTGTGCTTCGCGAGGCGACCATGAACGACACAATGACGAATGCCTGGTTTCACCGGCTGAAGGCCGCAAACCGCATGCTGATCAAGCTGAACGGCGGGATCGAAGCGTCGGCGGAAATCACGTCGCTTTCCAAGAGCCAGATTGGCCGCTGCCACAGCGACACGGACACCGAGCTGCTTCCGCTTCCGGCCGTCATGCGCCTCGAAGCCGAGTGCGGTAACTTCGCCGTGACGCGGGCGCAGGCCGAACTGCATAGCTGCAAGCTCTCCGACCCCCGCGAGAGGGTCGCCGATGGCGCTTGCGTCATGGGCGAAAGCTTCGAACTGACGCGGCGCTTCGCCGCCTACCAGCAGAATTCGGCACTTGCGTTCTCGGACCTGAAACTGACGCGCGCCGAAGCAGCCCAGGCGATCAAGGATATCCAGTCGGTCATGGAGAAGGCAGCGGAACTGCTGCAGATTTATGCCGGCGTGCTTGCCGAAGGCGGTACCACGACGGCCAAGCTGTCCGTCGTCGGGGAGTGATGCCGATGGAGCGCCTCCGCTGCGGATCCCGGCCGCCCGCGAAAACGAAGAAGCCGGTCACATCGTTCGAATGCCCCGAATGCGCAAAGGTCTTGTCGATCGGCGAGATCGCTGAAGGCTACTGCCCGAACTGCGGCAACATTCGGCCGCGCGAGGTGCGGTCATGAGCTACTGGACCGAGGCACGTATGGAACACGCCGCCAAGCTCTGGCGCGACGGCCTGTCGGCAGCAGCCATCGCCACGAAGCTCGGCGGTGTCAGCCGAAACGCCGTGATCGGCAAGGTGAACCGCCGTCCCGATATCTTCGCGCCGCGGCGGGAAAAGCAACAGCGCAAGGTCGAGCCTCGCCCAAAGGAGACGAAGCAGCACGCAGCGCGCCCGAAGGCGACGGCTGGACTATTTCGTGCTCCGGCGAAGGTCGTCGAGCCCGCCACGGCTCCCATCTTCGCACCGGCGCGCAAGCCCGGCCTCTATCGCCATCGCGGCCTGCCGATCAAAGGGACAGGTTCGGTCCCGTTTGCACTGCTCGGTACCTTCCAGTGCTCCTGGCCGTTGACGGATTTCGAGGACGCTGGTGGTCCCGAGATGCCGTGCTGCGGGCGTCCGCGACGCGGCGGGCTCGTGCCCGACAGCAGCTATTGCCTTGAGCATGCCGCCGTATCGAGGGGCGCGGCCTGATGGATTACGGTGCGTTCCTGCATGCGAAGATCCAGATGGCGCCTGAAGGCGGCTTCGTGGTTACGGATGACGAGATCAATCCGATCCTCAAGCCGCATCAGCGGGCGGTCGTCATCTGGGGCTGTGCCGGTGGGCGCCGCGCCATCTTTGCCGCCTTCGGCCTCGGAAAATCGGTCATCCAGCTGGAGATCCTGCGGCTGGTGTTGAAGCGTTTCGGTGGCCGCGCGCTGCTAGTTATTCCACTTGGCGTCCGGCAGGAATTCCGCCGCGACGCCGCAATGCTCGGGATCGAGATCGCCTTCATCCGCTCGCTGCTCGAAGCCGGTACCGACGGCATCTACATGACGAACTACGAGACCGTGCGTGACGGCAAGCTCGATCCCCGCCATTTCACGGCCACCAGCCTCGACGAGGCGTCCTGTCTGCGCGGCTTCGGCGGCTCGAAGACCTTTCGCGAGTTCATGCGGCTCTTCGACGGTGTCCGGTACAAGTTCGTGGCCACGGCGACACCAAGCCCGAACGAATTCATCGAGCTGCTCGCCTATAGCGCCTTTCTCGAAGTCATGGACATCGGCCAGGCGAAGACGCGGTTCTTCAAGCGAAACTCCGAAAAGGCCGACACGCTCACCATCCATCCCCACAAGGCCCGCGAATTCTGGCTGTGGGTGGCAAGCTGGGGTCTCTTCGTCGAGCGTCCATCCGATCTCGGCTTTTCCGACGAGGGCTATGACCTTCCGGAAATGGTCGTCAACTGGCACGAGCTGCCGGCCGATCATTCTGCCGCAGGTGCTGAGAGAAACGGGCAGGGCCGTCTCCTGCGCAACGTCTCGGCTTCGCTGGTAGAAACCGCCCGCGAGAAGCGCGACAGCCTGCCAGATCGCGTCGTCAAGATGCTGGAGCTTCGGGCCGAAAATCCCGATGCGCACCGGCTGATCTGGCATGATCTCGAAGCCGAGCGCCACGCGATCGAGGCGTCGGTACCGGGCGTTCGTACGGTCTACGGCAGCCAGGAGCTCGACGAACGCGAGCAGACGATCATCGATTTCTCGGAAGGCCGAATTCAGGAGCTCGCCGGCAAGGCCTCGATCATGGGGTCGGGCTGCAACTTCCAGCGCTTCTGCTCCTGGGCGATCTTCATGGGCATCGGCTTCAAGTTCAACGACTTCATCCAGGCCGTCCACCGCATCCAGAGATTCCTGCAGACGAACACCGTTCGCCTCGACCTGATCTACACCGAGGCCGAGCGCCCGGTGCGCGACAGCCTGGAAGCCAAGTGGCGCCGCCACATCGAACAGAGGGCTGAGATGACCGCGATCATCAAGGAATTCGGGCTGTCGTCGGCGGCGATGGCGGCAACCCTGTCGCGCGCCATGGGCGTCGATCGCATCGAGGTGAAGGGCGAGGGCTTCCGGATCGCCAACAATGATTGCGTGATGGAATGCAAGTCGATGGCCGACAACAGCGTCGACCTGATCGTCACCTCGATCCCGTTCTCGACGCAATACGAATATTCCCCGAACTATGCCGACTTCGGCCATACCGACGACAATGCGCATTTCTGGGAGCAGATGGATTTCCTGATCCCCGAGTTGCTGCGCGTGCTGGCACCGGGCCGTATCGCCGCGATCCACGTGAAGGACCGGATCGTGCCGGGCGGGATGACCGGGCTCGGCTTCCAGACGGTCTATCCCTTCGCCGACGATTGCACCGCGCATTTCCGCAAGCACGGCTTTGCCTTCCTGTCGCGCAAGACGATCACCACCGATGTCGTTCGCGAGAACAACCAGACCTACCGGCTCGGCTGGTCCGAGCAATGCAAGGACGGCAGCCGGATGGGCAACGGACTGCCGGAATATCTGCTGATCTTCCGCAAGCCGCCGAGCGATGCGTCGAACGGCTATGCGGACAAGCCCGTCAGCAAGAGCAAGCGCCAGTGGTCGGCCGAGGCCTCTGCCTGGTCGAACGAAGCCGGGTATAGCCGCGCACGCTGGCAGCTCGATGCCCATGGCTACGAGCCATCGTCAGGAAACCGGTTGCTCAGACCGGAGGAATTGCTCGGGCTGGAAGCTAGCCAGATCTTCAAGCTCTGGAAGGCATTTCAGCTGGATAGCATCTATGACTTCGAGCATCACGTGAAGGTGGCCGAGGCGCTTGAGGAACGGGGCATGCTGCCTTCGACCTTCATGCTGCTGCCGCCGCATTCCAAGCATGACGACGTCTGGACCGATGTCACGCGGATGCTTTCGATGAACACGCTGCAAGCCGCAAAGGGCCGCGAGTTGCATCTCTGCCCGCTGCAGTTCGACATCGTTGATCGCGCCATCCTGCAATATACCGAAGAGGGCGAGACCGTTTTCGATCCGTTCGGGGGCTTGATGACGGTGCCTTACCGGGCGCTGAAATGGAACCGCCGCGGCGAGGCCGTCGAGCTCAACTCCGCCTATTTCATGGACGGCTGCAAGTATGTCGAGGCGGCGGCACGCGAGCGCGCGATGCCAAGCCTTTTCGACCTGATGGAGGCGGCCGAGTGAGCGAAGCCATCCATCTCTTTGTCGCGACTGACGATGCTTTCCGGGCCGCCTATGACGTCGTCGGAGTGCATCTCGTCGAGGTGCCGCCGTTTGTGCACATCGTCACCAAGGCTGACGATATCAGAAAGTTGCCGATGGGCGTGCGCTGCCTTGGCTGCTGGTTTGCCTGGGGCGCCCGCGAACATGACGATGTGCAGCTTGCCTGGCAGGAACGCCGCGATCAGGGCGGCATCGAAGGGGTCACGGTCACCTTTCTCGAAAAACTTGACGAGTGGCGCGCCAAGCGGGCGGCAGCCGAGGCGAGGATCCTCGCTGAGGTTCTCGGCGACCGCGACGCGCCCGTCATGAGCTTCTCCGAATTCTCCAATGCGCAGGCCGCGGCTCATGCCGAGCCATCGGCCGCTGTTGTTGTGCTCCCCAGAAAAACGAGGTGGTCATGAGTTTCGCTCCCGAATTCGGGCTTGCGCCCGTCGTTTCCAAGATCGACCTGGCGGCGATGAAGCCGCATACGCGCAGCGAGTGCATGGCGCTGATGCGCGAGGCCGGTCTCTCGGCCGAGCAGATCGCGCGGCCGCTGAACGTGCGGCCGGAGGTCGTCAACCGCATCGCCGACGCTCGTCATGGCTTCCAGCTGCCGAAGGTCGTTCTTGCCGGCGAGCAGCAAGACGAGGACGACGATCAGCCAAAGCGGCGCGACGACGGGCTGCCGCGTGGATGCTTCATCATCCTGAAATTTGCGGCGGAACGAAACTTCGAATTTGCGCTCAGCAAGGACGGTCTGTCGCTGGAGCTTGGGGTCGCGCTGAAGGTGATCGACGCCGGCATGACGCGGCTTCTCGACGACGGCTACATCCTGAAGCTTCGCGCTGGTATCGGCGGCAAGCCGCCTGTCTATCGCGTCACCGAGCGCGGCGAGCAGATCGCCGCGGCGGTCTTCAATCTTGCAGCGGCTGAGGCATGACGCATGCTGTCCGATTCGATCAGGCAGATGCGCGAGAGCATGAAGCAGGACGGTTCCTCGACCGGACTGCTGCTGACGCTGCATGCCTTCGAGATCGAGGCGCGCAACATGGAAGACCGGCTGCATCTTCTGCTCGGCACGCCGCACATTGCGCTCGACGGCAGTCTCATCTCCGCGCCGGAGCCGCTCGACCTGACGGGTGCGGCATGATGCGGGAGAAGAAGACGAAGGTCATCCTGATCGTCGCCCCCGGTGTCATGGAGCGGGCCGAAACGCTGAAGGCGTTTGGCCTCGATGCCAGCCGGGAAGGGCTCCGGTACATCGACAAGGCCTACGGCCTGCGCGGCTGGTCTCGCGGCACGGCCTACCTCGCCATGAATTCCGGCACCTGGTCGACGGAGCGGGGCGTCGAGCTCGACCAGGTGCTGACGGCGCTGACGCGCAAGGGCGACCTTCGCATCGCCAACGAACGCGATCTCGCGCATCTCAAGAAAGAGGCATCATGCTGAGCAAGGCAGATCCGAGGCGTTCGACCTCGTCAGCGATGAGCGGAAAGATCGACGAGCGTCAGGCTCTCGCTGCCATCGTGCTCTGGAATTCCGGTCAATTCGACACGCTTGATATCAGCCGCGTGCTCGGCGTCGGCGAAGATGCCGTCTGCCGGACGTTGCACGCGGCGCGCCATGTCGCAGCGGGAGCGCGCGCATGACCTCCATGCCCACACTCTTCGACGGCATGTCGATCGATGACATCCATTCATTTGCTGAACAGCAGGGTTGGGCGGAACCGATCATCTTCGACAGTTTCGCAGGCGGTGGCGGGGCTTCCGAAGGGATCAAGCAGGCTCTCGGCCGTTCGCCTGACTACGCGATCAACCACGATGCCAATGCCCTCGCTCTTCATGAAGAAAACCACCCCGAAACGATTCATCTCTCCGAAAATGTCTGGAAGGTCGATCCGCTCGACTACCTGCGTGGACGGCATGTGGGGCTCGCCTGGTTTTCTCCGGACTGCAAGCATTTCTCAAAAGCGAAAGGCGGCAAGCCGGTCTCGCGGAACATCCGCGACCTCTGCTGGATCATTCCCGGTTGGATCGAGCGTATCCAGAAAAGCGGCGGCAAGGTCGACGTCGTCATTATGGAAAACGTCGAGGAGTTCAAGGATTACGGGCCGCTGATCGAGACCGATCGTGGCGAGATGCCAGATCCTGCACGCAAGGGCGAGACGTTCCAGAAATGGTGCAAGAAGCTTCGTGGCCTGGGTGCAAAGATCGAGATGAGGCAGCTCCGCGGTCGAGACTACGGCGCGCCGACCATTCGCAAGCGGCTTTTCATCATCATGCGCTTTGACGGCCAGAAGATCGTCTGGCCCGAGCCGACGCACGGCGATCCGAGCAAGGATCCGGACGTTGCTACCGGCCGGAAGCTTCCGTGGCCGATCGTTGCCAACTGCATCGATTGGAGCCTCCCATGCCCATCGATCTTCGATACGGCCGAAGAGATCATGCAGAAGTACGGCCTTCAGGCGAAGCGTCCGCTGGCAGCTGCTTCCCATGCGCGTATCGCGCGCGGACTGGACAGGTTCGTCATTCGTGCGCATCGGCCATTCCTCATACAGACGGGATATGGCGAGCGCGCCGGGCAGAATCCGCGCTGCATGAGCGTCGAGGGGCAATTGGGGACAGCGGTAGCAGGAGGCGTCAAGCAGGCTCTCGTGATGCCGTCCATCCAGCGTTTCAACACCGGTGCTGTTGGCTGCGACATGTTCGATCAGTTGCCGACAGTCACGGCGAACAGCTTCATCAAGCGTCCCGGTGGTGCGGCGCCGCTCGGTCTTCTCGCTCCGGTCCTCACCTATGCACAGCAAGGTGGTGCGAACAGGCCGGCTGACGGACAGCTACAGACGGTCACCGCAAGCGACAAGGACCAGAACTCGGTGATGTGCGCATTCATGGCGCAGCACAACAATGACAGCCGCCGTATCGGTGGCGTCAACCCCGGCCGGCCCGTCGACCAAGCTCTTTCGACGATCACGCAATCCGGCAGCCACCAGCAGGTTGCTGCAGCATATATCGCCCGGCAGTTCGGAACCTCGACCGGTCATCGCATCGACCAGCCTTTAGCCACGACGATGGCAGACGGCCAAGGCAAGAGCCAGCTGATCATGCCATATCTGCAGTCCTACTACGGGACCGGTGAGGGCTCGCGTGAAGACGAGGCGATGCGCACCGCAACCGTCAAGCCGAGGCATGGGCACATCGAGGCAATAATCGACGCGCCGCCGTTCACCGAAGCGCAGGCCGCGCGGGCTCGGCAGGTGGCGGACTTCATGCGATCGCACGGCCTCTGGGACGATAGCGAGTTCGTGACGGTCGACATTTCCGGCTACGCCTTCGTCATCGTTGATATCGGCATGCGAATGCTGACACCTCGTGAACTCTATACCGCTCAGGGCTTTCCTGCCGACTACAAGATAGATGGCGGTTACGATCACGCGCGTATCGGTCACAATGGCGGCCCGCTTTGGGTGCCGTTCTCGAAGGCGGTGCAGGTTTCATGTGTCGGCAATAGCGTCTGCCCGCCGGTTGCAAAGGCGCTGGTCGCGGCGAACTGCAATCACCTGGCCGTGGTCGAGAGGCGGGCGGCAGCATGAGCGACCCCATCATTGACGAATTCGTGCTCAATGCGCAGCGGGTTTCCGTCACAGAAGCGGCAATCCGGCTCGGCGTTCCGTACCCGAAAGGTGAGACAAAAGGCTGGTCCGCCGACCGTGGACAGGCGTGCCCGCGCTGCGGCGGCACGGATCGGTTTTCGATCAGCGGCAGCAAGGAAGCGTGGAATTGCCGCAACTCGCAGACCGGTGGGCGCACAGGCATCGGCTTAGCGGGATACCTGCTCCGTCTCGATCTGCAAACCCGGTCCGGCTTCCTTGAAGCATGCTCCGCCGTGCTCGGCGAGCCGGTTCCCGATGGTGCAGGAGAGACGCCCGACGATCGTGCCCGCCGCGAAGCGCGGATTGCGGAAGGGCGCGCACAGGTCGAGGCGGATCGCGCCGATCGGGAGCGTGGTCAGAACGATTACCGCGACCGTGAAATGCAGCGCGCACGCGGCATATATTTCAACGCGCAGGAGTGCCTCGACGAGACGCTCTACGGCGCGCGGATGATCCGGGCCTACCTGAAGCGCCGCACCGGCTATTTGGTTCCTATGGAGACGTTCTTCAATCTGCGCTTCGACGGCCGGCACACCTATTGGCAGGGAAACGACGAGTTCGGGCGGCCGTCGTCGATCCATTCTGGACCTGCGATGATCGCCCCCTTCGTGACGCTCGACGGCGCGGTGACGGGCTGCCACGAGACCTGGATCGACATGCAGAACGCGCCGAAATTCCGTCCGGATCTCGGCGTCGATGCCAAGGGCGTCAAGCTGACGACCAAGAAGATGCGCGGGACCAAGAAGGGTTCGTTGGTCCCGGTTATTGGCGACATGACTGCCCGCCGCTGGGTGGGTGGTGAAGGTATAGAGACCGTGGTTGCCGTCGCCGGCTTCGAAGGTTTCCGCGCCGACACCTTCTATTTCGCGGCCGGAGATCTCGGCAACATGTCCGGCCCGGCCGATCGCGGCAGGGGCAAAAGCGTCAGCCAGACGGTCGGCGGCAAGAAGGTGCCTTTCTGGCCGGTACCAAAAGAGGATCAGCAGCCGGACGAAGCGATCCAGCTTGCGGGTCACGTTTCGTCGCTTGTGCTGCTCGCCGACGGCGACAGCGAATTCTATTTCACGGCCGCTGCCATGGCCCGGGCGAAATCCCGGCTGTCGGCACCGGGCCGAGAGATCAGCATCTGGTGGCCTCCGCAGGGCGCGGATTTTGCTAGTCTTCTTTCTGAAAGGGCATGAGGGGAATGCAGGACAATCTATCGCCGGCCATGCCGGACGGTCTCCGCGATATCATCCAGGAGGCGATGATACAGCGCGGTACCGACCCCGAAACCCCACCGGTCCGAGACGAATCGGACCAGACCCTCGACGACGCGCCTCCCATGCCGCCTGGCGAGGAATTGCAGGCGACCCTCGAATACTGCGCAGGGCTTGATCATTCCGATACCGACAACGGCAAGCGCCTGCTGAAGCATTTCGGGCGGGATCTTCTCGTCGTCAGCCAGGAGAAGGCGAAGCAGGCGCTGTTCGGCGTCTGGACCGGTACGCATTGGGACATCGCGAACGGCGGCCCAAAGGCGCTGGCGATCGCGCAGCAGCTCGGCGATCGCATCGCGCAAGAGCGGCATTGGATCAAGCCAACGCAGTCCGAACAGGAAAAGATCGACGCCGGTAAAGCGGCGGCCGAGATGGAAGAGCGCGGCGAGGACGTCGAGGTCGGAAAGCGGAGATTGATCGCTGCCCGCGAGAAGGCGCTGGAAGCTTTCGGGAAGCGTGTCAAGCGGCGGATGGACCATGCCGTATCCTCGAAGAACATCGCGCGCATGAACGCGGCCATGGCCTGCGCGGCGCCACATATCATCAAGGCGCCCGACGAGCTGAACGCCGACCGCATGCGGTTTGCGGTACAGAACGCCACGATGCGCTTCGAGCGGCAGCTGGAGCGCCGGACCAATCCGAAATTCGTCAGCCGGCAGGAAACGCCGAATGTTCCCGAGACGATCGATGTCTGCATCGAAGCGAATGTGAAGATCACGAAGGGGCATCGGCGTGAGGATCTGATCACGCATATCGCACCCGTCCGCTTCGAGCCGAAGGCGTCTTGCCCGCGTTGGGTGAGATTCCTCGAGACGATGCTGCCAGACCCGGCGGTGCGCCGCCTGGTGCAGGTGTCTTCTGGCCTCGGCCTCGTCGGCATCACGGTGCAGTATCTGTTCTTCCACTATGGCGACGGCGCCAACGGCAAATCGGTCTACATGGAAACGCTCTGCCGGTTGCTGGGCGAGGTCGCAGTGACCCTGCCGGCGACCAGCCTGATCGGCGAGAGCGGATCGTCAGGCGGTGCATCGCCCGATCTGGCGCGACTGCTCGGCCGCAGGCTGCTGCGCGTCAAGGAGCTGCCAGAAGGCGAAGACCTCAAGGAAAACCTCGTCAAGGAGTTGACTGGCGGCGAGACGATCACCGCGCGTGACCTGTTTGCGGGATACATGGACTTCGACCCGATCTTCGTCGTCATCATGAGCGGCAACGGCTATCCGAAGATTTCTGGCAACGACGATGGCATCTGGCGGCGTATGGCCGTCGTGCACTGGCCGGTCAAGGTGCCGGAAGCCGAGCGTCGCGATTTCGAAGAGATGCTGAACTATTTCCGGCCCGAATATCCCGGCATCCTCAATTGGCTGATCGATGGCGTGAAGATCTACCTGAAGGAGGGGATCGTCATCCCTGATGCCGTTCGCGAGGCAACGCAGGAATATCGGGACGACATGGACCGGACATCCGCTTTCGTCGCCCGCTGCGTCGTTAGGGATCCCGACGCCGAGCCGGTCCAGTCGAAGGTGCTCTACGGCGCCTATTGCCGCTTCACCGAAGACGAAGGTGGACGGCCGATGAGTTCGACGGCCTTCGGCCGCGCCATGGCGAAGAAATTCAAGAAGGAGACCTCGGGCTATGTCTTCTACCTCGGCATCCGCTTGCGTGACGTTCCCATGCCGCATCGAGACGATACACCCGAGCCGCCGCCCGGCCGCTTCGATGACGATGCACCGTTGCCGGAGATGTACTGACATGCCCCGTAACCCCACCCGTCACCGTCTGCACCCTCCAGATTTGGATAGTTCGGATAGTTTCTTCGAGGGTTCTTGGAGGGTTCAGCGGGGGTATGGGGGAGCAAAATCAATGGCTTGGAGAGTTCGGAGGGTTTTCGCGTGCGTTATAACAGGAAAATCGGGGGAAGGGGTTCGATCAATAAATTTATCAATGTAAGGCGAAAAAACCATCTGAACTATCTAACTATCTGAAAACAATAACAATAACTCTCCAGAAACTATCCAATCAACTATCCAGACTATCCAAAAGGGAAATGAAGATGAAAAAGCTATCGATTGAACAGTTTCTGACCTGGGCTTTTACGCAGGAGCTGTGCAAGGTCGGGTCTGGAAGCGGCGGCAGTTTTGTGAGCGGATCGTCCTGGGAGATGGTCAGCGAATTTTTCACACTCGGCACGATGATCGACCGGTCTCCAAACCACTACGGCGTGATCCCCGATTTCGTAACGGCCCAGACTGATCCGCATCCGGACGCGGTTGTTGCCGGCAATGCCGTTCGCCGTCTGGCTGAACGTGGCGGGTTTGAAATCGGATCGGGTTGGTCGCCATTTCCGGAATGGAGCGATGATCGAGGATTGATCGCCGTGGAAGTCCAGAGCGCCGTCGAGGCGCTCGTCCTGAAGCGCGACGCTCTCAACGGAAAGCACGTCGTCAACCTGGTGATCAGCTGCGCGATCCTCGGCAAAGGTCCAGATTGGCATGCTGACCGTCCGGATGAGGCTGAGGTTTCGGTGAAAGGCAAGCCGCGGTGGTTTGTAATGCTGAGCGCAAAGGACGGCTTCGGGCGTTCCTATCGCTATGAGGCGGATGGATACGATCGCAAAAAGCAGCGTCCCGTGCGCGGCGCTTACCGGAAATACGCGTTGGCATCGTCCCTGCGAGGCGCAATTCTGTCCCGCCTTGACTGGCAACTCTGGCAGGACGCGCTTAGTACTCTGCACTCCGAGCTTCGTCACGAGCTGAAGAATACCGAATTACTGCCTTTCGTGCCGGATCGGGCGCCCTGGGTAACGCAGAAATTTTCCAGCACTTCGGCGCAAGCCTCTGAAATTGCGTGATCTTATTTTAGAAAACAGGCATTGCGGTGCGGCAGAAGGTTGACATACAGTAAGCACACTGAAAAAGATTAGATGACCCGCTCGGCAACGCCCGGCGGGTTTTTCGTTTCCAGCTAATGGAGGCGGTCATGAATTCCGCCGCTGTAATGGCGGCAAATCCCGGAAAATGCGATGACAGAAGTTCGATTTGACGCGAGTGAGATCGAGCATTTGTCAAGGGCAATTGCCAATCTGCCGGGCCAGATCAAGACGAAGGCTATGGCCAGTGCCATGCGCCGGATGCGTGACATGGCTCGGACGCGGGTCGTACGTCGCAGCGCAGAACGAACGGATCTTCCTGTCCGAAAGGTGCAGGCTCTCACAAAAGCGTTCTTCAATGCTGGTGGCAACACGATCGAAGTCATCGAGAGATCGGGATGGATACCGCTCGCCGATCTCGGAGCAACGCAGACCGCTAATGGCGTTCGGGTACGCGGCCGAGGATCGTATCGATCGGCCTTTCTGGCACAGATGAAAAGCGGTCACCGCGGGGTGATGAAGCGCGTGGGTAAGGCTAGGCTTCCAATCCGTGAGCTATTCGGCCCGAACCCGGCTCATGACGTGACCAACAACCCGGACGAGTTCGTCCAGGTGCTTGCCGAACTAATTGAGGATAGCCTGGCGCCTCGTGTTCTTCATGAACTGGATCGGCTCTTGCCCAGGTGATCCTCGAAGGTCGGTGAGGCCGGCCGGGGGCACCCCCCCGGTCAAGGGACCGTACAAACGATCTGACCGCCTGCGGGCCGGGGCGACCCCGGGATCGCGTCGGATTTTTTGCTGAAAACTTTGGGTTAACGGGGTTAACGCGGTTAACGCCAGAGGAAACGGGTTAACGCGGCGATGACCGACGAAAAGCTGGTCATGTGGTCGATCGCGCAGATCGCCGAACGGGACGGGGTTTCGAAGCCTGCGGTCTCGAAGGCGGTTAAGAAGCTGACGGATGACCGGCCGGACACGCCAGTGCAGCGCGATCCGCAAGGGCGCGTCATGCTGGTGTCACTGGCGCACTATGACGAATACCGCCAACGCTTCGTGAACCCGGCCAAGGCGACAGCGCCGATCCGATCGGTGCAGTCGATGTCGGGCACGGTTCCGCTGGATCCGAGCGACAGCTTCGATGAGGCCCGCCGGCAGAACGAGTGGCTGAAACTCGGGCGCGAGCGCATCAAACATCAGGAAGACCTGAAGCAGCTTATCCGCAAGGACAAGCTCGACGAGGCCAACCGCCACGTCGCTCGGGAAATTCAGAACATCGTAAAGCGCCTCCCGAACTACGCGGACCAGTTGGCGCTTGCTGTTTCGAAGGAAGGCGTCCACGGCGTTCGTGTTCTTCTTCGGAGCGTCGCGTTCGAGCTCGGCAATGCCATCGCTGATCGGCTCGTCGCCGTGTCGTCGGAAGCGCCCGAGACCGACGCTGTTATCGAGGAAGAGGAAGCGTGAACGCTCATCCCGGTGCGCTACAGTTCCAGGCGCGTAGCCTGGCAGCGGGCATACGCCCGACACCGCCGCTGCCGTTCCCGGTTTGGTTGCCACAGAACATCGTTCTCGTCGACGGCGCGCGAAAGGGAGAATACTGGTCGGTCGAGGATGGGCCGTACCTGCTGGAGATCGCAGAGTGCCTCAGTCAGGAGCATCCCTGCAATCGAGTATCGGTGCGAAAGGCCCAGCAGACCGGTGTGTCCATCCTTGCTTTGTCGTGGATGCTTTACATCGCCGAGATGTGCCCGGACAATGCCCTCTACGGCGCACCCGGCATCGACCTTCTGCAGGATCTGAATAGCGGCAAGTTCCAGCCGCTGATCGACACCTGGCAGGAAAAAACAGCCAAACGGGTCATCGATGCTTCCGGCTCGACGACCTACACGAAGAAAATCGGCCAAGATACGTTCATCTATCTTGGGAACGCGAACACCAAGAAGGATCTGTCGGGCAAGACCTGCCGCTACGGTGTCAAGGATGAGGTCTCGAAGTGGGAACTGTTTCCTGACGGATCCGATCCCGAAACGCTCTTCTTCGGCCGCTTCACCGCGTTTCGCCGGCAGAAGACCTACAAGATCCTTGAGCTATCCACACCGGAGCTCGACAGCGGCGATCCGATGGGCGAAGGCCCCGGTCACTGCCGGATCGACAGGTCATTCCGGCTTTCCGACCAGCGGTTCTGGCACATCAAGTGCCCGGAATGCGGCCACGAGATGGTGCAGCGCGACGACCTGCTTGTGATCGATCGACAGCATCCGCATCGCACGACGATGCGCTGCGTCGACTGCACGCACCAGATCTCGGAAGCCGAGCGGGTTCATGCGGTTCGCGCCGGCCGTTACATACCAACGCTATCCGGCCCGGACCGCCACCCTGGCTTTCACGTCGACGCGTTCATGTCGCTGATGATGTCCTACGAGGCCATCGCCGAAGACAAGATTGCGTCGGAAGGAAAGGGAGAGAGCGGCGCGAAGGACTATCACAATCTGGTTCTGGCCTTGCCGTACCAGATGAAGGGCAATGCGCCGGATTATGTCCGGTTGATGGAGCGCCGCGAGGACTACGCTCCGGATGTTATTCCGGCCGGGGGGCTGGTGTTCACCGCCGGTGCCGACGTCCAGTCGCACGGCATCTACGTCGAGCTCGTGGCGTTCGCGGAAGACCGCCAGACGTGGACAGTCACTGCATTGTATCTGCCCGGCGCGACGGAGAACCCTCAAGAGGGAGCTTGGCTGCTTCTCGACGAGGTCTTTCAGCGCGAGTATCCCGACGCTTGGGGCGTACTGCGGCGGCTCGATGCTTTGGCCGTCGACGCGGGATACCGCACCAATCAGGTGTTGGAGTGGTGCCGTCGCCGTCCAGGCACTTTCGCTGTGAAGGGTGAGCCGGGTCGCGGAAGACCTGCGATCAGCCAGCCGCAACGCAAGTCGATCACCAAGAAAGGTAAGCGAAAGCGGTTCGGCTCGACGATGTCATGGCCGGTCGGTACCTGGGCGCTGAAGGCTGAGTTTTATGGCAACCTTCATAAGAAGGGGCTGGCTGCCGGCGAGGGAACCGACCCGCCCGGCTATTGCCACTTTCACAAGGAGCTCGGCGAGGAATTCTTCAAGCAGATCACCGCCGAGAGCTTCGTCCAGAAGATCCAGCGCGGCAAGTTGTTCGAAGAGTGGATGCCGCTACGCGTCGACAACCACTGGCTCGACTGCAGGATCTACGCAATGGCGATCGCCGAGCATCTTGGATTGTCGCGAATGTCGCCGGCTGAGTGGGCTGCTCTGCGAAACGAGCGAGAGCCTGCCGTGGAGGCGGACATGTTCTCTCCGGCGCCAGTAAAGATCATGGCCGCCTCACAGCCGGTGCCCGTTGCAGTCCCGCAGCAGCCACTTCCAGAGAAAAAACAGGACACTGAAAATCGATGGAAGAAGCGCAAGTAAAGCCGAGGATCCGGGTGAAGGCAGGCAGCAGCGCCGGCTATCTCCGAGACTCTCAGTCCGGCGTCATCGCTGCGCGCCCTGCATCGCTGCGCGAGCATCGTGATGATGTCCGGCGCTCGTGGTGGCGCGCGGCGGGTCTGGCGATGGATCTGCTGCAGAACAGCGGTCGGCTTCGTGGTGTGGCAGACCAGATCATCGCTGACACGGTCGGTGTTGAGCTCACATTGAACCCGCAACCCGACCTTTCGAGGTTTGGTTACGATCAGAAAGAAGCGGCCGAATGGATTAGCCTCGTAAAGGCCCGCTTTAAGGTCTGGGCGTGGAACCCGGCGGAGTGCGACTTCCGGGGAAAGTTCACGTTGGCCCAGCAGACGGATGTCGGCATTCGCAACTGGTTGGCGTTCGGCGAGAGCCTTGGCGTTGTCAGCTTCATGCCAAGGGCGCAACGTCGCCGTTATGGCATCAAGACCGGCACGAAGTTCCTGCTTTTCTCTCCGCAGAAACTTGTGCAAGACACCAACGAAATCGAGGGGATTTATCAGGGCGTCATCCATGATGCGAACGGCCGTCCCTCGCACTACCGCTTTCAGGAGCGGGAGGCTGGCATTGTCGTCAAACGCGACTATGCCGCTCGCGACGCTGATGGTCGGCAGCTTGTCATGCATGCCTTCGATCCTTTCTCGGCCGAAGACGTTCGCGGCATCACGGTGCTGGCCTCGACCTTCCGCAAGTATCTGATGGGCGAGAACCTCGACGAGGCGACGGCACAGATGGCATTCCTGCAGACCATCTACGCGATCATCCTCACGAGCGACCGGCCGAGCGCCGACGCTTTCGAAGCGTTGGAAAACCTGAAGGAACTCGGCGCCAAGGATACCGACGGCCTCGCGGATGACTTCGCAAACTATTTCCGCGCCCAACTTGATCGGGCCGCGGAATCGGAAATCAGGATGGGAGCAGGCGCCGGCGTCTCGCATCTGGCACCTGGAGAAAAGCTCGGCATAGAGACGGCCAAGGTTCCCGGCCGGGACTATTTGCCTTTCGCCGCGGCGCTTCATCGCGAGACGGCTCGCGCGCTCGGTGTCACCTTCGGCGGCTACACGCTCGACTACACGGCGGCGACCTATGCTTCGACCATGATGGAGAATGCTTCCATCTGGCCGATCGCGACGCGGCGGACCGATCGCATCGCCGCGCCACATGTGCTTGTGCCTTACGCAAGCTGGCTCGACGAGATGATCGGTGAGGGCGAGATACCCTTCAAGGGCGGCGCCGAGGTCTACCAGGCCAACCGTGATGCAATCCTTTGGGCAATCTGCCTCGGGCCATCGAAGCCGACCGCTGACGACGAGAAGGCGGCGAAGGCTTCGACGGAGAGGATACTGAACGGCACGAGCTCGATCGATGTCGAGGCCTCGGCCAATGGTCAAGATGCGGAAGAGATCTTCGAGAGCAACATCCGCTGGCACCAGCGCTACACGGAGGCGGGCATGCCGTCACCCTTCGTACGCAAGACCGGTAGCGAGCCTGCCAAGAAGGACGGCCAATCGGCCAAGGAAAAAGCCTGATGGCGACGATGGTCAAGATCGACGGGCAATTGGTCGACATCGAAGATCCCTGCGCCCTTGCGACGGCGCTCCGGGGCGTCCGCTACAAGCGCCTCTCCGGCGGGCAAATCGAAGAAAGCGAGATCCGGTCCCCGGTGATGCATCAGCGGATCAAGGTTGCGTCATCGACGCTCGCGCAGCTCGATGCCGAGATCAATCGGCTCGACGATCTCTGCCGCAAGAAAAACGGTCAGTGCCGCGTTGGGCGGCGCTGGTCCTTCAGATATTGAGGTCGAGGCCATGAGCTTAGCATTTGGACACGTTGCGCAGCGGCTTTTCGACACGCCGCTCATGTACGACGAAAGGAAGGCGGAAGCTTTCCTGCGGGGCCTTGGGGGCCGGATCGCCGGAACTGACGTCGTCATCGCAAACTCGGTCGGCGCCATTGATCATGTCGCGTTCCAGAACGGTAGACCATCCGCAGGCAAGCTCGGCGACCGGACGGGGCGCATCTACCAAGCGGCCGGTGTGTTGCCGTTCTATGTAATCGACAGCGTCGCGGTCATTCCGATCGAAGGCAGTCTTGTTCACAAGGGCGGCTGGCTCGGGTCGAATTCCGGGCAGACCTCTTATCAGGGCCTCCAGACACAGATCGCTGCAGTCCGGCAGGCCGGGAAGATCGGGCGGATCAAGGGTGCGGTCTTCGAGGTAGACAGCTTTGGCGGCGAAGTGAACGGCGCATTCGAGACCGCCGCTGCAATGGCGGAACTCTCGAAGGAGATGCCGACAATCTCGATCCTCACTGATTTTGCTTATTCGGCCGGATATCTGCTCGCCTCGCAGTCGCGTCAGATCATCATGCCGGAGTTCGGTGGCGCGGGATCGATCGGCGTCATCATCCTACATGCCGACTATTCTGAAGCGCTGGAGCAGTCCGGCATCAAGGTCACGATCGTTCGGGCCGGGAAGAACAAGGCCAACGGAAATCCGTATGAGCCGCTTCCCGATGATGTTCTCGCTCGCTGGCAGCAGCAGGCGGAAACAATGCGGGGCAAATTCGCCGAGACCGTCGCAAAGGGACGCCGCGGGAAGATCACCAAGGCGAAGGCGATGTCGACCGAAGCCGATGTCTTTGAGGCCAGCGACGCACTTTCCATCGGTCTCGTCGACGCGATCGGCGATCCGAGCGCAGCATTCGACGCCTTCCTAAAGGCAGTCAACCGGAGCTGAAACCATGAACAGTTTGCTTGCATCGATCCATGCCGCTCTGCGGCCTGGAGCGGAAACCTATTCCCCTGACGAAGGGGATGTCACCGGCGCTGAGGCGTCTTCTGAAGCGCCTCCCTCGGGGGCAACTACTGGAGGGTCATCTATGACCGCACCGAATAACCCGGGCGGCGCTTCAACCGGCGCCGACCTGGCCGCAACTGCAGTGGCTACCGCAGCCGCATTGGCAAGCGTTGAGGCCACAAGTCTGAAAACCGCAGGCGATCGCTTCTCCGCTGTGATGGGTGCCGATGGTATCAAGGGCGACGGCAAGCGTATGGCTGCAGCGCTCGATCTGGCAACACAGTCTCCGGCGATGGCCGCCGATGCCGTCGTCAGCTTTGTGGTCGCCAATGTACCGGTGGCGACGGAAACCAATCCGCCTGCGAGCGGTCAGGCCACCAGCTACGAGCAGAAGCGTCTCGCTGCTGCCGGCTTGGCTCAGCCCGGGGCTTCCGCGTCCGCCACACCTAAGGCGGCGATCGATCGCAACGCAATCTTCGCTGCGCGTCGCGCAGCCGTGAAGGAGGCATAAGTCATGGCAGCCGCAGTTGAAGGTCCTCGCGACCTCGCATTCGTCCTCACCGAACTGGACGGCACGCTTTCCCGCGATGCTGTGACCGTTGCCTCTGGCTCCGGCAAGCTCGAACCAGGCACGCTTCTCGCCAAGGTTACGGCGAGCGGAAAATATGCGCCGTCCCCGGCTACCGGCTCCGACGGTACGCAGACGGCGATTGCCGTTCTCGCTTACGGCGTCGACGCCACCAGCGCAGACGTCGATGCCGTCATCGTTGCGAACGACGCGGAAGTGAAGGCTCCCATGCTGATCTTCCATTCGTCGGTCGACGACGGAACCAAGCGCGCCGCCAAGCTCACGCAGCTGCGCGCAGTCAACATCAAGGCACGATAAGGAGAGCCTTCTATGTCCGCACCGAATGCACATGCCGGCGATCCCTTCAGCCTTGAAAGCTTGACGGCAGCCGTGAACGCCGAACCGTACCGCCCTGGCCAGATCAGCGCCTCCGGTCTGTTCGAAGAAGATAGCGTGAGCACGACAGTCGTCTCCGTCGAGCTCCGCGATGGCAAGCTCGGGCTTGTTGAACCGAGCGAGCGTGGTGGTCCCGGCGAAACGACCGGCGACGACAGCCGCCGGAAAATCCCGTTCGAAGTCGATCACTATCAGCGTGACGACTCTATTCTCGCTGACGAAGTGCAGAACGTCCGCGAGTTCGGCACGGAAACCACGCTTGAAACGGTCGAAGGCCGCGTGAACAAGAAGGCACAGCGGCACGCTCGTGACTTGACGATGACGCTCGAGCATCAGCGCGTCGGCGCGATCAAGGGCAATGTGACCTCGAAATCCGGCAAGGTCCTGATCGACCTCTATAGCGCCTTCGGCCTCGCGGTTCCTTCGGCGATTTCGTTGGAGCTTGATAACGACGCTACCAATGTACCGTCGCTCTTTCAGGACGCGATCTACGGCGTCGAGGATGCGCTCGATGAGCCTTACGAAGGTATCGAAGTCTGGACTGGTCGCGATTTCCACAAGGCTCTCTGGATGCACAAGTCGGTGCGCGAGACGTTCGTTATCAACTCCGGTGCTGTTGTTCTCCGCCAGGATGTCCCTGACGAATTTCAGTTCGGCCGTGCGATCTGGCGCCGCTACAAGACTGGTGCAAAAGCGACCGCTGATCTCGGGGCGCCCTACATTGCCGCGACCGAGGCTCGGCTCGTCGTCACCGGCGTGCCGGAGTTGTTCATTACCCGCTTCGGACCGGCTGACTACAACGAGACGGTCAACACCCCCGGCCTCCCGTTCTATTCTCGTGCGATCGAAAAACGCAACGGCAAGGGTTACGATCTCGAAGTACAGATGAACGCGATATCGCTGTGCACCCGCCCGCAGGTACTTCGCAAGTTTACGCTCACCTGATCCTCCCAAGATCGGCGATGCAGCAGGAGGCCGGTTCACCCGGCTTCCTGTTTCCCGATGTCTGGCTATCAGGCATCCGGCAACAGGAAAGGACGCTCGCCATGGCATCGAAAATTGGTATCGCCTTCGTCAAGGGAGGCATCATTCCGGCTACAATCCTCAAGAGGGATAAGGACGTCAGCGTCCCGCCGCATGAAGCGATCGAGGTGCCTGCCGAATATGCTCAGCATCTGATCGATGACAAGTTCGCATATGCGAAAGACGTCGAGAAGGCGCCGAAGACCAAGAAGGAGGCGGCGACCGGCAATGGTACGGCAGGCGACACGGATGTCGCTGCGCAGATTGCCGCAGCCGAGCTTGCGTTGTCCGAAGCGAACGGCAAGCTGGCTGCGGCGGGCGATGATGCCGTTGCCAAGGCGGCGGCCGGCAAGGAAATTGCAGCTGCCAAGAACCTACTGAAGAAACTGAAGGGCTAACGCGGTGGTCGACTGGGAAACGGCGCGTATCTTCACTCAGGAAGCGTGCGCCGAGATCTTCGACTACACTGGATGCCGGTTGCATCCGCGAGTGTCCGGTATCACCGTCAATCACGCGACCGCTGACGATCCTGGACGGGAAGCATTCGACTTCACCGGATCGATTGATCTGGAGCCTCCCGCAGACAGGATCCCGCGTCACCTGTCGTCTGACACTGGAATTCGAAACGGCACCGTTTCCTATGATGCGGTGCTGACCGCACATGTCGCGGACTGGCCGTATCTGCCGCGCCGCGGAGACTTCGTCGTTGCGGCGGGCAAGACCTGGAAAATCGAGGCGAAGGAGGAGGACGGGGGTCTTCGTCCTGCCTGGTATCTTTCGCGAGTGAAAACCTGATGCTTTCTTCCGAGGCACTGAGGCTGGCTGCTGTCGAGGCGCTTTGCCCGACCGCAGCCGCACTGGCAGGTGAGGGGTTCCCAACGCTCGCCAAGGCACGGGTGTTCGACAGCCGCGCCGCGGCGCTTGAGGATCTCGATGGCGATGCACCCGAGGGTTATACGCCAGTTCTCTCGCTATACACGCCGGAGGCTGGATACTCGCTGAGAGCATCGGCCGCTGCGGTCGACGATACGGTTGCGGACGCGGCGCTCGATATTGTCGCGGAGCTAGCAGTTGCGGCTAATGATGACGACGGCTCGTTCGTCGACGCTATCGCCGCCACCGATCCGCAGGCGCGCATCGTGCTCGCCGCCCTGTGTTCTCAGGTGCGATATGTCCTCGAATACAGCGAGAGCGGCTCGCTGTGGCGTCACATCGTGCGGGACGTGAAATACGAAGAGCAGACCTTCGCCGTTCCCGAACTGGGGCTTCGCTGGCAGCGTGTGAGGATGCGGTTCCATTGCGGGATCAGGGATGACGACTTCAGCGCTCCCGGCCTGCCGGAGCCGCTGGCAACGGTGTTCGCGCGGTTGCCAGCTCAGTCCTATGCCAAGGCGACGCTGTCCGCGCTCGTTGCTCACTTCCAGCAGGTTCCGCCGCCTGCGCTCGAAAGGCTTACCATCGCGGCCGACGGGGACATTCCCGGCGCTGTCGTCGACCTTACTTGACCGCACGGGTCGGACCCCGACCCCAGAACCCGGAGATCCTCCAATGAAGAAGACTTACATCGCGGCTCCCGGCCGCGTGATCCCTGGCGGCTGGCCCGAGGACGGTCGGCCGATCAACGAACTCGACCAGTTCGAACGCAATCTCGTGAGAGATGGCGACCTGATCAATGCGAAGGCTGCGGACGAGCAGGCCGACAAGGCCGCGAAGAAGAAGGACTGACGACATGGTAGCTAACATCCCCAGCGACATCGTCGCACCGCTCCTTGCCTTCGATGTCGAATCGGCGGGCCAGTTCTCTTCGGAGACGAAAGAAATTCTTCTCGGACACGGCCTGGCGGCCGGTACACTTGCTGAGGGCGGGATCGCGCTCTGCTCCAGCGTTAACGAAGCTCGTCTTCTGGCTGGCCGTGGTTCGATGCTGGAAAGCATGGCGATCCGCACTTTCCAGAATGCACCGACGCAGGAACTCTATCTGGGCCGCGTTGCCGACACGGGCACGGCCGAGATCCGCACGGTCACTGTTGGTGCTATTCCGGCTAACGGGGGGCAGGGCGTTCTCTCCATCGCTGGCGAGGATGTCTCTATAGACATTGCGGCGGGCACCTCAGCAAATGCCGTTGCCACTGCCCTAGCAGCGGCGATCAACACTTATTTCAATGCCGCGACCAAGAAGAGCCTGCCTTTCACGGCGACGGCGGCTACCAATGTCGTGACCATCACCGCGCGTCACAAAGGCATCTATGCCTCGAAGCTCGACGTCAGCGTGCCTGTTATCGACGGTGGCAACGCCTTCGCCAACATTCTGGCATTTGCGACCAGCACGCCCGGCGCTGGTGTGCCTGATGTTGCGATCATCCTTGCTGCGATGGGCGACAACCCGTTCGAGATCGTCACGTCTGCGTTCGGGGACGACAGCAATCGCACGAAACTCGACGATTTCCACAACAACACGGCCGGCCGCTGGTCCTATGCCCAGCAGCTCTACGGCCATGTGTTCTATCCGAAGACGGGAACCACGTCCGAGCTCACGGCTTCGGCGTTGGCGAAGGATACGTGGCATCTCACCATGTGGCCGATGTTCAGCAACGCCGGCATGGCCACGCCCGATTATGAGTTTCTCGCGGCTTGCGTTGCGAGGATCGCTCCCTTCCTGGGTGGTGGCAGCGATGGCCGGGTTTCGGTGAACCAGTCCGGTCTGAAGGTTGAGGGCGTCCTGGCACCGCGCGACCGGAATTACTGGCCGGGCTACACGACCCGCGACGTTCTTCTGAAGAACGGCGTCTCGGCTTGGAAAGTCAACAGCAGCGGCGATGTGCTGATCGACAAGGTCATCACGCAGCAGCAAACGACCAATGGCGTTCCGGACACCGTGTTCCGCGATATTCAGGCGGTCTACCAGCTGACCTATAGCTTGAAGTTCCACCGGGCAGCCCTTGCGAACGAGCATTCGAATGCGGCAATCGTCGACGACAATCCGGCAAGCAACCCGAACCTGCGCACCGTGCGGGATATCAAGGCGACGCTGGTGAATTCTACGGTCCAGCTTCAGGCGCGTGGTGTTGTCGAGGCTTCGCAAGCGCTGCTCGATCAGATCGCGGTGACACGGGATCTCGACAATCGCAACCGGGTGAACATCGTCCTTCCGATCGACCGGGCGAACCCGCTCGATATTTTTGCTGGTCTCGCCCGCGTCCGCGCTTAGTGCGCAGGCGTCCCGGGCTCCGCTCTCAATCGTTATAGTTATCAGGAGAAACAGCGATGGCTGGTAAGGATTTCGGCGGGCGCATGAACGTCCGTCTTTCAAGCGGCAGGATGCTCGCGTTGCGCGGCACCTTCAGTGTATCGAGCGGTAGCGCATCGTCTGAAGCGACCACCAATCAGGACGCATCGATGGACCGTGTGTTCACCCCCCGCTCACCCAGTGCGGTGATCACCTTCCGGGACGACGTCGATGCCGACGATCTGCTGCTGGCGCCGCGGCAGAATATCGTCATCAACGAAGAACACACCGGCGTGACGCATCACTTTATCGATGCGGTGTTTACCGGCACTCACGAGGCGAACCGGATCAATGGTGAGGCCTCGGGCTTGACCATTGTCGGCGAGACCTATCGCAAGACGGGCGGCTGATATGGCTGACAAGACGATCAAGCTCTCGCAGCGCTACGAGCCACCTGGTGAAACGCCGTTCGACAGCATCACGCTGCGCGAGCCGAACTATCAGGACATCGTCATGTCGGGCCTTGGGTTCCCGCAGGAAGCCCAACCGAACGGCCATGGCGGAAAGGTGATCCTCACCTTCTGGCCAATCATCGACGAGTATGCGCAAAAGCTCGTGCGGCGTCCGGAATACAAGGATCTCGCCACTCTGAACTTCGCCGATACAAAGGCGCTGCAGGATGCCATCTGCGATTTTTTCCTGCCGGCGGCGTCGGCAGCTTCGCCAGCGCCGCAGACCAGCTCGTCTTCAGGCTCCGATGGGATGCCGCAACAGTCCAACGGATGACGCTATCGGAAATTGCGTGGTGGGTCCGCCGCGCAATGATCGTTGCGAAGGGGTAATCGATGACGCGCGAAGTCGAAGCACGGTTGAAGATCTCGGCGGTCGATAAGACCGGCCGGGTGCTGAAGGGTGTTTCCGACAAGATGGCGGACATCAACAAGCGTGCGGCTGCCCTCAATCGGTCGCAGGGGATGTTGGCGAAGGGAAGTCAGGCAGCCTTCGGTGCAATGGCTCGGTACGCGGCGCCTGCAGCTCTGGCTTTCGGAGCAGCCAAAGCCCTCAAGGACTTTGCGGCGATCGAGCGCGAAATGAACCGGATCGGCATCACAGCGAACGCCAGCGCTACTGAGACGAAGGAGGCCTTCGGTGACATTCAGAATGTCACGAAGCAGCTTGCCATGGGCGTTGGCGACGGCGTCACTGCGCTCGATACACTGGTTGCCTCGGGTATGGATCTGAAGGAGGCTATGGCCTTCCTTCCTTCGGTTCTGGCGACAGCGCAGGCTTCAGGCGCCGCCACCGACGACATCGCCAACACGGCAATCAAGGCGGCTTCGGCGCTGAAGCTCGAAACCAGTCAGATGCAGCACGCCTTCGATATCATGGTCGCCGGCGGCAAGGCAGGCCAGTTCGAGCTTAAGGACATGGCAACCTATATTCCTGACCTGGCCAACTCGTTTTCGTCGCTCGGGTATACTGGCGAAGATGGTCTCAAGAAGCTGGTGGCGATCCTGCAGACCATCCGTGAAGACACAGGTTCGGCGTCCTCAGCCGCGACCTATGCGCAAAATGTGTTCGGCAAGATCTACTCTGCTGACACTGCGACGAAGTTCTCGAAGATGGGTATCGATCTGCGCAAGGAGATGGATGCTGCCCGCAAGAGTGGCGAGGATACCGTTTCTGCGTTCGTCCGGATCTCGAAAGAGGCTGTGAAGGGAGACCTTAGCAAGCTACCGCTGCTCTTCACTGACGAGCAGTTCCGCCTCGGCATGCAGTCGCTGATGACCAGCGCCGACAGCTATGAAAAGTTCCTGAAGACGGTCAATGAGACCGACGTCGATGGAACGGTCTTTCGCGATCTCGCTCGGGTTACCGGCGACACGCAGGCGAGCGTGGACCGGCTGTCGAGCAGCTGGGACAAGCTGATGAACAGCATCGGCCGTGGCGCAGCCGTTCCTGCCGTGCCGGTCATGGATGCGATCTCGAAAGACGTCGATTACGGCAGCGCTGTTAGGGACACGCTCGGCAAGCAGGGCAACGGCTATTGGGCGACAGAGACATGGATGGCGAAGAACCTGCCTTTCGGTTCGTTTTCGCATAGTGACGCTGCTGACAAGCTTGCTCTGGCCGGTGGCTATCGCGATCCAGAATTCCTGAAGCGCATGCGGCAAGGCCCGAACATGCCGCAGGGGCCAAGGCTTCCGGAGTTTCCGGGTGGCGACAGTCATATGGATCCACGCAAGCTGCCTGGGACGGGTGTCCCAATGCCAAGCTCCCGGCCCTCCGCTGTCGATGCTCCGCGCGCCAGCGCAGCTGAGATTTACGGTCAGTATGCTGACAGCCGCAACGGCGCAAACCAGGCATCGCTGCAGCGGGCGAAGACGGCGGGGATGCCCGGCGCCCCTGCCATCTCGCCGGATTTCTTCCGCATGCCCTCGAAAGAGGAATTCAAGGATGCGCTGAAGATCGATCTCGGCGGCGAGGAAGCCGGACAGCAGGTTGCCGATGGTGGCAAGGAAGCTGGAAAGCATATCGAAGAGTCCGCCGCTTTGATCAAGGTGGCTGGTTACGACGTCAGCACTGCGATTGCCGCTGCCGCCGAGAAGCTCGCTGCGGCTGCCGGAAAATTCGGTTCGCTGGGTCCGGGACCGGGCGTGGCAGGCGGTCGGGTCAATGCGGACACCGGCCGCTCGATGCCGGCTTCGATCAATCGGCCGATGAATGCCGGGATGGAGTAGGGGATGCGCAACTGGGCACGAGATCTGCGGCCGGCGAGTTTCCGCGGCGAGCGCTTTTGGGTTGATCAGGAGTCTTTCGCCGGGGGAAAGCGGATTGCCCGGCACGAATATGCCGGTGGCCGCCGAACCGTCCTTGAAGAGGCAGGGCTTGCGACGGCGAACTACGATGTCACAGCCTACCTGCTCGGCGACGAAAGCGACCGGCAAGCGCTTTCGCTCGCGACGGCCTGCCTCGCCGTTGGGCCGGGGCGTCTGGTCCTGCCGATCGATGGCGGGTTCATGGCCTATGTCGAGAATTTTCGCCGCTCCCGCGAAAAGGACCGGCAGGGTTATATTGCCTTCGATCTCTCAGCCGTTCCGCTGAGCAACGAGGCGGGCACGACGCTTCGGATCGGCGATGTGACAATTGCCTTTGTTGAAAGGCTTGCCGGTGCTGTGTCTGGATTTTCGAGGTTGTTCTGATGAGCGTCGATCGCGCCTCACTCTGTGCCTGGCTTGCAGATCTGGCGGCAGTTCTCGTTTCAGACGAGGATGACGCCTCCGCCTTCAGCACGCGGGTTGATGCTGCCCCATCATTGGACGCGGAGGGTTTTGCCGCGGAGTGTCTGTCGCTGATGCGCGTCATTGGCGAGAGTGTCTCGTCGCCCGCTGAATTCGACAGCCTGAAGGCTGGTGTATTCTCCAGTGCCGACACGCGTGACGCCGGGAGGATTCTGCTTGCGGCCGGTCTGGCGATTGCAGGCGCGCGAGTGTCGTGGATTTCCCGGCCTCAGGCCCGCGCTGGCAGGGAGCGCGTCTCTATTACGGGAGATACGGCGCTGTCTGTTGTCTCGACGATCGGCGCGGATGCGGCCGATCTCTATGGATGGCTCTCCAACCTGGTGCAGATTTCCGTGCGCCTGATTTCGGACATTGCTGCAGACCTTGTGCCCGTCGTGTGGATTGAGACCGGCATCTCGATGCCTTCGACGGTCCTTGCCTACAAACTCTATGGCGACGCGTCACGGGCCGGCGGCCTCGTCGATATCGCCGGATCGTCCACCCCGATGCTGATGCCTGTCGGTTTCGACGCCCTGGAAGGCTGACATGTTCGAGACGATCACGATCGCAGGTTTTCCTCCGGTCAAGACCATCACCATCGACGTCTCCGCGGAGGAGGCGGTCCGTACTGCCAATCTCGACCTGGTGATCAGAGGACGCGGCCTACCCATCACCGTCGGTCAGGAAGCGGCGGTCGATGCCAGCGGAACGCGGATGCTGACTGGCTATGTCCGCGATATCGCAACCGGTTACGAGGCTGATGATCGCAGCCTCGGCTGCAGTCTTGTGTCGAGGACTGTCGATTTCGTCGAGTGCTCGGCCGAGCATCCGACAGGCGAGATCTTCGACGAGGATATCGTGGGGATCGCCAAGGAACTGGATAGCCTTGGTATCGGCATCAAATCAGACGGGACGCGCTTTCCGAAGGAGCCGCGCCATAAGCTCGGACTGGGAGAAAGTGCTTTCAGCTCGATCGAGCGCCGCGCCCGGGGGCGGGGCGCGCTGATCCACGATACGCCGAAGGGTCAGATCATGATTGCCAGCAAGCCTGGCGGCATGCATGCGGGAACACTGAAACGCGGCGTGAATATCTTGCCAGGTCCAACTGCCAACTTCACGGAAGCGAACCGCTACAGTCACACGAAGGTGCGCGGACAGGCGACTGTCGGGACCGGAAAGCAGCAGCTCCGGCCGCAGACCTCGGTTCACGACAAGGGTGTCAAACGACACCGGCCTCTCATTCTGCCGCATGAGGGTGAGACCACGATCGACCGCATGAAGAAGCGGGCCACGTGGTCGGCGCGGCGAGCGGCCGGAAACAGCGTAACAGCGAACCTTCCCGTCACTGGCTGGCGCGATAAGGCCGGAATGATCTGGCAGCCGAACTGGCTTGTTCATGTCGAGGACGACTGGCTAGGGATCGAGGGTTTGATGATCATCAAAAGCATCAGCTTTTCGCAGGCGGACATGACCGTGGCGACGCTTTCTCTTGCTGATCCCCGAGCCTTGGGTGGCGACAACCCACGCGGCAAAAATGCCAGCAACTATGCGGCGCCCGGTCTCGTTGATGCGGAGTATGGTGAGGAATGATCCGGCTCGATTTTGATGGCCGCGTCGAGGAGAAGGATGGTCAGCAATTCGTCTCTGGCCGCGGCGCCTATGGCGATGGCTGGACGCGGATCTATCGTCCGGAGCCTCACGGTTTTGCTTCTAGCCCGATAGCCGGCGGCAAGGGTTTCGTCCTGCCAAAGCCTGGAACTCCCGACTTCGCGTTGGCGATCGGAGGCGAGCATCCCGACAAGCGGCCGGTTTTACCGCTTGGTGGGTCCGCGATCTATGACGCATTCGGCAATATCCAGAAGTTCGTCTCGGAAGGGATCATTGTCGATGTTGCCGGGCGGACGATCACGACGACGGCCGGTGGCTGGGTACTCAACGGTCCGGCGACCATCAACGGCGATCTGCAGGTGAACGGCAATATTACCGCCTCAGGCGTGATCACCGACAGCGACGGCAATAACGGGGCCTGATCCCGCTTAACGAAAACGAGGATATCCGTGGTTCGCATCATTCCCAAGGATGATAGCGCTGAGCCCTATCGCGCGCCGGATCTCGGCTGGGATGGGATTGTCGGCGATCTCCTGTTGAATTCGCCTGACCACCCTACCGCGCCGGGCGATTTTCGCGCCGAGCAGGGATTGGCGACGCAGGTTCTCATTCACCTCATGACCGATCGTCGTGTGGAGGAAAGCGAGCTGCGTGACGGCGAAGAAAACCGGGGCTGGTTCGGCGACAGCTTCGACCAGATGGAAGGCGAGGGGCCGCTCGGCTCGCGCTGGTGGTTGCTGCGCAGGCGCTCGCTCTATGAGGGGATCGAGATCGATGCCCAGGATTATGCGATCGAGGCTCTCCAGCCCTTGATCGATCAGGGCGCCGTGTCGCGGATCGAGGCAGTTGCGACAGCTGACCGTCAGGCCAATCGACTTGATTGCGTCGTTAATCTTTACGGGCGCGACGGCGTTCGCGTCTACCAGCGCAAATTCGAAAATTTATGGAGACAGATCGATGGCGTGGACAGTCCGCTCGCTGGATGAGCTTTCGTCGCGGGCGCGCGGTTACTTTCGCCAATATACGCCTGGCACCGATACCAGCCTGAAGAATAACTTCGTTACTGTGGTGGCAAAGGTGCTTGCCGGTCTCGGGCATGAAGTTGAATTGCGGATGGCCAACCTGGCCCGGCAGCTGTTCGGCAGAACGGCCAACCTTCCGATGCTGAAACTGCATGCCGGCGATGTTAACATTTTCCAGAAGCAACCTGCATCGTCGTCCGGTGTGATTGTCGGAACCGGCGAGCCTAACCGGGTCTATCCGGCCGGTATCCGTTTCGGATCGGGGTCACAGATCTATATCTCGACCAGGCCTGCGCAGACAACGCCTCTCGGGTCTGTCAGTTTCGAAGTAGTATCTGAGGGAAAAGGGGCGGCAACCAACCGCGATGCCGGCGGCGCGATGTCGTTGTCCGATCCAGGCCTCTATCCGACATTGGGGGTTGATCTTGTCGTCGGTGACGCGGGCTTAGGTGGCGGCGCCGATATCGAGGATGTCGAAGCGTTCCGCGCCCGATACCTGTTCAGAAAAGCAAACCCGCCAGGCGCCGGCAAACTGACGGATTACGAGCAGGCCGTCCTCGATGTGCCTGGAGTCCTGAAGGCATGGGCGTATCGAGATGTCGTCACGCCTTCATTCATCGTCGTGTTTTTTCTGTTCAAGGACCGGCCGGATAACATCCCAACCTCGGGCGACGTGGTGGCTATTCAGGCCGCCGTCGATGCCAAGAGAATGATCCGGGTCAACGATAGTGTGGCGGAAGCGCCAACCCCACAGGCTCTGAACCCCATCATCGCCAACCTTACGAATGATACGCAGGGCGTGCGCGAGTTGATCGAGGCTGCATTGACCAAGATGCTGTTCGACAAGGCGCGGCCAGGTGTTGCCGCTGACGTCTTCGTGCTTTCGCGCAGCTGGATAACCGAAGCGATCTCCGGTGTAGCAGGTGAGGCAAGCCACGTTCTGAACTGGCCGATCGAAGACATCGCCTACACAGACGGACGGTATCCGGTCATGGGAACCGTGGACTATGTCTAAATCACCCTATGCGCATACGCTGACGAACAGCTTCACGCCACGATCCCAGGCGGCGTTCACCCTTCCTGCGGATGTTCTTTCGCAGCCATCCAGCGACGATCTGATCTCGGCAGGGCTGTCGTTTTGGCCCACGGGGCCAGCATGGGGAAGCCCTGACGCCGAGGCGGTGTCGCTGGATGGACTATTGGGCCGCTTCACGCGTGTGCTCCTGGCGCCCTTCGCCTTTGCCTATGCCCGCGCATGGCAGCTCGTCGGAGAGTCCAGCGCTCAAACTGTGAATGAGACGCTCGACGAATGGGAGGCTGATTACGGCCTGCCGGAAACATGCTTTACCGGCGAGCAGTCAACGGTGCAGCGCCTGACCGCGCTTCGCCGCAAGGTCGCGGCAGAGCCCCTTAACCACCCGGAAGATTTTGTCCGGATCGCCTACGAGTTCGGTTTCGTCGTCGAGATCGAGGAGCCTTGCATCTTCGAATGCGGCTTTTCGGAATGTGGTGGTTACCACGAGACGGGCGCGGCGGCGGAAGAGGCCTATGTCATCGTCCGCGTGCGGGACACATCGGAAACGTATTTCGAGGTGGGTGTGTCCGAATGCGGACTGGATCCTCTCTTCTCGCTCGGTGAGGCCGAACAGATCTTGTGCTTCTTCCGGCGGGAGATGCCTGCCTGGACGATCCCCATCCTCTCGCCGTGGATCTACCTCGACAATCTGGTGACCGAGGACGGCACACCGATCGTCGATGAATACGGCAATGAGCTGCTGATCACTGTCACACCCTAAAAATCGAGGTTTCAATGGAATACAACGCTCCCTATGGCAGCGCGGACCCGAACGCGCCGTATGTCGATCGCAGCACGCCTGGGGCGACTTCAGGCTCGCGATTGCCCGCAAGGGCAGCAGAGCATCCCCAGCGTGAGATTATGGCTGTCATCGCAGCTGGTGGTTTGACGCCTTCGAGTGGTGACCTGACGCAGCTTCTACAAGCAATTCAGCAGCTGATCTCGGCGGCGACCGGTGGTGGCGATACGAGCAACTTCGTCCTGATGCCGCAGGCTCGTGCGCGCCTGCCCATCTATCCTGAGGTTCTCAGGACTGACGGAATGATCCCTGTCGTCTCGCCGTCCGCCGGTCAGGTGCGTGTGCCGGCGGGTATCGACTTTCTGCACCGTGGCATCTTCACGGTGACGACCGTGCAGACGGATTTCGCCGTGGCCGCAAGCAAGACGTATCACCTGCGGTGGTCGCCCACGGGTGGCTATGTCCTCAAGGATCTTGCTGACCCTGCCTACAATGCGGGTGTCCTCGCAGAGGCCAATGCACTATTCGATTCCGGCTATGACGACATGCTGATTGCGCGTGTCATGACCAGCGCCGGTAACGTGCCTACGATCACCAACCTGGTCAACAAAGCCAGATTGTTTGATGCTATCCTCGTCAACGAGAGCTTTACGCGGACGAGCTCCGCCTCTGCTGGCGGGAACTGGGTGGCGCCATTCTCCGCTATCCCGCTCAACTGGGCGCGTACGCCTAAGGTGACGGGCCGCGCGAGCCGTATCGGCTACAACGGCGAGCTTCCTCACGTTCCGGAAGAGCCTGCGCTTTCTCTCTCCGGGTCGGGCACAGACGGCAGCGGGACAGCGAATGCGGTTCTTTCCCGCTACGTGCTGCAGCCGATCGCCACCATCGATCTCAATGACCCATCGCAGTCGAGAACGTTCGGTATGCAGCTTTCCGCGACCCTGATGGCATGAGGATTTGACGATGGGTACACGTATAGACCAGCTTGATCCGGGAGCCGCGTCGGAAGATCACAAACTTCCAGCCATGCTGAACGGTGCAACGATCTTTCTAACCGTTCGTCAGATTTTGTCGTTCGTTCAAGGCAAGGTTGCGGGGTATCTGCCTGGCTACTTCCACGCTGCGACAGCTAAACCGACGCTCGCCGATAGCGATGAGTTCGCAGTAGCAGACAGCGCGGACGGTTTTTCGCTGAAGAAGTTGACGGTTTCGAACCTCATCAGCACCATTTTTGTGGGCAGGCAGATTGGCAACGCATGGTTCACGGCGACCACTTTCCGCCTGAAGAATGGCGGCGGCTTTTCCCCAATCTTCTCAATCGCTGGTCTGACTGCGGATCGAACCTGGAATGTTCCAAACTCGGATATCAGCTTTCCGTTTACCAAAGAATTCATCAGCGCTCAGCAGACAATTACGACCGCAGGATTGCTCACGCTCGCGCATGGCCTAGGTGTGGCGCCGAAAGTCATCATGCCTGTTCTTGTTTGCACAACTGCCGAGAGCGGATACTCGGTGGGGAACACCATTCCTTGCCCATACACGGCCGTCTCAACGTCCGCTAACGACAACTTCGGGGCGTCAATAGACTTCAGTGACCCGACGAACATTCTGGTCCGGTACGGGTCGGCGGGGGCGGGAGTGTTCTTGTATACGCATAAGACGACCGGTGCGCTTGTAGGGTTAACCAACGCCAACTGGCGTCTAGTAATGAGGGCGTGGGCATGAGCGAAGACCTGGAGTTGACAGAGGCAGACGTTGCCAATGTGCCTTTTTCTGTTCTGCCGCCGCCGGAAACAAAATATTATGTTTCCGCGAACGGCATCTACATCGGTGGATACGCCGGCGTGGAGCCTCCTGACGCGGCGATTGAAGTACCGACAGCGCCGGACGATGCACGGCAGGTCTGGGATTTCGACACATCTTCTTGGGGTGAGATTCCGCCTTTGACCGATTATTCCCTGGCGGCTGACGTTCCCTGGTTGCGCATGACTGATGAAGAGGCCGAGCTGGTATCTGATGCCATCGATTCCTCGCCAGTCAGGACAAGGCAAATCATCAATAAGGCTACGGTTTTCACGACCGGAACGGACGCGTTCATCAAATTCAAAGCGATCATTTCCGATGCGCTTTCTTCCGCGCGCGCCAGCGAGATCATGGGCCCGCCATTACCTTCAGAACAGTCGGCAGTTGAAGGAGATACATTGTCATGATCCTCCGCTATATCCTCTACTCCATCCCGAATGGTTTGCTCGTTTTGACGACGTGGGGCATTCTATCCCCGATGTTGATTGGGTTGCTGTGGTGGTGGGGCGTTCCGCTGGCCGTTAGCCTGTGGACATTGCTGCTTCTTTTGTTCAGCGCACCCAGTCTGGCCGCTCTCTCCATGGCGCTGCGCAAACCGGTGCTGCCCGGCGTCCTGCAGTGGTTCTCGACGCTCGACAATACGCTCGATGGCGGCCAGAAGCAGGGATACGAGGTTGGCGCGACCGGCTGGAAGCTCTGGTGGCAGCGCACATGCTGGATTTGCCGAAACCCCGCGCACGGATGGCAATCAAACCTTCTCGGCATGTCGGCGGAGGCTCTGGTCTATCTGAAGGCGCCTGCCGATACGGACAATCCGCGCTACTGGTTGATGGCGAACAACCATCATCGCTTCTTCATGTGGAAGCGTGAGCAGCCGCTCTTTGCCGGCTGGTATCTCAAAGTCTGGCTCGGCTGGTTGAACGTCGCCTATGACGGCGTCAACTGTCACTACCAGTTCAATCTCGGCCTCAAGCGCCAGTAACCACCCGTATATCATTGGAGGCTTCCATGCTCGTCAGCAACTGGCGCGCAGTGCTGAAGCGTGCCTGGTCGGTGCGCTTGATGCTGCTGGCCGGAGCGCTCTCCGGCCTTGAGTTTTCGCTTCCCTACCTCGACGGCCTTGTGCCGATCCCCCCACGTCTTTTCGCTGCGCTGTCTGGCCTGACGGTCGGAGCGGCGTTCGTCGCACGCCTCATCGCACAGAAGGGTATACCCGATGCCGATCCATAAGATTTCCCCTTCAAAGCGGGGCAAGGCAGCTATCGCGGCTGCCATGCTCGCAACCATTCTCGCAGGGTCCGGCACCTATTTCGCCGTCAATGAAGACATTCCTCCGCCGGCCGCCACCTTGGCCGTGGATAGCTTGATCAAGCCGTGGGAAGGGTTGGTGCTGAAGTCGCACTGGGACCCGTATGCGAAGATCTGGGACATCGGATATGGCGAAACCCTGATCGACGGCAAGCCTGTCAAGGGCGGAATGACGATCACGCGGCAGCAGGCTGAAGACATGCTGCGGCGGCGCGTCTATCACGATTACTATCTACCGCTGACGAAATGCATCGACGGGTTCGAGATGAAGCCCGTCAGCCTTCAGGCGTCCATGACCTCGGGCGCATACAATTTCGGCGTCGGCGCTTCCTGTAATTCGACGGCTGCACGCTTTGCCCGGATCAATCGATACCGGGAAGCGTGTGAAGCGCAGACCGCGTTCAACAAGGCGGGCGGGCAGATCGTCACCGGCCTGGTGAGGCGCCGTGAGATGGGAGACGCCCAGCGGATCGGCGAGGCGGAGATCTGCGTCTCGGGACTGAAGTGATGAGCTTCGTTTTCTGGGTCATCAAGTTCTTTGGGCCGGTCGCGGTGACGCTCGTCTGCACGATTGGCTACTACGAAGGCGTTCCCGCCCTTCGGGATATTCCTTACGCCTCAAAGCTGCCGTTGGTGAGCTGGTTCATCGTCGGCAGGGTCGAACTTGAGCGCGCCAAAGCAGCTGAAGCTGCACGCGAGGGCTATGTGCAGAGGGCAGAACTGACCGCTGCCAAGGCCGAGGCTGAGCGCTATCGCACCCAGTCAATCCAGAATGCTCTGTTTGCCGACGAAGCGCGCCGGCAGGCGACCACCGCCAATGCAAAGCTCGCCGCGGAACTCGCAGGGCAGGAGAGGAAAGATGAAGAGGATACTGATCCTGATGTCAGCCGCTGGCGTCAGTATGACCTTGACCGCCTGCGCGGGAAAGCAGGCGCTGCAGCTGGCGAGGCTCGATAATGCTGCGGCGCAGACAGGTCAGCAGCGGGCAGGCGACAATCTGCCGGACTGGCCAAGCTACTGCCGTGACGAAATGCCTGGCGTCGAGCCCAAGCTCAACGACCCGATCGACGGGCCGCAGAAGCGTTGGCAGATCGTGCGTGCCAACGAAAACGCCCGCGTCCAATGGTGCGCAGATCATTACGATCGACTTCAAAAGTCGCGCCGTGCGGGAGGCGGAAAGGTTGATGATGCCACTTGATCGCCAGGACCTCATGCAGCGTGATCTTGAGGCGCATGCCAAGACGATTTCCGAATTCACCACGAGCATCGCCGAGATCAAGAAGGAAATAGCGATCAGGGAAGTCGAAGACGACCTCAACAAAGAGTTCCTCGAGAAACGGTTGACTGCGATCGAGAAACGACTTGATCGGATCAACAATCTCGGATGGTGGCTCTTGGCTGCCTTCGGTGGGTCGTTCATTACCCTGCTCGCCAACTTCGTTTTCAAGGGAGGGCTGGTCCTTGTGGCAAAGTAGGCTGAAGGCCGCGGGCGTGGCGCTGGTGAAGCTGATGTGCGCGGTGATCGTGTTCTTCAGCTTTGTCTTCACAAGCTATGCCGTAGGGCCGGCACTTGAGACGAAATATAATCCAGTTGTCTCGAAACTCGAAATTACCTCAATGCGCCAACTTCCGGATGGGCGAACAGAGATCCGTGCTGCGTTCCGGAAGCTGCGCACGTGCGAATACATAGGACTCGCTTGGTACGTTGGGACGAGGCCTGACCGGTTCGAGAGAGTGCCAGTCACGCTGATGCGCGATCGCGACGATACGGGTAGCCCTAACCGGCCGGTCGGATATCAGGCTGTAGGTCCGTGGATCATCGGAGTATCGATCGATGAACTGCGCGGCCACAGTTTCGCGCAGCTCGTGCATCGGTGTCATCCATTCTGGAATACGATCACCGATTTCTTTCCGTGACTAGGGCGTTGCATTAAAGATGGGTGCGCCGTTAATCTTGACGAAGATTAGAAGTTGATTTTCCGCATTTGATCGCTGAGATTGTTCCGAGAGATCACGGAGTGAGTGATGGTTCGCGCATACATCTTGGCATCTGCAATCTCTATCGGTGCAGCGGCATCAGCATCGGCCGGGCTTCTTCAATGGTCTTCAGAAAAGGAGGCTGATCCGTTCTCCGGCGGCGAAAGCATCACCGCCGACTTCATGAGTTCGCTGAGATCTGGCGTATTTGTACTTTGCGATTCCGCCAAGCCCGGAATAATCGTGCGTGCTATACCCGGCTTCACCTATGACGCCAAGCTTGCGGAGTACCGGCCGAAGATGAAGTTCGCGTTCGATGGCAAGTTGCTCTTTGTACAAGACGGCGAGACAGGATCGGTGGGCGATAATTTAGCTGTTTCGCAAACGCACCTTGAAGGTGTTGCTGCGAAAATGTTCGTCGAGGCTTTTGTGGCAGCGAAGAAACAGATCGCGATTGATGACGGCATCGCCGATAAGCCTCACCTTCTTACCGCGCGAGGATCGACAGCCGCAGGGCAGGCAATCGTGGGATGTGTCTCGAAGCAAAGCGTGGCACAATGAGAGTCGAGAAAGGGCTCGCCACTCATTACACCGGCGAGCCCTTCATGCGCCAAGGTGTCCGCCAAGACGCATCAGCGCTCGAAACTAATCACATCGAATGATGAGAGTCCCGCGACATCAGCGGGACAAGGCGCCTTTGTACGTATCCAGACAAACTGCATTTTAAGTATTTGCTGATGAACTCGCGGCATGACCAAGCCGCCGAAGTCAAAGCCGCTTCTCCGCGAAGCCGATCAGCCGGTTCGATCCCGGCCACGCAAGCCGCGCGATCCTGCGCAGCCAAACCTTCCCTTCGATCCAATGCCGGCACGGATAGAACCGTGTCTTGCCCTCCTGAAGCACAAGCCGCCACAAGGCGAGCAATGGTCTTTCGAGGTCAAATGGGACGGCTATCGTCTTGCCGTTCACATAGAGCCGTCCGGCGTCCGGATCCTCACCAGAGGCGGTCACGACTGGACCCACCGCTTCCCCCTCATCGAAGCCGCCGCCAAGGGTCTGCCGGTCTCCACGGCCATCCTTGATGGCGAGGCGGTTGTTCTCGACGAGCAAGGCCGATCGGATTTCAGTGCCCTTCAGCAGTCGCTCGGCGGCCGAAGCGGGAAGGCGACCTCCGGCGACGCCATCTTCATGGCTTTCGATCTGCTTTATTTCGATGGTCATTCCTTCCTGAACACCGAACTCGCGACGCGCCGGCATTTGCTGGAAGGGCTCATTACCGGCGAGGGCGCCATCCGGATATCGGAAGAAGTCGAAGCTGACGGTGACGCTCTTCTCCGAATTGCCTGCGAGCATGGCCTCGAAGGTATCATCGCGAAAGATCGAAACAGCACCTACCGCAGCGGGCGTCTCGGAGATTGGCTTAAAATCAAGTGCATCCAATCCGACAGCTTTGCGATCGTCGGCTATGAGCACTCGATGTCGGCAAGGGCAGGTATCGGATCGCTCCTTCTGGCAGGCAAGAGCGGCGGACAGCTCGTCTACGTCGGATCGGTCGGAACCGGGTTCAAGGAAGCCGCGACGTGGAAACTGCGCGAGGAGCTAGACAAGCTGGCTACCAAGAAACCGGCGATCGATTATGGCGGCCGTCGCAAGAACATCGTCTGGACACGACCGCGGCTGATAGCCGAGATCGAGTATCGGGCTTGGACGGCCGATGGGAAGCTCCGACACGCCTCGTACAAAGGGTTGAGAGATACCGCGGATCGCGCGTCCGTCTACGAGATCGAGTAAAAAGAAAGCCCCGCACGGAGCGGGGCAAGTCGCGAGAGTGACATAGCTGGCAGAGGAATGAGCCAGCGCCCTATGAACGCGGCCATCCGTCAAACGGTTCCACGGTTCAAGCACCTGGCGCGCACCAGTCGTTCCGATGATTCGGCCGCCACACGCGCGCAAAGCCTTCCCGCAACAGCGTCTGCCCGACTTCCTCGCCGCTCGCCCGGTAGATGTTGATCAGCGGCCGGTGCGTCTGCGTTTTGTCCACCGCGCCGCTCCATTCCAGACGCAATCCCTTTTCAGCCAAAAGCTCTTTCAATCTTCCCTTGGCGATCAACGCCAGCTTCCGTTCCTTCAAGCACTTTGCGTGCGATCCTATCTCCGGGGTATCGATCCCCGAGACGAACGGAACACCTTCTCCCAGTAGACGCATGTTCTGCCCTGTCGGCAGGCACTTCACCGTGTCTCCATCGACAGCCACCAACGAAGCGCAAACCAGCAATTCAAGCATTTTTTAACCCTCACGCCCAGACCGATCCCTAACTCCGGCGGATGGCCCTCGGCTGCTCCTGGCATCCATACATGAGTTCAGGCCTCTCGTTTTGGCAAACGTTTGGTGGTCTGCCTAATGTTCTGCAGTCGCTCAATGCCCAGTTTCATAGCAAATCCGCCGCCGGAGACGAGTAGCGCCAATATCGCGATATAAAGTGTCTGTCTAAGGATGCCGAGTTCGGTCATCAAATCGTTTCTATGAAAATAGAAGGCTACCCACATCGCGAGTACAAGGAACGTTGCACGCAACGCGCCTTTCGAAATCCTGAACAGATATCCGAGGGTTCCCACTGCGACGGCGTAGCCGATCGCGAAGACGGTCACCATGGTGTAACCGCTAGCAGCATAGGCTTGCGCCCATGGGTTGCTGGCCATGCCGAACGGCACATCAGGAAAAAGCTTGTCCTTGAAC